>NZ_JAXMOH010000003.1:0-423754 GCF_034670005.1 Thalassovita sp.
GGGGCTCCGGGCTTTGCCAAGGCGTTTGCGCCTGACAGCATCGTGCAGGGCGACGTTTCGACCCTGACCTTCACCATCGACAATAGCGCTGCTTTGGTCGCGGCCACGGCGCTTGATTTCAGCGACAGCTTCCCGTCGGGGATGACCGTTGCGGCGACGCCGAATGGGTCGAGCACTTGTTCGGGCGGTACGCTGACGGCGGCGGCCAGCGCCGATACGATCAGCTTCAGCGGCGGCACGCTGGCAGCCGGTGCAAGCTGTGAAATCAGTGTCGATGTGACGTCGGCAACCGTGGGCGATGCCGCCAACACAAGCGGTGATCTGACCTCGTCGCTGGGCAACAGCGGCACCGCGTCGGCCACGCTCAGCGTGACCGCGGCGGGGGCTCCGGGCTTTGCCAAGGTGTTCGCACCCGACAGCATCGTGCAGGGCGACGTTTCGACCCTGACCTTCACCATCGACAATAGCGGTGCGTTGGTTGCAGCCACGGCGCTTGATTTCAGCGACAGCTTCCCGTCTGGGATGACCGTTGCGGCGACGCCGAATGGGTCGAGCACTTGTTCGGGCGGTACGCTGACGGCGGGGGCCAGCGCCGATACGATCAGCTTCAGCGGCGGCACGCTGGCAGCCGGTGCAAGCTGTGAAATCAGTGTCGATGTGACGTCGGCAACCGTGGGCGATGCGGCCAACACAAGCGGTGATCTGACCTCGTCGCTGGGCAACAGCGGCACCGCATCGGCCACGCTGAGCGTGACCGCGGCGGGGGCTCCGGGCTTTGCCAAGGTGTTTGCGCCTGACAGCATCGTGCAGGGCGACGTTTCGACCCTGACCTTCACCATCGACAATAGCGCGGCTTTGGTCGCGGCCACGGCGCTTGATTTCAGCGACAGCTTCCCGTCGGGGATGACCGTGGCGGCGACGCCGAACGCGACCAGCACCTGTTCGGGTGGTACACTGACGGCGGAATCGAATGCGACAAGCTTCGGTTATACCGATGGCACGCTGGCGGCTGGGGCAAGCTGTGAGATCACAGTCGGTGTGACGGTTGCCATTGCAGGTGCCTACGAAAATGAAACCGGTGATCTGACCTCGTCGCTGGGCAATAGCGGCACTGCGTCGGCCACGCTGAGCGTGACTGCGGCGGACGTACCTGTCTTTGCCAAGGCGTTTACACCCGACAGCATCGTTCAGGGCGACGTGTCGACCCTCACTTTCACCATCGACAATAGCGCGGCTTTGGTCGCGGCGACGGATCTGGATTTCACCGATAGCTTCCCGTCGGGGATGGTGATTGCAACCGAACCGAATGCTACGAGCACCTGTACCGATGGAACTCTTACAGCGGAGGCGGATGCAGTAAGCTTCGCTTATACCGGCGGCACACTGACAGCCGGGGAGACATGTGAGATTACCGTCGATGTAACGGCTGCCATTGCTGGTGACTACGACAATGAATCCGGCGATCTGACATCGTCCTTGGGTAATAGCGGCACCGCCGCCGCGACGTTGAGCGTGACGGCAACGGGCGCTCCCGATTTCAGCAAGGCGTTTTCACCGGACAGCATCGTGCAGGGCGACGTGTCGACGCTGACATTTACCATCGACAACAGCGCGGCTTTGGTCGCGGCGACTGAACTGGATTTCACTGACAGTTTCCCGTCGGGTATGACCGTGGCGGCGACGCCGAACGCGACCAGCACCTGTTCGGGCGGGACGATAGCTGCGGTCGCTGAAGCGGCGGTGTTCGGGTATAGTGGCGGTTCTGTCGATGCAGGATCGACATGTGAACTGAGCGTCGATGTTACCGCATCCGTCGTGGACGATTACGACAATGAATCCGGCGATCTGACATCGTCTCTTGGCAATAGCGGCACCGCGTCGGCCAGGCTAAGCGTGACGACAGCGGGTGCACCTGTCATGACGCAGCGGTTCAACCCGGAAACCATCGCCCAGGGCGGTACTTCGACCCTGATCGTGACCATTGATAACAGCGCGAATTTCATCGAAGTCGGTGGACTCGCCTTTAACGGCATCTTTCCGGATAACCTGAAAATTGCAAACCCAACCGGGGCTGATTCGACCTGTGGCGGCACTTTGAACGCAGTGTCGGGTGACACCAGCTTCAGCTTCAGCGCCGGGACCGTGGGCGCCGAAGGCAGTTGTGAAATCCGGCTGAACGTGACCTCGGTCGCTGTCGGCGGGCTGGCGAGCAAACTAAGCCCGCTCTCTACTGATGCAGGGACAAGCCCGGCACCGGCGGATGTCGAAGTAACGGTGGTCGTGAATACCAATGCCTATGTCACCTTCGTTCAGGAAACGACCGAAGACGGCAGTTTTGGCTTCACCTCTCCCGAAGCATTGCTGAACTTCACAATTGCCACGGCAAGCGGAACCGGAAGCGTTGGCCCGATCGAGATACCGTCGGGCAACTACACCGTAAAGCAAAGCCGGCCGTCCGGCGTCGGCAATGAATCGATCAGCTGTAGCGATGACGACAGCACCGTCAATGTCACGGGCGGCGAGATCAATCTGGTCCTAGGCGATTTCGAATCCGTCACCTGCACGATCAGCAGTGTGGCAACGTTGCAGAAGACTGTGGATACCATCCACAACTTCTTACAGCGGCGGAATAACCTGCTGCTGTCGAACCAGCCCAGCCGATCCCGCCGGTTGCAGCGGTTGAATTCCGGTGGCACCGGTGGTCAGCAACTGAGTTTCGCCACCGGCGATATCATGTCGATGTCGCCACTGGAATTTGATCTGATGTCGATCGGATCGGGCAATTACCATGTAGCCACGTCGACCCACAGGATGCGCACGGCGCAGGCAATGGCGCTGTTGGCTCATAATCCCGATCTGGAAACCATGTATGTGAAAAACACTCGTTGGGATGTCTGGTTCGAAGGATTCTATAACGAATTCTCGGGCACCCAAGGGGCGGGAGGGCATTTCGCCCTGGGGTATTTCGGGGCCGATTACGTGGTGTCCAAAGACCTGCTGATCGGTGCGCTGATCCAGTTCGATTCGATGCGCGATGCGTCGACCGTCACCAGCAGCACTGTCGAAGGACAGGGCTGGATGGCCGGGCCATATATCACTGCGCGGCTGGCACCGAACCTGATCTTTGACGGTCGTCTCGCCATGGGTCAGTCGACCAACGATATCAGCCCGTTCAACACCTATACGGATACTTTTGAAACAGAACGGCTCCTCGCCAATGCCAGCCTGACCGGTCAATACGAGCTGAAGAATAATTGGATGATGTCACCCAATGTCAGCCTTTCCTATATCCGGGAAAATCAGCAGGCCTATGTGGATTCTCTCGGCGTTCCCATTCCGGGACAGAAGGTTTCTCTGGGTCAGTTGCGGCTCGGTCCGAACTTCTCGCGCCGGTTTGAGATGCTCGGTGGTGATGTGTGGGAACCGTTCTTCACCTTTGATGCAATCTACAACTTCAGCGATGCGTCAGGGGCGAGCTTGTCTGCCAATGCAACCACCGAAAGCGATGGCCTGCGGGGGCGTCTGGAAGGCGGGTTCAACTATACCAACCGCGAAGGGCTGCAATTCAGCATGACCGCGAATTACGACGGTATCGGTCAGAATGATTTTGAAAGCTACGGTGCCGGTTTCAAACTGACTATTCCGCTGCAATAGCATCGGATTGAGATGCGGATCGGATAAACCGGTTGCTCGGGACCACGATAGCGCCCCGCTCATTGAGCGGGGCGCTGTTTGTTTTTGGGCGCTGGATATCCGACGCTGTTGGCGCGGATCAGGCCACAATACAGTGTCTGGAAATCGCGCCTCACCCTGCTTGATCCATCTCACGACATCCGAGGCGCAGTATTTGAGGCTATCGGCATGATTTGAAATTTGCGCAGTCATTGCGCCCAACGCCGCGACTTGACCTTGCGCTTTCCAGTTGAACAGGCTTTGACTCTATCCAAATGACTAGGGATCAGGGGCTACGTATGGCTGTCATGGACCAAATACTTGATTTGTCGGAACTGTCAGATTCCGACATCCCTGATGCGGTACTCAGGCTCGCCTATGCTTCGTTTTTTGATTGGCTGGCCTGTGGCAGGGCAGGGATTGGCGAACCGGTGGCGATCAAGCTTCACGCCTTTGCCGATCACGAATTCGGCTCTGGGGCGTCTTCGCTGTTTGGCGGTGGTCAGGCACCCGCGCGGATGGCCGCGTTGGTCAATGGCGCGATAAGCCATGCGCTTGATTTCGACGATACCCATTTCGACCATGTCGGGCATCTTTCTGTCGGGATATTCCCGGCCGCGCTCGCCGTTGGCGAAGAAACGGGTGCAACCGCGCGTGCCGTTGCCGAAAGCTTCCTGATCGGAGCCGAAGCGGCAATCCGTCTGGGGCGGATTTTGGGAACGGTTCACTATAATCGCGGCTTTCACCAGACGGCGACTGCGGGGGCCTTTGGGGCGACACTTGCCGCCGGGCGGCTTTACGGGCTCAGCCGCGACCAGATGCGTGCCGCTTTGGGACTATGCTCGACCCGTGCTTCGGGTCTCAAATCCCAATTCGGAACGATGGGCAAACCGTATAATGCCGGACTGGCGTCTTCGAACGGGGTGGAATCTGCGCTGCTCGCCGGGTTGGGTATGTCATCGGCCGATGATGGGCTCATGGGGCTACAGGGTTTCGTCGCGACGCATTCAGATGCACCAGACATGGACGCAGGATGGCAGACACCGCCGCCACAAGAATTCCGGTTCACGCGGAACAGCTACAAATTTCATGCCTGTTGCCACGGCACTCATGCGATGATCGAAGCGTTGTTGTCCGCGCTTCAAACGCACCGAATACAGCCCGAGGAAATCGCAAGGTTGCGGGTAGGTGTGAATCCGCGTTGGCTTTCCGTTTGTGACATCAAGACGCCCCGGACGGGGCTCGAGGTCAAATTCAGTTATTCCTGGTTGGCGGGCATGGTTTTCCACGGCTATGCCACCGGGAATGACCGGACCTACACAGACACTCTTTGCACTGATACCAAGCTTCGGGAGTTCTCCGGAAAAGTGACCGTTACCGGAGAACCGTCATTGTCGGACCAGCAAACTCAGGTTTCAATCGAATTGACCTCGGGCGAAAAAATCGCAGTTTCACAGGACCTTGCGGATCGGATGCCGATTGAAGCGCTGGAAACGCGTCTGCTGACCAAGGCTCAAAACCTTATCGGCAGCGGGGCAGAAGACCTCGTCGCGCTGTGGAATAGCTTTGACAGTATTGATGCGACAACAGTGGGGGCCTTCGTGCAGGCGACACAGCACCAATGCCAAGCCACCTGAAAGAGAATTAGGGGGGCTCTTTTCTGCTTTGCCTAGGTTCGGATTTTCGGCGTGGAAACGAACGATGTTTGCAGATTACGACATTTCGCAGCGCTGAATTGGCAAGTGTCAGGCGGAACAGCCAGCGATTGCCATATCCCCAAAAATCCGAACAAAAATTTCTAGGATTTTTTGGTGCCCAGGAGAGGACTCGAACCTCCACATCGTTGCCAATACTAGCACCTGAAGCTAGCGCGTCTACCAATTCCGCCACCTGGGCAGGTGTCGTGGACCGCGATGTATCCCCGCCCGCAGGCAGTGTCAACGACGTTTTTCAACTTTTTGCCGTGTGGGCAAATCTCCTTGTGAAAACGCCCTTTCAAGGCTAGGAAAAGGCAACGTTTTCATTAGCCGGAGTCATCCCCATGTCGAAACTCGTGACCATTTATGGCGGGTCAGGCTTTGTAGGCCGTTACATTGCGCGGCGTCTGGCGAAAGACGGCTGGCGCATCCGCGTGGCGGTTCGTCGCCCGAACGAAGCCATGCATGTCAAACCCTATGGCACGCCGGGTCAGGTCGAACCGGTTCTGTGCAATATCCGCGATGACGCCAGCGTGGCGGCGGTGATGAACGGGGCGGATGCGGTTGTGAACTGCGTCGGGCTGATGGGGGAAAAGGGCGCAAACACCTTTGATGCCATTCAAACCGAAGGCGCCGGGCGGATCGCCCGTATCGCGGCCGAACAGGGGATTGAAACTCTGGTGCATCTGTCGGCCATCGGCGCCGATGCTGAGAGCGCCAGCGCTTACGCCCGCACCAAGGCCGAAGGCGAAGCAAACGTTCTGGCCCATATGCCGAAGGCTGTTATCCTGCGTCCGTCGGTGATTTTCGGGGCCGAAGATGGTTTCTTTAACCGTTTCGCGTCGATGTCGCGGATGGGGCCGATCCTGCCGATCGTCGGTGGCAATACCAAGTTTCAGCCGGTCTATGTCGATGATGTCGCTCAGGCGGCGGTTCTGGCGGTTCAGGGCAAGGCGGAACCGGGCGTATATGAACTGGGCGGAGCTGACGTAAACACCCTGCGCGAACTGATCGATCACATGCTGACCGTGATCCACCGCCGTAAACTGGTGATGAACCTGCCGTTCTGGATGGCGCGGATCGACGCGGCACTGTTCGAACTGGCTAGCAAGCTGAGCCTTGGTCTGTTCACCGCCCCGCTGACCCGCGATCAGGTGACGCTGCTGGCCAAGGATAATGTGGTGTCCGACGGTGCCAGAGGACTGGCCGATCTGGGCATCAAGCCGGTCGCATTGGAAGCCGTGCTTCCGGACTATCTGTGGCGGTTCCGCCCGTCAGGTCAGTATGACGCCATCAAGGACTCGGCGAAGAACCTCAAGATCAGCTGACCGCAGCGCAATAGCATTTAGAAAGGGTGGGCCTTGGTCCGCCCTTTTTTATTGATACGCGATCACCAGCAAAACCACGCCCAGGAATATGCGGTAGATCACATAGGGTGTGAAACTGGTCGAGCGCAGCAGGCGCATCATCAGGCTCAACGCTATGAGTGCCGAAATGCACGACATCACCGCCACGATGGCCCCGTCCCGTGCGGCGGCCATATCTGCGGTTTGGATGACCTCGGCGGTCAACAGCGTGCCACTGGCGAAGATCGTCGGGATCGACATCAGCATCGACAATTTGGCCGCATCGTGGCGCGAATAGCCCAATAACCGGCCCGCTGTGATAGTGATCCCGGATCGCGAGGTGCCCGGGATCAGTGCCACGGCCTGCCACAGACCCATTTTCACCGCATCCTTCACCGACCAGTCTGTGTCGACTTTTTCGGTGCGGCCGGTCTGGTCGGCCCAGTACAGGACGATCCCGAAGCCCAGCATGGTCCAGCCGATCACCGCTGTGTTGCGCAGCAGATCGCTCAGTCCCGTCAGATTCAGCGCCAGACCGAACAGGACTACCGGGATGGTCGCCAATACGAGCAGGAAGGCCAGCTTGGACCCCGGAGTGTCAATCCGCCCGGTCAGCATTCGGGGAATGCCTGCCAAACCGATCCGGACATCGGTCCAGAAAAACAAAACCACCGCCACCAGCGTTCCCAGATGCGCGGCGACATCGATAACCTGCCCTTGATCCTGCAACCCGGTCAGATTCGGTATGAGAATCAGGTGACCCGAGGATGAAATGGGCAAAAACTCAGTAACGCCCTGAATCAGCGCGATAATGAGCAAATGTAAAATGGTCATGTGACGGCCTGTATCTGTTCAGATGCTAGTGGTATAAAACATTGAGAATGCGGGGAAAGATTTATTTAAGGACCGGATCGGACCTAATACCTGCGCCAGAATGTCGCTTTCCGCCAATCCGGGCGCAACTTTTCTACATTTAGGTAAACTGTTCTGACTTTTATTTGTCGATCAGGTGCCGTAAAGAACCTCGGACTCATTCTGTTTCTTAGGAAAGGCAGCGCTGTGGCCAAGCAACCGATGCTGAAATTTGTGACGATCGAACGCGACATGCCGGAAAAGCGTGACGCGGATCTGCGCAACAAGGATTTCCACGAAATCTATGCGGAATTCGCCGAACAGAAGGCCCGTGAACAGGCCAGCCGCTGCAGCCAGTGCGGTGTGCCCTATTGCCAGTCGCATTGTCCGCTGCACAACAACATCCCCGATTGGTTGCGGATGACTGCGACCGGGCGTCTGGAAGAAGCATATGCGCTTAGCCAGTCGACCAATACCTTCCCGGAAATCTGCGGACGCATCTGCCCGCAGGATCGCCTGTGCGAAGGCAATTGTGTGATCGAACAATCGGGCCATGGCACCGTGACCATCGGGTCGGTGGAAAAATACATCACCGACACCGCGTGGGAAAAAGGCTGGGTGAAACCGATTACGCCCGCTGCTGAACGTGATCAGTCGGTCGGAATCATTGGCGCAGGCCCCGGTGGGCTCGCTGCGGCTGACGTGCTGCGCCGCGCCGGAGTGCAGGTCACAATTTATGACCGCCATGACCGCGCCGGCGGGTTGCTGACCTATGGTATCCCGGGATTCAAGCTGGAAAAAGACGTGGTGATGCGCCGGATCGACCAACTGCAACAATCCGGTGTCGAATTCGTGCTGAACTGCAATGTTGGTGAAGACATAAGTTTTGACGCCATTCGCGGCAAGCATGACGCGGTTCTGATCGCAACCGGCGTTTACAAGACCCGCGATCTGACCGGTCCGGGGGCGACTGCGGGCGGCATCGTGCGTGCCATTGATTACCTGACCGTGTCGAACAAGCTCAACTTTGGCGACGATGTGCCGGAATACGAAGACGGCTCGCTCAATGCCGCAGGCAAGAAGGTCGTGGTTATCGGTGGCGGTGACACCGCGATGGACTGTGTGCGCACCGCGATCCGGCAGGGCGCAACGTCGGTCAAATGTCTCTATCGCCGTGACCGCGCCAACATGCCCGGATCACAGCGCGAAGTGCAAAATGCCGAAGAAGAAGGCGTCGAATTCGTCTGGCTTGCCGCGCCCAAGGGATTTGCCGGCGATCCGGTCAGCGGCGTGATGGTGCAGAAAATGCGTCTTGGCGCGCCGGACGCGTCGGGCCGTCAGTCCCCCGAAGTGATCGAGGGCGCGGATTATGTCGAAGAGGCCGATCTGGTGATCAAGGCGCTTGGGTTCGAACCCGAAGACCTGCCCAAGCTCTGGAACACCGATGGGCTGGATGTGACCCGCTGGGGCACCGTCAGGGCGGATTTCCAGACCGGGCAGACATCGCTCGACGGTGTTTTCGCGGTCGGCGACATCGTGCGCGGTGCCTCTCTGGTGGTCTGGGCGATCAAGGACGGGCGCGATAGCGCCGACGCGATCCTCGACTACCTGGGCGATGCCAAGGCCGTCGCCGCCGAATAAACCATTCCGGGCGGTCCCCCGCCCGCCCCACCGAATTTTCTAGGGCCCTCCGAAAGGGTCCTGACCCACCAGACAAGGAAGGGTTGGATATGACGAAGTATGATGAAAACTGGGCCGCTGCCGAAGAAGCAAAACGCCAATGGATTGCCGAAAACGGCATGTACAGTATTGAGGACGAACATTCGTCCTGCGGTGTCGGTCTGGTTGTGTCGCTGGACGGCAAGCCCAGCCGCAACGTCGTCGATGCCGGTATCACCGCATTGAAAGCGATCTGGCACCGAGGCGCCGTTGACGCGGATGGCAAAACTGGTGACGGCGCGGGTATCCATGTGCAAATTCCGGTACCGTTTTTCTATGATCAGATCGAGAGGACCGGACACAAGCCACGCATGGATAAGCTGATGGCTGTCGGTCAGGTGTTCCTGCCAAGGGTCAACTTCGCCGCGCAGGAAACCTGCCGGACCATCGTCGAATCCGAAGTGCTGCGGATGGGGCATCAAATCTATGGCTGGCGTCACGTTCCGGTCGATATTTCCTGTCTTGGTGAAAAAGCCAACGCGACCCGCCCTGAGATCGAACAGATCCTGATTTCCAACGCCAAGGACATCGACGAGGAAGCGTTCGAACGCGAACTCTACGTGATCCGCCGCCGGATCGAAAAAGCGGCGGCCGCCGCCGGTATCAGCAGCCTTTATGTCTGTTCGCTGTCCTGCCGGTCGATCATCTACAAGGGCATGATGTTGGCCGAACAGGTGGCCGAATTCTATCCCGACCTGAAGGACGAACGGTTCGAGAGCGCCTTCGCAATCTATCATCAGCGCTATTCGACCAACACCTTCCCCGAATGGTGGTTGGCGCAGCCGTTCCGCATGTTGGCCCATAACGGCGAAATCAACACGCTGAAGGGCAACGTGAACTGGATGAAGAGCCATGAAATCCGTATGGCATCCAGCGCCTTTGGCGAACTGGCCGAAGACATCAAGCCGATCATTCCGTCGGGTTCATCGGATTCCGCCGCTCTGGACGCCGTGTTCGAAGTTCTGGTGCGTGCCGGACGCAATGCGCCGATGGCGAAAACCATGCTGGTGCCGGAAAGCTGGTCGAAACAGGCCAAGGAACTGCCCGACGCCTGGCGCGACATGTACAGCTATTGCAATAGCGTGATGGAACCCTGGGACGGCCCCGCAGCTTTGGCGATGACCGATGGACGCTGGGTTTGTGCCGGTCTCGACCGAAACGGCTTGCGCCCGATGCGCTATGTCGTGACTGGTGATAATCTGCTGATCGCCGGGTCCGAAGCGGGCATGGTTCCCACTGACGAATCGAAGGTGAAGGAAAAAGGCGCTCTTGGACCGGGTCAGTTGCTGGCCGTCGACATGCAAGAAGGCGAGCTGTTCCACGACACCGAAATCAAGAACAAGCTGGCGGCGGCCCAGCCGTTCGGGGATTGGGTCGGCAAGATCAATGATCTGGACGAAGCCCTGTCTGGCCTGACTGAAAAGCCTGTCTATTCGGGCGCCGAACTGCGCAAGCGCCAGATTGCCGCCGGTTACAGTATCGAAGAACTGGAACAGGTGCTTGCACCGATGGCCGAGGACGGCAAGGAAGCGATTGCTTCGATGGGCGATGATACGCCCTCGGCGGTTCTGTCCAAGAAATACCGCCCGCTGAGCCATTTCTTCCGGCAGAATTTCAGCCAGGTCACCAACCCGCCGATCGACAGCCTGCGCGAATTTCGGGTGATGTCGTTGAAAACGCGGTTCGGCAACCTGAAGAACGTGCTCGACGAAAGCTCGGCCCAGACCGAAATTCTGGTGCTGGAAAGCCCCTTTGTCGGCAACGCTCAGTGGCTTGAACTGGTGCGTCAGTTCAACGCCGATCTGGTGGAAATCGACTGTACCTTCCCCGCGGGTGGCGACAGCAGCGGCTTGCGTGCCCATCTTGAACGAATCCGTAACGAAGCAGAAGACGCCGTGCGTTCCGGTGCAGGGCATATCGCGCTGACCGATCAGCATCAAAGCGAAGACAAGGTCGCGATGCCGATGATCCTCGCCACCAGCGCGGTGCATTCGCATCTGACCCGCAAAGGTCTGCGCACCTTCTGTTCGCTGAATGTGCGGTCCGCCGAATGTATCGACCCGCATTATTTCGCCGTTCTGATCGGCTGTGGTGCCACCGTCGTCAACGCCTATCTGGCCGAAGACAGCCTGTCCGACCGGATCGAAAAAGGCCTGCTGGATTGTAGCCTGACAGAAGCGACGAGGCACTATCGCGATGCGATCGACCAGGGTCTGTTGAAGATTATGGCCAAGATGGGGATCTCGGTGATCTCGTCCTATCGCGGTGGTCTGAATTTTGAAGCTGTCGGTCTGTCCCGCGCCATGGTCGCGGAATTCTTCCCCGGTATGCTCAGCCGGATTTCCGGGATCGGCGTCAGCGGCATTCAGCGCAAGGTGGAAGAGGTCCACGCCATGGGTTGGGGTGGAGGCCGCGACGTGCTGCCGATCGGCGGTTTCTACAAGGCCCGCAAATCGGGCGAAACCCACGCCTGGGAAGCGCAGACCATGCATCTGCTGCAACAGGCCTGCAACCGTGCCTCTTTCGAGCTGTGGAAGCAGTATTCGGCCAAGATGCAAAGCAATCCGCCGATTCATTTGCGCGATTTGATGGATTTCAAATCATTGGGCAAGGCTGTGCCGATCGAAGAGGTGGAATCGATCACCTCGATCCGTAAACGTTTTGTCACCCCGGGGATGTCGCTGGGGGCGCTCAGCCCAGAGGCACACAAGACGCTGAACGTGGCGATGAACCGGATCGGTGCCAAGTCGGATTCCGGCGAGGGCGGCGAAGATCCGGCGCATTTTGTGCCGGAACCGAACGGCGACAACCCGTCGGCCAAGATCAAGCAGGTCGCGTCGGGCCGGTTCGGCGTCACCGCCGAATACCTCAACCAGTGCGAGGAACTGGAAATCAAGGTGGCTCAGGGGGCCAAGCCCGGCGAGGGCGGCCAGTTGCCCGGCATGAAGGTCACCGACCTGATCGCCCGGCTGCGCCATTCGACCAAGGGCGTGACGCTGATTTCGCCGCCGCCGCACCACGATATCTATTCGATCGAGGATCTGGCGCAGCTGATCTATGACCTGAAACAGATCAACCCGCGCTGCAAAGTGACGGTGAAACTGGTCGCGGCATCGGGCGTTGGCACCATTGCCGCCGGCGTGGCCAAGGCCAAAGCCGACGTGATCCTGATTTCCGGTGCCAATGGCGGCACCGGCGCGTCGCCCGCGACGTCGATCAAATTCGCCGGTCTGCCCTGGGAAATGGGCCTGACCGAGGCGCATCAGGTTCTGGCGATGAACAACCTGCGGTCCCGTGTGACTCTGCGGACCGATGGCGGTCTGCGCACCGGGCGCGACATCGTCATGGCCGCGATGATGGGGGCCGAGGAATACGGCATCGGCACCGCCGCTTTGATCGCGATGGGCTGTATCATGGTGCGTCAGTGCCAATCGAACACCTGCCCGGTGGGCGTCTGCACGCAGGACGAAGCGTTGCGCGGCAAATTCACCGGCACTGCCGACAAAGTGGTGAACCTGATCACGTTCTACGCGCAGGAAGTGCGGGAAATCCTCGCCTCCATCGGGGCACGGTCACTGGACGAAGTGATCGGTCGTGCCGACCTGTTGGGCCAGGTCAGCCGTGGATCGGCGCATCTGGACGATCTGGATCTCAACCCACTGCTGTTGATGGTCGACGGGGTCATGGACATATCCTATGACCGTAACAAGCCCCGCAATGTCGTGCCCGACACGCTGGACGCGGAAATCGTGCGCGACGCGCAGCGGTTCCTCGAAGACGGCGAAAAAATGCAGCTCAGCTATGCGGTGCAGAACACCGATCGTTCGGTGGGCACCCGTACCTCCAGCCATATCGTCAAGAATTTCGGGATGCGCAACGCGCTGCAGCCGGATCACCTGACGGTGAAGCTGACGGGTTCCGCCGGTCAGTCGCTGGGCGCCTTCGCGGCACCGGGGCTGAAGCTGGAAGTGTCCGGCGATGCCAACGACTATGTTGGCAAGGGCCTGTCGGGCGGCACCGTGGTGGTGCGCCCACCGATGGCAAGTCCGCTGGTCGCCGAGGACAATACGATCATCGGTAATACCGTTTTGTACGGTGCGACCGACGGCTTCCTGTTCGCGGCAGGCCGCGCCGGGGAACGTTTCGGGGTTCGGAATTCGGGCGCGCAGGTGGTGATCGAAGGCTGCGGTTCGAACGGGTGTGAATACATGACCGGCGGTGTGGCGGTGATCCTCGGCTCGATCGGCGCCAATTTTGGTGCCGGTATGACTGGCGGCATGGCCTATCTCTACGATCCGGAAGGTCAGGCCGACACCATGATGAACATGGAAACACTGGTGACCTGCCCGGTGACAGTGCCCTACTGGCATGACCAGTTGAAAGGCCTGATCGAACAGCACCTGAGCGAAACCGGCAGCCGCAAGGCCGCCGAGATCCTGCAGCACTGGGATGCCGAAGTGAAGAACTTCGTTCAGGTCTGCCCGAAGGAAATGCTGGTGCATATCCCGCACCCGCTCAGCCTAGAGGAAAAGGCGGTTCCGGCGGAATAAGCCCCGCATACACCGACATCGCGAACGGCGGCCCATTGGCCGCCGTTCGTTGTTTCAGACCTCGGCCAGACCTACCACATAGTTCTTGCCGTAGACCTTGGCGCATTTCGGGCAGGTGCTGTAGAAGAACCAGACCTCGCCATCGGCCTTGCCGCGCCCGGCGGCCAGCTGCTTCATCTCATCATACCAGTCCTTGGCGTCCTTGTAGGGGCCTTCGAACACCTTGGTGACGAAATCGCCCGACAGCGTCACCATTTCTTCGTCCGGAACCGGCTGATCGGCGGCGAAAAGATGTTCGGATTTCCACGGCGACAGATCGCGGCTCAGTACGATGGTGTTGTCCGGATCGAACCCGGTGGCCGCTTCGACATGGCTCTGAACCCGGGAAAACACCTTTCCCATATTCACCGGCACATGCATCACCGACTTGGTTTCGGCGCGCACGAAGGGTTTGTCCTTGAAATGAAGCTCAACTCCATCCCAGACGTCGGGATGGAAGCGGGGACAACACCCGGTCGGATTGTCGCTCATGTCGTAATGGGGCAGTTCGTTGGTTTCCATGACACCGGTCCTTTGCTGCGGCCACCCCGCCTAGCATGGGACGCGCGGCGTCGCTTTGATTTAGGCCAAGGCGGTCTGCGCAAATTCCAACGCGGGGGTTTTCTCACCTCCGGTCCGCGCCTATAGCTGGACTATGGCAGGCAAGACACGGAAACCGAGAAAAAAGACAAAGCGTGTAAAGCGCCCCTTTCGCCCGTTGCGCTGGCTGGCGGTCTGGGCGCTGCGCCTTGCCGTGTTCGGATGGGGGCTGGTGATGATCTGGATCGGTGTCTATGCCGTGCTTGACCCTCCTGGCACCATCTATATCGGGCAGGAAACCCGGCGGCTGGGAACCGTAGACCGGAAATGGGTCGATCTGGAAAATGTCGCGCCGGTAATGGCGCGCTCGGTGGTGGCGGCGGAAGACGCCAATTTCTGCAATCACTGGGGCTTCGACATGGCGGCGATCCGCGCCGCGATCGAAGACGGCGCGACGCGCGGCGCCTCCACGATCAGTCAACAGGTGGTCAAGAATACATTTCTCTGGCATGGCCGCAGCTGGGTGCGCAAGGCGCTGGAAACCCTGATGACCCCGATGGTCGAGCTGGTCTGGTCGAAAAGACGCATCATCGAGGTCTATCTGAACGTAGCGGAGTTCGACGAAGGCGTATTCGGAGTCGAAGCGGCGGCACGGCACTATTTCGGAGTTGATTCCGCCCAGCTAAGCCCGGTTCAGGCGGCGCGACTGGCCGCCATCCTGCCGTCGCCCAAAGCGCGGTCGGCATCGCAACCGGCGGAATTTGTCCGACGCCGCGCGGCCGGTATCCGCGATGGCGCAGAGACTATCCGTTTGGATGGCCGCGCGGCCTGTTTCGAGGATTGAAAATCCTCGCTCAAGAGGGCATTCAGGATCACGCCCGCCGATTGAAAGAACAAAATAGCCAATGGCCAAGCTTTATCATTTCCCGCTGTCCCCGTTCTGCCGCAAGGTCCGGTTGTGCCTGGCCGAAAAGCGCATCGAATGCGAATTGGTCGAGGAACGCTATTGGGAACAGGACACCGATTTCCTGCGTCGCAATCCCGCGGCCAAGGTGCCGGTGCTACGGCTGGACGGCAAGACAATGGCCGAAAGCGGGGCGATTTGCGAATATCTTGAAGAGGTTTATCCCGACCCGCCGCTGATGCCACGCACCCCGGATGACCGCTATGAAGTGCGCCGTCTGGTGGCGTGGTTCGATGACAAGTTTCATCACGAAGTGACCTCGAAACTGCTCTATGAACGGGTCAACAAGAAGGTGATGGGGCTGGGATATCCGGATTCGAAGAACGTGAAAGCCGGGGCGCAGAAGATTAAGTATCACCTCGATTACATGGCCTGGCTGCTGGATCAGCGCCGTTGGCTGGCCGGGGACGCGATGAGCCTGGCCGATTTTGCCGCGGCCGCGCATTTGTCCGCGCTGGACTATATCCGCGACGTGGACTGGAATCGTCATGCAGTGGTCAAGGATTGGTATGCCAAGATCAAATCGCGCCCGGCGTTTCGGTCGATTCTGGCCGATCAGATCCCCGGTTTCCCGCAGCCTGCACATTATGCCGATCTGGATTTCTGATCCGGACCGGTGTTGGGGGCGCTGCCCCCGCCGCCCCTTGGGCGGCTCCCCCGGAGTATTTTGACCAAGATGAAACAGGGGTTGAAAGCAAAACTGGTGTCGCAGGCCCTGAACGAGGGATTCGATGCCTGCCGGGTTTGCCGACCTGGGGATATTCCGCAAGTCCCTGAGCGGCTGGCCGAATTTCTGGCGGCGGGGCGGCATGGCCAGATGGCATGGATGGAGGCCCGGGCGGACTGGCGCGGCAACCCGCAGGCGTTGTGGCCCGAGGCGCGCTCGGTGATCGTTCTGGCGGAAAGCTATACGCCGCAAAACGATCCGCTGGAGATATTGCAGCGGCCCGACCGCGGCGCGATATCGGTCTATGCCCAGAACAAGGACTATCACGATCTGGTCAAGAAACGGCTGAAGCGGTTGGCGCGCTGGCTGATCGCGGAGGAGGGCGGCGAGGTCAAGGTCTTCGTCGATACTGCGCCGGTGGCCGAAAAACCGTTGGGTCAGGCGGCGGGGCTGGGATGGCAGGGCAAGCATACCAATCTGGTCAGCCGCGACCTGGGCAGCTGGTTTTTTATCGGTTCGGTGTTTACCACCTTGGAAATCGACCCTGATCCGGCCGAAATCGACCATTGCGGGTCCTGTACCGCCTGTCAGGACATTTGTCCGACTGCGGCCTTCCCGGCACCCTACCAGATCGACGCGCGGCGCTGTATTTCCTATTTGACCATCGAACATCACGGACCGGTGGCCGAAGACCTGCGGCCGCTGATGGGCAACCGCATCTATGGCTGTGACGATTGTCTTGCTGTCTGCCCGTGGAATAAATTCGCGGTTGAAGCGCGCGAGCTGCGCTACCATGCGCGCGAAGAGCTGAAGGCGCCGGGACTGGCGGAGCTGGCCGTGCTGGACGATGCCGGGTTCCGGGCGTTTTTTTCCGGCAGTCCGATCAAGCGGATCGGGCGCAACCGCTTTGTTCGTAACGTGCTTTATGCCATCGGCAATTCGGGGCAGCACGACCTGTTGCCGGTGGCGCACCGTTTGACCGAAGATGACGATGCCACCGTGGCGGATGCGGCGCGCTGGGCGGTACTGCGGCTGAACACGAATGCGACAGAGGATTGAAACAGGGCTTTGCTTTTGGTCAAACTGCGCCATCTTGTCAGGATGTAACAGGACCGGAGGGCCGCAATGCCAAAATTTGAAAAACACCCCGATGTGGTGGCCAATCTGACGCCGGAACAGTTCTGGGTCACTCAGGAAAACGGAACCGAACGGCCAGGATCGGGCAAGTTGCTGAACAACAAGGCGCCGGGCATCTATGTCGATGTGGTGTCCGGAGAACCGCTTTTTGCCTCATCGGACAAGTACGAATCCGGCTGTGGCTGGCCCAGCTTCACCAAGCCAATAGAACCGGCCCATATCGCCGAGCTGCGCGATGCCAGTCTGGGCATGGTCCGGACCGAGGTACGATCGACCCATGGCGACAGTCATCTGGGCCATGTGTTCAACGACGGGCCGCCGGATCGCGGTGGGTTGCGGTATTGCATCAACTCGGCCTCGCTGCGCTTCATCCATCGTGATGACATGGAGGCCGAAGGCTATGGCGACTATCTGAACCAGGTGGAGGACATATGATGGAAGAGCGTGCTGTTCTGGCGGGGGGCTGTTTCTGGGGTATGCAGGATCTGATCCGCAAACTGCCCGGGGTGGTGTCGACGCGGGTGGGCTATACCGGCGGGGATGTACCCAACGCGACCTATCGCAACCACGGCAGCCATGCCGAGGGGATCGAAATCACCTTTGATCCGGAAAAAATCAGCTATCGCAAGCTGTTGGAGTTTTTCTTTCAGATTCACGATCCGACCACGCTGAACCGACAGGGCAATGATCTGGGACTAAGCTACCGGTCCGCGATCTATTATGTCGATGAGGCACAAAAAGACTGTGCGCTGGAAACCATCGCCGATGTCGAGGCGAGCGGAATTTGGCCCGGTAAGGTGGTGACCGAGGTCGAACCAGTTGGCGATTTCTGGCAGGCGGAACCGGAGCATCAGGATTATCTGGAACGGCTTCCCAATGGCTATACCTGCCATTTCCCGCGCCCCGATTGGGTGCTGCCGAGCCGGAAATAGAGCCTGACAAGGCAGAAACGGGCGCGTGTCAAAGCGCCCGTTGCCAGATCAAAATCGGAAATTGACCTTGGCCGAGGCGGTGGTCGCCTCAACATCGGTGCCCGATCCGTTGAAATTGTCGAAAGCGTGATACAGCACCTCGCCGCCAACCGAGATATTGTCGGTCAGCATGTGCTCGTAACCGATCCCGGCAAAATAGCCGGTATCATCGCCCATACTTGCCAAAGACGCCTGTGCCACACCGCCGGTGGCATAGATCAGGCCCCGGCCCAGATCGTAACCGGCGCGCAGTTTCAACCGCCCGATGCTATCCAGAGTGTCTGTGCCGTTGAGATCGATATTGGACACATCGTAGTCCAATCCCGCACCCAGCACGAACTGGCCAAAATCGTAATCATAACCGAGGCTCAATCCGCCAATCACGTCGTCGCCACTAAGAGTTGAGGTGCCGGTCGTGCTGACATCGCCATAGCCCAGACTCAGACCGCCATAAGCGCCGGTCCAGTCGCCGCCCGTCGAAACAACGGGGGCAGGGGTGGTGATGACAGGTTCAGCAGGGGGGGCGACCGGTGATCCGGCAAGAGCCGGGGCGGCGATCAGGGCCGCGCCCATTGTGGCCAGGCTTAACCTTTTGACAGTCATATCCAAGTTCCTTTCGTTCTTGTTTCGGTATGGCTCTAAGCGACCGCATACACCGTTGAACGAAGGAATATCTGGGGTCCTGTCGGACAGATTTGAACCCTGCGGTTCAGTTTCGGCTAAGCCCCGCCGATGCCGCCGGGTCAGGTTGGCAAATCTTGGCCGAACAGGTCGTTATAGGTTTCCCGCAGGGCCTTTTTCTGGACTTTCCCCATCGTGTTACGGGGCAATTCGGGCAGGAACAGGATCTGCTTGGGTTGTTTGAACTTGGCCAGATCGCGCCCCATGACCGTCTCGATCTGTTCCAGCGTCAGCGCCGGGTCTTGCCTGACCACGACCGCCACCACAGCTTCGCCGAAATCGGGATGCGGCAGGCCGATCACGGCACTTTCCAACACTCCGGGAATGTCGTCGATCAGGCTTTCCAATTCCTTGGGGTAAACGTTGAACCCGCCGGTAATGATCAGGTCCTTGGCGCGACCGACGATGCTGACATATCCGTCGGCATCGCGGGTCGCCAGATCGCCGGTTATGAACCACCCATCCGGGCGCAGTTCCTCGGCGGTTTTTTCCGGCATTTGCCAATAGCCCTGAAACACATTGTCGCCGCGCACTTCGATCACACCGATTTCGCCGTCTGCGACTTCGTGATCCTCCGCCATGATGCGCAACTCGACCCCGGGCAGCGGGAACCCCACAGTGCCGGCGCGGCGTTCGCCGTCATACGGGTTCGAGGTGCTCATATTGGTTTCGGTCATGCCATAGCGTTCGAGGATGCGGTGCCCGGTGCGCGCTTCCCACTTCTCGTGCGTATCGACCAGCAGCGGCGCCGATCCCGACACGAAAAGCCGCATATTTCGGGACTGTTCCAGCGTCAAACGCGAATTGTCCAGCAGCCGGGTGTAGAATGTCGGTACCCCCATCAACGCGGTCGATGTCGGCATCGCATCGAGGATCGCTTCGGCGTCGAATTTCGGCAGGAACACCACCGAAGCCCCGGCCAGCAGCGCCACGTTGGTCGCCACGAACAAACCGTGGGTATGGAAGATCGGCAAGGCATGGATCAGCACGTCCCGGTCGGTGAACCGCCACAGATCGCGCAGGCTTTCGGAGTTGGAGGCAAGGTTCTTGTGGCTCAGCATCGCGCCCTTGGACCGCCCCGTAGTGCCGGAGGTATAAAGGATCGCCGCCAGATCGTTGGCGCCCCGCGCGACCGGCTGAAACGCCGGGTCGGGATCGGGCAGATCGGTCATCAACGTGCCTTGGCCGTCTTTGTCCAGGGTGAAAACCGTTGCTCCGTTTGCCAGCGGCGACAGTTCATCAACCCGACCCGGATCACAGACCAGAATCCTCGGGGTGGCATCGGTAATGAAGTAATCCACCTCTGCGCCGGTATAGGCCGTGTTCAGCGGTAAAAAAATACCACCGGCCAGAACCGTGCCCAGATAGAGTTCCACCGCTTCCAGTGTCTTTTCTACCTGAACCGCGACCCGGTCGCCCGGACGTAGCCCTTCTGTAATCAGCTTCTGAGCCAGGCTTTGCGCCCCCGAAAAAAGCTGGGCATAGGTGACATCGGGCAGGCCCGGGCGGGTGGCGAAAACCTTACCCGGTGCGATTTCCACGGCTTGGGATAAACGGCTGATAAGGTAATTGGCGTCGAACATGGGACCCCCGATCCTTGTGTGTTCTGAAATCCGGCATTGTACTTTTCGCATGGATTTTCCCGAACGCAAGGGCTGGACCTTTTTCCTTAACCCGTTCAGCATCGCCGCAACCGCAAGGAGACCCCGAAATGAATCCCGTCAATGGCATCCTGCTGAAGCTGTGTTCGGTGCTGATGTTCATCACGATGGCGGCGCTGATCAAGGCGACATCGGGCCATGTGCCTCCCGGAGAGGCGGTGTTTTTCCGTTCGCTTCTCGCCATGCCGGTAATTTTCGGCTGGCTGTGGTTGCGCGGCGATCTGCGCACCGGGCTGAAGGTTGCGTCACCGATGGGGCATTTCTGGCGCGGCTTGGTCGGGACTTGTGCGATGGGGATGATGTTTGCCGGTCTTGGCTTGCTGCCGTTGCCCGAAGTGACCGCCATCGGCTATGCCGCGCCGCTGCTGACGGTGGTGTTCGCGGCGATGTTTCTGGGTGAAAAGGTGCATCTGTACCGGATGACGGCGGTGGGGCTGGGCCTTATCGGGGTGTTAATCGTGATCGAACCGCGACTGACCCTGTTTGCGGGCGAAACGGTGCGAACTGCCCAAGCGCTGGGCGCGGCCTTTGTTCTTCTTGGGGCTGTGTTCGCGGCGCTGGCGCAAATCCACATTCGTAATCTGGTACAGACTGAACAAACCTCGGCCATCGTATTTTTCTTTTCGCTGACCTCGACCACCTTGTCGCTGCTCACATTGCCCTTCGGTTGGGTGGTGCCTGAATTGCCCGAGGCGGGTCTGCTGATCATCGCCGGGCTGGTTGGCGGGCTGGGTCAGATTTTTTTGACCTCGGCCTATCGCTTTGCTGGCGCGTCGGTGGTGGCCCCGTTCGATTACGCCTCGATGCTGTTTGCACTGCTGATTGGATATTTCATCTTTGACGAAGTGCCGACAACGCAGATGTTGGTCGGGGCGTCGCTGGTCATTCTGGCGGGTGTGCTGATCATTTGGCGTGAACATGCGCTTGGATTGAAACGGGCCAAGGCGCGGTCGGGAATGACGCCGCAGGGATAGGTATGCCCCGTTTCTGCGCTCACGGCGGACTATGATCCTTTGTCGGCTACTTGCCGGTCACCGATGCATAAACGTAACCCGGTGCCATCAGCATCCGGCGGAACTTGCCGAACGGGAACCGCATAGGGACATCGCGCATCAGGGCTGGATAGGGCCTGTCAGGGTCTTTCCCTTGTGCCAGATCGGCCAGCAGAGCCCCGGCATAGGATCCCATTGCGACGCCATTGCCATGATAGGCAAAGCCGACAAAGGCCCCCGGCATTTCCGGGATCGGCCCAACATAGGGCGCGCGCTTGGCTGAGAAGGCCAGAATGCCATTCCAGCAATACGGCGTTTCCACATGTGCCCAGTCGGGAAAGACAGCTTCGAACCGTTCACGGGTGCGCCGGTGCAGCGCCGCGTCGACCTTGGGCGATGACCCCAGCCCGCCGCGCATCCCGAACAGGAACTGACCATTCGGCATCAGCCGGAAATAATTCAGGAATGTCTGATGGGTATAGGCCATCTGATCGCTGCTCCATCCGGCGCGGATTTCTTCCGCGCTCAGCGGCCTTGTGACCAGAACATTCGATTGCAGCGGCATGTAGCGTGCCCGCATCCAGTCCGGCACATCCTCGGAAGAATACCCATTTGTGGCAAAGATCACCTTATCGGCCTGAATGGTGGCCCCGGGCGTTTGCAACGTGAAACCGGCACCCTCGGACTTGACCGACAGAACCGGGCTTTGCCCGTGAATCGTGACCCCCGCCGCAAGGCAGGCACCAGCCAGTCCATCGGCATATTTGCGCGGGTTGAGCCCGAATCCAGTGGGCAATGTCAGCGCCCCGAAGAACCGTCCGCGCATTCCCTGTCTGGCCAGGTCCTCGGCTTCGATCAGGTCGGTTTTGACGCCATAAGCAGTCTCTAATTCGGCCTGTTCGGAACGTAGTTCCCGCATGGCCCCGGGTGAATGGGCCAGAATGGTTTCGCCGTTCGAATGGGTGTCGGCATCTGTGCCGGTCCGGGTCAGAAAGGACCGGACCTGTTCGATCGCGGCGACTTCGCTGGCGCACCAGTCCTGCAACCCTTGTGTCCCATGGCGTTTGGCGATGGTTTTGAACGGAAGGTTGGTTCCGCCCAGACAACAGAACCCGCCATTGCGCGCCGACGCCCCCCAGCCGGGGCTTTCGGCGTCGAACACGGTAACGGTCTGTCCCGCCTGTGCCAGATGCAGCGCGGCGTTCAGCCCGGTATACCCGGCGCCGATCACCGCGAATTGGGTGCGGATCGTGCCGCTTGCCGATGGCATCTGATCGTCGGGCACAGTGCTTGGACCCCAGAAACAGCGCGCGCGCGGTCCGGGGCCATAGCTGTATTGCGGCATGATCCGTTTCATCAGCTTCGGATCGCTTCTTGTTCTTCACGCTGCTGCCGCACCACCGACCGTTTCGTGATCAGCGAAGCAGAGATCACACCAACGGTGACGATCCCGATCATGATGGTCGACAGCGCGTTGATTTCCGGGCTGACGCCGAGCCGCACCGCCGAAAAGATCTTGATCGGCAACGTGGTCGAGGAAGGGCCGGCGGTAAAGGACGCGATCACCAGATCGTCAAGCGACAGGGTGAAGGCCAGAAGCCAGCCGGAAATCACCGCCGGAGCGATGATCGGCAGCGTGACCAGCCTGAAACTTTGCATCGGCGTGCAGCCCAAATCCAAAGCCGCCTCTTCCAGCGATTTATCGAAGCTGACCAGACGCGACGACACCACCACCGACACATAGCACATCGCAAAGGTCGTATGCGCCAGAACGATGGTGAGAACGCCGCGATCCAGCCCGATGCCGATGAACAACAACAGCAGCGACAGGCCGGTGATCACGTCGGGCATCACAAGCGGGGCATAGATCATGCCGGAAAACAGTGTCCGGCCCAGAAACCGGCCGCTGCGTACCAGAGTATAGGCGGCCATCGTGCCCAGAACCGTTGCGATGGTCGAAGAAATCACTGCAACACGCAGGGTTACCCAAGCCGCGTCGAGAAAGGCTTCGTTCTGAAGCAGTTCCCCATACCACTTGGTCGAAAACCCCGCCCATACGGTGACCAGCTTGGAGGAATTGAAGCTGTAGATCACCAAAAGCAGCATCGGCAGGTACAGGAAGACGAAACCGAAGGTCAGTGAGGTCGCATTGAACCATGAAAACCGTCTCATTGATCCGCCTCCCGTGCTTTTTGTTCGTTTCTCTGGAACAGGATGATCGGGATGATCAGGATCAACAGCAGCACCACTGCCACCGCGCTGGCCACTGGCCAGTCCCGGTTGGAGAAGAATTCTTCCCACAACACCTTACCGATCATCAGCGTCCCCGACCCGCCCAGAAGCGAAGGAATGACGAATTCGCCAAGTGCCGGGATGAAGACCAGAAAGCTGCCCGCGATGATGCCTTGTTTCGACAGCGGAATGGTGATCAGCCAGAACGCCGACAGCCGCGAACATCCCAGATCTTCGGCCGCTTCCAGCAGGCTCGAATCCAGCTTTTCCAAAGCGGAATAAATCGGCAGGATCATGAAGGGCAGGTAGGTATAGACGATACCGATATAGACCGCTGTGGGCGTGTTCATGATGTGCAGGGGTTCCGATATTATCCCGGTCCACAGCAGGAACTGGTTCAGCAAACCTTCATTTCCAAGAATCCCCATCCATGAATAGACCCGGATCAGGAAACTGGTCCAGAACGGCAGAATCACCAGCATCATCAGCGTCGGGCGCCATTCATCCGGCGCCTGCGCCATGCCGTAAGCGATGGGATATCCAACCAAAAGCGTCAACACGGTCGAAACAGCGGCGATTTTAAGGCTGGAAAGATAGGCTTTCCAATACAGGTCGTCCTGGGTCAGCCAGACAAAGTTCTCCAGATCCAGCTTCGACAGGAAATCCTTGAACCCCGTCCAGCCCTCGGACCACTCGATCACCGGCACGTAGGGCGGGATCGCCAGCGCGATGTCGCTGAGCGAAATTTTCAACACGATCAGGAATGGCACCAAAAACAGCGCCAGTAGCCAAGAGTAGGGTAATAAAATGACGAGTTTTCTAAGTGTCCTCGACTTTCCCTCATCTGACCAGAAATGCCAAGAGATCACGGCAACGAGCGCTGCGGTGATCGCATTAAGCCAGTTTCCAAAGACTACGTAAGCAATGCAATAGCCGATCGAAGCGGCGAAAATTAAACTGAGTGGGAAGTCGATTGCTCGTCTCATCCTATTGCTCCAGTACCGACCCGGCGGTCAGCGTCCAACTGAGCCAGACCTCGTCTTCCCAGGTGAAGCCGCGCCGCGACAGGCGGCGGGTATTGGCGGTCTGCGCCTTGATAATCAATCCGCCGGGAATTTCGACATGGTAGGTCGACATATTGCCCAGATAGGCGATGTCGATGATCTTGCCCTTGATCGCGTTCAGCGCGCCTTCGGGCTTTTCCTGCGATACCGCGATCTTTTCCGGGCGGATGGCGATATAGGCTTTCTGCCCCTCGCTCAGCGCGCGGGTGGTCTTGGCCTGAAACGGTTCCTTGCCCTCGGACCAATTGATATTGTAACCATCATCGCCGGACTTTGTCGCGGTGCCTTCGATAATGTTCACATCCCCAATGAAATCCGCGACATATAGCGAAACGGGTTCTTCATAAATCTTGGCAGGCGTTTCCACCTGGATGATCTGACCTTCGTCCATCACCGCAACGCGGGAGGCGACGGTCATCGCTTCTTCCTGATCGTGGGTCACGATCACGAAGGTGGTGCCGGTCTTTTCCTGAATATCCATCAGTTCGAACTGGGTATCCTGACGCAGCTTTTTGTCCAGCGCGCCCAAAGGTTCGTCCAGCAGCAGCAACTTCGGGGCGCGGGCCAGCGACCGGGCCAGTGCCACGCGCTGCCGCTGGCCGCCGGAAATCTGATGCGGTTTGCGGCGCGCGAATCGTTCGAGCCGGGTCAATCGCAGCATTTCATCAACCCGTGTATCGATTTCCGGTTTGGAAATGTTCATCCGCTTCAGGCCGAATGCGATATTGTCCCAGACCGACAAATGCGGGAACAGAGCATAGGACTGGAACATCATGTTCACTGCGCGTTCATTCGGTGGCACTCGCGCCATGTCCTGGCCGGCCAGCAGAATCTGGCCTTCGGTCGGTTGTTCGAACCCTGCCAGCATCCGCATCATCGTGGTTTTACCACAGCCTGATGGCCCCAGAAGCGCGAAGAATTCGCACTCGTAGATATCCTGTGTCAGGTTGTCGATGGCGGTGAAGCTGCCGAAGCGTTTGGTGACGTTCTTGAACTGAATCAGCGGCTTTTCCCCGGGCTCGTTCCACGGGGCGAATTCGGTCTGAGTCATGACTGTCCTTGCTGGAAAAAGGGCCCGCGCCGGTGTGGCGCAGGCCCGTGTTAGTGACAGGTTCGTTAGATGCCTGATTTGATCTTGGTCCACAGGCGGGTGACGATCCGCTGCACCTTGGCCGGGTATGGCCGGGTGGTGAACAGGTTGTCCAACGTCGCGGCATCAGGATAGATCGCCGGATCGCCGATCACGTCCTCGACGAGGAATTCCTGCGAGGCTTTGTTGCCGTTGGCATAGTAGACATAGTTCGAAGCCGCCGCCATGTTCTGAGCGTCCATGATGAAGTTCAGAAACGTGTGTGCGGCGTCCGGGTTCGGCGCGTCGACCGGAATCGCCATCTGGTCGAACCACATCTGGGCGCCTTCCTTGGGTGCGTGATAGGCGATCTCGACGCCATTATCGGCCTCTGCCGCACGGTCGCGCGCCTGCAACACGTCACCCGACCAGCCGACCGCGACGCAGATGTCACCATTGGCCAACCCGTTGATGTATTCCGAGCTGTGGAATTTCTGGATATAGGGGCGAACGGCCATATAGACGGCCTCGGCCTTGGCGATCACATCGGGGTCCTGGCTGTCGGGATCTTCGCCGATGTATTTCAGTGCCGCGGGGATCATTTCCGCCGGCGCGTCGAGGAAATGCACACCGCACCCGGCCAGCTTTTCCATATTGGCGGGGTCGAAGACAAGCGCCCAGCTGTCGATCGGGGCGTCCTCGCCCAGCAGCTCGGTCACCTTGCCGACATTCACGCCGATGCCCGTGGTGCCCCACATGTAGTTGATCGAGTATGCGTTGTCGGGGTCATACTGCGCAGTACGCTTTTCGACCACGTCCCACATGTTTTTGTGGTTCGGCAGTTTGGACATGTCCAGTTTCTGGAACGCACCGGCGGAAATCTGGCGCTGCAGGAATGTGCCCGAGGGCACCACAACGTCGTAGCCGGACCCACCGGCCAGCATCTTGGTTTCCAGCACTTCGTTGCTGTCGAACACGTCATAGATCAGGTCAATGCCGGTCTCTGCTTCGAACTTGGCCAGCAGCTCTTCGTCGATATAGTCGGACCAGTTGTAAACCCGCACTTCTTCGGCGGTCGCGGCCCCAGCAATCAGCGCGAGGCTGGCTGCGGCGGTTAGAAAACGATTCTTCATATCTTTCTCCCGGTTGTTCGAGGGTCTTTGCGCCCGTCTTCCTAATTTGATCAAACTTTGGCGCTCAAGGCAATATGGTAATGTTTCCACGCTGTCGTTAAACTCGCAAGCAAAGCCGAATAACCAATGATGAGAAATTAGGCCTGATGGACGGAGGTGCCCGAAAAGTGACCGTTATAGATACCGTTGAAAAGCGGTTGCCCACCCATGAACTCGTCTATCGCAAGATGCGCGAGCAAATCCTGTTTGGGGAAATCGCGCCGGGTCAGCCGGTGACGATTCAGGGGCTGACTGCGCGGCTGGATGCCGGCATGACGCCGGTACGCGAAGCGATCCGGCGTCTCACCGCCGAGGGCGCGCTGAAGTTTCAGGGCAATCGCCGGGTCATTGTCCCGTTGCTGACTGCGAAGAATATCGAAGAAATAATCGTTGCTCGTCAATGTATTGAGGGTGACATTGCCGGGCGTGCCGCAGAAAATGCAACGCCTGAAGACTTATTGGAGCTCAGGCAGTTCGACGATCTGCTGGACCAGGCCATCGTCACCGGTGATCTACAGGCCTATCTGGAAAACAATTACCGGTTTCACCAGCGAATCTATCAAATGGCCGATGCGCCGATTCTCAGTGATCTGGCCGAAGGCTTGTGGTTGCGATTCGGCCCCTCGTTGCGGGTGGTCTGTGGTCGGGTCGGGACTCAGAACTTGCCGGATAAACACAAGGACCTTCTGGCTGCTCTGGACGCCGGGGAAAAAGATCGTGCCGCGCAGGCAAATATCGAAGATATGATGCAAGGTATGCAGCAGGTCCGCGCGATGTTGTCGTGATTTGGGGGCCAATTCGATTCGATTGACAAAATTTAATTTGATCATATTTTGGAATCAACGGTCGCTGTTTGCGGTCTAAATGTAATTTCCAGACAGATGAGGCTTTGATGTCCACGATTTCGAACCACATGCCCACGGATGAGTTGCAGGCGATTGATTCGGCTCATCATATGCATCCGTTCACTACGCAGAACGAACTTGCCGAACGCGGTGCTCGGGTGATCACCCGAGCCGAAGGCGTTTGGATACATGACAGCGAAGGCAACAAAATCCTCGACGGTATGGCCGGGCTGTGGTGCGTCAATATTGGCTATGGCCGCGACCGGCTGGCCGAAGTCGCGGCGCGGCAGATGAAGGAACTGCCATATTACAACACCTTCTTCATGACCACTCACGTGCCCGCCATCGCGCTGAGCCAAAAACTCTCGGAACTTGCACCGGGCAATCTGAATCATGTGTTTTATGCCGGGTCCGGGTCCGAAGCCAACGACACCAACATCCGCATGGTGCGCACCTATTGGGCCGAAAAGGGCAAGCCGACCAAAAAGACCATCATCAGCCGCAAAAACGCCTATCACGGGTCGACCGTCGGTGCGGCGTCGCTGGGTGGCATGAGCGGCATGCATGCGCAGGGTGGGTTGCCGATCCCCGATATTCACCACATCGACCAACCCGATTGGTGGAACGAGGGCGGCGATACGGACCCGGCCGAATTTGGCCTGGAACGCGCCCGCCAATTGGAACAGGCGATCAATGATCTGGGCGAAGACAATGTCGCCGCTTTCATCGCGGAACCGGTGCAGGGCGCGGGCGGGGTGATCGTGCCGCCGGAAACCTATTGGCCCGAAATTCAGCGGATTTGCGACAAATACGAAATCCTGCTGATCGCGGATGAAGTGATCTGTGGTTTCGGCCGCACCGGCAACTGGTTCGGATCGCAGACCGTGGGTTGGAAACCCGATATAATGACCATCGCCAAGGGCCTCAGCTCGGGCTACCAGCCGATCGGTGCCTCTATCGTCAGCGATGAAATCGCCGAAGTGATCGGCGGTTGCGAATTCAATCACGGCTATACTTATTCCAGCCACCCGGTGGCCGCTGCCGTTGCGCTGGAAAACCTCAGCATCATGCAGGAAGAAAAGATCGTCGAGCACGTTCGTGACGACGTCGGTCCGTACCTGAAGGAGAAATGGCAGGGGCTGGCCGATCACCCGATGGTGGGCGAGACCAATATCGTCGGCATGATGGGGTCCATCGCCCTGACGCCGGACAAGGCGAGCCGGGCAAAGTTTGCCTCTGATGCGGGCACCGTCGGCTATATCTGCCGCGAACGCTGCTTTGCCAACAATCTGGTGATGCGCCATGTTGGTGACCGGATGATCATCAGCCCGCCACTGGTCATGACCCGCGGCGAAGTCGATTTGCTGATCGAACGCGCGGTGAAGTCACTGGACGAAGGCATGGCGCGGATCAAGGACGAAGGCTTGTGGAAACCCGCTTCGTGATCTCTTGCTCCGGCTGACCGGAGCCAGGATAAGCCAAAAAAGTTTGCGCCCGCCTCCGATCCCGGAGGCGGGCGCAAATCATTGATCAGGCCGATATCATGCGGCAGTTCAGATTGGGTTTTCCTTGCTCAGTTCCTGCGCGGCCAGCGCTGCGGCTGGAATCGGGTCGCGGTGATCCATCGGCAGCATGGTCGGTATGCGATCCGGTTTGACGAACAATTGGCGTGGCAGGTTGCAGAACGGTTTGGCCGGGCCGCTCTGCGTGATCAGCATCGGTTCGGTGATTTCCAATCCCCATTCGGGTGTCCAGAGGCCGGGCATGAAATGGAAAGTCATGCCGGGCAGCAGTTCGGTTTCGTCCTCGTCCCGCAGGCTGATGGTGCGTTCGCCCCAATCCGGCGGATAGGACAGGCCGATCGAATAGCCGCAACGTGCCCCACGCTCGATCCCGGCGCGTTCCAGCGGTCCGGCCAAGGCACGGGCGATATCGCCAGCCACGTTGCCGGCGCGGGCGGCGTCGATTCCCGCCTCCAACCCTTCAACCAAAGCGGCTTCGGCACGTTTCATATCCTCGGGCGGGGTGCCCAGGAATACGGTACGCGAAAGCGGCATGTGATAGCGGCGATAAACGCCTGCGAGTTCGAAAAAGGTGCATTCACCCGACTTTAGCTCGGCCCCGTTCCATGTCAGATGCGCGGCCGAGGCGTCGGCGCCGGAGGGACACATCGGGACAATCGCCGGGTAATCACCCCAATGCCCGTCTGCCCCGGTCAGCGCGTCGTGATAGATGTCTGCGACCAGTTCGTTTTTCTTAACACCGGCTTCAGAGCGGTCGATCGCGCCCAGCACCATCTTTTCCGCGATCCGCGCGGCGCGGTGCATGAAAATCAATTCCTCATCCGACTTCACCGCTCGCTGCCAGTTGACCAAAGCGGTGGCGTCGACGATTTCGGCCTGCGGCAACTCTGCCAGCAGCGTGGTATAGGCCTTGGCCGAGAAATAGTAATTCTCCATCTCCACACCGATACGGGCGGTTTCATAGCCCATCTCCTTCAACAACGCGGCGAGGTGCTGCATCGGGTGGCGGCTGGTGGATTGCACATATTCATCGCCATAGGGGCGGATTACATCTTCTCCGATCCACGCGGTGCGGCGCGCGCCATTGGCATCCATATTGCGCCCCCACCAGACCGGATCTGTGTCATGGGTGATGATCAAGCCCTGATGAACATAGAACGACCAACCGTCATACCCGGTCAACCAGGCCATGTTGGACGGATCCTCGACAAACACTGCATCCAGATCCAGTTCGGCCATCGCGGCGCGCGTCAGCATCAACCGACGACGATATTCGGCCGGAGAAAAGGATATCGATTTCTGTGTCATGGGGGCCTCCGCATACAAATACGACGACGTGCGACCCGTTGGTGCGACTGGGCGCAATCGACCTGTAAACGAATCCTATGACGTATAATCAGAGGCTTTCTGCGCAAAACCGATCTTTTCAGGGTCTAAAAACGACAGTTGCCAAAAATTCGTGCATGCTTTGGGCAAAAAAAGTGTCGCGCCGGTTTCAGTCAGGGGCGCGGCTGATTCTCCGGTAGGGGTTTTGGCCGTGCTGAAAATTCAAACACACTTAATCGCTTAATTTTTCTAGCGAAGCTGGCATTTTGACCGGCTTTGCACAGATCTGCGATTCACTGGGAACAGATACCGAATAAATCTTTCAGACTGATGGTGAATGTCGTTTTTTGTTCAAAAGTGCCGCGATCTGGTTGCAACACTGGTCGGTACAGGCTTTAGTTTGAATTGAAAGAGCGAAAAATCGCCACAAGAAACGGGGAAACACATTGCCAGACGGATCGACAAGCGATGCTTTTGTCGCGTTTGAACGCGTACAAAAAAGTTACGACGGCGAAACGCTGGTCGTAAAAGACCTGAACCTCAGTTTGCCGAAGGGCGAGTTTCTGACGATGCTTGGACCATCGGGATCGGGCAAGACCACTTGCTTGATGATGCTGGCCGGGTTCGAAACTGCCACCCACGGTGAAATCCTGTTGGACGGCAAGCCGATCAACAACATCCCGCCGCATAAACGCGGCATCGGAATGGTGTTCCAGAATTACGCCCTGTTCCCGCATATGACGGTGGCCGAAAACCTGTCCTTCCCTCTGGAAGTGCGCAAGATCGGCAAATCCGAGCGGGAAGCCAAGGTCAAACGCGCGCTGGACATGGTCCAGATGGGTGAATTCGGCGGTCGCCGCCCGGCGCAGCTTTCGGGCGGTCAGCAACAGCGGATCGCACTGTCACGCGCACTGGTGTTCGAACCCGAGCTTGTTCTGATGGACGAACCGCTGGGCGCGCTGGACAAACAGCTGCGCGAACATATGCAGTTCGAAATCACTCGTTTGGCACATGAGCTGGGGATCACCACCGTTTATGTGACACATGACCAGACCGAAGCTCTGACCATGTCAGATCGTGTCGCCGTGTTCGACGATGGCCGCATTCAGCAGCTCGATCCGCCGGACACCTTGTATGAATCGCCGCAAAACAGCTTCGTGGCGCAGTTCATCGGTGAAAACAACACGCTGGAAGGCGTGGTCAAGGAAATCACCGAAGATTCCGCCGTGGTCCAGCTCGACGATGGCGAATTGATCGACTGCAAGCCGGTGAACGTGTCGAAAGTCGGCGAACGCACCAAGGTGTCGATCCGGCCCGAGCGTGTGGAATTCAACAAGGACCGGCTGAAGGAAGATGCCCATCTTCTCAAGGCGACGGTCAAGGAATTTATTTACATGGGCGACGTGTTCCGCACCCGCCTCAGCGTTGCCGGAAATGATGATTTCATCATCAAGTCGCGCAACGCCCCGGACCAGGTCCGGTTGAAACCTGGGCAGCAGATCGAAATCGGCTGGCTGCCCCAGGATTGTCACGCACTCGACGCGTAACAGGATAAACCCGCATCCCTCTAGGGGGGGTGTGGGATCGCCTGAGACCTCGTGCGGTAAACCCGTGACCCCGGGGTCCATATTTCTAGAACGGGAAATAACTGGGAGTTACCGAATGAAACCGACCAAGCTTCTGATTGCCAGCTCTGTCCTCGCCCTTGCGGCGGGCGCGGTCGCTGCAGAAGACATGACGATCGTGTCTTGGGGCGGCGCCTATTCCAAGTCGCAGCAGAAGGCATATCATGAACCCTATACCGCCAAGACCGGTATCAACATCATCAACGATGACAGCTCGAACGAAGCGGTGGCCAAGCTGCGCGCGATGAACGAAGCGGGTAACGTCACCTGGGATGTAGTCGATGTCGTGGCCGCCGACGCAATGCGTCTGTGCGACGAAGGTCTGGCGATGGAAATCGATCCCGACACTCAACTGGCCCCAGCACCCGACGGCACCCCGGCTTCCGAAGATTTCGGCGATTTGCTCGTGTCCGACTGCTTCATCCCTCAGATCGTCTATTCGACTACTTTCGGGTATCGCACCGATCTGGTCGGCGACACCCCTCCGGATGACATCTGCGACGTGTTCGATCTCGAGGCCTATCCGGGCAAACGCGCACTGGAAAAGCGTCCGATCAACAACATGGAATGGGCTCTGCTGTGCGACGGTGTCGCCAAGGCCGATGTCTATGACGTTCTGGAAACCCCGGAAGGTCAGGATCAGGCTCTGGCCAAGCTCGACACCATCAAGGACAGCGTTGTCTGGTGGTCGGCCGGTGCCGATACGCCGCAGCTTCTGGCCGATGGCGAAGTCGTGATGGGGTCGACCTATAACGGTCGTCTGTTCAGCCTGATCGTGGAACAGAAACAGCCCGTTGCCATGCTGTGGGACGCTCAGGTATTCGATCTGGACGGCTGGATCATCCCGGCCGGTCTGAGCGAAGAGCGCAAGAAGCGTGCACTGGACTACATCTATTTCGCCACCGACACACAGCGTCTGGCGGATCAGGCCCAGTACATTTCTTACGGTCCGGCACGTCATTCGTCCGCGCCGCTGGTCGGCAAACATGCCGAACTGGGCATCGACATGGCGCCGCACATGCCGACCGATCCGGCCAATGCCACGAACACGTTCCTGTATAACTACGAGTTCTGGGCCGACTATCGCGACGATATCGACGCGAAGTTCCAGGCCTGGCTGGCCCAATAATCAGTCCGCTTTGAGACTGTAACAAAGGATGGGCCGCCAAAGGCCCATCCGCAATTCATCCGACGGGGACATCATGAGCGAACTGAAAGGCACTGGTCAGCAAACAGCTGACGCGCCCACACCAGAAGACGCTTTTCACGAAGCAGCGGCGCTGAATGCACGAGAAGAGACTTCGAAAAGTTCGGGCCGCCATGGCGATCCCGTCCTTGCTGCCGACGGTACGCCGTTGAAACGCAGCCTCAGCCGGGCGCTGCGACGGCAAAAGCTGCGCGCCCTTGCATTGATTGCCCCTCTTCTGATCTTTGTGCTTTTTTCTTTCATCATTCCGATCGGATCAATGCTGTTCCGGTCGGTGGAAAACAGTTTCGTTGAGCAAACGCTGCCACTGACCGTGGCCGAGCTGAAAAACTGGGATGCCGAAAGCGGCGAATTGCCGGACGAAGCGCTTTATCGGGCTTTCGTCACCGATATGGTCGCGGCGGTCGAAGCCAAGGAACATACCAAGCTCGGTACGCGGCTGAATTACGAACAAACCGGCCTGTCGTCGCTGTTCCGCCAGACCGGGCGCAAGGTCAAGAGACTTGACCCGGAAACCGACGGTCCGTTCAAGGAAAAATTGATCGATATCGATGAAGACTGGGGCGATGTGCAGACCTGGCGCACCATCAAGACCCATTCGGTGAAGATCACCAACGGCTATTTCCTGAATGCCGTCGATATGCGCCGCACCCCGGAAGGTGCCGTCGCGCAGCCGGAAAACAAGCGAATCCTGATCAAACTGTTCATGCGGACCCTTTTCATGTCGCTGGTGATCACCACGTCCTGCATTTTGCTGGGGTATCCGGTGGCCTGGATTCTGGCAAACCTGCCGTCGCGCTCGGCCAATATGCTTATGATTCTGGTGTTGCTGCCGTTCTGGACCTCGCTTTTGGTGCGAACGTCGGCCTGGAAGGTCATGTTGCAACAACAGGGTGTGATCAACGACGTTCTGGTCTGGCTGGGTATCGTGCCCGATGATGCAAGGCTGGTGCTGATCAACAATCAGCTGGGCACCATCATCGCAATGACTCATATCCTGCTGCCGTTCATGATCCTGCCGATGTATTCGGTGATGCAGACGATCCAGCCGACCTATCTGCGCGCGGCGAAATCGATGGGCGCGACCAACTGGACCGCGTTCTGGCGGGTCTATTTCCCACAATCGGTGCCGGGCATCGGTGCGGGATCGATTTTGGTCTTCATCCTGTCCATCGGTTACTACATCACGCCCGAAATTGTCGGCGGCACCAAAGGCGTCTTCATTTCGAACCGGATCGCGTATCACATTTCCAGCTCGCTCAACTGGGGTCTGGCTGCTGCCTTGGGCACCATCCTGCTGGCCGTCGTGCTGATCCTGTACTGGGCCTATGACAAGATTGTCGGCATCGACAACGTGAAACTGGGGTAACGATCATGGCTGCACTCACTCCTATCTCCCGCAAACCCCTGTCCCTGGTCCTGCCGACGATCGCAGCGGCCGGGGCCTTTCTGGGGCTTTTCGTTGGCACGGCTAACGGTTCTGGTCTGCTTGGCGTCGTAATTGGTGCCGCTCTGATCGCCGCCATGGGTTTTGTCTACATAACGGTTCTGAAAAACGAAACGCTGTCGAAATGGATTACCATCCTTGGGCTGGCCGCACTGGGTTATGTTTTTGGCGGTGTGCCGGGCGTGGTTCTGGGCGCGCTTTCGGGTTGGTTTTTCCACTGGTTTACCTATTGGCTTTACGAAGGGCGGTATCGCGCCCGGCTGCTGCCTTATCTGACATCGCGTCAGGTGCTGTGGTTCTACAGTTTCCGGGTGATCTGCGGCGCGATCTTCGTTTTCCTCATCACGCCGATTCTGGTGGTGATGCCGCTCAGTTTCAACGCCGAGAACTTCTTCACCTTCACGCCGGAAATGCTGCGCTTCGATCCGGACGGCTATTCGCTGAAGCATTACGTCGATTTCTTCACCAATAACGAATGGCAGCGCTCGTTCAAAAACTCGCTGATCATCGCGCCGATCGCGACAATCATTTCGGTGTCGCTGGGGACATTGGCAGCCATCGGTCTGTCGCAGTCTCACGTCCCGGGTCGCCGCGCCATCATGGCGGTTATGATTTCGCCAATGATCGTGCCGCTGATCATCTCGGCCACCGGTATGTTCTTCTTCTATTCCGATATCGGGAACTGGCTCGAAGGTACTCTGGGACTGTCGAAAAACTTTGTCGGCTATGTCAAAGTGATTTTGGCCCACGCGGTTCTGGGAATTCCCTTTGTGATCATCACGGTGACCGCGACTTTGGTTGGTTTCGACCAGTCTTTGACCCGGGCATCGGCCAATATGGGGGCTGATCCTGTCACTACCTTTTTCAAGGTGCAGATGCCGTTGATCCTGCCCGGTGTGATTTCCGGGGCGCTGTTTGCCTTCATCACGTCCTTCGACGAGGTGGTGGTGGTGCTCTTCGTCGGCTCCGCCGCCCAGAAAACGCTGCCGTGGCAGATGTTTACCGGCCTGCGCGAACAGATTTCGCCGACCATTCTGGCAGTGGCGACCATTCTTGTGGCGCTTTCGATCCTGCTGCTGACCACGGTGGAATTGTTGCGTCGCCGATCCGAACGGTTGCGCGGAATGAGCCCCTCTTAATCAGCCTGACGTGATCTGACTGTGCGCACCTGCGGTGCGCACAGCGGGCGCTTTGCTCTTGGGGCGAAGCAGAGGGGGCGCGGTCCCCAGGGGATTTGTCAAAAAGAAGAAGATGGGGCGGCTGTGACACCGCCCCACTTTTACGGTCAGAGCGACAGGCCTTTTGGGTCCAGCGTAATGGACCACAGTTTACTGTTGCCGCGATCCATCAGCCGAACCGTCATTTGCTGGCTTTGCCCGTCGATATCGACGAGGCCAAAGAATTGCAGCCCCATTGACGGTGGCAGGTTGGCCCCTTGTTCGGCCGTCGGGGCTTTGACGAATTCGACCTTGGGGCCGAAGGTCATGTCCATGTCATTGGGACCGAACGTGCCGGCGTGGAGCGGACCAGAAACGAATTCCCAGAACGGATCGAAATCCTGAATCTGGGCGCGGTCGGGGCTGTAATGATGTGCAGCGGTGTAATGCACGTCGGCGGTGAGCCAGACCGTGTTGTCGATACCGGCGGTCTTGATGAAGCGCAAGAGATCCGCGATTTCCAGTTCGCGGCCCTTCGGTGCGCCGTGATCGCCATTGGCGACACCTTCAGTACCGGCCTGTTCCTTCCAGTTGTCCCAGACGATGAGGCCAAGCGGCATGTCGCAGGCGATCACTTTCCAGGTTGCCCGGGAAGCGGCGAGTTCGCGCTTCAGCCAGGCCAGCTGTTCGGCGCCCAGCACGCGGGCCTCATCGGAAAGCTCGGTTTCCATCGAATCGTGGTTCGGGCCGCGATAGCTGCGCAGGTCGAGGAAGAACACGTCCAGCATCGGACCATAGGGGATCTTGCGATAGACCCGGCCCGGTTCGGCCGGGCTGTAGCTGATCGGTGTCATTTCGTGGAAGGCGCGGGCAGATCGTGCGGCCAGCAGTTGGACCGATTTTTCGGAATAGCGGTCGTCGGCGGTCAGGTCCTTGGAGGCCGACCAGTTGTTCACCACTTCGTGGTCGTCCCACTGGAAAAAGGTCGGGCAGATCGCGTTCAGCGCCCGGACATGGTCGTCCATCATGTTGTATTTCCACTGGCCGCGATATTCGTCCAGGGTTTCGGCCACTTTGCGTTTTTCGTCGATCAGCACGGTGTTTTTCCAGGTGCTGCCGTCTTTTAGCTCCACCTCATCCTGCATCGCGCCGTCGGCATAGATCGTGTCGCCGGAATGGAGAAAGAAATCGGGCTGATGCTGAGCGATGGTGGCATAGGTGCGCATGCCTTCGTCATCAATGCCCCAGCCCTGACCGGCCGTGTCGCCCGACCAGGCAAACCGGATCGAGCGGCGCCCGGCGGGGGCGGTTTTGAACCGGCCCATGATCGGGTCCGAGGTCGCGTTGAGATCATGCAGGTCGGCGGCGGTGAACCGGTAGAAGATGTCCTGATCGGCGGGCAGGCCGCCAACCATACGCTTGACCGCCAAATCGCTTTGCGGCAGCGCGTCGAGGCTGGCCAGTTTGCGGGCATCGGCGAAGCTTTCGGTGGTGGCGATTTCCATCGTCACCTTTGCCGGGCGGTCGGTGCGGGTCCAGATCATGCCAGACGATGTGCTGACATCGCCGGATTGGACCCCGTGAGTGAAGACGGGGCGGGCATTGGCGCGGCTGAGCGACGGCATTGCCAGCGATGCGGCAAAGGCGGTGCCGCCTGCCAGAACGGTACGGCGGCTGGGTCTTAGGAGTTTGGTCATGTTGGTTGATCCTTGTGCGTTTCCCGGGTGTCCGAGACGTGTTGAACGCGCAAAGAGAAGGCCAGTTGTGTAAACGGGGGCTGACCGGATGGTAAAAATTTGCGGAAGGTTTTGTGACGCCCATTGGTGTGAAGACCGATGGCGGGAATGGAGGGTCTTTGTGGAACGATGAAAAGCCGGGCGGTTCGATCCTGCCCGGCCTTTAGGATATTTCGAGACGTCCGATCAGGTGAGGATCAACTGCGCACCATTTTTTCATAGCTTTCCGAAATGTCGCGGGTCAGTGCGCCGACTTCGAACCTGTAATCGCCGATTTGGCCGACGGGCGTGACTTCGGCGGCGGTGCCGGTCAGCCAGCATTGTTCGAAGCTTTCCAGCTCTTCGGGCATGATATGGCGCTCGGTCACCGTGATGCCGCGTTCTTTCAACATGCCAATCACGGTCTGACGTGTGATGCCGTTGAGGAAACAGTCCGGTTTCGGGGTGTGCACTTCGCCGTTCTTGACGAAGAAGATATTGGCGCCGGTCGCTTCGGCCACATAACCGCGGTAATCGAACATCATCGCGTCGGAACACCCTTTGTCCTCGGCGGCATGTTTCGACATGGTGCAGATCATGTAAAGCCCGGCAGCCTTGGCTTCGCAGGGGATGGTGGCCGGGTCGGGACGGCGCCACTTGGCGATGTCCAGTTTCGCACCCTTCATCTTGGCGTCGCCATAATAATTGCCCCATTCCCAGGCCGCGACGGCGACCTGAACCGGGTTGTTGCGGGAAGCTACCCCCATGTCTTCGCCCGCCCCGCGCCATGCAATGGCCCGGACATAGGCGTCGGTCCAGCCATTGGCGGCCAAAACGTCGTATTTTGCCTTTTCCAGATCTTCCACCGCATAGGGCACTTCGAAATCCAGCAGGTTGGCGGAATTTCGCAGCCGTTGGGAATGTTCGACGCTTTTGAAGATCTTGCCGTTATAGCAGCGTTCGCCCTCGAATACCGAAGAGGCGTAATGCAGGGCATGGGTCAGCACGTGGACCTTGGCATCGCGCCAGTCCACCAGTTTGCCGTTCATCCAGATTTTACCGTCGCGATCATCGTATCCGGCCATGTCCCGTCCTCCTGCGCCTGCGCGCCTTTGCATATGTTGCGCGGATTTAGTCCGAAACGGACACATTCTTGCGCCAAAACTGCGATTCGGTACCAAGTTGATCTTGGAAAGTCAATAAGACTGACTTAAGCTGCCTCTATTGCGGGCATATTGATGATTTCCGGGGGAAATTTATGGCGGATGTGACGACGGGCGAAAAATTGCTTTTTCTGACCGACGAACAATTGCGGCAGGGAATCGAGGCGATGTTTTTCGCCTATCGCGGTTTTACCGCGGACCCTGATCGCATTCTGGCCGGCATGGCTTATGGTCGTGCGCATCACCGGGCGATCCATTTCATCAACCGCGCCCCGGGGACCACGGTCAACAATCTGCTGGTGCTGCTGGGGGTAACCAAACAATCGCTGAACCGCGTCTTGCGCACCTTGATCGAGGACGGTCTGGTGGAAAGCCGTGTCGGCATGGCCGACAAACGCGAACGCCACCTGTACCTAACGGAGGCGGGGCAAGAGCTGGAACGTAAACTGTCTGATGCGCAGCGCGCCCGTATGCGCGCCGCTTACCGCGCGGCAGGGCCACAGGCAGTGGCCGGGTTCCGGCAGGTTCTCGAAGCGATGATGGATACCGAGATGCGCCGCAAATACCATGCCCTCAAGGAGAACGGCGCATGAGTGATGTAGATGCTCATCTGCTGATCGTTGACGATGATGAGCGTATTCGCGGCTTGTTACAAAAATTCCTGATCCGTAACGGGTTCCTGGTGTCGGCGGCACGCGATGCGGCACATGCGCGCCGGTTATTAGCGGGCCTGGATTTCGATCTGATCGTGCTGGATGTAATGATGCCGGGCGAGGACGGTATCAGCCTGACCCGGGATCTGCGCCAGACGATCACCACACCGATTCTGCTGCTGACTGCCAAGGGCGAAACCGAAGACCGGATATCGGGATTGGAAGTCGGCGCGGATGATTACTTGTCCAAACCGTTCGAACCCAAGGAATTGTTGCTGCGGATCAATGCGATCCTGCGGCGGATGCCAGCGTTGACCCCCGAAGATACAGCGCCGAAGGTTCTGTCGCTGGGGCCGATCCGTTACGATGTCGACCGGGGCGAACTGTGGCGTGACAATGAATTGGTGCGGTTGACCGCCACCGAAAACCAGCTGATGAAAATCTTTGCCGCCCGGCCCGGCGAAGCGATCAGCCGGGCCAATCTGGTCGAAGACCTGGGTCGCGATCACGGGCAGGCCCAGGAACGTGCGGTAGATGTTCAGATCACGCGGCTGCGGCGCAAAATTGAACACGACCCGAAACAGCCGCGTTATCTGCAAACCGTGAGGGGAGCGGGATACATGTTGGCACCCGATTGACTTGTATTGGATTGCGCCGGTCCTTCAGTCGCGGGGAATTTTCTTTGTTCGCCTGAATAACCCCTTGTTTTTGGGAGAATTGTGTTAGGTTCCGCCCGCACAAGTTGGTCGATACAAGAATCAACAAGGGACAAGGAGAACAACAATGAAATTATTTAAGACCTTTTCGGCAATGGCTTTCGCGGTTGCGTTGACCGCCCCGTCGGTGGCGCCAGCTGCCGATCTGGAATATTGGGGCGAAGCCGGTGGCTGGGATGTCATGGTCGACCCGACGCTTGGCTATGGTTGCCTGATTCAGGCGGAATACAATAACGGTGTTCTGGTGCGGATCGGGTTCGATCTGAACGAAGGGGCCGCCTACCTGACCGCCTTTCACGACAATTGGGGTGATATCGAAGAAGGGGGGCAATATGACATCTCCTTCGACGTTGACGGTCAGACCTATCACGGCGTGGCAAAGGGTATCTATCTGAACGGTGTTCCGGGGGCTGATATCTATTTCGACAGCGAAGATTTCCTTTGGGATTTGGCTTCGAAATACACGCTGACACTGTATAACGATTACGGTGAGGTCATGACGATCGACCTTGATGGGTCCATGACTGCACTGGAAGAGGCGATAGCCTGTCAGGATTCGCAATAACGCCGAACCGGCTTCCGGATCACGACAAGGGGGGGGATATGACGACTGCCTTCTATACGCATTCGGACTGTTTGAATCATCAGACCCCAACCGGCCATCCAGAACAGGTTGGCCGGCTGCAATCCGTGACAGAGGCCTTGCAGGGTTTCGATGCGCTGGACCGGCGCGACGCGCCGCTTGCACCGGACCGGCTGATCGGTCTGTGTCATCCGCAAAGCTATATTGACAGAATCGCAGCGGCTGAACCGCAGCAGGGCTGTATCGCGCTGGATGAAGACACCTTCATGTCACCGGGATCATTGCAGGCCGCGCGCCGCGCGGTTGGCGGTGCTTGCGCTGCCGTCGATGCGGTAATGACCGGCGAGGTGGCCAATGCCTTTGTCGCCTGCCGCCCGCCCGGCCATCATGCCGAACGTGAAACTCCGATGGGATTCTGCCTGTTCGGAAACATCGCCATCGCCGCGAAACATGCGATCATGGCGCATGGGTTGACCCGGGTGGTGATCGTGGATTTCGACGTGCATCATGGCAATGGCACGCAGGAATTATTGTGGACCGAAGACAAGGTGTTGTTCTTTTCCTCGCATCAATCGCCGCTCTGGCCCGGCACCGGAACCGAATCCGAACGCGGTAAATTCGACCAGATCGTCAACCTTCCCTTGGCACCGCAAACCGGCAGCCTGGAAATGCGCAACACTTATGTGCGTCAAGTCTTTCCGATGATCGAGGCATATAAGCCTGAACTGATCCTGATTTCCGCCGGGTTCGACGCGCACAGGGCAGATCCGCTGGCGCAACTGGAATGGGAAGTGGACGATTATACCTGGATCACCGAACATCTCTGCGATCTGGCGTCGAGACATTGCGCGGGTCGCGTTGTCTCGACTTTGGAGGGCGGATATGATCTGACGGCGCTGGCGGCTTCGGCCGCCGCACATGTTCAGGTTTTGATGGAGAAGGGCGCATGAGCGATAAGCCGGTCAGCGAAATGAGCTTCGAAGACGCGATGAAAGAGCTGGAACAGGTTGTGGGTCAGCTGGAACGCGGCGACGTGGCGCTGGAAGATTCCATCAAGCTGTACGAACGCGGTGCCGAGCTAAAGAAGCGCTGCGAAACCAAGCTCAAGGAAGCCGAAGAAAAAGTTGCCGCGATCACCCTCGACGGGGATGGCAACCCAACGGGATTGAAGCCGGTCGAAGGTTTGTAAGTGTTCGAAACCCGCTTGAAAGACGCCGCACAGCAGGTGCAGGCGCATCTGGATGCCGTAATTGCGCCGATGGGCGATCTGCCCGTGGTCGAGGCGATGCGCTACGCCAGCACCGGCGGCAAACGGTTGCGTGCTTTTCTGGTGCTGGAAACCGCGCGGCTGCACGGGATCGCGCCGCAACAGGCGCTTTGGCCCGCCGCGGCAGTCGAGGCGCTGCATGCCTACAGCCTGGTGCATGATGATCTGCCCTGCATGGATGATGACGATTTGCGCCGCGGAATGCCCACGGTGCATATCCAGTGGGATCAGGCCACCGCCGTACTGGCCGGGGATGCGCTGCAAACGCTGGCCTTTGAATTGCTGTCCCGGGCTGAAACATCGCCCGACGCCGCCATTCGATGCGATCTGGTGCTGGGGATGGCCCGGGCCGTCGGCGCGCGCGGCATGGTTCTGGGTCAGGCGCTTGATATCGCCGCGGAAACCGCGCCGGACCCGCTGACGCTGGACCAGATAACCGAATTGCAGGCGGGTAAGACCGGGGCGCTGATCGAATGGTCTGCCGCTGCGGGGCCGATCCTGGCTGGGGCCGATACGGCACCGTTGCGGGCCTATGCGCAGGCGCTGGGCCTTGCTTTTCAGATTGCCGATGACATCTTGGATGTAACAGGTGACGAAAAAACTGCCGGAAAACGGCTGCAGAAGGACGAAAAGGCAGGCAAGGCGACCTTTGTGTCGTTGCTGGGATTGGACGGTGCGCGCGCCCGCGCCGCCGAACTGATTGAGCAGGCCCATGCGGCGCTTGACACCTATGGTGACGACGCCGAATGCTTGCGGGATGCCGCCCGTTTCGTTATTGCGCGGCAAAGCTAAACTCCCCGGAGGGGGCCAATGCCAGACAGATCCAAAACGCCGTTGCTTGATGATGTCCACCAGCCGTCCGACCTGAAACGGCTGAACGACACCCAACTGCGCCAGCTTGCCGACGAATTGCGCACCGAAACCATCAGTGCGGTGTCGGAAACCGGCGGCCATCTGGGCGCGGGTCTTGGCGTGGTCGAATTGACCGTTGCATTGCACGCGGTGTTTGACACGCCGCGCGATAAACTGATCTGGGATGTCAGCCATCAAAGCTATCCGCATAAAATCCTGACCGGACGGCGCGATCGCATCCGCACCCTGCGCCAAGAAGGTGGATTGTCGGGATTCACCAAACGCAGCGAAAGCCCCTATGACCCGTTCGGCGCGGCGCATTCGTCGACCTCGATTTCCGCCGCTTTGGGGTTTGCCGTGGCGCGTGATCTCGGCGGGAACGCCGAAGGCGGGTTGGGTGACGCCATCGCGGTGATCGGCGACGGATCAATGAGCGCGGGCATGGCGTTCGAAGCGATGAACAATGCCGGTCACCTGAAAAAGCGGCTTTTCGTGATCCTGAACGACAATGACATGTCGATTGCGCCGCCGGTGGGCGCATTGTCGAATTACCTCAATCGGCTGTATTCAGGCGAACCGTTTCAGGACTTCAAGGCCGCCGCCAAGGGCGCCGTTAGCCTGCTGCCCGAACCGTTCCGCGAAGGCGCGAAACGGGCCAAGGAAATGCTCAAAGGCATGACCATCGGCGGCACGTTGTTCGAAGAACTGGGCTTTACCTATATCGGCCCAATAGACGGCCACGACATGGCTCAGCTTCTGCCGGTGCTGCGCACGGTCAAGGCGCGGGCCACCGGACCGGTGCTGATCCATGTTCAGACCAAGAAGGGCAAAGGTTACCCGCCCGCAGAACGCGCCCGTGATCGTGGGCATGCCACCGCCAAATTTGACGTTCTGACCGGCGAACAGAAAAAAGCCCCCTCGAACGCCCCCAGCTACACAAGCGTCTTTGGCAAGGCGTTGCTGGACGAAGCGGCGCGCGATGACAAGATCGTCGCAGTGACCGCCGCGATGCCCGACGGGACTGGTCTGAACCTGTTTGCCGAACGGTATCCCAGCCGCTGTTTCGATGTCGGTATCGCCGAGCAGCATGGCGTGACCTTTTCCGCGGCTCTGGCTGCGGGCGGGCTGAAACCGTTCTGCGCGATGTATTCCACGTTCTTGCAGCGCGGCTATGATCAGGTGGTGCATGATGTCGCCATTCAACGCCTGCCGGTGCGCTTTGCCATCGACCGCGCCGGACTGGTTGGTGCCGACGGGGCAACCCATGCAGGTAGTTTCGACACCGCCTTCATGGCCAATCTGCCCGGCATGGTGGTGATGGCCGCCGCTGATGAGGCCGAACTGGTCGATATGGTCGCCACTGCCGCGGCGCATGATGACGGACCGATCGCTTTCCGCTATCCGCGCGGAGAAGGGGTCGGGGTCGACCTGCCCGAACGCGGCACGCCGTTGCAGATCGGCAAGGGCCGGATGATCCAGAAGGGCGGCCGGGTCGCGATCCTGTCTTTCGGCACAAGGTTGCAGGAAGTGATGAAAGCCAGCGAAAATCTGGCTGCCAAAGGGATCCGGCCGACCGTGGCCGATGCCCGTTTCGCAAAACCACTGGACGAGGACCTGATCCTGACTTTGGCGCAGGATCACGAAGCGCTGATCACGATCGAAGAAGGTGCCATTGGCGGTTTTGGCAGCCATGTCGCCCAATTCTTGGCCGAAAATGGTGTTTTCGACAGTGGTTTGCGGTTCAGGTCGATGGTTCTGCCCGATATTTTCATTGATCAGGCGTCGCCTGCGGCAATGTATGACGTCGCGGGCTTGAATGCGTCCGATATCGAAACGAAAGTCCTCGAAGCGCTCGGAATTGCCACGATCAGAGAAAAAAGGGCATGAAACGCCCGATCGTTCTGCCGCTTGACCTGACGCTGGTTGCTATCGGGCCGCAATAATCAGGGTCAGGTTTTGCCTGCCAGCATCGCGGCCAAGCCGTCGCGATAACTGGCGTATTTTAGGTGGATGCCCAGTTCGGCCTTGATGCGATCATTCCGCACCCGTTTCGATTCCGCATAGAAACTGCGTGCCATCGGCGTCATCTCCGCTGTTTCAAACGGGATCGCGGGCGGCACGGGCAGGTCAAGCAACTCTGCCGCAAGGGCGATCACGTCTTCGGGTGGGGCCGGATCGTCATCGCACAGATTGTAAATCGCACCCGGATTTGGGGCCTGGATCGACGCCGCCAGAACCTGCGCAATATCCTCCACGTGAATCCGGCTGAACACCTGATTTTCCTTGATGATCCGCCGCGCGGTGCCATTTCGGACCTTGGCAAAGGGGCCGCGACCGGGGCCGTAGATTCCCGCCAACCGGAAAATATGCAGCGGCAACCCGGGAATGGCGCCCCACTCCGCTTCGGCTGCAACCCGCATCTGGCCGCGCTTGGTCGATGGTGTCAGCGGGGTATCTTCGTCCACCCATCCCCCCTGATGATCGCCGTAAACCCCGGTGGTCGACAGATAACCGATCCAGTCGAACCGATCCGCACGCGCCGCGATCTGATCACGGTATAGTCGCAGCACCGGATCGCCCTCGGCATCCGGCCCGGCGGAAATCAGGATATGGCTGGCCTGATCCAGACAGGGGGTCATATCGGTATCGGGCCACAGTACCGGGTCCACCCCGGCCTCCCGCAAGCTCTCGAACTTCTCGGGTTTGCGGGTGGTGCCGATCACCCGCCATCCTTGCGGAATCAGCAACTTGGCAAGCGCTGCGGCACTATAGCCGTGGCCAAAGGAAATCAGGGTCTTGGTCATGCGGTCTCTCTGGTTCTCAATTTGAAAACGAAGGGCTTACCCGTGTTTGCGCGGCAGGTATTCCACCCCGCCCTGTTTGTTGGTCGGCTGCGGATAAAGCCGCATCAGGTCCATCACCTCGATCGGTATGTCGGTGCTGATCGGCAGCCCCATCTGCTGCGCCTCTTCTGCGGAAATGGGGTAATCATGGGTCCAGCCGCCCGAAGCCAGCTTGTCCGCCACGTCCTTTGCCTGCGCCGCATCCATGTGGCTGGCCAGCAGGTCTTCGGCTTCGCTGCGGACCTGTACGATGGCCTTATGCGCCATATCGGCATTGATCAGAGTGGCATCGTCCAGTTCTTTTACCGGCTTTTTGGCCACCGCCGCCAGGATCGAGGCTGCGGGCTGCTGTCCCAGTTGCGGATCGACCGGGCCCAGAACCGCGTGGCGGTTCATCACGATCTGATCTGCGGCCAGGGCAATCAGGGTGCCGCCCGACATTGCGTAATGCGGCACCAACACGCGCACATCGGCCTTGTGTTTCTTCAGCGCCCGGCTGATCTGCACAGCGGCCAGAACCATCCCGCCCGGCGTGTGTACGACAAAATCAATCGGGGTGTCGTCATCGGTATTGTCGATCACCCGCAGCACCTGTTCGCTGTCCTGAACGTCGATATAGCGGATCAGCGGTATCCCAAGGATGCTCATGGTTTCCTGGCGGTGCACAAGAACGATCACCCGCGATCCGCGTTTGCGCTGAATTTCGTCGATCTTGCGCTGGCGCATCGCCTCTTGCAGCTTTTTCTGCAGAACCGGCTGCAACGCCGTAAACAGGATAAAGATCCAGATCAACGACATGAAATCCATTGGGTTTTCCTTTCGGTGGCGTCAAATCGATTGTGGCCGCCCCGGCCTGCCGGTGCAAGCGTGAGGCGCAAATTCAATCGCCCAGATAGGCCCGCAGTGCCGCAGATGGGTTTTTGAACAGCTCCGCCGTGGATTGCGGCGGGCTGACCGTGCCATCGGCCACGACCGATGTCAGATCTGCGATCATCCGGGCGTCTTCTGGATCATGGCTGACCATGATTAACGTACCGCCAATATCGGACATGAGGTCCCGTACCAGCCGTAGCATATCGCGTTTCAGCGCCGGACCCAGCGCTGCAAAGGGTTCGTCCAGCAGCACCAGCGGCCGGCGCTGAACCAGAATCCGGGCCAGCGCCACCCGGCTTTGCTGCCCACCCGACAGGCTGCCGGGCTTGCGCCCCCCCAGACCCGACAATCCGACCCGGTTCAGCGCGTCTTCTACCTGAACCCGTTCGGCCTGATCCAGTTTCAGATCGGGACGCAGGCCCAGACCCACATTCAAGGCCACACTGAGATGCGGAAACAGGTTATTGTCCTGAAACAACATCGCCATCGGCCGTTTGCCCGGTGCCAACCCGGTCAGGTCACGCCCCTGCCACGTCACCCGGCCCGATTGCGGCGGAAAAAATCCCGCGATCACGTTCAGCAGTGTCGATTTTCCCGCTCCAGACGGGCCGATCAGGGCCAATATGCGACCCTGTTCCAGTGTAAAGTCGGCCTTCAGGCTGAAATCGTCCTGAACGATCCGTAGCTGTTCAAGTGTCAACATCGCCGCGCCCTCCTTTGTCCAATATCCAGAACAGGCCCAGACTGGAGACCAGCAACAACAACCCGGCCCCGGCTGCTGCTTCCATCCGGAACGCGCCCATCAGCCGGTACATCTGTAGCGGCAGAGTGGCGCGGCTGGGATCGGCGAACAACGTGATCACCCCCAGATCGCCCATCGACATCGCCGCAGTCAGACCCGCGGCAAATCCCAGCGCCCGCCGCGCCCGTGGCAGCAGCAGCAATCGCAGCCGGGTCCAGCCCGTCAGGCTCAGGGAATCCGCAAGCCGCCCGAAATTCTGTTCCGACGCGCGCAAGGACGGGATCAGCACGCGCAGGGTAAACGGCAGCGCCATCAACGCATTGACCAGACCGGTCACGACAAAGGCCAATCGCGCCGGGTCGGCGAAAGGGTACACGATCAGGAACAACCCGGTGCCCAGAACCAAAGGTGAGCTGACGATGCCGAACAGCCCGACCACCTCGACCCAACCACGCCGCAGCGCGGTCAGCGCCAGCGGCAGCGCCAGGACCAGAGTCAGGACTGTCGACAGCAGTGCGATCATCAGCGAAACCCAAAGCGCCGAATAGACCTGGACGGGCATCTTGGCCCAACCTGCAACACCGTTGACCACCACCATCGTCAGCGGCAGCAATAAAAACAGCGCAGCCAAGATCAGCACCAAGGTATCATTCAGCCGTAACAGTGTCGATTGCGCATCCCAGCGCGTGACCACCCGGTCCAACCCCGCCCCGAACCCTTCGCCGCGCGAAAATTTCAGTGCCATCAATGCCACGACGCTGACCAACAGGGTCTGGATCACCGCCAGCATCGCGGCCCGTCCGAGATCGAAATCGAACCGGAACGCCTGATAGATCGCCAATTCCACCGTGGTCGCCTTGGGCCCGCCGCCAAGGGTTAGTGCAACGGTGAAACTGCTCAGACACAGGGCAAAGATGACCACGAACGCGCCCGGTGCGGCCGCCCTCAGCATTGGAAATTCCAGTTGCCGGGCGATCTGGCCCGCAGTCATGTTAAGGCTGGCGGCCAGCCGGAACCGTTCCGCCGGGATCTGCTGCCAGGCTTGCAGCAGAATGCGTGTGGCCAGCGGCAGATTGAAAAACACATGCGCCAGAACCACCCCATGCAGACCATAGATCTGCACCGGCGGCAGCCCGATCCAGATCAGCGCGGTATTGACCACGCCGCTGCGCCCGAAAACCGCCAGAAGGCCCAGAACCGCCACGATGACCGGCAGGATGAACGGTGCCCCCAGAAGCGTGATCAACACCCCGCGTCCGGGAAATTGCCGCCGCGCCAATGCGCGGGCGACAGGGATCGCCAACAACGTGCTGAACAGCGCCGACAATGTCGCTTGGGTGATGGAAAACCGTATCGCGGCCCAATCGCCGGGGCCGGGAATGACACCGCCCCCGGCCTTGGCAAAGACCACGATCAGCGGCCCAAAGATGAACAGCAGGACAAATGCCGCCGCCGCGTATCCCGGGCCGCTTCGGATCATTTCGACAGCGCCTCAAGCCATTCGGCCAGTGCCGCGTCGCGCACCGCACCGGCCTGATCGGCAGGCACGATCAGGGCCTTTTCGGGCTGGATCAGGGTCTCGAAACCCTTCGGCAATCCCTCCGCCGGAGTCACGGCGGGATACATCCAGTTGGTGGTCGGGATTACAGACTGGAACGCGTCCGTCACCATGAATTGCAGGAACTGATCGGCCAGGTCGGGCTGATCGGTTCCGGCGATTTTGCCTGCAACCTCGATTTGCAGATAATGCCCTTCGGCAAAATGCGCCGCCACTTTGGAAGAATCTTCTTCGGCGATCAGGTGATAGGCGGGCGATGTGGTGTAGGACAGAACCATGTCGGCCTCGCCCGCCATGAACAATCCGTAGGCTTCGGACCAGCCCTTGGTCACGGTGACGATATTATCACTCAACCCTTCCCAGATTGCCGGGGCTTCGTCGCCATAGGCCGCCTTCACCCACATCAGCAGACCCAGACCTGGGGTCGAACTGCGCGGGTCCTGGATGACGATTTTCAGATCGCTGTCGGCCAGCGCTTTGAAATCGGCGGGTCCGTTCAGATCGGCATTTTGAACGAAGGCGAAATAGCCCCAGTCATAAGGCACGAAGACCGGATCGTCCCACGCCACCGGCAGATCGTATTCGGCGCTGACCGGGGATTGCGCGAACAGCCCGGTTTCTGCTGCGGCAGCGGTCAGGTTTGTATCCAGCCCCAGAACCACGTCGGCCTTGGTGCGGGCGCCTTCCAGCTTCAGCCGCCCCAGCAGCGACGCGCCATCGCCGGCACCGACGAATTGCAGGTCGCAGGCGCAGACCTCTTCGAACGCTTTTTCCACCGCCGGGCCAGGGCCCCAATCGGACACGAAACTGTCATAGGTGTAGATCGTCAAAACGGGTGTTTCGGCCACGGCTGTGGTGGCAGCAAACAATCCCGTGGCAAATGCAAGATACTTCATTGGTATCCTCCTCACTGCGACGGGCGGAGTCAGAACGGATACCATATCCATACCTTCCCTCCGCCGGTCTTAACCGGTTCAGGTTCAACGGGTTCGCAATATCGCATCTCAGCCTGTCACAACGCGTGGCAGGCACCCCGAGGTAAGCGCAGACCTAGCGCCACAGATCATGCGTTTCAAGGCAAAACAGCTTGAGCGCCAAGGCCACCCTTTGTATTGCAGGCATCAAAGGAGCGCTGCAATGAGCATGAACACTTTCGGTCACCTGTTCCGCGTCACCACTTGGGGTGAAAGCCACGGGCCTGCCTTGGGGGCAACGGTGGACGGCTGTCCGCCCGAAGTTCCGGTGAACGAGGCGATGTTGCAGCACTGGCTGGACATGCGCCGCCCGGGGCAGAACAAAAACACCACTCAGCGTAACGAACCCGATGCGGTAAAAATCCTGTCGGGCGTGTTTGACGGCAAAACCACCGGCACCCCGATCCAGTTGTTGATCGAAAACACCGATCAGCGGTCGCGCGATTATGGCGAGATTTCCCAGACCTTCCGCCCCGGTCATGCCGACATCACCTATCACCTGAAATACGGCAACCGCGATTATCGCGGCGGCGGCCGGTCTTCGGCCCGTGAAACCGCCGCCCGGGTGGCCGCCGGTGGCGTCGCGCGCGAAGCGATCAGGGCAATGGTGCCGGGACTGGAAATCAAGGGTTACATGACCGCGATGGGCGATCTGGAGATCGACCGCGAGACATTTGACTGGGACGCCATCGACCAGAATGATTTCTGGATTCCGCAAGGCGCCGAAACCGCGCAACACTGGGAAGACTACCTGCAAAAGCTGCGCAAGGATCACGATTCCGTCGGCGCGGTGGTCGAAGTGGTGGCGCGCGGCGTACCCGCCGGGATCGGTGCCCCGATCTATGGCAAGCTCGATACCGATCTGGCGGCGGCGATGATGTCGATCAACGCCGTCAAGGGCGTCGAGATCGGCGAAGGCATGGCGGCGGCAAAACTGCGCGGCAGCGAAAACGCCGATGAAATTTTCATGGGCAACGATGGCCAGCCGGTGTTTTCCTCCAACCATGCGGGTGGCATCCTTGGCGGGATTTCCACCGGGCAGGATGTGGTGGTGCGCTTTGCTGTCAAACCGACCTCGTCAATCCTCACCCCGCGCAAATCAATCCGCAAGGACGGTACGCCAATCGAGGTGATCACCAAGGGCCGTCACGACCCCTGCGTCGGCATTCGCGCGGTGCCGGTGGCCGAGGCGATGATGGCCTGCGTGATCCTTGATCACCTGCTGCTGCATCGCGGACAGATCGGCGAAAATCGCGGCACCATCGGGTAATGGAGCCTCTGCGCCAGACCCTGCGGGACATTGCCGAACGGGACATGGCGCAGGACAGCGCCCATGATCTGGGGCATCTGGATCGGGTCTGGTTCACATGCGACCGGATTGCCGCGACAGAAGGCGGCAATCGAAAGCTGCTGCTGGCGGCGGCCTATCTGCACGATCTGGTCAACCTGCCCAAGGACGCGCCGAACCGGGCGCAGGCGTCGCGCCTGGCCGCCGATGCCGCTATCCCGCATTTGCAGGCGCTGGGTTTTTCCGAAACCGAAATCGCCCGGACCCGCCACGCCATCGAAGCACACAGCTTTTCCGCCAATATAGAGCCTGAAACCCAAGAGGCCCGCATCCTGCGCGACGCCGACCGGATGGATGCCATCGGCGCCACCGGTATTGCCCGGACATTTGCGGTTTCCGGTCGGCTGAATCGCCCGCTTCATCACCCCGACGACCCCTTTGCTACCCACCGGCCCCCCGATGACAGCGCCTATGCGCTGGATCACTGGCCGGTCAAGCTGCTGCGGTTGGCCGAGGGCATGACCACCGAAACCGGGCGCGCCTTGGCACAGCGGCGGCTGTCGGTGATGCATCGTTACCTGTCCGATCTCGCTGACGAAATCGGAACCGAACCGCCGCAACATTGGGACATACAGACATGATCGACATTCTTTCCATCACCTTCCCGATCTTCGCGGCCATTGCGCTTGGCTTTGCCACGGTCCGGTTCGGCATGTTCAGCCCGACAGACATGAAGATCATGGGCAAATACGTCCAGAACATCGCGCTGCCCGCGCTGCTGTGCGCCGCGCTGATAAAACGTGATCTGTCCGAAGTGCTGGACCTGTCCTATGTTGCCGTTTTCGCCATCGGCGGATTGGCGACGATAACGGCGATGTATGTGATCCTGTCGCTGCAGGGCACCGGCCCGGCGCGCCGCGCCATCGGGGTGATGGGGGCAAGCTGCCCCAATTCCGGCTTTGTCGGCTATCCGGTCATGTTGCTGTTGTTCCCGGACAAGGCAGGCATCATTCTGGCGCTGAATTTCGTAGTGGAAAATTTCGTTCTGATCCCGATCGGTCTGGTCCTGCTGGAATCGTCGCGCGACCTGACCCATAAAAGCCGCTGGCACATGCTGGGGTCGCTGTTCCTGTCGATCCTGAAACGGCCGCTTTTCATCGGGTTGCTGGCCGGGCTGGCGATCATGCTGTCGGGGATCACGCTGCCTGCTGCGGGGCTGCGCTTGCTCGACATGCTGGCGGCTTCGGCCAGCGCCTTGGCGTTGTTCGTGATCGGCGGGTCGCTGTTCGGTTTGCCGGTCAAGGGCAATCAGGTACTGGCGACGCAGATCATCCTTGGCAAGCTGATCCTGCATCCGGCGCTGGTGGCGGCGACCGCAATGTTGCTACCGCTGATCGGCCTGCCGATGCTGGGGGCCGATATGCATATGGCGGTGATCCTGTCGGCGGCGATGCCGATGTTCCTGATTTACACGGTCTTCGCGCTGGATTATGGCCACGAAGGCGTGGCTTCTATCGCGCTTCTGGGTGCGACTTTCGGATCTTTCATCACCCTCAGCATCCTGCTGGCGGTGCTGGTTTGATCCTGAATTTTCCGGGATTTGGGGCCACTTGACCTGGGTATCACCGGTCCGTGCCAACGGTCCTGCCTGTCCAGCGGCGGGCGGGATGTAGCCATCGAGTCACAGATCAACCCGATTCCAACCAAAAAGAGTGCCTTTTAATGCCCGTTCGGCTATGATGTCATGAAATTACAAGTGGCAGACAACCCCGGGACAAGGGAAATCTGCCCGGCACGAGAGAGCAGGTTATGAAAATTCTAGCGTCGATCCGGCCTATTCTGGCCGCGTTCGGTCTGATGCTCGGAACGGGCGTTGGTCCTTTGGCAATCTTGGTGCTGGATGCCCAGCCGGCACGGGCGCAGGTGGCCCTGGATCTGCGCGATGCCGATATTCGCAGCTTCATCGAAATCGTATCCGAAGCGACCAACCGCCGCTTTGTTCTGGACCCCGAAGTGCGCGGCACCGTCACGGTTCTGGCCCCCGGCGACATGTCCCCGGATGAACTGTACGAAGTCTTTCTCAGTGTGCTGGAACTTAACGGTCTGACCCTGATCGAAGGCACCGGCGCTGACCGGATTGTGGCCATGCGCAATGCGCGTGGCCTTGCCTCGGGACCCGATGTCGCTGGCAGCAAGGGCACCTATGAAACCCGGGTGATCGAAGTCGAAAACGCGCCATTGCAGGACGTTGTCGAAGTGGTGCGGCCATTGTTGCCCGCCGATGCGATCCTGACCCCGGTGCCGGGATCGAATATGCTGATCCTGTCCGACCGCGGTCAGAACTTCCGCCGGATCGAGGCGCTGATCCGCCGTCTGGACCAACCGCGCGATGAACCGATTCAGATGATCCGGCTGCGCAATGCCAACGCCTCCGAAGTGGCCCAGGTGATTCAGTCGATGGGTATCCTGCCCGACGGCGCGGCGTTATCGGTGGATCGCCGCTCGAACGCCCTGGTGGTTTCCGGCTCTGCCGATCTGCGGGAAAAAATCCGGGTCTTGGCATCGCGTCTGGATACGCAGCAAAACAACGTCGTCAGCCACGCTGTTGGGCTGAACTATGCCGATGCCGCCGCGCTGGCGGATGTGGTGCTGCGTGCCATTACCAACGAACAGCAGGGCGCGAACGAAGTACCAATCCATATCGTGCCGGAACCACAGACCAACACGCTTCTGGTGACCGCGCCACAGGACCGGATGGACGATATCGTCAGCATGATTCACTATCTCGACCGCCGCCCGCGTCAGGTTTTGGTCGAAGCGGTGATTTTTGAAATGTCAGTCGACGGATTTGCCGATCTGGCGGTGCAATGGGCCGGAATCCTGAATAACGCCGTGGTCGGCGGGGCGCAATTCACGCTGGAGGGCCGTCCCAGCCTGACCAATCTGGTGGCCTCCGTCCTGAATGGCACCACCATTGACGCGGGCTCGGGCGGGATCATTGCCGGCGTGCCGTCGCAGGGTGACCGGGGGGTTGCAGGGTTCTTGTCCGCCGTGGCCTCGACCAGCTCGACCCGGCTGCTGTCGACCCCGTCGATCATGACCCTGAACAATCAGGAAGCCGAAATCATCGTCGCCCAGAATGTGCCTTTCGTCACCGGCGCCTATTCCACCGTCAGCGACAGCGCGGTGGAAAATCCGTTCCAAACCATCGAAAGGCAGGATGTCGGCCTGACCCTGAATGTCACACCACAGATCAACGCCGACCGCACCGTGCGGATGGATATCAAGCAGGAAGTGTCGAACCTGACCTCGTCGCAGGCGGCCTCGGGGGGTGAAATCACCTCGAAACGGTCGCTGTCGACATCCGTTTTGGTGCGCGACGGCAATGTGATCCTGCTTGGCGGGTTGCTGGAAAATGGCTCCGGCTCGGTCAGCCAGCGGGTGCCCGGCATTTCCAAGCTGCCGCTCATAGGTGGGCTTTTCCGCGGCAAGAACGCCACCAAGAACCAGCGGGTTCTTTTGGTTCTGCTGCGCCCGCAAGTGGTCAATTCAGAAGAGGAAGCTCAGAAGCTGAGCCGTAAAATCGCCCGCGAAGCACGCAAAGCAAGCCTTGCCATCGAACCCATGGATGACGGAAAGTATCCGAAAACGCCGTCGGGGGGGCTGCCCTTTGACGGGGTCGACCTGAACCAACCGTTTGATGCCGGATTCGTTGATGATGTCGCGCAACGCAGAAATTTCCCGCCGCTCCCCAGCCGGATCCAGTTTGGCAACTAGGCTGCCCTTTGCGTTCGCCCGTGATCAGCAGGTGGTGCTGGATGGCGGGCGGCTGATCGTCGGGCCCGCCGTCACCCAGTTGGGTCTGCGCGAAGCGCAGCGGCGCCTCGGCATGATCCCCCATGTCGATTTGCAGGAAAGCGATCAGGCCGGGTTCGAAACCGCGCTGGCGCGGATTTACAACGCGGGCGAAGCAGATTCCGAAACCGGGGCCGATCCCGAACTCCTTTTCGATCTCGAAGACAGCTCGGCCACTGCCCGGCAACGCGATCTGCTGGACGATCCCAGCGACGCGCCGGTAATCCAGCTGGTCAACCGGCTGCTGAAACGCGCAGTGCTGAACGGGGCGTCGGACCTGCATGTAGAACCGCATGAACACGGACTTCGGGTGCGGATGCGGATCGACGGTTTCCTGCAGGAAGTGATGGATCGCTCCGACGTACCGGTCAAACGGATCGTGTCGCGGCTCAAGGTGATGGCCGGATTGGATATTGCCGAAACCCGGCTGCCACAGGACGGGCGCATTCCGCTGACGTTGGGCGGGCGGATGATCGACACAAGGGTGTCGTCGCTGCCCGGTCATTACGGCGAACGGATCGTCTTGCGGATTCTCGACCGGTCGGCGGGGTTGATGCCATTGACCGATCTGGGGCTGACGCAAACACAGCAGATATTGCTCAAACGGCTGTCGGCGCTGCCCAACGGGATCATCCTGGCCACTGGCCCGACCGGCGCGGGCAAGACCACGACGCTTTATTCCCTGCTGCAGCTGGCCGACCGTGACGAACGCAATATCGTCACCGTCGAGGACCCGATAGAATACGATCTGCCCGGCATTTCGCAAAGCCAGATCAACGCCGATATCGGCATGACATTTGCCGCCGGTCTGCGCGCCACGTTGCGGCAAGACCCGGATGTGATTCTGGTGGGTGAAATCCGCGACCCCGAAACCGCCAGCGTCGCGACACAGGCCGCTTTGACCGGTCATCTGGTGTTTTCGTCGCTGCACGCCAACAGTTCCATCGGTGCCGTCGTGCGGCTGCGCGACCTTGGGCTGGACAATTTCCTGATCGCCGCCACCCTGCGCGGTGTGATCGCGCAGCGGCTGTTGCGCAAACTGTGCACCGACTGCCGCCGGCCGCATCAACCGACCGGGGATCAGGCCGACCTGTTCCGCCGTCATGGTATCGAGGTGCCTGATGTTCTGTATGAACCTTTCGGCTGCGATTCTTGCGGCGGGTCCGGTCATTCCGGCCGGATGGGAATTTTCGAAATGGTCGAGGTGGGCGAAACCCTGCGCGCCGCGATTGACCGGGATGCCACCGAAACCGAAATGAAGGCCCTGGCGCTGGGTGTCAGTGAAACCCTGATCGGGCAGGGGCTGGCGGCAGCGGCGGCCGGGACATCCAGCCTGACCGAAACCCTGCGCGTGGTTGGGGACGTGGCGTGAAGGCCTATGCCTATACCGCCTATACAAGGGCAGGGCGCCGTAAATCCGGCACCGTCGTGGCCGAAACCGAAGCCGACGCAGCGGCGCAACTGGCCCGACAGGAACTTTTCGTTGCCGAAGTCTCGGCAGCGCGGGATCGTTCTGCCGGGGGGATGAAATCGGGATTTCGCAATCGGCTGAATGCCGATTTGCAGGCGGTATTCACACGTCAGATGGCGGTGATGCTGGCCGCCGAATTGCCGGTGGAAGCCGCGCTCGAAGCGGTGCGGACTGGCGGCCATCCGGCGTTGGATGCGGTCGCGGCGCAGGCGCGGGCCTCGCTGATGGATGGCGCGGCGCTGTCAGAGGCTCTCGATGGCACCGGTGCGGGGTTCCCGCCCTACTTTCTGGCCGCGATCCGCGCGGGCGAATCCGCCGGGGATCTGGCTGGTGTTTTTTCCGAACTGGCCGATCATCTGGATCAATTGGGAACTGACAAGGCGCAGATTTCCACCGCGCTGATCTATCCTGCCTTCGTCGCGGCGGTGTCGGTACTGGTCTGCGGCATCCTGATGACCTCTGTCGCGCCGGAAATCGTGTCGATGTTCGAAATGTCAGGCCGCCCGTTGCCGCAACTGACCCGCACCGTTCTGGCCATGTCGGATTGGATACAGGCGCATCTGGTGTTTCTGGCCGTGGCTTTTGCCGCTTTGGTGGCGCTGGGCGTGGCCACGCCGCGGGTCGAAGCGCTCAAAGACATCCGTGACCGCGCGGTCCTGAAACTGCCGGTCCTGGGTCGGTTGAAACGGTTGACCGAAGCGGTGCAATATATGCGCACGCTGGCGTTGGTGCTGGGCAGTCGTCACGCCGTGCTGAGCGCGGTGGACAGCGCCGTGGATGTGCTGACCGTGGCCGGGTTTCGCGCGCAGGGACAACAGGTCGCCACCGCCGTGCGACAGGGCGAAAGCCTGTCGACGGCGTTGCAACGGCTCAGTTTCCTGCCACCGGTTGCGCGACAACTGATCCATGCCGGGGAAACTTCGGTCCGGCTGGCGCAGATGACCGAACGGGCGGCGGTTCTGGTCGAACATCGGCTGTCGACCGAACGCAAACGCATCGCCGCTCTGCTGGAACCGATGCTGATGATGATCGTCGGCGGCATGGTGTTGGTGATCGTGCTGGCGGTGTTGCTGCCAATCTTCGATCTACAGGCGATCGTTGCCGGTTAGAACAGGCTCACCGGCAATCGTTCAGGGCTGTTTGGGAAATGCCAACAATTCGGGTTCGTCCCCGTCCCGCGATACCCACAGCCCGGCCTCGTCGATCCGCGCCACTATGATCCCCTCAGCCAACGCATCCCCGTCCCGCAACAACTGCTCGCCGGTGGGATGGGACAGGATCGCCCATGTTCCGGACCCCGCCCGCACCACGCCTTTGAGCGTATAGCCAAGGCTGTCCAATGGGGGTTTGGGCGGTTTCGGCGGTTGTGGTTCTGCTTTGACCGGCTGCGCGACCGGGGCCGGCTTCGGTGGCTGCGGTTCGCCAAAGATCGCCGGCCAATGCCGCGCCACGCGGGGAACGGCCGGGGGCGTGGCCGATCCTGCCTGAGTGGTCTGGTCCTGCTTCGCAGTGATCGCGGTTTCCGGTGCAGTGACCTGCTGCCACAGCGCCTGACCGGCAAAACCGGCGGCGGCAAGGCTCAGCAAGGTGCACAGGGCAGCGATCAGGCGCATCTATTTTCCCAATTCCGTGAAGGTGTTGCGTCCCAGATGGACGCAAAGCCGAAATCATGCTACGGTTCGTCAAAACAATAACACAATAACAAACAATAACGAGCATAAGATGCAGGCAAACTCCATGATCAAGGTCGGCCTTGCTGGCGCGCTGATTCTGTTGCTGGGCAGTTGCGAAGAAGGATCCGGCAGTCGCAGTGGCTTCGCGGCGCAATATGCCGTGGCACGCGATGCGCTGGAAACCGGCAACTATGATCGGGCCAAGCGCAGCTATGCGCGGCTGATGAACGATGCCGGGCCGTTGCGGCCACGGTTGCAACTGGAATATGCCCATAGCGAATTGCGCGATGGGAATTTCGCCGAAGCCGCCAGACTGGCCGGTGGATTGGCAAACAGCCAGAAAGGCACCGCGCGCAGCGCCGCGCTGGCGGTACAGGGCACGGCTCAGCACGAACTGGCGCAGCAATTGTTGCGCGATGGCGAAACCCAGGCGGGCAAACAGATGCTGCTGGCGGCCAAGACGGCGCTCGAGGAATTGTTGAAAAACGATCCCGATCTCGATCCGCTGGGATCGATGGCTGGGCGCAAGGCCGCGATAGACTCGCGTTTGAAACGGCTTTGATCGCGGTCTAGCCCCGTTGCGGCCGCAGCACCAGCCAGGCCGCGATCTTGCCCGGACTGTCGCTGGCTTCGAACCGGAAACTGGCGATGGCATAGCCCCAATCGGGATGCGCCGCGGTCATCCAATTCGCCAGCCGGATGAAATCCACCTCGTCAAACCGCAATTCGACCACGCCGCCCGCCTGCGTACCCAGTTCGGACACCGACCGGCGCAGCTTGGCGTCGATCAATTGTTGTTCGATACCGCTCGACCCGATTGCCGGTTTTGCCTGCTGCTGCGGGGCGACGACGTATTGCGCTTGTTCGGCAATCCTGTCCTGAACCCAATCGCGGAGCGCGATCGCCTCGGCCTCGGTCCGCACAGCGGCCTCTCGCCGTTCCGTCAGCGGCAGCAACAGGCCAAACGCAACCGCTAGCGGCGCCACCACAAAGACCGCAAGCCCCAGCAAACCCCGTTCCCGTGGGCTCAGCCTGAGCAGCAGATCAATCAGCCGTGCCGTCATTGCGTGACCTCCTTGTCCGCGATGCGGATTTCGGTGCGCACACCGCTGTTTCCATCGCTGACCCGCGATTCCACCAATGTGGCGTCCATCCCTTCGGCGATCAGGGCGGCGGTGATCTGTTCGGCGGCGGCGAAATCGGCCAGCCGCAGGATCAGGGATAATCCTTCGCCCGGGGTGAACCGGATCGTTTCCGGTTCGGCGCGGGCTGCTGCGACAACTTCGGCGGCACGGCGGGTCAAATCCAGAGGATCGGTTTCCCCGCCTTCCGACTGTGCGGCGCGACGGGCCTCGGCCAAGGCGCGGCTGACCTGAGTCCGGACATCCAAAATCGGCCCGGACTTCACGAAATTCTGCCGGATCAGGGTCTCGGTCTGTGCGGTAATCCCGGCAATGCGCGCTTCGATCCGCTCTATCGCCACGATCTGCGCGGCGGCCCATAGCGCGGCGGCAACCGCCCCGATCAGCAGCGGCCAGCGCCACGGCAAAACCTGCCGCGCCAGTCGCGCCCGCGCCGCCATCGGATCATTGCGCAGATCACAGGACAATTCATCATGGGCCAGAACCTGCGGTAGGGGCAATCCGATACCGCCGATATCTTCGACCTTATCTACCAGCGGCACCGCATGTTCCGCCGCCAGATCCGCCAACCCCGGCAACGGGTCGCCCAATTGCAAAATGGCGCGCGGTTTCGGTCCGTTCAGCGCCTGGCGCAGCAATCTCAGCGCAATATCCGGCACCGCGCTGAACCCGTCCGGCGGGCCCAGCCGCACCATGATCAATTCTGTACCGTCAACCATTTCGCCCTGTACCGTCCAGACGCCATCGGCGCTGGGCAGGGACAGGTAATCGGGCAGCACGGCACGGCATTGCACCGCGCGCCACTGCGCCATCCGGTCGGGGTCGGAAATCAGCACCCGGGTCCAGTTGTCCGGCTTTGCCCCGGCCATGAACGGGCGCATTTCCACCGTACCCTCACGCAGCCCGACGCGATCCGCCAATTGCCGCAACGCGACCTGTTCACGCGCTTGCCCGCGCAGCCCCTTGGGCAGGTCCAGTGTGAACAACGGCAATTCAACGCCCGGCACCAGCGCGACCTGACGCGCGCCGGGTGTCCCTGAGCCCAGCCGGATAAAATCCGCGTTGGTATCTGGTATGTGCGCTGTGGCTGTCACGACGGGTCCAGTTCAGGTTGACGATCTGCGGCAGGATGCCGGGCTTGGCCTGCGGTTGCAATGGGTTATGGCCTGCGGCTGACCCGCCACGCGATTTCGGGCCGGGTCGGCGGCGGCCCCCGGCGCAGCACCGTGCTCCGTTCGGCACTGCGCCCGTTCAGCTGCGCCGTCAGATCGGCACGGAACCATTCCGACCCGACCGCCACCCGATCACCGCTCAGGATAGCTGGATCGGGGTCGTCCCCGCCCTCCGTGTCCTGTTCTTGTTCGGGACGGGCAAGCCCCGCGGCTGTCATGAAGTCTTCGACCGATGCAAACGGTTCGCGGTCCCGTTCGGTCACGATCCGGTTCAGCGTGGCAGCGGGCAGATCGGGCAGGAATGCGGCCAGTATCACCTCGGATGCAGTGTTGACATTCAGCCTGCTATCGCCCGGAATCACGGTGATATAAGGGGTCAACCGGGCCAGAACCTGCGGCGACAGGCCCGGTATCGCGCGCAGTTGATCGCGCATCAACAGGCTGCCGCCAACCGGATCAAGCGGCGGATCGAGCCGCAGATAGGCATCGCGGTTTTCCGGCCCGCCCGGGCGCAGCAGGTCGCGGATCGCGGTCCCCGCATTTGACGGCACACCGATCCGCGCCAGCAGCCGGTCGAAGGCATCCCGCGCCAACAGGTTATCCGGATCGGCCAGCCAATTGAGGTTGAACAGACCCTGCATATCGGTGATCTGCCCGGCGACCCGACCGCGCGCCAGCGGCAGATCGGCGGCGGCATTGGCCCAGTCTTCGCCCAAATGATCACGCACCGGATCACCGTCACGCGCCAGCAGTGTCACGGCCCAGGCTTCGTAAGCGTCCAGATTCAGCGCCAGCTGCTCGGCCTCGATCCCGGCCAGCAACCGCACCCGGCCGGTTTCGGCACGGCTCAACAGAAACACCGCCACCGCCGTCAACGCCGCCACGATCACCAAAGCATTGACCAGAACGAAGCCGCGCTCCTTCATTTCAGCGCCTCCAGCAAGGTGACGCTGCCGTAGTTTTCGGTGTCCAGCGTCAGTTCGACCGCATCTGGCAGGGTGTCGGAATAGACTTCCGGTGCTGGTCCGGCTACGTCGCCGTCGCTACTCGCTTCGTTCCCGGTCTGCACCCCGGCAGGCGGTGCCACCCCGTCGATCCAACCGGTCTCGTCCCAGTAGCTGCGCAGGCGCAATCCGGTCACGCCGGTCAGGACCACCGTTTCGGGTGACAGCGCCTCTGCCCGGGCCGGGGTCAAAGCGGCCCAATTACGCCGAAACAGGGTCTGATTTGATGGCTCCAGCCGGTATTCGACCCGTATATTGGCATGATCGGGCAATATCCCGTCTGGCCCCGGGCGCAGAACCGGTTGACCGCCGACCGTGATGGCGAAAACTCCCTGCCGAAATCGCAGCGCCGATTGTGGCGCGGCCCCACCCGGCGGATAGAACAGCATCGGCAGAGCGGCCGACAGATCTGCCCGCAACAGCCCGGTGGCCAGCGCCAGATCACCGGCGCGGCCAGAGCGGGCCGACAGGTCGTCGCGCATCCGGATCATCCCGGTCAGCGCCTGCGCCCCCATCACCGCGACCAGCGCGAACAGCGCCATCGCCAGCACCAGCTCGATCAGGGTCAGGCCACGGGTGGCCGCGCCGCGCGGGGTCATCGCATCACCGCGCGCGGCAGATACAGGATCAGTTGCGCCCCTTCCCCGGTTCCGGTCCGCGCGGTGACGGTAGCCTGCACCAACCCGCCCGCGGTCGGTTCTGTGGCAACGTTCAGCGCGATGGTCCGACCACCTTGAACCACCGTTGCGGGCAGAACGGCAGCAGCGCCCAGCAATTGCAGTTCCTCGGCCCGGTTGCGGGCAGCGATGCGGGCCAGCAACCGCGGTGTTTCACCGCCGATGGCGATGCGGGACTGATCGGTGGCGCGGATCGCGGCGATGCTACCGATCGCCAGAACCGCAATCGCAATGATCAGTTCCAACAGGGTCAGACCGGTGTCGCGCTTCAGTTTGCGTCGCATATCAACCCCGTCCAGCCATCCGAGCGACAGCTTTCCACCCGGCCCCGGTCCGCAAAGGAAATGTCGAATGCCGTGGTCTGCCCGGTCGCCAGAACAACCAGATCGGGCGTATCGCGGCCACCGGCGTCGGTATCGAACGGCACCCGCAGCGACACCCGGCCGCGCCAGCGCAGCACCTGGTCCGATATCTGCCAACCCGTCGCGGTCCGTTCCGCCAGTTGCAGCCCGCGCGGCCCGAGCTGCAGTCCGCGGCTCTGCCCTCCGGCAATGGCCATTGCCCTTGCGGTGTTGAACTGATCTCGAAACAGCGCCAGATCGGACCGTTCCTTTGGTCCCCGTGCCGCTGACAGGCTGACCCCAACCGCAAGGATCGCCATGATGGCAACCGTAATCAGAAGCTCGATCAGGGTGAAACCGGCCTCCGGCACGCGTTGCGGCGCTGTGCTACTGCACATGCGGTAACGTGGATCTATTTGACATCCCATGATCCGATATCCGCATCCGCGCCATCGCCACCAGCGGTGCCATCGGCACCATAGGTAAAGATATCAAAATCGCCATGCACACCCGGTTGCAGATAGAGATAAGGCTTGCCCCACGGATCGACCGGCAGCCGGTCCATGTACCCGGCCCAGTTTTCCGGCACCGGGTCGGTGGTGGGTCGGGTGACCAGCGCCTGCAATCCCTGTTCGGTGCTGGGATAGCGGAAATTGTCCAGCCGATACAGGTTCACCGAGCTGGCGATGGCGGCGATATCGGTCTTGGCACGGGCCGCGCGGGCCTGATCGGGGCGGTCGATGACACGTGGCACGATCACCAGCGCAAGGATCGACAGGATCACCACCACGACCATCAGTTCCAGCAGGGAAAAGCCTTCTTCGCCGGTTTGGCGGGTCTTTTGCATCGGTTCGGTCTGCAATGTCATGAGCGGTCGATCCTTTTGCTTATGGCATGATAGGGAAAGGCATTCACAAATGTCCACGGTTGTATAAGCCCGCCGCGCCGTGCGGCAATGGACAAATGCGCAGACCGCCGCTTAAAACGGTGGCATCACCGATTGGACCGCTCCTTTGCCCGACCCCCGCTTTTCCGCGCTGCTGCTGATCCTGATCGCTCCGTTCATGGGATCGTTTCTGGCGCTGCTTGCCGACCGGCTGCCGCGTGGCGAAGACGTCATCGTCAAACCGTCCCACTGCCGCCGCTGCGATGCCCGGTTGCGCCTGCGCGATCTGGTACCGGTGCTGTCTTTCGTATCGACCCGTGGGCGCTGTCGCCATTGCGGTGCTGCGATCCCGCCGGTCACGCTATACAGCGAAATCGCCGCAACCGGCGCGGCGGTTCTGGCGGTTCTGGCGGGCGGTGGACCCGCCGATATCTGGCTGTCGGCAGTTTTCTTGTGGCTGCTTCTGGCGCTGACGCTTTGCGATCTGCAATGGTATCGGCTGCCCGATCTGCTGACTGGGACGTTGTTTCTGACCGCCTTGGGCATCGCTGCCCGGGGCGGCGGTCTGGATCAGGCGCTGATAGGGGCCGGGCTGGGGGCGGGGGCGTTTCTGGCGCTGCGGCTGGGATATTACGCCATCCGCGGACGCGAAGGGCTGGGGCTGGGCGATGTGAAGCTGATGGCGGGGCTTGGCGCCTTTTCCGGGCCGCTGGATCTGCCGCTGCTGGTGTTGATTGCAGCCCTTGGTGCATTGGCCGGTGCCGGATTGGACCATATGGTCGACAGGCGCAGGCGGGGCACGTCCCTGGCGACCCGGAAACTGCCTTTTGGCGCGGCTTTGTGCAGCGCGGCGGCGATTTTGTGGGTGCTGCGCGCGGCCATCTGACTGCATCGTTGAATTTGACAGGCAGAGGTCCTAGGGTCGCCATTGCGGGCGCTTAGAGCCCCAATTCTTCATTCACTTAGATTCTGGACATTGTTGGCATATGGGCAATTTTAAGCTGAAAATCATTCTTCCCGTCTTGCTGGTCCTGCCCGGCATTCTGACAGCGCAGGCAACGCCGGATTCTGACGCGGCCGCCATTGCCACCGAAAATCCTGCCGAAACCGCGCCTGACGCGATGCCAACGATGGCGGAAATCGAACAGGCCTATCAGCGCGGCGATTTTGTTTTCGTGCGCAAGGGGTTGGAGCGTCAAGCCAAAGAGGTTGGCACACCGCTGGCGCAATACCGCTACGGCCGGGTCCTGCTGGAAGGCAAGGGCGGGCCGCGCGACATGATGAAGGCGCGCGACTGGCTCGAAAAAGCGGTGGACCAAAACCATGCCGAAGCGGCAACCCTGCTGGGCCGGATCTATGTGTCCGGCCAAGACGGCGATCCGCTTTATCAACCCGAACGCGCGGTCGAACTATTTGCGAACGCCGCGGCGCGTGGGCAGACCGATGCGCAGTTTTATCTCGCCAAACTCTACTTGTCCGGTCTGGGAACCCCAGCCGATCCGAAACAAGCCTTCAACTGGTTTCTGGCGGCTGCGGAAGGCGGCAATGTTCAGGCGCAATACGAGCTGAGCAAAGCGTATTCGCGTGGCCGGGGCACCAAGCTGAACACCGAAGAAGCGGTTCGCTGGCTACGCTCGGCCGCCGAAGAAGGGCATACCGAAGCGCAGTTTTTCCTGTCTGTCGCATTGGATACTGGCAACGGCATGGCGCAGAACAAGTCCGCTGCCGTGGACTGGCTGCGCCGCTCCGCCGAGAACGGCATGATCGTCGCGCAACGCGCCCTGGGACTGAAATACGTTATCGGCGAAACTGTCGAACCCAATGCCGACGAAGCCCTGCGCTGGCTGACACTGGCGGCCAAGCGTGGCGACACTCAGGCGACCTTTGAATTGGGCAAGGCGTATCTGGCCGGGAATACCCTTCCTGCCGATCCGGGCCGGGCCTGGAATTGGTTCCAGCGGGCGTCGGATGACGATTTCGGACCTGCAACGGCCGCCATGGCGCGAATGGCGGATCAGGGTATTGGCGATGTGCCCGATCTGGAAAAAGCGGTGCGGCTGTATCGCAAGGCGCTGGCACAAGGCGATAGCAGCGTTGCGTTGCGGTTGGGGCATCTGGCCGGGGCAGGGAAACTCGACGGGCTGGCCGCACCGCATTACGCGGTGCCGTGGGCAATGGTTGCGGCACAGGACGGTGACATGGCCGCGCTCGACTGGGTCAGGATGCAGGCCGATCAGGGGGTCCGCCCGGCACAGACCGCGTTGGCGAAATGGTATCTGGATTCGGGCGAAAACCTGCTGCAGGCGGCGGAACTGTTCGAAACGGCGGGACGTGCTGGTGATGTCGAAGCTCAGTTTCATCTCGGCATGATGCTGACCAGGGGGCAGGGGCTGGAACAGGATTATGTGCAGGCGCATAAATGGCTGAACATTGCTGCCGCCAGTGGTTATGGCGAAGCCGCCAAGATGCGCGGAGTGATTTCCGATCTGATGACCGCTGAACAGATCGCCGAGGCGCAGCGCATGGCCCGTGCATATTTCGAAGAGATCCGGAACATGTCCAGCGACGAGGTGAAAAAATGAAACCGCTGCGTCCCCTCGTACCGGCGCTGATCGCGATCTGCGTCGCCGCCGCTGCCGTGGGACAAAGCGCAACGGACTGGGCCGACATTCCTCTCGACAGATTGCAGCAGGCGGCGCAATCCGGGACCGCCGGGGCGCAGTTCACCCTTGCGATGCGCTACCACAACGGACGCGGCGTTTTGCAAAACTTCTCCCGTGCGGTCGATCTGTTGCAGCAAGCCGCTGATCAGGGACATGCCGGTGCGATGAACCGGCTCGGGCAATATTACTTTTCCGGGCTGGGGGTTGCGCGCGACGGGGCGCAGGCGCTGAAATGGCTGGCCGCGGCGGCGGAATCGGGAAATCCGCAATTCCTGTATGATTACGCGGCGGCGCTGGAAAACGGCGTGGACGGCACCGCCGATCCGGCCAAGGCCGCCGAATTTTATGCCCGCGCCGCCGAACAGGGCCACGACGACGCGACCGTCAGTCTGGGTGTTCTGTATCAGAACGGTCTGGGCGTCGAACGGGATCTGGCCCGCGCGCTGCAGCTTTATCAAGGTCCGGCATCGCGGGGCCATGCCCGGGCGATGAACAATCTGGGTCTGCTCTATGCGCGTGGCGATGGAATTGAACAGGATTACGAACGCGCCGTGAAATTGTTTTCCGGCGCTGTCGACAAAGGTCTGACGGTGGCGATGACAAATCTGGGCGTGATGTATGAAAACGGTTTCGGGGTCGAGGTGAACGAAGCGCTGGCCACCGAATTGTACCGTCGGGGAGGGCGCGGCGACGAAGCGCAGTCTCAGGCGCTGCAACCGGTCTATGACACCCGTCTGGCCCCGCCCGATACCAGCGAAGAGGGTCTGACGATCCTGCGTCAGGCGGTTCAGGCGGGCGATCCGGTTAGCCGGTTTCAAATGGCATGGCTGTTGATGCACAAGACAGAACCGACGGTCAAAGACCGGTTTCAGGCGGCGGGGCTGTTGCAACGCGCTGCCGAACAGGGATTTGCCCCGGCAATGCTGAATCTGGGACTTCTGTATTTCGAAGGCGCGGGGGTGCCACAGGACTACGTGCTTGGCCAGATGTGGATGATTCTGGCGGGAACGGCCGGTATGTCCGATGCGATACGGATCAGTTCGGCGCTGTCTGAACGTATGACACCCGGCCAGATCAACGAAGCGCAGCAACTGGCTGCGAAAAAATCCAATTTGCAATAAGGTTTACAAGTTTCAAAGCCTAATCGGTCTGGATTCCGCTTTGTCAGTGATTGAGCTTGAACACATGCAATTAACGTAAGGTTAAAAAAAGTTTCAATTGAAAAGGTTTTTCGATACAATCCGGTTTGTAACTATATTTTTACCTTGTATTTTGTTCTAAAGAAATTTGCATCAGGAGGCGCCTGCATATGAATCGGTTTTTGTCCCACTTGCTTGTAGGTGCGACGCTGGTTTGCGCGACCCCGCTTGTCGCAGCCGAACCAGAGCCCGTTCAGCAGCATAATTCAAATGCCGTTTGGTTTGAAAACTGGAATGGTCTGAGCAATGCGACCATGACGATTTCCACCCCGAATGGCAAAGTCTCTTCGATCAGCGCAGACTCGGGTACGCCGGTGTTTCAGCTTTCCGGCCGCGACGTGGTCGATGGAATTTATCGGTATGAGCTGAAAGCGGCGACCGAGGAGAAGGTCGAGATTGTAAATCCGGTCGATAACGGTCGTGGCGAGAAAGCCGAAAATTCCATGCTGAAACCGTTCTATATGAGCGGATATTTCACCGTGGCCCGAGGTGTGATCATCACACCAGACGAAATCAAGGAGGATGACGGCTAAGCTGTCTTTCATCCGTCAACGCAATTTGGAAAAGAAAGTATCTGGACCGATGACAAAATTATACAGCAACACACTCAAGCTGATGGCGAGCAGCGCCATCGTTGCCTTGGCCAGCACCGCTTCGGCCGATCAGGTTTTCAATGATGACGTGATTATCACCGGATCGCTCTGCGTCGGGTTCGACTGCGTGAATGGCGAAAGCTTCGGCTTCGATACCATCCGGCTGAAGGAAAACAACGTACGGATCAAATTCGACGATACGTCGAACTCCTCCAGCTTCCCGAACAACGACTGGCAGCTGACCGCGAATGACAGCAGCAATGGCGGTGCCAACAAATTCTCGATCGAAGATATTTCTCACAGCAGAGTCCCGTTCACCATCGAAGCAAACGCCCCGTCGAATTCGCTGTTTGTGGACGATGGCGGCCGTCTTGGCCTCGGCACCTCGACCCCGGTGGTCGATATTCATGTGGTCAGTGGCAACACCCCGACCCTGCGTCTGGCACAGGACGGGTCTTCGGGCTTCGCATCGCAAACCTTTGACGTGGCAGCCAACGAAACCAACTTCTTCATTCGTGATGCGACGAATGGGTCGACGCTGCCGTTCCGGATCAAACCCAGTGCGCCGACCAACGCGCTTTATATCGACAGCGATGGCGATATCGGGATGGGGGCCGGTACGAGTCCTGGTGCCAATTTGCATGTAAAAGAAACTGGTGCGTCTGATATTGTGACGCCTCACATTTTGGTTGAAAATACCAATGCTGCAGACGCGCAACGTCATATGTTGAGCTTGGTTAATAACGGTGTTGTTTATGCGAGTTTGATCGACACTTCGGTTGCGTCTGGTAACAACACAGGCCGTCAGTGGAATGTTTTTAACGATTCTGGTGCTTTCCAAATTGTAACTGCGCCAGGTGGCGCTAACGAAACCGAGTTCCGATTGGATGTTGACGGCAATTTGGAAATTTCAGGCGAAATCATCACTGCGGGATCGTGTTCAAGCGGTTGTGACCGTGTGTTTGATGTCAGCTATGAAATGCCTTCAATCTCCGAGCATGCTCAATACATGTGGGAAAAAAGTCATCTTCCGGCGGTGGGTCCAACCGAAGAAGAAGGTCCGATGAACCTCTCAATGAAGATTGGTGGTATGCTTAATGAATTGGAAAAAGCCCATATCTATATCGATCAGCTGCACCAAAGGATTGAGAAGCTTGAAGCTAAAGCAGAAGCCGAAAAAGGATAGTATTTATTAGCTTTAAGTTGAAGACAGCTCAGAACCTAGATAGGTACGGGCTGTCTTTTTTTGCTCAAAATCGGTGCGGGAAACTGAAACATGAAAGTAATTGAACCGGGTGCGGACCATAAAAAAAATATTTTAACGCGTCGCGATGAGCTTCAATCCCTTTTTGAAACTACTTATGAAATTGGTACCGAAGGGCAGCGCACCAAGGCTGAAGAGCTTTTATCCCAGATTGGTTCGGTGGATTTCGCAATAGAAGGGTATAAGTCTTCTGAAAGACAGAGGGATCTTTCAATCAAATTTGTTTGGGGCCACGATCATCGCTTTGCCGAAGATATTAACGTGCCAGGTCAGATGAAAGACCGCCATCTAATGTTGATTTCTGAGTTTTATGAAGGGTTTGGTATAAAAGACTCACATTTTAAAGATAGGGATGTGCTTGATGTCGGATGCTGGACGGGTGGTACTACACTGACTCTGAAAATGTTGGGTGCTAAAAAAGTACACGCAATTGAAGAAGTCAAAAAATATGCTTACGCTGCGAAATCTCTTTGCTGTGAAATTTATGGTTTCAATGATGTAGAAGTGTCAGCAACTTCATTGTACAATTTCGAAGAAAGCAAATTCGACACAATCTATTTTCCCGGTGTCGTATATCATTTGTCTGATCCTGTTTTAGGATTGCGCCGTCTATATAACCGACTTCATGATGGCGGTGATATATTTGTGGAAAGCTTCGGTATATTTGATGATGGTCAGTTTTGTCGATTTGATAGCAACATTCCAAATGGATCTGGCAACAAGTCTGATCTGAATAGAAGCGGTTGGAATTGGTTTGTACCCTCGGCAAAATGTTTGGGTGCGTGGATGGAGGTTGCTGGTTTCGAAGATGTCGAAGTTTTTGCTTCGAATGTAACAGGCTACTGCCGTGTTTTCGGCCATGGTAGACGAAAATCGTTTAAGGATATAACTCGGGCCGGTCTGGCAGTGCCAGATATTGAATAGTATCGAATGAATAGTGAAGAAAAAGCCCGCTATTCACGCCGGCGGGTGCACCACGCAGGGAGATCTTTCTTCAAAGCTTCAAAACTTCTGTTTTGCGGAGACGATTCCATATAAATGGTCTGAGTCCCGCGCATTTTTCTTAGTAAACTTGCAATGCTCTGATCGTGGCGGTGTTCTTTGAATTCTGGATGATTAGGAGTCTCTGAGGGGCTGTCATCCGAATAGTGATAATTTTTCTCTATACCTATTTCTATCCATTCTCGAATTAAATCTATATTCTCTAGTGTCGGTTTAAGCAGCATTATGTTTGCTGTTAATTGAGTGGTTTTCATATCAGTGCTGTTAATTGTGAGGCCCAAGCGACTCGCTAGGTCAGCTTTGGTATAATGTGATTCAACCGCCATGTTTTGAAACGATAACATCTTGTACTTACTATCCATGGTCAATTCCACGTATTCACTAAACCTTTTTTTCCCTTCGGGGTTTAATGTATAACCGGCGTCAGTATATAATATGCAATCGTCAGGATCGGCGTTTTGTAGCGTTTCTAAAATAACAACTGGTTTCCATATCCAATATCCAAAACCACGTTTTGTATTAGTCATGTAGTTGCCATGCGATTTTGCAAAATTTTCCGGCAGCGATGCTTTATCATAGATTGAAATTGTGTCAAATGCGCCAAACTCTTCTGCATTCAAGCGAAAGTTGACTTTTCTTTGATGAAATGCACCATCAGCAAAGGATGCTAGATGAATCTTCATTTGGTTTTTCTTTCCGCTAAGAAACTTCAAAATGCTCTCTCAACATGTCTTTTAATCTAGGCACAAAGATTTCTCAACAAAGAAGGGTTTTCCTAAATGTATTCGATTGTGCAGATACCTTTCCAGTTTCGCCGTGTCTTCCTTTCACAACTCAAAGTTGGTATTTCTAGTTTACTCTTGATCGGTACGGCAGCACAGGCCGACGACATGCCCTGGAAGGTCACCAGCCCGGATGCCGACGGTATCACCATTCAGGCCACCGCCTTTGCCCTGTCTTCGCCTGCAGGCGAAACCGGGTTCACCCGGATCGAAGCCTGGGAAGCCGGGATCGACAAACCGCTGGAATTCAGCCTGCGCGACATGTGGCCCCCGTTCTGGGAAGGCCGCGCCGTGTCCAGCGCCGATATTGATCAGGATGGTGATCTTGACGTTGCGATCGCCTCGACCGAAGCGGGCATCTACCTTTTTGAGAACGACGGCACCGGCCAGTTCAGGCGGACCGATACGAATTTCGGCGAACTGGCTGATATGCCGATGTTCAACGCGGTGCTGGCCGATATCGACAATGACGGCTGGCCCGACCTGTTCCTGACCTCCTACCGGCACGGCAATTACGTGCTGCGCAATGTCGACGGAAAATTCGGGACCGAACCGCCGATGCCGGTGGCCAATCGCGAAAACGCCGTGCTGACCATGACCATGGCGATTTCCGATCCTGACCGCGACGGTGATCTCGATATCGCCCTAGGCAACTGGACCGCAGGTTGGTACCGCCGCATTCCCGGAGAAGAATCGCGCAACCGGATCATCTGGAATGAAAACGGCACACTGACCGGCGAACATTTCACCGACCTGCCCGGCATCCCCGGTGAAACCCTGTCCGTTCTGTTTTCCGATATGAACGATGACGGGTTGACCGACCTGTTGATCGGGAATGATTTCGATGTGCCGGACTATTTCTATCTCGGCGACGGCAAGGGCGGGTTCAAACCGATCACCTATGACGATGAAATCATTCCGCACACCACCACCACCACGATGGCGATCAAGGTGGGCGATCTGACCGGCGACGGGCAGAACGAAATCTATCTGGCGCAAATTGCCGGGCGGTCGCGGCAGGCATCAAAGATTCTCAAGATGCAGGACCAACACAAATACTGTGATGGGATCAAACGGGACGCGGACCGGGCGCTGTGCGAAAAGAACATGGAAATCAAGCGCTGGTATCGTTCGGGCAATCAGTTCGACCCGGACTATGCCGAAAAATGCACCGAACTGTCCGGTCGCTATCAGGCCGAATGCAAGGCGATGCTGATCAAGGATCTGGCAATCCAGAAAGACGATGAATCGATCTGTGGCCTGATCCCGGCCAATCAGCCGGTACCGCGCAGTTTCTGCGACCTGCATTTCAAGGAAACCCGCCGTCCTTCCCCGGACGAAATCGATGCCAGCCTGCAGCAGATCCTGCATCAGAACGTGCTGCTGCAATGGAACGGTACCGCCTACGAAGACACCGCCGAAGATCGCGGTCTGGATATCGGCGGCTGGAGCTGGGACACCAAATTCGAAGATTTCGACAATGACGGTGACCAGGATGTGTTCATCGCCAACGGCACATGGGTGCCGAATGAAAATTCGCCCTCCAATCTCTATTTCGAAAATGACGGGACCGGGCACTTCACCGAAGCCTCTGGTCCCTCCGGGCTTGAAGATTACCTGATGACCGCTGGCGCCACGTCCTTCGACATCGACAATGATGGCGATCAGGACCTGCTGACCCATACGGTGAACGGGCCGCTGCAACTGTTCCGTAACAATGCACAGCGTCAGGCCGTCGGCTTTGCTTTGCGTGATTTCGTCGGCAATCGTGACGGTATCGGTGCCAAGATCACCGTCACCGATGAAAACGGCCGGACCCGGTCGCGCGAAATTCAGCTCGGCGGCGGTTTCATGTCCTTTGACGCGCCGCGGGCCTATTTCGGGCTGGGCGATGCGACCGAAGTCACCGAAGCGCGAATTCGCTGGATTGACGGTGCCGAAACCGTGATCAGCGGGCCGCTACAGCCCGGGTCGCTGTACACGATCGAACGGCGCTGATCCCCGCAGGGACTGGGAAATCAGGGGCGGCGCAGTGCGTCGCCCCTTCGGTTTCAGAAACCCGTGATCAGCCGTTTTTACCCAGCGCCAGCGCCTCGTCCATCAACTGTTGGATTTGTGCGGTGCTTGTTTGTGCCACGATCCGTCCGTATTCCTGATCGCCCTTCAGAACCACCAATGTGGATCGGCGCGGGATGCGCAAACGCTTGACCAGATCGGACTGGCCGAACGCGTCCCAATCGACATTGATGAAGGTGATATGCGCCTCGTACTCGGGGTTATCCGCTTTCAGTTTGGTCAACACCCGCTCCTGTGCGGCGCAGGTCGAACACCAACTGGCCTTGAAATCCAGGAAAACCGTGTCTCCTGCGGCCAGATGTTGCTGCAACAGCCCGTCGGAATACTCCAACGGCTCGGACCGCGCAGGCAGCCCCGAAAAAACCAGACCGGCAGTCCCAAGCACAATAAGGTCACGACGTTTCATACTATATTCCTTTCATTAAAACCGAACCGAGAGGTCCTGAATCCAGATCGGCAGGGCCTGAACCGCCCAGGCCTCGATCAGATGGTGCAGACGAAACAGGATGGCGGTCCCGACGATGATGAACACCACCCCCATCAGTGGCCGCGCCCGTTCTGCCAGCGCCCGCATCAGCGGCTTGTGGCGGCTCAATACCCCGCGTGCGCCATAGCCAAGAGCCAGAATGATGCTCGATACGCCCAGTGCAAAGCTGGTCATAATGGTTGCGGCCCAGCCCAGATTGCTGCCTTGCGCCGCCAATGCGATGGCTCCGCCCAATGTTGGACCTATACAGGGGCTCCACACCGCGCCCAACAGCAGCCCGGACAAAAACTGCCCGCCCAGATGATTTTGATCCATCCCGTCCAGCCGCGCGTCGGCGCGGCTGGAAAACCCGGCTGTGGCGCTGGAAAAGACCATTCCGACCCTTGGTGACAGCAGGATCAGGCCAAAGCCCAGCATCAAAACCGCCCCTGCCTGCGCCAACATCTGTTCGTTCAGTCCCAGAGCAAAGCCAAACGCGGACACCAGCAGCCCCAGCGATACGAAAGCCAGGCTCATCCCCGCTGCCAGGGCGACTGGTCCCAACCGATGCGCCTGCAGCGCCCCGGTCAGCACGATTGGCAGCACCGGCAGAACGCAGGGGTTGATCAGCGTCAGCAACCCGGCGAGATATCCAAACAACAATTCCATTGCGCCAGAATGCGCAGGCAGCACGACCCTGTCATCCAACAAAGCCCTGACGCGGGATCACTTCGCCGTGGGCTTTTGTTTCGAAAGCTGCACCGCCAGAATGCCCGCCGCGATCACCACAACGCCGATCACGTCCAGCAGGCCCAGCCGTTCCCCCAACAAGGCGGCCGCAATGGCGACGCCGAAAAACGGGTTAAGGAAATGGAACGTGGCGGCTTTCACAGCGCCGATCTGGTTGACCAGAGTAAACCAGACCCATGTCGCAGCCAGACCCGGCACCAGCGTGGTATAGGCAAAGGCCACGCCCAATTGCCAGTTCAGCGTCAGATGCCACGGTTCAAACAGCACCGCCGTCACCGCCAGGCAAACCGACCCGACCAGCATCTGTAACCCGACGATCATCATCACGTTGCCGCCCGACGATGCGCCGCGCACCGACAATGTCGCCACCGTCAGCGCGGCGGCGGCGATAAAGCACAGCGCCAGACCGTAACGATCCACCCCGGCCTCGATCCGTGCGCCCATGATCAGCGTCACGCCGATCACGCCCAGAACCAACCCGGCGGTGCCCAGAACCGACAGCCGGTCGCGGAACACGACCCACCCTGCCAGCGCCACCATCAGCGGCATGGTCGACGCGACGATCGACGCCAGCGACGCCTCGACCGTTTGCATCGCGATGAAATTCAGTCCCAGATAAAGCGCGTTCTGACAGATACCGAAAACGATGGTCGCCCGCCATTGCGCCCGGCTCAGCCGGAAATTCTGACCCAGCGCCAGCGCGATCCCGATCCCCAGCAGCCCCGACACCAGAAACCGCAGCGACAGCGATGCCATTGGCGGTGCATAGGCGACAATCACCCGCGCCGAGGTAAAGGCCGAAGACCACATCAGGGCAAAGGCCAGCCCCATCGCCATAGCACGCAAATTCATCTTGAAACCTTATCCTCCACAGGCCCCGGCCCAAATGGAAAAGGGCCGCCCGAGGCGACCCTTTCCGAAACTTGCCGAAGATGCAAGATTAGCCGTTCACGCTGTCTTTCAGCGCTTTCGCGATGGTCATTTTCACGACCTTGTCGGCTTCTTTCTTGATCTGTTCGCCGGTGGCGGGGTTGCGCACCATACGCTCGGGGCGTTCACGGCAGTAGATTTTGCCGATACCGGGCAGGGTCACTGCGCCGCCGGCAGAAACTTCTTTGGTGATGATCGCTACGACGGCGTCCAGAGCCGCGCCAGCGGTTTTCTTCTCTGCGCCCATTTCTTCAGCCAGAGCAGCTACAAGCTGAGTCTTGGTCATCGGTTTTGCCATTTGTTGGTCTCCTTAATCTGCCCGATCACTTGGGCCTCATTGCGCGTATTTAACTGTATGTCGCGTATAAACACAACGAATTGTGTCCGGCAACAAGGGCAAAACCAGTAAAAAAGTACGATTTACTCTAGGTCAAAGGAACGCAGTCTCGTCAAAACTGCGCAATTTGCGGCTATGGATGCGTTCCAATGGCATTTTCCTTAACCGTTCCATCGCCCGAATGCCAATAAGCAAATGCCGCGACACCTGTGTTTTATAGAAATCAGAGGCCATACCGGGCAGTTTCAATTCGCCATGCAGTGGTTTGTCGCTGACACATAACAGCGTGCCATAGGGGACCCGGAACCGGAATCCGTTCGCCGCGATGGTCGCGCTTTCCATATCCAGTGCCACCGCGCGCGACTGGCTCAGCCGCTGTACCGGTCCGGACGTATCGCGCAGTTCCCAGTTCCGGTTGTCCAGACTGGCCACCGTACCGGTGCGCATCACCCGCTTCAGGTCATAGCCTTCCAGCTGGGTTTCCGTCGCCACCGCCTGTTCCAGCGCGATCTGGATTTCCGCCAATGCCGGCACCGGCACCCAAACCGGCAGGTCGTCGTCCAGCACCTTGTCTTCGCGCAGATAGGCATGGGCCAGAACGAAATCGCCCAGATTCTGGCTCGACCGCAGCCCGGCACAATGACCGACCATGATCCAGGCATGCGGACGCAGCACCGCAATGTGGTCTGTTGCGGTTTTCGCGTTCGACGGTCCAACCCCGATATTGACCAGCGTGATCCCCGACCCGCCTGCGCGTTTCAGGTGATAGGTCGGCATTTGCGGCATCTTGTCGGCGTGCGGTAAATCCTGATCCGGCGTGGTAATCTCGGCGTTCCCGGTCGCCACGAAAGACGTGTAACCACTATCTGCATCGGCCAGCATCTTTCGTGCATAGGCTTCGAATTCCGACACATAGAACTGGTAGTTGGTGAACAAGACGTGGTTTTGGAAATGTTCGGGGTCGGTGGCGGTGTAATGGGACAGCCGGGCCAGCGAATAATCCACCCGTTGCGCGGTGAACGGGGCCAGGGGCTGGGTTCCGTCGGCAGGGACCTGGTAGGTGCCATTGACGATATCGTCATTGGTGGTGCTCAGGTCCGGCACGTCGAACACGTCGCGCAGGATGAAATCGCCCGCGCCTTCCTGCGGCACCGTCATGTCGGTTTCATTCGCCACCGCGAAATGCACCGGCATCGGGGTGTCGCCGACCCCGACCACCACCGGGACGCCATGATTTTCGATCAGCAGCCCGATTTGTTGCTCAAGGTAATTGCGGAACATGTCGGGCCGGGTGATGGTGGCTGCGAAACTGCCGGGTTCAGACAGGTGGCCGAAACTCAACCGGCTGTCGATCTTGGCGAATGTGGTGGTCGTTACCCGGACCTCGGGATAGAATGCGCGGTAGCGGCAATCGGCCCTGCCATTTGCCATCGTGCTGCGGAAATTCTGGCTCAGAAAATCGACCGCGCCATCGTACAGCTCTTCCAGCCGGGCAACGGCGGCGGCAGCATCGCCAAAGGCTTCGGCGTCGGGCAATGTTGGCGTTTCGATCCTGAGGTCGGGGGCGCTGGGGGTCATTGCGTTATCCTGTTTTGCAACTGACGTTGACACGGGACCCGGGCAGGTTCAACCATTCCTGCACCTATGTAGGGTTTTGAAGCTGAGATGGATTTCGAAACGGTATCCCCAGAAGATTTCGGTGCCGCGCTGACCGGGATCGGATTGAACCTGCTGGTGCATGATGTTCAGGCCCAGGTGGCGTTTCTGGGCGATGTATTCGGTGTCAGGGCGCAGCGGGTGTCGGTCGATTTTGCCATCGTCCCCTATCATGGTCATCTGCTGCAATTGCACAGCGACGGCACCTTTTCCGGCCATCCCCTGATCAGTCTCTTGCCGGAAAACCCACCGCGTGGGGCAGGGGTCGAAATCCGGCTTTACCACAGTGATCCGGACAGGGCCGCCGAACGGGCGATTGCGGCGGGCGCGGTGGTATTGCAGGACCCGACCGACAAACCGCATGGATTGCGTGAAGCCGTGATCCTTTGTGACAATGGCTATGCTTGGGTGCCCAGTCGTCCGCTTGATCCGGCGGAACGGAAGGCGCTATGAAACAGGACGGGCTCGACCGGTTTTTGCTGGCGCAGGAACGCAACTACGCCGATGCCGAGCGGGAAATCACCCAAGGCCGGAAACTGACCCACTGGATCTGGTATGTCTATCCGCAGCTGCGCGGACTGGGCCGGTCCAATTTCGCCCAGCTTTACGGCATCGCGGATCTGGACGAGGCCGCGGCCTATCTCGCCCACCCGGTGCTGGGCGCGCGGTTGCGGCACATGATGGCGCTTATGCTGACCCATAAAGGTCGCCCGGCCGAAGAAATTCTTGGCGGCATCGACGCCCTGAAGCTGCGCAGCTCGGCCACGTTATTTGCCGAACTGCCCGCGGCGGACCCGATTTTCACCGAGGTGCTGAACGCGTTTTACAATGGTCAGCGCTGCGACAAGACGCTGGCGTTGTTGGGACGCTAAAGCGCCCGCCTGAATTCTTATGTCAGGATTTCGGTGCGCGGCACCAGCCCGGAACAAAGCCGTCAGGCCGCCGGGCAAGCGCCAGTCCGCCCGTCAGTCCAGCTTGCGCGCCTCATCGACCAACATGATCGGAATACCGTTGCGGATCGGAAAGGCCAGCTTGGCCGATTTCGACACCAACTCCTGCGCCTCTGCGTCATAATCCAGCCGGCCATGACTGACCGGACAAATCAACGCTTCCAGCATATGGCGGTCGAACAGGTGTGTTTCGGTCATTGTACCGTCTCCTCATGCTCGCCGCCACGTAGCGCATATTCGATCAGCGTGACAAGCGTTTCGCGTCGCGTGGACAGGCAGGGCGCTTCCAGCAGGGCCTGTTTATCCTCGGGCGCGAAATCCAGCATCATCGACAGCGAATTGATCATCAGTTCGTCATCGGCATCAGACAGATTGCCCCAATCGGCATTCAGCCCGCGCAGTTGGAAAAAACGCGACAGCAGGTCCATGAAACCGTCCCGGTTCAGCCCCGGATCGTGTTCTTCCGCGCCCTGATCCTTTTCGAAACCGGCCCATGACACGTCGCAGCGCCGGTAAGGGCTGAAACCTTCAATCTCGTTGCGGACGCGGAACCGTGAAATTCCGGTCAGCGTGATCATGTACCGCCCGTCCTCGGTTTCGGAAAACTGCGTGACCCGTCCGGCACAGCCGATCTGCTGCAACCTGTTGCCACCATTTCCCGGCACCATGCAGGGCTGCACCATGCCGATCAGCCGCGCCGGCGTTTTCAATACATCTTCCAGCATCGTCAGATAGCGTGGCTCAAAGATATGCAGCGGCAACCGCGCCCGGGGCAGCAGCAGCGCACCGGGCAGCGGAAACACAGGGATGGTATCTGGCAGATCGACATGTCTTGTCATGGTCAAAGACATAGCCCGGACGGGCGCTCAGGCAAATATCATCGAGCTCAGCTTGCGACGGCCATTCAGCACCACCGGATCTTCCGGCTTGAGCGCGTCGAAGATGGTGAAAAGCTGCTGCTTGGCCGCGCCTTCATTCCAATCCCGATCACGCCGGAACAGGTCCAGCAGTTCGTCGACCGCCGCCTCCGCCTGACCATCGGCATAGAGCGCCTGAGCCAGATCGAACCGCGCCTGCAAATCGTCGGGTGCCGCGTCGACCGCCGCCTTCAAATCGTCCAGCGGACCCGAATTGGCCGCCTGCCGCGCCAGTTCCAGTTGCGCATGGGCCGCCTCGATCGGGGCAGCGGTGGAAATTTCTGCCGGAACGCCGTTCAGCACCGCCTCGGCCTGATCCAGCTGACCCAGCGCGATCTGGCAGCGCGCCAGCCCGCCAAAGGCCTCGGCGTTCATCGGGTCTTCCTCGGCGATGGCGGCAAAGGTCTGTGCGGCGTCGTCCACCGCGCCTTCGTTCAGCATGTCCTCGGCTGCGGCCAGCGCTTCCTCCAGACCGCCATCGGCCTCACCGCCGCCCGCTTCGATCGCGCGCTTGATGAAGGCATCGATTTCAGACCCGGGCACCGCGCCCTGAAACATGTCGATGGGGCGGCCTTTGACAAAGGCCACGACGGTCGGGATTGATTGCAGCGGCAACCCTTGCTGTGCCAGCGCCTGCGCCAGCATCTGGTTCTGATCGACATCGACCTTGGCCATCTTGACGGCACCGCCTGCCTTGGTCACGGCCTCTTCCAGCATCGGGCCCAGCGTCTTGCACGGACCGCACCACGGCGCCCAGAAATCGACGATGACAGGCACGTCCTGACTGGCTTCGATGACATCGGCCATGAAATTGGCCTCGGTCACGTCCTTGATCAGATCGGCGGCGGGCGGGGTGGAACCTAGTTCTAGCATGACAACCCTATCCTTGGGATTTCGCGTTTGCCTTTATATGCCCCCTGACGGCACGGATTCCAAGGTTGCAGCGTCGTCGCAGATGCTCAAAGATCGAACGTCGCAAAAACCGGCGCGTGATCGGACGGCTTTTCCCATCCCCGCGCTTCGCGCAACACGCGGCTGGAATGTCCGGCGTTGCGGATGTCGCCGGTGGCCCAGATGTGATCCAATCGGCGGCCCTTGTCGGCGGCGTCCCAATCGCGGGCGCGGTAGGACCACCAAGAATACAGCTTGCCCTCGGGAATATCGTTGCGGGTGACGTCGGCCCATTTGCCCGCTTCCATCACGTCGTGCAGGTGATCCACCTCCACCGGCGTGTGGCTGACGATTTTCAGCAATTGTTTATGCGACCATACATCGTCTTCGCGCGGGGCGATATTCAGGTCGCCGACCAGAATTGCCTTTTCCGGCCGGTCGGAATGGAACCAGTCGCGCATCTCGGTCAGGTAATCCAGTTTCTGACCGAATTTTTCGTTCACTTCGCGGTCCGGCTTGTCGCCGCCTGCGGGGACATAGAAATTGTGGATCGTCACGCCGTTTTCGAGCCGCCCGGCCACGTGGCGGGCATGTCCGAGGGAGGCGAAATCCTTATCCCCCACATCCTCGATCGGCAGTTTCGACAGGATCGCCACGCCGTTATATCCCTTCTGCCCGCGCGCCACCATATGGCCATAGCCCAGCTCGCGGAACGCTTCGGTCGGGATCTTGTCGACCGGGCTTTTGCATTCCTGCAGGCACAGGATATCGGGCCCTTCCTCGGCCAGAAGCTTGCAGACGATCGGTTCGCGCAGGCGGACCGAATTGATGTTCCAGGTGGCAAGGGTGAAGGGCATTCAGTGTCTCCGATAAGGCTGGGGGGAAACTAGGCGCTTGTGGCCCACGGCTCAACCCGCGACGGACGTTCTGAGGGCAGGGCGATTGACCGTTAAGACGCGTCGTCCCAAACCGCCAGCGCGTAATAGCCGGTCAGATAGTGAAAGAGGTTCCCGCCCCGATCAAATTCGATCCGACCGCGCTTCAGCAAGGCGGGATTGTGTGAACAGATGCCAAAGAATTGGTCGCTGCCGCCTAATTCCTCGATTTGGTCGCCATTGTTCCAACCGGTCCACAACATGTCGCCGTGCCAGTCTTTCGGTGTGCTGGCATGGGCAATTCCCGAGTAATAATGGAAATAGTCGCGCACATCGTCGGCATGGGTTTCATTCCAATAAGTGAACCCGACCCGCTTATGGGAATTCAGAGTTATATCGACCGACTGAATTGCCAATCTTCGGTACGTGTTGGTTTCCGCCTCGGCCCCGGCGATATCCCAGCTGCCGGTCTTCGCCTTGGTGCGGGGCGCAAAATAGATCACCAGATTGACCTTGTCGCCATTCGCCGCCGGTTCGCGGAAATAGGTCAGCATCCGGTTGCCCTTGCCGTGACTTACACAGCCGTGCTTTTCAAAAGAACTGATCGGGTCATATGAAATCGCGGTGAAATTGATCCAGGTCCAATTCGCCGACAGCGCCTTGACGATCATCTCGGCATTGCCCTGATGATCGGTCTTGTCCAGCGACTTGTCCGTCAGCACCTTGTCACGCAGATACCTGTCGATCTGGCCCCGGTAATCGGACTGCACGGCGCAGGACCGTACCCATTTGTGGCACGCGGCCGATATGGTTTTCAGCAGCCCGGCATAATCCGACGGAATGGTTGCATCGCCTTCGATGTTTTCGGCGATCTTGATCTTGTCGGCATCGCTCAGGGTGATACCGGCGACCTCTTTTTTCGCTGCGGCCGCGGCTGCGGCTGCGCCGATGGCAAGTTCGGCCTTGTGGTTTAGGAAATCGGCCAGAATTGTCATTGTTTGTATGTGGCCATAGCTTTCGGTGAACACCAGTTGCAGCAGGTTCGGCGCCAACGGGGTGCCGGTTACGTAATCGCGGATGACGCCAACTGCGGTCTTCAACTGCACCAGATCGACCGTGGCCAGGTCGGTCAGATCCTGACTGTAATCTTCGCCCTTTTTCTTCTTCGCGGCGATCGAAGCCATGTAACCATATGCGGTGTTGATATGACTGATATTGGTTTCCAGTACGCCGCGCGAGGTGGAGTCCTTGATCGCCGCGATCAGCCCATGAACTTCGGTGTCCAGACGGTCGAGATGGGCGGAAATATCCTCAATCGCGTCGTAGATTTTGTCTTCTTTGCTTTTCGTCGCCGGCAGGAACAGGCCAAGCACCGACAGACCCATGGAAACGACCTGCAACGTTGTGCTGATCTTGGCCATGAAGGCCAGTTTGGAAAGAACGGCATCGACCTCGTCAAGCGTCTTGCCTTCCTTTTCCAGCTTCTGTGCAGCTTTCGACCAACCGGCCAGTTTGGCCGCGCCCTTTTGCGCAGCGTCGACATAGGTCTTGGCGGATTTCGGGGCGTGTTTGACGCTCGTCATCAAAAATGTCCCTGAAAAAAATTCGGAAAAATATACCGCAAACCCTAGCAGCGTTGCAGGCAGCTGCAAAGAAAAACGCCCGGGCCAGGGCCCGGGCCAGTCCAACAGGGAGGTGCATAAGTATGTCCGCTTATGCGACGGATCAGTTAATGATTACTCTTAGACGAATCATTTTTCCTTGATCCTGATCAATTTTTTACGCGACCAGCTTGTAGCCTCCGCTTTCGGTGATCAGGATGCGGGCATTCGATGGATCGGGTTCGATTTTCTGCCGCAGACGATAGATATGGGTTTCCAGCGTGTGGGTGGTGACCCCGGCATTATAGCCCCAGACCTCGTGCAGCAGGATATCGCGCGGCACCACGCCTTCGGACGACCGGTACAGGAATTTCAGGATATTCGTTTCCTTCTCGGTCAGCCGGATCTTCTTGTCGTCCTCGTCCACCAGAATCTTCATCGCCGGGCGGAACGAATACGGCCCCAACTGGAACACCGCGTCTTCGGATTGTTCATGCTGACGCAACTGGGCCCGGATCCGGGCCAGCAGAACCGGGAACCGGAATGGCTTGGTCACGTAATCATTGGCGCCTGAATCCAGCCCCAGAATGGTATCGGCGTCGCTGTCATGGCCGGTCAGCATCAGAACCGGGCTTTTCACCCCCTGCTTGCGCATCAGCTTGCACAGCTCGCGGCCATCGGTGTCGGGCAATCCAACATCAAGGATCAACAGGTCGTATATTCCTTCCTTGATGCGTTTCATTGCCTCGACGCCACAATCGGCTTCAAAGACGTCGAAATCTTCGGTCATGACCAATTGTTCGCTCAGCGCCTCGCGCAGATCGTCATCATCGTCGACCAGTAGAATTTTTTTGAGCTGCCCCATGATCACGGCCTCCTTGCCTTTTGGTGATACTGACATGCGGTTGGCTGACGGTTCTGACAAGATTTGCTTCAATCCGCTCACGTGGACGTGTTCTTTGCCCGGGAAATGTTTCAAATTCCAACAAAAAGGACTAAGTCACAGGCCTGACCTTGAAGGAACCCGGCATGAGCTTTGCCCCCGACACTGCTGAAATCATCGCCCGCGCCCGCGCCGACCTGCGCATGGGCGTTCCGGTCGTGCTGGTCGGGGATGGTGCGGGCGCGCTGGTCATGGCCGCTGAAACGCTTGATGCACAGCGGCTTGCCGATCTGCACGCGCTGGGCGGACAACCGGTTCTGGCGATCACCGCGCGGCGGGCCGAAACGCTCAAGGCGCGTGCTTATGATACTGATCTGGCCCGGGTGGCAGTGCCGCCCGATGCGTCGATGACATGGCTGCGCGGGGTAGCCGATCCGGCCGACGATCTGAAATCGCCGATGAAGGGGCCGTTGCAAACCCTGCGCGATGGCCCGGCCGACCTGCACCGGGTTGCCGTTACACTGACCAAATCGGCGCGTCTGTTGCCCGCTGCTCTGGTGCTGTCTCTGCCTGCGCCTTACGTCTTTGCCGGTGAAAATGCGCTGACCCTTGTCAATGCTGTCCGTGCTGCGGATCTGCTATCCGCCTCGCCGTATCCGCATCCCGTGGTCAGCGCCCGCCTGCCAGTCGAAGCCTCCGAGGCCGGCCGGCTGCACATCTTCCGCCCCGAAGATGGCGGCGAGGAACATTACGCCTTCGAAATCGGGTCGCCGCCGCGCGACAAACCGGTATTGGCGCGGCTGCATTCGGCCTGTTTCACTGGCGACGTGATGGGGTCGCTGAAATGCGATTGCGGCCCGCAGCTGCGCGGCGCACTGGCCCAGATGGGTGCCGAAGGTGCCGGTGTCCTGCTTTACCTCAATCAGGAAGGCCGCGGCATCGGGCTGGCCAACAAGATGCGCGCCTATTCACTGCAGGATCAGGGTTTCGACACGGTCGAGGCCAATCACCGGCTTGGCTTCGAAGACGATGAACGCGATTTCAAACTGGGGGCCAGCATCCTGAAATCAATGGGATTCGATCAGGTCAGGCTGCTGACCAACAACCCGCGCAAGATCGCCATGATGGAAAAGAACGGCATCGACGTGGTCGAACGGGTGCCGCTGAAAGTCGGTGAAACCCATCACAACCGGGGCTATCTCGCCACCAAGGCGGCGAAATCGGGGCACCTGCTGTGATCCCGGTCGATCTGGTGCTGACAGCGCGCGGCATCCGGTTCATGGGCCGCTATGTCCCCTGCAGCATTGGCCGCAGTGGGCTGACCAATGACAAGCATGAAGGCGACGGCGCCACCCCCATCGGCATCCACCGTATCCTCGGCATGCTCTACCGCCCCGACCGCATGCCGCGCCCTGCTGCCTGGGCCGAACCGATCGGCCCAAACGACCTGTGGTCAGACGATGCAACGCAGCCCGATTACAATCACCCGGTTCGCACGCCCTATGCCCACAGCCACGAACACCTGCGCCGCGCCGATCCGCTGTATGACATCGTGCTGATCACCGACTGGAACTATCCCGTCGCCACGCCGGGCAAGGGATCGGCGATCTTCCTGCACCAATGGCGCTGGCCGCATTACCCGACAGAGGGCTGTATCGCCTTCCGTCGCGACCATCTGATCGAAATCGCCCGCCTGATCACCCCGGGCACCCGCCTGATTATCCGCTGATCCGCTTCTTCTGTTCAAAAATATCCCGGGGGAGGCGTTGAAAATCCACAGGATTTTTAACGGTGGGGGCAGCGCCCCCTTACTGTCCGAACAACCCGCGCAGCATCTCGTCCAGCTGTGCTGCTTGCTCCAGCTCCAGCCGCACCGGCAGCGTCACCACCTTCGACCGGAAGTTTTCCGGCAGCCGCACCGCATCCTTTTCGGTCGTCACCATCTGCGCCCCGCGCAAACGCGCCTCGGTTTCCAACCGGGTCAGCAGGGCGGGCGTCAGCATCTGGTGATCGTCCAGCGCCTCGCACCGGACGACATCCGCCCCCAAGCTTCGCAGGGTGCGGAAAAACTTCTCCGGATGACCGATTCCGGCAAAGGCCAGCACCGTCATGCCCTGCCAGTCCATCCCGGTCTGCAACGGTGCCAGCTGTCCGCTCAGATGCGGTACGGTGATCGCCCCCGACCATTGCGCGGCGAACGCTGCCTGCGCCTCCCGGTCGCCGATCGACAACAGCATGTCGGCGCGGTTCATCCCCGCCGCCATCGGTTCGCGCAACGGCCCTGCCGGCAGGCAGCGGCCATTGCCAAACCCCTTGGCGGCGTCGACCACGATGATCGACAGGTCCTTGTGCAGTTCCGGGTTCTGAAACCCGTCATCCATCACGATTGCATCCGCGCCCAGATCGCAGGCCAGCCGCGCGCCCGCAGCGCGGTCGCGAGCCACCACTACCTTGGCAAAGGCGGCCAGCAGCAGCGGTTCATCCCCCACCTGCGCTGCCGTATGGGTCACGGGATCGACCGCCACCGGCCCGGATTCGGATCCGCCATAGCCGCGCGATACCACCACCGGGACTTTGCCCATCGCGGTCAGGCGTTCGATCAGCGCCACCGCGGTCGGGGTCTTGCCGGTGCCGCCTGCGTTCAGATTGCCGACACAGATCACCGGAACCTTTGCCCGAAACGGATCGCCTCGGCGCAACCGCCGCGCCGTCGCGGCGGCATAAAGCCATCCCAGCGGCGCCAGCAGGCGCGCCCGGACCGCGGGCGCCTCGGGACGGGTGAACCAGAACTGCGGGGCCCGCATCACGAAGCCTCCCGCAGGTCGAGTTCGTCCTGAATCATCTCGATCACCGCATCGGTCACTTCCGCCCCCGAGGAACTGACCTCCCATGCGGCATGGGCCATTGCAGCAGCCTGATCGGGGGCCGACAGTTGCGTCACCGCGCTGGCCAGCGTATCGGCATCGCGCACGATCCGCGCCGCGCCAGCGGCGGAAAACCGGCTGTAGCCGGGCAGGTACCGGCTCACATTGGGGCCATAAAGGATCGCCGATCCCAACGCCCCAGGTTCATACGGGTCGCGGCCACCATGACCCGATAACAATGAACTGCCCATGAAGGTGATCGGCGACAGCCGATACCACAGCCCCATTTCGCCACGGGTGTCGGCCAACAGGATCTGGGTGGTTTCTTCCGGATAATCGCCCTGCGACCATTCCGCGACGGTCCAGCCGCGCGCGCGCAGTTCGCGCGCGATCTGCGGCCCCTTGGTTTCGTCATCCGGCACCAGGATCAGCAGTTGCCGATGGGCGAACCGCATCGCCGACCGGTGCGCCTGACTCACGATGTCGATTTCGTCATGCTGCACCATCGCGGCCAGCCAGACCGGCCGCCCGGCCAGCGTCGCGGCCAGCGCGTCACGGGTGGCTTCGTCGCAATTGAGCGCCGCGCGGCCTTCCTGTAACGCCCCGATGGCCAGAACGGCGTCACTTGACAGCCCGATCCGGCGCAGCCGTTGCGCGGCGGCGGCATCGCTGGCCATGATCTTGCGGAACCGGCGCAGGATGCCGCGGCTCATATCCGGCAGCCAGCGAAACCGCGCCTCTTCCAGCGCGGCCGCTTCGGCATCGACCAGATAGAGCGGCACATTGCTGCGCGCCGTCAGTTCAATTGCTGCCGGGCGCAGATGGCCGCTGGTCCACAGGCAAAGGTCGGGGCGCCAATGGTCCAGAAACCGATGGATCGCAGGCACCGATTCTTCGGGGATCTGCTGCCAGATCACACAGCGTTTCAGGTGATCGGGCCGCGACAGCCCCGGTGACGTGGTCAACAGGAACCTGATCCCGGGGCGCAGCAATTCCAGCCGGTGAAACAGTTGCAGGATCGCCGCGGCGCGGGGCAATGACGACACATGCGCCCAGATCAGTTCGCCGTCGGGCCGGTCGATATCGAAATCGATCCGGTCGCGTGGCGCGCGCCGTGCAAGGGCCATATAGGCCACCAGACTGAGAGAAGGCGCCATCGGGTCCCGATCAACCCAGTTCTTCGGTCGGCGACACTTCCGCTTCTTCATCGCGCAGGCGATGGATATGGGCAATGTAATACCGGGTATGGGCGTTATCGACGGTCCGCTGCGCCTCGGATTTCCAGGCGTCATAGGCCGAATTGTAATCCGGGAACATGCCGACGATATGGATGTCGTCGACATCCTTGAAAACGTTCTTGGACGGATCGACGAGTTCGCCGCCAAAGACGAGATGCAGGCGCTGGGTCATTGAAGTCTCCTGACAGGACGGGGTCAATCTACGCGGTGACGCCTTATGCCGCAAGGCGGCGATGGCGCGGCCGTCCCACCCGGACGATGGGACGCAGGATCGGTGCGATACCGGCGTGTCTTCACGCGGCTTCTGTATATCCGGAATGTTGGATATATTTATCCTACGGCCAGTTGGCCAAGCGGCGGGCGATATCGCCATGCACCGCGGCCCCTGCCGCGATCACACCCTTGACCTTGGGATGGGGATTGTTGAACCGCAGCGGCCTGCCGCGGACATCTGACACTGTCGCACCGGCTTCGCGCAGGATCAGATCGCCCGCCGCGATATCCCATTCCCAGCTGTCGCGCAGGGTCATCATCGCGTCGTAACGGCCTTCGGCGACAAGGCTCAGCCGATAGGCCAGCGATGGGCGGTAGGATCGTCTGACCTCCGGCACCTGCTGACCCTTCCAGTTGGTCGGCGTGTAATTCGGCTTGGCCGCCAGAACCGACGCCCCGGTCAAATCCTGCCGTTCAGACACCTTGATCGGTTGCCCGTTCAGAAATGCACCCTGTCCTTCTGCGGCGGTATAAAGCTTGTCCTTCTCCGGCAGGTAGATCGCGGCGGCCGTCACCACGCCGTTTTCCGCCACCGCAAGCGAATGCGCCCATGTCGGCGACCCTTCGATGAAACTGCGGGTCCCATCCAGTGGATCGACGATGAAAACCCGCGGCCGGGTCAGCCGGTGCGCGGTGTCTTCATCTTCTTCCGACAACCAGCCATAAGATGGACGCGCCCCGATCAGCCGCGCATGCAGGGCGCTGTTCACCGCCAGGTCGGCCTCGGTCACGGGGCCCTGATCGCCCGGTTTGTTCCATGCCCGCGCCGTCGGACCGCTATACCCAAGGGCGATGTCCCCGGCCTCGCGGGCCGCTTCGATCAGCAGGTCCAGATCAGTCGCCGGCAAGGGTCAACCCCTCGACCAGAAGCGAAGGAACCACGCGGGACAGGTAGGTGCGGGCATCGTTGGCGGGTTGAACCGATTTCAGCATGCTGCGCAGGTTGCCCGCGATGGTGCATTCGTTGACCGGGTATTGCACTTCGCCGTTTTCGACCCAAAATCCGCTGGCCCCGCGTGAATAATCGCCATTGTTGGGGTTGATCGTGGACCCAATCATCGAAGTGACCAGCAAACCGGTGCCCATGTCCCGCATCAGATCATCCCGGGTCTTGTCGCCTTGGGTCAGGGCCACGTTCCACGTCGCGGGCGATGGCGGCGCAGAGGTGCCGCGCGCCGCGTTGCCGGTCGATTGCAGTCCCAGCTTGCGCGCGGTCGCCAGATCCAGCGTCCAGCCGGTCAGCATCCCGTCGCTGACAATGGCGCGGCGTTTGGTCGGCAACCCTTCGGCATCGAACGGGCGCGATCCGGTGGCGCGCGGGCGCAACGGGTCTTCGATCAGGTCAAATCCCTTGGGCAGAACCTGTTCGCCCATCGCCTCCAGCAACCACGACGACCCGCGCGCGATGGCGCTGCCATTGATCGCGCCCAACAGGTGCCCGATCAGCGACGCGGCGATACGTTCGTCGAACAGCACCGGATAGCTGCCGGTTTTCGGTTTGCGCGCATTCACCCGTTCGACCGTGCGCCGCGCGGCGGTTTCGCCGATATCTTCGGGGCTGCGCAGGTCGGATTGGAAAATGCGCATGTCACCGTCATAATCGCGCTCCATCGCGGTCCCGGTGCCGGCGATGGCGACGCAGCTGGTGGCGCGGTCGGTACGGGCATAGCCACCGGAAAATCCGTTGCTCGCGGCCAGATGAATAAACCGCCTGCCATAGGCGGCGCTGGCCGATTGCACCTGGCTTATCCCGTCGACCGCCAAAGCCGCCGCTTCGGCGCGGCAGGCATCTTCCTGCAATGTGGCCGGGTCGGGTTCGGGTGTCGGATCGGCCATTTCCAGCGCCTCCATATCCCAGTCCCGGGCCAGCTGGCCGGGATCGGCCAGGCCGATATAAGGGTCTTCGGGGGCTTCCTTGGCCATGGCGACCGCGCGTTCGGCCATCATTGCCAATGTTTCGGGCCGGGTGTCCGACGACGATACATTGGCCTGCCGCTGCCCGATCAGGACCCGCAACCCGATATCGGTGCCTTCGGACCGGTCGGCCTGTTCCAGTGCGCCGCCACGCACGTCGATGGACACCGAGGTGTCGGTCACGGCGATGGCATCCGCCGCATCCGCCCCGGCCTTGCGCGCAGCGTCAAGTAGGGCATGGGTCAACTGGTCCAGGTTTTGGGTCATGGCTTCAATCGCAATTCAAAAGGTCCAAGTCAGGTAAACCGCCAAGGCTCTCAGTGCAAGTTACCCGGCAAGTTACCGGCACAAAAAGGGCTACGGACATTTGCCCGTAGCCCAAAATTGCACCGTTCTGGCTAGATTATTTCAGCCGTTGACCATTGGCCAGAACATGGCCCTGATCGTTGATCTCGATGGTCGATTTCAGGCTGTCGGGCCCGTCGCCCGGCACCGCGAACATGCCGATCATCATCCGGGTGCCCATGGCGTCATCTTCGGGGATGAATCCCATCGCCACCAGCTTGTCCAGCAGCGCATTGCCCCCCGACAGCGCCAGGTTCAGCACCCCTTCGGGGCGTGGCATGCCATCGAACGACACCATATCGGTGTTGTCGAAGGTAAACGCGCCCTTGCCGGTCAGTTCGGCGCCGACCGCGCGGACGGTCAGGTCCTTGACGTCAAGTGCGTGCAATTCGCCGGGTGCGGCCTCTCCGATCGTTTCCATTTCCGCCGGATCGAAGATGTTGGCCATGACCTTGGCCTTGCCGACCAGATCGATGGCGATGGTCGCCGGATCGCGCGGCAATTGGCCCGCCGGATCGAACATGCCCCAGATCATGTCGGAAATGGTGAAATCGCCCAGTGTGAATGCAAGACGGAAATCCTGCGGCTCATCTGATTGGGCGACCGGAATATCCATTGCGAAACCGGATTTCGCCATCGCCAATTCTACCGGGAAGGGCAGATCGGGCACTTGCATGGTCATCTGCGCACCGGTGGATTCAAACGCGTAGCCAAGCTTGTCGGAATTCATCTGTACGGTGAACTGGCCCGATTTCGAACTGCCGCTGCCGCTGGCGTTGTCCCCATCGCCGGAGAAGGCGAATTCGGCTTGGCCGCCCTGATGTGCGAACGTGCCATCGACCGAAAAACCGGCGGCAAGTGCGGCCGCCATATCCTGAAAGTCGACACCCTTCGGCATCTCGGCGGCGAAATTGGAACTCAGCCCGTTCAACTGTCCCTTCAGCATCACCTTGTCGGCGGCATTGTCGGGATTGGCCATGTCGATGAGGTAAAACAGGCTCTCGGCGCGGAAATCCTGTTTGCGGGTCTTGATATCCGTGCCGCCGGTACTGGAATTGCCACTGACGTTGTTCAGCGTGAAATTGGCGTCGCCCATTTCGACGGGGTTGCCGCTTTCCACAATACCAGCCAGCGCCATCCCCATTGATGCCGCAGAATAGGTGGTGGTCATGTTTTCGGGCGTGCCCGACACCACCATGGCCAGCCCGGTGGTGGTGTAATTCACCGTGATATCGACCGGGTTTTCGTCCTTTGCCTCGACATGAACGTCAATCGGCATGATCGCGGGGAGCTGAACCGAAACGGTGCCGTCGCCATTGTCGTGAAACTTCACCCCGGTCAGCGCCACGTCAACCGTGCCCTCGTCTTCGGGCAGCGTGATGTTCATCTTAAGGTCGGTAATCTGCAAATCGCCGCCTGACATGTTTTCCTGCGCCGAAATATCATAGCCGTACCCGGCCAGCTGCGATTTCCAGTCGCCCCAGACGTCGGTCGGTTTGACGTCAGCCCAAGCAGCCGTGGCGGACAGAAGAATTGCCGCGATCAGCGGCGTTTTGAAAGTAACAGCATTTTTCATGAAAGGACCTTTCCCCCAATAAACTTGCCGTAAGCTTCCGCTTTTGAATTGTCGGGGTCAAGGGCATACGGGCTGGACCCGGCGCGGCGCGCGGTTTACCCCTGATCACAACTGAGGAGATGCAATATGACAGAAATCAAAGGTCAAACAGTCCTGATCACCGGCGCCAGCCGCGGTATCGGTGCAGCCGCCGCGCGGGAATTCGCCGCGGCCGGGGCGAATGTGGTCCTGATGGCCCGCTCGGCCGATGCCATCGAAGAAATCGCGGCGGAAATCGGCGGTCTTGCCGTCACCGGCGACGTTGCCGACTATGGCGATATGGACCGCGCCGTTGCGGCTGCGGTGGACCGGTTCGGCGGTCTGGATATCCTGATCAACAATGCCGGTGTGATCGAACCCGTAGCCTCGATTCTCGAAGCCGATGCCGACGGTTGGGGCACTGCCATCGACATCAACCTCAAGGGAGTTTTCAACGGGATGCGGGCGGCACTGCCGGGCATGGTGGCAAAGGGCGCGGGCACCATCATCACCATCAGTTCCGGCGCGGCACACAGCCCGCTGGAAGGCTGGAGCCATTATTGCAGCTCCAAGGCGGGGGCGGCGATGCTGACCCGCTGCGCCGATCTGGAATGCCGCGACAAGGGCATCCGCATCATGGGCCTGTCGCCGGGCACGGTGGCGACCCAGATGCAACGCGAAATCAAGGCCAGCGGCATCAACCCGGTCTCGGAACTGAACTGGGAAGACCACGTTCCCCCCGAATGGCCCGCCAAATGCCTGCTGTGGATGTGTGGACCCGCCGGTGACGGGCTGTGCGGCGAAGAAGTGTCGCTGCGCGATGCCGACGTGCGCGAACAGGTGGGGCTGGCATGATCGAACTGGAACAGGATAACGGGCTTTGGGTCGTCACGATCAATCGCCCCGACAAGGCCAATTCGCTGACCGGCGACATGCTGGAACGGCTGTGCGAAATCGCCGAATCCGCGCAGGCGGCCCGGGTGCTGATCCTGACCGGTGCGGGCAAGGTGTTCAGCGCCGGGGCCGATCTGGACGCAGCCAAGGCCGGGCTTGCGACTTCGCCGCTGTGGGAACGCCTGTCAGGCGCCATCGCGGCGTTGCCGGGGCTGACCATTGCGGCGCTGAACGGCACGCTGGCGGGCGGCGCCAACGGCATGGCACTGGCCTGTGATATCCGTCTGGCGGTGCCGGGGGCCAAGGTGTTTTACCCGGTAATGAAACTGGGCTATCTGCCGCAACCATCCGATCCGAAACGGATGGCGGCGCTGATCGGTCCGGCCCGGACCAAGCTGATCCTGATGGGCGGTCAGAAAATCACCGCCGAGGAGGCGGTCGATTTTGGTCTGGTCGACCGGCTGGTCGAAGGCGACGTTGTCGCCGCGGCCAAGGAAATCGCCGTGGATACCTTGGCTGCCCGGCCCGAGATCGCGGCAGGGATCAAAGATATGTGCCGCTGACCGCGCGACGCGTAAAACACCGAAATCGCAGGATGAAATGACGACGGCGGCATGTTTCAATGCCGCCGTATGTTTTTCGTAAGGCGGGCCGCGTGATCAGGTCAGCAGGTCGTGGGTAACCCCATCCAACACCAGGTTGATGCTGTCCTGACCACCGCCATCGACCAGCGCCCACATGATCTGCCCGGTCGGGCGATAGATCACGAAGGCTTCCTGGACACCGGCAACACCGGCATTGGCGGTTTCGGCCAGATTGATCTGGAACTGACCGGCCGAAGCGCCGCTTTGACCAAAGACCAGAACATCGCCGTCCGTCGCCGAATAATCCTGAATCCAGTCAGAACCATGATCTGCAATCCCCAGATGGAAGAACCGGTCGCCGCCAGCGCCGCCATTGACCCGGTCATAGCCGAAACCGCCATTGATGAAGTCATCACCATCGCCGCCGAAGATCAGGTCCGACCAGGCTTGCCCGGTCAGTTCATCGTCGCCGGTACCGCCGATCACCGTATCGACACCGAAACCACCGATAATCGTGTCGTTTCCGCCATCGCCGCGCAGTTCGTCATTGCCAAAGCCGCCGTCGATGAAGTCGTTGCCGTCGCCGCCGAAGACGACATCGCGCAGATCGGCCTCGGTTGCGCCGCCGGTAATGCTGTCATTGCCTCCGTTGCCGTTCAGCGTGTCAGGACCGTCCAGTCCCAAAATGGTGTCATTACCGTCCCCGCCGATCAACCTGTCCGGTCCGGGCGTGCCGGTTAGGGTCAGGTTGTTGGTGACGACCGTATCCGTGGCCGCACTTGTGACCATCTCATCGGTGCCCTGACCGTCGGTATAGCTGACCATCAGCGATACGACCGTCCCGATATCCGCGCTGGTAAGCTCATAGCTCGCGGATGTCGCGCCGGTGATTGCGGTACCATCGCGCAGCCACTGGAAGGACAAAGTGCCCAACCCGTCAGCATCGGCCAGAGTGGAGGTGTCCGAGGTAAGCGTCTGACCGCTTTCCGCCGTGCCCGAAACGGTAACGGCCCCGGTTGGGGCATCGTTGACGTTGTCTACCGTAGCGGTGGGGTCGCTGGTGATGCTCTCGTCGGTATCGAAGCCATCGGTATAGGTGACGCGGACCGAAATCTGTTCGCCAACATCCTCTTGCGTCAGACCGTAGGTGCCCCCGTTTGCACCGGTGATATCGGTGCCACCACGCATCCACTGGAACGAAAACGGACCAAGACCGTCCGCATCGGCCACGCTGCTTGTGTCCGCTGTCAGGGTTGACCCCTGCGCGGCGGTTCCGCTGATCCCGACATCGCCGGTCGGGGCGGTGTTACGCGGCACACCCGACATCGTCAGGGTCGAACCGTCACCCAGGTTGACCACCCGATCACCAGACCCATTCTCGGAAAAGGTTACTTCAGCCTGTTCCGCGGCGCTGAGATTCGAGAAATCCAGCGTGTCTTCGGTCGCATCAAAATCGGTGACCGTATCGTCGCCCATGCCGTTTTCGAGAATGAAAGTATCGGCACCGCTGCCGCCGGTCAGCTGGTCGTTTCCGGCTCCGCCTTGCAGGGTATCGTCCCCGTCCCGGCCATTCAGGGTGTCGACGTTATCGCCGCCCGCCAGCATGTTGTCCTCGCTGTCGCCCCGCAGAACATCCGACTGGTCCGAACCGACAAGGTTCTCAACCGAAGTAAACGTTGCCCCGGTCGCCGCCCCGGCATTCTGGGTCGCGTCTTCCAGGTCAATCGTCACGAACGAGGAGGTTTCATAGGACACGGTATCGTTGCCGTCGCCCCCGTCGACCGTATCCGCACCGCCCAGAGGACTGATCATGTCGTCTCCGGCAAGGCCCATGATCACGTTGTCAGAACTGTCGCCCTCCAGTGTGTCGTTGAATTCCGAACCGGTCAGGTTCTCGATGCTGGAATAGGTGTCGCCACGCGCTTCACCCGAATTGCCCGAGCTGTCGTTCAGGCTCGCCGCCACTCCCGTGGCCGCGATCGAATAGTCGGCGGTGTCGGACCCGGTCCCGCCGGACATGTTATCCTCGCCGGCACCGCTGCGCAGCGTGTCGTCGCCGTTGTTGCCCGTCAGGGTGTTGTTCCCGCCACCCGCCTGCAACAGGTTGTCGCCACTGTTGCCGACCAGGGTATCGTTGAAACCCGACCCGATCAGGCCTTCGATGCTGCTATAGGTGTCGCCTGCGGCTTCACCTGTGTTCGTCGCAGAATTCGACAGGTCTGCGCGGACACCGGTTGTGGCATCGGCATAGCTTGCCGCGTCAATGGCCAACCCGCCTTCAAGCCGGTCCGCGCCAAGTCCGCCGTTCAGAACGTCATCCTCGTTATTGCCGCGCAGGGTGTCATTGCCATCCCGCCCAACAAGCGTGTCATTGCCATCAAAGCCCGTGATCACGTTCGCCGAAGCGTTCCCGCTCAACAGGTCGTCTTCGCTGCCGCCGATCAGATCTTCGATGCTGGAATAGCTGTCACCCGCAGCGGCACCGCTATTGTTGGACGCGTCTGCAAGGTCTGCAACGACGTTCGTGACTGCGTCGCGATAGCTGGCCGCGTCGCGTCCGGGGCCGCCAATCAGGTTATCGGCGCCTTCACCACCCGACAATTCGTCGTCGCCATCGCCACCCACAAGGGTGTCATCCCCGGCTTCGCCGAACAAGGTGTCGTTGCCGTCGTCGCCGTCCAGATTGTCATCGCCGCCAAAGCCGTTCAGGATATTGTTGCCGTTGGTGCCCGAAATTTCATCCGCGAAGTTGGATCCGATGACGTTTAGAATGTTGGTGTAAGTGTCGCCAACTGCATCGCCGGTATTTTCTCCGGTGGAGTTCAGATTGACGATCAGCCCCGAAGCCGAACTTCTGTAAGCGGCAAAAGAGGTGCCACCAGTGCCGATCAGGGCATCCGCCCCTGCGCCGCCATCCAGTTCATTTTCACCGCTGCCGCCCTCAAGCCGGTCATCGCCTTCATCGCCGAACAGCGTGTCATCGCCAGAGTCACCAAACAGCGTGTCGTTATCCGCACCGCCGTGCAGGATATCGTCGTCTTCTTCACCGTGGATCTGGTCTTCGCCTTCGTCGCCGCTCAGGCGGTCAATGCCCAGACGGCCGAAAATCGAATCGTTTCCGCCGCCACCCGAAATGACGTCATTCCGTGCGGTGCCGTTGATCGTGTTGGGGTTGGCGTTACCGGTCAGGACATCGCCCTCAAGGTCGTCAATCTGCAACTGTCCGTCGATAACGCGGAACTGCCAGACACCCGCAACGCCGGTATTTCCTTCCAGTGTCTCCATGTCCGAGGCAAGACCAAGCTCATCCCCGGCCGTACCGCCGCGCAGGAAAAGCCGGGGGCCGCCGTCAGCCACTGCACCCAGCTGGAACGTGTTGCCGCGCGAATTCCCCATGTCCGAGAAACGGTAGATGATTTCCGCATCGCCATTGCCGAGATCCATGATCTCAAGCTGGAAAGTGTTCGGGGCGGTGACATTATTGCTGAAAATGCCGACCCCGTCCCAGGTCGCAACGATGGAATCGCGTTCTTCGTTGATGTTGAAATAGATACCGGGGGTGGCTCCCGGTGGCAGCGTGCGGTTATCCAGATCGTCATAGAACGGCGCGATGATGAAATCGGTGTTCTCGAAAGTGCCAGCGAAATTGATCGTCTGGTTGATGAATGAAACGCCGCCATTCGTGCTCAGAAACAGCTCGTTGAAAACACGGTTTCCAAACGAAAAACCGTTCTCGAAGACGGCTGATATATCAAACCGTTCGGAATTGTCGTCGCCCTGGGCGATCAGGGTGCTTTCGCCGCCTTGGTCGATAACCGCTTGCCCATAGGGCAACAGAGTGTTGTCGGTGACGGATGAGTATTGGGTTAGATCTACCATTTTGAGGACTCCAAAAATTTTAAGAAAAGGCACGCGAAGCAGCTCGCAAATTTAACTATCGGACTAGGGTAGCAAACTTTTGCGCATCCGACGTATTCTTTTTTGTTTTTCTTTATCCTTCAGGGCGCTTGCATTTCCGCGAAAAAGCGCGGGCTTCGGGCGGCGCTGACGCCGATGGATCGGATAGCCGTTTGTCCTGGGGCTTGTTCTTGCCCCAAAGGCGCGGCAAGACGGTGATCGGGCCGCGTTTGGCGCGCTTTGCATGGAGACGGGTATGGAATTCGATCTGCAGGACCAGCCGGAAATCCTGCGGCAGGTGGCAGGATATGCCTTGCAGGGTTGGGATCTGGTCAGGTCCTGGGCGCAAAGCCCCGAAGCCTGGTCGCAATTCGCGCTGCTGCTGCTGGCCTGGTTGATCGCGCTCTTTGCCACAAAACGGGCCCGCCCGCCGTTGCAGAACCTGCTGACGCCGGAACCGGGCAATGAAGGCCTGTTTGCCAGGGCGCGGTTGTTTGTCCGGCAATTCCTGCCGCTGTTGCTGCCTTTGCTGGCCTATATCCTGACCGGGATCGGCGAAAGCGTGGTCCGTTCAATCTTTGATTCCGGCGCGGTGATCGCGTTCGGAAAACGCATTTTCCTGTTCATCGCGGTCCGCGCGATGGTGCGCGACATCATTGCGGATTCGTTTTTCAAACTGATGGGCAAATACGTTTTGCTGCCGATGGCCGGGCTCTATGCGCTGGACCTGTTGGCGCCGGTCGCTCAGAAACTGGACGAAACCGTACTGCCTCTAGGCAACCTGTCCTTTTCGCTGCTCGATCTGGTCCGGTTCGTCTTGATCGGCGGAATTGTTTTCTGGCTTGGCCGATGGTCGAATGATCAATCCGCCAGCCTGATCCGCAAACAGGACGACATGCGCCCGGCGACCCGGCAATTGGCCGAAAAAGCCGCCGAGATCGCCATATTCGGATTGGCCTTTCTGGTTTTCATGAACATCATGGGCATCCCGCTGACATCGCTTGCGGTGTTGACCGGGGCGATCGGTGTCGGCCTTGGCTTCGGGCTTCAGAAAATCGCGTCGAATTTCATTTCCGGGGTGATCCTGCTGCTGGAGGGTCAGGCCACCGTCGGCGACTATGTCGAACTCGATGGCGGCGAAGCGGGAACCATCGTCAAGATGACCGCGCGGGCGGCGATCCTTGAAACTTTTGACGGGCGCTGGATTGTCGTGCCGAACGAGGATTTCATCATCACACGGGTGGTGAATTATTCCGACAGCGGATCGGCCAACCGGTACGAGGCGGCGTTTTCGGTCAGCTATGACACCGATATCAATCTGGTACCGGGGATCATCGAAACGGCGGTCAGAAAACTGCCCTTCGTGCTCAGCGAACCCGATACCCCCGATTGCGAATTGCGCGGCTTCGGCGACAGCGGCGTCGATTTCGCGGTGGAATTCTGGGTCGAAGGCATCGATGACGGCCAAAACAAATACACGTCGGAAGTGCTGTTCGCGGTCTGGAACGCACTGAAAGAGCACGACATCGAAATTCCCTACCCGCATCGCGTGGTTGAACTGAAGGGGGCAACCTTGACCCCTGAAAAGGGTTGAGCGGTGATGGCGGAACGGATTTCAGCGCTGGTGATCGGGGCGGGTCCTGCCGGGCTGATGGCGGCGCAGGAACTGGGCCGGGCGGGCGTGGCCGTCGTCGTGACCGATGCCAAACCCTCGGTCGCGCGCAAACTGCTGATGGCGGGAAAATCGGGGCTGAACCTGACCAAGCAGGAAGGGTTTGAAACCTTCCTGAACGCCTATGGCGATGCTGCGCCAGCCCTGCGGCCGATGTTGCGGGAATTCGGACCCGATCAGGTTCAGGATTGGGCCAGAGATCTGGGCCAAACCCTGTTCACCGGATCGTCGGGCCGGGTATTCCCCGAGGCGATGAAAGCCTCGCCCTTGCTGCGCGCCTGGCTGGGTGAACTGGCGCGGTTGGGGGTCGAAATCAGGCCGCGCTGGCGCTGGGTCGCATGGAACGGCACCTTAGGCTTTGACACGCCGCAGGGACGGCAGGATCTGCACCCCGATATTTGCGTGCTGGCCTGTGGCGGCGCCAGCTGGGCACGGCTGGGATCGGATGGCGCTTGGGCCAGCCTGTTCGGCAGGGGCGATCTGGCACCCTTCCAGCCTGCCAATATGGGGTTCATCGTCGACTGGTCGGATCACATGTGGCAGCATTTTGGCCAGCCGTTGAAAAACATTGCCCTGCACGTTGGCAACCGCGCGGTCCGCGCCGAATGCGTGATTTCGCAGCGTGGACTGGAAGGGGGCGGCATCTACGCGGTGTCGCGTGACCTGCGCGACGGCGGGGCGCTGCATCTCGATCTGTTGCCCGACCTGACGGTTGACGATATTCGCGCCCGTCTGGCGCGGATCGGGCCAAAGCAGAGCCTGAAAAATCGCCTGCGCAAGGGGCTGAAGCTCGATCCGGCGAAGCTGGCCCTGATCATGGAATGCGCCCGGCCCTTGCCCGCCGATATCGCCCCGGTGCTGAAACATCTGCCAGTGCCCCTTGCCGGTCCGCGCCCGATGGACGAAGCGATTTCAACCGCTGGCGGGCTGCGGTTCGGGGCGCTGGACGACGCCCTGATGCTGACCGCGCATCCCGGCACCTTTGCCGCCGGTGAAATGCTCGATTGGGAGGCCCCGACGGGCGGCTATCTGCTGACCGGCTGTCTCGCCACCGGTCGCTGGGCAGGGCGCGCGGCAGCGGAATATCTGCGCCGGCAATCCTCGCCGACATCCCGGTGATGTCATTGTCTTTGCAAAAATAACCACAGCCGCGACAACCGGCTGAACCTCGGTCCGCGCTGCGGTTTCAAGTCTGATCTTGTGTAAGTGGTGAGCCGTGCAGGATTCGAACCTGCGACCCACTGATTAAAAGTCAGTTGCTCTACCAACTGAGCTAACGGCCCACTGTGGAGGCGCTTCTAGAAACTAGGGACAGGGGGGTCAACCCCTAAAACCAAGAAGCGCTTACTTTTCTGCCCACGCCTCATACCAACAGTTCATGACCGGCCTGATCGATGTTCAACGTGATGCTATCAAGCGCCCCGCCATCGACCAGCGCCCACAGGATCTGCCCGGTGGGGCGGTAGATCACGAAGGCCTCGGCGACCTCCGCCTGACCCGCGCCTGGCGTGTTGGCGAAATTGACTTGGTACTGCGACGCATGATGGGCGTCGTCGACCACAAGCGCGTCGCCCTCGGCGTCGGAAAAATCCTGAATCCAATCGGTGCCATGCCCAGAGACCCCGGCATGATAGAACCGGTCGGCCCCGGCCCCGCCATTCAGACGGTCATGACCGTATCCGCCATTGAGAAAATCCATGCCGTCATTGCCAAACAAGATGTCACTGAACCCACCGCCAGAAAGGATGTCATTTCCGGATTGACCAATGATTGTGTCCACCCCGTGTTCCCCGGCGAGCGTATCGTCCCCATCGCCACCGTATAGGATATCGTTGCCATACCCACCAAAGGCCATGTCATTGCCGGCTCCGGCATCGATACTGTCGCCTTGGTCGTTTTCAGCGCCGTTCTCAATCCCGGCAACCATCCAGCCGAAAAGAGAATCGTTTCCGTCGCCGCCGCCAAGCGTGTCGCGGCCCAGTCCGCCGCGCAACGTGTCATCGCCTCCCCTGCCCAGCAGCAGGTCATCTCCGTTAAGGCCGAAGAACTGGTTGGGTTCTTCATCATCGCTATCATAGTAGTTATCGTCACCCTGGGTCAGATAAGCCACCGCATCCGGGTCCCATTCAACTGACGCATCCGGTACGATCCCGTCTGGGAAATAGTCGAGCATGGAAGGCCGCGCCGTGGCAGCGGTCAGATCCGAAATTGATATGAATGAACCATGCGCGAACGGTCCGTCGGTGAGTTCGGTCCGGGGATGCGCCACAGTATCGGTCCAGAACCGGTAAAACTCAGACGCGGATTGAAGGAGCGCATCGTCCAGACGGTCACCGGCCACCCAGTAAATCCGCTCCGAATACCCGTAGGCGGCCCGATAGAAGACCGTTGTGTTCCCGTCACCCCAACTGACCGAATGGAAGCTATTGAAATCGGCAGAAACGTTCCAATTTCCCAGTCCCCATCCGCTGTCCCATGCGGGATATTGCGACTGGGATTGATAGGCTCCGGCGATTGTTACCTCGCTGACAGTTCCGTCCTCGGTGAATCGAAACCCGTCGGTTTCATCTATCGCTGCGACGATCATGTAGTAGTTCATCGTCCAATAAGTCGACGTTGTTCCAGTATAGTCGCTGCGCGACCATCCGTTGAAAACGTAATTTGGCATGCAAAACCTGAAACTTATAGAACAATGAACGTAGCATGGATGGATCGTCCGATTTTTTCAACTTTCTGCGGGCTGGAAACTTTTTGGCCTTAGACGTATATGCCGCTCATGGGTGCCGGGGAACATATCACATTGCCGTTCATGAAAATGCACGGGCTGGGCAACGACTTTGTCGTTGTCGATGCGCGCGCGCACCCCGTCGTGTTGCCGCCCGAGCTGGTGATCGCCATCGCCGACCGGCACAAGGGTGTCGGCTATGACCAATTGGCGGTGATCGAACCGGGCGCGGGCGACGCGCATCTGGTCTTCTACAATTCCGATGGGTCGACCTCGGCGGCCTGCGGCAATGCCACCCGCTGCATCGCCCGTCACCTGATGGATGAAACTGGCCAGCGCGAATTGCACCTGACCACGGATCGCGGCGATCTTTACGCGGTGGATGCCGGAAACGGTCTGACATCGGTCAATATGGGACAGCCGCAGCTTGTCTGGGATGAAATCCCGCTGGCCCGCGAAATGGACACGCTGGAACTGCCGATTGAGGGTTCCCCCACCGCCACCGGCATGGGCAACCCGCATTGCACCTTTTTCGTGGACGATGCCGAGGCGGTCGATCTGCAATCGCGCGGTGCCGAAATCGAACATCACCCGCTCTATCCCCAGCGCACCAATGTGCAGTTCGCCAGTGTAATCGCGCCGGATCATTTGCGCATGCGGGTCTGGGAACGCGGCGTCGGTGTCACGTTGGCCTCCGGGTCGTCATCCTGCGCCACCGCGGTGGCGGCGGCACGCCGGGGATTGACCGGGCGCTCGGTGCGCATTGATCTCGACGGCGGTTCACTACAGGTCGATTGGCGCGACGATGGTGTCTGGATGACCGGTCAAACCATGCATGTTTTCACCGCGTATCTGACACCGGACTTTCTGGACTCGGTCGGATGAGCGCGAAACCCCCGGTCTTTGCCACGCTCGGCTGTCGGCTCAACGCCTATGAAACCGAAGCGATGAAGGATCTCGCCAAACAGGCCGGGGTCGAAGGCGCCGTTGTGGTCAATACCTGCGCCGTCACCGCCGAAGCGGTGCGCAAGGCGCGGCAGGAAATCCGCAAGCTGCGCCGCGAAAACCCCGACGCCCGTCTGATCGTCACCGGTTGCGCCGCCCAGACCGAACCGGACACCTTTGCCAAGATGGTCGAGGTCGATCTGGTCATCGGCAATGCGGAAAAAATGCAGCCGCAGACATGGGCCAATATGGGCCCCGATTTCATCGGCACCACCGAAAAGGTTCAGGTCGACGACATCATGTCCGTGACCGAAACCGCCGGTCACCTGATCGATGGGTTCGGCACCCGCAGCCGCGCCTATGTGCAGGTGCAAAACGGCTGCGATCACCGCTGTACCTTCTGCATCATCCCCTATGGCCGGGGCAATTCTCGCAGTGTTCCCGCCGGCGTGGTGGTCGATCAGATCAAGCGGTTGGTGGACAAAGGCTATAACGAGGTCGTGCTGACCGGGGTCGACCTGACCTCATGGGGCGCCGACCTGCCAGCAAACCCGAAACTGGGCGATCTGGTGATGCGCATCCTGAAACTGGTGCCCGATCTGCCGCGCCTGCGGATCAGCTCGATCGATTCCATCGAAGTCGACGAAAACCTGATGCAGGCCATCGCCAGCGAACCCCGGCTGATGCCGCATCTGCATCTCAGTCTGCAACATGGCGACGACCTGATCCTGAAACGGATGAAACGCCGCCACCTGCGTGACGACGCGATCCGCTTTGCCGAAGAGGCAAAGAAACTGCGCCCCGACATGACCTTCGGCGCCGATATCATCGCCGGGTTCCCGACCGAAACCGAGGCGCATTTTGAAAACTCGCTGAAACTGGTCAGCGATTGCGATCTGACCTGGCTGCATGTCTTTCCCTATTCGAAACGCGAAGGCACCCCTGCGGCGAAGATCCCCAATCAGGTCAACGGCAATGTGATAAAGGCCCGCGCCGCCCGTCTGCGCGAAGCGGGCGCGGCGCAGGTCGAAAAACACCTGGCGCAGCAAATCGGCCAGACCCACCGCATCCTGATGGAAAACCCGCATATGGGCCGCACCGAACAGTTCACCGAGGTGACGTTCAAGACCGCCCAGACCGAAGGCGCTATCGTCGAGGCACGCATTTCCGGCATCTCAGGCGATCAACTGACCGCATAGGGCTTGCCTCTGGCGCGGCGTTGCGGAACCCTGCGCGCGATACGCAATCAGAGGGCCCACCATGCATCCCAACCCCATTTACCGCAAGGCATCGCGCCAGCAGAACCTGGATTTTGCGAAGGCGACCGGCTTCGGCATCCTTGCCGCCGCCGATGACGGTGGTGCGCCGCTCATGTCGCATATCCCCTTCCTGATCGAAGGCGACGATGTGATCTTTCACTTGGTCCGCTCGAACCCGATCGTGCCGCTGCTTAAGGGGCCGCGGCAGGTGAGGTTCGCGATATCCGGCCCGCACGGCTATATCTCGCCCGACTGGTACGGGATCGAAGACCAGGTGCCGACCTGGAACTACGTCGCGGTCCACCTGACTGGCCCGGCGGAACTGCTGCCGCAGGATGACCTGCTCGGCGTGCTCGACCGGTTGTCGGACCGTTTCGAAGCCGATCTCGCGCCGAAACCGGTCTGGAAAAGCGATAAGATGCCGGAACAGGCGATGACCCGGCTAATGCGGATGATCGTTCCGGCGCGGATGCGAATCGAAACCGTCGACGGGACATGGAAACTGGCCCAGAACAAACCCGAAGCCGCCCGGATCGCCGCCGCCGACGCGATGCAGGCAACCGGTTTCGGCACCGAGCTTGCCACCCTCGCGGGGCTGATGCGCGACCTGCCCCCGGATGAATGATGGACAGCACCGCATCCGGTGCTAATCTCAACGCCGCAAAGAGGAAACCAAACCCATGAAACTCGTATATTCCCCCGCATCGCCCTTCGTCCGCAAGGTCGCGGTGGTGCTGCATGAAACCGGGCAATTCGACGATGTCGACCTGTTGCCGGTGAAAACCACGCCGGTCTCGACCCCGGCCGAACTGCAATCGGCCAACCCGCTGGGCAAGATCCCGGCGCTGATCCGCGGCGACGGGCCGGCGATCTATGACAGCCGGGTGATCTGCCAGTTCCTCAACGACCGCGCCGGCGGCGGGCTCTATCCCGATGCCAGCCGCTGGGAGGTGATGACGCTCGAAGCCACCGCCGACGGCATCCTCGATGCCGCGGTGCTGATGGTCTACGAAAGCAGGGTGCGGCCCGCTCACATGGTCTATGACGACTGGGTCGAGGCGCAATGGGAAAAGGCGTCGCGCGGGGTCAGGGCGGTCAATGACCGTTGGATGGCACATCTCACCGGTCCGCTGAATATCGGCCAGATCGCCATCGCCTGTGCGCTCGGATACCTTGATTTCCGTCATGCCGATCGCAACTGGCGCAAGGGCAACGACGCGCTTGACGACTGGTTCGCGGTGTTTTCCGAACGCGACAGCATGACCGCCACCCGTCCCGGCGACTGACGGTTTCTTTTTGGTTGAAATACTCTGGGGTGAATGCTTTGAAAATCATTTCGATTTTCAAGGCAGAGGGGCAACGCCCCTGACCCCCGTGGCGTCAGGCCAAAGGCCTGCGCTGCGGAAAACCTGCGCGCGCCTGTGGGCGCGCACCGGTCACCCGCTCTGGTTCAGAATGAAAAATTCACGCCGACATTCAATGCGTTGGTGATGATTCGCGTATGCAGATCGCCACCACCGGTCAGGTCCACATCATTGTTTGAAATGGTGAACTGGTATTCGCCGAACAGCGCCCAGCGATCATTCAGCTTGTAGCTGGCCCCGGCCGTCAGTCGCGCCGCCGGACTGGTATACTGATATTCATAGGTATGCACGCCACCCGATGGGGTGATGTCCACATGCGGAATCGCGACACCGATCCCGGCACCGACATAGGGGGTGAACTTGTCCCATTTGCCGGGCCAGCGCTTCATGTAGTTCACCGTCAGGATGTTAAGGCCATCGGTGAATTCCAGCCGGGTGAATTCCGGCGACATATCCGCCCCGGCATAAACCTTGTCATGGCTCAGCTCGAAGCCCCAACCCCAGTTGCCGCTTTGCCAGAACGTGACGCGGGCCCCGTAATAGGGTGGCATGGAAAAGGATTTGCCATCCCATCCGATCAAATTGCTGAAAGGACCGGGATAATCCACCCCGGCCGGCAGAGTCCCGCTGGCCCGGCTGTGCGGCGAGGTCTGCCAGCCGCCATAGAGGCTGAGCTGCGTTTCAGCAGCCGCGGCGGAAGCAAGGCAAACGGTTAAGGCGGTGGAAGCAAGCAACAGGCGAGACATCTGGTTCCCCTTCTGAATGAAAGCGACTGTAAAGCAATTTTTACTGGCGAAATAGGCCCGATACGAGGGCTGTGCAACCGCGACACTTCCGCACCTGTTGCTTTCGCGCAACCCCAAAGCGTCATTGTCTGCTGGACTGAGCGGGAATCCCCCGCTAAATAGCGCCACGGAAAGGCTGCGTAACCCGCGGCCCCAACCGCTATAGGCCCGATGCGGCCGAAGAATGGAGAGAACCTCGTGTCCCACGCAGAAGATCACGAAGGCACCCGCAGGGACTTCCTGTATTACGCCACCGCAGGCGCCGGTGCCGTAGCCACAGGTGCCGCAGTTTGGCCGCTTGTCAATCAGATGAACCCCTCCGCCGACGTCAAGGCTCTGGCCTCGATTCGCGTCGATGTTTCTGGCATCGAACCGGGCACCCAGCTGACCGTTAAATGGTTGGGCAAGCCGGTCTTCATTCGCCGCCGGACGCAAGAAGAAATCGATGCGGCCCGTGCTGTGGATCTGAATGATCTGATCGACACGAAATCGGAAAACGCCAACAAACCCGGCACCGACGCGTCGGACGTGAACCGCACGCTGGACGAAGCCGGCGAATGGTTGGTGATGATCGGCGTATGTACCCATCTCGGCTGTGTGCCGATCGGCGATGGCGCCGGTGATTTTGGCGGTTGGTTCTGCCCCTGCCACGGCTCGCATTACGATGCCGCCGGTCGTATTCGCAAAGGCCCCGCACCGCGGAACCTGGATGTGCCCGTCGCCGTCTTCGAAGACGAAACCACGATCAAGCTGGGTTAAGGGAGCGTAAGCATGTCCGGAATTCCTCACGACCATTACGAGCCCAAATCGGGCGCTGAAAAATGGCTGCACAGCCGTCTGCCCATCGTTGGGCTGCTTTATGACACTCTGATGATCCCCACCCCGAAGAACCTGAACTGGTGGTGGATCTGGGGCATCGTCCTGGCCTTCTGCCTGGTGCTGCAAATCGTCACCGGCATCGTCCTGGTGATGCATTACACCCCGCATGTCGATCTGGCCTTTGCCAGCGTCGAACACATCATGCGTGACGTGAACGGCGGCTTCATGCTGCGCTACCTGCACGCCAATGGTGCTTCGCTGTTCTTCTTCGCGGTCTATGTCCACATCTTCCGCGGTCTGTTCTACGGCTCCTACAAGGCACCGCGCGAAATCACCTGGATCGTCGGCATGATCATCTATCTTCTGATGATGGCCACCGGCTTCATGGGCTATGTTCTGCCCTGGGGTCAGATGTCGTTCTGGGGCGCAACCGTGATCACCGGCCTGTTCGGCGCGATCCCGTTCATCGGTGAAACGATCCAGACCTGGCTCTTGGGCGGACCGGCAGTGGATAACGCCACGCTGAACCGCTTCTTCTCGCTGCACTACCTGCTGCCCTTCGTGATCGCCGCGCTGGTCATCGTCCATATCTGGGCGTTCCACACCACCGGCAACAACAACCCCACCGGGGTCGATGTCCGCAAGGGATCGAAGGAAGAGGCCGAAAAAGACACCCTGCCATTCTGGCCCTATTTCGTGATCAAGGACGTGTTCGCCCTAGCGATCATCCTGGTGGTGTTCTTTGCCATCGTCGGCTTCATGCCCAACTTCCTGGGCGAACCCGATAACTATATCGAAGCCAACCCGCTGGCGACGCCCGCGCATATCGTTCCGGAATGGTACTTCCTGCCGTTCTACGCGATCCTGCGTGCCTTCACCGGCGATGTCTGGGTGGTGATGTTCGCAAGCTGGATCACCGGCGGCATCGTTGATGCGAAATTCTTCGGTGTGCTGGCGATGTTCGGCGCGATCATCGTGATGGCTCTGGTGCCTTGGCTGGATACCAGCCGGGTCCGCTCGGGCCGGTTCCGCCCGCAGTTCAAGTGGTGGTTCTACCTGTTGGTGGTCGACTTCATCGTGCTGATGTGGTGCGGCAGCCAGCCGCCCGAAGGCATCGCACCGATGCTGTCGCTGATCGGCTCTGCCTACTGGTTCGGTTATTTCCTGGTGATCCTGCCGATTCTGGGCGTGATCGAAAAACCGACCGCGGCCCCGGCCACGATCGAGGAAGACTTCAACGCCCATTATGGCAAACCTGCCGAATAAGAAGGAAACGGGATAATGCTTAAGAAACTTGCGATTACCGCAGTTGCGGCCCTGACCTTCTCGGCAGGTGGCGCAATGGCCAGCGAAGGTGGTCAGATCCACGACGTGGACTTTTCCTTCGAAGGTCCGTTCGGCAAATTCGACCAGATGCAGCTGCAGCGCGGCCTTCAGGTCTATACCGAGGTCTGTTCGGCCTGCCACGGCATGAAATTCGTGCCGATCCGCACGCTGGCCGACGAAGGTGGCCCGGCACTGCCCGAAGATCAGGTTCGTGCCTATGCCGCGCAGATGGACATCTACGATGCGGAGCTTGACGATACCCGGCCCCGCATTCCGGCGGATCACTTCCCTGAATCGTCGATGTCCAACGCCCCCGACCTGTCGCTGATGGCGAAGGCGCGCAAAGGCTTCTCGGGGCCGAACGGTCTGCTGGTCAACCAGCTGTTCAAGGGGCTGGGTGGTCCGGAATACATCACCGCGATCCTGACCAGCTATACCGGCGAGGAAAAGGAATCGGCAGGCACGACGTTCTATGAAAACACCGCCTTCCCGGGCGGCTGGATCGCCATGCCGCCGCCGATGGCGGGTGAGGATGTGGAATATGCCGACGGTCATTCGAATTCGCTGCATCACGAAGCCGAAGACGTCGCTGCGTTCCTGATGTGGGCTGCGGAACCCAAGATGATGGCGCGTCAGCATGCCGGTTTTGTCGCCGTGCTGTTCCTCAGCGTGTTGTCGGTGCTGCTCTATCTGACCAACAAACGCCTCTGGGCGCCGATCAAGAAAAAAGCGAAGGAAGCGTAAGCTTCGCAGTCGCGTCTGATCTTAGAAAGCCCCGCTTCGGCGGGGCTTTTTCTTTGCGCGGAGGAGGAGCAGAAGGCACTCTGTCGCGCGGCCCATTGGGGGCGCTGCCCCCGCCGTTGAAAATCTGTCGATTTGCAACGCCTCCCCCGGGATATTTTTGAACAAAAGAAGGCTTAGCGCATCAGTTCGGGCAAGTCGCCCGTTAACCCGGCAGCTTCGCGGATGAAATTCCGCCGCAGCGGCGGCAACGCGTTGATCAACCCCATGCCCAGATCGCGGGTCGCCCGCAGCAATGGGTTGTCGTTGGAAAACAGCCGGTTGGTCAGGTCGGTGGTCAGCGCCAGCGTGGCGGTGTCGAACCGGCGCCATTCCTGATAGCGGTCCAGCACCAGCGATGACGCGATATCTTCACCGCGGCGGCGCGCTTCGGTCAGGACTTGCGCCAGGGCAGCGACATCGCGCAGCCCCGCATTCAGCCCCTGACCGGCAATCGGGTGCATGCCATGGGCGGCATCCCCGATCAATGCCAGCCGGTCGCCGACAAAACTGTTGGCGACGGTCAGGGTGAGCGGATAGGTGAATCGGTTTCCGGCCAGACGAATGTCGCCCAGGAAATCGCCAAAACGTGGCCGCAAGACCTGCATGTAATCGTCATCCGGCAATGCCTGGAACAGGGCAGCGTTTTCATGGGTTTCCGACCATACGATTGACGATTTGTTGCCCGGCAAAGGCAGGATGGCCAGCGGCCCGGGTGGCATGAAGAACTGATGCGCGATGCCGTGATGCGGCAGATCGTGTTCGATGGCGCAGACCAGCGCGGTCTGGCCGTAATCCCAGCCGCTGCGGCTGATCCCGGCCCGTTGCGCGGTGCCCGAATTGCGCCCGTCGCAGCCGATCAGCAAACGCCCGCGCAGGGCTTTGCCGGAAGCCAGCGTCACGCTGATCCCGGTCGCATCCGCGGCCTGTGCGGTGACGGTTTCGCCATCCAGAACCGTGATCTGGTCGCTTGCGGCCATCGCATCGAACAGGGCGCGGCGCAAAAAACGGTCTTCCAGCATGTAGCCCATCGGGCCTTCTTCGATCTCGGCATGGTCGAAATGCAGGAAAAAGGGCGACAGCGGCCCTTCGCCGGCGCGCCCGTCGCTGACCTTGATTTCCAGCATCGGCTGACTGTGACCGGCCAGCGCGGGCCACAGCCCGATATTGGCCAGAAGCCGCTTTGAGGCCAATGCCAGCGCATAGGCGCGGCCGTCGAAATCGTCCCGGGCCTGGGCGGCGCGGGGCAGGCTGTCGATCACCGTGACACCGAAACCGGCCCCGGCAAGCGCCAGCGCCAAGGCCGGGCCGTTCAAGCCGCCGCCGACAATCAGGATATCGCTGTCATATTCCATGAGATGCAATATGCAGCCCTGATCGGGATTGTCCATGCGCCGCGCTGCCGCTACCGTTCGGAAAAACGCAGGAGATGACGATGCAGGACTGGTTGAAAACAAGCGCGGCGGACTTGGGCCGGGGGATCGGGGAAGGATCAATCGACCCGGTGGCGCTGACGCAGACCTATCTCGACGCGATCGCGGCGCATCCGTTCCGCGACCGCATCTATGCCCGCGTTACCGCCGAGCGGGCGCTGGCCGAAGCCACGGCCGCCGCCGAACGGGCCCGCACCGGGTTCCGGCTGTCACCGCTCGACGGGGTGCCGATCAGTTGGAAAGACCTGTTCGATACCGCCGGGGTGGCGACCGAAGCCGGGTCGGCACTGCTGAAGGACCGGGTGCCGGAGGCGGATGCGCCGGTGCTGCGCAACGCCACTGCGAATGGTCTGGTCTGTCTGGGCAAAACCCATATGAGCGAACTGGCCTTTTCCGGTCTGGGGCTGAATCCGGTGACCGAATCGCCGCCCTGCGTCAACGACCATGACGCGGTGTCGGGCGGATCGTCCTCGGGGGCGGCGACGTCGGTCGCTTTCGGGCTGGCGGCCTGCGGCATCGGGTCGGATACTGGCGGGTCGGTGCGAATCCCGTCAGCCTGGAACGATCTGGTCGGGTTGAAAACCACCTCGGGGCGGATTTCGCTGCAGGGCGTGGTGCCGCTATGCGAAAAATTCGACACCGTTGGGCCGCTGTGCCGCACGGTCGAGGACGCGGCGCTGATGCTGGCGCTGCTTGAAGGCGGCAAACCGGCGGATCTGCGTGGCGCGACGCTGAAGGGCAAGCGCTTCGCGGTGCTGCAGACCGCAGTGCTGGACCCCTGCCGCCCGGAACCGCTGAAAGCGTTCGACGACGCGGTGGCGAGGTTGGCCGATGCCGGGGCTCAGATCACCCGAATCGACGCGCCCGAAGTGGCGCAGGCGATGGATCTGGCCGCAATCCTGTTCACCACCGAAGCTTACGGCACCTGGCGCGAAGTGATCGAGGCCAACCCGGGCCTGATGTTCGACCGTATTCTGGACCGGTTCCGGGGCGGCGCGCATCATCTGGGTGCCGACTACGTCGCCGCCTGGCAGGAATTGGAAGGCTATCGCAATCGTTGGTACACCCGTGTCGCCGGATATGATGCGGTGCTGTGTCCTTCGGCCCCGAACCTGCCACCGAAACTGGACCGGCTGATGGGCGATGATGATTATTACGTCACCGAAAACCTGCTGACGCTGAACAACACAAGGGTCGGCAACCTGATGGGCAATTGCGGCGTGTCCCTTCCTACCGGGGTGCCCAGCTGCGGTATCCTGTTCAACGGGTTGCCGTTTCAGGAAGAACGCCTGCTGCGCATCGCGGCGGCGGCCGAGACAGTTTTGACCGCCGGGTAAGCGCTGGTCGGGGATGGCGGGCTACGTCAAAAAGGTCACAGCTGCCCCGACCCGGTCCGCAATAATCTGGACGAAAGCCATGTCATTGGGTACTCTGACAAAAAGCGGGGCGAAAACGATCCCGTAACCTGAGGCAGTACCAGATGTTTCCCGAGCGGTTTTCGAACCTACCGGCTTATGCTTTTCCGCGTCTGCGCGCCCTGTTGGATGCGCATGAACCGGGCGGCGAGGTCATACATATGACGATAGGCGAGCCGCGGCACGCCTTTCCCGATTGGGTGGCCGGGATTCTGGCCAAGAATATCGACGGCTTTGGGAATTATCCGCCCAATGATGGCACACCCGAATTGCAGGCGGCGATCAGCGGCTGGATCAGGCGGCGCTATGGCGTTGCGGTCGATCCGGCGACACAGGTGATGCCGCTGAACGGCACCCGCGAGGGGCTGTATAACGCCGCGATGGCGCTGATCCCGGAACGCAAACACGGCCAGACGCCCGTGGTTCTGATGCCCAATCCGTTTTACCAGGTCTATATGATCGGGGCGATTTCGGTGGGGGCCGAACCGGTTTTCGTCCCCGCCACCAAAGAAACCGGCCACCTGCCGGATTTCACCGCCTTGCCCGACGATGTGCTCAATCGCACTGCCGTCGCCTATATCTGTTCGCCGGCCAATCCGCAGGGCGCGGTGGCCGACCGGGCCTATTGGACCGATCTGATCCGGTTGGCGGAAAAGCACGATTTCCGCATCTTCGCCGATGAATGCTATTCCGAGATTTACCGCGACGACCCGCCGGTCGGCGCATTGCAGGTGGCGCAGGATCTGGGCACCGATCCCGAACGGGTGCTGATTTTTCATTCGCTGTCGAAACGCTCGAACCTGCCGGGTCTGCGTTCGGGTTTTGTCGCTGGTGGGCCGGACTGCCTGCGCCGGATCAAGCAATTGCGCGCCTATGCCGGGGCACCGCTGCCGCTGCCGTTGCAACGGGTGGCCGAAGCGGTTTGGGCGGACGAAGAGCACGTGATCGAAAACCGCCGCCTGTATCGGGAAAAATTCGATATCGCGGATGAGATATTTGGGGATATCCCCGGCTATCACAGCCCGCAGGCGGGGTTTTTCCTGTGGCTGCCGGTCGAGGACGGCGAACAGGCCGCGCTGAAACTGTGGACCGAAACCGGGGTCCGGGTTCTGCCGGGTGCCTATCTGGCGCGCGACGTGAACGGGTTCAATCCGGGCAAGAATTATATCCGGGTCGCCATGGTGGCCCCGAAACAAGACATGCGACGCGGGCTGATCCGGCTGCGCGAATGCATTTATGACTAAAAGAACGAGGGCAGGAATGGCATATCAGACACGAGGGCGCGATCCGCTGTTTGACAGCGACATGCAGGCCGCAATCGAAAGACGCGGCAAAGAACTGCTGGGCATCGTCCTGGCGCTGCTGGGTCTGGCAGTGGCGGCAATGGTGTTTTCCTACCACCCCGAAGACCCGTCTTTCATGTCTGCCACCGATGCACCGGTGCGCAACTGGCTGGGCCGCCCCGGTGCCTCAATCGCTGCGTTCCTGTTCGTGGTGGTGGGCAATGGCAGCTGGATCCTGTCGCTGGCGCTGATCAGCTGGGGCCTGCGTCTGGCACTGCATTACGGTTCTGATCGCGCCTTTGGCCGGTTGATTTTCCTGCCGATCCTGATCGCGGTCACCTCCGTCTATGCCGCCACGCTGGTTCCGGGCAGCGACTGGATTCACGGGTTTGGCCTTGGCGGGCGCTTTGGCGATACCATTCTGGGCGCGGTTCTGAATTTCCTCCCCGTCGGGATGAGCTTCGGCCTGAAACTCGCCTCGGTGCTGTTGGCGCTGGCGATGATCGGGTTGGGAGCCTTCGTTCTGGGCTTTACCGTACCAGAACTGCAGTTGATCGCACGGTTCCTGCTGGTCGGGATCATCATGGCCTATGCCGGCCTGATGACGGCTTTGGGCAAGGGCGCGACCGGCGCGGTCAGCGCCGCCCAGACGATGCAGGCCCGCACTGCCGCCCGGCGTGAAACCCGCAATAAGCTGGCGCAGGAACAGGCTGATTGGCAGGCCCAGACGGGCTCGGCCGAATACCCCGAATATCACGAAGAGCTGTTCGAAGAAGACCCCGAACCGGCCCGGCCCAGCCTGCTGAGCCGGATGCCCGCGCTCATTCGCCGTCCCGAACCGATGCCCGACCAAATGCCGGAACCCGAACTGGTCGAACATCACAGTATGGCCGCTGTCGATGCCCCCGGGGACGAGCGGATCAAGGCCAAGATTGCCGACGTGATCCGCAACCGGGTGCGCGACACTCCAGCTTTGCAAACCCAAGCCGCGACGCCGCTGACCAAGGGCCGTGGCCGTGGGCCCGATCCGCTGGTGCTTAATCCGCATCCCAACGCCGCCTTGCCGCCCGAACCGCCGCTGACCGGGGGCGCCACCGCTCAGGCACGGGCCGATGCGGCTCCGCTGGTCACGCCGCGCCGGATACAGCCGTTGCAGCCCGAACCGGTCTCTGAATACCAGCCCGAATATTTGCCCGAGCAGTTGAATGAACCTCTGGCCGATCCCGAATACGCTCCCTTTGCGGAAGAAGTCCCGCACGAAGAGGTGCCCGTCGTCCAGTTCCCGCAAGCTGCTGGCAATCAGACGGATTATCGACCCGCCTCCGACCCCGCCCCGGTGGCGCCGCGCGCCATTCCGGTGCCGGAACCGCGCAAGGTGGTGCAGCATCTCAACCGTAAACCGGTGCAGCCTTCGACCCGCGCCCGGGCCGAAGCACAGCCTTCGCTGCAATTCGAAGAAAAAAACCGCCCCGTTTATGATCTGCCGCCGCTCAACCTGTTGACCAGCCCGGCCAGCATTCAGCGCCATCATCTCAGTGATGAAGCGCTGGAAGAAAACGCCCGGATGCTGGAAAACGTGCTGGACGATTACGGCGTCAAAGGCGAAATCGTGTCGGTCCGCCCCGGTCCCGTCGTCACCATGTACGAACTGGAACCCGCGCCGGGTTTGAAAGCCTCCCGCGTGATCGGGCTGTCCGACGATATCGCCCGCTCGATGTCGGCGCTGTCGGCACGGGTCTCCACCGTTCCGGGCCGGTCCGTGATCGGCATCGAACTGCCCAACGAAAACCGCGAAAAAGTCGTGCTGCGCGAAATCCTGTCGGCGCGCGATTTCGGTGACAGCAACATGAAACTGCCCCTGGCTCTGGGCAAGGATATCGGCGGCGATCCCATCGTCGCAAACCTTGCCAAGATGCCTCACCTTCTGATTGCCGGGACCACGGGGTCTGGTAAATCGGTAGCGATCAACACGATGATCCTGTCGCTGCTCTACCGGCTGACGCCGGAAGACTGCCGGCTGATCATGATTGACCCGAAGATGCTGGAACTGTCCGTCTATGACGGCATCCCGCACCTGCTGTCGCCGGTTGTCACCGATCCGAAAAAGGCCGTGGTTGCCCTGAAATGGGTCGTTGGCGAGATGGAAGACCGCTATCGCAAGATGTCCAAAATGGGCGTGCGTAACATCGACGGCTACAACAGCCGCGTCGCCGATGCGCTGGCGCGGGGCGAAACCTTTAGCCGCACGGTGCAGACCGGATTTGACGACGATACCGGCGAACCGGTGTTCGAGACCGAGGAAATTACCCCCGAAAAAATGCCCTATATCGTCGTCATCGTCGATGAAATGGCCGACCTGATGATGGTCGCGGGCAAGGAAATCGAAGCCTGCATTCAGCGCCTCGCGCAGATGGCGCGGGCCTCGGGTATCCACCTGATCATGGCGACGCAACGGCCCTCGGTCGATGTGATCACCGGTACGATCAAGGCCAACTTCCCGACCCGGATTTCGTTCCAGGTGACCTCGAAAATCGACAGCCGCACCATCCTCGGGGAAATGGGCGCCGAACAACTGCTGGGCATGGGCGACATGCTCTATATGGCTGGCGGGGCCAAGATCACCCGTTGCCACGGGCCCTTCGTGTCCGACGAAGAGGTCGAGGAAATCGTCAACCATCTCAAGGCCTACGGCCCCCCCGATTATATCGGCGGCGTGGTCGAAGGCCCGGACGAGGACAAGGAAAGCGATATCGACGCGGTGCTGGGCCTTGGCGGCAACACCACCGGCGAAGATGCGCTTTACGATCAGGCCGTGGCCATCGTGATCAAGGATCGCAAATGTTCGACCTCCTATATCCAGCGCAAACTGGCGATCGGCTATAACAAGGCCGCCCGATTGGTCGAACAGATGGAAGACGAACGCGTCGTCAGTGCCGCCAACCATGTCGGTAAACGCGAAATCCTTGTGCCCGAACAACAATAAACGGTCCGGCCCTCTCGCGGAAAAGTGAAACGGGGGCCGGCTGTAATCGGACGCGAAACCCCTAGATTGGTGACATGATCAAACCACGCAGCCTTTTCGCCCCCGCCGCCGCGATGCTGGCCCTGACCCTGCCGGTTTCGGCAGAACAAATTTCGCTGAACGATCTGTCCGCCTATCTGAACCGGATGAAAACCGCCAAGGCGAATTTCACCCAGATCAACGATGACGGCACGATTTCAACCGGCACGCTGATGCTGAAACGGCCCGGGCGGATGCGGTTCGAATATGCCAGCCCTGACAATACGCTGGTTCTGGCCAGTTCTGGCGCGGTGGCGATCTATGATCCGAAAACGCCGGATAACGGGCCGGAAACCTATCCGCTGAATCAGACGCCGCTGTCGATCATCCTCGACGAACGGGTGGATCTGGCGCGCGCTAATATGGTGGTGGGGCACGATTATGACGGCACCGCGACCACCATCACCGCGCAGGACCCCGATCACCCCGAATACGGCAATCTACAGCTGGTGTTCACCGACGATCCGGTGCAATTGCGGCAATGGGTGATCAATGACGATGCCGGCTCCAGCACCACCGTGGTGCTGGGTGCGATGGAAACCGGCGTTGCCTTGAACAACCGGTTGTTCACCATCACCCAGCCCGATCAGCGCGACAATCGCTGATCAGCGCAGCCTGCGTTTGCAGCTGTTCAGCTGGGCCTGATACATCCGCGATCTTTCGTCGACATTCCCGGCAATCCGCAGCAGCCAGCTTTTGCGCTTGTGGCTGCCGCGCGCATATCCGGCATGGCCCTCGTGATAGGCCAGATACTGATTGCGGGTATCGCTGAGAGACACGCCATTCTTTTCGCGTGTCTTGTTCATGTACCAGCCCATGAAATCGGTCGCGTCCCGGATATTGTCGCGTTTTGCGCGGAAAGATCGGGTTTCGCGGCGATATTCGTCCCATGTGGAATCGATCGCCTGGGCATAGCCATAGGCTGAACTTTGCCGCCCCATTGGGATCACGCCCAGCACGAACCGGTAGGGTGTGCGGGCATTGCCGATGAATTTGCTTTCCTGATGGATGGTCGCCATCTGCACATGCACCGGTACGCCCCAACGGCGTTCGGTTGCCTTGAAGGCGCGACCGTATTTCGGGCGCTGGCTGAGGATCGAACAGGCGTTATCCAGATTCCGCGGCGCGGTGAAATTTCCGCCGCCGCAGGATGCCAGCACCATCAACAGGACCAATGCGCGAAGAGTTCTGCTCATCTGCCTCTCGCTTTCTTTGTTTTTTGCTACACTCTAGCGGAAATCAAAGCGTCTGCAAATGGGGGATGCTGTCACATTCAGGTCAGTTCAGGGCCGCAAAGGCCGCTATATCCGGATCGCGGCCCCCGGCGCCGTTACAGCAGTACGCTCAGCATCAGCGGGATCGCGATCACCGACATCAGGGTTGAAACCACCACCAACCCGGCCACCGATTCCGCGTCGGCGCCGTATTTTTCCGCCAACAGGTAAGACGTCACCGCAACCGGCGTTGAAACCTGGATCACCAATACGGCAAAGGCGATATCATCAAGCTGGAACCACCGCCCCACGGCCCATGAAATCGCGAAACACATCGCTAGCTTGACCATCGAAATCCAGGTTGCCTGGCGGATATGGCCCGGATGCATCCGCGCCACCGCCACGCCCAGCGTGATCAGCATCATCGGGATCGCCATCTGTCCGACCAGATCCAGCGCGTTGGTCACAAAAACCGGCGTATGCCAGCCCTGCCACAGGAAAATCCCGCCCAAAATCGTGGCCCCGACCAGCGGTTCCTTGACCACCTTGATCAAAGACCCGCCCCCCGCGACCAACCAGACGCCAAAGGTAAACGACCAGATCGCCATGATGGCAAAGACGACAACGGCATATCCCAATCCGGCCTCGCCAAAGGCGAACAGCGCCAGCGGCAGACCGACATTTCCGGTATTGCTGAAAATGATCGGCGCCATATAGGTGCGCAGATCCAGCCGCCCGATCCGCACCAGCGCAAAAGCCGCAAGCGACACCACCGCATAGACCGCGACCGAGGCCAACGATAGCGTGGTTAACGCCTGCGGGTCGATTTCGGTCTTCATCAGCGCAGTAAAGATCAGGCAAGGCACCGAAAGCGTCATTGCCAACTGGGTGACGAATCGCACGGGGTAATCGAAGCCGGCTTTGACCCAGGCAAAACCGATGGCCGCCAGCATGAACACTGGCGCTGTGATTTCGATTACTGTAAAGGCAAGGTTCACAGACTGTTTCCCTTAAATTCCGGCTTCAAACATGGACATTTACCCTGAAAACCGTCTATCTCTGGGTCATGGGGGCTGCAAGACCATGTTAAGAACGCGTGCCAAATATCATCTGGGCCAGGTCGTCCGCCATAAGAAGCACCCGTTCCGCGGTGTGGTGTTCGATGTCGACCCGGAGTTCAGTAATACCGAAGAATGGTATCACTCGATTCCCGAGGAAAGTCGGCCGTCGAGAGAGCAGCCTTTTTACCATCTTTTGGCCGAAAACGATCAAAGCTACTACGTCGCTTACGTGTCGGAACAGAACCTTGTGGCGGATTATTCCGGCGAACCGGTGGATCATCCCGACATTCCCGACCTGTTTGGCCCGTTCGAAGACGGCCATTACCCGCTGCATTTCCAACTGAACTGATCGACCTGCCGTCGGCGTGCGAAGGGGCCTTTTCAGGCCCCTTGTTTGCTTGATCACCAAGGCTCAGTAACCCAGGGCACAGCCATCCTTGCGCGGGTCAGACCCGCCTTCCAGAACGCCATCGTCCCGGATCACGATAGCCTGGGCACCGCCGATCGGACCTTGGGGGATTTCCACCCGGTGCCCCAGATCGGCCAGTTCCTGCCGCACCTTGTCGGAATAGCCCCGTTCGACATTCATCACCCCGTCAAAGGTGAAACAGCGCGGCGCGTCGATACCGTCCTGTGGCGACATCCCGAAATCGCGGATATTCGACACCAGCCGGGCATGGCCGTTCGACTGGTATTGCCCACCCATCACGCCAAACGGCATCCGCACTTTGCCATTTTCGCGCAACATGCCGGGGATGATCGTGTGCATCGGCCTCTTGCCGCCCGCCATTTCGTTTGGATGGCCCTGTTCCAGCGTGAATCCCGCCCCGCGGTTTTGCAGCAGGATACCGTATTTTTCCGACGCGATACCCGACCCGAAGCCGTGGAAAATCGAATAGATCAGCGACACCGCCATGCGATCGCGATCGACCACGGTGATATAGATCGTGTCCTTGTGCACCGCCTCGGTCAGATGCGCGGCCGCCTGCATCGCCTTGCCGGGGTCGATCAGCGCCGCCAGCTTGGCCGCCGTTTCAGGCGCCAGCATGTAGTCCAGCTTCGCGCAGTTTTCCGGGTCGGTAATGAACCGGTTGCGCGCGTCATAGGCCAGCTTGGCCGCTTCCGCTTCGATATGGGCGCGCTGGCTGCCGAACGGTTCCATCGCGGCAATGTCGAAATGTTTCAGAATGTTAAGCAGCAGGATCGCGGTCGCGCCCTGACCGTTTGGCGGGTGCTCGACCAACTCGGCCCCGGCATAGGTGCCACTGACCGGCGTGGTGTAATCGCAGGCAGTGGCTGCAAAATCTTCCAGCGTGTGAACGCCGCCCGCCGCTTGCAGGGTCCGCACCATATCCTCGGCGATTTCACCTTCATAAAAGGCTTTGCGCCCGTCCTTGGCGATCCGGCGCAGCACTTCAGCCTGCATCGGGGACCGGAACAGGTCACCGGTTTTCGGGGTCGTGCCGCCGGGCATATAATGGGTCAGCCCGTGGCCTTGCAGCGCCTTGGCGCTTGTCGGCCAGTCAAAGGCGACGCGCGGCGCGACGGGCACCCCTTCCTCGGCGTAGCGGATCGTCGGGGCAAGGATTGCGTCCAGCCCGATCCGCCCGTGATCCTCGGATAACCGGCAAAACGCATCCACCGCACCGGGAATGGTCACCGCCTCGGGGCCCTGAACCGGCACCGCCGACAGGCCACGGTCGCGCAAATCTGCGGCATTCGCCGCCTTTGCCGACCGGCCCGATCCGTTCAGCGCCAGAATTTCGTCACTGCCCGCTGGGGACATCAGTACAAAACAATCGCCGCCGATCCCGGTCATCTGCGGTTCGCAAATGCCCAACAGAACCGCCCCGGCAATCGCCGCGTCCACCGCGTTGCCGCCGCGTTCCAGAATATCGATGGCAGCTTTTGCAGCCAACGGATGCGACGTAGCGCAAACGCCGTTGGCAGCGAATACCGGTGACCGCCCGGGCAGTTGAAAGTCTCTCATAAGGATCTCCGCAGGTTTTGCGGCAGATTAGAGCGCTTTTCAGGGATGGCAAGGGAAGGTTAGGCCTCGGCGCCATGCTCTGGGTGGGGGCTATATTCGCATGACGCCGAGGGAAGCTAAGAGCAGCTACACCCCTGTTATGCCCCGCCAATCGGGCGGCAATGAGTGGGCAATATGGCGAATCTTGGGCTTTTCCCCCGGCTTGCCGTCTCAGTCAGACCCGCTGCCGGGCCTGACGTCCACCGAAAACGGCAGATGCAGTTCCAGCCTGTTGCAGTCCCCTTCGCGGCTGTATTTCAGCTTGCCGGTCAACTTGTGGATCATCGACCAGCCCCAGCCGCCTTCGGGCAGGTCGTGCATCCGGGTCTGCGGATCGGGGGCGGCGCGCGGCAACAGCACCGCCTCCGGTACAGCGGCACCACAATCCATCACCACGATGTCGACACCCTCTGGCCGCAGGGTACAACACAGGTCGATCTTGCCATTCTTGCCACCGCGATAGCCATGTTCGACGATATTGTTCAGCGCCTCGGCCAGCACCAGTTCCACGTTGTCACGATCCACCTTGTTGAACGACCGCGCCTGCAGATCCCGCATCAGCCGGGTCAGGGCCTGCCTGACCCCGATGGCACTGCCGTCAAAGCTGAACGCGATCGTTTCATCCGGTGCCATCACAGCCTGCCTTTCAGGTCTTTGTCAGGGTCATGCGGTATTCGCGGCGAGCGCGGCATCGATCGATTCGTGGATTCGAAATACCGTATCCATGCGGGTCAGGCGGAACACCTTTTCCACGTTTGGCATCAACCCGGTCAGTTGCAGCGTCCGGTCCTGTCCCAGCTGTTTCATCGCTGCCACGATCGCGCCCAGACCGCTGGAATCGATGAATTCGACCCTACCAAGGTCAAGGATCACGTTCCTCGGGCCATTTTCGGTCAAGTCGCGTATCTTGTCCTTGAAGGCGATGGCAATCGCCGCATCGATCCGGTTCTCGTCAATCGTGACCACTTGGGTGTCGCCATGGCGTCTGCTGGACATCTCCATGCCATCTCCGTTCTTTTGAAACCAATTGCGGCAAAGGCTAGACGGCAAACCTTACCATTCGGTATGCAGGGACGAACACAGGAGGAATTACCATGAAACCGGTCGTTATCGCAGGCGCAGCACGGACCCCGATGGGCGGGTTCCAGGGGGTTTTTGACGGGGTCGAGGCTTCGGTCCTTGGCGGGGCTGCCATTCGGGCGGCGCTGGCCGATGCCGGCACTGGCACGGTGGACGAGGTGCTGATGGGCTGCGTGCTGCCTGCAGGTCAGGGTCAGGCACCGGCGCGACAGGCCGGGTTTGCCGGTGGTCTGGGCGAAGAAGTCCCCGCGACCACGCTGAACAAGATGTGTGGCTCGGGTATGAAGGCGGCGATGGTCGCCTTCGACCAGATCGCGCTTGGCCATGCCGACACCATGATCGCGGGCGGCATGGAAAGCATGTCCAACGCGCCTTACCTGCTGCCCAAGATGCGCGGCGGGGCCCGGATCGGCCATCAGCAGGTCATGGACCACATGTTCCTCGACGGGCTGGAGGATGCCTATGACAAGGGCCGCCTGATGGGCACCTTTGCCGAAGATTGCGCCGAAGCATTCCAGTTCACCCGCGAAGAACAGGATCAATATGCGCTGGCGTCCCTGTCCAATGCGCTCGATGCTGAACGCAGCGGTGCTTTCAAGGGTGAAATTACCCCGATCACCCTGCATCACAAAAATGGCGAACACCAGATTTCCACCGACGAACAACCTGCCAAGGCGCGCCCCGAAAAAATCCCGCTGCTGAAACCGGCCTTCCGCAAGGATGGGACCGTGACGGCGGCCAATTCGTCTTCGATCTCGGACGGTGCGGCAGCGCTGGTTCTGGCCTCCGAAGAGGCGGCGCAGGCGCAGGGGTTGAATATCCGGGCACGGATCATGGGGCATGCCAGCCACGCACAGGCGCCGTCCCAATTTCCTACCGCCCCGGTTCCCGCCGCGCGTAAACTGCTCGACCGGCTGGGCTGGAGCATCGAACATGTCGATCTGTGGGAAGTGAACGAAGCTTTTGCGGTGGTGCCGATGGCGTTCATGCGCGAACTGGGCCTGCATCGCGACATCGTCAATGTGAACGGCGGCGCCTGTGCGCTGGGCCATCCGATCGGCGCGTCGGGTGCGCGGATCATGGTGACGCTGCTTAACGCGCTGGAAACCCGTGGGCTGAAACGCGGGGTCGCGGCGATCTGCATCGGCGGCGGCGAAGGCACCGCGATTGCCATCGAACGGGTCTAGGGCCTGCCCCCGGGACTGTCATGGTTCCGGGAAATCCGTCTTAGGGTAGTATTCAGCTCCGTTGACTTTGCTGCCCCGAACCCGGAAGGTTCGGGGCAGCGGAGGGTGCGGGAATGCGGAAAATATCAATTTTGCTGGGGCTGTGGCTTGTCCTGCTCCCCGAATGGATCGTTCGCCTGTTCTATGCCGGACGACTACCTGTAGTGGACGGCCGCCGTATTGATCCGAAATCCCACGCGGTCAGCCAACTGGTGCAACGTATCCGTGGTGACAGTGGCATGCCCTCTGTCGAAGAAAGCCGCGCACAATTGGCGACACTGGCCGCCAGGTTCGACCGGCCCTGTCCTGCGGATATCGCCAAGACCGACATCACCCTGCCCGGTGCCGACGGCCCCCGCATCGCGCGCATCTATGTTGCGAAAGGGAGCGATGCCTTCGGGGCTCAGCCGACCTTGCTTTATCTGCATGGCGGCGGCTGGGTTCAGGGCGATATCCAAACCCATAACGGGCTTTGCGGCCAACTGGCCCGGGATGCGGGCATCAGGGTGATTTCCTATGATTACCGGCTCGCCCCGGAACATAAATTCCCTGCCGCAGTGAATGATGTTCTGGCCTGCTACCGGGCCTTGACGCTGGGCACCGGCCCGGCCGCCCTGAACGCATCGCAACTGGTTGTCGGCGGCGATAGCGCCGGGGCCAACCTGACCGCTGCGCTGATGCACGATCTGGCCACCTCGGGCGATCCGATGCCCGCGGCGCAACTGTTGATCTATCCGGCGGTGGATGCGGCGCTGGATACGGCGTCGATGCGGGATCTGCGCGATCAGCCGCTGTTGCCGCGCCAGCGGATAGATTGGTTCATGGATCATTACATTCCCAACGGGCAGGACCGGTTCGATCCGCGTATTTCGCCGCTGCGGTCGGACCGGTTGCCGGGGCAGCCGCCCGCGCTGATCATCGCGGGGGGGCATGACGCGCTGTGGTGCGACGGGCATGACTATGCCGATGCGCTGAAATCGGCGGGGGTGCCGGTGACGCTGTTGGAATATCCCGGCCAGATTCACGCCTTCCTGTCGCTGCGCAGGGTCATTCCTCAGGGTGTCGATGCCGAACGCAGGATTTCCGACTGGCTGCGCACGGCGCTCAAAGGTTGATCCACGATCCGATTACAGACCGCCAGTGCCGCTTTGCTGTGGCGCATCAGTACACCACTGTTCGCCGCTCAAAACCCACACCGCCTGCTTTTGTGTGGCGTGAATGGTGATCTGGCCGCTCTCGGCCTCGATGATTTCCGGGTTGAGCAGGTTCAGGAACAAAGCAAGCGCTTCGGGTGTCAGGCACATCAGAGTGTCTCCTTCGCTGTATCCGCGACCGGAATGGTGTCCTGCATTCCTGTCATCCGGACCTTCTTGCAGACCGGTTGCCCAGATGTGATTGCCTTGTTGGCTTGCCTTGGACGCTTGGGTCGCTTTTTGGGTATTTGACCATAAAACGGTCGATCTTGTTAAGATTTGACGATACCTGCGGCCGTCCCGATGAAAGGCATCATGCCTGCGGCAGCCGGGGGGCTGAGCAATATGTAGCGAACCGGGCTGCAAAATGCGCATATCCCTATGAAAGACTCTACACCTGCCTGCTGGTATGTCCGCGTTTTCCCGCCGCTTCGGGTCCGTTGTGGTGCAATGAACCTGACCGGGTTATTGCGGTCTTTTGCCGGGCTGACTTCTGCGGTAAAGCCGAGGGGCAATAAGGAATTCAACAAATGTCCAGCAAGCCAGTGAAACCTGCAAATGTCGATACACCGCAAGGGCTTGCCTTTGCCATGGCGGCTTATCTGATGTGGGGATTCATGCCTCTCTATATGAAGATGCTGGCGCATATTCCGCCCGCTGAGGTGGTAGCGCACCGGGTGATCTGGTCCGTCCCGATCGCGGCCGTGGTGCTGATCGTGCTGGGCCGCACCAACGACCTGATCGAAGCCCTCCGCACCCCCCGCACCCTGATCATGGCTTGCGTTACGGCGGTTCTCGTGTCGATCAACTGGGGCATTTATGTCTGGTCGATCGCGTCCGATCGAGCACTCGATGCCGCCCTTGGTTATTACATCAACCCGCTTTTCAGCGTCGCCTTGGGCGCAATGCTGCTGGGGGAACGACCGACCAAGGCGCAGGGTGTAGCTATCGCGCTCGCCGCGCTGGCAGTTGCCGTGCTGTGGATCGATGCCGGTACATTACCTTGGGCCGCGGTGGGGCTGACTGTGTCTTGGGGGTTTTATGCCTTTTTCAAGAAATCTCTGCCGGTGGGGCCCAATCAGGGCTTCATGCTGGAGGTGCTGATCCTGCTGCCGCTGGGGTTGGGCTATGTCATCTATCTTTCCACGACCGGGCAGGGGCATTTCACCGTCGCCGGGACTGACATGGCGTTGCTGATGGGGGCCGGGGTGGTGACTGCGGTGCCGCTGATGACCTATGCAAACGGGGCCAAGCTGCTGCGGCTGTCGACCATCGGCGTGCTGCAATATATCGCCCCGACTCTGATCTTCCTAGTGGCGGTGCTGGTCTTCGGAGAACCGTTCGACCATGCCCGCATGATCGCCTTTCCGATGATCTGGGTGGCGCTGGTGATCTATTCGGTATCGATGTGGCGCCAGTTGCGCCACTCGAAAATGTAATCAGCGTAACGCCTCTTTGAATTTGAGGAAGCGGGCATCTGTCATCACCCGTTTGTTCATTTCATCGCGCAGCGCTCCGACTGAACTGTGTGGGCGCATGACGACTTCGAATTCTTCGATCAGCCCTGCATCGTTAAGGGTGATCAGGTCGACGCCGACTGCATCATGATCCCCAATTTTGCATTGGAATTCCAGCGCCCAATCTTTGCCTTCGCCCATGATCCGGCGATAGCGAAAATTTGAAAACACCTGCCCGACATGGCCCAAAACTGCCGCGACGGGTTCACGTCCTACCCATGTTTTCCAATAAGTAGGTGGCATAAACCGTACCTCCTCGGCCAAAATCTCTATGATCTTGCTGTCGTCGCCAGAAGCAACAATTTCGGTCATGCGTTTGACTGTCGGATGCATTGCGGGTCCTCCTCGTTTGGCAGCAGGGTGCAGGGGGGTGTCTACACAAGCAAGCGTGACGTCGGGTTGCGCCTCTGCCCGCCCGCGCGTATCCAACCGCCATGGTTTGGAGCACCGAATATATCCCCCCGTCTGATCCTCTTGTGATCCTGCATGAGGATCACGAAATCGTGGTCGTCGACAAACCCTCGGGCTTGCTGTCCGTCCCCGGGCGGGGTGAACATCTGTCCGATTGCCTGCTGTCCCGGGTTCAGGCGGTTTTTCCACAGGCTTTGCTGGTGCATCGGTTGGATCGGGATACTTCGGGGGTGATGGTGTTCGCGCTGACCCCTCACGCGCAGCGTCACCTGTCGATGCAGTTTGAAAAACGGACAACCAAGAAAACCTATGTCGCCCGGGTTTGGGGGAGGTTGGAGCCCAAATCCGGGACCGTTGATCTGCCCCTGATCGTCGACTGGCCCAACCGACCGCGCCAGATGGTCGATCATGAAAACGGGAAATCGGCGATTACCGATTGGCGCGTGTTGAAATACGGTGTCAATGAAACCCGCGTCCGGCTGAGCCCGAAAACCGGCCGCAGCCATCAATTGCGGGTGCATATGCTGGCATTGGGACATCCGATCCTGGGCGATCCGCTTTATGCCGAAGGCGAGGCCGGGGAATTTCCGCGCCTGATGCTGCATTCCGAAGAGTTGCGGCTCAAACATCCCGATAGCGGCAAGGGTATGGGATTTCGGTCTAAGGCTCCGTTCTGATACGGAAAGCGCGACGAAATCTGGGCCAGGCTTCGCTCAGTGCAAGCGGCGATCGGTTAAATTCAGCCGTCCAGCAATGATCGGTTGCAGGGCAGAATACAAAGCGGTGTCCCCGTTAAGAATCTGATCCAGCTCTTCCAACCGATTGATTGCGATGAGTTCCAACAGGTCGGTCCTGACAGAACCGTCCTGATCGCGTGGCAATGCTGTAACAAGCTGGGTCAGGTTCGCCACCGGTCCGGATTGCGGCAGGGCATCGGGCGTCAGATCGCCCTCGACAAAGGCATATATGCCCACACCCCCGGCAGACATTGCGTAGGTTGCGAAAGCCACATCCTGTGCCCCTGCAGCCAGTAGCGCCTTGCGGATTGCTGGCCCGTCATGTTCGATCCGGTTCTCCGATCCTTCGCCATCGGACCAATGCATCAACCGACGAGTGATGAGGTTATAAAGCTTCTTTCCGGTTGCCATCCACATCCGAGATGGCAGGGATTTCTGCATCAACATTTTCTTTTCGGTCGCTGTCAACAGGTGCGGGGCAAAGGCGCGTTTCTGTTTCAGCATGTGCCGCAGGTCTTCGCGCGCGGCGATGCGGAACAGTTTGCCACGGCGTCTGTGTACGCTGGCGAGCTGGAAATCAATGACTGCGGCGCGTCCGTCCGGTGTCATCAACCAGTTTTGCGGCTTGGCAATGTCATTATGGCAGACGCCGCGCCGCTTCATGTCGCGTAACAGGCGCTTGGCATCCTGAAACCAGAGAGCATCTGAGGGTTTCGCCAGGTGCAGCGGCGTACCCTGTGACCAGACCCGCAGGATACCCGCCTTGTCGGCGGCCAGCAGCTCCGGAACCCCTTCGATTCCCTGAACTGCGCGCAATCCGCGCGCCTCCTTGCGGGCCAGAAATTGCGATAGGGGCCGGGCGTACCACGGCACGCCATCCAGTTTGCGTAGCGCAACCTTGACCGATGGATCCGACGCCAGATGACCTGAAATCGTTTCGGAAAAAATATCACGTTTCAGCACCGTTTCCGGTACAAAATCCGCCTGCGATTTCGGTTTGCTCTTGGCCATCGGGTCCCCACAAAGAAAACATCCGGGGCTGTCATAGCCCCGGATGCCGGTTTTCTGCAATGGCGGGCGGATTTATTCTGCCGCGTCCGCCTCGGTTGTCCAGCCTGCGACCGACTTGACCTCGAGGAAATCCTCGATGCCCCAGACACCACCTTCGCGGCCGTTGCCGGATTGCTTCATGCCGCCAAAGGGCGCGCCAGCGCCACGGCTTTGGCCGTTGATTTCCACCATGCCCGAACGCAACTGCCGGGCCACACGGTTGGCCTTGGATCCGTCCTGGGTCTGGATGTAGTTGGTCAGGCCGTACTGGGTGTCATTGGCAATTGCGATGGCGTCTTCTTCGTCGTCGAAGGGAATGATCGTCAGAACGGGCCCGAAGATTTCTTCGCGCGCGATGGTCATTTCGTTGTTCACATCTGCAAACACGGTCGGACGGACATAGAAGCCTTTGTTCAGCCCCTCAGGACGGCCCAGACCGCCGGCGACCAGACGCGCACCTTCGTCGATACCCTTCTGGATCAGGCCCTGGATCTTGTTCCACTGGGCTTCATTCACCACCGGGCCGATATGACGCCCGGATTCGTGCGCATTGCCCACGGTGACCTTGCTGGCCACTTCGGCGGCGGTTTCGACGGCCTGATCATAGGCCCCTTTCTGAACCAGCATCCGGCTCGGCGCGTTGCAGCTTTGGCCGGTGTTGTTCATCATGTGCAGAACGCCGCGCTTTACCGCCTTGTCGTCTGCATCGGCGAACACGATATTCGCGCCTTTACCGCCCAGTTCCAGATGTACACGCTTGACCGTGTCGGCTGCGTTTTTGGAAATCGCGATGCCGGCGCGGGTCGAACCCGTGAAGCTGACCATGTCGACATCCTTGTGGCCGGTCATGGCGGTGCCGACGTTGATCCCGTCGCCGTTCACCAAGTTGAATACGCCTTTGGGGAACCCGGCTTCGTCCATGAATTCAGCGAACAGCATTGCGTCCAGCGGGCTTTCCTCGGACGGTTTCAAGACCATGGTGCAGCCGGCGATGGCTGCGGCGACCACTTTCAGTGTGACCTGATTCATTGGCCAGTTCCACGGCGTGATCAGGGCGCAGACGCCGACGGGTTCATAGATGATCCGGTCGTTCGGCGCGTGATCGCCCAGCGGACGGATAAAGTCGAAATTTTTAGCCGCGGTCAGGAAATTCGAGATGTGCCAGGTACCTGCGCCGACCTGCTGGGTGGAAGACATGTCAATCGGCGCACCCATCTCCATCGACATCGCCTCGCCCATTTCAGCGCCCCGCCGCTTGTAGATTTCAAGCAACTTTTCGACCAGCGCGATGCGCTCCTCCTTAGAGGTGTTCATCCAAGCGGGGAACGCGGCCTTGGCGGCGGCAACGGCCTTGTCCACATCGGCCTGACCGCCCAGCGAAATGACTGCGCAAGGTTCTTCGGTCGAAGGATCGATTACCTGATGGTCATTCGCTTCGGCCGGGTCGACCCATTCCCCGTTGATATAAAATTGACGTTGTTCGATCATCACACTCTCCCGTGAGCAAATTCTAGTCCGGTGCTATTTCTGCCAGGCAGAAATATATCCGCAGATTCTCGCGTAATGTGACAGGGGTTCATGCGAGCTTCAAGACGGCTTCTTCCTGCTATGAGAATTTGATCAAATTTTTAGGAATGTCAAACCCTGCGACACTCTGTCCTGGTTTGGGTTTATTGATATGACAGGACTTGGTAAGTTCCACCTTAGAACGTATCTAAATCTTAGAATGTCATTTTTTCAAAAAAAGGAGCAGGCTATGGGTTTGCGTATCAACGACATCGTTCCGAATTTTACTGCTGAAACCGATCAGGGCACGATCTCTTTCCATGATTGGATCGGCGACAGCTGGGCGATTCTGTTTTCTCACCCGAAGGATTTTACACCGGTTTGCACCACCGAGTTTGGCGCGGTTGCACAGCTGGCCGATGAATGGGCCAAGCGCGATACAAAGGTGATCGGACTCAGTGTCGACGCCGTCGAAGAGCATGAGAAATGGAAAAGCGACATCGAAAGCTTCTCTGGTGCACCGGCCGGTTTCCCGATCATCGCTGATGAAGATCTGGAAGTGTCGAAACTGTTCGACATGCTGCCCGCCGAAGCCTACCTGCCCGATGGCCGTACCGCCGCCGACAGCGCCTCGGTCCGGTCGGTCTTCATCATCTCGCCGGACAAGAAGGTGCAGTTGATAATGACCTATCCTATGTCGGTGGGCCGCAACTTCGCCGAAGTGCTGCGCGCGCTGGATGGGTTGCAGGCAACCTACAACACCCCGATCGCCACCCCGGCTAACTGGACCGTGGGTCAGGACGTGATCGTGGCGCTGTCGCTGACTGACGAGCAGGCCAAGGAAAAGTTCGGCGACATCGACATCAAGTTGCCCTATCTGCGCTTGGCGAAGAAGCCAGCTTGAGAACCAATGGGAAGCTGGGCCTAGGCTCTTCCTAAAAATGAATGCCACCGCAGATATTGCGGTGGCATTTTTTGATTGAGGTCTCAGTTTTTAGCCGTTCATGAGTGATGGCTGTTTAAGACCGAACAAAGCAGATCACATTGTCTATGCGCTGCTGCTGTTTCAAACCAAAGGTGCCTATTTTTTCGATCAAACTGTCCACCGTTCTTTCGCCATCCGGGTAAACCTTGGGGTGCACTTCAAGGATAAAGGTATCGATGTCCTGCATCGTTTCTGACTCGGTGTCGATAAGAGCGATCTCTGCTCCCTCGATATCGCAAACCAAGGCAAACGGGCCTTCGGGCATTTGCTCTCTGATTTTGGCAAGCGTGGTTGCCGGCACCGTCACGCCGGTTTCGGTTTCAGATGCGATGTGACCAACATGCGGGTTTTTACCAAGCGCAAATGTCACGGTATCACCGCCAGAATAGTCGATCGCTGCCTGAATGAGTTGGGATTGAACCGACCCACCGCCTGCCTGTGCATTAATTTTGGCGATTTCGGCAAGCTCGGGGATTGCCTCGACAACGATATGCTTTGGTTCAGGGCCGATCTGATTACGGATGACCGCCGATATCACACCAAGACATCCGCCTAGCTCGATCACCGGGGTGCCCGGGGAGAGGTATTTTCGGATCAGTGTTGCCTCGGCCTCTTCATAGGGACGGCCCCGGTGAAATAAGTACCGAAGATTGAAATCCACAGACTTTGGCACAAAGACATCCACCCCATGGACATGGAATTTCTCTGACGATTGACCTCTCAAAGCAAGTAGCCAGAGATAAACTTTACGGTGGAGATTCTTCATGATGGGTCCTTATACCCTGCGCCGAAGTCGGAAAAGCTGCTTAAGACGCCTTTGAAAATTGCCAGTTGTTTCTTCCTCTTTCTGACAGAGAACCAGCAAACTGGAGAGACAAGCTGAAATGTCGCCAGAACCAAGCGCCGCAGTCTTGGGAAGCGCAAACCACGTTTATAAGCAAGATAGACGCCTGACCGCGCCATGTGCCAAGCTTTGAGTTCGGTGACTTGAAGCGAATTCGGACTCGAATTTCCGCCCTGATGGCTAACGGTTGCGGTATGTATGAACATCAATGGTCCACAGGTTTCGCGCAACCTGTAAGACAGTTCCTCGTCTTCGTGGTAAAGGAACAGCTTTTCGTCGAAGCCATGTACTTTTTCGAAGTCAGATCTTCGAACCATCATCGCGGCTCCGGATAAGACTGACACCTCGCAGTCCCAATCCGGGGCGCCACTTGCCGTATTTCGGTCTTTGGCGGAAATCGCGCTCCGTCGGCGAAAACGAGGCTTGCCGTTGCTGTCGAGAATCTTTGGATTGAAAGCGGAAGCCTGTTCGTATTTTCCAGCCGCTTGTATCAGCATGTCCAGTGTGTCGGGTTCAAGGGTGGCATCTGGATTGAGGAATAAGAGAAATTGGGTGTCTGCCAGTGCCGCACCCTGGTTGCAGCCGAAACCGAAACCTCTGTTTATGTCGTTCTGGATAACAGTCGCCCCAAACTGGCCCGCAAGGTTCTTCATTTCCTGAGCATCGTTTTGGGTGTTGTTGACGACGATCGTCGGCGTGCCTTCAGGAATTGAGCTCAACATCAAACCCAGCACGCTTGTACTGTCATAGCAGACTGAAATGATGGTGACTTCTGAGTGCATTGCTATCCAATAATGAATTCTTTTATGCGTAGCAAACATGCACAAAGCGAAGCGAAAAATATTTGCGCAATCAAGGTGCCAAAAAGGCCCCGGCGATCACGCCAGGGCCTTTCCATTCTGCATAGCAAGGGCCCGAATCAGTCCTCGGGCTTTTCTTCTTTCGCGAGCTCTTCGCCGGTTTCCTGATCGACCATCTTCATCGCCAGGCGCACCTTACCACGGTCGTCGAAGCCCAGAAGCTTCACATAGACTTCCTGGCCTTCCTTCAGAACGTCCGAAGGGTGGTTCAGGCGGCGGTTTTCGATTTGGCTGACATGGACCAGCCCGTCACGTTTGCCGAAGAAGTTCACGAAGGCGCCGAAATCGACGATCTTCACGACCTTACCTTTGTAGATATGACCTTCTTCCGGTTCCGCCACGATCGAATGGATCATGTCATAGGCTTTCTGGATCGCCTCACCGTTCGGGCTGGCGATCTTGATGATGCCGTCGTCGTTGATGTCGACCTTGGCGCCCGACACTTCGACGATTTCGCGGATCACCTTGCCGCCCGAACCGATCACTTCACGGATCTTGTCGGTCGGGATCTGCATGGTTTCGATACGCGGAGCGTGCGCCGAGAATTCACCGACACCCGAAAGCGCCTTGTTCATCTCGCCCAGAATATGCATCCGGCCATCCTTGGCCTGAGCCAGGGCTTTTTGCATGATTTCCGGGGTAATGCCCGCGACCTTGATGTCCATCTGCAGCGAGGTGATGCCGTTTTCGGTCCCTGCCACTTTGAAGTCCATGTCGCCGAGGTGATCTTCGTCACCCAGGATGTCGGTCAAAACGGCGTAGGAGCCGTCTTCTTCCAGCACCAGGCCCATGGCCACACCGGCCACGGCGGCCTTCAGCGGCACACCGGCATCCATCATCGACAGCGAACCGCCACAGACCGATGCCATCGAAGACGAACCGTTGGATTCGGTGATTTCCGACACCAGACGCAAAGTGTAGGGGAAATCGGTTGCCGCCGGCAGAACCGCCTGCAAGGCACGCCATGCCAGTTTACCGTGGCCGATCTCACGACGGCCCGGGCCACCCACGCGACCAACTTCACCAACCGAATAGGGAGGGAAGTTATAATGCAGCAGGAAGTTCGATTTGAAGTTGCCGTGCAGCGCGTCGATGAACTGTTCGTCGTCGCCGGTGCCCAGAGTGGTCACGACCAACCCTTGGGTTTCGCCACGGGTGAACAGGGCCGAGCCGTGAGTCCGTGGCAGCAGGCCGGTTTCGGCCACGATCGGGCGCACCTGATCCAGCGCGCGACCGTCGATCCGCTTGCCTTCTTTTACGACAGTGCCGCGCAGGACGCTCGATTCCAGCTTTTTCAGGGCGGCGCCAAGATTGGCGTCTTCCAACTGTTCTTCGCTCAGGCCTGCCTTGATGGCGTCTTTCGCCGCAGCGACAGCGGCAACGCGCTCTTGCTTGTCGGTGATGGCGTACGCAGCGTGCATTTTGTCTGCACCGGCGGCTTTGACGACTTCAAACAGCTCGGAATAATCCGGGGGGGTGAAGTCGAACGGTTCCTTCGCTGCGTCTTCGGCCAGCGAGATGATCAGGTCGATGACCGGCTGAATCTGTTCGTGCGCGAAGTTCACCGCACCCAGCATTTCATCCTCGGACAGCTCGTAAGCTTCCGATTCTACCATCATCACCGCGTCCTTGGTCCCGGCAACCACCAGGTCCAGACGCTGCTCAGGATTGTTGCGCAGGTCCTGCATGTCGTCGACGGACGGGTTCAGGACGTATTCTCCTTCAGAGAAACCAACGCGGGCACAGGCAATTGGGCCACGGAACGGCGCGCCGGAAATGGTCAGCGCAGCCGAAGCGGCGATCATTGCGACCACGTCGGGATCGTTGACCAGATCGTGGCTCAGCACGGTGCACATGACCAGAACTTCATGCTTGAAGCCGGGCACGAACAGCGGGCGGATCGGACGGTCGATCAGACGCGCGGTCAGCGTTTCTTTTTCGGTCGGGCGCGCTTCGCGCTTGAAGAAACCGCCGGGGATTTTGCCGGCAGCATAGTATTTTTCCTGGTAATGCACGGTCAGCGGAAAGAAATCCTGACCGGGCTTGGGTTCCTTGGCGAAGGTCACGTTGGCCATGACCGAAGTTTCGCCCAAGGTGGCGATGACAGAGCCATCGGCCTGACGGGCAACCTTGCCCGTTTCCAGAGTGAGGGTTTCATCGCCCCACTGAATTGATTTCGTCGTTACGTCAAACATTTGCGTATCCTAATTGGAAGCACTCCCAGGCGTATCCCGGGTCTTCCGTTGTCATGGCGGCCCCATTGCCGCCGACCCCACTATCATTTCTTCGAGCGCCGGGGTCAGGGCGCAACGTCTCAGATGGTGCGGCCATACAGGAGTTTATGCCAATTTGGAACAGGAAAGGTGGCAGGGCATACAGACACCGTAGATCGCAGATCGGTGGAGTCGCCAGTTGACGCAGATCAATTGCATAGCCTTGCGTCCGGCTTAGACAGGTGGAAATGCACAGTGCGGAGTAAAGTTATGAAACGATTTCTTCTCGGCGGTTTTTTTGCCGTGGCTGCTTTGAGCTCCGCGAATGCCGGACCGGTATCCGATTTCGAAAACGCCTATCGGCAAATGTACGGCGCTTATCGAACGGCACTGTTTAAAACCAATACGGGCGATGTCGGTGCTTCTACCGGGGCGATGGCGAACTTCACCAACCAATTTGACGCGCTGTTCGCCACCTATGCTGCTGCGCCTCCGCCGCAGTATGAGGATGATCCGCTCTGGGGCGATGCCATGACCGAGGTGACGCGGCTGGCAGCGGCGGCAAAGGCCCGGATCGATGCCGGTGATCTGGCGCAGGCGCATGAGACGCTGGAAGGTGTGCGGGAGGTATTCAGCGCGCTTCATCTCCGCAATGGGGTTCAGACGTTTTCGGACCGCATGAACGCTTACCACGCGGAGATGGAGCATCTTCTGGCGCTCGACATGGCGGTGCTGGATGACGCGATGATGTCCGAAATCCATGAACGCGCGGCGGTGCTGTCGTATCTTGCCGCTGAAGTGATCGCGGTACCGCCAGCGGAGGCCGAGGGAAGCGACGCATATGCGAAGCTGGCGACAGATTTCGAAATCTCAGTCAGGGCGCTGCTTGATGCCGTCCGAGCCGGCGATTCTGACGCGGTTAAAGCTGCGGTGGGTAAGGTTAAGAAACCCTATTCCTTGTTGTTTGTGAAGTTCGGCTGATCCGGCGCCGTCTGGAATGTAAATACCTGCCCGAAATAGGCGCCCGAATCATGTTCGGGGCGTTGTTATCGCTGGGAGTCAGTACAGTGTCGGTCTTTTGCACAAAGGGCTGCGCAGGTTCGACACAGAGGGCGACGAACGCCACGCCAAGTGCGAGGCAGGATCAAGAAAGATCATTTTCAGGTCTGTCCGTTCGCGTCATGAATTGCAGGGCATATGTCCTGACGTCGTCTGGCCAATTGGCGATATGCGCCTCGAAGGCAGGCAGATTACCGGAGAAAAGCGCGCGGCTGGCCTCTTCGAAACCGGGTAGATTGCCCGCCAGCGCTGACATGAAGCGATAGGCGGCTTCTTGCGCCTGCCTTGCGTCGGTGGTCCCGGCGTCGGCGCGGCGGGCTTCGTCCACCAGCCGCCGCAGCGCGCGTGACGCGCCGCCGGGTTGTTGGGACAGCCAATCCCAGTGCCGCGGCAACAAGGTTACTTCTCGTGCAACAACGCCCAGTTTCGGGCGACCGCGTTTACGGATCGGGGTCGGAGTGGCCTTGGGTTGGTAGCGGGTGACGATTTCAGCATCGGTTCCACGCAAATCCAGATCCACAACCCGGCCGCTATGGTCATCGAACACCAATGGCTGTGCTGCGGCGGGGTCGGAATGTTTGACTAACAACGCAATCTCCGACAGCGGCCCGGAGGCGATCCGGGCCATGTCGGCGAAAGCGGTGTGCGTGTAGCGGGTGTCCATCAGAACTCCATGCCTTTTCTTGTAATTACCCGGGTATAAATATAGAAGTCAATATAACCCGGATAAAAATGAGATGGAAATGAAACACGAAGACAGAAAAGCGGCGATCAACGCTTATAAGGACCGTGACCCGGCGTTGGGAATTTTTGCGATTCGCTGCCCCTCGGAGGGTTTGATATGGGTTGGAGCGTCCAGGGATCTGGATAAGATCAAAAACCGGATTTGGTTCACTCTGCGGATGGGCAATGCACACCCAAAGGATCTGCAATGCGTCTGGAACGAACAGGGTGAAGACGGATTCGGGTTTGAAGAATTGGAACGGTTCGACAAGGATCTTATCGATCTGGCGCGGCAACGGCTGCTGAAAGAGCGGCGGGATCATTGGCTTGAGAAACTTGCGGCGCGACCAGTCTGAATCGTTTCCGATTTCCACAAGGCGAACAGAGATCAGGGCTGGCTTTCTGCATATTTTCGCCTCTGAACCCGGTGATTGGTCGGGCTGGCTGATCGGTTATGCGCAAAGAAAAAGCCCGCTCCAGACCGGAGCGGGCTTTCTGAATTCGAAAATTCTGCGGGCGCTTAGCGGCGCAGGCCCAGACGTTTGATCAGGTCCTGATAGCGCGCTTCTTCCTTGCCTTTCAGATAGTCCAGCAGCTTGCGGCGCTGGGCAACCATCTTCAGCAGGCCACGGCGACCGTGGTTGTCTTTCTTGTGGGTCTTGAAGTGCTCGGTCAGGGTCGCAATACGCGAGCTGAGGATGGCAACCTGAACTTCGGGCGAACCGGTGTCGCCTTCCTTGGTTGCGAATTCCTTCATGACGCGGGCTTTTTCTTCAACAGTGATCGACATCGGGATCTCCTTTGAACGAAAGGTGAGGGCTCAAGCCGGGATGTCGTCCAGCAAGGTCCATAAATGCACTGTACCGGCGAATCCGGGACAGATGCGGGCGTATAGGAAAAAAGTCAGCGAAAGGGAAGCGAAAACGACGCCTCACGCAGCGCTGAGGCTTTCGAGGCTAGACTGCGGCATCAGCACGAAATTGGCGTCGTTGACGGTGGTGACGTTGTTCAATGTCGCAATCGCTTCGCCGTTCATGGTCAGAACCATGTCGCCGGGCGCGGTTTGTGACGGTTCCAGTTCCAAAACAGGATCCACCCCGTCTGAATCGTCGTAGATCAGCAGCATGGTGTCTTCGCCCATGTCGAAATCGGTCACAGTTACCGGGTCGTCGACCCATTCCCCGATCAGAACCGTATCCGATCCATCGCCCAAGCTGACGATATCGGCGCTGCCAGCGCTGATGGTGTCGTTGCCACCGCCGCCGTTGAGGAAATCGGCCTCTGAGTCATCGTCGCCGCTTACGTCGTCATCGCCCCAGCCACCGAACAGCGTGTCGGCCCCGGGCCCGCCGGTCAGGTTGTCGTCGTTCAGCCCGCCAAGCAGTGCATCATCCCCGGCACCGCCGGTCAGGTCGTCGTCGCCGCCGCCGCCGGTCAGGCTGTCATCCCCGGATTGTCCATCGAGAGTGTCATCGCCTTCGTAACCGTAAAGCTGATCGTCACCGGTGCCGCCGAACAGTTGGTCATCGCCAGCTTCGCCATGCAGAACGTCATTACCAGCATCGCCCATCACGACATCGTCGCCATCAGCACCGTGCAGGTCATCGGTCCCCGCGCCGCCAAAAACGCTGTCGGCGCCGCCATAGCCGCCGATCTGATCGTCGCCACCGCCACCGGAGAGGATTTCCTCCGCTTCGGTCCCGCCCAGAATATCATCGCCTTCGCTGCCGGTCAGGTCACCGGCCGAAGCCGTTCCAATGTCGAAAACGGCACCAATATCGACGAAGGATTCCTCTGAACCTTCATCAATGGGATCTTCGTCTGCTGTGTCGTCACTTGCTGAATCGAAGTCGGTAATCAGACCAACAATCGCGACACCTGCCAGCATTGCGCCAAGCAGCCCCGTAAGCATAAACATGTACAGTCCAACCTTTCGCCCCGCTCGTACTATGACGCCGCAGGAAAGGGTTGGTCAAAACCTATCGGATCTACTGGTTAACGTTCGAACCATTCCCTGTAGCGCGTTCGAATTCGCTGGCCAGCATCGCCATCCAGTCGCCGATAATCGGCAAGAATTCGAATTGCGATAGCCACCAGGTGAGGATGGATACCAGCAAAGAGGCCCCCAGAATCGATCCCAATCCGAAGGCCAAGCCACGGGCGAATTGCATCAGGATCAGCCGGTACATCGAATTTTGCACAGTTATGAATTTGTGACTGTTCAATTTTTTGACCTCAAGGGTCAGTTGCTGGATCGCAGCTGTCGCCTCTTTCTGATCGCTTTGGTTGTTTTGATCGGATGTGTCGGGCGTTTGGGTCACGACGGGATATCCCATAATTGCGGCTGTTGACGATAGGCGATGTAGAGAGGGTGCCTCGGATGGCCGGCCTTGGTCAGGCCAAGATGGTAAACCGGATGCCCCTGTTCGCGTAGCAAACTCGCTACATATGTGCCGCGGCCCCTATGGTCGCCATGGCTGCCCCAACCGGCAATGATCTGATCTGCCCAGTCACAGCTTTCGGTGAGGATGCGATCGTTTTCAGGCCCGATCGGGTATTTCGCGGCACGCAAATGTTTGGGATCGGTGTCGCGCCAGGCAAAGATATTGGTGACCGCGAAGGCCCCGAACCCAAGCGTCCGGGCGCGGCGTTCGCAGCGTTCCACGGTGGGATCGTTCTGAATTTCTGTTGCGGTTGACGGGTTCAGCATGATGAAAAGAGCCTTGCGTCCCGCCGGGTCCCAGATCCGGGTCAGCCGATAGCGATATCGTTCGCAATCGGAATAGAGGGCGGTCGACTGAGCGTCGCCTTTTTGAAAATCGCGCGAAATCATACACCCTGTTTGACCGGATTTGCCGGGTTTGCGCAACAACCATGGTCTGGACGGTCCTGGGTTTGACAGAAAAAGGGGGTGCGACCTGGTTTTCAACGGTGCCAGCGGGAATCAGCAGGACACAACATCGCGCGATGGGGGAGTAACGATAGGTGACGGCATAAGGTCGAGCCGTCGTGATGCTGGCTGAGTGGTCTGATTTTCCCTGAAACCCCAGAGATTATGCCCTGAATCCACGACCCTTGTACCGGTCGGGAGGCGGCAAGCCGGACTTTGGTCCTGTTGGATTTCCGGCTTTCGTCGTCAGTTAGATGACTCAGGTCGACTCGAAAGTAGTGGTACAACATGTCCTAAGTTGAAACGTATGTATGCTTGAGGTTCTACCATGTCTTTCCTTTTGATGCTCGGTACTCTGTTGGTTGGGTCTTTCGCTCTGGTCGATGGTGCGGGCGACAGCGGCGACGAAGACATGATGGCATCTAGCCACGAAGACGAGATGATCGAGGACGAGCAGGACATCATGCTCGACGTTTCGCTATTCGAAGAAGAAGCGCCCGAGGAAGAGCTGGTCGAGGATGTGCAGGTCGTCGCTGCGGAAGCGGTAGCAGAACAGGTTGCGGATGAGCCGATTGAAGAGGGCGAATGGCTGACTGGTGGCAATGGGTCTGATGACCTGACCGGCACCAATGGCGATGACAGCATCTTTGGCGGTGAAGGTGCCGACACGATCGAAGGGGGCGCTGGCGATGACGCGCTGTTCAGCGGCAATGACGAAAGCTTCGGCGACGACTGGAACCATTATCCCGGTGATCTGACCCGTGTGGATGACGCTGGCGACGTTTTGAATGGCGGCGCGGGCAATGATGAGTTGTGGATGGGTCAGGGCACCGTGGCCACCGGTGGCGAAGGGGACGATCTGTTCCATGCCTTTGGTGCGACCTACCCGCAGGGCGCAGACGCCTCCGAGATCACCGATTTTACCGCCGGAGAAGACCAGTTGGAAATCGATTTCCCGGTGCATGAAGGTTACTACACCGAAGACTTCACCACCGAAGACGCGGTCAACGGTTTGCTGAGCACCTATGACGAGGAGACCGACACCACCACGATCGAAATCGATGGCGAAGATGTTGTGACCCTGAACGGCGATCAGACCAGCCTGAGCATTGCCTTTCATGACACCGTGAGCGGTTCCGGCGCGCCGGTCTGGATGGATGTCGAGGGCAATTCGATGAGCGCAGAAGACGGCGAAGCCGCCGATATCATCCTCTGCGCCCGCGCTCTGCAGGACGTGATCGGTGAATTGTCCTAAGACAGCGGCGCAACGTCCCTGAATATTCTGGTCCGGTTACACGGGTTTTACGTGGCCCCTCAATCGACTGGTTCAGTCAGTCGCGGCCAAACCTTCGGGCTGTCCTACCACGACGAAGCTCAGATGTTCGGGATCGAGCAACCGCTTCGCCACCCGGTTCACATCGTCAAGCGTTACCGCATTCACCATGTCGTTCCGAGTGGCGATATAGTCGATCGGCATATCGCTCATCTGCATTGCAACCATGATATTGGCGATGGCGGAATTGCTGTCGAAACGCAGCGGATAGACCCCGGTCAGGTAGGTTTTTGAATCGTCGAGTTCCTGCTGGGTCACTCCGTTTTCGGCCAGCCGGACCCATTCATCGCGGATTACCTGCACAGCCTGTGCAATCCGGTCATTGGCCGACGCCACCGATCCCATCCACAGCTTGGCCTGATCCTTGTCGGCCAGGAAACTGTAAATACCATAGGTCAGCCCGCGTTTTTCCCGTACTTCCTGCATCAGGCGGCTTTCGAATGACCCACCACCCAGAATGTTGTCCAACACGAAAGCAGCAAAGAAATCCGGGTCTTCACGGTCGATGCCCTTCTGACCGAAAATCGCTACCGATTGTGGCGTGTCGAACGGCACCACCTTGACCCCGCCGGGGAAATTCAGCATCGCTGCTCCGACCAGAGGCGCCCCTTTTTCGGGAAGTTCGGCCAACAGGCCATCCATCAAAGTGGCAAGCTCGTCCGCGTCGATGTCCCCCACCGCCGAGATAAAGACCCGGTCCTTGGCCAGCGCCGACTGATGCGCCGCGATCAGATCGTCGCGGGTCAACGCAGCAACGCTTTCCAAGGTGCCACTTTGCGGCTGACCATAGGGATGGTCACCAAAGACCATCGTTTGGAATGCGCGGCTGGCAATATCACGGGGGCTTTTCAGATCCGACTTGATGTTGGACAAAACCTGTGTGCGCACGCGTTCGACCGCATCAGGATCGAAACGGGGATGGATTAATGCATCGCGCAGCAGTGTCATCGTCTGATCGCGGTTTTCGGTCAGGAACCGTGCCGACACAGATACCGCGTCATCGCTCAGGTTGAAACCGAAACTGGTGGCCAACGATTCGGTGGCACGCGCGAAGGCGCGGGCATCCATATCCCCGGCGCCTTCTTCCAGCAGGCCAACCATCAGATTGGTCGCACCTTTCTTGCCTGGCAGGTCCAGCGACGCCCCACCCTTGAAGCGGATTTCCAGCGACACAAAGGGAATGGAATGGTTTTCCACCAGCCAGGCGTTGAACCCCCCCTTGGAAGTCACGGCCTGAATGTCGACAGCGGCTGCGGCGGGCAAAGCAGTGAACACCGCGAAAATCAAAGCGATCAGACGTAGGGTCATTGGGTCACCTCTTCGGTCGTCATCCAGCCGGTGACGGATTGGCGCCGGTCCAAAACTTCCCTGGCGGCGGCCATGATGTCATCGGCACTGACTGCCTGCAAAATATCGGGCCAGTCCTGCACATCCCCGACCGTCAAGCCCTGCGTCAACGCGCGCCCATAGCGATTTGCCAGTCCCTGAACATCGTCGCGGGCATAGATTTCCGAAGCGCGAATCTGGGTCTTTATCCGTTCAAGCTGTTCCGGGTCGATGCCGGTCTTCAGAAACTCGGCCAGGGTCTTATCCATCGCATCTTCGGCTTGTTGCAATGTCACGCCGGGGGCTGGAACCACGACCAGATCAAAGGTTGTGTCATCCAGCGACGTGCCTTTGTAAAATGAGCCGACATAGACCGCTGTCTTGCTTTCGAATTGCAATTTTTCGGCCAATACGGACGTCTGGCCGCCACCCAGAACCTCGGCCAGCAGAGTCAGAGCCGCAGCTTTTTCCTGTGCGCCGTGATCGCGTTCGGGCGCCAGATAGGACCGGCTGACATACGGTTGTGCCACCCGCGCATCGCGATAAATCAGTCGCCGTTCGGCGGTCTGCGGCGGTTCCTGGCTTCGATAGCGCGTTTTCGGCAGATCGGGATTGGCGGGGATCGCACCGTAATATTTATCGGCCAGGGTTCTGACTTCGTCCGGGGCCACATCACCAGCTACAACCAGGATGGCATTATTGGGGGAATAGTAGGTGCCGTAGAAAGACAACGCATCTTCAAGGCTCAGGTCTTCCATTTCGTGGCGCCAGCCGATCACCGGCACGCCATAACGATGATTGAGATATTGCACTGCCGATTTCTGTTCCCGGAACAACGCTGAAGGATTGTTTTCGGTGCGCATGTTGCGTTCTTCCAGAATCACATCGCGTTCGGTGGCAATGTCCTTTTCGGTCAATCGCAGATTAACCATCCGGTCGCTTTCCATCTGCATCATAAGTTCCAGCCGGTCGGCGGCGACGCGTTGATGATAGGCAGTGTAGTCATAGCTGGTGAAAGCATTGTCACGGCCGCCATTCTTGGCGACGGTGGCGGAAAATTCACCCGGTGCCAGCTTGTCGGTGCCTTTGAACAGAAGGTGTTCCAGGAAATGCGCCACCCCGGATTGCCCGATTGGTTCATCCGCCGACCCGGCCCGGTACCAAACCATCTGAACGACGACAGGTGCGCGGTGGTCTTCGATGACCACTACCTCCATTCCGTTGTCCAGTTTGAAATTGCTGACTTGATCGTCAGCTAAGGCCGGTAAACTGGCCGCGATGAATGCGGCAAATCCTAAAACGAAACGGATCATGGCGGTTCTCCTGTCGATCAACGGCAAGATACGCGCTCATCGGGGGGCTGCAAGGGCGGTTACGAGGATGTGAAGTGGTTGGTTCCGATTTGTGAAGCGCGGCCATCGGCGGTCATCCCCGCGATGTGGGCTTTTTCACCCGATATTTCGGCTCGAAGCATTCCTGCGCACCGGGTTCCACAACGCGGCGCGATTGGTAATTTTTTTGTTTGGCCGGTGCTTAGCGGTCGTAGGGCGGTGCAGTGGGGGTGGCGACGCCACGACGGCGCCACGAGTCCTGCTCCGCATGGGCGTTTAGCTTTTGTCGCTCATAGGCTTGGGCATAGCGGTCGACCTTGACGATGCGAATCTTGGTGAAACGCGACTTGCGGCGGCGGAAATCTTCGTCTTCTGCAGCGAGCGTTTCGCGGATATCGGACGGTACGCCTTTGCGGCTTGAATGATTGACCAAGGCACTATCGGCGGCCGGAATACCCGCCCCCGGTTGCCGGGCAGATGCGCGTCCGCCAAGCGCCGCGATGCCATCTCCAAGCGGATCCTGATCGGTCAGGTTGCTACCGCCCGGTGTTGGTGCCGGTAGGGCCGTGTAATCTTTCGGGGCCTGCAATTCCTTGCCTGGAAGGATTGAGAACTCATCTGGTCCATCGGTGAAAGAGCGCAGATCGCGCAGGGAAATATCCCGTTCCTCCCCCGAACAGGCCGCCAGGACCAGACCTGCGATCAACAACCACGCGCGCGGCATTGCCACCCTCCAGAAACATCCGAACCCGTCTTAGCCGATTGTTTCGGCCCCGTCACGCGGCCTTTTTTGTTCCGCCCCAAAGAACCAGCCCAAAAGCGCCGATGAAGATAGCGATATCGGCCACATTAAAAGCGTAGGGGTTGGAAATGCCACAGCAGGACATGTTGATGAAATCGGCGACGGCACCGTATAGCAGGCGGTCTACCACATTGCCCAAGGCACCGCCGATCAGCAGGCCCGCAGAAACCAGCCCGATCCGACCGGGCCGGTCCCGACCTACCCACCAAAGCACGGCCATGCAGATAATCAGCGCCAATGCGATCAGGCCCCAACGGACCAGATTGGAACTTTGCGAAAACAGCCCGAAATTGACGCCGTAATTCCACGCCATACGCAGGTTCAGAAACGGGGGAAAAATGTCTAGTTCCCCGCGCAGACGCAGATTCAGCATATGCACGACTATATATTTACTGGCCTGATCGGCCAGAAAGGTCCAGAACCCTGCCCAGAACACGGTGATCATCTGCTCGTCCTCGATGCCGGGCGCTGTGGCGCCTCTTTTTTTGGCGGTTTCAGGCGAGTTTAGCACAGACACGCCAGAAACCATTGCTTTTTCTTTACGATTCAATGACGGAAATGCCGCATGCCGGTCAAGACCATTGCCAGGCCCGCTTCGTCGGCGGCCGCGATCACCTCGTCGTCGCGCATCGACCCGCCCGGCTGGATGACGCAGGACGCGCCGGCGGCAGCCGCTTCCAGCAGGCCGTCGGCGAAGGGGAAGAACGCGTCGGAGGCCACGGCCGACCCCTTGGTAAGCGGCTCGGCCAAGCCCAGGGCCTCGGCCATGCGTTCGGCCTTCTTGGCGGCGATCAGTGCCGAATCGACCCTGCTCATCTGGCCCGCGCCGACGCCGACTGTGGCACCATCCTTGACGTAGACGATGGCATTCGACTTGACGTGCTTGGCGACTTTCCAGGCGAACAGCAGGTCTTTCATCTGTTCATCGGTCGGCGCGATCTTGGTCACCACCTTCAGGTCGTCCATGCCGATGAAACCGTTGTCGCGGTCCTGCACCAACATACCGCCCGACACCTGGCGATAGGTCAGGCCGGGGGCCGAAGTATCGGCCAGTTCCGGTGTAATCAGCAGGCGCAGGTTCTTTTTCTTGGCAAAGATTTCCTGCGCCGCCTCATCCGCGCCCGGCGCAATGACGACTTCGGTGAAGATCTCGGTGATCTTGGTCGCGGTGGCCGCATCCAACGGTTGGTTCAGCGCCACGATGCCACCGAAAGCCGAGGTGCGGTCGCAGTCGAAGGCGTTGGAATAGGCGTCTTCCAGCGTTGCGCCACGGGCCACGCCGCAAGGGTTGGCGTGTTTGATGATGGCGCAGGCCGGGCCGTCCTGGGCCGCGAATTCCGACACCAGTTCGAACGCCGCGTCGGTGTCGTTGATGTTGTTGTAGCTCAGTTCCTTGCCCTGCAACTGCTTGGCCACGGCAACACCGGGGCGGTTCGACCCGTCGGTGTAGAAGGCCGCCTTCTGATGCGAGTTTTCGCCATAGCGCAGCGATTGCGCGAAAGTGCCGGCAAAAACGCGGCGGCGCGGGGTTTCTTCGCCGATCGCATTGGCCATCCAGGTGCTGACGGCAGCGTCGTAAGCGCCGGTGCGGGCATAGGCGATCTGCGCCAGCTTCTGCCGGAAGGCGCGGGAGGTCTGGCCGTCATTGGCGTCCAGCTCGGCCAGCAGCGCGTCGTAATCCTCGACATCCACAACGGTGGTGACGAAACCGTGGTTTTTGGCTGCGGCGCGGATCATCGCCGGACCGCCGATATCGATGTTTTCGATGCAGGTGTCGTAATCGGCACCCTTGGCCACGGTTTCCTCGAACGGGTAGAGGTTCACCACCAGCAGGTCGATGCCGCCAATGCCGTGTTCGTCCATCGCGGCGACGTGATCCGCGTTGTCGCGTAGCGCCAGCAGACCGCCATGCACCTTGGGGTGCAGCGTCTTGACCCGGCCGTCCATCATTTCGGGGAAACCGGTGACCTCGGCCACATCCTTGACCTCCAGCCCCGCCTCGCGCATTGCCTTGGCGCTGCCGCCGGTGGAGAGCAGTTCCACCCCGCGGTCGGACAAGGCTTTGGCCAGCGCGATCAGGCCGGTTTTGTCGGATACGGAAATCAGCGCGCGGCGCACGGGGTATAGGTCGGTCATAGGGCAGCTCTCTGCTTGGTTCAGGTCAGGTCCGGCTCGTCCCGGTTCAGGTCGCGGATGCTGATTGGCGTGTCTTGCGCTTTGGCAAGCGACCACCGGGTGCGCGTCGCATAATCCATTGCGCGACCGGATAAAACGATTTGTTTGGTCGCACGGGGTCGTAAACGGCCTTTTTCCAGATAAACCGACGGCTCCAGCGCCATATTCATCTTGGCGTCGTGCCGGAACACCCATAATTCGCCGCTTTTCAGCGCCAGCGAAATCGCCGCCCCGCCCATGTCGATGGTGGCATCGACCTCGGGGTGCAGATGAAACCGAACCTGAAACGGCACGCCTTGCAGCTGCGACCGCGTCATTGCCTTGTCGAACTTTTGCCGCGCTGCCGGTTCAATGGCGACCAGCAGGTCTTCGCCGACCACGCCGCGTCCGTCGAATGTCAATTCCAGCGTACGGGCATGGGTCAACCCGTGGGTTTTGACATAGCCGTCTTGTCCGCCCTCAAAACGCACCCCGTCCGAGGCCTGAGACAATTGCACCGGTACGTTTCTCGGTACGTCGACCAACATGTCGGTTTTCGCTGTGCTGGCCCCGAAGCGTGAACTGGAGTAGCCCTCGATGGATAGGGTGGAATGGCTGGGCGTAGCGCGTCCGGCCCGGCGCCATTCGGCCCCGAATACCGCACCTGATCCGCAATTGACCACCAGTGGACGACGGCCCGAAGTGAGCTCGAACGCCAGGGTCGAGGCATGGGCGTTGCCCGACGCCCTGGCTCCGGGCGGCGCGGCGGCGTCGATGATGATGCTGGTGCGCCCGGCGCTGAGCCTTGCATAACCCATCGCAAGGCCGTCGAAATGCCGGTCCTTTACCCCCGAGGCCGCCAGCGCCGCGTCAAGTCGTCCTTCGATGCCGCGCCCGCCGCCATGAAAACGCGCCAACCCACCATCTGCATGGCGCAGTGTGCGCAGGGTCGGCGCGATCCGTTCTATCGCGGCGGCGTGTTCCCGCCCGACCCGATGGTCGGTTTCCAGCAAGGCCGCCGCAGTCCATGTCAGCAGGGTGAAGACTTCCAGTAGCTCTTCTGGATTGCGGGTCGGGATGCCGCCCTGATCGTCCACTTGGGTCCGGCATTCCCTTTCCAGGGCTTTAACGGCCGGGGACACGTGTTTTTCCATGCCTTCCAGCGCCAGTCCGGCATAGATCAGCCCGGTCAGCGCCTCGAACCGGGGCAGGCCCGAGGTCGCCTTGTGCCAGCGCCGGTTAAGGAAAATCGTCTGATGCGCCAGTGACCGGTAAAACGCTTCGGAGGCGTCCTTATCCTGACCACGCAGCACGAACAGGGCGTGGTGAATCCAGCGGATGATGCGGCGACCGGTCAGGTCGGGCGTCCAACCCGGACCTTTGCCAGTGCCGTAACGGTCAATCCATGACCACAGCCAGTCGGAAGCCAGGTCGCGGGTTTGCGGATCGCCCACGGCGGCCAGATCGTCAAGCCAGACAAAGCCGTGGGTTTCTGCCTCGAACATCGTATCGGGGGCGTCGATATCCCAAAGCCGCACTCCCTTGGCTTCGATCAGATGGCCGGCGAACAAGTAATTTCCTGCCAGCAATTGCCGCCCCCGGGCGAAGGACCCGATGGTGCGTGGTTCCGGTTGGCTGACGAATCCAGTGGCAGGGCGCGCAAGGCTGCTCCACCGCGCATGCAGGTGGTGCATCCAGCGCGCAGTACGCGCCGATAAACCTTTGCGATGGGACATCAGCTCTGCCTCTTGCGCTCTGACGGCGGAATTGGCGCGAGGATAACCCGCAACATGGCATCTGTCACCGATGAAAACCGGGACGGCGGGAATTCAGCCCGGTTAGGTTGTCAGGCAGGCCATATAGAACCCGTCCATCCCGCCCTGTTCGGCCCAGTAATCGGGGCGCAGGCGTAACCCGCCTTCTTCTGTAATCCAGTCCGGATCGACGCCGGGCAAGTCCAGCCTGCTGCGGTCGATTTTCAGATCGGGATGGCGGGACAATGCGTCTTCGGCCTGGCATTCGCCTTCGTCCGGCAGCAGCGAACAGGTACAGAAAACCAACCGTCCGCCCGGTTTCAGCAAGGTCAGAGCATGATCGATCATCTGTTCCTGCAAATCGATCAGGGCACCGAATTCCGACCCGTCTTTGGCCAGCGGCAGATCAGGATGACGCCGGATCGTGCCGGTGGCCGAACAAGGCGCATCAAGCAAGATCGCGTCGTACCGGCCCTGGTGATCCAGCGCGTCGCCGGTGATCAGCCGGGCCTGTAACCCGGTGCGGGTCAGATTTTCCGCCACCCGGGCAATCCGTGATTCCGACAGGTCAATCGCGGTCACATCGGCCCCGGTCGCGGCCAGTTGCATGGTCTTGCCACCCGGTGCGGCGCACATGTCGAGAACGATTTCGCCGGGTTGCGCATTCAGCACCTTGGCAGGCAGGGCGGCGGCGGCATCCTGTACCCACCAGTCCCCGGCATCAAATCCCGGCAAGGCCGAAACCTGACCGGCCTGCTGCAACCGCACCGATCCGGTCGGCAACAGGGTGCCGCCGGTGGCTGCCGCCACTGCTTCGGCGTCACTCTTGGCGGTCAGATCCAGCGGTGCACCGTTGAAATGGGCCTGTTCGAACCCCGCTACCACATCGCCGCTATAGGCCATCACCAAAGGATCGCGCAGCCATTTTGGCAGCCTTGGCGCGCGCAAATGGGTCCAAGCTTCGGGCCCGGTCGCCGCGATCTTGCGCAGTACCGCATTGACCATGCCCTTCATCGGTTGGGTGCGCTTGTCCTGGGCGGTCAGGTTAACCGCCTCATTGACCACGCCGTGGGCATCGCCACCCTGACACAGTTCCACAGTGGCCAGCCGCAGGACGTTGCGCACACTTAGCGGCGGATTCTTTCGCAGGTGTTTCTGCAACAGCCGGTCGGCCCGTTCCAGCCCACGCATCGTTTCCAATGCCAGCCGCTGCGCCCGCGCCCGGTCGGCTGGGTCCAGCCCCTGTAAAACTCCCTGTCCCAGCAGTTCGGACATCAACCGGTTTTCGCCCAGCACCTCGTTCAACAGGGTCAGGGCGGCACTACGGGCGGTTTGTTTGGGCTGGGGCGACATGGGTCTCTTTGCTCTTTTAGGATGGGGGCGTATATCAAGGGGCGACGCCAAGAGGAAGAGACGCAATGAGCGAGACCCGCAAAGACCTGCCCGCCGCCGCCATCCGTGCGCTGGCCGAGGCCGAGGAACGCCGCAAGAAAGCCGAAGCCGAGGCGAAAAACATGCCCAAGGAATTGGGCGGGCGCGACGGCCCGGAACCGGTGCGCTATGGCGATTGGGAAAAGAAGGGCATCGCAATCGATTTTTGAGGTTGGGGTGGCTGAAACCAGAGGTCTGGAAGGTGAGCGAAGCTGGCTTCTGCACAGCCGCATGTCTGTTGGATCAGTCCAGCGCTCGCAATTTGCGGTGTCGCTGCGTCTCCATCGCCCAATAGGCAATCGCCATCAGTACGAGAACAGCGATGACGCTGATCACGTACCAGTTCGCCAGCCTGCCGCCATCGAAATCTTGCGGATTCATAAAGGCGGCCACAAGGAAAAGCGCATGCCAAAGGGCGATGCTTTCTACGCCGACGCGCCAAGCGCTCCAGCGCGATTCGAACGAGATATAGATGTTCGCAACGGCAAGCAAAGCTCCCCAACCGGACAATAGCCGGGCCGTGAGATCGGAAAGCGGCCATGGCCAGAACGCTATTAACGCGCCGGGACGGATGAAGCCCGCGACGACAATCGCCGCCATCGCCAAGCCAAACAACCGCACCGCGATACGGAACGCATGGGCAACCTCGACATCCCCGGGTTCGGGCAGGCGAGGGTCGGTCCCACGATTGTAGAGCCATAGCGCCGGAACAAGTACCGGCGTCACCAAGTATAGGCCAAGCCAAAGCTGAAATGGCAGGTCATCGATAGAATAGCGGTTCCAGTGCAGGAAAGTCACAAGCAACATGCTGATCGTGAAGGCAGTAACCGGGGGAAAGCCCAAAGCCACGCGATGCCAGCATTTCCCGAAGAGGACATGCGCAAAAAGATATGCCCCACCAAGATATCCCGCCCCGACATAGGCCGCCATCACGGATGGCGTGATTTTATAGGCGAACCTCTCGCCTGATTCCTCTGGGAAAAAGAATAAGATCAGGAAAGCCAGCAAAAGGAATGGAATTATTACAGCCGCGACTATTCGGGTCAGCACATAGATCCGGTCGTTCCGTGACGCGTTCATGGTCGCTGCCTCCCGGCATCTTTCAGCCTAGCCGCAGCATACACCTAGCACAAATCTGATTCATTCCCAAAAGGTGTTAGCGCCTTATGGCTTGGCGACGCTAAACGAACGTCTCTGACCCGCTGAATCGTCAGTTCCCCATTCTGATACCGCGTTCATCGCCCCTGCAAACAGGAGGAAAACAAAGCGTTACGGTCAACAGGCGCATCAGTCCAGAATATATTCCTCGATCTGACCTTCGCCCTTGTCGGGGATGAACAGGACTCTGTCCGCGCCGATCCGGACCTTGACGCAGGTTTCCCCTTTGTCGGTGGTGCCCCAGAATACCCGCTTGCACAGCTTTTTATCTTGCCAATACCAGTTGCCAAGAACCGGACGACCCCAGGCGCGGCCCTTGATCTGGCCCAGAGTGTCGAACCTGATCCAGACAAGGAATTGGCGCAGTTTCCGGCCTTCGATCATCTGCAGAAAGCTGTCGCGGTCGTTTAGTGCGCTGAAGCCTGATGCGAATGTTGGCAGGGTGCACAGAAGCGCGACAAGAAGGGCGGAAGTACGTATCATGGGCCTTACGTGAATTGAGCGACGTCACGGCGGGGCTTGCAAGCCCCGTGCCGACTGCGGCTCACCCCTTATAGGCCCAGCACATCCATCATGTTATATTCGCCCGGACCCTTGGTCTGTCCCCAAAGCGCCGCCTTCAGCGCACCACGCGCAAAGATGGCCCGGTCGGTGGCAATGTGGCGCAGCACAATGCGTTCACCGGCTGCTGCGAACAGCACGTCGTGTTCGCCGACAATATCGCCACCGCGAATCGCACTGAACCCGATATGGCCCTGTTCACGTGCGCCGGTGATGCCGTCGCGGCCGCGGTCGGCAACGTTTTCCAATGATACGCCACGGCCTTCTGCGGCGGCTTCGCCCAGCATCAGTGCGGTGCCCGACGGTGCGTCGACCTTCTTGTTATGATGCGCCTCGATCACCTCGATATCGAAATCTTCGTCCAGTGCGGCGGCGACGGTTTTGGTCAGTTGGACCAACAGGTTCACACCCAGTGACATGTTCCCTGCTCGGATCACTGTCGCGTGGCGGGCGGCCGCGTTGATTTTCTTCAGGTCTTCATCGCTTAATCCGGTGGTGCCGATTACATGTACCGCTCGGGCCTGTGCGGCGAGGGCTGCAAATTCCACTGTTGCCGCCGGCGAGGTGAAGTCGATCACTGCCTGAGCATGAGCGAAAAGCTCCAGCGGATCGTCGCTGACTGCTACGCCAACTGCGCCGCCGCCCATGCATTCGCCCACGTCATGGCCGATCCAGTCATGGCCGGGGCGTTCCACCACACCCACCAGCCGGGCCTTGGCGCTGTCCTGCACGGTCTTGATCAGCATCTGGCCCATCCGGCCCGATGCTCCTGTAATCACGATCCCCGGCAAATTGGTCATGGCTCCGCTCCGATAACTGCTTTGCGCCTGCATAGCGAAGCATTGCCCGCTTGGCAAAGGGAGGCGGAAGGCTTAAGTGCGGGGACATGGCAAAAGGTAACTATTCTCATGGGGGCGGCCCCAGCACACGACAACTCAGGGTCGGGGAACTGATCCGCCGGACGATGTCCGATGTGTTGATGCGCGGCGATATCCACGATCCCGACCTCAACCGCATGTCGATCACAGTGGGCGAGGTGCGCACGTCGCCCGACCTGCGGGTGGCGACATGTTTCGTGCTGCCGCTTGGCGGCAAGAACGGCGACGAGGCGATCAAGGCGCTGGCGCGCAACCAATGGGAACTGCGCCGGATCATTGGCCGCAAATGCGGGCTGAAACACGCGCCCGAACTGCGGTTTCTGCTGGATGACACTTTTGATCGGATGGATGAAACCCGCCGTCTGCTCGACCGCGAGGACGTGCGCCGCGATCTGGACAAGGAATGATCACGGCCCGGGTATTCCCGGCTCTGTCGGTTGCACTGTCCTTGTTCGGCTCTGTCGTTGGCGCAGTCGATTGCCAGAATGTGAATTTTGACGGCCATTCCTACACGATCTGCGAAGCTGATCCCGCGCGTGAAGAACTGCGGTTGTTCCTGCGCGACGACGAAGGCCAAATACTGGGGATGTTCAACCGGGTTGAGGCAGCCTTGGAGCAAAATGACGAAACGCTGCTCTTTGCGATGAATGCAGGGATGTATCATCCCGACCGGCAGCCCGTCGGCCATTATCTGGAAAACGGCGTTCAGCAGCAGGCGGTGATCGAAGGTGCCAGCCCGGGTAATTTTGGACTGCTTCCAAATGGCGTGTTTTGTATCGGTTCCAAAGTGGCGCGAGTTTACGAAACGTATCGCTATCTGACGGACCATCCCGATTGTCTTTTCGCTACCCAATCGGGTCCGATGCTGGTCATTGACGGCGCATTGCATGCTCGGTTCCTGATCGACAGTACATCGCGCTATATCCGCAACGGGGTTGGCACGACAGATTCCGGGGACCGCGCGGTGTTTGCGATTTCCAATGAACGGGTCACTTTCCACGAATTCGGACGGCTGTTTCGCGATGGGCTGAAATTGCCTCAGGCGCTTTATTTCGACGGGAAAGTGTCGCGAATCTATGCGCCAACGCTGCAGCGCAATGATCCGGGCCTGCCGCTGGGTCCTATTGTCGGAATCGTTGCGCCGCGTCAGGCAGAGTAAAATTGACAGGCTGGCGGCCATGAGTTAGGCCGCCCGCCCATTGCATCAGTTCAGGACACATCATGGCGCGCAGACGTAAGGGACGGGATATTTCGGGTTGGCTGGTTATTGACAAACCCGCCGGGGTGACCTCATCCGCCGTGGTAAACAAGGTGCGCTGGGCGCTGAACGCCAACAAGGCGGGTCATGCCGGTACTCTGGACCCCGAAGCCACCGGGGTGCTGGCCATAGCCTTGGGCGAAGCCACCAAGACCGTGCCTTACATCACCGACGCGCTGAAAGCCTATCGGTTTACCGTGCGCTTGGGGCAGGCCACCAATACCGACGATGCCGAGGGTGAAGTGATTGCGTCCAACGACATGCGCCCTACGGATGACGACATCAAAGAGGCGCTGAGCGGTTTTCTGGGCGACATCATGCAGGTGCCGCCGAAGTTCTCGGCGGTAAAAATCGACGGCCAGCGCGCTTATAAACTGGCGCGCGCGGACGAGGAGTTCGAAATTGCTGCCCGGCCCTTGTGGGTTGAAGAACTGACATTGACCGATCGCCCCGATGCCGATCATGTCGAATTGGAAATGGTCTGTGGCAAGGGCGGCTATGTTCGTGCCATCGCCCGCGATCTGGGCGAAAAACTTGGCTGTTATGGTCACGTTCAGCGGCTGCGCCGGATCTGGTCGGGTCCGTTTGATGCAGAGGACGGTCTTACCTGGGACCAGTTGGAAGCGATGGCCCGCACGCCCGAACTGGACGACTACCTGCGTCCGGTGGAACAGGGGCTGGCAGATCTGCCCGAGGTTAAGGCCACCGCTGAAGGCGCGACGCGGATGCGCAACGGCAATCCCGGCATGGTGATCGCTCATGACGTTGAATTTGGCGAAGAATGCTGGGCCTCTTTTGATGGCGAGGCCGTGGCAGTCGGCGTTTACAAGGCAGGCGAACTGCATCCAAGCAGGGTCTTTGTAAAAGCCTGAAGCGCGATTTCATCCAATGGTGCGGCGGGCTTGGTTTTCACGCCAATTGCACCTAAATACAGCCTTCAGATGGACAGGCAGGGCAAGGCCCGATAGACAACTCCAATGGCGCAAACAAAGTCAGACCCCAATTACAAAGTCATCGCCGAAAATCGGCGGGCACGGTATGATTATGCCATCGAAGAAGACATCGAATGCGGCATCATTCTGCAAGGCTCCGAGGTCAAATCCCTACGCGAAAACTCTGCCAATATCGCCGAAAGCTATGCCAATGTTGAAGATGGCGAGCTGTGGCTGATCAATTCCTATATCGCGCCATACGAACCGGCTCGAACCTGGGGGCACGAGGAACGCCGTCGGCGCAAGTTGCTGGTTTCAAAGAAACAGCTGGCCAAAATGTGGAGCGCGACGCAGCGCAAGGGTATGACGCTGGTTCCTCTGGTGCTGTATTTCAACCACAGAGGGTTGGTGAAGCTGAAGATCGGGATCGCCAAGGGTAAGAAATCGCACGACAAGCGCGATACCGAGGCCAAGCGCGATTGGGGTCGCCAGAAACAAAGGCTGTTGCGCCAAGGGGGATAGGCTACCGGTCGTCCCGTGCTTACCGACACTAGGAAAGCCGACGGTACAGCCCGTTTTTCGCAAAATGACGCGTCGGGGTGGATTTCCGGTCGGTGCCCGCTCTTGTCAGCTTGGCCGCCGCATTGTAGGCAAACAGGTGAGTTATCTAAGGGGGCCCTCATGGCAATTGACGATCCCAAGACACTGGTTTCAACCGACTGGCTGGCGGCGCATCTGAAAGATCCGGATCTGCGCATTCTGGACGCGAGCACGCCTTTCGTCGGCGAAACGCGCGACACCCGGGCGGAATATGAAATGGCCCATATTCCCAACGCGCGGTTTTTCCATATCGATGAAATCAGCGATCACCGCTCCGAGCTGCCGCATATGGTGCCGCCGGTGGAAAAGTTCATGAGCCGGTTGCGCGCCATGGGCGTCGGCGATGGTCATCAGGTGGTGGTCTACGATTCCGCAGGGATCTATTCCGCCGCCCGTGTCTGGTGGTTGTTCCGGCTAATGGGGCAGGACAATATCGCGGTGCTGGACGGCGGGCTGAAGAAATGGATCGCCGAAGGACGCGAGGTCGAAGATTTGCCGCCGATCGTACGCGACCGCCACATGACTGTGCGGCGCCAAGCCCATATGGTTAAGGATGTGACCCAGGTTTCCTCGGCCTCAAAGCTGGGCGATTATGAAATCGTGGATGCGCGTTCGGCTGAACGGTTTCGGGGCGATGTCGACGAACCCCGTGCCGGGCTGCGCCGTGGTCATATTCCGGGATCGAAGAACGTCCCGTTTACAGAACTTCTGCAATCCGACGGCACAATGAAGCCACGCGATGCGATCCGCGCCGTGTTCGACGCCGCCAATGTCGATCTGGGCAAGCCTGTCATCACCACCTGCGGCACCGGCGTGACTGCCGCCATCCTTTGCCTTGCGCTGGAACGGATGGGAAAAACCGATCACGCGCTTTATGACGGGTCCTGGACCGAATGGGGCGCTTTCCCCACCTTGCCTGTCGCCACTGGAGAATCTTAAGACATGTTCAGCAATCTGAAAGAACAACCCGGAGACAAAATCCTTGCGCTGATGCAGCTCTACAAGGACGATCCGCGGCCGCAAAAAATCGATCTGGGCGTCGGCGTTTACAAGAATGCCGAGGGTGTCACCCCGGTGATGCGTGCCGTGAAGGCCGCTGAAAAACAGCTTTGGGAAACCCAGGAAACCAAGTCTTATGTCGGTCTGGCCGGTGATCCGGCCTTTGCCGATGCGATGATCAGCCTTGTGCTGGGCGATACGGTGGCGCGCGAAAACGTTGCTGCTGCAGCGACACCGGGGGGCACCGGGGCGTGCCGTCAAGCTTTTGAGATGGTCCGCATGGCCAATCCGGACGCGCGTATCTTTGTGTCGAATCCGACATGGCCGAACCATATCAGCATCCTGAAGTTCATGAAGATGCCGATGGTCGAATACCGCTATTTCGACAGCGATACCGGCGGCATCGATTTCGAAGGCATGATGGAAGATCTGGCGCAGGCCAAGCCGGGCGATGTGGTGTTGCTGCATGGCTGCTGCCACAATCCGACCGGCGCCAACCTGAACCTGATTCAATGGCAGATGGTGGTTGACGCGCTGTTGAAAACCGGCGCAACCCCGATGATCGACATTGCCTATCAGGGCTTTGGCGACGGGCTGGAAGAAGACGCGGCCGCCACCCGGTTGGTGGCCTCCAGCGTGCCGGAATGCCTGATCGCGGCCAGTTGTTCGAAGAATTTCGGCGTCTACCGGGAACGCACCGGCATCCTGATGGCGGTGGCACAGGACAAGGGCCTGCGCGGTCTGACCCAGGGGACGCTGAATTACCTCAACCGTCAGAACTATTCCTTCCCGCCCGACCACGGCGCGCGGGTGGTCACGATGATCCTGCAGGACCCCGAGCTGCGCGCTGACTGGGCGGCAGAGCTGGAACAGGTCCGGCTGTCAATGCTGGGCCTGCGCGAACAGTTGGCCGGTGAATTGCAACGGCTGTCCGGATCGGATCGTTTTGCCTTCCTTGCGCAGCATCGCGGTATGTTTTCGCGCCTCGGAACCACGCCGGAAATGGTTGACAAGCTTCGCGAGGAACATGCGATTTACATGGTCGGGGATTCCCGCCTGAACATCGCCGGGCTGAATAAGGATTCCGTACCGGTTCTGGCCAAGGCGATCATCGACTGCGGCATCTAAGCCGGTGCAAGGAGATTGGGGGCGCTGCCCCCGTCGCCCGATGGGCAACTCCCCCGGAGTATTTTTGCCAAGATGAAACACTGACAGGGTGGATTTGGCGGGTGGGGTGATCGTCCCGCCCGGACGGAAACAAAAGGGCGGGATCGGCATGGCGCGGCGGAAAGGCATCGGCACGGAAACGGTTCCGGCCCGGTTATTGCCCGATTTTGGCGATCTGAAAGATCTGGAGCAGAGCGCGCCTATAGGGCTGTTGCCTGCTGCGGAGCGTTTGCTATTGATCGGACTGATCCGGCAGCATGAAAACTGGGACGGTGTGGCCTGTGTGATCGGGGCCGAGCGCAGCCATTGGGTGCAGATCAGTGCCAATGAAGCGGTGAGTTTTCAAAGTTTCCTGACGTTGCGGTTGGCGGCCATTCTGGCACCTGACGCTGCACGGGTGGATGCCGAGGCGGCAGATGACAGCCTGTCGCGGCCCGAACGGTTGGCGACACAGCTAAGTTCCGCCGATCTGTCGGGTGACGGCCCGGCGATCCTTGGGCATCTGATTGGGGCCGAACTGGCTGCGGCCCGTCCCTATTGGCTGGGCCAGCGCGTGGCGCTGATCGGGGCGGAGCGCTGGGTCGGGGCATATCGCACGGCGCTGGCGCGCCAGGGTGTACAGATCGACGGCTTCGATCCGGACGAATTGGCCGAGGCAGGACGGACCGCGCTGCGGCGCCGCGACGGAAAAGACGACGTCTGAGAGCACAGCCCGCTTGCCAAGTTGGGCGCGCCGTGTAACTTTTTGACCAATTGGCCGAAAAATGTCCCCTTTAGTCCTCAGGGAGGATCCGGTGCAGAGCGAAACTGAGACCGCGTTTGCGCAATTGCCGCAAGTGACAGAGCCACGCAATCCCGGCATGGCGCTGGATCTGGATTGGGTGATGCGGGCGCAGGCCAACACATCAGCCATCGAACGGCGCGCGGCGAGCTTGCCGGGACGGCGGTCGGTCAAGAAAGAGTATCAGGCGGCGTGGCTGCTGAAGGCGATCACCTGCATCGACCTGACCACGCTGGCGGGCGACGACACCGAAGGCCGGGTGGCCCGGCTCTGCGCCAAGGCGCGCCAGCCGGTGCGACCAGATATCCTTGATGCGCTTGGCGTGTCCGGCATCACCACCGGCGCGGTCTGTGTCTATCACGACATGATTGCGCCCGCCGTGGCCGCGCTGGCGGGCAGCCGCGTTCCGGTCGCCGCCGTGTCCACCGGGTTTCCCGCCGGATTATCACCGTTCAACCTGCGGGTGGCCGAAATAGGTGAAAGCGTGAAAGCGGGGGCCGAGGAAATCGACATCGTGATTTCGCGCCGCCACGTGCTGACCGGCAACTGGCAGGCGCTTTACGACGAGGTCAAAACCTTCCGCGCGGCCTGCGGCGAGGCGCATCTGAAGACGATCCTCGCCACCGGCGAACTGGGCAGCTTGCGCAACGTGGCGCGCGCTTCGCTGATCTGCATGATGGCGGGGGCGGATTTCATCAAGACCTCGACCGGCAAAGAAAGCGTCAACGCCACCCTGCCGGTATCGCTGGTGATGATCCGCGCGATCCGCGACTATTATGAACGCACTGGGTATCGCGTCGGCTACAAGCCCGCGGGCGGGATTTCCAAGGCCAAGGATGCGCTGACATACCTGGCGCTGATCAAGGAGGAACTGGGCGACCGCTGGCTGCAGCCGGACCTGTTCCGCTTTGGTGCCTCGTCGCTGCTGGGCGATATCGAGCGGCAGCTGGAACATCACGTCACCGGGGCCTATTCGGCCAGCTATCGCCACGCAATGGGGTAAGGTGCCCGGCATGGGCGCCGATTGAGGAGCTTTCCTTATGAACGTTAAAGAGATCTTCGAAACCATGGAGTACGGCCCCGCCCCCGAAAGCGCCGCCGAGGCGCTGGCTTGGCTGATCGATCAGGGCGACCGGTTCGGCCATTTCATCGACGGTGAATTCACCGAAGCCGGCGAAGGGTTCACTTCCAAGAACCCTGCCACCGGGGAGGTTCTGGCGACGCTGACACAGGCCACGCAGGCCGATGTCGACGCCGCCGTCGCCGCCGCCCGCAAGGCGCAGCCGAAGTGGGAAAGGCTGGGCGGGCATGGAAGGGCCAAGCACTTGTATGCGATCGCGCGGCTGTTGCAGAAACATGCGCGGCTGTTCGCGGTGCTGGAAACGCTGGACAATGGCAAGCCGATCCGGGAATCGCGCGATATCGACGTGCCGCTGGTGCAGCGTCATTTCTATTTCCACGCAGGCATGGCGCAGCTGATGGAATCCGAACTGCCCGACCGCGAGGCGTTGGGCGTCTGCGGCCAGATCATCCCGTGGAATTTCCCGCTGTTGATGCTGGCATGGAAAGTGGCGCCTGCATTGGCAATGGGCAACACGGTGGTTTTGAAACCGGCCGAATATACCTCGCTGACCGCGCTGCTGTTCGCCGATATCTGCCGCAAGGCGGGGCTGCCCAAGGGCGTGGTCAACATCGTCACCGGTGACGGCGCAGTGGGAGAAATGATCGTAGGTCATCCGGGCATCGACAAGATCGCCTTTACCGGATCGACGGAGGTAGGTCGGAAAATCCGTACCGCGACAGCAGGCAGCGGTAAGGCCCTGACGCTGGAGCTGGGCGGCAAGTCACCCTATATCGTGTTCGACGACGCCGATATGGATTCTGCCATCGAAGGTCTGGTCGATGCGATCTGGTTCAATCAGGGGCAGGTCTGCTGTGCCGGGTCGCGGCTGCTGGTGCAGGAAGGTATTGCAGGCCGGTTCCATGATAAGCTGAAGGCGCGGATGGACAAGCTGCGCATCGGTAACCCGCTCGATAAATGCATCGATATGGGGGCGCTGGCGGATCCGGTACAGGTGCAGACCGTGCGCGACATGGTCGAGAACTGCGAAGATGGCGAAATCCACCGGGTGAACGCGCAACTGCCCGCCGAGGGATGTTATTATCCGCCGACCCTGATCACTGGGTTGGAACCGTCGCACAGGTTGATGCAGGAAGAAATCTTTGGTCCGGTTCTGGTCTCGACGACTTTCCGGACACCGGCCGAGGCGGTGGCGCTGGCCAATAACAGCCGCTACGGGTTGGCCGCCACGGTCTGGACCGAGAATGTGAACTTGGCGCTGGATATCGCGCCGAAACTGGCGGCGGGCGTGGTTTGGGTCAACGCGACCAACCTGTTTGACGCGGCTGCCGGGTTCGGCGGGGTTCGCGAAAGCGGCTATGGCCGCGAAGGCGGATGGGAGGGGCTGCAGGCCTATACCAGGCCCAGGGGCAAAGCCAAGCCGATCAAGCAAGTTCTGCCGCATTCCGGCGACCGGATTGATGCGGAAAAGGTTGACCGTACCGCCAAGCTTTATATTGGCGGCAAACAGGCGCGTCCCGATGGTGGCTATAGCCGTGACATCTGGTCAAAGGCAGGCAAACATATGGGCGAGGCGCCGATCGCCGGTCGCAAGGACGTGCGCAATGCCGTCGAAGCTGCGCGCGGGGCTGCCGGATGGGCCAAGACGAGCGGTCATCTGCGCGCACAAATCCTGTATTATATCGCCGAGAACCTATCGGCCCGTGCCGAGGAGTTCGCCCATCGTATCGACGCCGCCCCGGGAGGCCACGGCGCGAAAGAGGTCGAGACCTGCATTCAGCGCCTGTTCACCTATGCCGCCTGGGCCGATAAATTCGACGGGCAGGTGAAGGGCGTGCCGATCCGCGGTGTCGCCCTGTCGATGCGCGAACCCGTCGGCGTGATCGGCGCGATCTGCCCGGATGAAGCACCGCTGCTGGGGCTGATTTCGCTGATGGCCCCGGCGATCGCGATGGGTAATCGCGTGGTGTTGGCCGCAAGCGAAGCGATGCCTTTGGCAGCAACCGATTTCTATCAGGTGCTCGAAACTTCCGACGTGCCCGGCGGCGTGGTCAATATCCTTACCGGAAGCCATGAAGAGCTCGCCAAGACGATGGCGCAGCATATGGATGTCGATGCTGTCTGGAGTTTTTCATCGTCCGATATCTCGGGCCCGATCGAGCGCGAAAGCGCGGGCAACCTGAAGCGGACCTGGGTTAATAACGGGATGGCGCGGGACTGGATGTCGTCGCAGGGCGAAGGCCGGGTGTTTCTGGATGCCGCGACCGAGGTCAAAACGATCTGGGTTCCTTATGGCGAATAATCTGCCGGTAGGTGTCGCGTCGCGGTTCGCTTCGCTCGGGCATTGAGGCCGGGCGCTTAGCTGCCGCGATAGGTGCTCATGCCGAACGGCGAAATCAGTAGCGGCACATGATAATGCGCCGTGCTGTCGGAAATCCCGAAGCGAATCGGAACCACATCCAGAAAACGGGGGCTTTCCAATGGCACACCAGAGGCATCCAGATAGTCCCCGGCCTGAAACACCAACTCGTAAACCCCGGTTGCGAATTCTTCCTTGGGCAGGATCGGACTGTCGGTGCGGCCGTCCTCGTTCGTAACCATCTGCGCCAGAAGCGACCGGGTTTCGCCTTCGATCCGATAGAGCGAAATCGCCAGATTCGACGCCGGGCACCCTTTGGCGGTGTCCAACACATGGGTGGTCAGATAGCCTTGGGACATTGAAATGCTCCTTTTTAAGGCATGCAGCGGGTAAGGTGCCGGAAGCATAGGCGCAACCGGTCCGGGAACGCACGTCTGAAAGTGTTTCAAAATATTTTTGAAAGAAGCAAGCAGCCCAGATGGCGTAGAACAAGAAAAGTCATGGAAAGTTTACAAATGCAGCGCTACCCACGCAATATGACCGGATACGGGGCGGATCGTCCCGATGCATCCTGGCCCGGCAGCGCCCGGGTCGCAGTGCAATTTGTGCTGAACTATGAAGAGGGCGGTGAGAACTGCCTGTTGCATGGGGATGCTGCTTCCGAAGCCTTCTTGTCCGACATCGCAGGAGCGGCGCCCTGGCCAGGGCAGCGCCATTGGAACATGGAATCGATCTACGATTACGGCGCCCGGGCCGGGTTCTGGAGGGTGCATCGGCTGTTTACCGGCGCTGACATCCCGGTGACGGTCTACGGCGTGGCCACCGCCTTGGCCCGCAGCCCCGAACAGGTCGAGGCGATGAAGGTGGCGGATTGGGAAATCGCGTCGCACGGGCTGAAATGGGTCGAACACAAGGACATGCCCGAAGCGGAGGAACGCGCCGCCATCGCTGAGGCGGTGCGCCTGCATACCGAGGTCGTAGGGGAACGCCCGCGCGGCTGGTATACCGGACGCTCATCGGTCAACACCGTGCGGCTGGTCGCCGAGGAAGGTGGCTTCGACTATATCAGCGACACCTATGACGATGACTTGCCGCACTGGATGGAATTCGGGGACCGCAATCAGCTGATCATTCCTTACACTCTGGAAGCCAACGACATGCGGTTTGCCACGGCGCCCGGTTATATCACCGGCGAACAGTTTTTCACCTATTTGAAGGACGCTTTCGACACGCTTTATGCCGAAGGTGAAACAGGCAAACCGGCGATGATGAGCATCGGTCTGCATTGCCGCCTGATCGGACGGCCGGGCAAGCTGGCCGGGCTGAAACGCTTCCTCGATTATATCCAGGGCTTCGATCACGTCTGGACCCCGCGCCGGATCGACATCGCTGAACACTGGGCGGCGACCCATCCGCATCAACGCATCGAGCGGCCCAGCCAAATGGGCAGGGGCCGCTTCGTCGCCCTTTACGGCGGCGTTTTTGAGCATTCGCCGTGGATCGCTGAACGCGCCCACGGGTTGGAACTGGGCCCGGCCCATGACAGCGCCGCCGGGTTGCACAACGCGCTTTGCCGCATGTTCCGCTCGGCTTCTGACGACGAACGGCTGGGCGTGCTGACCGCGCATCCGGATCTGGCGGGCAAGCTCGCCGCCGCCAAACGCCTCACCGCCGAAAGTACCTCGGAACAGGCCAGCGCCGGGCTGGATGAGTTGACCGATGCGGAACGCGCCCGGTTCACCGAATTGAACGACGCTTATGTGGCCAAGCACGGTTTCCCTTTCATCATCGCGGTGCGCGATCACGACAAGGCGGGCATCCTTGCCGCGTTCGAACGGCGGCTGGGCAATCCGACCGAGGTCGAACTCGGGGAGGCCTGCAAACAGGTCGAGCGCATCGCGCGCCTGCGTCTGGAGGACATGCTATGACCTACGCTTTTCCCCCTGGCGGATTGCCGGACCAAAGCGGCAATCCCGAAGGCCGGGCGATCTTCACCGACGCCTATGCTTTCATCCCCGCAATCACCATGCGCGATATCGTGACCAGCCTGCTGCCCGGCTGGGAAAATACCCGGGCCTGGATCATCGCGCGGCCATTGTCAGGTTTCGCCGAAACCTTCGCGCAATACGCCGTCGAACTGGCTCCGGGTGGCGGCAGCGATGCGCCCGACCCCGATCCGCAGGCGCAGGCCGGGATCTTCGTCGCAGGCGGGCACCTGCGCCTCACGCTGGACGGCGTCGATCACGAGTTGAGCGCGGGCAGCTACGCCTATATCCCCGCCGGCGCCAAATGGGCGCTGTGGAACGCGGGTGGGGAGGTGGCGCAATTCCACTGGATTCGCAAACGCTACGAGGATGTGCCAGGTCTGGATCGTCCTGATCCGATCCTGACTTCGGACAACGACGTCGCGCCGAGCGTGATGCCCAATACCGACAAATGGGCCACCACCCGGTTTGCCGACCCTGCCGATCTGCGCCACGACATGCATGTCAACATCGTCACCTTCCAGCCTGGTGGTCGCATTCCCTTTGCCGAAACCCATGTGATGGAACACGGGCTTTATGTGCTGCAGGGCACCGCGCGCTACCTGCTCAACGCCGACTGGGTCGAAGTCGGGCCGGGCGATTTCATGTGGCTGCGCGCCTTCTGCCCGCAGGCCTGCATCGCCACCGGCAATGAGCCCTTCCGCTACCTGCTCTACAAGGACGTCAACCGGCATCCGAAGCTCGCCCTCTGAGCTTCTTCTTTTCACAAATATCCCCGGGGGTGCGGGGGCAGGCAGCCCCCGCCGGTCCGACAGGAACCACAGATGACCAACGTGATCAAAACCGAACCGCTCACCGCAGCCGCCTTCGCCCCGTTCGGCGACGTGCTGCAGGCCGAGGGCGCGCCGGACAAGATCATCAACCAGGGTTACTGCGGCCGTTTCCACGACCGGGCAAAGATGGATTTCGGCCCCGGCGGCCGGGCCGGGATTTCGATCTTCAAGGCCGAACCGCGCGCGCTGCCCTATTGCCTTGATCTGGTTGAACGTCACCCCGATGGCAGTCAGGCTTTTATCCCGATGTCGATGGATGACTGGCTGGTGATCGTGGCCGGGGACGACAATGGCACGCCTGCCGATTTTCGCGCCTTTCTGGCGGCACCGGGGCAGGCGATCAATTTCCACAGGGGCATCTGGCACGGGGTTCTGACACCATTGCATGCCCCCGGACTGTTCGCCGTGATTGACCGGATCGGCGCAACACCGAACTTGGAGGAGGCCCGGCTCGACCCACCTTACGTGGTCCAAATCTAACACAGCCCCCAACAAGAGGGGCTTTCCCAACAGGAGAACGAGGGATGACTGACACGACACTTGGAACCCCGGCCCAGTTAATGGATCCGGATTACACCCCGCCTTTGGCCAAGGCGGTGCCGCTGGGCATTCAGCACGTTCTGGCGATGTTCGCCAGCAACGTGACCCCGGCGATCATCGTTGCCGGGGCTGCGGGGTTCGGCTTCGGCTCGAACAGCCCGGATTTCCCCAACCTGATCTACATGATCCAGATGTCGATGCTGTTTGCCGGTATTGCGACATTGTTTCAATCCATTGGCATGGGTCCGGTCGGAGCGCGGCTGCCGATCGTGCAGGGCACCAGCTTTGCCTTTCTGCCGGTGATGATCCCGGCCGTAGCCGGGCAGGGCACCGCCGGAATGGCGGGGCTGATGACCGGGATCGTGATCGGCGGGATGTTCCATTTTCTGCTTGGGACGGTGATCGGCAAGATCCGTTTCGCCCTGCCGCCGTTGGTGACCGGGTTGATCGTTCTGATGATCGGGCTGTCGCTGGTCAAGGTTGGCATCCAATATGCCGCAGGCGGTGTGCCGCTGATCGGCAAGCCGGAATTCGGGTCGCTGGCGATGTGGGCGCCGGCGCTTGTGGTGGTGCTGGTTACGCTGGGTTTCAAATTCTTTACAAAGGGGCTCAGTTCGGTCGCCGCCGTTCTGATCGGTTTGGTCGCGGGCTATATCGTTGCCTATCTGATGGGGCAGGTGAACTTCGGCAATATCGGCCGCGCCGCATCCTTCGCCCTGCCGATGCCGTTCAAATGGGGTCTTGAATTCAACAGCGCGATCATCATTGGCATGTGTTTTATGGCGGTGGTTTCGGCGATTGAAACCGTTGGTGATGTCAGCGGTATCTGCAAGGGTGGGGCGGGTCGCGAAGCCACCGATCGTGAAATCGCAGGGGCGACTTTTGCCGATGGTCTGGGCACCGCCGTCGCCGGGGTTTTCGGCGGATTGCCGAACACTTCGTTCAGTCAGAATGTCGGGTTGATTTCGATCACCGGCGTGATGAGCCGCCATGTGGTGACCATTGGCGCATTGTTCCTGATCCTCTGCGGCTTGGTTCCGAAATTCGGCGCGGTCGTTTCGACGGTTCCGATCAACGTGCTGGGCGGCGGCGTGATCGTGATGTTCGGCATGGTCGCAGCGGCAGGTGTAAGCATGTTGTCTGAAGTCACCTGGAACCGCCGCAACATGGTAATCTTCGCCGTGTCGCTGTCTATGGGGCTGGGTCTGCAACTGGAACCCGGTGCATTGCAGCACCTGCCCAGGACACTGCAGATCCTGTTGACCAGCGGCTTGCTGCCTGCAGCCGGGTTGTCGATCCTTCTCAACCTGCTGCTGCCAGAAGACCTGGATTGAAGCCAACCCAATCCTGAACAGAACCCTCGCCGAAAGGCGGGGGTTTTCGATTGCGGATACCGGAAAGCTATGGTGCGCGGACTATGATCCATTCCGCATCTGATGCCCGAATGATCATTTTCAAGGTCCCTGACATTTCACCACATTCTACAACTTTCCCAGCTGTTTAACCTGGGGTGAAGCTTTCCGGTTGAAATTCATATTCACATTCGTATATGTGTTAAGCATCCGAGGAGGAATCATGACCTGTAATGTCGGCAACATGGATCGGCTAATTCGTCTGGTTTTGGGCGTGGGACTGTTTCTTTCGCCCTACCTGACCGAATTCTCCGTTTGGGACATGGCTTCGGTTCGACTGTTGGTTATGGCACTGGGCACTGCCGCTTTGCTGAGTTCTGTCTTCAGGTTCTGCCCGCTCTACCGATTGCTTGGCATTTCGACCTGCCGCCTATGATCCCGTGAAAGGACTTTAATCATGGACCCCAAGAAAATTTCCGACGAGCTTTCCGTCTCTGCCCAGATCCAACCCGACGATTTGGCCAAACTGGCCGAACTTGGGTTCCGGTCGGTTATCTGCAACCGGCCCGATGGCGAAGCCGCCGACCAGCCTACCTATGAAGAAATCGAGGCAGCTGCCAAGGCTCAAGGGGTGCAGATACGATATCTGCCGATCGTCGCCGGTAAGGTGCGCGATGAAGATGCCGATGACTTCGGCAAAGCGCTGATCGAATTGCCGGGGCCGACTTTGGCCTATTGCCGGACGGGCACCCGTTCGACGACGTTGTGGTCGTTGTCGGTGGCAAAGGAAAAACCGACTGCGGATATTCTCGCCGCGACAAAGGCGGCGGGCTATGACATGGCCGGTGTGGTTCGTCGGATCGTGAATGGCGGCAAGACGCCGACCGATACCGGAGACGCAAAATTCGATGTTGTGATCGTCGGTGGCGGGGCCGCCGGGATCGCCGTCGCGTCGAGCATCCATGCCCGCAAACCCGATCTGGAAATCGCCATCCTCGATCCGGCTGATATCCATTATTACCAACCCGGCTGGACCATGGTTGGCGCAGGTATTTTCGACGCACAGACCACTGCCAAAACCATGGGCAGCCTGATCCCTAAGGGTGTGCATTGGATCAAATCCGCCGTGGCGGCGTTCGAACCTAAGGATAACGCCGTCATCCTCGATGGTTGCCGGGTGGTAAAATATGACCGTCTGGTGATTTGCCCGGGATTGAAGCTTGACTGGCACAAGGTCGAGGGTCTGGTGGACACGCTGGGTAAAAACGGTGTGACCTCGAATTATCGCTATGACCTGGCACCCTATACTTGGGAACTGGTCAAAGGGCTGAAATCTGGCAGGGCTCTGTTTACCCAGCCACCGATGCCGATCAAATGCGCCGGTGCTCCGCAAAAAGCGATGTACCTGTCGGGCGACCATTGGCTGCGTGAAGGGGTGTTGAAGGATATCGACATCAACTTCATGAATGCCGGTGGCGTGTTGTTTGGGGTGAAGGATTATGTTCCGGCACTTGAAAAATATGTCGAGCGTTATGACGCCACGCTGAATTTCTTCCATAATCTGGTGGCAGTCGACGGCGCAGCCAAAAAAGCCTGGTTCGATGTCGCCAAGCCGGACACCCCGGTGGAACGGGTCGAGGTCGAGTTCGACATGATGCATGTTTGTCCGCCGCAGACCGCGCCGGATTTCATCCGGGTATCGCCGCTGGCCGATGCGGCCGGTTGGATCGACGTGGATCAGGCCACCCTGCGGCACAAAGAATATGACAACATCTGGTCGCTTGGAGACGTGATGAACGCCCCCAACGCCAAGACCGCCGCTGCGGCGCGGATGCAGGCGCCGGTGGTGGCCGAGAACCTCGTTGATGACGTCAACGGCAAATCTCCGACCGCGATCTATAACGGCTACGGATCATGTCCGTTAACCGTGGAGCGCGGCAAGATTGTTCTGGCCGAATTTGGTTATGGCGGTACGCTGCTGCCGTCCTTCCCGAAATTCATTCTGGATGGGACAAAACCGACCCGTGCAGCCTGGATTCTGAAGGAACAGATCCTGCCGCCAGTCTATTGGCGCGCAATGCTGCGTGGTAAGGAATGGATGATCAAACCGGAACGCGTCTCGGCTGGTTGATTTTGCGTCCCAAGCGCAGAAAGTGACGCAACAATCTTCGTTCATGCAAGCCCGAGAAATCGGGCTTGCATGCGGTTTTTCGGTATCAGATGCTGTCGTTTTGACATACTGGGTGAGACAAGGATCAGGCCAAGAAAACGATCTCTTCCATTTTCACCCTTCACTTATTCTGTTTTCTGAATATATAAGGGCGAACAGATTCTGTGCGACAGGAAAATACCATGTTATTGAAACGCGCGATGTTGGAGCGGCATTTGCCGATCCTGGAATGGTCCAAGACCTATGACAAAGACACCTTAACCAGCGATTTGGTTGCGGCGGTGATCGTGACGATTATGTTGATCCCACAATCGCTTGCTTATGCGCTGCTGGCGGGGTTGCCAGCCGAAATGGGGCTTTACGCGTCGATCCTGCCGCTGGTCGCGTATGGCATTTTCGGGACCTCGCGTGCATTGGCGGTCGGGCCGGTGGCCGTGGTGTCGTTGATGACGGCAGCGGCCGTTGGCAACCTGGCACTACAGGGCACCGCTGAATATGCCGCCGCCGCAATCACACTGGCGTTCATTTCCGGTGTTATCTTGATGGCGCTGGGTCTGTTTCGGCTGGGTTTTTTAGCCAATTTTCTGTCCCACCCGGTGATCGCTGGCTTTATCACTGCTTCGGGCATCCTGATCGCCACATCGCAGTTGAAGCATATCTTTGGCATTGATGCGCATGGTCATACGCTGATCGACTTGGTGATTTCGCTGTTCGAAAATCAGCATCTGACGAACCCGATCACCCTGTTCATCGGCCTGACGACGACAGGATTTCTGTTCTGGGTGCGCAAGGGGCTGAAGCCGCTGCTGCTGGGGTTCGGGCTGAAGCCGCGCATGGCCGATATCCTGGCGAAAGCCGGGCCGGTTGCCGCAGTGTTTGTAACCACGCTTGTGACCTGGGTTTTCGGATTGGACGATAAGGGCGTGAAGGTTGTAGGCGAGGTGCCAATGGGCCTGCCGCCGCTGACCCTGCCGTCGTTCAGCGCTGACATCTGGTCATCGCTCTTCGTGTCGGCGCTGCTGATTTCGGTCATCGGTTTCGTGGAATCGGTTTCGGTGGCCCAGACCCTCGCGGCCAAGCGGCGCCAGCGTATCAATCCGGACCAGGAACTGGTGGGGCTTGGCGCTTCGAATATTGCTGCTGCGGTTTCCGGGGGCTATCCGGTAACGGGAGGCTTTTCCCGCTCGGTGGTGAATTTCGACGCTGGTGCGGAAACTCCTGCTGCAGGAGCCTTTACCGCCGTGGGCATCCTGTTCGCCGCACTGCTGCTGACGCCGCTTTTGTATTTCCTGCCCAAGGCCACGCTGGCCGCCACCATCATCGTGGCGGTGCTTAGCCTGGTGGACCTGTCGATCCTGACCCGGTCGTGGAAGTATTCCAAGGTTGATTTCGCCGCTGTGGCTGCGACCATCTTTCTGACTCTCGGCCTCGGTGTCGAAATCGGCGTTTCGGTTGGCGTTGGCCTGTCGGTGCTGCTGTTCCTCTACAAAACATCGCGGCCACATGTGGCCGAGGTCGGGTTGGTCCCTGGAACCCAGCATTTCCGCAACATCCTGCGTCATGATGTGCAGACCAATCCCAACGTGCTGACGCTGCGGGTCGATGAAAGCCTCTATTTCGCCAATGCGCGGTTCCTTGAGGATTACGTCTATGACCGGATCGCCTGTGATGAGCCGATCAAGCATGTCGTGCTGCAATGTTCGGCGGTGAACGAGATTGACATGTCGGCGCTGGAAAGTCTGGAGGCGATCAATCACCGCCTGCACGACGCCGGCATCAAGCTGCACCTGTCCGAGGTCAAGGGCCCGGTGATGGACCGCCTGAAGCGCAGCCATTTCCTCGACGAAATGACCGGCGAGGTGTTCCTGTCCCAATATGACGCGCTGGTGGCGCTGACCCGTCCCGGTCTGGTGGATGACGTCGCGCACGAAGACAAGAATGCGGCCGAATAAACAAGATACCACTCGCGAAACGAAAAACGCCCGGTCCTGGACCGGGCGTTTTTTATTCGTGCCGTTCAGACTGCTCAGATCAGCCCGGCATGGGCCATCGCGGCGTCGATCTTGGCCTTGGTGCTGTCCAGCAGACCGGTCAGGGGCAGCCGGACCTCTTCGCTGCACAGGCCCAGTTTCGCCATCGCGTATTTCGCGCCGACCAGTCCGGGTTCGATGAAGATCGCTTCGTGCAGCGGCATCAGGCGGTCTTGGTAGTCCAGCGCCTTGGCGTAATCGCCCGCCAGCGTTGCCGCCTGGAATTCGGCGCAGAGTTTCGGCGCGACGTTCGCGGTGACCGAAATGCAGCCTGTCCCGCCATGCGCGTTGAAACCAAGCGCGGTGGCGTCTTCGCCCGACAGCTGGCAGAAATCCGCACCGCAGGCGGCGCGCTGCTGCGATACCCGCGCCAGATCTCCGGTGGCGTCCTTAACGCCGATGATCCGGGGCAGCTTGGCTAGTTCGCCCATGGTTTCCGGCGTCATGTCGACGACTGACCGGCCCGGAATATTATAGATGATAATCGGCAGGTCGCAGCAATCGTGCAGTGCGGTGAAATGCGCGATCAACCCGCGCTGGGTTGGCTTGTTGTAATAGGGTGTCACCACCAGGGCTGCATCTGCACCGACCTTTTCGGCATGTTTAATCAGCCGGATGCCTTCCAGCGTGTTGTTGCTGCCCGCGCCCGCAATCACCGGCACCCGGCCTGCGGCGGCTTTGACGGTTTCCTCGACCACGGTTTCATGTTCGCGGTGGGTCAGCGTCGGGCTTTCGCCGGTGGTCCCGACCGGAACGAACCCGTTAGTGCCCTCGCCGATATGCCACTCGACCAGTTTCTTGAGCGTCTCCAGATCCAGCTCGCCGTTTTTGAACGGCGTGACCAAAGCAGGAAAAGATCCTTTGAACATGACACGCTCCTTCTGTCGTATTGGCGGGCACAGGCCCGGAGAGGTTGATCGTCTGTAAGCGGGGCCGAGGCATTATTTCGCCTTCGTGATTTGCCCTGAAACGCACACAGAATTAAGCTTGAGCTGTCTATCCTTTGTTCCTTTGAAAAAGCAAGCCATGTTGCGCCTGATTTACATCATCCTCTTTCTATCTGTGTCGATTTTTCCGGCCCGTGCCGAGCAGGTCACAGGCCCCCAGCCGTTGGCAAATGCCATTGATGCGGCTGCGGGGCGCGATTGGGACAGGGCGGCGAAATTGGCGGAGCGGGCGGGCGGGCAGACCGCCGAGGACATTATTGAATGGATGCGGTTACGCGCGGGCCAGGGAACCCCGGACGAAATTGCGGCGTTCCTTGATCGTCGCGCCGACTGGCCCGGGCTGAAACTGCTGCGTAAGCGCAGCGAAGACGCAATGGCCAACGCGTCCCCAACACAGGTGATTGCGTTTTTCCACGACCAGCCGCCGCAGACCGGTACCGGTCTGTTGGCCCATGCCAATGCGCTGTCAGCAACAGGACGTTCGGGCGAGGCAGAGGCCGGATTGGTGCTGGGTTGGCGCACGCTGCCGTTGGACAAGGCGGAACATGCTGCTTTGCTGGCAGCTTATCCCAAGGTTCTGGCTCCGCATCACACGGCCCGGCTCGACATGGTGTTGTGGCAGGACTGGAGCAGCAACGTCACCGATATGCTGCCCCTGGTGCCGGACGGTTGGCGCAAACTGGCGACCGCACGGCTGGGATTGCGGGCACAGCGCAACAACGTGGACGCGTTGATCGCCGCTGTCCCCAAGGATCTGGCCGATGATCCGGGTCTGGCCTTTGAACGGTTCCGCTGGCGGTTGAAGAAGAACCGCGCCGATGATGCGATCACGCTCTTGCTGGAGCGATCCAAATCCGCCGCATCGTTGGGGGAACCCGATCAATGGGCCGGTTGGCGGCGCAGTCTGGCGCGGCAGAAAATGCGGGCGGGCGAGATGCAGACCGCTTATGCCGTTGCGTCGTCTCATGGTTTGGTCGAGGGATCGGACTATGCCGATTTGGAATGGCTGTCTGGGTTTTTGGCGCTGCGTTTCCTGAACGATCCGGAACTGGCCCGCGACCATTTTCAACGGTTTCGCGCCGGCGTTGACACGCCGGTTTCTCTGGGCCGCGCCGGCTACTGGATCGGACGCGCGCAAGAGGCTGTAGGAGATCGCGAAGGGGCGCAGCAAGCCTATGGAGAAGGAGCGCAATATCAGACCAGTTTCTATGGGCTGCTGGCGGCGGAAAAGGCGGGTCTGCCATTTGACAGCAAACTGGCCGGAACTCATCCCTTTCCTGATTGGCGCGAGGCCGGTTTCGCCCGGTCTTCGGTGTTCGAGGCCGCAATGCTGCTGTTGCGCGCGGGTGAACTGAATCTTGCGGAACGGTTCCTGCGCCATCTGGCCGAAAGCCTGACCCCTGTGGAACTGGGGCAGTTGGGCGATCTGCTGAGCGAGATGCAGCAACCGCATCTGGCCGTGATGATCGGTAAACAAGCCGCAAGGCGCGGGTTGGTCGTTTCCGAACCCTATTACGCGTTGCATCCGATGCAAAAAATGAAGCTTCCGGTCCCGATGGAACTATCCTTGGCCATCGCGCGGCGGGAAAGCGAATTTGATCACCGGGTGGTCAGCGGTGCCGGGGCGCAGGGTCTGATGCAATTGATGCCCGCCACAGCCAAGCTGGTGGCGCGGGATCTGGGTATAGATCACGACCCGGCCAAAGTTCTGAGCGACTGGAGCTATAACGCCACGCTGGGAAGCGCCTATCTGGCGTCTCTGAGTGAACGGTTCAACGGCAACATCCTGATGGTTGCGGCCGGTTATAATGCGGGACCGGGTCGGCCGGAACGGTGGATGGACTTGTACGGCGATCCCCGCACCGGAGCGGTGGACGTGATCGACTGGATCGAATTCATCCCGTTTCGCGAAACCCGGAACTACGTGATGCGGGTGGCGGAATCGCTTCCTGTCTACCGCGCCCGGTTGGGCCGCGATCCGTTGCCACAGCCGTTCAGTAAGGAACTGACCGGGTCAAGTGTTCTGCCGCTCTCGCCATAGGGTGAACAGCCCTGCGGTCACAATGATTCCGGCCCCGAGCGCTACGTTCAGCCGGATCGTTTCGCTGAACACGGCAATGCCAAGCGCCGAGGCGAAGACCAGTTGCAGATAGGCAAAGGGCTGAACCGAGCTGGCTTCGGCAACTTCGTAGCATTTGATCAACAGGAAATGGCCCAAGGCCCCGGTAACACAGAGCAACGCCATCCAGCCCCAGTCAGGACCGGTCATCGGTTCCCAGAACCACGCACCGACCGCCGTCATTGCAATCGACCCCACGGTACCAGTCCAGAAAAAGGAGGTTGCGGCACTGTCGCGGCGGGCAACATAGCGGGTCAGCAATCCATAAAGCGCGAACATCAGTGCCGCTATCAGCGGCACTACGGCTTGTGGTTTGAAGACGCCAAAACCCGGTTGCAGGATGATCATCACACCGATGAAACCAACCGCGATGGCCGCCCAGCGACGCCAGCCCACGGATTCGCCCAGAACCGGACCCGACAACGCCGCGATCAACAATGGATAGCAGGCGAAAACCGCGTGGCTTTCCACCAGCCCAAGCAAGGTAAACCCATAGACCATCACGCAGATTTCGGTCACCAGAAGCACGGCTCTGAACGCCTGCAACAGAGGTTGCGTGGTGCGCGCTGCGGCCCGCACGCCACCCGCTTTGCGCGCCGCGACCGCGATCACGAAGGCGGCAAAAAACCAGTAGCGGATCATCGTCACCATCAGCACGTTATATTCCCCCGCCAGATGGCGGGAAATGCCGTCCTGCATGGCAAAAACAAAGGTGGTGGCGACCATCAACAGAATCCCGAGTCGGGTGTTGTTCGTGCTCATGCCTCGGCCTTTCTTGCGGTGGTCATATGCCGCTTGCGGCCAAAGCCGGGGCTGCGTTCTACGGTGAAACCGGCATCTTGCAATCCGCGGCGCACAAATCCAGCTGCCGTATAGGTGGCTGCGGTGCCATCTGCCTTGGTGTGACGAAAAACTTCCGCCATCAGCTCCGGCCCCCAAAGTTCGGGGTTCTTGGCAGGCGAAAATCCATCAAGGAACCAGGCGTCGGCTTGTCCCTGCCACTGCACCAAGGTCATGCGCGCGTCCCCACGGATCAATTCGAATTCCAGATCTGGCAGCTCTACCCGCTTTAGGTCATCGGTCCAATGCGATGCCATATCCCCGGCGACTTCGGCAATCTCGGGAAATGCGGACTGGGCGCGGGTCATTTCCGCCGGGGTCATCGGGAAGGCTTCGAAAGAGGTGAAGCGCAATACACCCTGTTGGCCGGTTTCTCGCCACAGCTTCAGCGCCGCCAGCAGGTTCAGGCCGGTGCCAAACCCCAGTTCGGCGATGTGAAAACCGGGACGGAACCGTGTCGGCAGATCGTTGCCTTGCAAAAACACATGGGCGGTTTCCGCCAGCCCGTTATCCAGCGAAAAATAGGGATCGTCGAACCGGGTCGACACCGGTATCGCGTCATCGCGCCATTGCAGGTCGGCACGCTGGTCATGCATCGTCTGATCCCTTAAGAAAACGGTTGAGAATGACGCGACAATGCAGGGGGGAGCGGGCAATGGCAATGGTGGATGTGACCGTTTACGGGGCCGGAATTTTCGGCCTTTCCATCGCCTGGACCTGCCTGTCGCGTGGGGCAAAGGTGCGGGTGATCGACCCCTATGGCCCCGGCGCCGGGGCAAGCGGTGGATTGGTCGGTGCCCTGGCACCTCATGTGCCGGAAAACTGGAACGACAAGAAACAGTTTCAGTTCGAAAGTCTGATCATGGCCGAAGGGTTCTGGCGCGGGGTCGAAGCAACGGGCGGCACGCGCGCCGGTTACGCAAGGCTGGGCCGGTTGCAGCCGGTGGCCGACGACAAGGCACTGGAGTTGGCGCGGTCGCGGTGTATGGGCGCGGCAGAGCTATGGCAGGGCAGGGCCGTCTGGGAAGTGATCAAGGTCGGGGAGGCCGGTGAATGGGCTCCGATCAGCCCGACCGGATGGCTGATCCGCGACAGCTTAAGCGCCCGGATGCACCCGCGTCGGGCCTGCGCTGCGCTGGTGGCGGCAATCACGGCCAGCGGCGGCGAGATCGTGGCAGAGGGTGCGGCAGAGGGACGTGTGATTTGGGCCACCGGTGTCGCCGGGTTGGAGGAGATCAGCCGCGGGACCAGTCGAAGCTTTGGCAATGGCGTGAAAGGGCAGGGCGCTTTGCTGCGACCGGAGCGGGATCTGCGCGACTGCCCGCAGATTTTTGCCGATGCGGTGCATGTGATACCACATTTCGACGGCACCGTGGCAGTGGGATCGACGAGCGAACGCGATTACGATGATCCCAAATCTGTGGACGGCCAGTTGGACGCTGTGCTGGCACGCGCTTATGCCGCCGTGCCCGCCATGGAGGGGGCGGAAGTGATCGAACGCTGGGCCGGTGTGCGACCGCGCAGTCGCAGCCGCGCCCCGGTTCTGGGGGCGCATCCGACCAAGCTTGGTCAATATATCGCAAATGGTGGATTTAAGATTGGTTTCGGAATGGCGCCGAAGGTCGCTCAGGTTATGGCAGATCTGCTGATCGATGGGATCGACCGGATTCCATCTGGGTTCAGGGCCGAGGCCAACCTCTGAAGGTCATGAGCATCCGGCCCGGACGGATCTGAGTATTTAGACCAAGATGAAGCCGAGGCGATTCTAACCTGTCTTGGCCGTCATGCATTGGCGGCCATCGGGCGCGCGAATCCACATATCGCCTGTTGTTTTCCAGCATAGCGTCGCAGTTTCGCCTAGGATCAGCGGGGCGGTGGCGCGGAAAGCAAAGCGTTTCAGGGGACCCATCCGGCGTTCCGCCAATAGCATCAACAGCTGCGCCAGAAGCGGCCCATGGGTGACCAGTCCGGCATAGCCTTCGACGTCGCGAGCATAATCCGTATCGTAATGAATCCGGTGCCCGTTAAAGGTCAGTGCTGAATAGCGAAACAGAAGGGTCGAGGTGAATTCGGCCTGTTCGCAATGGTCTTCGTCGGTGGCGGCGATGGGGGCCGCTGGTTTGGCCGCTTCGGGCGGCGGGTCCGGGCGATAGACGAGGTTCTGATATTCGGTCACGCACAGGCGGTCCTGCTGATACATCTCATGTTTCAGCGTCACAAAACCCAATGGTCCGGTGCGACCATCCTTGCGGCTGATTTCGGCAACCGAAACCCGTTTTTCCGCAGTGATTCCCGCCCTTAGCGGAGCGTGAAATTCCAACCTGCCCCCGGCCCACATCCGTCGCGGCAAGCCGAGATCGGGAATCAGACCAATGCCGGTCGCAGGGTGACCATCGCGACCCAAACGCACGGCGGGTTCAGGGTCCCAGAAATAGATCTGGTGGAAGAAGGGCGGCAATGGGGTGCCGGTTTCGATTGTTGCGGGCAGCCCGAGACTGACCTGTAAGGCCGCGGCGCGGGCCGGGTCCATTACATCGGTCTGGCGGGTTTCTTCTGGCAGGTCTTCGTGCATAAAGAGAGGGTAAGTTCGCGGCGGCAGAGGAGCAATTGGAAAATGACACCAGATTTAGCTGCGCTGGATCATCTGGTTCTGACGGTGGCCGATCTATCTGAAACTGTGGCGTTTTATTCCGATGTATTGGGTATGCGGGCCGAACGGTTCGACGCTGCGGATAACAGCAATCGCTGGGCGCTGTATTTTGGCACCCAGAAGATCAACCTGCATCAGGCCGGTGCGGAGTTTCTGCCAAAAGCACGCAATGCGACTCCGGGATCGGCGGACCTGTGTTTTCTCAGCCAGACCCCTGTTGACGACTGGGTGCTGCATCTGGCCGAGACCGGTGTCGAAATCGAACAGGGGCCAGTACCGCGCAGTGGCGCGACCGGGCCGATCCAGTCGATCTATCTGCGCGATCCCGATGGCAATCTGATCGAGATTTCCAACCCGGTTTGACTCAGTCGACTTCGGCCCGCAACCGGGTCATCAATTCACCCAGCGTTTCCAGATAACGGGCGTTTTCCAGCCTGCCGGTTTCGAATTCTGATCCTGCGCTGGCGATCATAACGCCTGGCCCGGCCAGAACCCGCGCTCCGAGAGGCACCAGACAGGAGCGCAACATATATTGCCCCGCTTCGCCGCCGGTGCGTCCGGCATTGGCCGACATTACAGCGATCGGTTTATCTTTTAGAACGCTCCGCTTGTCGCGGCTGATCCAATCCAGCGCATTTTTTAACACGCCGGTGATGGCCTTGTTATATTCCGGAGAAGCGATAGCGACCGCATCGGCAGACCTGATCTGATCAACCAACCGGGTCACCGCGTCGGGCAAACCATCGCGGGCTTCCAGATCCCCATCGTAAAGCGGCAGCTTGATATCTGCGTCGATCCGTTCCACCGGACCGTACAATTCTACCGCTTCGGTCAGCAATTTGCGGTTATAGCTGCCGGTGCGCAGTGAGCCTGAAATCGTCAATAGGGTTGTCATGCCTTCGCTCCAGTCTGGCTTTTTCAAGGGCGATTTAACTCGCGCACGCAGACCAAGTACGGGCGGCTGTTGCAAGCCGCCCGTGCGTTTTCTACGGAATGGTTTATCAGTTCGGCAGTATCACGATTTCGACGCGCCGGTTTTGCGCCCGGCCTTGCGCAGTCAGGTTCGACGCGATCGGCTGATCTTCTCCACGCCCGATGGTCAAAACCCGCGAGGCCGACACGCCCGATCCGATCAGGATCGAAGACACCGCAGCCGCGCGGCGCTGGCTGAGGTCGAGATTGTATTCGGCCGATCCGGTATTGTCGGTATGGCCAACCACCTGAACACTGGTGTTGGGATAGCGGTTCAGGCTTGTTGCGACAGCGCGCAGATCGTCCTGCAATACCGGTTGAACATAGGTGCTGTCGGTAGCGAACAGGATGTCCTGTGGCATGGTCACGATCAACCGGTCGCCGGTATTGGTGATCTGCACATTGTTGTCCAAGCTATTTCGCAATTCGGCTTCCTGCTTGTCCAGATCGCTGCCGATTGCGGCACCGGTCACCCCGCCTAGAATGCCGCCGATAATCGCGCCCTTCTTCTTGTCTTTGCTAACGGCCATGCCGGTGATCGCGCCCAGAATGCCACCGATCGCGGCGCCTTCCTTGGTGCGCTGGTTCGGGTCTGTGCCGCCCATCATTGCGGGGTCGGTACAGGCGGTGGTGGTCAGCAGCGATGCGCCAGCCACAAAGAGAACGACTTTGGATACTCGTGTCATGCTATGTTGCCTCATGTTTGTCCCCGCATCAGCGGATCGCGGCTAATATAGACGGCTGCTCTGAGTATCAAAACACAACTCTGCGTCAGCATCGGCGGCAATCCGCGTATATTCGGGGCAGCGGCGCCTCCGCCTTATCAGGCAGCGTCGCTTTCACCCTCCGCCCGCGCGGATTCATAAGCCAGAAGCGCGCGTTTCACCGGCAGACCCCAGTGATAACCGCCCAAGGCACCGGATTTGCGCAAGGCGCGATGACAGGGAATCAGCCAGCTGACCGGATTGCGCCCGACGGCGGTGCCCACGGCGCGCACCGCCTTGGGTTTGCCAATGCTGCCCGCGATTTCGGAATAGGTCGTCACATGGCCCGACGGAATATGCAGCAGCGCTTCCCACACCTTGATCTGGAATGGTGCGCCGATCATGTGCAGCGCGGTTTCGCCCTTCTGTGCGAAGGCCGCATCGACCCGCGGTTTCAACATCATCGGATCTTCGGTGAATGTGGCCTTGGGCCAGCGCGAAAGCATGTCCTGTAACGCCGCGTCGGTGCCGGTTTCGGCGGCAAAGGCCAGACCGCACAGCCCCTTTGATGTGCCCATCACCAGCGCCAGGTCGAACGGGCTGTCGAACCAGCCCCAGAATATGTCCAGCCCGTCCCCGGCGCGGGCATATTCCCCGGGACTCATCGCTTCCCACCGGATGAAAAGATCGTGCAGCCGGCCATTTCCAGACAACCCGATCTGATGGCTGACATCCAGCGTCGTCATGTTGTCACGCAACAGCGCCTTAGCATGATCGAGCGTCAGATATTGCTGATAGCGTTTCGGCGATACCCCGGCCCATTGCGAAAATATCCGTTGGAAATGCGCCGGGCTCATCCCCATCTGCGCCGCCAGTTCGTTCAGGCTTAAACCGGGCCCCGCCGCATCGATCAGGTCGATGGCGCGGCGCATGACGTTGTAATGATATCCGGTCTCTTGCGACTGTTGCAGCATGCCACGTCCTTTCCTCGCGACGATGATATCGCAGAATTGTCCGGGCGAGCGACCCGAAACTTGCGCTTTCGTTCGGATCGGCACAGGCTTGGCCGATGACGAACTCAAGGTTTATTTCCGCAGCCGTCGATACGACGGGGGCGCTGTGGCGCGATGACGTGCCGGGCGCGGTGTTGCCCTGGTGGAGCTTCACCAAGACCCTGATTGCCGCCTGTTTGTTGCTGCGTGCCGAAGACGGCGCGCTGGATCTCGACGCGCCCTTGCCCGGCAAACCTTACAGCCTGCGCCACGTGTTGGCGCATACCTCGGGGCTGCGCGATTATGGCGGTGTCGGGCGCTATCGCGCGGCAGTGGAGGCGGGGAAAGACCCCTGGCCGGTGGCGCAAATGCTAAAAGAGGCCCGGGCCGACGATCTGCTTTGGAAACCGGGCACGGGCTGGCGCTATTCCAATATCGGCTACATGCAGGCGCGATTCGCGCTGGAAGTCAGTGAAGGCGCCGATCTGGGCACGGTCGTCGCGCGGCGGCTGGCCCGACCGCTGGGATTGAAATCGGTCCGACTGGCGCGGCAACCGCAGGATTTCTCAGGTATGGTCTGGGGCAGCGGGGGGTACCACCCTGGCTGGGTCTATCACGGCTGTATGATGGGCAGCGCGGCCGATGCTGCACGGATGCTGCACGGCATTCTGGCCGGTGGACTGTTGCCGCGGAACAGAGTTGAACAGATGACAGCGTTGCATATGGAAGGCGGCGGGATCGAAGGACGACCTTGGCAGCAAACCGGCTATGGTCTGGGCCTGATGATGGGGCAAGTCGAAGGCGGCGCAAATATCCTTGGGCATTCCGGATGCGGCCCGTTTTCGGCAAATTTTGTGGCCCATTTCCCCGATCGGGGTGTGACCGTGTCCAGCTTTGCCCAGGGTGGCGATGAAACACCAGCGGAATGGGAAACGCTGCGCGTCGCGGCTTGTCGTTGAAATCAGCGTGCTACCCGGATAGGGGGGATAGGAAAGCAATCAGACCGTTCCTTATGCCCAAACAGCTCGACTATCACACCATTCGTGAAATCTTTACGCGGTTTCAGACAGCCGAGGCGGAGCCCAAAGGCGAGCTGGACCACGTTAATGCCTATACTTTATTGGTAGCGGTGGCGCTGTCCGCGCAAGCGACCGACAAAGGGGTGAACAAGGCCACGCGCGACTTGTTCAAGATCGCCGATACGCCGCAAAAGATGCTGGATTTGGGCGAAGAGGGGCTAATCGCGCATATCAAGACGATCGGGCTTTACCGCAACAAGGCCAAGAACGTCATGAAGATGGCGAAGATCTTGGTCGACGACTATGATGGCGAGGTACCCAATTCCCGCGCTGCGCTGCAAAGTCTGCCCGGCGTCGGCCGCAAAACCGCCAATGTGGTCCTGAACATGTGGTGGCGCTATCCGGCGCAGGCGGTTGATACCCATATCTTCCGCTTCGGCAATCGGTCGGGCGTGGCGGTCGGCAAGGACGTCGTCGCCGTCGAACGCGCCATCGAAGACAATATCCCGGTGAATTTCCAGCTGCATGCGCATCACTGGATGATTCTGCACGGGCGCTATACCTGTGTGTCGCGCAAACCCAAGTGCAATGCGTGCCTGATCCGCGACCTTTGCCATTACGAGGAAAAAACCCCATGAAAAAATATCAGATTGTCGGCATCGGCAACGCCATCGTCGATGTTCTCAGCCAAAGCGATGACAGTTTCCTCGACCTGATGGGAATTCAGAAAGGCATCATGCAGCTGGTCGAACGTGACCGCGGCGAAATGCTGTATGGCGCGATGACCAACCGGACCCAGGCGCCGGGCGGGTCGGTGGCCAATACATTGGCCGGGCTTGGAAATCTGGGCCTGACTACCGGCTTTATCGGGCGCGTGCATGACGATGCACTGGGCCGGTTCTATGCCGAAGAAATGGCCAAGGACGGCACCGATTTTGTCAACCCGCCGGTCGCTGGGGGCGAATTGCCGACCTCGCGCTCCATGATCTTTGTGTCGCCTGATGGCGAACGTTCGATGAATACCTATCTCGGTATCTCTTCGGAACTTGGCCCTGACGATGTGGCCGATGACGTCGCAGGTGATGCCGAAATCCTGTTCCTCGAAGGCTACCTCTACGACAAGCCAAAGGGAAAAGATGCGTTCGAACGGGCCGCCAAACTGTGTCGTTCGGCGGGCGGCAAGGCGGGGATCGCTCTCAGTGATCCGTTTTGCGTCGATCGTCACCGTGACGATTTCCGCCGTTTGGTCAAGGAACTCGATTACGTGATCGGCAATCAGCACGAATGGGAATCGCTCTACCAGACCGATCTCAGTTCCGCGCTGGAACAGGCGGCGGCGGATGCGGGCATAGTGGTCTGCACCCGGTCGGGCCATGATGTGGTGCTGGTGCGCGGCGAAGAAGAAGCGGTTGTTCCGGTCACTGAAATCACGCCGGTCGATGCGACAGGCGCCGGGGATCAGTTCGCCGCGGGTTTCCTGTATGGCTACGCTGCCGGTGCGCCTCTGGAAACGGCTGGCCGCATGGGATGCGTCGCAGCGGCCGAGGTGATCAGCCATTTCGGTGCACGCCCCGAAGCAGACCTGAAGTACCTGTTCCGTCAGCAAGGACTGATCGCCTGACCCTTTGAATTCTGTCGGATCGGGGTATTTTCGCCACGATGAAACAGAAAATTGCACCCCGCCACAGGCCGGTCGACGATCTGTCGATGCTTACCAGTGGCGGGGCCGCTTCACCTATGGCGGTCATCGGCTCCCCAGCCTGTACCGTGCTGCTATGGAAACCCGATTCTGGTTAACGAAGGGTTTTCATCTTGGTGGAAATGCCCGGGGTGAATTGGCCAAGGGGTCGCCGTTGGAGCGCCATTGGTCCGAGCGACAATGGCGACGAGGGGCAGCGCCCCTTAACCCGCCCACCGCAGGCGATCCCAAGATCAGGGAGACCGGCAATCAGTCCCCCAGTTTGGCGTGTACCTCGTCCAGATCGATCTCGCCGATGGGCAGCTTGTTGCCCGGATTTTCGAAATCGTATTTGAACATATCGAAATCTCGTTTGTAGATTTCATAGACCAGATGCATCGACAGATCGTCGAAATAATCCTCGATGGGATGGGCGCGTTTGGGGCCGTGACCTTCGGATTCGTTGAACCGCGGAATCGTGTCCAGGTCGACCGCGTAAGGCGTTTCAATATGATCCAGAACCTGTTGCATGCCGTCGTTGAACATCTCGGTATAGAAGATCTTGTCGTACAGCCCGCCATTCACGATGAAGGTGGAAATATGGCCAGACATTGCCGACCAATGGATGTCCGGGTCCATCGGTTTCCGCCAGCGGATGGTGTCGCGGGCAAACAGCAGGAAGCGGCGGAAGCTCTCGATCTGATCGAAGTCGTCCTGACCATCTTCGCCGCCGACCTCAATGCCGTATTTCTGGATCAGCATCGGCACCAGATTGCCACGGTAGCGTCGGCCGTTGCGTTGAATGCCGCAGATCTTGTCAAAGAAACTCGACAGGATGCGGCTATATGGATTGCGCACACAGGTGAACGCATATGACGTGTGACGCTGCACATTCCTGGTTATCAGTGGCTGGCTTTCCTCGAAGGCCCATTTGTGCATTCCGGACTTGGCATCATGAATATCGCCATCGAAGAATTCGCCATGATCGGAATAAAACATGATCTGTCCGATGGTCGAACAGGCGCATTTAGGGACTACGCGGTAAACCACGCTTTCGCTTTCCGTCATCCAGGTACCGGGGAACCCCATGGAACTTTGCCTCCATTATTGCCCCTATAAACGCGGAGCTTTTGCTTTTGTTTAAAAAAACCAAAGAATTCCGGTTTATTCAATCTACGATCAGCCGTATCTATGTAAACAATATCAGAAAAAAGGGGCTATCGTTTCCATAGATGGCAAGAATTGCGTTCATCCTTCTGTGCCACAAGGACCCCGAGGCCATCATTTCTCAGGCGGAACGCCTGACGGCGGCAGGCGATTACATGTCGATTCATTTCGATGCCCGTGCCAAGACGGACCATTTCCGGCAGATCAGGGCGGCATTGAAGGATAATCCCAATGTAACCTTCGCCAAAAAACGAATTAAATGTGGCTGGGGTGAATGGAGCCTGGTGCAGGCTTCGCTGAACGCGGTTGAATCGGCGCTAGAGGCGTTTCCACGGGCGACGCATTTCTACATGCTTTCGGGCGATTGCATGGCGATCAAATCGGCCCAGTATTCGCATGACTTCCTCGACGACAATGATCGCGATTTCATCGAAAGCTTCGACTTTTTCGAAAGCGACTGGATCAAGACCGGGATGAAGGAAGACCGGTTGGTCTATCGTCACTATTTCAATGAGCGGACTCAACCCAAACGCTATTACTGGGCCTATAACCTGCAGAAAAAGCTGGGGATGGAGCGGGAGATTCCGCACGACATTCAGGTCCAGATCGGCAGCCAGTGGTGGTGCCTGCGCCGCCGCACCATCGAATGGATCTTGGATTTCAGCAAGACTCGGAAGGATGTAATGCGGTTCTTCCGCACCACCTGGATTCCCGACGAAACCTTTTTTCAGACTCTGGTGCGCCATCTGGTCCCGGAAGAAGAGATCGAATCCCGCACCCTGACCTTCCTGATGTTTTCCGATTACGGGATGCCGGTGACGTTTTATAACGATCACTTTGACCTGCTGGTCAGCCAGGATTTCCTGTTCGCCCGCAAGATCAGCCCCGAGGCACGCGAATTGAAGGCGCGACTCGGGGCGCTATATGCCGCCGAAGGGGTGCAGTTCAAAATCTCCAACGAAGGCCGCAGCCTGTTCAAGTTCCTCACCGGACGCGGTCGGATCGGTCGCCGCTTCGGCATGCGGTTCTGGGAAAGCGAAAGCACGCTGGGCCGTGAGCGCGAGTTGTTGATCGTGATCTGCAAAAAATGGCATGTCGCTAAACGGTTGCTGGAACAGATCCGCCGGGTCACCAACATCCCCGCGATCGAATACCTGTTCAACGAAGAATCGACGCCGCTGCCCGATCTCGGCGGAATTCAGAAAACCATTCCCAAGCGTCATCGCCACCGTCGCGCCTTGATGCGGATGCTGTTCGACTATTTCGCCACCGACCGGTTGATCATCTGCCTCGATCCCGGGGCGCTGGACTTGTTGCAGGATTTCTGCGGCGACCGGTCGACCACAAGGCTGCTTGAGGTTGATGTGGATTTCACCAACGATTACCTGATCGGCCATGCCATGCGGATCGGTTTGGCCGGGGAACAGACCCCACAGGAAACGTTGGAACGGTTGCTGCCTACGATCCGCCATGACCTGTCCTTCGAGGGGGACCGGATCAGGGACGCCAATTTCGACAACCATAACCGCATCCGCGAATCCGGAAACCTTGAAGAAAACATCGCTGCGGTCGCGCAGTTTCTTGCTATTTCCGAAGACAAAGCGCAAGAAATCGTCGGAATCGATTATTTGTATTCAGACTGAGATGGCCGATGACTTACAGCTATGACGATCAAAATATCTTCGCCAAGATTTTGCGCGGCGAAATCCCGAACAAGACGGTGCTGGAAACAAAACATGCACTGGCCTTTCATGACATCCAACCGCAGGCCCCGGTGCATGTCCTGGTGATCCCGAAAGGACCTTATGTCTGTTACGATCATTTTGCTCTGCATGCGACGCCCGATGAAATCGTCGATTTCACCCGCGCGGTGGGCGAGGTCTGCAAACTGGTCGGGGTTCAGGCGGGGGACAATGGCGACGGGTTTCGGCTGATTTCGAATTCGGGCGACAATGGCGTACAGGAGGTCCCGCATCTGCATGTGCATGTATTGGGCGGGCGCAGGCTGGGTCGGATGCTGCAAAAAGTAGGATAAGCCCGAATTGAGCAGTAGCTTCGCCTCCGGGATATCCCTGAACCGAAGACCTGCAAGAGAAACTTTGGTTTCTTCTTGGTGCAAATACTCCCGCGCGGAGCGCGAATCCCGAAGGAATTTGGCGCAGGCAAATTCGTGAGATATAGGACGCGCGCCCTGGCGCGCCCCATTTCAGTGCGCTTCGGCCCAGTTGGTGCCCTGCCCGGCATCAACGGTCAACGGCAGTGATAGATGAACCGCTGGCGCGGCGGCTGTTTCCATCACTTCACGGGCGCGGGCGATGACATCTTCGGCGCGATCCGCGTCCACCTCGAACAGCAATTCGTCATGCACCTGCAGCAGCATCTTTGCGGGCAGGTCGGTGATCGCAGCAGGCATGCGGATCATCGCGCGGCGGATCACATCCGCGGCGGTGCCCTGAATTGGCGCGTTGATCGCGGCGCGCTGGGCAAAACCCGCGCGCGGTCCTTTGGCGTTGATTTCCGGCGTGTTGATCTTGCGTCCGAACAGGGTCTGGACGAAGCCATGTTCTTTGGCAAAAGCCTTGGTTTCGTCCATATAGGTTCGGATGCCCGGAAACCGTTCGAAGTAGCGATTGATGAAGGCCTGCGCCTCGGCGCGCGGGATACGCAGGTTTCGGGCGAGACCGAATCCGGAAATGCCATAAATCACACCGAAATTGATCGCTTTGGCGCGGCGGCGGATTTCCGGGGTCATGTCTTCCATTGGCACGTCGAACATTTCCGATGCGGTCATCGCGTGAATGTCCAGGCCGTCCTTGAACGCTTGTTTCAGCGCGTCGATTCCGGCGATTTCGGCCAGGATGCGCAGCTCGATCTGGCTGTAATCAAGGGAAAGAAGCACCTTACCCTCATCGGCGACAAAGGCCTCGCGGATGCGGCGGCCTTCTTCAGAGCGAACGGGAATATTCTGCAAATTCGGATCAGACGAAGAAAAGCGCCCGGTATTTGCCCCGGTTTGCAGGTAGGATGTATGCACCCGCCCGGTGTCGGGGTGGATATGATCTTGCAAGGCGTCTGTGTAGGTCGATTTCAGCTTTTGCAGCTGGCGGTAATCCAGCACCCGAGCGGCGAAATCATGTTCGGTGGCCAGATCTTCCAGCACGTCCGCCGGCGTCGACCATTGACCGCTCTTGGTCTTCTTGCCGCCCTCAAGCCCCATTTCTTCAAACAGGATCGCGCCAACCTGTGCGGGGGATTGCACGTTGAAATCGTGACCGGCCAACTCATAAAGCTCGGCCTCGAACCCGGCCATTTTCTGGGCGAAAGCGTTCGACATCCGTGACAGGGTATCGCGGTCGACCTTGATACCGTTCATTTCCATTTCCGCCAGCACCGGCACCAGAGGCCGTTCCAGCGTCTCATAGACGGTGGTGACGTGGGTCTGGTGCAGTTGCGGTTTGAACAACTGCCACAGGCGCAGGGTGATATCGGCGTCCTCGGCGGCATATTTCACCGCGTCGTCAACCGGCACCCTGTCAAAGGTGATCTGGCTTTTGCCACTGCCAAGCAGCGACTTAATAGGGATTGGTGTGTGACCCAGATAGCGTTCCGACAGCGTGTCCATCCCGTGCCCATGCAGCCCGGCATTCATCGCATAAGACATTAGCATCGTGTCATCGATCGGGCCGATATTCACACCGTTGCGGGCGAAAATCTTGGCGTCGTATTTCATGTTCTGACCGATCTTCAGAATACTCTCATCCTCGAAGACGGGTTTTAGCAGCTGCAACGCTTCGTCCAGACCCAACTGCCCCTCGGCCAGCTCATCCGACCCAAACAGGTCATCTGATCCGTCCTTGTGGGTCAGCGGAATATAGCAGGCCTGCCCGGGTTCGATACATAGCGAGATTCCGACCAGATCGGCGCGCATTTCGTCAAGCCCGGTGGTTTCGGTATCAACCGCCACATAACCGCGTTCGCGCGCTTGGGCGATCCATTTCGCCAATGCGCCAGCGTCGCGCACACATTCATAGTCATCCGGTTTGAAAGGCAGTTCTTCGGGCGTATCGGCCTTGCCCGGTTCGGCGCCGTGCGGATCGGTGTCGACGATTGCAGGCGGTTCGATGTTCAGTTGATTCGCGATCCGCTTGGTCAGGGTGCGAAATTCCATCTCGGCCAGAAAATGCAGCAGCTTTTCGGGGTCGGGATCGCGCGCCTCCAGATCGTCGAGGCTGAAGCCCAGATCCATGTGGCAATCAAGCTGCACCAGCTTTTTCGACAGCTCGATCTGGTCGCGCTTTTCGATCAGGGTCTGGCGCCGCTTGGGTTGCTTGATTTCTCCGGCCCGGTCCAGCAGATCCTCAAGCGATCCATATTCGTTGATCAGCAAAGCGGCGGTTTTTATCCCGATCCCCGGCGCGCCGGGCACATTGTCGACGCTGTCACCGGCCAGCGCCTGCACGTCGACCACCCGTTCCGGGCCGACGCCGAACTTTTCCATCACGCCCTCGCGGTCGATCAGCTTGTTTTTCATTGGGTCGAGCATTTCGACACCGTCGCCGACCAGTTGCATCAGGTCCTTGTCGGAACTTACGATGGTCACCCGGCCACCGGCGTCGCGCGCCTGATGTGCCAGCGTTGCGATGATATCGTCGGCCTCGAATCCTTCGATTTCCTCGCAGGCGATGTTGAAGGCGCGGGTCGCTTCACGGGTCAGCGGGAATTGCGGTACCAGATCTTCGGGTGCAGGCGGGCGATGCGCCTTGTACTGATCGTAGAGGTCATTGCGGAAGCTTTTACCGGAATGGTCGAAAATCACTGCGACATGGGTCGGAGCATCCGGCCCATGATTGCCGTCGACATAGCGCTGCAGCATGTTGCAAAACCCCGCGACCGCCCCGATTGGCAACCCATCGGATTTGCGCGTCAGCGGTGGCAGCGCGTGATAGGCGCGGAAGATGAAGGCCGATCCGTCGATCAGGTGCAGGTGGCAACCCTTGCCGAATGTCATGCTGTTTCTCCCATGGTCCGATCACGCACGGTCTTTCATGCCACGCGGAAACCCGCACGGCCAGACCGCCGGTCGTCAATTGCATTTCATCTTGCTAAAAATACTCAAATCGGGCGGTTGTCGCCCGCAGAAACCGGCTGGGTCAGCCCGCCTGATCCGCCTTCGACCCCTTCAGAACGTATTTCGCGTCGCAATAGGGGCATTCGATGAAACCGTCTTCTTCCGGGATATGCAGCCAGACCCGTGGGTGTCCAAGGGCGCCTTCGCCACCGTCACAGGCAATCTTGGAGCTCTCGACAATTTTGGTTTCGGGCGCTTGAGTCGTCATCTGGGACGTTTCCTTTTGGCTGCAAAAGAACTAGGTGCTGTTATGAGCGATCATAAAGCTAGGGGCAAGTGGGCCATGGGCGGGAATGCCATTGAAATCCGGGGACTGCGCAAGACCTATCGCGGGTCCAAGGGGCAGCCAGAAAAGCAGGCGCTGAAGGGAATCGATCTGGATATCCCTCAGGGGGCCGTCTTTGGGCTGCTGGGACCGAATGGGGCGGGAAAATCGACACTGATCAATATTCTCGCCGGGTTGGTGGTCAAAACCAGCGGCCAGGTGACGATCTGGGGGTTCGATCAGGATGTGAACCCGCGTCAATCGCGTGCCTCGATCGGAGTGATGCCGCAGGAACTCAATCTGGATGCGTTTTTCTCTCCACGCGGCGCGCTGGATGTGCAGGCGGGTCTTTACGGTGTGCCCAAGGCGCAGCGCCGTACCGACGAAATATTGAAACTGATCGGGTTGGAAGACAAAGCCGATGCTTACGCCCGCACCTTGTCGGGCGGTATGCGGCGACGATTGTTGCTGGGCAAGGCGCTGGTCCACGCCCCGCATGTTCTGGTTCTGGACGAGCCGACGGCGGGCGTGGATATCGAACTGCGCCAGATGCTGTGGTCGAATATCCGCAAGCTGAACGATGAGGGTATGACCATCATCCTGACCACGCATTATCTGGAAGAAGCCGAAGAGATGTGCGACGAGATCGCCATCATCAATCAGGGTGAAGTGGTGGCGCGCGACAGCAAAGTGAACTTGCTGAACCGGATCGACGCCAAGACCATGGTAATTCATCCCGAGGCGGAGGTTGCAGACCTGCCGCAGGCCGAAGGCATCACCGTGGAGGCCCGGCCAGACGGGGCCTTGGCCTTAAACTATCACGCCAATGAAACCAGCGCCGAGGCTGTTTTGGCCGCCGTGCGCGAGGCCGGTATCCGCATCCGCGACGTAAAGACGGAAGAAGCCGATCTCGAGGATATTTTCCTGGAACTAACACGAGGCTGAGCACAAGGCATGCCGCACGATCATCATGGCCATCATCACCACGGTGCCGATCTCGATATTGGGGATAAACGCGTCGCATTGGCGGTCGCGGTCAATTTTCTGCTGACGCTGGTACAGATCGTGGCGGGGGTGGTTTCGGGATCGCTCGCGCTGATCGCGGATGCAATCCACAACCTGTCTGACGCGTTATCCTTGGTGATTGCCTTTTTCGCCCGCCGCATCGGCAAGCGTCCGGCCGATCCGCAAATGACCTTTGGCTATGGTCGTGCCGAAGTGGTGGCGGCACTGATCAATTATACCACGCTGATCGTGGTGGCGTTTTATCTTGCAGCGGAAGGCGTTCAGCGCCTGTTCAACCCGGCCGAGGTCGAGGGCTGGATCGTGGTCGTGGTGGCCGGTATCGCACTGGTCATCGACACAGTGACGGCGCTGCTGATCCTGCGGATGAGCAAGGACAGCGCCAATATGCGCGCCGCTTTCCTGCATAACGTGGCCGATGCTCTGGGGTCTGTTGCTGTGATTGTCGGCGGGACCCTGATCCTGCTGTACGATTGGCGGCTGGTTGACCCGATCGTGACGCTGCTGATCTCGGGCTACATCCTGTGGCATTGCTGGCAGGGGGTGGTGCCGGTTATCCGTATCCTGATGTTGGGTACGCCTGAAGATACCGATCTTGATCTGGTGTTGGCTGCGCTGCGCGGCATAGACGGGGTCGAGGACATTCATCATTTGCATGTCTGGTGCATGCAGGAACACGAAACCGCGCTGGAAGGCCACGTTGTGCTGGATGGCCGGGTCGCCGCCGAGGTGGTCAAACGCGATGTCAAACGGCTGCTGCGGGACAGGTTCGGTATCGTGCATGCGGTTCTGGAGCTTGAAGCCGAGGGCGAATCCTGTGGCTACACCAGATTGATCGGTCATTGAAGCCGGACGCGGGGACACGAACACCAAAGCCCTGTTTGCACTTGCAACTTCCGACGCGTTGGCGTCGATTAGGGACTAAATAAGTGCTGCAATGGGATTAACGATGACGGATCAACCCAGAATCGACATGGTGAAATGGCTTCATGACGTGCTTGAAGTCGAAACGGTTGAGGATAACTTTTTCCGCGGTATCGCCACCCCGCAGGGGCGTGGGCGATCTTTTGGTGGTCAGGTGATCGGTCAGGCGTTAATGGCAGCAATCCGCACCGTCGGGACGGACCGTCCGGTACATTCATTGCACGCCTACTTCATGCGCCCGGGCGATGCCACCAAACCGGTACTCTACCAAGTTGACTGCGATCGTGATGGCCGCAGTTTCGCAACTCGTCGGGTGGTGGCGATCCAGTCGGGCAAACCGATCCTGAATCTGGCAGCCTCTTTCCATGTCATCGAACCCGGTCTGGCGCATCAGGCGCAAATGCCCGATGTGCCGATGCCGGAAGAGTTGGAAAGCGACGAACAGATTGGCGAACGGATGCAAGACCAACTGCCCGAAGCCTTTCTGGAATGGTTGCGCGTCCCGCGTCCGATCGAAATGCGCCCGGTGGGGTTACGTGCGCCCTTTACCCGAGACCCGCAGGAGCCGGTTCAGAACATGTGGTTCAAGGTACGTGGCCCCTTTGGCGACGATTCCAATCTGCACCGGGCGGCGTTGGCCTATACATCGGATTACGGTTTGCTGGGGACCTCTGTTCTGCCCTTTGCCAAGGCGTTCGTCGATCCCGACATGCAATTTGCCAGCCTTGATCACGCGGTTTGGTTCCATGATGATTTCCGTATGGACGAATGGTTGCTTTATGCAATGGACAGTCCATGGTCTGGTGGCGCGCGCGGTTTCAACCGCGGTCAGATATTTACCCGCGACGGGCGGTTGGTGGCCTCGACCGCGCAGGAAGGGTTGATCCGGCAGGTGACACCCAGAGGCTAGCTGCGACGTTTGTAAGCTTTCAATCGATAGAAATCGCGCAGGGTCTGGCCCGATTGGGGTTTGAACCTTTCCCCTTGGGTCAGGCCCTGGATTCTATCCAGCCGGAACATGCGGAAATCTTCGCGCAATTCGCACCAGCAGACCATGGTCCAGATTTTACCCCAGAACCACAGCCCCAAGGGGCGAACGCTGCGGCTGGACGCGGCGCCGGCTTCGTCTTCATAGTTGATTTGCAGCCGGATATGGGTATTGGCAGCGGCCTCGACACGGTCGATCAGGTCGCGCAGGTCGTCGGTCATGTCCTGCAGAGCGAGGGCGTGTACCTGCACCTCTTCGGCCCGGTCGCGGGCCGCCTCGGGCAGAACCGCATTGATCTTGACCAGCGCCTCTTCGGCGGCGGCGGCCATCGCAGTACCGCCCCAGGCGCGGATCATTCTTGCTCCGGCCACCAGCGCCACGATTTCGTCCGAACTGAACATCAGGGGCGGCAAGTCATAGCCGTCGCGCATCAGATAGCCGACCCCGGCTTCGCCCTCTATTGGAACGCCCGAACCGATCAAATCGGCCACGTCGCGGTAGATTGTCCGCGGCGTGACCTCCAGCTTTTCGGCCAGCTGCGCCGCAGTCACCAACCGCCCACCGCGCAGATATTGCACGATCTGGAACAGGCGATCGGCGCGGCGCATCAGGCGGCTGCCGGTTCGAACAGACCCAACGAATTGCCGTCGGGATCTCGGACATAGACAAAGCGGCCCGGAGGGATCGCGATCGGTTCGCTCAACACGGTGCCGCCTGCTCGGGCACAGCGGGTGGCCGCGTCTTCCAGTTTGCCGGGGACCGCCAGATGCAGGGTCGGGCCCTGACCCGTTTGGGCCGGGTTTCCAGGGTAAAGATGCCCGCCGACGGTTCCCATGGCGTTGCCAAGAACGGCGATGGGATTGGGTCCGGTTTCATCCAATGACATGTCATATCCGAAAACGGTTTGGTAGAAGACCATGGAATTCTGCATATCCGAAACCGGGATTTCGGACCAGACGACGATGGGTTTCTGTGTCATGTATTTTTCCTCGTATCATTGATTGACGGACAACCTATGACACAGGGCTGCTGACAGCATTCTGTCAGCAGTGTTTCAGCAGGCCGATTAATCCGGAAGTTCATCCGACGGGATGATTGGGAAAAACTGACCGCCCGACCACAGGCCGAACCAGCTTGTACCGTCAACATCGTGATGCTCTGACAAATCGACCAGCCTGTAGAAGCTTTTGCGGTCGATCAGCGCCTCAAGATTAGTGCGGACCAGCACATAGGGCGACGGTTCCCCGGTTTCCGGATCGCGTTCCACCCGGATCGGGGCCTTTGGTCCTGCTGCGACCTTGTCGCCGACATTTGTGGTGAAGGTCAGAACCTGATCCTGCCCATTGCCCTCGGCTTCGAAATCCACCGCCACGAAAGGCGCGTCATCGACAGTGATGCCGACCATTTCGACCGGAGTGACAAGGAAATATTTGTCATCATCCTTTCGCAAGATCGTGGAAAACAGACGAACAAGTTCGGGCCGCCCGATCGGGGTGCCCTGATAGAACCAAGTCCCGTCGCGGGCAATGCGCATATCCAGATCGCCGCAAAATGGCGGGTTCCACAGATGCACAGGCGGCAGGCCCTTGCCCTTGGAGGCGGCGCGGGCGGCGGCGCTTAGACTTTCTGATGATGGCTTCACGGACATTTGTTCGCTCATAGTTTTTGCCATTTGCGTTTGGCGAGATACACTCAATATGAAACGTACCCCTGATAACGGAGTTTGACCATGACCGATCCCAATGACCTTCTGGTCGAGATCGAGGCATTAGAAGAAAAACTGGCCGAGGCGAAGGGATCGATCACAAGGCGGTTCATTGGTCAGGAACAGGTTGTCGACCTGACCTTGTCCGCGCTTTTGTGCGGCGGTCATGCGCTGCTGATTGGCCTGCCTGGCCTGGGGAAAACCCGTCTGGTCGACACGCTAAGCACGGTGATGGGGCTGGACGGAAACCGGATTCAGTTCACCCCGGATCTGATGCCGGCAGATATCCTCGGGTCCGAAGTTCTGGAAACCGATAGTGAAGGCCGCCGGTCGTTCCGATTCGTGCCCGGCCCGATTTTTTGTCAGCTGCTGATGGCTGATGAAATCAATCGCGCCAGCCCACGGACGCAATCTGCATTACTACAGGCGATGCAGGAATATCACATTACCGTGGCAGGCGAAGACCGCGCATTGGGCGAGCCATTTCACGTGCTGGCAACGCAGAACCCGATCGAACAGGAAGGCACCTATCCGCTGCCCGAAGCGCAGCTTGACCGTTTTCTGGTCCAGATCGACGTGGCCTATCCTGACCGTCAGACCGAACGCGATATTTTGCTGGCGACCACGGGGGTCGACGAAGATAAAGCGCATCAGGTTTTCACCGCCGCCGAATTGATCCGCGCCCAGACTCTGTTACGGCAAATGCCGGTCGGCGACAGCGTGGTCGAAGCGATCCTCGATCTGGTCCGCGCCTTCCGGCCCGATGACGAAACCGCCGACGAACGGGTGAAACAGACCGTGGCGTGGGGACCCGGGCCGCGCGCGGCACAGGCCTTGATGCTGACGGTGCGGGCGCGGGCGATGCTGCAGGGACGGTTGGCACCGTCTGTCGATGACGTGGTGGCAATGGCGCGCCCGGTGCTGAGCCACCGGATGGCGTTGAATTTCGCCGCAAGGGCGCGGGGCGATAGCCTTGCCGATCTGATCGAGGCCACCGTCGCGCGCACCACCCGAATCGAGGCTGCGGCTTGACCCTGACACCTCCCCTTCGGGCGCGAGCCGAAGAACAGGCCGCGTCGCTTCCTCCGCTGTTAGCCCGGGCTGAACATTTGGCCGGGACGGTGCTGCTGGGCGAACACGGTCGGCGCCGCGCGGGTATGGGGGATGATTTTTGGCAATACCGGCCCGTGCAGCCAGGGGATTCAAGACGGATGATCGACTGGCGCCGTTCGGCGCGGGGCGATGCGCAATACGTCCGTGAACGCGAATGGCAGATCGCGCAAAGCGTTATGCTTTGGGTCGATCAGGCGGCGTCGATGCGGTTTGCATCTCACAACGACCTGCCGGAAAAGGCCGACCGCGCCCGATTGCTGGCGCTGGCCGTGGCGATCTTGCTGGTGCGTGGCGGCGAACGGGTCGGGCTGACCGGCACGCTACTGCCGCCGCGGCGGGGCAATAACCAAATCTTGCGGTTGGCCGAGTTCCTGGCGCTTGATGAACCCGCCGATTATGGCGTGCCTGAAGCGCGTGCGATGATCCCTCAGGCACGTGCTGTTTTCCTGTCCGATTTCATGGGTGATATCGATGCGGTGCGGCAGGCCTTGACCAAAGCCGCCGATCGCGGCGTGCGCGGCATTCTTTTGCAAGTGCTGGACCCCTCCGAGGAAGCCTTCCCGTTTCAGGGCCGCACGATTTTCGAAAGCGTTGGCGGAACGGTAAGCCATGAAACCCTGAAGGCGGGTGAATTGCGTGACCGTTATCTTCAGCGGCTGGAACGGCGCAAGGCGGATTTGGCGGGTCTTTGCGCGGTGACAGGGTGGCAATTTCATACTCATCACACCAGTGACAGCGCGCAGGTTTCGTTACTGTGGCTGTGGCATGCGCTGAACCGGGGGACCGTCTGATGGCCGGATTGGCACAGATCGGATTTGCGACGCCGTGGCTTCTTTGGGCGCTGGTAGTATTGCCGGTGCTGTGGCTGCTGCTGCGGGCGGTGCCGCCGGCACCGTTGCGTCGCCGCTTTCCCGGTGTTGTGCTTCTGTTGGGGCTGAAAGACGATGACAGCGTGACCGATAAAACGCCTTGGTGGCTGATCCTGCTGCGGATGATGGCGGCGGCGGCGGTGATTGTCGGGCTGGCAGGACCGGTGCTGAATCCAGACGCCAAGGGACAGGCGCGGTCCGGCCCTGTGCTGCTGCTACTGGATGGTGGCTGGGCCGGGGCGCGGAACTGGGAGGCGCGGATCGACGTGGCGGACCGGCTGTTGGTCGACGCCGAACAATCCGGGCGCACCGCTGCGGTGCTACAGTTGAGCGACCCCGAAGCGCTGACCTTCCAACCGGCGGGCGATTTGCGTGCGCGATTGCCCGGGCTACAACCGCTGGCCTGGGAACCGACGGCGGCCGGGATCGTAGACGCATTGGCGATCATACAAGATATCGATGGTGGGTTTGACACCATCTGGATGTCGGACGGTCTGCAATTTGACAGTCATGACCGGCTGCTCGCCGCGTTGCAGGATCGGGGACAGGTAGAGGTTTTCGAAGGCGGCCAAGGTTCGGTCGCTCTGATGCCGCCGGTTTTTGAGGATGGCGAAATTCGCCTGACCGCGGTGCGCGACCGGGTGCATGGCGCTGTGCCACTGGAACTGCGCGCCCATGGCCGCGATCCGGCGGGGGTGGAACGGGTGTTGGCGACCCTGCCCTTGCAGATCGAATCGGGGGCTAAAAGCGCCGAAGCGCGCCTGTCTTTGCCGGCCGAATTGCGGGCACGAGTCAGCCGGTTCGATATTCTGGGTCAACGCAGCGCCGGGGCGGTGGTGTTGAGCGACGACAGTCTGCGACGCCGCGAAGTGGCGCTGATTACCGAACGGGATGACCGCGAAGGGTTGGAACTGCTGTCGCCGCTGCATTACCTGCATCAGGCATTGCTGCCTTCGGCCGATCTGTTGCAGGGCAGCCTGGGCGACATCCTGCCCGCCAATCCCGATGTGATCATTCTGGCTGATGTTGCCGGGTTGCCCGAAGCGGAACAGCAGGCGTTACAGGCATGGGTGGAACAGGGTGGAATGTTGTTGCGTTTCGCTGGACCGCATCTGGCGGCCAGCGATCTGAGCCGCAGCGAAGAACATCCCCTGATGCCGGTGCGGCTGCGGTCGGGCGGGCGCACTGTGGGGGGCGCGATGAGCTGGGGCGAACCCAAGACGTTGGCCCCTTTTACCGATAATAGCCCGTTTTACGGTCTGGCGGTCCCCGAAGATGTTACCGTATCGGCACAGGTGATGGCACAGCCCGATCCATCGCTCGCCGAACGGGTGATTGCGCAACTGTCCGATGGCACCCCGCTGGTAACGCGCAAGAAGCTGGGGCAGGGCAAGGTAGTTCTGTTCCATGTCTCGGCCAATGCCGAATGGTCCAGCCTGCCGTTGTCCGGCCTGTTCGTGCGTATGCTGGACCGGCTTGCAGTGTCCTCGGTTATCGGCCAACCAGATGCCGAAGATCTGGCCGGGTCAGTTTGGCAACCGTTGCGTGTTCTGGATGGGTTCGGGCGTTTGCAAGATGCAGGAAACCTGATCGGTGTGGCGGGCGAAGACCTTGCCGAGGCTCCATTGGGTCCGGAACTTCGCCCAGGTCTTTATCAGGGTGAAAACCGTCTTATTGCGCGCAACGTAATGGCAGCTGATCGAGAACTGGTTGCCGCGACATGGCCGGCATCGGTATCGGTCGCGGGCTTGGACCGGCCTGAACAGGTTCCGCTGTCGGGCTATCTTCTGGCTTTGGCGGTGATGATCCTGCTGGCCGATGTGATCGCGACGCTGATGTTGTCGGGACGGATATCGCTGCGCGGGGGTAAGGCAGCGACGCTGATTTTCCTGCTGGTGCTGGGTCCGGGATTGATCGTGCCGGGCGCATCCGGCGCACGGGCGCAAGAGGTACAGGACGACCGGCACACGCTCAGCGCCACATCCGAAGTGGTGCTGGCCTATGTTCTGACCGGAAATACCCGGGTCGACGAGGTGTCCCGCGCCGGGTTGACCGGTCTGTCGGATACCTTGTTTTTTCGTACCTCGGTCGAACCGGACCTGCCAATCGGCGTCGATCTGGAACGCGACGAACTGGCGTTTTACCCGTTATTGTACTGGCCCATCACCGAAGATCAGCCGATCCCGTCGGCCGATGCTTATGAGCGGCTCAATCGATATATCAGAACAGGCGGCATGATCCTGTTCGATACCCGCGACGCCGATATCGCCGGGTTCGGAACCGCCAGCCCGAACGGGCGCAAATTGCGTCGGTTGGCCGAACCGTTGGCAATTCCGCCGCTGGAACCCTTACCGGGCGATCACGTGCTGACCCGCACATTTTATCTGTTGCAGGATTTCCCGGGCCGGTTCGCGGGGCGCGATATCTGGGTCGAAGCGGCAGCGCCGGGGGCTGAAAAGGTCGAAGGTATGCCGTTCCGAAATCTCAATGACGGGGTGACGCCGGTGGTCATCGGCGGCAATGACTGGGCGGCGGCCTGGGCCACCGACCCTCAGGGCAATCCACTTTATCCGGTCGGGCGTGGATTTTCCGGCGAACGCCAGCGCGAACTGGCGTACCGTTTCGGGGTCAATCTGGTCATGCATGTACTGACCGGAAATTACAAATCCGATCAGGTCCATGTGCCTGCGTTGCTGGAAAGGTTGGGCCAATGACCGGGGGCATCATATTCGATCCGTTATTGCCCTGGGGTGTGCTGCTGGTGCTGGCTGGGCTGGTGCTGGCTGCGGCTTGGCTGGCCTATTGGCGTGGGTTGGCGGGCTGGGCGCTGCGGCTGATGGCCGGAGCGGTGATTGTTGCGGCGCTATCAGGACCGTCCTATCGGCAGGAAGATCGCGCGGCGCTGAGCGATATCGTTCTGCTGATCGAAGACAAATCTGCCAGCCAGGCACTGTCCGACCGGGCCGGTCAGACCAAAATGGCAGCTGATTTGCTGGAGCAGCGGTTGACCGCACGTCCGAATACCGAAGTGCGACGGGTTGAACTAGGCGATGGTCCGGACAATAGCGGCACTTTGCTGCTCAGCACATTGTCCGATGCCTTGGCGCAGGAACCGCAGGCCCGGATCGCCGGGATCATCGCGTTGAGCGATGGTCAGGTGCATGATCTGGATCGGGTGCCGGATCTGCCCGCGCCGATGCATCTGCTGTTGAGCGGAAAGCCCGAAGACTGGGACCGGCGGCTGGTGGTGGAAACCGCGCCTGCCTTTGCCATTCTGGGCGAACCGGTGACGTTGAAATTCAGGATCGAAGACACCGGTGACGCGCCGCAGGGGGACGACCGGGCACCGCTGGACCTGACCCTGAACGGAGGCGAGACATCCCGCGTCATGGTGCCGTTGGGACGGACTTTTGAATTGCCGGTGACGCTGCCCCATGGCGGCCGCAACGTGATTCAGTTTTCAGTGCCCGAAGCGGCGGGTGAATTGACCGACCGTAACAATACCGCGCTGGTGCAGATCAACGGTGTGCGTGACCGTTTGCGGGTGCTGTTGGTCAGTGGCGAACCGCATACCGGCGGGCGGACATGGCGCAATCTGTTGAAATCCGACAGTTCGGTCGATCTTGTGCATTTCACCATCCTGCGACCGCCGGAAAAACAGGATGGCGTACCGGTGTCGGAGCTGTCGCTGATCGCCTTTCCGACCCGCGAATTGTTTCTGGAAAAGATCGACGATTTCGATCTGATCATCTTCGACCGTTATAAACGACGTGGTATTTTGCCATCGCTTTATCTGGAAAATGTACGCCGATATGTCAGCGATGGCGGTGCGGTTCTGATCGCCGCGGGACCCGATTTCGCCAGTGCCGATTCAATTTACCGTTCGCCTTTGGCAACGATCATTCCGGCGCGTCCTACGGCGCGGGTAATCGAACAGGGCTATCGGCCTGCGGTTACGGATTTGGGCGAACGCCATCCGGTCACCGCAGGGCTGAAGGCCGAATGGACTGGCGATTGGGGCCGCTGGATGCGCCAAATCGAAGTGGAGCCTGAAGACGGCGAAGTTGTGATGACCGGGGCCGAAGACGCGCCGCTGCTGTTACTGAACCGGGTTGGTGAAGGTCGGATCGCGCTGTTGGCCTCGGATCAGGCGTGGCTTTGGGCGCGTGGGTTCGAAGGTGGCGGACCGCAGTTGGAATTGCTGCGGCGGCTGGCGCATTGGATGATGAAGGAACCCGAACTGGAAGAGGAAATGCTGACCGCCACGGCCACTGGACAGGATTTGCATATTCTGCGCCGAACCTTGCAGGAAACTGTCGGCCTGGTTGAGGTTATTACGCCATCGGGCAATACGGTGACTTTGCAAATGCAGCAGACCGCACCGGGACAACATGTCGCCGAATTTCACGGCGACGAGATCGGGCTCTACCGGCTGAAACAGGCCGATGCCGAGGCGGTGATCGGTCTGGGTCCAGCCGCGCCGCGCGAGTTTGAGGAAACTATCGCCAGCGGGAATGCGCTGCGTCCGGTGATCAATCCCATGGGCGGCGGGGTAATGCACCTGTCAGATGGATTGCCGCGTATTCGGGACGTGCGGGCTGGGCGTCCGGCCTCGGGGCGTGGATGGATCGGCATCACCCCGCGTGCGGCGTCTGAAACCCTATCGGTTACGCGCATTCCGTTGTTGCCGCCGTGGCTGGTTCTGCTGCTGAGCCTGGGCCTGATCCTGGCTGGCTGGCTGCGTGAAGGCCGCCGGTAAGCGGCAAAGCTGATGGCGGGCTAGCGTTCCAACCGTACCGGAACTGTGTCCTGTGACCAGCCGCCGACCATGCAATGGGACCGGATGAACACTTCGCGGGTGCCGTCAGGCACCATCACATTCATCAGTGAGCGGGTGAATGGCTGTTCATCCATATGCGGGTGCATCAGTTTGCGAATGCCGAGCCGGTTGCCGTCAGCATCCAGAATTTCCCAGGCGTCGGCGAAATGATCCCATCCGGTGTCTGGGTGCTGCATCGTCACATCAATGCGCCAGCCCATTCCGACGCGGGACGTTTCGACGGCAAGGATTTCCGGAATCTCGGCGCGCGCGGCAGAGACGGTCAGCAACAAGGCTGCCAGGAGCGTGAAAAGGCGTGTCATGAAATTATTCTAGCACTGCTGACTGTCAGGCGGAATCACGACTGCGTGTGCCCTGTCGTGTCGTCTTCCTGCATCAGGATCGAGCGGGAATTCGATGCGAATTCACGCCGCCACAGCACCGCGAAGGTCGCCGCGATTGCAGCGATCAGCGCAATCGCACCAGCCAGCCAAGCGGTGCTGGCCAGAGCGAAATAGATCGACCTCAGACCCTGATTGTAACTGCGCGCGGCGGTGATGTTGATCTCGGCGGCCTTCAGTGCGCGTGGCAGGGCAGCGGCGTCTTTGGCGTCATTGGGAACGGCCCCCATCAGTACGGCGCAATATCCAAACAACCGATGCGACCAGACGAATTTCAGGAACGCGTTGGTCAGCAGAAGCAGGGTCACCAGAAGCTTGATCACCCAGACGAATTTAGGATCGGCGTTGAGGGTCAGGTCATGCGCCACGCCGACCAGTTGTTCGGCATTGCCGATTGCGGCCAGCGCCCCGCCGATGGCAATCAGCGCCGCTGAGGCGAAAAACGAGGTGCCCTGGCGCAGCGTTGACAGCGTCTGGGCGTCAAAAATGCGGGGTTGCCGGGTCACCATTTGCCGCATCCATTCGCGCCGGTAGCGTGCCATCAGAACCGAAACCGATGGCCGCTTGCGATTGGGATGCTGAATCAACCAACCAATCAGAAACCAAGCCAGGAATAACAATCCCAGAGCGACGAAATCCAGTACGGTGAACAGGGTTAAGCGATCAAGGATCTGCATGGCTCAGAACGGTTGCACGACGACGGTCCACAGCACCGCGATGACACCGAATACGCTGACTTCATTAAAAATCCTCAAGAACATATCGCTTTCACGAAAGCTCCCTTTGCGCGCTGCCATGACCATTTTCCCGGTCCATGCGTAATGACCAGCCAGCGCCGTAACCAGTCCCAGTTTTAACCAGACCCAACCGGGAAAGCCCAAATTCCAGCCGAGCCAGAGCCCGGTTGCCAGCGCGATCAGCGCCAAGCCGGTGGAAAATCGATAAAGCCGGATCGTCAGATCGCCCAAGGGTCCGAATTCCCCCAGCCGGTCATATTCGCGCTTCCAGAATATCAACGCCCGCGGCACTGCGAAGATGCTGGTCATCCAGCCCATGACGCATAGAATATGTATGATTTTTACCCAATCCATGCCCCTTTACTGCCCGCGTCGTCCGGTTTGCGCAAGTCAGTGACGCAGCAAGGCCACGGAAAAGAATTGCAGGCCTGTCGTTTTGGTTATATTAGTTTACCAATTATAGGAGATGAGCCATGCAGATGCCGAAGCCCGATGCAAAAATACTGGCGATCAAGCCGGTATTGGTTAAACGTCTGTTGCAGGTTCTGCCCGACAACGCGGTGATCCATGAAGAGGTCGAAACCCGCGCTTATGAATGCGATGCCCTGACCGCATATCGTTGTCCGCCGCTGGTGGCGGTGCTGCCCGCCAATACCGAAGAAGTGTCTGCGGTTCTGTCCCTTTGCCACGAATTGGGTGTTCCTGTGGTGCCGCGCGGGTCGGGTACATCTCTTGCCGGGGGGGCTCTGCCCACCGCCGACAGCGTGGTCCTTGGTGTATCGCGGATGAACGAGGTGATTGAGACCGATTACGAAAACCGTTTCATCCGGGTCCAGGCCGGGCGCACCAATCTCAGCGTCACTGGCGCGGTGGAGGAAAACGAATTCTTTTACGCTCCCGACCCGTCGTCGCAGTTGGCCTGCGCCATCGCGGGCAATGTGGGGATGAATTCGGGCGGCGCGCATTGCCTGAAATACGGCGTGACCACCAACAACCTGATGGGCGTGACCATGGTGCTGATGGATGGCACCGTGGTGGAACTGGGCGGTGCGCATCTGGATGCGGGCGGGCTGGATCTGCTGGGCGTCGTCTGCGGGTCCGAAGGCCAGCTCGGTGTGGTGACCGAAGCCACCTTGCGCATCCTGCACAAGCCCGAAGGTGCGCGGCCCGTTCTGATGGGCTTCGACAGCAACGAAGTGGCGGGCGAATGCGTCAGCGACATCATCAAGGCGGGCCTGTTGCCGGTGGCGATCGAATTCATGGACCGCCCCGTCATCCGCGCGACCGAGGCCTTTGCCGGCGCGGGCTACCCCGATTGCGAATCCCTGCTGATCGTCGAGGTCGAGGGGAGCGAGGAGGAAATCGCCGAGCAGCTGGACAAGATTCTGACCATCGCCCGGTCGCACAACCCGGTCGAGCTGCGCGAAAGCACCAATGCCGATGAAAGCGCCCGCATCTGGCTGGGCCGCAAATCGGCCTTCGGCGCGATGGGTCAGATCAACGATTATATGTGTCTCGACGGCACCATCCCGGTCAACCAACTGCCCTATGTGCTGCGTCGGATCGGTGAAATGAGCAAGCAATACGGGCTGGGCGTGGGCAATGTGTTTCATGCCGGTGATGGCAATATGCACCCGTTGATCCTGTTTGATGCCAACAAACCCGGTGATCTGGAACTGTGCGAACGCTTTGGGGCGGATATCCTGAAGCTTTGTGTAGAGGTGGGCGGATGCCTGACTGGTGAGCACGGCGTCGGGATCGAAAAACGCGACCTGATGGTGGATCAGTTCGAACCCGATGATCTGGATATCCAGATGGCGGTGAAAGATGCGTTCGATCCGGCCTGGTTGCTGAACCCGGCGAAAGTGTTTCCCTTGGAGGCAAGCGAGATGCGCAGGACCGGAGCCGGCATAGCGGCCGAATAAGGGGCGTTGCCCCCCTTGCGCGCGCAACGCGCGCATTCCCCCAGGATATTTTTCAAAAGAAGAAGATCATGAGACCAGAAACAGAGGCCGATCTGGCCGAAATGATAGCAGGCGCCACGGGTCCATTGCGTGTTCAGGGCGGTGGAACCCGTCCCATCGGGGTGCCGGTTGCGGGGGATGTGATGGAGACCGGGGGGCTGAGCGGAATCCGCCTTTATGAACCCGGGGCGCTGACGCTGGTGGCCGGGGCAGGGACGCCGCTGTCCGAGGTCGATGCAGCGTTGGCCGCTGAGGGTCAGAGATTGCCGTTCGAACCGATGGACCATCGCGTATTGCTGGGCACGACAGGTACACCGACTGTTGGTGGCATGGCGGCGGTGAATGTATCGGGGCCGCGGCGGATTCAGGTCGGAGCCTGCCGTGATTTCATGCTGGGGGCACGGTTCGTCGACGGCATGGGCCGGGTGCTGAAAAACGGTGGACGGGTGATGAAGAACGTCACCGGTTATGATCTGGTCAAACTGATGGCCGGGTCCTATGGCACATTGGGTGTGATGAGCGAGGTCAGCTTTAAAGTATTGCCCAAGCCGGAAACCAGCGCGGTGATCCTTATCGAAGGATTGAGCGATGAAAGGGCTGTTCGGGCGATGTCGATGGCGCTTGGGTCGCCCTATGACGTAACCGGGGTGGCGCATGCACCCAAGGGTATCGACGGCGCACCGGTTACGATGGTCCGAATCGAGGGATTCGAGAAATCGGTGGCTTACCGCGCCGGGCAGATGAAGGCGTTGCTGGCGGATTTCGGGGATATCGCCGTGGAAACGCGGGCTGAAAGGATTCTGTCGGGATGGAAATGGGTGCGCGATGTGGAGGCATTTGCGGATCAACCCGGCGATGTCTGGCGCCTTTCTGTGAAGCCGTCGGACGCGCCGGCGCTTGGCGCGGCGCTGCAGGCGGAGGGATTGCTTTACGATTGGGGTGGCGGCTTGATCTGGGCGCTGGTCGAGGCCGGGCGCGATATCCGCCCCGCGATGGCGGCGATCGGCGGGCACGCCACGCTGGTGCGGGCCAGTGCGGAAACGCGTCAGACGGTCGCGGTATTCCAGCCGGAACCGGCGGCGGTCGCGGCGTTATCGCAGGGTGTGCGGGCGAAATTCGATCCGCGTGGGATCCTCAATCCAGGACTGATGGGGTAGAAGATGCAGACGAATTTCACCGAAGAACAGCTCAACGATCCGGGGATCGAGCGGGCTAACGAAATCCTGCGTGCCTGTGTCCATTGCGGCTTTTGCACCGCGACCTGCCCGACCTATCAGGTGCTGGGCGACGAGTTGGACAGCCCTCGCGGGCGGATTTACCAGATCAAGGATATGCTGGAAAACGAACGTGTGCCGGACGCCAAGACGGTCATGCATATCGATCGCTGTCTGAGCTGTTTGGCCTGCATGACCACCTGCCCGTCGGGCGTGCATTACATGCATCTGGTGGATCATGCGCGCGACTATATCGAACAACGCTACAAGCGCCCGTTTGGCGACCGCGCCTTGCGCTGGGTACTGGCGAATATCCTGCCTTATCCGACCCGGTTCCGGCTGGCTCTTTTGGGGGCGAAGATCGGGCGGCCTTTTGCCTTTTTGATGCCGGATGCACGGTTGAAGGCAATGCTGGAAATGGCCCCGAAACGGATCCCGCCAGTAAGCCGCAATGATGATCCGCAAAGCTTTGCCTCTGAAATACCGCGCCGCAAAAGGGTGGCGCTGATGACGGGCTGCGCGCAAAAGGCGCTGAATACCGATATCAACGATGCCACCATCCGACTGCTGAAACGGCTGGGCTGCGAGGTGGTTATCGCCGAGGGGGCGGGGTGTTGCGGGGCGCTGACCCATCACATGGGCAAAACGGGCGAAAGCCACGCCTCGGCGGCCAGAAACATCCGCGCCTGGGTGGCGGAAATGGACGGTGAGGGGCTCGATGCCATCGTCATAAACACCTCTGGCTGCGGCACCACGGTAAAGGATTACGGACATATGTTCCGCAATGATCCCTTGGCCGAAGATGCCGCGCGGGTGGCGGGTATCGCGATGGATGTGTCTGAACTTCTGATGCAGCTGGACCTGCCGGAGAGCGCCGATAAGGGGCTGACCGTGGCCTATCATGCAGCCTGTTCATTGCAGCATGGGCAGAAAATCAAGACCTATCCCAAGGACCTTTTGAAAAGGGCCGGGTTCAAGGTGGTGGAACCGGCCGACAGTCACCTGTGTTGTGGATCGGCGGGGACCTATAACCTGATGCAGCCTGAAATTTCCAAGCAGCTGAAAGACCGTAAGCTGCGCACGTTGCAGGCCAAGAACCCCGATATCATTGCTGCGGGTAATATCGGTTGCATGATGCAGATCGGATCGGGCAGTGAAGTGCCGGTGGTGCATACGGTGGAATTGCTGGATTGGGCAACGGGTGGGCCGCGACCACCGGCGCTGACTGAAGGGTAAGCGGAAACGATACAGGGACTGCTACTGTCCTTGGCGTCGGAATTTCCGTGAGCTCGGGCAAATGATGCCCCATTTTCGACAAATCTGCCGTTTATCCAACCATGAGACCGTGACTGAAAGGAGCGCTCATGCTGCGGCCAATTTTGATTTTTCTGTACCTGACCCTGTTCGCCACGGGTGCGATAGCCGAAGACAGCGCCTTGCGGCAGCTCGATACAGGAGAAGACAGCAAAGGCTGGGAAGGGGTTGGGCGGCTTGATCTGGCTGGCAGTGGATTTTGCACCGGGGCGCTAATCGCGCCTGATCTGGTGTTAACCGCGGCGCATTGTCTGTTTGACCGCGAGACCGGCGAAAAGATCGATACTACCCGGATCGAATTTCAGGCCGGCATGCGCAACGGACGGGCCGAAGCCTATCGCTGGGTCCGACGCGCGGTGGTGCATCCATCCTATCGTTTTGATGGGCCGGTTTCGGCGGACCGGGTGCGCAATGATCTGGCGTTGTTGGAACTGGCTCAGCCAATCCGTAACGGCATTGTGATCCCGTTCAAAGTGGCGCGCGACGTGGGAGCAGGCGACCGGGTCGGCGTCGTGTCCTATGCCCGCGACCGCGCCGAAGCCCCCTCGATGCAGGATATCTGTTCCGTGACCGGGCGGCAGCAAGGGATTCTGGTCATGTCCTGCGACGTTGATTTCGGCGCGTCGGGATCGCCGGTGTTCAGCTTTGACAAGGGGCAGACGCGGATTGTTTCAGTGATTTCGGCCAAGGCCCACGCCGATGGCGAACGGGTCGCGCTGGGCAGTCAGTTGGACGGTTCCGTCGACCTGCTGCGCAATCAGCTTGATGCGGGTGTCGGAGTGTTGAAGGCCACGTTATCCCAAGCCCGGCGCGTACGTGTCGGGGCAGCGCGTAATGCAACTGGCGCCAAGTTCCTGAAACAATGAGATATTTCGGTATCTTAGCGATCTTCTTTGCTCTGGTTTGTCCGCTTTCCGTCGCCGCTGACGGGCTGCGGCGATTGACGGATCGCGATGATCTGCTGGGATGGGAAGCGGTCGGGCGTCTGGATCTGGATGGCAGAGGGTTTTGCACCGGCACCCTGATTGCACCCGATCTGGTGTTGACTGCGGCGCATTGTGTTTATGAACGCAAAGCCAAAAGCTTGCGCCCTGCGGACAAGATTTTGTTCCGGGCTGGATTGCGGGATGGTGTGGCGATTGCCGAACGGCGCGGGCTGCAGATCGCGGCGCATCCGGATTATGATCCTGGACAACCGCCGAGCATCCAAAACATTCGCCACGATGTCGCTCTGATCCGGCTGACCGAACCGATAACCAGCCGCGATGCAGACCCGTTTGCAATTCATTCCGGTCGGAATGCCGGGACCGAGATTTCGGTAGCGTCCTATGGGGTGGGTCGGGCCGAAGCATTGTCGCGGCAGCGCAGCTGCACCCTGCTGACCGAAAGGGACGACGTGATCGCCTTTGACTGCAACGTGACCTTCGGGTCTTCCGGCGCGCCGGTTTTTGCCCGGGTCGGCGGTCGTGGGCGCATCCTGTCGCTGGTGTCAGCAGGTGGCAAATTAGATAGCAAAACAGTGGGGTTTGGCATGACCCTGCCGCAGCGGATTGCGGAACTGAAGGCGCAATTACGCCGCAATCCGGTCGCTGTCCCTGATCGGCGGATCAAGCGGCTGCAGGCTGGCACCGGACGTAACAGTTCAGGTGCCCGTTTCATCCGGCCCGGCGGGGGTTGAAACGCCTATTTGGTCCCCCCACATGATCTGTATCGGGATGCCACTTTGGGTCCCGCACACCCTGCCTGTCCAGTTGGAAGGCAATCATCAGGTATCGCTCAGATGGAGGATCACCCTATGCGTAGTTTTGATTTTGCACCGCTTTATCGTGCCAGTGTCGGTTTCGACCAGATCGCCGACATGATGGACCGCGTTTTTACCAACGAAGCACCACAGCCGAGTTACCCGCCTTATAATATCGAAAAAATCGACGAAAATGCTTACCGCATTTCGATCGCAGTGGCAGGTTTTTCCGACGCTGACCTGTCGGTCGAAGTGAAGGAAAGTGCTCTTATCGTTGCTGCCCGCAAGGCCGATGACGACAAGGAACATGTTTACCTGCATCGCGGCATCGCTACCCGCGCCTTTGAGCGTCGCTTCACGCTGGCGGATCATGTCCGCGTGACCGGCGCGACCCATGCCGATGGTATGCTGCATATCGACCTGATCCGGGAAATGCCCGAAGCGCTGAAACCGCGCCGGGTTGAGATTGCCAGCGGCCAAGCTGCCGAAAAGGATATTGTTGACGCCAAAGCTGTCAACTGATCCGTGATATCTCTCAATTTGTGGAAAGGGCGGGCGATTGGCTCGCCCTTTCTCGTTTGGGAAATGCAGCCCTTTTCACGCCTTGGCTTTGGCGCGATCACAATTTATGTCAGCTATATTGACTTAATTTGATTCCACGGCCATCCTCGTCCAACTGGGAGGCCCACCATGTCGCTAGATCAATTTTTCGCTACCCGTACTTCACGTATGAAAGCATCGGAAATCCGCGAGCTACTGAAGCTGCTGGATCAGCCCGATGTCATTTCTTTTGCCGGTGGCATTCCTGATCCAGCGATGTTCCCGGCAGCGGCGTTCCGGGACGCAATGGCCCGGGCGCTAAGCGACGGTCAACAGGCAATGTCGCTGCAATACTCGACATCCGAAGGTCATCCGCCGCTGCGTCGCTGGATCGCGGCGCATATGCGCGGGCTGGGTGTTGAATGCAATGAAGACAATATTCAGATCACGTCGGGATCGCAGCAGGCGTTGGATTATCTGGGTAAGCTGTTTTTGTCCCCGGGCGATACTGCGCTGGTCGGTTGGCCAACCTATCTGGGCGCGCTGGGGGCGTTCAACGCTTATGAACCTGAATTCGACAGGCTCGACCCCAATGGCAACCGTTCGGCATCCGATTTCCGGGCCGAGGCCAAAGCGAAGGGCGGGCGGGTGAAATTCGCCTATCTGTCGCCGGATTTCGCCAATCCTACCGGGATCACCCTGACCCGGGCGGAGCGGGAAAAGGTACTGCAACTGGCCGAAGATCTGGATTGTGCGGTGATCGAAGATGCCGCTTATCAATCGCTACGTTATGAAGGTGAACCATTGCCGCCCATTCTGGCACTGGAATACGCGCGCAAGGGCGATATCGAGGCTTGTCGCACGATCTACTGCGGGTCGTTTTCCAAAACCCTGTCGCCGGGGCTGCGGGTCGGTTGGGTGTGCGCCGCCAGATCGGTGATTGACCGGCTGGTGCTGCTGAAACAGGCTGGCGACCTGCATACGCCGACCCTTACACAGATCGCGGTTGCCGAGGTTGCGGCGGACGGGTTCGACGATCATGTCGCGGCGCTTTGCAACCACTATCGTACCCGGCGAGACCGAATGCTGGCGGCGTTGGAACGGCATATGCCGCCCGGGGTCAGTTGGACCCGGCCCGAGGGTGGTATGTTCGTCTGGCTGACCCTGCCAAGGGGGATGGACGGTGCCGACCTGTTGCAGAAAGCGTTGAAAACCCAACGGGTTGCCTTTGTTCCCGGCGCGGCGTTCCATGCCGATGGGTCAGGATGCAATACGATTCGGTTGAATTTTTCCAGGCCCGACCCGATGCAAATCGAGGAAGGCATTACCCGGTTGGGTCAGGTTTTGCGGGACCGTTTGAAGGTTAGGTAACCTAATCAAATCTGGTCCGGAGGTGAAACGGTACCGGGTAATGGCCACGGTTTCAGTGCTGTTTTTTTGATGAAAACGTTGAGTTAAGCTCAATGCTTCCGCCAGTTCAGAAGATGCAAAAACTGGCCTTTGGTATAGGCAAGCAAAATTCAGTCAGACGATATCTGTCGTCCTTTGACTTTGAGATAGCCGGCATCGACCAAAGAGCAGGATGGCCCAACTTTTGCGCAGGACTGTGCGGTAAGACCGGCATAGGGTTGGCCGTTCGTTACTAGTGAGTTTTAGTAACGAGGTTATTTGAATGTCACAGTACAATTTTGCCGGTTTTAGCCCCGACCAATTGGTTAATGCGGATGGAAGCGGTTCTTTTACAACTGGTGACAGCCTGGTGCTGGATTCGAACTGGAGCAGCTCAGCGAATGCGTTCGCTTTCAACTTCACTGATTCCGGCGACACTCACCTCCAAGGCGATTACAACAACACTGAGCTAGGGGATGATAGCGATCAGTTTCTGACGGTTTATGACGAAAACGGAAACGTCACCGGATCTGGACGAGGCTATGCAGAAGATCGCATTACGCTGTCGGCCCCTGATGGAACTAACATCAATGTTTATTCGATAGAGATAAACGGCGTTTTTCAGGGCTATGTCGTCGATGGCCATATAACGCCCGGCGTTCACTACGAAGTGTCGTCGATCCAGAATGTGGGACAAGGGACCGCGCCTAGCTTCAGTCAGATCGATTCCCAGACTTACGAACCCGGCGCGGCCAACGATATGTACGCCAGCAACGGTGATGAATCTTTGGTCAGTGGCGCGAGCAACGACACTATCGACGCGAATGGCGGTGCCGATACAATCGATGGCGGATCCGGCAATGACTCGATTGATGCCGGATCGGGTAACGATTCTGTAGAAGGTGGCGCTGGTTTCGATTCGATCGAAGGTGGTGACGGCAATGATGTGCTCAGCGGTGGCGCTGATGACGATACGATCCATGGCGGAGCTGGCGACGACACAATCATTGCTGGCGACGGCAACGATCTGATCACCAGCGGTGGCGGTACGACCACCACTGGTGGTAGCGGAGGGATGAGCACGTCCTATACCGTTATCAGCCTTGGCAGCGCCGGCGATCTGGACCCCAACGAATATTACAGCCCGTATCACACGCATTACGGTGCCGAAAATGCGAACTCGGCGCTGGGGACTTATGGGTCAGGCGGCGACCCTCTGACGGATCATTTCGCTGATATGCATGCTCCTAATGCGTCGGCGAATGTGAATGGAGTCCGGGCGGTTTCCACAGACAGTACCAGCGGGTCGGCAGATGCAATATACATCAATGGCGAACAGACCTATATCGATTCCGTTTTGGTTTACGATGCCACCATCACCTATGCCGATGGCGGGACGGCGACGATCAGCGCGGTCGTTTTCCAAACCGTAGATGGTAATCTCTTTCTTGCACCTGAATACGACTACAACAGCGATCAGGCCGCGCTGGAAGCCGGACCGATCGAATCGATCTCACTGAATTCGCTGATCTCGGGTAATAATCCCAACGAGGTCGACTATTTGGCCCAGAGCCGCTGGGATGCCGAATACGCCACTGGCACGATGAACGCAGATGGCGATGATGTGATCGACGGCGGGGCCGGGGATGACACTATTTATGCCGGCGAGGGATCGAATACCGTCTTTGGTGGCGAAGGCAACGATGTCATCGATGATGACGATGGTGTTATTTACACCGGTCACAACGAATTTCACGGTGGCGGTGGCAACGATACGATCTGGAGCGGCAACGGTAACGACACGGTCTATGGCGATGCTGGCCGGGACTGGATCAACGCCGAAGGCGGTGATGATTATGTCGAAGGCGGTGCCGGAGCCGACACCATCTATGGCAGTTGGGGTGACGATACGCTTTCCGGGGGCGAGGGAAATGACGCGCTTTCTGGAGGCGACGGAAACGATACATTCGTCACGACGAACAATTCCGGTGCCGATACCATCTCGGATTTCGATATGGGTGACGACGATCTCGACGGGTTTACCAACGACCAATTGGATGTGTCTTCGTTGCTTGATGCCGATGGCGAAGCGGTTGAAACATGGGATGTAACTGTCGGTGACGACGGTGCGGGCAATGCTGTCCTGACTTTCCCGAATGGTGAAACTCTGCTGCTATCCGGCGTCAGTCCGGCCCTGGTTTCCAGCCCTGGGCAGCTGTATGCGATGGGCGTTCCGTGTTTCGTCAAGGGCTGCATGATTGCGACTCCGCGCGGAGAGGTCCCGGTCGAAACGTTGCAGGCGGGCGATCTGGTCAGTTGTGCCGACGGATCAGTGCAAGCGATCCTCTGGGCCGGTGACCGGCATCTGAGTGAGGATGATCTTGATGCGCGGCCACGCCAGCGCCCGGTTGTGTTCCGGCGCGGTGCGTTGGGGAATGACCGTGAATTGCGTCTGTCGCCGCAGCATGCGGTTCCTGTAGAAACCGAAAAAGGATTGAAACTGGTCCGGGCGATCCATTTGGCTGAGAATCGAGATCCTCGGTTTCGTGTGGCGCGCGGTGCGAAATCGGTGACCTATCACCACCTGCTATTACCGCAGCACGCGCTGGTTTGGGCCGATGGAATGCTCGCTGAAAGCATGTGGCCTGGCCCGATGGCATTGGCCGCGCTCGGACCACTGGCGCAGCTTCAAATCGCAATCGCGGCGCCGGGTCTGGTTCCGGCGCTCAATGGCGACGCTGCGGTCGAGAGCGTCTATGGCCCGAGGGTTTATCCGCTGCTCAGTGGTCGCGCGGCGCGTGCGCTGAAGCAGATTGATACGCCCAGAATTTACGAGTTGGAGCCGGTTTTCTGAAACGTTCCCGACACTGAATGAAAACGGGCGGGCCATATCGGCCCGCCCGTTTTTTTCATTCCTGATCAGATCGAAACGGATTTCTGCGCTGTCACACCGACAGGCAAACGTATTTCATTTCCAGAAATTCTTCGATGCCATGATGGCTGCCTTCGCGGCCCAGCCCGGATTGCTTGACACCGCCGAACGGGGCCACTTCGGTCGAGATGATGCCGGTGTTGACGCCAACGATGCCGTATTCCAACGCCTCGGCCACCTTGTACACACGGCTCAAATCCTTGGCATAGAAATAGGACGCCAGACCAAAGATGGTGTCATTGGCCATGGCAATCACATCGTCTTCGTCCTTGAAGGCAAACAGCGGCGCCAGCGGGCCAAAGGTTTCGTCCTGAGCGAATGTCATGTCCTGTGTTGCGCCGGTCACGATGGTGGGGGGCAGGAAATTGCCCGGTCCCTGCATCGGATCGCCACCGCCCAGAATAACCTGCGCACCCTTGGACGTGGCGTCGGCGACATGTTCCTGCACCTTCTTGATCGCGTTGTCGTTGATCAGCGGACCCAGATCGGTGCCGCTTTCCAGCCCGTCGCCCACTTTCAGCGCTTCTACTGCCGCTTTCAGTTTCTCAGCAAAGGCATCATAGACGCCTTCCTGTACATAAATGCGGTTGGCGCAGACACAGGTCTGGCCGTTATTACGGAACTTGCACATGATTGCGCCGGCGACGGCTTCATCCAGATCGGCATCATCGAACACGATGAAAGGCGCGTTGCCCCCCAGCTCCATCGAACATTTCATCACCTGATCTGCTGCCTGACGCAGCAGGATACGGCCGACATTGGTCGAGCCGGTAAAGGTGAGTTTGCGCACGGTCGGGTTTTCACAGAATTCCTGCCCGGTGCCGGGTGCGTCGGTGGTCGGCACCACCGAGAAAATGCCCTTGGGCAATCCGGCGCGTTCGGCCAGAACGCCAAGCGCCAGAGCCGACAGCGGGGTCAGTTCCGATGGACGCGCCACGAAGCCACAGCCTGCGGCCAGCGCCGGGGCGGCCTTGCGGGTGATCATTGCGTTGGGGAAATTCCACGGTGTGATCGACGCGGCCACGCCGATCGGCTGCTTCATCACCATGATGCGTTTATCGCGCTGATGGCCGGGGATGGTTTCACCGTAAATCCGCTTGGCTTCTTCGGCGAAGAATTCCACGAAGGAGGCACCATAGGCAATTTCACCCTTGGCTTCGGCCAGTGGTTTGCCCTGTTCGGCGGTCAGGATGGTGGCCAGATCGTCCTGATTTTCCATCATCAGGTCAAACCAGCGTCGCAGCACGATGGCGCGCTCTTTGCCGGTCCAGCTGGCCCAGTCTTTTTGCGCTTCGGCCGCTTTCGCAATCGCAAGGGCGACTTGGCTACGGCTCGGATCGGCGACATTGGCGATTACGTCGCCCCGCGCGGGATTGGTGACCGTATAGGTCGCGCCGGTATCCGATGCGACCCATTCACCGCCTATATAGGCTTGCTCGGTCAGAAGCGACGGATCCTTCAACAATGATTTGAGATCGGTTTTTTGATCAAGCATCGGACAGCCCTCCAGTATTTATGCTGGAATAGGCAAATCATCTGGCGCTAGGGTTGTCCAGAGCAAGTACGGGGACAAAGATGGAATTGGACGACGCCTACGCCAATGCGACCTATATCGAAAACGGTGCGACCTATCCCGACCGATGGGCCGCCGCTGCGGCCGGGTTCCGGGAAGGGATGTTGGAACAGGGGCTGGCTGAGCTTGATGTTCCTTATGGCGACCGACCCCGCGAAGTGTTCGATCTTTTCCTGCCCGACGGCGCGGCGAAAGGGCTGATGATTTTTGTACATGGAGGCTATTGGATCAGATTCGACAAATCATATTGGTCGCATCTGGCCGCAGGAGCGCTGGAACAGGGTTGGGCGGTGGCGATGCCGTCTTATGATCTGTGCCCCGAGGTGCGGATCGCGGATATCAGCCGCCAGATCGCCCACATGATCCCACAGGCGGCCGCCATGGTTGCCGGTCCGATCGTTCTGACCGGGCATTCGGCCGGTGGACATCTGGTCGCGCGAATGGCGATGCCGGGCATGTTGCCGGCAGAGGTGGCAGTGCGGGTGGCCCGGATCATGCCGATTTCGCCGGTTGCCGATCTCAGACCGATGGTGAAAACCTCTATGAATGCCGACTTCAAGCTGGAAATGGCCGATGCTGCGATGGAAAGCCCGACTCTGATGCTGCCTATGCCGGGTATGGATATCGTGGTCTGGGTCGGGGCCGAGGAGCGCCCCGCCTTTCTGGAACAGGCAACGGCGCTGGCCGAAGCTTGGCGCTGTGACTGCGTGGTGGATCCGGGGCGGCACCATTTCGACGTGATCGACGGGCTGGCCGATCCGGACAGCAGGATGATGTCGCGGTTGCTGTCGGCGTGAATTGTGCCCGGCGCTGGCATGGGTGGAAATTGCGTAGGCGTCTGGCTGGAGTATTTGGCAGAACATTGAAAGCGGCTTGGCCGCCTCAACTGTGACGGGAAGACCAGCAGGGTTGCAGGTCGCGGGCTGCCGGGGTCGCATGAAATACAGCCCTCGCGATGGCACGGGCCATGCAGGTGGCCGCGGCGTGACCAAGGTAAAGCGTGTCGGATACAGCATGTCCCAACGGTTTTGTCCCCGTCGCGGCGGCAAAGATCAGATCGCCGTCCATCGGCGTATGGGCCGGGAAAAGGGCGCGGGCATACCCGTCATGGGCGGCAGTCGCCATCCGGGTACATTGCGCCTGCGTCAGAACCGCATCGGTGGCGACGATGCCGATTGTGGTGTTGCTATGGGCGGCGATTTTCGTCGGTGGCACGTGCGGTTCGGGATAAGTTGATGCAACGCCAAGCCCGCCGAATTCGTCGCCTTGTTCGAAGGGGGCGGCCCAGAAATGCGGCCCCTCCCCAACCACGGCAGAGCCGAGCGCATTGACCGCAACCAAGGCCCCGACCGTGTGGCCCGAAGGGAGTACGATCGAAGCCGAGCCCAGACCGCCCTTGAAATTGGCGGTGGTTGCACCTGCGCCCGCGCCGTGACTGCCCAAACTGAAGTCCTCGGTCGCATTTTCCAGCGCCTCTGCTCCAAGGCGTTTATAGGGGTTTTCTGGCCAATCCTTGTCCCCGCCGTTGATCAGGTCAAACAGGATCGCACCCGGTACGATCGGTACGCGCTGATCGCCCACTACGAAACCGCGCCCCTGCATCCGTAAGGCATCCGCTACACCCGAGGCGGCATCGAGCCCGAATGCCGATCCCCCCGACAAGACCAGCGCATCGACCTGTTCCACCGTTTTGTCCGGTGCCAGCAGATCGGTTTCCCGAGCCCCCGGCGCACCGCCCATCACATGTACACCCGCCGTGAAAGGCGCATCGGCAAGCAACACGGTCGCACCGGTCTTGATCTGGTCGTCCCGGGCATTGCCCACGGAAAGGCCGCCCACATCCGTGATCAGATTTCGGGCGCCGGGGCGGATTTGGCTGGTCATGGTTTGAAAATCCCTCTCAAATGTTAAAAATCATCTTGCCAGATCGCGCGCCATGGGCAAGGTCAAGAAACGGGCGAGGCGATGGCGTCGCCACATGACGCCCTGTCATGCGCCCCGATACCGTCCTGTACGCCGGGACCTTTCTTTTTCAAGGAGGGTCGAAATGACATCCCGTCCAGAATTTTACCGTTTTCACAATGGCGAAAAGGCCAAGTTGCCTTTCGTTGCGACAGAATACGACGAGCGCCTTGCTGGGCTGCGCCAGATCATGGCCGAGACAGGGGTCGATGCAGTTGTGCTGAGTTCGATGCATAACATCGCCTATTACAGCGGCTTTCTGTATTGTGCATTCGGGCGGCCTTACGGCTTGGTCGTGACCGCCAGCGACGATGTGACGATCAGCGCCGGGATCGACGCCGGTCAACCCTGGCGGCGGTGTCACGGCGACAACATCACCTATACCGATTGGCAGCGCGACAATTATTGGCGGGCGATCCTGTCGGTCACCGGGCCGGGCCGCGTGATCGGTTTTGAAGCCGATCATTTGACCATGGTGCAAAAGAACAAATTGGAGACGTTCCTCACCCCATCGCGGTTGGTGGATCTGTCGGCCCAGACCATGCATCAGCGTATGCACAAGAGCCCTGCCGAAATCGCGCTGATCCGCGAATGCGCGCGGGTGGCCGATGTTGGCGGCTATGCGATCCGCGACGCGGTGCGCGAAGGTGTGCGCGAAATTGATGTCGCCATGGCCGGGCGCGACGCGATGGAGGGGGAGATCGCCAAAAGCTTCCCCGATGCCGAATATCGCGACACCTGGGTTTGGTTCCAGTCGGGGCTGAACACCGACGGGGCGCATAATCCGGTGACAAGCCGCGCGTTGCAGCGCGGCGATATCCTGAGCCTGAACACTTTTCCGATGATCAGCGGCTATTACACCGCTCTGGAACGGACCATGTTTGTCGCTGAGGTGGACCCGGACAGTCGGAAAATCTGGCAGGACAACGTTGCCGCCCATGAATACGGGATGAGCCTGCTGAAACCCGGCGTGAGCTGTGCCGAGGTGACCGAGAAGATCAATGCCTTCTTCGAAGACCGCGACCTGTTGCAATACCGCACCTTCGGCTATGGCCACAGCTTCGGCGTCTTGTCGCATTACTACGGTCGCGAGGCGGGGCTGGAACTGCGCGAAGACATCGATACGGTGCTGGAACCCGGCATGGTGATTTCGATGGAACCTATGCTGACCATCGCCGCCGATCAGCCCGGCGCAGGTGGCTATCGCGAACACGATATCCTGGTGATCACCGAGGACGGCAACGAAAACATCACCGGCTATCCCTACGGGCCGGATTTCAACGTGGTGGGCTGATCCACCATAGGAAGGGGCGTATTGCCCCTTCCTGTCTCCTAAGCGGCCAAAAGCGCTCGCTTACAGGCGGATCACGTAGTCCTTGGTGGTGGTTTCTATCACCTCCCAGGTGCCGCTGAATCCGGGCCGGATCACATGCGCGTCGCCCGCTTCCAGTCGGATTTCCTGCCCCTCGGCATCGGTCAGCACCGACACGCCGCTGAGAATGCGGAAATATTCCCATTCGTCATAGCTGACGCGCCACTTGCCGGGCGTCGCTTTCCAGATTCCGCAATAGAGCCCGTCGCTTTCTTCCAGGTTCCAGGTGGTGAATTCCGGATCGCCCGAGATCAGCTTCTCAGCGTCGGGGCGTTCAGTTTCGCCGGGGCCTTCGGCGGTGACCGGGAAGTGGAGCATGGTGGGTATCCCTAATTTGATCAAATTACTCGGTGGCATTTAGCGTCAAGATCAGACGCCAAGCAAGGACGCCTTGCCGCTTTCTTTTTGCGGGTGAGTTTGCCACAGTTTCCGGGAACCCGGTTCCAGGGGGGTAAAATCTGAGATTGCCCTTCCCATATATTTGCTAAGTTTTTGAAAAGAAGGGAATACGATGGCGAATTTCGATGCACAAGTGATGGAATCCCAAAAGCAGGTGGCTGAGGCGCAGGCCAAGATTGCCGAATTGACATCGCGTATCGAAACCGCGCGCGACAAGATCGCGTCGGGCGACGAGGCAATGATCGATATCGAAAACGCCACGCTGGAAGATGTGCACGCCCATACCGATGTAATGAACGCCAATATCGCTGAGCTAATCATGGGGCTGGACGACGTCACCGCCGCCTTTTCCAAGGATTTTGACGAAATGCGGACCAAGACGGGCTGGGAAAGCTTCGTCGGCGTGTTTTCCAAGGCGAAGTCGGAATCGTTGCGGCAGGAACGGATGCGCACTGCCAATATCGATGACAAATTGCAGGACCTGATTGCCAAGTCCGACATCATTACCAAATTATTGGAAGCCCAGTTGGCGACGCTGAACGAGCAGAAGTCGAGAGTTGAAACCAACCTGACCGAAACGTTGGATGAACGAGAGTTTACCGTCGGCGAACTGGAAGATACCCGCGCTCGGATCGTGGCGATGGACCCCAAGATCATCGAGTTGGAAAACAAGATTTCGGTGACCCAGGATGCCGCCGAGCGTACCAAGCTGGAAACGGAACTGGCCGATCTGAACAGGGCCTATAACGAATTGGTACAGGCCGAACAGGTGAAGCTGGCCAAAAGCCAGACGCTGGAACGCTATATCGAGAAGGGCAAGACTTGGGTCGACAGCCTGCAAAATCAGGCCGCGACTCAGATGGTCCTGATCAACAAACTGCAAACGGATACGAAACAGCGTGTGGTGCTGTACGACGCTTTGTCGAAATCGCTGAAAACGGCGCAGCAACAGGACGTGGCGCACAGGATCAACGAAATCGGCGTGCAGACCGACAAGGAGGCGCAGGCCGCCATGGCCGCGATCGGTACCGCCACCAATCAGCGCATGGCCGACATGATGGAAAAGCACGAGGAACACATGGTGTTCGCCCGCGAGGTGCTGGAAGCCAAGGCCAAGGCCGACGAACGTTTCGCCCGCCGGTTCCAGGCGATTGTCGAGAAGCACGACAAGAACCTTTACGGGGCGTGAGGTGGCGGTCTGCCTCCGCGCCGTCCGGCAGGGACAGGTAAACAATGACGGATGATAAATCTCTCCCGAGGCTCGACGCGGCGCACATGAAGCCTAAAAAGGTGGATCTCACGCAAGACCATGCGGCTTTGCGAGACACCTTCGCCAGCCGCCGCTATTTCCGCAAATTCGAGGTCATCACCGCGCATATGGGCAGCATCGCGGCGCAGATGCAGGCCGAGGGCGATCTGGGCGCGGAGGAGGTCAGGATCCTCACCCGCTACATGGCCGAGATCGGTTTCACCTTCCGCGCGCTCAGCATGAAATACCTGCTGGCCGGGCGCGATACCGGGCAGTTCTTCGGATCGCTTTCCATCGACACGGTCGACAGCGGTTTCCCTGTGTTCAATGAACTTCTGGTCATGGCCAACGACGCGATGCAGGCCGAACGCCATCTGGAAAACATGCCCTCGGTCGAGGCGCTGAAGCGGCAGATGGTGGGCAAGATCGTGGGCGAGCGGGACATCCCGACCCGGCTGCAATTCGCACTGAGCCAGCGGCTTTACTACGAAGAACTGGTCAAGGGGCACCTGTTCTGGGCCCGCAATGACCCGCGCGCGGTCTGGCTGGGCGGGGATGAGCGCCGCCGCTACCTGCTGCACTGGGCCGTCTATGACAGTCAGGTCAACCTGCCGGTCATCTACCTGATGGAGCTGGAAGATACCGGCCGCCACGGGCTGCCTAAGGACGAAGCGCGCTGGCCCGAGGTGCAGGCGCATCTGATGGGGCAGGCTCTGGGCGGGCTGAAGATGGTGACCATCGCCAAGGGCTTCGATGAGCGTTTCGACGACCTGCATCCGAAACGGTTTCGCCGACTGCATTTGGGGCCGATGTATTCCCATGCCTTCACCCGGCAATCCGGGCCCTTGCGGGAGGTTCTGGCCGAGGCGGAAAGCCCCGAAGGGCAGGACTGGGCGCTGGCCTGGACGGTGGAGGAGCTGGAAAGCGAGCGGGTGCAGGAAGAAAAGTCGGGATGGTTTTCCACGGTGGAGCGCGAGGTTTTCGCGCTGGACCCGTTCGGCGGACGCGGCGCGGATACCGGCACGACGCGGGTCGAGCGTAGCATCATTCTGCCTGAACGTCCCTATCAGGTTCTGGCGGAAAAGGCCCCGCCGGGATTCGCCAATATACGAAAATTTGTGGTCAGCCCGGCAGGCCGGGTTTTGAGTTACCGCTAGGGTCTGCGGGCAAATTCTGAGGCAGAATTTGCCGGAAAATCTGAAATTTTCCGTGCCTCCGGCGGGAGTATTTGAGCCAAGATGAATATGAGGGTGAGTGTATGAGCCAGACAAGCGATCAGATGGAGCTGCGCGAGGACGACATTCGCGCCCATTATGGTGCTGCCGTGGCGATGCTCGAAGGCATCGATCATACCCCGCGTATCGCCAAGGGCAAGGATGCTGCGGGCGCGCCGGGGCGGTCTTCGGGGGTTGTCGGGCATCGCCGGTTCAGATCGACCACGCCGGGGATGGTGACACGCTCGACTGCGCGGCCTGAAGGCGTGAAGCTGTTGCAGCGGATCGAAGCGTCGGATGGGACGGACCCGCTGATTTCTCCGGTGCAGGCCAATGTGATGAACAGCTTGCGCCGGGCGCTGGCCATTGCCTTGGCCATCGGAGCGGCCTACTCGGAGCAGACCGGTCTGGACGGGTTGAAGCGCGCCAATCTGCAAGGGGCGCTGCCACCGGATCGCAAGAACGATTTTTCTGAACTTCTGGCGGCAGAGGCATTGGTCTGTTTGCATGTCTTTGCCAATGCAACCGCGTTTTTGCTGATGCCACATCTGAGCGAAGCAACGGTTGAGCTGGGCAATGTCGAAGAGATCCTGACCGATAATGCGCAGCTTGCCTTGCATGGTGCACTTTGGGAATTGGATCAGGAACTGGCCAATTTTGCCAAGGATGACGCAACGCTGGTGGCCACTGTTTCGGCCTTTGCCGAACAGGTGATGGAAAAGGTGGTGCTGCGGGTCGAGGGCATCGGACGATTACAGACCTTTGGTCAGACCAGCTGGAAGGTAGAAGCCGACGACTTCACCATTCAGGGCTTCACCCCTGCGCGCAAGGCACGTGGATCGACCCTGACCATGCAGTTCAAGAAACCGCATCAGGTGGTGGGCAATCACATCGCCAAATATCAGGCTTTGCGGCTCTCGAAAATGCTGATGGCCTATGATTTCGACCGCCGCCTCAATCCGTTCGCGGAACTGGGCGGGTTCATTTTCACGTTCATGGGCGACGGCAAACCGGGGACAGGTAAGACCACGTTGATTCAGATGATGGCCGGGCTGATCCATGAGTATTGTCAGGTGGTTGAATATCCGTTCCGGTTTCAGAACCTGAGCACCGAAAATATCGACAGCTATCAGGGCAAGTCGGGTCAGAACGCCAAGGCCTTTATCAACAACATCATTGATCCGAATGTCATCGGTTTTGGTACCATCGACGATATCGATCAGTTGGCGGGCAAGCGCGGCGACAGGCAGTCGAGCGCCGGGCAATTGGAAATCACCGCCGTGCTGATGGAAAGCTTTGCCGGGGCCAACACGGTGGTGCGCGGCAATTGCACCTTCGGGATGTTTTCCAATTACCCCGAAAACGTCGACGATGCTTTGCGGCAGCGGGCCGGGGCGCGGTTTCTGGTCGATGGGCCGCAAACGCGGGATGATTACATCGACATCCTGCATCTGTTGATGGGTAAGAATCATGATATCCCGTTGGGCGATCACGACCTTTACGCCGCGCAGGAAATCAAGACCGCCGTCGCCAAGTCGTTCGAGTCGCACTCGAAACCCCACGAGGCAGGGCTGTTGAACGTGTTCGACCGGGTACATGACCGGATCGGCGAATTGGACACGATCGCCAAGATGGGGACCTATTTGAAGGCCATTCAGGAAGCGGACGAGCGATTCACCGGCAGGGCGATCAAGAACATCACCGACGCGGTGAAGGTCCGCGCGATGGATTTCGAACTGCCGGATGAATGGATGGAAAAGCCCGATCTGTTCCTGTTCCAAAGCTATGAGCGCAAAAAGGACATGATCGCGGCGCTGCGGGTGCCGATCACCCCCGACATGGTGTTGCAGGAAATCAACCGCTACGCCGATAGCGAATTCCGCTATGCCGACAAATCGGACGAGGTCGCCATCGAGACGATGGTGCGGGAGTTCGAACGGCAGGAGGAAGCGAAGAAAAGGTATTTGGAGGGGAAGGGGTGAGAAATTGTCAAATAAACCTCGCCAATGTTGATGACCTGATCGAAGCTCGGATTCGTTTTCACTTGTTTGAACAGAAAATGACAGAAGCGGTTCCAGATTGGGAGCGTGATGGCAAAGCTATAGTGCAAGCCGGGATCGTGCTTCTATCAGCGTCGTTTCAAGCATTTGTCGAAGACGTGTTTTTAGAGTGCTCTGAAAAAGCGTTTGGAAAAATGCTCAGCGGAAAAAATTTGAAAAACTATAGAGAGACTTGGAGAAATTGGGGAAATCCGAATCCGGATAATATCGTGCGTTTATTTCGCAGGTTGGGGTGCGATGACGTATTCGAAAATCTCTCGCTGAGAGACCCAACAAAAGAAGATTTTCTCAAGACTCTGGTGACACTTAATTCGGCGCGAAATTGTATTGCGCATGGAAAGCCGACCAAGCACTCGGGTAAGAGGCTTGATGTAAACCTGGCAGGTCTTCGGGAATGGCGTAGACAAATCGATGTTGGAAGCCGGGCTTTTCGAGTTTGCGCTATGCGACAGTCGGGGATTTAGGGGATGAAACTCTCATCAAGAGTAAGTGTTGGGCGAAGTCGTGTAGCCGTTTCCATAAGGAATGCGGCGAAGCCGCTACGCGCCCGTCCCGCCCCCCAGGGCGGGCGCGTTCCGCACCCACCCTCGTGCCGGGCGCGTAGCTACGTACAATGCTCGGACGGAGGTCGATCATGAAACGCCTCATCACCCGTGGCCTGATGTTCGGCAACCTGATCCATGTCAGCAGCCCCGCCCTGGTGGAGCGCTATAACCGCGCGCTTGCCCATCTGACCGGCAAGCGCACGGACCTCAGCGATTTTCATATCGACATTTCCGGATATTCCCCGGAGGTGGGCGATGAGCTCAACGACCCCCTCTATCTGAACCCCAACGGCGTCAACCGGCAGTTTATCCTGCTGAGCACGGCGCAGAAAACCGCGCCGCTGCTGAACGTCAAATTCTCCATGTCCCGGTCGATCCTGCGCCAGTTCATTGAGGAAAACGAAGCACAGCTTTTCGCGCTGACCGCCAAGGATGCGGTGGCGGGGGAACTGCTCAATTCCGTTTATGCCGTCAGCGATCCCAAGGCGCTGTTCAATATCCGCAAAATCAAGATCGAGGCCGACACCACCGCCGGCACCGTCCGCGATGCCGAAGAGCTGGGCCAGAAGATCGACCGCTTCATGGCCGAAGATGACGCGTGGTTCGACGATGTGTTGATCGCGGAAATGGTGACGCTGGCCAAGAAAACCGGCGATGTGACCCGCAATCCGGTGCGGCTGAAACAGATGGAATTCGGGCAGGACAATTTCTGGACCGCGCATTTCGGTGGGCTGTATATTTTTCGCGGGATGGATCATCCGGCTGCGATCTGTGCCGGGGATAAATCAGAGCTTGGCAAACTGCCGATCAAATACACATTCGATTTCAGCGACCGCAACCAGATCGCCAAGTTTCTTGAATACAACGATTTGGTTGAACCGATCGTCAAGGCGCGTGGCATCGACGCCGGGGCGATCCTGCGCCAGAAGCTGGATTTCATCATCGTCGATGCGGCGCAGGAAACCGGCATCGACCTGACCGGGGCCAGCCGCCGCGATATCCGTGCGCTGGCCCGCGCCCATGCCGGGGATTTGCCCGAGGAATTTCACGGGCTTCAGGCCCTGTTGCAATGGGCCGAAGACGAAGGGCCGTGGCCCCGGATCAGTTCCGATCACCCGGCTTATTTCTACACTCTGCGCGCCGCCGATCATGCCGACCGCGATCTGGTCAACATGATGCTGGCGGAACTGGCGCCCAAGGATGTGCGGCAATTGTTCATCTGTCACAAGGAAGCGTTCTATCGGGCCTATCAAGGCTGGAGCGAGGCTAAGAAATCCTATGTGGCGGATTTCCTTTACCGGGAATATCAGGTGGACAAAGCCGGGACGCGGGCGGCCTTGTTCGGGCATGATGATGCAATGGCGGAACCAGAGCGGGATCTGATAGACAGGGTGGGTCCGTGGGGGGCAATCCGGCGTAAACCGGGCGGTGTCAAAGGCCCCTGGGGCAGATAGGAGGCGAATATGTTTGGACTTGCGCGGTTTCTGATTATTGGATTTGTCATTCTGACCCTTATCTACACAGGGGTGTCGCTCTGGTCCCGTTCGGTCCGGAAGGCCAAGCTGAAAAAAGAATGGGAAGAAGAGGTCCGTCAGGGCGACAAGGAAGAGTTCGTCGAAGAAGGTCTGGAAGACTATTCGCATTCGTTCCGGCGCAAACTGATCCTGCTGGTCTATATCGTGCCGGCGTTACTGGTGCTTCTGATCATCTATCTTGTGAATATTAATTAAGGAGGCCGCTGCAATGGTCTATTTCAAATGGGCATTCTGGGGCACGATCTGGCTGATCGTGGCGGCGTTCTTTCATTACACGTTACCGCAGCACGATATCGTGCGGATCGTGAACACCTATGAAGAACGACAGGATCTCAGCGACTGGACCCGGAGATTCTGGTCCACGCCGGACGATCAGTCGCAAACACTGGAAAATCGCGATGTGCAGTTCATTCAGGCGGTCACGCCCGAAGGCAAGGCCCGGGTGTATCGCAATGAAGATACCGGTTGGCACTGGCCGCCCTATTTCAAGTTCGACACCGCCAATCTCTATACCGAAGCGAATGATGCCAAATCCACCAAAGCTCAACCGGAATGGTATTCGATCACTCATTATGGCTGGCGCAATGAATATCTGTCGATCTTCCCCAACGCGGTGGCGTTGAAGCCGGTTGCGGGCCCCGATGCGACGATCATTCCATGGCTCAACATCATCATTCTGACGCTGTTCTTTGCGCTGATCTGGGCGATCTGGGTGCGCTGGCGGCGGTTCCGCCGCAACCGGATCGACCCGATGCTGGAAGAGCTGGAAGACAGTTATGATGCAGCTTCGGACGCTGTCGCGGATAGGCGGGGCAGGATCGGTCGCTGGCTGGGCAGTTGGCGGTCGAAGAAGTGAACCAAGGCCGGTCTCAGATTAATGCGCTCCTTTAGAGCAAAGCATAGTACAGCATTGCTTTCTTATGTGGGGCTGTGCTGTACGGCGGCGCAAACGAATATCTTTGGGGCAGGGGGCATGCCTGGATATCAGGTTCGTCAGCTGAACGGTTAATGCTTTGGTGCGGGTTTCGCCGCAGTCATCACAATGCCTCGGCAATCAACCTGATCCCCTCGGGGATACGTTCCGCCGGGATCGAGGAATAGGCCAGCCGGAAGTAATTCTTAGGTGGGGTGGAGCCGTTAAAGAACCGTTCGCCCGCTTCGAACAGCACGCCTTTCTGCATCAGTTGCGCCGAAACCTGTCCCATGTCAGTGCCGTCCGGCGCGCGCATCCACAACGACGATCCGCCAAAAGAACGGGCTCCGGCGATTTCCAGCCCGTACTCGCGCACCGCTTGTTCCATCACTGCCCGACGTTCAGCCAGAACCTTGCTCATGCGCCTGATCTGGGCGTCGTAATGGCCAAGGCTGAGGAAATAGGCGGCGGTGCGTTGAATATGTCCCGGCGGATGGCGTAGCACGCTGGCGCGTAATGCCCGGGCTTCGCGGATGAAGGGTTCGGACCCCACAAGATAACCTAGCCTAAGCCCTGGAAACAGCGACTTGGAAAAACTGCCGACATAGATCACCCGGCCGTCCGCATCGAGCGATTTCAACGCAGGTGAAGCGGGTGACAGAAACGACATTTCGAATTCGTAATCATCTTCGACAATCAACGCCCCCATGTCGCGTGCACGTTGCAGCAAGCGGCGGCGGCGCGCCACCGGCATGGTCGCAGAGGTCGGACAATGATGGGACGGCGTGGTAAAGATCACATCGCTGCCGTCGGGGATCGCATCCGGTTGCAAACCGTCCTGATCCACATCAACCGGAGCCAGACGGCAACGCGATTGGATCAGAATGTCTCGCAGTGCCGGATAGCATGGGTTTTCAATCACGGCCAGGCGTGACTGGGTAAGCAGCACCTGTGCGGTTAACCAAAGCGCGTTCTGTGCTCCCAGCGTCAGCAAAACCTCGGAAGGCCGGGCATGAATGCCCCGGCGTGGCAGGCTGTGGCGCAGGATGAATTCGATCAGTTGCGGGTCGTCCTGATCGTAATAGTCCGCCGTCATGGCACCGAAGTCTTTCTGGCCAAGCGCGCGCAGCGCACAAAGACGCCAATGCGCGTGATCGAACAGCGTCGGATCGGTTTGCCCATAGATGAAGGGATAACGGTATTTCGACCAATCCAACGGTCGTTCAAGCGCGAAATTGCTAGTGAAATGCTGACCGATCGCCCTTGACCAATCGACCGGATCGCCTTCGGTCTTCTCTGGTGGTTCCGGCATTGGTTCGGGTGCCGTTTCCGATACGAAATAGCCTGATCGCCCACGAGAGCTCAGGTAGTCATTGGCCACAAGCTCTGTATAGGCCAACGTGACGGTGATCCGGCTGACGCCCAGATGCTGCGCCAGTTTGCGGGTCGAAGGTAGCTTTTCCTCGCGCCGGAACCGGCCCGACAGGATGCCTGCCGAGATCATTTGCAAAATCTGCGCTTGCAACGTTCCCTGATGCTTCGGATCAAGGAAGAATGTTTCGACGGGAATGGCCATTGGCAAACATTATCTGGTCTTAACTTGGGGGTAAACTGGCCTTATGGGGGCGGGTGACAGCGGCGCGAACTTGCGGCAGGGTGCGCCGCACGTACGTTGGAAGGAATGACTATGAAAATCGCAGTGATGGGGGCCGGTGCGGTCGGGTGTTATTACGGAGCGATGCTGGCGCGGGCCGGGCACGAGGTGGTGCTGATCGGCCGCCCGGCGCTGGTGCAGGCGGTGCAAACCAACGGGCTGATCCTGGAAATGGGTGGCGAAAGCCACGAGATCGCGGTTGAGGCAAGCGGGGATCCCGCCGCCATGGCCGGGGCCGGGATGGTCCTGTTTTGCGTGAAATCCAGCGATACCGAGGAGGCGGGCCGGCAGATAGCGCCGTACTTGTCGGACGATACGCTGCTGTTGAGCCTGCAAAACGGTGTCAGCAATCCCGAACGGTTGCAGGCGGTGACCGGCCATGCGGTGATCCCCACGGTGGTCTATGTCGCGTCCGCGATGGCGGGGCCGGGCGTGGTACGCCATGAAGGGCGCGGCGACCTGGCCATCGGCGGGCCGGGCAGCGATGCAGCGGCCGAGATTCTGAACGGTGCCGGGGTGGAAACCCTGGTGTCGCCCGATATCGTGGCGGCGCAATGGGTGAAGCTGATCCTGAACTGTGCGTACAACGCCCTGTCGGCCGTGGCCGACATGCCCTATGGCCCGCTGGTCGTGCAGGACGGCATTCCGGAACTGCTGGAAGACAACGTCGCCGAATGCCGTGCAGTGGCCGAGGCGGCAGGCGTCATGCTGCCGGGTGGGTTGCTCGACAACATCCGGGGAATCGCGAAGGCGATGCCAGGGCAATATTCCTCGACTGCGCAGGACCTGCGGCGCGGTCGGATGACCGAGATCGATTTCCTGAACGGTGAAATCGTGCGCAAGGGCTGCGAACTGGGGGTGCCGACTCCGATCAACAAGACCCTGACGGCGCTGGTGAAACTGGCGGAATCGAAGCTGATGAAAGGGTAAGGGCCATTTCCTGCCTTGCCGACCATGAGTCGGCCGGGCTGAAATCTGGCCTGCTGGTATTGCGAAGCGTGTGTTTCTCCTTGTCGCTTGACCTGCTGTCCAAAAAAACTATAAAACTAGTTATATCGAATCAATTGGAGGCAAGCCAATGAACTGGGAAGAAGCGGCCAACGGATTTTCCGCCATGGGATCGGAGGCGCGATTACAAGTGCTCAACATACTGGTCCGGGCGGGCGAACCCGGCCTGACTGTCGGTGAAATACAGCAACGCACCGGTATCGCGCCTTCGACTCTGGCGCATCATCTGAAATTTCTCGCTGCTGGTGGGCTGGTCGAACAACAAAAGATCGGCCGTAGTACCTTCAACCGTGCCCGGTTCGATGAATTGAGAGATCTCGCGCAATTCATCCTGTGCGAATGCTGCGCTGATATGGACAGAGAGGCGGCGAATAATGGCTGACCTTACACAGATCCCCGGCCGGAATTGGAAACAGCTGACCGGTTATCTGCAAACGCCTTGGGCGGTGATCGTTGTTTTGCTTGGCGCTGTTGCACTTCTCGATCCCGGAAATCTGACGCCGACCATCATCTTCGCCGCGCGGGCACTGGCCCATACCGGACAATATATCCTCTTCGCAGTGCTGCTGCTGTCCTATCTCAAGGCCACCGGGGCCGAGGTCATGGTCGCCAGCGCTTTTCAGGGGCGCGAAGTGCGGATGATCCTGCTGGCGGCCCTGTTCGGCGGCTTGGCGCCATTTTGTTCCTGCGAAGTCATCCCGTTTGTTGCCGGTCTGCTGGCTCTTGGGGCGCCGCTTTCTGCTGTGATGGCGTTCTGGCTCAGTTCACCATTGATCGATCCGCCGACCCTGTTGATTACCGCCGGGGCTTTGGGCTGGTCTTTCGCTATTGGCAAGGCGGTATTCGCCATCGCCTTGGGGCTGTTTGGCGGTTTCGTTGTCAAAGGGTTGATCGGACATGGGGTGTTTGCCGACCCTTTGAAGCCGCGCAAAACTTCCGGATGCTGTTCATGCAGCGGCCCGAAGCTGGACGGAAAACCGCATTGGCGGTTCTGGCAGGAAGACCCACGCCGGGCGGCCTTCCGGGAACAATTCCTGTCCAACGGCTTGTTCCTGCTGAAATGGCTGGCTCTGGCCTATGTATTGGAAGCCTTGCTGGTGCGCTACGTTCCCGCCGATCTGATTGCGCAGGCCGTGGGCGGTGAAGGTGTGCTTCCGATCGCCATTGCGGCGCTGGTCGGGATGCCTGCTTACCTGAATTCCTACGTGGCCCCACCGCTTCTGGCCGGGCTAATGGACCAGGGGATGAGCACGGGGGCCGCCATGGCCTTTATGATCGCTGGCGCGGTCAGCTCGATCCCGGCAATGGCGGCGGTTTGGTCGCTGGTGAAGCTGCGGGTCTTCGCCGCCTATCTGGGTCTTGGCATCAGTGGCGCGATCATTGCCGGGATTCTGTTTCAACTCGTTTGATGATTGGACGGGGAGGCTTTACTGCGTCCCCGTCTGAAATATTCCAAGGTCAGCCGAACGCGACCATCAGCCCAGCCAAGGCGGTAGCGCCACCCACGACGCGCAGTACCTTTTCCTGTCTTTTCAGCAGCAGGCCGATCCCGGCACCAATCCCGTGAAGTCCCGCCGTCGCGGCGGCAAAGCCGATCCCGAAGGTCGCCGCCTCAGCGTGACCCAACTCCGCCCCGTGGGCATGGCCGTGGAACACGGCGAACAGGCCAACGACCACCGCAGCAGTCCGCGGGTCGGGCCGGACCGCCATCGTGACCAGCAGCCCAAGCGCCACGGAAGACGCTAGGATCATCGGTTCCACCATAGGCAGCGGTAAGCCGGCCAGCGACATTGCAAAACCGCAAATCATCGCCGAAACAAAGCTTGCTGGAACCGCCCAGATGGCGCGCCCGCCGATTTGTGCCGCCCACAGGCCGACAACGACCATGGCCAGGATATGATCCAGTCCGAACAGCGGATGCGACAGGCCGGCGGCCACCGATCCATGTTCTGACGGGTCGAGATGGGCCAGGGCAGGTGTCGCGATCAATGCGGGGGAAAGAAGGCTCAAGCGTTTCATATGGTTCCTCAATTTGGTCAACCGGCATCCCGGATTGGGTTATGCCCGGGCGGAAAGAACCATGAGGGGGCAATCGTCTCAAGGGAAAAGCCCACAGAGACGCCGCTTTTCAATCGACCCGAACAAAAAAAGGGCGGACCGACACGCGACGGACCGCTCTTCTTTTTCAAAGCATTGGGACAGCGCCCCTCACGCTTTCTCTTAGCCGAACACCTTGGTCAGCGCCTTGTCCACCGCGTCGGTGATCGCGTCGACCTCCTGTGCGGTCACGATCAGCGCGGGCGAGAAGCACAGCACGTTGTTGCGCTCCGGAATCGACCGGTTCGACGCGCCGATGATCACGCCCAGATTGCCGCATTCGGCAACCACGGCGCCGACATCCGCTTCCGCGACCGGTTCTTTGGTCTCGCGGTCCTTGACCAGCTCGGCCCCCAGAAACAGCCCCTTGCCGCGCACGTCGCCGATTACCGCGTGCTTTTCCATCAGCGCTTTCAGATTGCTCATGAAGCGTTCGCCCATCTTGGTGCAGTTTTCCAGCAGGCCCTCATCCTCGATGATGCGCATGTTTTCCAGCGCCGCCGCCGGACCCCCGGTGCAGCCGCCGAAGGTTGAGATGTCGCGGAAATGGTCCATCTTGTCCGAAGGGTCGGATTTGAACAGGTCGAACACCGCTTCGGAGGTCACGCAGCAGGCGATCGCGGCATAGCCCGAGGCGACGCCTTTCGCCATGGTCACGAAGTCGGGCTTGATCCCGTAATGCTGATAGCCGAACCATTCAGTGCCCGTGCGGCCGATGCCGCAGACAACTTCGTCGATATGCAGCAGCACATCGTATTTGCTGCAAATCTCCTGCACCCGTTCCCAGTATCCCTCCGGCGGGGTGATCACGCCGCCGCCCGCCGTCACCGGTTCCAGGCACAGCGCGCCGACGGTTTCGGGGCCTTCGCGCAGGATCACGTCCTCGATCAGATTGGCGGCTGCAATGCCGAACTCGCGGCCCGACAGGTGACCGAGGCCCAGTTCTTCCTTGCGATATTCCATACAATGGGGGACGCGCACGAAACCCGGCGCGAAGGGGCCGTATTGCATGTTGCGTTCGTCCTGCCCGCCCGCCGACATCGCAGCCAGTGTGCCGCCGTGGTAATCGCGGTCGCGATAGAGGATCTTGTGCTTCTCGCCGCCGTATTTCTTGTGCGCGATCTGGCGCACCATCTTGAACGCCTTCTCGTTCGCCTCGGACCCTGAGTTGCAGTAGTAAACACGGCTCATGCCTGGCATCTTTTCGATCAGCTTTTCCGAAAACTGCGCGCCGGGAATTGTGCCGGCGGAACCCGCGAAATAGTTCATCTTGATCAACTGGTCGCGCACCGCGTTGGCGATGCTTTCGCGGCCATAGCCGACATTCACGGTCCAGACCGCGCCGGAGACGGCGTCGAGATATTCCCTGCCCTTCTGATCCCAGACCTTCAGCCCCTTGCCTTCAACGATGACGCGCGGTTCACCGTTTTCAAAAGGTTTGTGCTGCACAAGGTGGTGCCAGACATGGGCGCGGTCGGCATCCACCACCGCCTGAATGTCGTTTTCGAATTTGCCGTCCATGATCGGGAACTCCATTTGTCATGAGGGGGCGCGGGCGGATTCGTCCTGGCGCCTTTGGATCTATTTCACACGCGAAGCGGGGGGATTGGATAGCGCCAGTTGGCGGGCTCCTTTAAGTCCAGAAGCGGAGCGCCTGTGGAAAGCTGCGCCTCCGGCGGGAGTATTTGAGCCAAGAAGAAACCGGGGCGCTTTTCATTCCCGGACCCGCTGCCTAGGCTGGCTCGCAAAGAGGGAGATTGGAATGGATGAGCGGACCTTCCTGACACGGATGTTCGGCGCGGCGATCCGGGCGGCGGACCCGAAAGAGGCGCTGCGCGCGCATCTGCCGGAACGGCCCAAGGGCCGCGTGGTTGTGATCGGCGCTGGCAAGGGGGCTGCGCAGCTCGCCGCTGCGTTCGAGGAGTTGTGGGGCGATCCGGTCGAAGGGGTGGTGGTGACGCGTTACGGCTATTCCTGCGCTACCCGGCATGTGAATGTTCTGGAAGCTGCCCATCCGGTGCCGGACGCGGCGGGGCTTGCCGCTTCCCAAGCGCTTTTCGCGGCGGTTCAGGGATTGGGCGAGGACGATCTGGTCGTGGCGCTGGTCTGCGGTGGTGGATCCGCCCTGCTGGCCGGGCCCGCCGAGGGGCTGACGTTTGACGACGAGGTGGCGCTGAACAAGGCGTTGCTGGCCAGCGGCGCGCCGATCGGGGCGATGAACGCCATCCGCAAGCAGGTCAGCCGGATCAAGGGCGGGCGGCTGGCGGCGGCGGCCTATCCGGCGCGGGTGGTGTCTTTGATCGTGTCGGACGTGCCCGGGGACGATCCGGCGCAGGTGGCCAGCGGGCCGACCGTGCCGGATCATGTTGGCCGGGCCGAGGCGCTGGCGGCGATCCGCGATTACGGTATCGAACTGCCGCAGCGGCTGCGCGAATTCCTGAATACCGCGCCCGAGGACGCCCTAAGCCCCGACGATCCCCGTTTCGCCCGCAACGAGGTGCATGTCGTCGCCTCCGCGGCCAAGTCTTTGGAGGCGGCAGCGGAGCTGGCCCGCGCTGAAGGCATCCCGGCGGCGATCCTGTCGGATGCGATCGAGGGCGAGGCACGCGAAGTGGCCAAGGTTCATGCCGCCATCGCCCGGGAAGTGGCGGCGAAGGGGCGGCCCTTTGCGTCGCCCGTCGTCCTTCTGTCGGGCGGCGAAACCACGGTGACTCTGCGGGGCCAGGGCAAGGGCGGGCGCAACAGCGAATTTCTGCTGTCGCTGGCGTTGGAAATCGACGGGGTGGCGGGGGTGGCTGCGCTGGCCGCCGATACCGATGGGATCGACGGATCCGAGGACAATGCAGGCGCCTTCGCCAATGGCGGCACCGCGCGGGCGATGCGGGGCGCCGGGGTCGATCCGGCCGGGGCGCTGGCCGACAACGATGCCTATAGCGCTTTTGCTGCGGTTGGTGGTCTGTTCGAACCCGGGCCGACGGGGACGAATGTCAACGATTTCCGGGCGATCCTGGTGCGCGGCGAGGGCTGAAACTGGGGCCGGTATGCTGGCGGCGCATGGCTAGTCGGTATTCAGCAGCACCGCTTCGACCCGGCGATTGGTGTCGCGGCCTTCGGGCGTCTGGTTCGGCGCAATGGGGGCGAGATAGCCCATGCCTTCGGCGCTGAGCTGTCCGCGTACCGCTCCATAGTCGCTGACCAGCCGTTCCAGCACCGAGGCAGCGCGTTTTTTCGATAAAGCGATATTGCGGTTCAAATCGCCAACCGCATCGGTATGGCCGACCAGCGCGATGCGACGAGTCGGATCCGCAGACAGAAAGGCAGATAGCGCCTCGAGCGAGGCATAGTTGCCATCCCCCAGTGAGGACGATCCCGTTTCGAAAGACAGATCGTTCAGAACCACATGGCCCTGGGTCACAAGCAATCCGACAATGTCAGACGGCAGCGCAACGTTGTCTGCGCTGACCTCTGCAACCTTGACATTCAGCGCGGCATCGGGGTTTTCGCCCGGTTGCACCACGCGGATCAACTGTATGAAACCTGCATTGGCACTGCGGCTAACCAGTAAGCCAAGATAGTCGCCAGGTTCTTTCTGTGCCGACAGGAACCGGAAATCACCCAGATCGACATGCATGAGCGGTGCCGGCAAAACTTCGGTCTCGAATCGGAAATCGAAGCCGCCGCAATCCAGCGTGTCGCATTCGAAAAGCACCTCATACCCGGCCTGCTGCAACTGTTCGCGCAGCGGTGCCAGAAGTTGAAGCGATGTCATTCCCTGTGCCGCGATGCGCCAGCTTTGTCTGGTGACGTGACCTTCTATCGGATCTGTCCAAAGAGCGCCGTCCGCATAGGGGCCAAGCGGCAAGGCGTAACTGTCCAGAGCGACATTTTCATTCGCCAGCAGATCGGCAGAGCCAGGCAGTATCAGATCCAATGCCACGGCCGGTCCCGCGAGGGACAGGCCGAAAGCCAGCGCTATAACAGGCCCGGCGCGCATCAACGATGGCTGGCGTGATATTCGTCATTGGGACGCATATCGATCGCAGCGGCGACCCGGTTCGACATGTTGTAGAATCCGGTCGTATTGGCGATGTCGAAAATGTCGTGATCGTTGAACCCGACATCGCGCAGTGCCTGACGGTGATGTTCTTCGATCGTGGCGGGCGCATTGGTCAGCAGCACCGCAAAATCCAGCATTGCCTTCTGCCGCGGTGACAGGTCGGCGACCCGGTAGTTCATCACCAGCGCTTCTCCCAACTTGGGATCGCCGGACAATTCCCGCACCGCTGCGCCATGTGCGGTCAGGCAATAGAAACATTTGTTTTCCGAAGACACTGCCACCGCAATCATTTCGCGTTCCAGCTTGCTGAGTCCGCTTTTGGCCAGCATCACGTTGTTATAAAGCCCCGAGAAGGCGTTCAGCTTATCGATGTCGAACGCATGAGCGGCCAGAACATTGGGCACCAATCCCAGCTTTTCCTCGCAGATATTGAAATATTTCTGCGTTGCCTCGGGCAGCGGATCGACGGGCTGCAGGTTCAGTGCGGTGATCGCGGTTTTGTCGCTCATGACAGGTCCTCCTGATGTTTTCGGTAATGGTATTGTCCGCAACGGGACATGCCCAAGCTTTGATATAATGCATTCGCGGCATCGTTTTCTTGTGTACAGACCACGGAAATTTGACTGGCGCCATTATCGCGGGCCCAGAACGCCGCCAGTCGCATAAACCAGCGCGCCATGCCCTGTTTACGCTGGTGCGGCAGGATTTCCAGCGCGTGCAGCATGGCTATGCCGTCATGGATGGCGACAAAGGCGGTGCCAGCGGGGCTGTCGTTCAGGCGGCCCAGCAGCGATGTCTTGGGGTCTGCGGCGCGGTACATCACCGCGATCCGTCCCGGCCCGATCCCGCCCTTTGCCCAGATGTCGATTTGAATCGCCAACGGATCCCAGACCGAAAAGGCCGTCACCGGCGGCGGAAATTCGGTGGCGATGTCATCCACCGGCGCGATCCAGAAATTCACTGGATCGACCACGGCATAGCCGCGTTCGTCCAGCATCATATCCAAATCGTCCTGACCTTGACGAATCTGGAACAGCCGGGGCTGTCCCAGTTCCTGCATTGCCGCCTCGGCCAGCGGGATGTCATCTGCGGTGACCGGTCGTTTCGCGGTGGCGGCAGATACCCTTTGGCCGCCGCCCTGACCTTCGCGGATCAGCCAGGGGCCGAGTTCACGAGTTGTGGCGGCGGGCCAGGTGGCATCGATCACATCGTAAAACTTGTCCATATCCGTTGTCATTGCTGTACCATCCGCGCCAGTTCTGCCATCGCTGCATCGACCTTGGCGCCGTCCTGACCCCGGACCACGATATTGGTCCCGAACACGCCGTTATGGGTGAACGGGTAAGATCCGAAAGACAGGTCGGGAAAAGCCTTGGCCAACTGGCCCAACGGTGCGGCGATCTCGCCTTCTCCACGTTCCACACGCAGGCTCTGCGACAGCAGCGGCGCACCACCGGTCAGGGTGGGCAGGATGCTGGCAACCATAGCTTCGAAAATAGTGGGGACACCGGCCATGACATGGACGTTTTCCAAGGTGAAACCGGGGGCGATGGAAATTGGGTTGTCGATCAGGGAGGCCCCTTCGGGGATGCGTGCCATGCGCAGCCGGGCGTCGTTCAACTCGGTCCCGGTACGGGCATAATGCGCCTCCAGCAGGGCGCGGGCATCGGCGCGTACGTCGATCTGAGCGTCAAAGGCAGCCGCGATGCAATCTGCTGTTATATCGTCATGGGTCGGTCCGATTCCGCCCGAGGTAAAGACATGGTCATAAGCCTGTGACAGCGCCCGAACCGCCATTACAATCGCGTCGGTGTCATCGGGAACAAAGCGTGCCTCTGCCAAGGTGATGCCGTGTTTAGTCAGCTCACTGGCAAGGTGATGCATGTTGCTGTCTCGGGTGCGGCCGGACAGAATTTCATCGCCGATTACCAGCATTGCGGCAGTTGGGTTGGTCATCGCCCCTCTCCTTGCGAAAGCGTCAGTCCCGGTATAGGCGCGGGACATGCGCTTTCAAACCCCTCTTGTGCCCGCAGTGCTGATCCGCCGCTACAAACGGTTTCTTGCCGATGCCCGGCTTGCGGATGGTCATGAAATCACCGCCCATTGCGCCAATCCCGGATCAATGATGGGATTGGCAGAACCGGGGATGCGGATTTGGTTGGAACCCAATGACGATCCCAAGAAGAAGCTGAAATATGGCTGGCGGCTGGTCGAACATGGCGGTGGCCATTTCACCGGTGTCGATACATCAGTGCCGAACCGCGCGCTGAAAGCCGCGCTGATGGCGGGCGAGGTGCCCGGGCTGCAATACCCGCAGCTGCGCCCCGAGGTGAAATACGGTGAAAACAGCCGCATCGATTTTCTGCTGTCCGATGGCGCGGCCCGCGCCTTTGTTGAGGTGAAATCGGTGACGCTGTGCCGTCAGCCGGGGTTGGCCGAATTTCCCGACAGCGTCACCGCAAGAGGACTAAAACATCTGGACGAGTTGGCGCGCGTGGCGGCAGGTGGGGATCGCGCGGTCATGCTCTATCTTGTTCAGCGAACCGATTGTGAACGGGTGGGTATCGCCGGCGACATTGACCCGGCCTATGCGGCGGGATTGGTCCGGGCACGCGCCGCCGGGGTCGAAGTGATGGCTTTCGATTGCCGTATTTCGCCGCAAGAGATTGAACTGGGCAGGCCGCTGCCTTTCATAACCTGATGGCGGTGCCGAACCCGGATATGGGACCATTCCCGCACTGGTCCTTGCCAGATATCTGTCCTAAATAGAGAGCATGATTTTGAATCTTGGCAAGAAGGTGGACCCGGTGAACGAGACGCATCAGGGACGAATTACGCGCGATGGCATTCGCATCCATGAACCCGGCGATTTCGCTGGCATGCACAAGGCAGGGGCCTTGGCTGCACAGATTCTGGACGAGATGATCGAGCATGTGTTCCCCGGCCAGACCACCGCCGAAATCGACCGGATCATCGAAGACAAGGTGAATGCCGCGGGTGCGAAATCGGCCACGATCGGCTATAAAGGCTACAAGCATGCCAGTTGCATCAGCATCAACCACGTGGTCTGTCATGGCATTCCCGGCGACAAGAAACTGAAGGATGGCGATATCCTGAACATCGACGTCACGGTGATCGTCGACGGTTGGTTCGGCGATACCAGCCGGATGTATGTCGCCGGTAAACTGAACCGTAAGGCCGAGCGGCTGATCCAGGTGACCCATGACGCGCTGTTCAAGGGGATCGAGATGGTCCGCCCCGGCAACACGTTCGGCGATATCGGACACGCGATCCAGGCCTACGTCGAAGGGCATCGGATGAGCGTGGTGCGGGATTTCTGCGGTCACGGGCTTGGCCGGGTGTTCCATGCTCCGCCCAACGTACTGCATTACGGTCGTCCGGGCACCGGCCCGGTGCTGGAAGAAGGTATGTTCTTCACCATCGAACCGATGGTGAATCTGGGTCGGCCGGAGACCAAGATTCTGGCCGATGATTGGACCGCAGTGACCCGCGACAAGTCGTTGAGCGCACAGTTCGAACATTCCATCGGTGTCACTGCGGATGGCTACGACATTTTCACCCTGTCGCCGGCGGGCAGGTTCCATCCGACCTATTCGGCCTAAGCGGGGGCAAGGGCGCGGCGCGCCCGTCGCCGCGTGCGGCGACTCCCCCGGGGTATTTTGGGTCAAGATGAAACCAGCAAGCGGTCAGTCCCTGAACCGGATTGCGGAACGATAGAGATGCCAGGTGGCGTGACCGAGGATCGGCAGCGCCAGGATCAGCCCGAGAAAGACCGGGATCGAGGCGACAATGAGGATCGCCGCGACTGTGAGCCCCCAGAAGCCGACCACGCGCGGGTTTTGCCAAGCGAGACGGAAAGATGTCGCCACTGCCACGGGCAGCCCGACCCGGCGGTCGATCAGCATCGGGAATGAAATCAGTCCGGTGATCAGCGCCAGAAGTGCAAAGACCAGACCGACGGCAAGACCGAGGGTCATCATCGCATAGCCTTCGGGCGTGGTCAGAACTGCCGTGGCGAGGTCGCGCAACGTTCCCGGCAAATCGGGGCCGAGCGTAATCCGATAAATCCAGGCTGCCGCAACGAGCCAGATCGCGTAAAGTGCGATGAGATAGAGCCCGAGCGAAAACACCGGCCCGGCGACAGCGGGACGCAACACTGAAAGCGCCTGCGACCAGCCGGCGGTTTCGCCCAGCTCGCGGCGGCGGCTGAGTTCGTAAAGCCCGATGGCGACGAACGGTCCGATCAACGCAAATCCTGCAGCCATCGGAAACAGCAAGTGCAGCATGTTTTGCTGAAATGCGATGAAGGCCAGCAGGATGCCGATAGCGGGATAGATCAGCACCATGACCATCACGTCGCTGCGGAAATGGGCGAAATCGTCGACGCCCTTGCGCAGCGCCATGCGGATATCGGCCAATGTCAGCGGCCGGATTTCTGGCAGTTCGGTGTCATGGCTGCCGATGCTGACGGCCACCGTTTCGAGTGCATGTCCCGCATCAGAGAGCGTCGCTGCCCCCCAACTGAGCGGGTTTCCAATAGTTTTGACCATATTATGTCCTCCCTTTTTCCAAGGCAGGCCGGCGCGATCAGGCTGTTTTGGACCACGTCTTCGGCGGAGGAAGTCGCGGTCGAAACGACGTCGGCCAAGACCAAGGATAACACGAAATGGGACATCGGCGGTTCAATTTGTCTCGATCACCGGAGCGAACGTGTAATGACGTTTTGTTAGGAGCAAGGGTGGCCGTTTGCATCACCAGTGACATTCCTCGCGCAGTGGCTTTATGACATCCGCAAGCCCGGTCAGATTGAATTCTACGTCGATTGCGCTTTCCGAGTGCGGCGTCGCCCTGACAAAAAGCTTCTGATGGTCAAATAGCGACTTGATGACCGGTATCGAACTGCGGCCATCCCACAGTCCGAGAGCCTCATGGTTGTTAGATTCCCGAAACCGTTTCTTTTTCGCTGGGGCCGTGTCGATGCGGTAGGTTACGGTTCCGTGTTGGTAGTCAGACATAAAATGGCCGCCGAAGTGAATCCAAAGGCTTGTCGTGTTTTCCCTGCATGCAATCAGCAAGGTTGCCCGTGTCAGATTACCAAAACGACCCAAGGTAGGTTCTTTGGCGTCGGTGGACAGGATCACATTCCTTGCATCGTTAATCGGGGACTGTTTCGTTGAAACAGCCCAATGATCGACGTTTGGAAGTGTTTGGGAAACATCTGGTTTCTGTTCGGATGACGTATCGGTTGCACGAAACAAGGCATCGTAACACGCGAGGCGTGTCTTATCGATTTTCAAAGCCGCGCAACGCGATTTGGCATCTTCCGATCCGATCGCTTGAGACCCGAGTACGGCAAAGGCAATGATCGCGAGGAAAAGGCGCATGATTCCACCCAGTATAGCTGATAATTCTTTCCGTACCCTTTTTGGTAGCATCATGGTTGTGCCCAACAAAGAGGATTCACTGCGATGCCACCGGATGAAACAGTCTGATCAGGTTGCAGTACGACGGTGAACGCGTATAAGCGCCGCGTATGCGTGAACGGGCCGCTATGGCCCCGAACTGTCGATCCGAAAGATACTGACCCACCGGCGCCCTGATAGGGACGACCGGGAACGGAGGCCTGATTGCCGATGATGTCCCTTTCTTCCTACAAACGTGAATGGTTCGGAAATATCCGGGCCGACTTGCTGTCTGGACTGGTCGTGGCGCTGGCGCTGATCCCCGAAGCCATCGCCTTTTCGATTATCGCGGGTGTCGACCCCAAGGTCGGACTTTATGCCTCTTTTTCCATCGCGGTGATCACCGCGATCGTCGGCGGACGGCCGGGGATGATTTCGGCGGCCACGGCGGCCACGGCGGTGTTGATGGTGACACTGGTGAAGGATCACGGGCTGCAATATCTGCTGGCGGCCACGATCCTTGCGGGGGTGTTGCAGGTGGGTGCGGGATTGCTGCGGCTGGGCTACGTGATGCGGTTCGTATCGCGCTCGGTGATGACCGGGTTCGTCAACGCTCTGGCGATCCTGATTTTCATGGCGCAATTGCCCGAACTGATTGATGTACCGCCCCTGACCTATGTGATGGTCGCCGCCGGATTGGCCATCATCTATATGTTCCCGCTGCTGACCAAGGCGATCCCGTCACCGCTGGTCTGTATCGTGATCCTGACCATCGTGTCGCTGGGCCTTGGCCTCGATCTGCGGACGGTGGGCGATATGGGCGAATTGCCCGATACGCTGCCGATTTTCCTGTTGCCCGACATTCCGCTGAATCTGGAAACGCTAATGATCATTCTGCCCTATTCGGCGGCGGTCGCGGCGGTGGGGCTGCTGGAAAGCCTGATGACCCAGAACCTGGTCGATGAACTGACCGATACCACTTCGAACAAGAACCAGGAATGCATCGGTCAGGGCGTCGCGAATTTCTGCACCGGTTTCATTGGTGGCATGGCTGGCTGCGCGATGATCGGCCAGTCGATGATTAACGTGAAATCGGGTGGGCGCGGTCGGCTGTCGACCTTCATCGCGGGGGTGGTTCTTTTGATCCTCGTGGTGTTCCTGGGCGATTTGGTGGCGCGTATTCCGATGGCGGCGCTGGTGGCGATCATGATCATGGTGTCGGTTGGGACCTTTAGCTGGTCCTCGATCAAATCCCTGCGCGAACACCCCACGTCGTCGAGCATCGTGATGGTGGCGACGGTGGTCTTCGTGGTCTTCACCCATAACCTGGCGATCGGGGTTCTGGTCGGCGTTTTGCTGTCGGGTATCTTCTTTGCGTGGAAGATCGCGCAGCTTTTCGCGGTACGATCCGAGCTGTCGGCGGATGGTCGTGAGCGCCGGTATATCGTCGAGGGGCAACTGTTTTTCGCCTCGTCGGAGGATTTCATGAAGGCGTTCGATTTCCACGAGGCGCTGGAAAAGGTCGTGATTGACGTCAGCCGCGCCCATATTTGGGATATTTCTTCGGTTGCGGCCTTGGACATGGCTGTGCTCAAGTTCCGCAGGGACGGTGCCGAGGTGGAAATCATCGGGATGAATGAAGCGTCTAGCACCATCGTGGACAAGCTGGGCGAACATGACAAGCCCGGCGCAATGGACAAGTTGCTGGCGCATTGAGGGGACGGATATGAGCAAGATCATCGCATTGGTGGACGGATCGGATTATTCCGAAAGTGTCTGCCACCATGTCGGTTGGATCGCGGGCCGGATCGGCGCCTCGGTCGACCTGTTTCATGTGTTGGGACGGCGAGAAGCGTCGAATGGCGATCTGAGCGGCAATCTGCGGCTTGGCGCACGGAGCAAGATCATGAGCGATCTGGCCGAACTGGACGCGCAGCGGGCCAAGCTGGCGCAGGCGCAGGGGCGCGCGATTCTGGAAGATGCCAAGGCGCTGATCGAGGGCGATGGGGTCAAAGCCGTCACGCCGCATCTGCGCATCGGTGACATTGTCGAAACCGTGGCCAGTCAGGAACAGGGTGTCGACCTGATCGTGATCGGCAAGCGTGGCGAGGCGGCCGATTTCGCCAAGATGCATCTGGGATCGAATCTGGAACGGATCGCGCGGGCGGCAAAAAAGCCGGTATTTGTTGCCAACCGGGCGTTCAAACCGATTGAAAAGGTGCTGATTGCTTTCGATGGTGGGGTCAGCGCGATGAAGGCGGTGGACTACGTTGCCCGTGATCCGCTGTTTGCCGGGCTGAGCTGCACCGTGGTTACAGTCGGCAAACCGAGCGGGGATGCCAAGCGTGGGCTGGATGACGCCAAGGCGACGTTGGCGGCAGGCGGGCACCAGGCCGAGGTCATGGTGATCGAAGGCCAGCCGGAAACCGCGCTGGGCGATCTGGTCGATGCCAAAGGCTATGATCTGCTGGTGATGGGGGCCTACGGCCATTCCCGCATTCGCAGCATGATCATCGGATCGACCACGACCCAGATGATCCGCACCTGCAAGGTGCCGGTGGTCTTGGTGAAGTAACGGGGATTGGGGGCGCTGCCCCCGTCGCCGCAAACGGCGCCTCCCCCGGGATATTTTCAAACAGAAGAAGTCTCAGGCTTGCAGCAGGGTGATGGTGGTATCGCCATATTTGCGTGCGTCAAGATAAGTCAACGCTTCGGGCGGGGCAATCGTGGCGCTTTCTTCCCATACGATCAGCGCGTCCTTGGCGATCCAGTTCTGGTTCAGTGCCTGAAACAGGGCGGTTTCGCCCAATCCCTTGCCATAAGGCGGATCGAGAAAGATCAGGTCATAAGGCGCACCGGGGTTTTCCGGCAGTTTTCGGGCGTCGCGGCGGATCAGTTTGGTTTGCGCCTGCGCCTCGCAAATGCCGATATTCTGCTTAATCAGGCTTGTCGATTTGTTCCCGTCATCGACAAAGGTGACATGGGCGGCCCCGCGCGACAGCGCCTCAAGGCCAAGTGCGCCGGTGCCGGCAAACAGGTCCAGCACCCGGGCGTCAGTGATCGGGTCGCCAAAGCGACCGCCAGACAGCATGTTGAACAGGCTTTCGCGGGTGCGGTCGGTCGTGGGGCGCAGATGGGCACCGGGATCGCCCTTGCCGACCGAGGCCAATGCACGGCCCTTGAACGACCCGGCAACGATCCTCATGCCTTCATCAGCGCTTTCAAGTCGGTTTTCGGGTCGGCCACCAGATCGGGCGCGGGCGATTTCCCCCCTTCGATCAGGCGCTTGCCGATCATGTAGGCGCGCGGATCATTGGCGGCGTCGACGGCCAGCAGCGTACTGTCCTTGTAGTACCAGAACGAAACCGCCCCGTCCTTTTCGCCCGGGCGGGTGATCACCCTGTCATAACCGGTATTGAGACCGGCGATTTGCAATTTGGTGTCATACTGGTCGGACCAGAACCACGGTTTCGGAACATAGGGTATCTGCGCGCCCATGATGTTTTGGGCAACACATTCGGCCTGATCAATGGCGTTAGGCACTGATTCCAGCCGCAGCCGCCCGTCTTTGTAGGGGAACGAAGCGCAATCGCCAGCTGCCCAGATATGCGGGTCGCTGGTCTGGCCCATCTCGTTGGTCTTGATCCCGTTATCTATCTCGATCCCGGCGGCTTCGGCCAGTGCGGTGGCGGGGGAGATGCCGACGCCAACGATGACAAAATCGACCTCCAGAGTACTGCCATCGGTGAGCTTCGCCCCGGACACGTGCCCGTCCCCGGTCAGTCTGTCCAGACCGACGCCTTCGCGTATATCGACACCATGCGATTGGTGCAGGTTGCGGAAGAAATCTGAAGTTTCAGGTGCGGCCACACGTTGCAGGATGCGGTCGGCCATTTCCACCAGCGTCACTTTCAGGCCCTTCTTGGCCGCCACCGCCGCGGCTTCCAGCCCGATATAGCCGCCGCCCACAATCAGCACCCGGGCGCCGTCGCGGAATTCCGGGGCCATTGCATCGACGTCTTTCAGGTCTCGCACGACATAGACACCGTCAAGTTCACCGCCGATCGCGCCGGGCAGGCGGCGCGGCACAGATCCGGTTGTCAGCACCAGATCGTCATAGGCAACCGGCTGTCCACCCGCGATCACCACCTTGTCGGATCGGTCGATCGACTGCACCACCTCATCGAGATGCAGAGTGATGCCGTTTTCGCTGTAGAAGCTTTCAGGGCGCAGGAACAACCGTTCCAGATCCATCTCGCCCAGAAGGTATTTCTTGGACAGGGGCGGACGCTGATAAGGGGGAACATGTTCTTCACCGATCAGGGTAATTGATCCGGTGAAGCCTTCGTTGCGCAATTTGGCAACCAGAGATGATCCCGCCTGACCGGCCCCGACTACGACGACCTTTTTCACGATGTTCCCTCCCAAGCGAAATTTTTTGTGGCTGGCTTTGCCGCGAACCCTATATGACGGGTTACTGAGAAAGCAATCAAGGACATTAGTTGACAATGACAATTTCTGTAGGAGACCGCCTGCCGGAGGCCACATTCATTCGCATGGGCGCTGAAGGGCCAGAAACCGTTGCGTTGGAAGACAAGATCAAGGGCCGGAAAGTGGCGATCTTTGCGGTGCCGGCGGCGTATTCGACCACATGCCAGACCGCTCATATGCCAAGTTTCATTCGTAGCAAGGACCGCTTTGCCGAAAAGGGCGTGGACGAAATCATCTGCATCGCCGTGAACGACCCCTTTGTGATGGCAGAGTGGGGTAAAGCAACCGGCGCGGACGAGGCCGGAATTACGATGCTGGCCGATGCAGACGGGTCCTATACCCGTGCAATTGGAATGGAATTCGATGCCCCTGTCGTGGGGCTATATGGCCGTTCAAAACGCTACGCGATGTTGGTCGAAGATGGTGAGGTTACTGTATTTCAGCCGGAACTGACACGCGGTTGCGAGACATCTTCGGGTGAAGCCCTGCTGTCAGAAATGTAACCGCCTGGACAGGAAGGCCGTCCGAATGTGCCGATGCAAGTTCTGCTTCGGATTGATTGCACAAAGTTTCGGACGGCTATCCCCTTATTCTAGCACTGAATAACGGCTTTCTATTGGTAACGCTGTGCCGGCCAAACGCAGCATAAACTAAACAGGATTCAAAACCTGTCCGTTAGTTAGGAGGACAAGGTATTTAGTATTGGAGTTTAACGATGAACGTGACGTCATCGATATCCGCAGTTGCGATGAGTTGGTCGGCGCACAGCCGGGTTAGCAGTCAGGAAGCCCCTGAACCCACTCGCGGTGAAAGGCTTGTCGCGCGACTGGATAAGAACCAGGATGGCGGCATTTCGGCGGAGGAATTGCAGGGTACCCGACTGGGTCGGCGCATGAGCGTCGATGCGTTTTCCAAGATCGACGGAGACAGCGATGGCAAGCTGTCAGCAGGCGAAATCGATTCCTTTAGAAATGAGAACGGTCTTCCGGGCCGCCGTGTCGGTTGGTCGCGCCACGGTCATCATCATCACAATCATCATGGCGATACAGCAAGGGCGGTGTCGCAACGGGCCGAACTGCAGACTGGGGGGGCCAGCGAAACCGAAACTGAAACGTCGTTGACCATCGTGTCCTTCGAATCGACGACGACCAACAGTTCGGGCGAAACGACAACGACGAGCGTTCTGGCGATCCAAGCCTATTCGAGAACCGCGTCGTCTGCAGGAGCTGGCGTACAGGGAGAAGCCGCTGATGCGACCGTGGACGCCGAGGCGGTCGACGTCACTCCGGGCGTCGTGGCCGATGCGGGTGCAACGACCCCGGGTACTGAAAACAAGGTGGTCGCAGACACAGTGGACAATTCCGCTCCGGCTGAACCTGCCGGGACCAGCGAGTCCGTCGCCCTTGCCCAAGCGGTCAATGCTGCCGATGAGCCTGATAGTGCTGCGGAAATTCTTGAGGAAGTTGCTGCCGTCGAGGCTGCCGAAGCCGCTGCGGTAACAGAGGAGGTCGCAAAACCCGATGAGGCCGTCGCGACCGGCGAAACCTTTTCCTCCTCAGTCAATGTGACGGCTTTGTTTGCCTATTCGAAAACGGTCGAAATGGCGACCTCGGCTTGATGATATCTGACAAGCGGCGCACCAGTCGTGCCGCCGCTTTTCAGCCCTGAACGATGGTCCGGGTGGGGAAGGGAATGTCCACCCCAGCGTCGTCCAGCGCTTCTTTCACTTTGCGTTTCATATCGGCCTGATAGGCGAAGTAATCCGACGAATTTACCCAGGTCCGGGCCAGAAAATCGACCGAGGATGCTCCCAGATTGTTGACCTGAACGAATTCTGCCGGATCCGTCAGTGTCCGGGGATCGGCCAGCAAAGTCTGGCGAATGGTATCTTCGGCCAGTTTCAGATCGACACCATAACCAACACCGAACACCCATTCGGCGCGGCGGGTGCCATTGGTCGAATAGTTCGTGATCGTATTGCCCCAGACACTGGCATTGGGAATGATGACCTGCACATTGTCGGGTCGCGCCATTTCGGTGCAATTGAGCGATATATTCTTCACAGTGCCCATCTGTCCCGAAACTTCGACGAAATCGCCAAGTTTGAAGGGACGGAACACCACGATCATCACCCCGGCTGCAACATTGGACAACGTGCCCTGCAACGCCAAACCGATGGCCAGACCCGCAGCACCGATGACCGCCACGATGGACGTTGTCTGCACGCCGAACGTGTTCAGCACGAACAATATTGTGAAGGTCAGGATCGCGTATCGCGCCAGATTGCCGAGGAAGGTGAACAGCGTATTGTCCAGTTCTTCATATTTCTGTGCCAGCCGGATCAGCCGCCGCCGAACCCAGCCCGACACGAAATAGCCCAGCACCAGAAGCGCAACTGCCCCAAGTACAGACCCGACCGCCGAGGCCAGGAATTCTATGGATACCAAGTCTGCGATGGTCTGGTCGTTCCAAACCGGCGTCATCATCAAATCAGTCAGTGTCATTCAGCTAGTTGGTCCATTTTGCGTGCCAGTTTCGCGTCCTGCGCGCTCAGCCCGCCGACGTCGTGGGTGGATAACGTGACCTGCACTCGGTTGTAAACGTTATTCCATTCCGGATGATGTCCCCATTTTTCCGCCCAAAGCGCACAGCGCGTCATAAAGGCGAAAGCGCCTGTGAAATCATCGAAATCGAAGGTCTTGGTGATGGCATCGCGACCCTCCACCATCGCCCATCCGTCATGAAACAAGGGTTCCAGCATGGTCTTGCGGCCGGTATCGCTAAGAAGTTCGGTCATTCCTGTTCCTCCGCTTGTGTCTTTCGAAACGGGCCATAGGCGGTCAGGATTTCGATATCCTCGGCCACTGCGGCCCGTTCGGCCCTTAGATATTGCCCGACCGCCTCGGCAAAGCCGGGATCGGCGATCCAATGCAGCGAATGTGTGGTCGCAGGCAGATAGCCGCGCGCCAGTTTATGTTCGCCCTGCGCGCCCGCTTCGACCCGGTGCAGACCGGAGTCGATGGCGAACTCGATGGCGCGATAGTAGCACGCTTCGAAATGCAGGCAGGGATGATCTTCGATACAGCCCCAATATCGGCCATAAAGCGTCTCGGCGCCGATGAAATTCAGCGCTCCGGCGATGGGCTGGCCGCCACGTTCGGCGATTATCAGCAGGATGTCGTCGCGCATCGTTTCATGGATCAGATCGAAAAACGACCGGGTCAGATAGGGCGTCCCCCATTTGCGCGACCCGGTATCTTGATAGAATCTCCAGAATGCCTCCCAGTGCTGCGGCTGGATGTCGTTTCCGGTCAGCATCCGAATGTCGCCGCCAAACGCATTTGCAGTGCGGCGTTCCTTGCGGATCGTCTTGCGCTTGCGCGAACTGAGCGAGGCGAGGAAATCGTCAAAATCGCGGTAATCGTGATTGAACCAGTGAAACTGCTGGCTGGTGCGGTGCATCAGGCCCATCTGTTCGCCCGCCAGCGCTTCGGCTTCGGTGCAGAAGGTGACATGCAGTGACGACAGCCCGTTGTCCGATCCGATCTGAACCGCGCCTTGGATCAGGGCGCTCATCCCTACGGTATCGAAGCCGGGCCGGGTCAGAAGCCGCCGACCGGTGGCGGGTGTGAACGGCACCGCGATCTGCATTTTGGGATAGTACCGCCCGCCAGCGCGTTCATAGGCATGAGCCCAGTTGTGATCGAAGATGTATTCGCCCTGGCTGTGCGATTTGGCATAAAGCGGGGCACAGGCGATGACCTGTCCACCCGAGCGCGCGATCAGATATTGAGGCTGCCAGCCGGTACCGGGACCGACCGAGCCGCTGTCTTCCAGCGCCTTGAGGAAACGGTAGGTCGTAAACGGGTCGATCGCCCGACCGGTCTGCGCGGTTTCGGGGCAGGCGCAGGCATCCCATTCCGCTGGGTCGACTTGATCCAGCGATCCAAGCAGCTGAATTTCCACGGTTTGATCCGTCATTTCCCAATCCTTTGCGCTCCGCCACTATCTGGGGTGCGACCGGTTTGGATCAAGCCGGATTTTCCGCAAGATAGCCTTCGAAGGTCACATTCTGAGCTATTTTGCGCGCCTCTGCCTCGGCTTCGGGCGACCGGATCGTCCAACATAGCACATTCGCGCCGCGCCGTTTCAGCTCTGCCACCCGCGGGCGATCCAGATCGTCGGCTTCGTGGCTGATGAAGCAGCAGCCCAGAGCGTCGTAATCGGGAATCTCGCGCAGCCGGTCACGGGTGCCGTTGGGCAGCAATTGCCAATCCTCGGACCGGTAGGCAGAGGTGGTCAGTCCGCGCGGAATGTCGGGGCAAAGCCCGGCCATCTTCTGCACCGAATGCGGGCTGAAGGACATCAGCGCGACCGGACCTTCATAGCCTTGCAGCGCGCGCGCCGTGGCTTCTTCCAACTTGCCGATATTAGCACCCATCTGCCCGTCCTGATCCTTGATTTCGATCAGTAGTGGCACCTGTCCCGCGACCTGATCCAGTACCTGCGTCAGCGTTGGCACGGTGTCGGACCCACCCAGCAGGGCTATCTGCCCCAACTCGGCGGCGCTCCGGCGCTGGATCGGGCCCTTCTGGCCGGTCAGCCGCAGCAGATCGTAGTCGTGAAACACCATCGCCTGGCCGTCGGCAGACAGTTGTAGATCGATTTCGATCCCATAGCCGGCTTTGATCGCGGCTTTGATCGCAGCAGGCGAATTTTCCGCCCGGCCCTGTTTAACATCATGCAACGCCCGGTGGGTGATCGGACGTTGCAGGAAAACCTCGGGAAGTTGGGTCATTTGATCTGGAAAATCGCCTCGATTTCCACCGCGACGCCCAAAGGCAAAGACGCGGCTGAAACCGCCGAACGCGAATGACGACCCTGATCGCCAAGCGCTTCGACCAGGAAATCGGAACAGCCGTTGACCACCTGCGGCTGTTCCGTGAAGTCGGAGGTCGAATTTACGAAACCGGTCAGTTTTACCACCCGCACCAGACGATCCAGATCGCCGCTACAGGCCGCTTTACATTGCGCCAACAGAGCAACAGCACAGGTTTTGGCGGCTGCGGTGCCTTCTGCTGTGGTCATGTCTGCACCCAGCTTACCGGTGATCAACCCGTCGGGGCCGTTGGAAATCTGACCCGATACGAACACCAGATCGCCGACCTGCACAAAAGGTACGTAATTGGCTGCAGGTGCTTGGGCCTCGGGCAGGGTGACGCCCAGTTCGGCCAAGCGCGTTTCGATTTGTCCAGTCATGGGGTTTCTCCTGTCATCATGGGTTTGGCGCGACGCTAACGCCATGATCGGCGAATGCAATGCCAAACCACGCGCGCGCTGCGACCGATTTCGTTATTCGCGGAATGCCTTGACAAAATAATCTGACACCGGTTTGAGCAGATAGGCCAGCGGCGTGCGGTCGGCAGTGCGGATAAAGGCTTCTACCGGCATACCGGGCACCAACACGACCCCTTCGGGAAGACGTTCCATTTCACCGTCTTTGATCAGTATTTCAGCCCGGTAATAAGATCGTCCGCTTTTGTCATCGGTAAAGGCGTCGGCAGAGACTTTGCTGACCCTGCCCTTCAGTTCAGGCGTGGTTCTTTGATCCAACGCAGGCAAGCGCAGGACCACGTCCTGACCGGGATAGACCTGATCAATATTGATGGTTTCGATCTGGCTGGCGATCACTAGCGGACGGTCTTGCGGTACCAGAAACATCACCGGATCGGCGGGACGGATCACCGAACGCGGGGCGAAGAACTGCATTCCATACACCACGCCGGAAACCGGCGCGCGAATGTCGAGACGGCCCAGGCGGTTTTTCAAAGACCGGCGATTTTCGGCCAGTTCCAATTCCCGATATTGCAGATCGCGCAGCCGCGATACAGCGTCTTCCCGGCGCGAAGTGTCAAGCTTGAGAATCTCGATCTCGATCTCGGTGATCCTGCCTTCGGCCTGAGCCGCCTGCGCGATCAGGTTGCCGACACGTCCGCTCAGCCCGGCCTGTTCGCGCTGCAAACCGAGGACGCGTGACGACTGCGCCAATCCGCGTTCCAGCAGCGATTGCTGATTTTCCAGCTCTTCATCAATCAGCGCCTGCTGTCGTTCCAGCGCCACTTGCTGTGCCTTGATGCCATCGATCTGGCTGCTGATCTGCGCTTTGCGTTTCTGCAACTGATCAATTTCCTGGGCTTCAGAGGCATCGCGCGCCTGCACCAGCCGGATTTGACCTTCGATCAGGTCATGAACGTCGGGGTTTTCCTTGGCAGCCTGCAGCAGCTCTGGTTCGAATTCGATATCCGACTTGCCGTCTTGTTCCGCTTCCAGACGACCGCGCCGCGCCATCAGTTCGAACAACTGGCCCTCGACGATGGACAGTTCGGATTGCAGATCGGTCGGATCGAGGCGAACCAGCAGTTGATTAGCTTCGACAAAGTCACCTTCTTCGACCAGCAATTCTGAAATTACGCCGCCATCGGGGTGTTGCACCACCTGACGGTTCTGATCGACCTCGATTTGACCGCTGGCAACGATTGCGCCTGCGATCTGGGTCAGGGCCGCCCATGCGCCGAACCCGCCGACCAGCAGCGCCAGCGCGAAAACGCCAATGAAAAGCGGTATCCGGACCGGGAAAGGTTTAGGGCCTAGCGGTATCATTGCATTCCCCCCTGACCGGCGGTTTTCTTCAGTTGTTGCGAATTCTTAACCACTTCTTGCAAGACATCGTCCTTGGGTCCAAACGCTTTGACCGCGCCGTTCTCCAACATCAAAAGCAGGTCGCATTCCTGAATCGCCGCAGGACGGTGCGCCATGATGATCACCGATTTACCTTCGGATTTGAGAGTCCTGATGGCCGAGTTCAGGGCCATCGAGCCTTCGTTGTCGAGGTTGGAATTGGGTTCGTCCAACACCAGGATCACCGGGGCGGAATACATCGCCCGCGCCAGTCCGATACGTTGAATCTGTCCGCCTGACAGCCGCCCGCCGGATGCGGTGACGCGGGTGTCATAGCCATCGGGCAGTTTCACAATCATCGAATGTGCATCTGCGCGTTTGGCAGCTGCTACGATTTTTTCCGGGTCGGGTTCGGGGGACAGGCGGGCGATGTTTTCAGCGATGGTACCGTCAAACAGTTCCACCCGCTGCGGCAGATAGCCGATCAATTGGCCCAGAACCGTTGGATCGTACTGGTCCAGAGTCGCACCGTCGAGCCGGATCTTGCCGCCCGCAGGCCGCCAAAGCCCGGTGATCGCGCGCGCCAGCGATGATTTGCCAGCACCGGACGGGCCGATTACCCCCAGCGCAGTGCCTGGTGGCAGCATGAAGTTGATCATCCGCAGCGTTGCCTGCGCTTCGCCCGGCGGCACCACGGTCAGGCTTTGCACTTCCAGTTTCGCCTGCGGGGTCGGCAACGGCGTCCGTTCGGTTTCCGGCGGTACCATCGACAGCAGTTCGGCCAGATTGTGCCATCCTTTGCTGGCGCGCTGCACCACCGACCACTGATTGATCAACATCTCGATCGGGGCCAGAGCCCGGCCCATCAGGATCGATCCTGCGATCATGGCGCCGGGCGACAATTCGCCATGCAGCACCAGATACGCCCCCAGTCCAAGCATGGCTGATTGCAGGAATTGCCGGAAGGTTTTCGACAGAACCGAGAAGCCCCCGCCGGAATCGGTTGCGGTGATGTATTGGCTCAATGCACGATTTCGGCTTTTCTCCCAACGATGGAAGGTGGCTTCGCGCATACCCATCGCCTGCACTGATTCGGCCTCGGCTTGCAGTTGTGAAGCGAAATGTTCAGACGCCACAACGGATTGATTGGCCTGAGCCATCGGTTGCCGGGTCAAGGTCTGGTTGGCCAAAGTAATCAGGACAAGAACAACGCCGCCGCTGATCGCCAGATAGCCAAGCCAAGGATGGAAGATCATGATCCCGAACAAGAAAAATGGCGTCCAGGGGATGTCGAAAAATGCAGTGAGCGCGGGTGAGCTGATCAGCCGCTGCACGGATTCCAGATCTCGCAGGCCAGTGGCGGTCAGTTGGTCGGGCTTCAGCGCTGACTTGCGGATCACGGCGTCAAAAACGCGGCGATCCAGTCGTGCCTGAAACCGTGCGCCGACCCGCGCCATGATCCGAGTCCGGGCGACATCCAGCAATCCCATCATAAAGAACAGGAAGGCCACCAGCAGGGTCAGGCCAAACAGGGTTTCAACCGATCGGCTGCCCAATACGCGGTCATAAACCTGTAGCATGTAAAGAGGGCTGGTGAGCATCAAAAGATTGACGAAGAAGCTGAACAGAGCGACCGCCCAATATAGCCCTCGGCTCTCGCGCCGTGCAGCCAGCAATTCCTGTCGACCGGTTTCCATCTGTCTGGGAGTCATCCGCGTCATTCCGCCAGTTTTACAATTAGTGTCATACGGGTAATAGTCCGCCGTGTCCTGCCGCGCTATAAAGTGCCAAAGGTGTTCCTATGCTGCTAATCCGCCACATCTGGTGCTTATGCTTTTCCAATGGGCTGAGATATGAGATATGCGTGACCAAGATAACTGTCAAAGTTTAGAATTCGGCTGTAGAATTGACTGATCATATGAAGAAATACAAGCGGGGCTTTACTGGCAAAACCATATTGATCGGCTTTGCACTGTCCATTACCCTTTCAGCCTGTACGCCGGTTGACCCGTCGTTGATGACCAGCGGCGGTGTGTTCGACCCTTACGAGGCAACCAACCGTAAAAACCATGAATTCAACCGTGCCGTGGACCGCGCCTTGCTGCGGCCTGTGGGCAAGGGATATGCCAGCGTCATACCCGGCGATATCCAGACCAGCATCGGGAATTTCGGGGATAACCTGTCTGAACCCAGTATGGCCGTGAACCATATGCTGCAGGCGGACATGAAGGGTTTGAGTGTAAATTTCTACCGTTTCCTGATCAACTCCACACTGGGTATGGCGGGTCTGTTTGACGTCGCCGCAGAATTCGGTGTGAACAAGGACGATACGGATTTCGGCGAAACCCTACATGTCTGGGGCGCGCCGGAAGGGGCCTATGTCGAATTGCCGCTACTGGGACCATCAAATGAACGTGATGCCGTGGGAAAAGTCGTCGATCTGTTCACTGATCCGCTTTCAAATGTCATTCCAAGCCCCGAAAAATATTACGGAACCGCTGCACGGGTCGCGGCTAAGGTCGGTGATCGGGGACGCTATTCGGATACGGTCGATTCGGTCCTCTATGACAGCGCCGACAGCTATTCCCAGACACGTCTGATATTTACACAAAAACGCCGCTTTGAACTTGGCGGCGGCGGTTCGGATACTTATTCTGATCCTTATTCCGACCCTTATTCTGATCCGTATGGGGACCCCTATGCTGAATAAATCTTCCCGCCGGTCGTTTTTGTCACAGATCAGCGCTACCGCACTGGCCGCGATGCTGCCCATGCCTGCCTTCGCGCTCAGCGCCAGCCGCGCCAAAACACTGGTCGACAGGCTGGTTGCGGATATCAATCAGGTGATCGATTCAGGAAAATCTGAAAACCTGATGCTCAAGGAGTTCGAAAGGATATTCGACCGCTACGCCGATGTCCCGACGATCGCGCGCTATGCGCTTGGTGTCGACGCTCGCCGCGCCAGCCCTGCACAGTTGAGTGAATTCACCAAAGTGTTTCAGCGGTATATTTCGATCAAATACGGCAAACGGTTCCGTGAATTCATTGGCGGGAAAATCGTGGTGGATTCGGCGCGTCAGATCAAAAGCTTTATTGAGGTGAAGACCACCGCGCATTTGCGCGGCGAAGCACCGTTCGATGTGACGTTTCTTGTGTCGGACAAAAGTGGGTCCGAAAAGTTCTTCAACATGTTCATCGAAGGAATCAACATGTTGTTGACCGAGCGAGACGAAATCGGTGCAATGCTGGATCAGCGCGGCGGCAATATCGATGCAATGATCGCAGATTTGCGCAAGGTTTCATAACCTTTCCCATCTGGGCGATAGTGATAAACGGCGCGGTTCAGCCCGCGCCGTTTCTGTTACCGGTCTCCGGTCCCCAGAAGATCGCGCAGCAGCTTGTCGATACCTCCCCGAGTGTCGTCGTTGCTGTCATTTCTGACCTTGGTTTTCTTCGGCGGGCTACCGTCACGCAGCATCGGCAGCGGCTTGGGGTCGATCCCATCGTGAACGCGAGTCATGGTCTCGTGCCAGATTTCGGCGGGCAGACCCGATCCGGTCACCCCGGAAAGCGGCGTGTTATTGTCATAGCCCATCCAAACTCCGGCTACATAATCGGCGCTGAACCCGATAAACCATGCATCCTTTGCATCCGAAGACGTGCCGGTTTTACCCGCCACTTCCCGGTCGTCCAGGTTGGCGCGGCGGCCCGATCCGCGGGTCGCCACATTATACATCATCCAGGTTAGTTCGCGCGCCGCATTTTCGCTGATCACGCGTTCGCGGATACCACCGGTGGCGGTCATCAGCGGATCGTCATCACCCTGCATGCGCAATTCGACCAGCCCATAGGGCGTAACCGAACTGCCGCCATTGAGGATGCCGGCATACGCGCCGGTCATCTCGATCAACGTGGTTTCCGACGCGCCAAGCGCCAGCGCCGGCCCCTGGGCCAGGTCGGATTTGATGCCAAACCCTTCGGCCACCCGGCGCACATTATCAAGCCCGGCTGCCCGTGCCATCTTGACTGCAGGAATGTTAAGCGAGCTGCGCAGCGCTTCGGTCAGCGTCACCTCGCCGTGGTATTTCTTGTCGTAATTCTTCGGTGACCATGGACCAGATCCGGGAATGTTGATGGTCAGCGGTTCGTCCATCACCGTGTCGTTCGATGACCAGCCCAGTTCCAGCGCGGTCGCATAGACGAAGGGTTTGAAGGCCGACCCTGATTGTCGTTTCGCGGTGGTGGCGCGGTTGAATACTCCAGACACCCGGGTTTCACGCCCGCCGACCATGGCGCGCACCGCGCCATCGGCCGACATCACCACGATGGCGGCCTGCGCCTCTGATCCGTCTTTGACCTTTTCGCTGTAGATGTAATTCATCGCCTCTTCGGCGGCTTTCTGAATGCGCTGATCCAGCGTGGTGCGGATGACCACATCCGAGGTGCTGTTGCGGGTAAAAAATTCCGGTCCCGAGGACATTACCCAGTCGGCGAAATATCCGCCCGCCCGCGCTTCGGCCGCAGGTGAAAGTTCTGCTGGGTGGTTCAGCGCGTTCTGTGCGGCAGTATCCGATAGGTAGCCTTGATCGCGCATCAGGTCGATCACCACCGCAGCACGGTTTTGCGACCGTTGCAGATTGTTGGTTGGTGCCAGAGATGTCGGCGCGGTCAGCAGTCCCGCCAACATTGCGCCTTCAGCCGGGTCCAGCGCCGAGGCGGGTTTGCCAAAGAACCGTTGCGCGGCGGCTTCTGCACCATAAGCACCGCCACCCATATAGGCGCGGTTCAGGTAGATCGAAAGGATTTCGTCCTTGCTGTATTTGCTCTCCATCGCCAGCGCATAGATCGCTTCTTTGATTTTGCGCCAAAGTGATCCTTGACGACAATCGGATTCATAGGCGGCTTCGCTTTCCCAGTCGTCGGAGTTGTATTCGACCCCCAGGCAAAGCAGTTTCGCGGTCTGCTGGGTAATGGTCGATCCGCCATGTCCGGACAGCGGTCCACGCCCTTCGCGCAGGTTGATCCGGATCGCGCTGGCGACGCCACGCGGCGAGATGCCGAAATGGCGATAGAACCGTTTGTCTTCGGTTGCGACCACGGCGTTTTTGAGATGCGGCGATACCGCGTCGGCTGTCACCACCCCACCGAACTGATCACCGCGCCAGGCAAAGACCTGTCCATCGCGGTCGGTCATGGTGACCGACCCTTTGGCGCGGCCATCCAGTACCGCCCCGGCTTCGGGTAAGGTGGTATAGACATAGCCCACCGACAAGGCGACGATCAGCGCGACGACCGCTCCGACGCGCCAGCTGAACCCCCATATAACGCGCAGGATCAGACCAATCAGCCGTTTGAAAAAGCGCAGGATCGGATTGCCGGCCGGTTTGGCCGACGCTTTGCGTTTGGTCGGCCGCCGTTTTGGCTTTGCCGATTTCGAAGCTGCCGCCTTTTTCGGTGTCGATGCTTTCGATTTGGTCTTGGATGTCTTGGAATAACGTCGTTCGGCCACCAAGGGCGGCTTCTTTCGACCTGAATCACTCATGTCCAATCCTGCTCGGCTCGTTCTTTTTTCGCATGATACATGTCTGTGCCGTGAATGTTGAGGCCTTCTATGCCGCCCATTTACGTTTTCATTGAGATGAAAAAATGGGCAAAAATGTATATATGATGAAAAATTAATCTACTTTGCATGAGAGTTGGCGCAATTTTGGGCCGTTCGCTTCTCTCTGATACTGGGTTTCGTGTTCATTAGCCCTGTAATCCAGCGGGACCACCCGCACCATAACGACAAGGGGATCAAGGTGAAACTCATCATTGCAACGATCAAACCGTTCAAGCTGGAGGAGGTCCGTGAAGCACTGACCGACATCGGCGTGCGCGGCATGATGGTGACCGAAATCAAGGGGTTCGGTTCGCAGTCGGGTCATACGGAAATCTATCGCGGCGCTGAATACGCGGTGAACTTCGTGCCCAAAGTGAAACTGGAAATCGTGGTGGACTCGGCCATGGCCGATCAGGTGGTTGAAACCATCACCACCACCGCACGCACCGGCAAGATCGGTGACGGCAAAATTTTCGTGCTGGACGTGGCGCAGGCCGTACGCGTGCGGACCGGCGAAACGAATGATGACGCGTTGTAAGCCGCGGACAGGGGAATAAGGAAATGCAAATGAACCGTATCACGAAACTTGGCCTGGCCGCCGCGCTGATCGCGCTGCCGAGCCTGGGTCTGGCCCAAGAGGCCGATGTGACCCCGCCGAACGAAGAAATCGGCTATATTCTCAACACCTTTATGTTCCTCGTCACCGGCTTCTTGGTGATGTGGATGGGCGCGGGCTTCTCGATGCTCGAAGCTGGGCTGGTGCGTTCCAAGAACGTGGCGATGCAGTCGCTCAAGAACGTTGCATTGTTCGCCATCGCCGCGATCATGTACTATCTGGTTGGCTACAACCTGATGTATCCGGGCGATGGCTGGACCATCACCAACGTCCTGGGTGCGTTCAGCCCCGCGTCGATGGAACCGGTTGGCCTGGCTGATACCGAAACCGATCTGACCTATGCGTCGGTGGGTTCGGACTTCTTCTTCCAGTTGATGTTCTGCGCCACCACCGCTTCGATCGTTTCGGGCACGCTGGCCGAGCGCATCAAGCTGTGGCCCTTCCTGATCTTTACCGTAATCCTGACCGGCCTGATCTACCCGATCCAGGCGTCGTGGAAGTGGGGCGGCGGTTTCCTGGATGCGAATTACGGCTTCCTGGACTTCGCAGGCTCGACCGTCGTGCATTCGGTTGGCGGCTGGGCTGCTCTGGCCGGCGCGCTGATCCTTGGTCCGCGTATCGGGAAATACAAAGATGGCAAAACCCACCCGATGCCCGGTTCGAACCTGACTCTGGCAACTCTGGGGACGTTCATCCTGTGGCTGGGTTGGTTCGGCTTCAATGGCGGGTCGCAGCTCTATATGGACACGGCCGGCAACGTCGCTGACATCAGCCGCATCTTCGCCAACACCAACACCGCAGCTGCAGGTGGTGCCATCGCCGCACTGATCCTGACCCAGCTGCTGTACAAGAAGCCGGATATCACCATGGTGCTGAACGGCGCACTGGCGGGTCTGGTTTCGATCACCGCCGAACCGCTGACCCCATCCTTGGGCGCAGCAACCCTGATCGGGGCCGTAGGTGGTATTCTGGTGGTCTTCGCCGTGCCGTTCCTGGACAAGCTGAAGATCGACGACGTTGTTGGCGCGATCCCGGTTCACCTGATTTGCGGTATCTGGGGCACCCTGGCGGTTTGCTTGACCAACGGTGACGCGACCTTCGGCGGTCAGCTGATCTCGATCGTTATCGTCGGTGTCTTCACCTTCGTGGTCTCGTCAGTTGTCTGGTTTATACTCAAGGCCACCATGGGCATCCGTGTCGGCGAAGAGGAAGAAATCTCGGGTCTCGACATGGCCGAGCTGGGGATGGAAGCTTATCCCGAATTCACCAAGGGCTGATATTCCTTCCTGATCAGTTCTTACTATCTGGCCCGGGCGTTCAAAGCGCCCGGGTCTTTTTTGTCGGCGGGGCAGAAATGTGCGCCCGTTTCGGGCACGGAGGTTTCGCGCTGACGCGCGGGTTTGCGAGGCTCTGCCTCGCGCTCCGGAGTATTTTTGCCAAGATGAAACGCTGTGCCAGCGCGAAGTTTTCCGTCTTGCGTGGCGCCAAGGGAGGGCTATGGTGTCGGTCCCTGATTTCAAGATTTCGGACCCCCATGGCCAAAGATTCCTCGCATCGCATCCTTCAGACAATCGCCCGCGATATTGCAGCCCGTCCCGAACAGGTGAATGCGGCCGTGCAAATGCTGGACGAAGGCGCGACGGTGCCTTTCGTGGCGCGATACCGGAAAGAGGCGACCGGGGGGTTGGACGATTCGCAGCTGCGTCTGTTGTCCGAGAGGTTGGGCTATCTGCGCGACCTTGAAGCGCGCCGCGACACGATTGTGAAATCGATCAAGGATCAGGACAAGCTGACCGATGATCTGGCCCGCGCGATTGCGCAGGCCGACACCAAGGCGCAGCTGGAAGATCTGTATCTGCCCTATAAGCCCAAGCGCCGAACCCGGGCGATGATTGCACGGGAAAATGGGCTGGGCCCGCTTGTCGACGCGATTCTGGCGGATCGCAGTGCCGATCCCGAAATCCTTGCGCAGACCTATATCACCGAGGCGGTCCCGAGCGTGAAGGACGCGTTGAATGGGGCCCGGGACATTGTCGCCGAAACCCTGAGCGAAAATGCCGGTCTGATCGGGCGGTTGCGCGATTTCATGCATAAGGAAGCCATTCTCAGCGCCAGGGTGATCGAAGGTCAGGAGCAGAAAGGCGCGAAGTTTTCCGACTATTTCGCCCATTCCGAACCTTGGGCCGGTGTGCCCAGTCACCGGGCGCTGGCGATGATGCGGGCCAGCAACGAAGGTGTCCTGAGCGTTGATATCGCGCCCGATCCCGAAACCGGCATCGCCCGAGCCGAGGCGATGGTTGCTGCCGTGTTGCAAACCACGAGCGACGGTCCCGGCGATCAATGGCTGCGCAAGACTGCGGGCTGGACGTGGCGGGTGAAGCTGAGTCTGACGATGATGCTCGACCTGATGAGCGATCTGCGCAAACGGGCGCAGGACGAAGCGATCAGGGTTTTTGCCCGCAATCTGAAGGACCTGCTATTGGCAGCCCCCGCCGGGGCAAAATGCACGATCGGGCTGGATCCCGGTATCCGGACGGGCGTCAAGGTTGCGGTGGTCGATGCCACCGGCAAGCTGTTGGAGACCGATACGATCTATCCGTTCCAACCGAAAAACGACCTGCGCGGGGCGCAGGCGGCCTTGGCTGCGCTGATTGGGAAATACCCGGTCGAACTGATCGCCATCGGCAATGGTACCGCCAGCCGGGAAACCGAAAAAATGGTTGCCGATCTGCTGCACACCCTTGGCGCACCGAAACCGACCAAGGTGGTGGTGTCCGAGGCCGGTGCCTCGGTCTATTCCGCGTCAGAACTGGCGGCGCGGGAATTCCCGGACCTCGATGTGTCCTTGCGCGGCGCTGTGTCGATTGCCCGCCGATTGCAGGATCCGCTGGCCGAACTGGTAAAAATCGAACCGAAATCCATCGGCGTTGGCCAGTATCAGCACGATGTCGATCAATATCAGCTGAGCCGCGCGCTGGAAGCGGTGGTCGAGGATGCGGTGAATGCGGTCGGTGTCGATCTGAACATGGCATCGGCCCCTCTGCTGGCCCGGGTTTCCGGTCTGGGTGAGGCGCTGGCCGAAGCGGTGGTGGCCCATCGCAACGCCAATGGCGCGTTCCGCACCCGGAAGCAGCTGCTGGATGTCGCCCGTCTTGGACCGCGCGCTTTTGAGCAATGCGCCGGGTTCCTGCGCATTGTCGATGGCGATGAGCCGCTCGATGCCTCTGCCGTGCATCCCGAAGCTTATGGCGTTGCGCGCCGGATCGTGCAGGCTTGCGGTCGTGATTTGCGCAGCCTGATGGGGGATGAACGGCACCTGCGCGGCGTGCGGGCCGAGGATTTCGTTGACGATCAATTCGGCCTGCCGACGGTGCGCGATATTCTGTCAGAACTGGAAAAGCCCGGCCGCGATCCTCGCCCCGGGTTCAAAACCGCCAGCTTTGCCGACGGGATTGAGGATATCAAAGACCTCAAACCGGGGCTGTTGCTGGAGGGTACTGTAACGAATGTCGCCGCTTTCGGAGCCTTCGTTGATATCGGTGTGCATCAGGATGGTCTGGTTCATGTCAGTCAACTGGCGGACCGTTTCGTCAAGGACCCGCATGAGGTGGTGAAAGCCGGCGATGTGGTAAAGGTGCGGGTGACGGAAGTAGATGTTTCGCGCAAACGCATCGGCCTGTCGATGCGCAAGGATGTCGGCAAAGGAGACCGTCCCGGCGGTGGGGCGCGCGACAAGGGCGCAGCTAAACCATCCCGCAAAGCGGCGGGGCAACAGTCCCGCAAACCCGACGATGCTAAGCCCGGTGGCAATGGTGCGCTTGGGGCCGCGCTGATGGATGCGATGAAACAGCGCTGAAGGTCGAACTTGCTGTTGGTAGCAAACTCCGCTTTGCTTGTCCGGCGCTGGAAATTTGGGGGCGGCAATGCGGATCTGCTATGTGAATGCGACAGAGCGCGGGCAAACCAACCGGTTGCTGGCGGCATTGGCCGACCGGCTGGCCGCGAAGGGGCTGCGCTTGGCAGGTGCGGTGTAGGTTGATCGGGAATGCGACAGCGGCGATAGATGTAATACGGATCTGCGTCTTCTGCCCTCGGGTCCGGTAATCCGTATTCGCAAAATCTCGGGTCTGCGGCGTAGGGGTGCCGGCTTGATCCGCAGGCGCTGGAACAAGCCGTTGCTCAGGTGAACCGACAGATTGAACAGGGTGCTGACCTTCTGATCATCAACAAATTTGGCAAACACGAAGCCGAAGGTCGCGGGTTTCGCAACACTGTCGCCTTGGCGCTTGAGGCTGATATCCCGGTTCTCAACGGCATTAACCGGACCAATTTTGACGCCTTTCAGAACTTCACCGGCGGGGTGGCGGAAAACGCGGGAGGCGATATGCAGGCCTTGGACGACTGGCGGGCTTTCTTCCCCACGTCCTGATCCGTTCCGACCGTACAGCCAACGCGCCAGCCGGGTGTTCTGTGAGACCGCGTTCGGTCTGAACTCAGCACCTTTTGCTTAGTTTTTCCTAAGAGGCCTGACAGAACAGGAGCAAAGAAAAGGTCCGGTAGTCCGGGGCTATTCGTACCGCTGTCATAAAAAATTCACTTTCAACAGTCATTAATTCCATTATTCATGAAATATGGAAAAATTGATTCTCACCCGCCTGAACGTCCTTGGCCATCCTGGTCGTATGGCCGTATTCCGTCTTCTGATGCGCCGACTTCCCGATGCTGTGCCAGCGGGTGAAATCGGTCAGGCGCTGGCGATCAAGCCCTCCACGCTTTCGGTCTACCTTTCGGCTCTCTGTGGGGCGGGATTGATCGGTCAGCGGCGCGAAGGCACGTCGATCCTTTACAGCGCAAGAGCTCAGGCCGGGGGCGAGATCGTCGATTTCCTGTTCAATGACTGTTGCCGCGGGCGCCCGGAAACTTGTGCGCCTGTATCCAGGGTTTTTCGAGAAGGTTTCCCGGACATGTCCGACAGAAAATATAACGTGCTTTTCATCTGTACGGGCAATTCTGCCCGATCGATCTTTGCTGAAACGATCTTGCGCGACCAAGCGGGAGAGCGCTTTGATGTCTATTCTGCGGGAACCCGTCCTTATTCCCAGCTTGACCCTTTCGCGCTCGAGGTTCTGAAGGCAAAGGGGCATGACATTTCAGGGCTTCGCGCCAAGAATGTCTCAGAGTTCTGCGCCCCTGATGCACCGCAGATGGATTTTGTGTTCACGGTCTGCGATCAGGCTGCCAACGAAGAATGCCCCGCATGGGAAGGCCAGCCCGTAAGTGCGCATTGGGGGATGCCCGACCCGGTCAAGGCCGAAGGGACCGATGCCCAGAAAAGCCTCGCGTTTCAGCAGGCCTATGGCGCTTTGCGCAACCGGATCCTTTCCTTTACCGCGCTGCCGCTCGACTCGCTCGACCGGATCTCGTTGCAAAAGGCGGTTGATGACATTGCACGCGAAACGCCGGAGGTGACAACATGACGGTTTATGCACTGAACGGCCTTGGTCGAATGGGGAAGCTGGCGCTGCGCCCGTTGCTTGAGCGCGGTGCCAAGATTGCGTGGATAAACGATGCCGTGGGCGATGCGGAAATGCATGCTCACCTGCTGGAATTCGACACGGTTCACGGACGTTGGGATGCTGCTTTTTCCCATGATGCGGACGGCGTGACAATTGATGGTGATCGACTGCCTTTCATTGGTGTCTCAAGGATCGAAGACCTGCCGCTCGACGGGGTCGATGTCGTCATTGACTGTACCGGAGCGTTCAAATCCGAAGCGAAGCTTGCCCCCTATTTCGATAGAGGCGTGCGCAAAGTGGTGGTTTCAGCGCCGGTCAAGGATGGTGATGCGGCCAATATCGTTTGCGGCGTCAACGCTGACAGCTATGACCCGGCGCGCCACAGGATCGTGACGGCGGCCAGTTGCACGACGAACTGTCTCGCGCCGGTGGTGAAAGTCATCCATGAAAACATCGGTATCCGTCACGGTTCGATCACAACCATTCACGATGTGACCAACACCCAGACCATCGTCGACCGTCCGGCCAAGGACAAACGGCGCGCCCGCTCTGCGCTCAATTCACTGATCCCGACAACCACGGGCAGCGCCACCGCGATTACGCTGATTTATCCCGAACTCACTGGCCGCCTGAATGGTCACGCCGTGCGGGTGCCGCTGCTGAATGCCTCGATTACCGATTGCGTGTTCGAAGTCGAACGCGAAACCAGCGTTGAAGAGGTCAATGCGCTGTTCAAGACAGCCGCCGAGACCGAACTGCGCGGCATTCTGGGATATGAGGAACGGCCACTGGTGTCGGCCGATTACACCAATGACACCCGTTCGGCGATCGTGGATGCGCCCTCGACCATGGTGGTGAACGGAACGCAGGTGAAAATCTACGCCTGGTATGACAACGAAATGGGCTATGCGCATCGGCTGGTTGATGTCGCTCTGATGGTCGGGGAACCACTGTGACCACCCGCCCCGAAGGCCTGTCTGCCTATGTCGCCGTCACAGCGGCCTACTGGGCGTTCATGCTGACCGATGGTGCCTTGCGGATGCTTGTTCTTCTGCATTTCCATACCCTCGGTTTTAGCCCGGTTCAGCTCGCCTATCTGTTCGTTCTGTATGAAATCGCCGGGATGATCACCAATCTCGCTGCCGGCTGGATCGCGGTGCGCTTCGGGCTGACCTCTACCCTCTATGCAGGGCTTGGTCTTCAGGTTGTCGCTTTGCTCGCCCTTGCGCAGCTCGATCCGGGCTGGGCGATCGGTTTTTCGGTCCTCTATGTCATGCTGGTCCAAGGCGCGAGTGGTGTGGCAAAGGATCTTGCGAAGATGTCTTCCAAGTCCGCTGTCAAACTACTGGCCCCGAAGGAAGATGGCGGTTTGTTTCGTTGGGTCGCGATCCTGACCGGGTCTAAGAACGCGGTGAAAGGGGTTGGCTTTCTTCTTGGGGCGGCGCTGCTGGCAACGCTGGGTTTCGTCTGGGCGGTGCTTGCAATGGCCTTGGTTCTCGCTGCGATACTGATCACAGTGCTGCTTAGCATGCCGCCCGGATTGCCAAAGGGACGCAAGGGGGTGAAGTTCTCCGAGGTGTTTTCGAAATCCGCCAATGTGAACTGGCTCAGCGCGGCCCGGGTGTTCCTGTTTTGCGCGCGCGATGTCTGGTTCGTGGTCGGAATCCCGATCTATTTCTACGGCGTCCTGTCCGATGGCAGCGAGGACGGCAATCGTGCCGCTTTCTTCATGGTGGGGACCTTCATGGCGGTCTGGATCATTCTCTACGGCGCAGTGCAGGCCGCCGCGCCGCGTCTGTTGCGGGCCTCGGCGTGCCCCGAATACGAGCTGATCAGGGCCGCGCGCGGCTGGGCGGTTGTTTTGTTCGTGATCCCGGCAGTGCTGGCGGCGGGTACGGCGCTATCGCCGGGGCCGACCCCGGCGATGACGGTGGCCCTTGTTATTGGTTTACTTGTCTTCGGGGGGCTTTTTGCTGTCAATTCGTCGCTCCATTCCTACCTGATCCTCGCTTTTGCGCAGGAAGAACGGGTCACGATGGATGTCGGGTTCTACTATATGGCCAACGCCGGCGGACGCCTGATTGGCACGGTTCTGTCCGGGCTGACCTATCAGGCTGGTGGGCTCGCCTTGTGCCTGGCTGCCGCTGCCGCCATGGTCGGGTTCAGTGCGCTGGCTGCAGGCCGGCTTGAACCTCATGAAAAACAAGCTGCATGAATATCATTCAGTTTTTCAGGACCCCAAGATGACTACATTTGAGAAATATCTAACCCTTTGGATCGCTTTGGCAATGACTGCGGGGATCGCCTTTGGCAACGTTTTGCCGGGTCTCGTACAACTGATCGCTGGCGCAGAAGTGGCGCGCGTTAATCTTGTTGTTGCGGTGCTTATCTGGGCGATGGTTTATCCGATGATGGTCGGGGTGGACCCCGGCGAGTTGAAGAATGTTTTGCGCCAGCCCCGGGGGCTGGCAATTGCGCTGGTCATCAATTGGCTGATAAAGCCGTTCACGATGGCTGCGCTCTCCGTGTTGTTTTTCGAAACTGTCTTCGCCGATTTGATCGCCCCGTCCGACGCGCAGCAATATACTGCCGGTTTGATCCTTCTGGGGGCAGCCCCTTGCACAGCGATGGTTTTCGTCTGGTCCCAACTGACACGGGGCGATGAAAATTACACGCTTTTACAGGTCTCTGTGAATGATATCGTGATGGTCTTTGCCTTCGCGCCGATCGTCGCCTTTCTGCTCGGTGTTACCGAAATCGCGGTGCCTTGGGCTACGCTGCTTCTGTCTGTTGCCCTGTTTGTGGCGCTGCCTCTCGCCGCCGGTGTATGGACCCGACACCTGCTCGGGTCGCGTAATCGCATCGCGGCATTTCGTGACCAGATTAAGCCGTTTTCGATTGTTGGACTGATCGCGACAGTGGTGATCCTGTTCGGATTGCAGGGGCAAGTCATCCTCGATCGGCCATTGGTGATCGCGCTGATCGCGACCCCAATTCTGATACAATCCTATGGTATTTTCCTGCTGGCCTATGCCGCAGCCTGGCTTCTGAAGGTTCCGCACCGCATCGCGGCCCCTTGCGCCTTAATCGGAACATCGAATTTCTTTGAACTAGCCGTCGCAGTCGCAATCAGCCTTTTCGGTCTGAATTCTGGCGCTGCTTTAGCCACTGTCGTTGGCGTATTGGTAGAAGTCCCTGTTATGCTTTCGCTTGTTGCCTTTGCAAACAGAACGCGGGCTGGTTTTTCCTGAGCGTTTGCTTTTGGCATGCCCGTGATCAATTTAGGGCTTCAACTAAGGACGGCAGGGCCTCTCAGATGCGAAACGCTTGGTTTTCGCTGAGGGTAATTGTTCCTAAGCCGAGTGCTCTGATCCTTCTATGACCGCTTTGGGGTATCAGAGATCTCTGCGCGCACTTTCTGATAACGCCTCGCGCCTGCCCCCGTTCCATGGCATCGTGGCAGAAACACAGTAAAGGAAGGTGGCATGGCGGAACTGGACCAGCTGATCGATCAGGGGCGTGGGGCGGAACCCGCCGATATTGTGCTGCGCGGCGGTCGGATGCTCGATCTTGTCACCGGGGACTTTCTTGAGGGCGATATCGCCATTTGCGGCGATATGATCGCGGGGACTTGCGACAGCTATGAAGGCAAGCGGATCGTTGATGTCACCGGGCTGATCCTGGTGCCGGGTTTTATTGATACCCACCTGCATATCGAAAGCTCTCTGGTCACGCCGTTCGAATTCGACCGCTGCGTGCTGCCGCGCGGCGTCACCACCGCGATCTGCGACCCGCACGAGATCGCCAACGTAATCGGCACCGACGGAATCCGCTATTTTCAGCAGGCCGCGCTGAATACGCTGATGAGCATCCGGGTGCAGTTGTCCTCCTGCGTGCCCTCGACCGAAATGGAAACCGCAGGCGCCCGGATTGATGCCAAAGATTTGGTGCCGCTTATGGATCATCCCACCGGCATTGGGCTAGCCGAGTTCATGAATTTCCCCGGCGTGCTCTACAAAGACCCCGGCGTGATGGAAAAGCTGACCCTGTTCCGCGGCAAGCATATCGACGGGCATTGTCCGCTGCTGTCGGGCAAGGACTTGAACGGCTATATCGCCGCCGGTATCCGCACCGAACACGAAGCAACCACGGCCGAGGAAGCGCTGGAAAAGCTGCGCAAGGGGATGCGCGCCCTGATCCGCGAAGGATCAGTATCAAAGGACATGCACGCGCTGGCCCCGGTCCTGACTGAGCGCACCGCGCCTTACCTGTGCCTGTGTACCGATGACCGCAATCCGCTCGATATCGCCGAATACGGCCATCTCGATTACATGATCCGCAGCCTGATCGGGCTGGGAGCGCCGGTGCTGGCCGCCTATCGCGCTGCCAGCCTGTCGGCGGCCGAAGCCTTTGGGCTGAAGGATCGCGGGCTGATCGCCCCGGGAAAACGCGCCGATATCGTCGCGCTGACCAGTCTGGAAGACTGCGACGTGCAGAAAGTCTTCTGCGGCGGCGTTGAAGTGACGGACGAAGCCTTCGCTTCGCGCCAGACGATCCCGCCGGTAGGTCGGCATTCGGTTAAGGCGCCCACGGTGACGGCCACCCATTTCCGAACTACGGGAAACCGCGAAGACACGGATGTAATCGGCATCATCGAAGGCAAAATTATCACCGACCATCTGCATGAAACGATCCCGATCGTGGACGGTGACAAACGCCCTGACATTGCACGCGATCTGATCAAGATCGCGGTGATCGAACGGCACGGCAAGAACGGCAACATGGCCACCGGGTTCGTGCGCGGTTTCGGATTGCAGCGCGGCGCCATCGCCTCGACGGTCTGTCACGATCACCACAATATCGCGGTGGTGGGGGCCGATTACGACGACATGGCGCTGGCCGCGAACCGGCTGGGCGAAATCGAAGGCGGCTTCGTCGTGGTTCAAGGCGGCAAGGTTCTGGCTGAACTGCCGCTGCCGGTGGCCGGGTTGATGAGCCTTGAACCGTTCGAAGCTGTACGCGACCGGCAGGTGGATCTGCGCTCTGCCGCCCGTTCGCTTGGCGTCACGCTGGAAGAGCCGTTCCTGCAATTGGCATTTCTGGCTTTGCCAGTGATTCCCAACCTCAAGATCACCGATCGCGGTCTGGTCGATGTGAACCGGTTCGAGATCATCTCGTAACCTGACGTCACCGCGTTGTTCTGCATTGCAAAACTATATTCCACGCGTTGACGCGGTCACGCCGAGGCTTTAGTTTGGTCCCGACGGGAGGAGGCGGTTGCAGAGCGCAGCCCGCATTCCTCTGTGTGATTGCAGGAGCGTGAGGCAGCCATATGACCGATGTCACCCAGGTGAATGACAAGATATCCATCGAACGGCAGGGCGACATTGCCCTGATCATTATCAACAACCCGCCGGTGAACGCCACCGGGCAGGTTGTTCGTCAGGGATTGCAGGATGCAATCACCCGGCTGAACGAAGAAGGTACTGCAAAGGTCATCGCGATCTATGCCGAAGGCCGTACCTTCGTCGCCGGGGCGGACATCACCGAATTTGGCAAACCACCGCAGCCTCCGGCGCTGCCGGACGTTTATAACATTATCGAAGATAGCAAAATCCCGGTCATCTCGGTCATGCATGGCACTGCACTCGGCGGTGGTTTCGAACTGGGTATGGCGACCCACGCCAGGATCGGGATCAAGGGATTGCGCATCGGCCTGCCGGAAATCCTGCTGGGCCTGCTGCCCGGTGCTGGCGGAACGCAGCGCCTGCCACGGATCGCGGGCATTGCCTTCACTCTCGACATGGCGCTGTCGGGCCGTCAGGTCAAAGCCGAAGAAGCGCTTGAAAAAGGCGTGATCGACCGGCTGGTCGACATGGCCCCGCGCGACGCCGCGTTGCAGGCCGCGCAGGATGTTCTGGACGGCAAGCTGGCGACCCGCCATAGCTGCGATCTGGTTGTCGAACCCGATGAAAAAACGCTGGAAGATACCGCCGCGATGCTGAAGGCAAAGCAGCCGCATCTGTTTTCACCACATAAGATCGTCGAAGCGGTCAGAGCATCGTCGCTGCCGCGCGCCGAAGGTCTGAAAATCGAACGACAGGCCTTTATCGATTCAATGGACACGCCGCAGCGCGCCGGTCTGATCCATGCCTTCTTTGGTGAACGTGCCGTTTCGGGCATCCCCGAAGCCAAGGGCGACACCCGCGAGATTGCCAAGATCGGGGTGATCGGCGGCGGCACGATGGGATCGGGCATTGCCACTTCTTGCCTGATTGCAGGCATTCCGGTGCGGTTGGTCGAAGTCGCGCAAGACGGTCTTGATCGTGGCGTTGCAACGATCACCAAGAACCTTGAAGGCGCAGTGAGCCGCGGCAAGATGAGTGCAGATCAGAAAGACGCGGCGCTGAAAATGCTGGAACCGTCGCTGGGTCTGGACGTGCTGTCCGATGTTGATCTGGTTATCGAAGCGGTGTTCGAACAGATGGATGTGAAAAAGGACATCTTTGGCAAGCTCAACACCATCTGCAAACCGGGCGCGATCCTGGCTTCCAACACGTCCTATCTGGATATCAACGAAATCGCCGACAGCACTGACCGTCCGCAGGACGTTCTGGGACTGCATTTTTTCAGCCCGGCCCATGTGATGCGGCTGCTGGAAATCGTGCAGGGTGCGAAAACGGCGCCCGACGTTCTGGCCACTGGTTTCGCGCTGGCGAAACGGTTGAAGAAAGTCGGCATTCTGGCGCAGGTCTGCGATGGCTTCATCGGCAACCGCATCCTGGCGCATTACGGCAAAACTGCCAGCTATTTGGTACTGGATGGCGCGTCACCGCAACAGGTGGATAATGCGCTGGAAGGCTTCGGATTTGCCATGGGGCCGCACAAGGTCGGCGATCTGGCCGGTCTGGATATCGGTTGGATGACACGCAAACGCAAAGCCGATAGCCGCGATCCGAATGAACGCTATGCCGGTGACGTGGCCGACCGCATCTGTGAAAACGGATGGTTCGGACGCAAAACGGGGCAGGGGTATTACATCTATGGCCAGGGTGCCCCTGTGCCCAACCCCGAAGTCGCCACGATCATCGACGAGGTGCGCGCAGACAAGGGTATCACTCCGCGTACGTTCACCGATGAAGACATCGTCGACCGCTACATGACTGCGATGATCGTCGAAGCCACCCGCGTGGTCGAAGACGGTACCGCCAAACGTCCGGTTGATGTCGATATGGTGTTCCTGTTTGGCTATGGCTTCCCGCGCTTCCGTGGCGGGCCGCTGGCCTATGCCGACACCATCGGGGCCAAGGAATTGGTGCGCCGGATTACCGATTATGCCAACGAAGACAGCCATTACTGGCAAGTGCCTGGCCTGCTGCAGAAAATGGCTGACGATGGCACCACATTTGCTGATTTGAACAAAGGAGCCTGACCAATGGATCTGAGCTTTTCCGCCGAAGACATCGCGTTTCGCGACGAGGTCCGCGCCTATCTGGCCGAAAACCTGCCCACCCACATTTCAGATGCGGTGCGTGCGGGTGGCGAGCTGACCAAAGAGGTCATGGAAGAATGGCACGCCATTCTGAACGCCAATGGTTGGCTTGCCACCACTTGGCCGAAAGAATTTGGCGGCCCCGGCTGGACCCCGGTGCAGCGCTATATTTTTGAAGATGAATGCTGCCGTGCCTATGCCCCCCGCATTGTGCCCTTCGGGCTAAGCATGCTGGGCCCGGTGTTGCAGGCATTCGGTAGTAAGGAACAGCAGGATCACTACTTGCCGCGCATCCTGGACGGGACCGACTGGTGGTGTCAGGGCTATTCCGAACCTGGTGCTGGCTCAGACCTTGCAAGTTTGAAAACCCGCGCCGTGCGCGATGGTGACGAATGGGTGATCAACGGGCAAAAAACGTGGACTACGCTGGGACAGCACGCAGATTGGATCTTTTGCCTGTGCCGGACCGATCCGGATGCCAAGCAGCAGTCGGGTATCAGCTTTATCTTAGTCGATATGAAAACCCCGGGGATCGAAGTGCGGCCGATCAAGTTGATCGAAGGCGGTCACGAGGTGAATGAGGTGTTCTTCACCGATGTCCGGGTGCCTTATGGCAATCTGGTAGGCGAGGAAAACAAGGGTTGGACCATCGCCAAATATCTGCTGACCCATGAACGTACCGGCATCGCCGGGGTGGGCTTCTCGATGCAGTCTCTGGAAGAGGTGAAGGCGCTGGCCCGTAAGGTGCAGCGGGGCGGCCGTCCATTGATCGAAGACCCGCTCTTTGCCGCCCGCGTGGCGCAGGCCGAGATTGATCTTGAGGCGATGAAAATCACCAACCTTCGGATGTTGTTCAAGGCGCAGCAACAAGGCGCGCCTGGACCGGAAACTTCGATCCTCAAGATCAAGGGGACGGTGATCAACCAGGAACTCAAAGATCTGGCGCGCCGCGCACTGGGTCCGGCTGCGGCCCCGTTCCCGGGCTATGTCACAGACGGCAACCTGATGTTCGGCCCGGCGGACAGCGCGAATAACGCGGCGCGTTATTTCAACAACCGCAAAACCTCGATTTTCGGTGGATCGAACGAGATCCAGCGCAACATTCTGACCAAGACTATGCTGGAGCTGTAAGCCGATGGATTTTAATCTGACTGAAGACCGCCAGATGCTGGCAGACACGTTGAACCGGTTTCTGGCCGAGCAATATGCTGTCGAACATCGCAACAAGGTCGCCTATGACGCGCCGTACCACGATCCTTCGAAATGGGACCAGTTGGTCGAACTGGGCACTCTTTTCGCTCTTGCGCCGGAAGATGCGGGCGGCTTTGGCGGCACGGGGTTCGACATCTCGGTGGTGTTCGAAGCCATGGGCCGGCAACTGACCCCGGAACCGGTGCTGGGTGCGTTGATGGCGTCGCGCCTGTTGGTGTCGGCGGGCGAAGATCAAGAGGCGCTGCTGGCTGGGTCTACGAAATATGCGGTGGGTTTCACCGAGATCGACGCACCTTATGAACTGGACTACATGACCTGCACCGCCAGCGCCAAAGGCGATGGCTATGTCCTGTCCGGGCGTAAAAGCACCGTCTATGGTGGTCAGATCGCTGATACATTCCTGATCGCCGCCAAGCTGGATGGTAAAGTGGCCCTGTTCGAAGTACAGGCCGCCGATGCCAATGTGACCGGCTATGCAATGATGGATGGCAGTGGGGCGGCAGAGGTCCAGCTGGACGATAGCCCGGCGCGCCTGTTGATGGCCGAGGCGGCTGATGCGATGGAAGACGCGATCAATGCGGGCATCGTGGCGCTTTGTGCCGAAGCGGTCGGCGCTATGGACGTCACCCATGCGACCACGGTCGATTACCTGAAGCAGCGCAAGCAATTCGGTATCCCGATTGGTAAATTCCAGGTGTTGCAGCACCGCGCGGTCGACATGCTGACCGAGATTGAACAGGCCCGTTCGATCACGATCAAGGCTGCCGCCGAGTTGGGGGGCGAAAACGCCTCGCATTACGCGTCGATGGCCAAGAACCTGATCGGCCGTGCGGCACGGCTGATTGCTGAAGAGGCGGTTCAGATGCATGGCGGTATCGCAATGACCTGGGAATACCCGATTTCGCATTTTGCCAAGCGGCTGGTGATGCTGGATGCGCAGCTGGGTGATACCGACTATCACCTCAGCCGGATCATGGCGGCAAATCGCGCTGCCTGATCTTAAGGTGCGCCCGTTCCGGGCGCGCCGATTTTTCTTCGCAATAAATGCGAAGCGATTTGGGGGCGCTGCCCCCATGCCCCCGGAGTATTTCGGGCAAGATGAAACTCATTCGTTCGAATTTTATCTTGGTGAAATAAATCTGGGCGAGAAGCCGTGAACCATTCTTGGGTTTTGCATGGAAAAGGGGGGCAATGCCCCCCTTTGGTTTGTGTCTCGCGCGTTGTGGCGGATATCAATCCGCCAGTTTGACGATCTGTTTGCCGAAATTGCCGCCCTTGAGCATGTTCATGAATGCGCGTGGGGCGTTTTCCAAACCTTCGGCAATATCTTCGACGGATTTGATCTTGCCCGTGGCGACGCGCGGACCGGCATCTGCCAGGAAGTCCGGGTAGCGGTCGTAATGATCCGAAATGATGAAGCCATGCACATGCATCCGGTTCACCAGAATACTGCGCCACATTTTCGGCAACTGGTCTTTCGTGCCTTTCTGATTGGCTCCGAGCGCCCCCGCATTGTACCAGGCAACCATGCCGCAAAGTGGAATTCGGGCGCCGACATTCATCAAGGGCAGCACCGCTTCCAGCACCTTGCCGGCGACGTTTTCGAAATAGATATCGACGCCGTCCGGGCAGGCTTCTTTCAGCGTAGCGCGCAGCGCATTGGCATCCTCATAGGCATAGTGGTCCAGGCATTCATCAAACCCGAAGGTTTCTTTGGCCAGTTTGCATTTTTCCGGTCCGCCCGCGATGCCGACGACACGCAGCCCCAGCTGCTTGCCCATCTGCCCGACCATAGATCCGACCGGGCCTGTGGCAGCCGCCACCACAAGGGTTTCGCCTGCTTTCGGTTTGCCATATTCCGTCAGGCCGAACCAGCCGGTGAAACCCGGCATACCCAGCACGCCCAGTGCGTTTGTGATCGGCCCATGTGCGGGGTCGAGTTTCTGCAACTGATTGCCGGGCAGGCAGCCATGGCTGGCCCAGCCGAACATGCCGAACGCGAAATCGCCGGGGGCGAAATTCGGGTGGTTCGAGGCGATCACCTCGCCTACTGCACCGCCTTCCATCGTGTGATCGACCTCGACCGGCTTGGCATAGGATTTGGCATCGTCCATACGGCCCCGCATATAGGGGTCGAGCGACATATGGCTGACCCGGACCAGAACTTCACCATCTCCGGGTGCCGGCACTGGTACGCTTTCCAGGCGGAAATTTTCGTCGGTCGGTTCTCCTTGCGGGCGACTCGCCAGCACGACCCGTTGCATCATATCTGTCATGGTCTTTCTCCTCTTCATTGGCCTGCATTCTGGGCGAAAAACCATGAAATAAAAGGCAATTAGCGAGTTCAGGAAAATGACATCACGTCATTTTCCGCTCAAACGCCACGGTAACGAAATACCCCGGTTCCGGTCGCGATCAGGGTGCCCAATTCGTCGGTGAGCTTGGCTTCGGCGAAGAAAGTTTTGCGTCCACCACCGGTGCGAAACCCTTCGCTTATCAGCAGCTTGCCCTTGAGCTGGCCGACATAACTTACGTTCAGCGACAGCGTCATCGCCAACCGTTTCTGGTCCGGGATGCCGGTATAGCAGCCAGCGAATCCCATCGCGGTATCGATCAGCGTTGCGTGCACCCCGCCATGGGGGATGCCATAGCGATTACCGAGATGATCCTGCATCGGCAATTCGACCCGGGCGTAATCCTTGTCCCAACCTGTGATCTCGAAACCCAGATGTTTTTGTAGCGCATAGGGGTCTTCCTGCAGGGCGGGATCGATTTGGCTGTCTCTCACATCGGGTCCTTCCGTCATACGGTTTTGGCTGCTGCCAGCCCGTGTTCGGCGAAGGTGCCGACATGGCTGCCCAGCCGTTTGGCGCGTTCAGGGTTCGACGCGTTGCCGTCCAGTGCGCGTTTGTAAACGCCCTGAATGATCCCGGCCATGCGAAAGAAGGTGAAGGCCAGGTAAAAACCGAATTTGTCGATTCCGGCCAGGTTGCGGCGGGCGCAATAGGCGTCGACAAATCCTTCGTCGCTCATCAATCCTTGGGCAGAGCGATCCACTCCGGCCAGGCCACGGCCTTCGGCACCCGGCGGCATCGACCATTGCATGATCACGGCGGCAAGATCGGCATAGGGGTGGCCGGTGGTTGATAATTCCCAATCCAGCACAGCGGCGCATTCGGGACGGTCCTTGTGGAACAGCATGTTATCGATGCGATAATCACCATGAACCAGCGTGCGCTGACCGTCCTCGGCGGGGACATTGTTGTCGAGCCAGGAAATCAGGTCGTCCATTGCGGGGATCTTGTCGGTTTCCGAGGCGCGGTATTGTTTGGTCCAGCGGTCGATCTGGCGGCGGTAATAATTACCCTCGGGGCCATAATCGCTCAGACCAGTGGCTTGCAGGTCGACATTGTGAATCGCGGCCAGAACCCGGTTCATTTCATCGACGATGGGCAACCGGTCCGCCTTTGATAGTTCCGGCAAGCGCGGGTCGTTGAAATGCCGCCCGACGATTTCTTCCATCACATAGAAGGCCGACCCGATCACGTCTTCGTCTTCGCAGAGCAGGTACATATTGGCCACCGGCACATCGGTATTCCGTAGCGCGCTTTGCACCCGGAATTCACGATCCACTGCATGGGCCGATTTCAACAAAATCCCAGGTGGTTTGCGGCGCAGAACGTAGTTTTTCTTCGGAGTACGAAGCCGAAAGGTGGGATTGGATTGCCCGACATCGAATTTCTCGGCCTCGACCGGTCCTTCGAAACCCTTCAGATGTGCGCCCAGATAGGTGGCGACGGCCTCGGTGTCCAGCTTGGTTGGGTCGGTCTTGGTCATCGTCGCTCCTCAGCTATAGGTCAGCAAGGGGTCGGCATTCGCCGCCGTGATATGTGGGGTTTCGTTGAACCCGTGCAGGTAAAAACTGCGTTCGGAAAAAACAAACCGGTTCACCGCACAATTTTTCATCTGCAGTTGCAATTTAATCTGTTGGTCGGACGGGGTGCAGAGCGTGGCAGCGATCATCTGACCGATTGCGCCACCCGAGCTGACCGCCACGATAGTCTGCGCGCGGCTGGCGACGATGGCTTGGCGGGCGGCTTCGACTCTGCCGGTGAAGTCGGCCCAGCTTTCCGGTGGATCGACAATTTCGTCGCGTTGCCACGCCAAGACCGTGTCACGCAGGGTGCGGAAATGTGATTTCCGTTCGCTGTGCATCTTTTCCGGCGCGTCCCGGTTGCGGTAATGGGCATCGAGCAGGGACTTGAAGTCGAATTCGTTCAACCCGGCATGGATCTGCGCCTGCTGCGGATCGCGCCCCAAACCTTTCAGTACACCTTCCAGCGTTTCGCGGTGGCGTCGCTGCTCTCCGATGAACAGGCCGTCGGGCTGTACCCCCTGTTCGGCCAAGGCATGGCCTAAAGCAAAGGATTGATCATGGCCCAGTTCGGACAACACGTCATAGTTTGCCGCGCCGAAAGACGCCTGTGCATGACGGATCAGATAGAGTTCGGGCATATCGGGGCCTTTATTAGTAAGGGGGGCCGCAATGATCTGCGGCCCCGTAGTTTTTCAGAGAACTTCGAACAGACCGGCCGCGCCCATGCCGCCGCCGACACACATGGTGCAGACCACGTATTTCGCGCCGCGCCGCTTGCCTTCGATCAGGGCGTGACCGACCATGCGGGCACCCGACATTCCATAGGGATGGCCGATCGAAATCGCGCCGCCATCGACGTTAAGGATTTCATCCGGAATACCAAGAACGCGCTGCGATTGCAGGACCTGGCTTGCGAAAGCTTCGTTCAACTCCCAAAGGCCGATATCGTCGATCTTCAGGCCGTGTGCCTCCAGCAGTTTCGGCACGGCATAGATCGGGCCGATACCCATTTCATCGGGTTCACAGCCCGCCGCCATGACGCCGACGTAGCGGCCCAGCGGCTGCAAGCCGCGCTTTTCGGCTTCTTTCGCTTCCATGATCACGGCAGCAGAAGCGCCATCGGACAATTGCGAAGCGTTGCCAGCGGTGATAAATTTGCCCTCTTGCACAACTTGGCCGTTCTTGAAGACCGGCGACAAACCGGAAAGGCTTTCCAGTGTGGTCGACGGGCGATTACCTTCGTCCTTGGAAAGCGTGACTTCGCGGTCCGACACTTCGCGGGTTTCTTTGTCGACCACTTTCATCACGGTGGTCAGCGGCACGATTTCATCGTCGAACTTGCCAGCTTCCTGCGCGGCCGCAGTCCGCTGCTGCGATTGCAGCGCATAGGCGTCTTGGTCTTCGCGGCTGACGCCGTAGCGTTCGGCGACGATTTCGGCGGTTTCCAGCATGGACATGTAAAGCGCGGGTTTATGTTCCTTGATCCAGGCATCGGCCAGCCAGTCGGTCCGCATCTTGTCATTCTGAACCAGGCTGATCGATTCGACGCCGCCGCCGATGGCGACATCCATACCGTCATGAACGACCTGCTTGGCGGCAGTGGCGATGGCCATCATGCCGCTGGCACATTGCCGATCCATCGACATACCCGCGATGGTTACGGGTAGGCCCGCGCGGATGACTGCCTGACGGCCAATATTGCCGCCGGTCGATCCTTGCTGAATGGCGGTGCCGATGATGCAATCCGAAATCTCGGACCCGTCCAGGCCAGCACGGGACACCGCGTTGGAAACCGCATGACCGATCAGGGTCTGGGCCGAGGTGTTGTTGAACGCGCCGCGAAAGGCTTTGCCAATCGGGGTGCGGGCGGTTGAAACGATTACTGCGTCACGCATTTTGAATTCCTTTGGTTCGGGGTTATTCGCCGGGCAGGGTGACGCCACGCGCCGCCGCTGCATTCCGGACATATTTATGGGTTTGTTCGAAAGCGTTTGCCATCACCTGCTGGTTCGCAGGGTCACGGATTTCCGCCATTCTGGCCAAAACTGTTTCCGGGCTCAGCTCGTCGTCTTGCAGAGTGATGCCTTCTGTTTCGTAGATCTTGGTTTCCGCGAAACAACCGGCACCGGCCCCCAGGATCATTTTGGACGGCGCGTCGTCGCTTACCAGTGCCAAAAGGCCGGGGGTGATGGTTTCGGGCTTCAACAGTGCCAGAAGTTCGGCGGGGATCAGGTTTTCGGTCATCCGCGTTGCTGCTGTAGGGGCCAGTATATTGGCCCGAACGTTGTATTTCGCGCCCTCAATGGACAACACGTTCATCAGACCCAGCATCGCCGATTTCGCCGCGCCATAGTTCGACTGACCGAAATTGCCGTACATACCCGATGCTGAAGTGGTGAAAACGATGCGACCATATTCCCGTTCACACATATGCCGCCACAGGGCATGAGCGGTGTTAACCGATCCCGTCAGGTGAACATCCATCACCATCTGGAAATCTTCCAACGTCATTTTGGCAAAAGTCTTGTCGCGCAGGATCCCGGCATTGTTCACCAGAATATCAACATGACCGAATTCGGAAATGGCTTCGTCCACCATTGCCTGAACCTGCCCGGAATCCGCGACATTGGCACCATTGGCGATCGCTTTGCCACCTGCGGCGCGGATTTCGTCCACTACAGCGCGGGCCGCGTCGGACCCCGATCCGGTCCCGTCCGTGGACGTCCCCAGATCGTTGACCACCACCTTGGCCCCGCGTGCCGCAAGGCCAAGCGCATGACTGCGACCCAGACCGACGCCCGCACCGGTGACAATGGCCACGCGCCCGTCAAAACGTACTTCGCTCATGCTTCTTCTCCGAAATAGCGCCGACCCAACCATTGGGCCACAAGAGCAGGTTTTTCCTGTCCTTCGATTTCAACGGTCACATCCATTTTGGACTGGAATTCACCGGGTCTGATTTCGTTGAACGCGGCCAGTACGAACCGCGCCCTGATCCGGGACCCGACCTTCACCGGTGACACAAACCGAACTTTGTCGAAGCCGTAATTCACTCCCATGACGACGCCTTCGATGCTGGGCATTTGATAGACCATGGCCGACAGCATCGACAGAGTCAGGAACCCATGTGCGATGGTACTGCCAAAGGGCGTTTTTGCGGCGGCTTCTGGATCGACATGAATGAACTGGTGATCCTCGGTGCAGTCCGCGAACTGGTCGATCCGGCTTTGATCAATGGTGAACCAATCCGACACGCCCATTTCCTGCCCCAGCAGGGCTTCGAATTCTTCCCGGCTGATTTTTTTACCTGAGGGCAGCGTCATGATTACAAATCCTCGTTGAACAGGGAGCCGGGGGCGTTCGATTGCATTCCTCCAGACAGTGGCAGGATCGCGCCCGAAACATAAGACCCACCGCGGCCGCACAGATATTGCAGCGCTCCGGCGATGTCTTCGGGGCAGCCGACCCGGCCAAGCGGAACACCTTCGGCGGACTTTTTCTGTCCTTCTTCGGTGCCGATGGCAAAAGCGGTCATCTTCGACACGAACGGTCCTGGCGCAATGGCGTTCACCGTGATGCCTTCGGGGGCCAGATCGTTCGACAGAACCCGGGTCATATGGTGCACCGCACCCTTTGACACAGCATAGGAATAGGTGGATGTGCCTTTGGGGATGTCGCCCATAACCGACCCGACGTTGACCACGCGCGCGGGGTCCTGGGGGGTGCTGGCTGCTTTCAGCAGCGGCAGCAATTGCTGGGTCAGGTGGAACATCCCGGTCACGTTAAGACTCAGAAGCTTTTCCCAGGCCTGATAGGGATGTTCACCAATGGCCGCACCCCAGGTGCGACCCGCGTTGTTCATCAGGATATGCAGTTTGTCGGTACGCTTGTTCACTTCGGCGACCAGCGCATCGATACCCGCTTCGGTGCTGACATCGCCGGCGAAGCCTTCGGCGCTTCCGGCATAATCCATTCCGTTCAGTTCTGCCGCTACCGCTTCACAGGCATCAGCCTTGCGGCTGGCGATCAGCACCCGAGCCCCAGCAGCAACCAGTCCTTCAGCCGCCATGCGGCCAATGCCGCTGGACCCGCCAGTGACCAAAGCGACCTTGCCAGTCAGGTCAAACAAATCATTCGGTGTCATATTGTCCTCCTCAGAACCCGCGTGCTGCAGCTACCTGCGCAGCGTGATAACCATAATCGCCCAGCCATTCGGCCCCGACCCTGGCACGTTTCATAAAAAACCCGATGTCATATTCGTCGGTCATTCCGATGCCGCCATGCATCTGTACCCCTTCGGATACCGCCAGTTTCGCGGTCGCAGTTGCGCGCGCTTTGGCGATCGACACGGCCAGCGTGGCCTGATCGGGGGACTCGTCAAGGATGCGGCCGGCATTAATTACGGCCGAAGCAGTGATCTCGATTTCACTGAACAGATGCGCGGCGCGGTGTTGCAGCGCCTGAAACGACCCGATGGTGCGGTCAAATTGTTTGCGTTCTTTCAGGTACCCGATGGTCATTGCATAGGCCCCGGCCGTCAGTCCCGAAAGCTCGGCCGCCAGCGTCGCCTGGCCTGCTTCCAGACCGTGACGCAGCGTTGCAAAGCCATTGTCCAGTTCGCCTACGATATCTTCGCCGGTGGCTTCCAGATCGTCAAAGTTGAGCCGCGCGTGATCGCGCGAATCAATCGTGCTGATCGCCTCTCGGCTCAGCCCTGTTCGTTCGACATCAATATCAAACAGGGTCAAACCCGACGTATCGCCCGCTTCGCCGGCGGTACGAGCCAGAACCAACACCCGATTCGCGCTGCTGCCATCGGCGACGAATGTCTTGCTGCCGGAAAGCCGATAGCCGTTGCCAGATTTCTCTGCTCGCAACGCCGTCTTCGCAGGGGCGTGTTTCGGCCCCTCATCCACTGCAATCGCGTAGATTGATTCGCCTGCCGCGATTTGCGCCAGCGCATCACTGGCCCGGCCATTCGCCGCGCCGCGCAATGCCGTTGCGGCCATCACGGCTGACGAGATGAAGGGCGATGCGGCCAGAACCTGTCCCATTTCCTCCGACAAAATGCCCGCCGCGCGATGGCCCATATCGGCCCCGCCCTGTTCTTCGGGAACCAAAACGCCGGTCCAACCCATCTGTGCCATTTCGCGCCACAGCCCCGGATCGAACGGGCGGCCCTGTTCGCGGTTGGCACGCAGGGCGGAAACGGGCGAAGCATCGTTCAGAAACCCGCGGGCAGAATCGCGCAGCAAGGTTTCGTCTTCGGTTTCAAGAAGACTGGTCATTCTCAATTTCCTTATTTCAAAGGCAGTTCAAGGACGCGCTTGGAAATGATGTCCAGCATCACTTCCGAAGTGCCGCCTTCGATCGAATTGGCTTTGGTACGTAGCCATTCCGGTGCCAGTGACCCGTGCGGTCCGTCCCATTCCACGCCTTCGCTACCCGACGCTGACATCAGCAATTCGTATCGGCGCTTGTTCATTTCGGTGCCGTAATATTTCAACATTGCGCTGGCATTGCCCACGCCGCGTCCCGATTCCGCCTGATCCTTGTAGCGATCCAGCGTCATGCCAAAGGCAAGACTGTCCACTTCCAGCTCCATTGCCTGCGCGCTGATTACCGGATCGGACAGAACGTCAGTATCTAGGCTGGACAAGAATTCGCCAGTCGACCGACCGCCCAGCAATCCTTGCGCACCGCCGCTTATCATTTCACGTTCATGCGTCAGCAGATGTTTTGCAACGTCCCAGCCACGATTTATTTCACCCACCTGAGACGGGATGCCATCGCCATAGGATTTCGGAACTTTGACGTTGTCGAAGAAGGTTTCGCAGAAAGGTGATTTGCCCGAAATCAGCTGAATTGGCTTGGTGCTCACACCGGGTGTCGTCATGTCGATCAGAACAAAGGAAATACCCTTGTGCTTGGGCGCTTCCCGGTCGGTGCGAACCAACGCGAAAATCCAATCGGCCTTGTCTGCGTAAGAGGTCCAGATCTTTTGTCCGTTGATCAACCAATGGTCGCCCATATCTTCGGCCCGGGTCTGAACGCTGGCCAGATCGCTGCCGGCACCGGGTTCGGAATACCCTTGGCACCAGCGAATTTTGCCGCTGGTGATCTGGGGCAGGAAATGCAGCTTCTGTTCTTCGGTGCCAAAGGCCAGTAGGGCTGGTCCCAACATCCACAAGCCAAAGCTTTCCAGGGGACTGGGGGCTTTCAGGCGTGTCATCTCTTCACGGAAAATTTTCTCTTGCGCCCGGTTCAAACCTGCACCGCCATAGGCTGTTGGCCAGCGGGGTGCGGTCATGCCTTTGGTGATGGCGTTTTCCATCCAAACACGTTGATCGTCGTTGTCGAAGCTCCAGTTGCGGCCGCCCCAGACGATAGAGCCTTCACCAAGTGGACGGTTACGTAGCGTCTCGGGACAATTATTAATGATCCAATCCGCTATATCATTTCGGAACTTTGACAGTTCCGTCGTATCATCTGCCATGTCACCCCTCCCCTGATGAATGTTTCGCATAGCAGAATAGAGTTTCACAAAATGATTGACAAGCGGTCAGTAGACGCTTTTGATCAGCGGTGGAAATGACGTTGCGGCGTCGTTTAATGACGGGAGGAGAAATCTATGAAACTAGTTATATCAGCTGCACTTGCGGCGGCTATGAGCGTTGCGGCCGTTTCCGGCGCGTCAGCGGATACACTGAAAATCGCCTTTATCGATCCGCTTTCGGGGCCTTTTGGGCCGTCGGGACAGGCGGGTCTGAACGAATGGATCTACGCGGCCGACCAGATGAACGCCAAGGGCGGCATCAATGGCGACATGATCGAAGTCACCGGCTACGACAACAAGATCAACCCAAAAGAATCGCTGGTTCAGTTGCAGAAAGCGCTCGACGGTGGTGCTCGCTACATCGCGCAGGGTAACGGATCGTCGGTGGCTTCGGCGCTGATTGATGCGATCGACAAGCACAACAAGCGTAACCCGGGCGAAGAAGTCCTGTTCCTGAACTATGCTGCGGTCGATCCCGCATTCACCAACGATCGCTGCACCTTCTGGCATTTCCGTTTCGACGCGGATGCCGACATGAAGATGGCCGCTGTCACCAACTGGGTGAAAGACCAGCCGGACATCAAGAGCGTCTACATCATCGGCCAGGACTATTCCTTCGGTAAGGCGGTTGCCGCCGCAGCCGTTAAAAACCTGACCGAAAAGCGCCCTGACATCGATATCGTCGGCAACGAATTGCATCCGCTGGGCAAGGTGAAGGACTTCACTCCCTACGTGCAGAAGATCATCAGCTCGGGTGCCGATGCAATCATCACCGGGAACTGGGGCGCCGACATGGTGCTGCTGATCAAAGCGGCGGTCGATTCGGGTTTTGAAGGCCCGATCCTGACATATTACGGTGGTTCCAAGGGCGCGGCCACGGCGATGGGTGAAGCGGCGGTCGGCCAAGTTAAGGCGATTGTCGAGAACAACACCAACCTGCCGATGTCGGACGCCGAGGCAGCCTATGTCGATGGTTATGAAGCCAAGTATACCGAGGACAACTACTACTATCACCGCATTCACAATGCGATGAACATGCTGGCGATGGCGGCCGAAAAAGCCGACAGCACCGACCCGGTAGATGTTGCGTTCGCACTGGAAGGCATGACCTATGACAGCCCCAACGGCGTCATCACCATGCGTGCAGATAACCACCAGATTCTGCAGCCGATGTTCATGTCGACCTTCTCGGACGATGTTGAACGCGGTGTTGAGAAGCTGCCCCTGGGGTGGAAATCGGGTCCGGCGGACCGCATCGAAGCGGAAGACACCCGTACCGAAACCACCTGTAAGATGAAGCGCCCTAGCAAATAAGGCGGCCCAAATCTTAATCCAAGAACGGTGCCGCGTGATTTCACGCGGCACCTTACTGCTAAGAGGTTTTCATGGAAACGATCGTATTTTCACTCCTCAACGGAGTGATTTACGGGCTCCTTTTGTTCATGCTGTCAAGCGGTCTGACATTGATCTTCAGCATGATGGGCGTTCTGAATTTTGCCCACGCCAGCTTCTACATGCTGGGAGCCTATTTTGCCTACACCATCTCCGAAGCCAGTAGTTTCTGGGTGGCCCTGATTTTCGCCCCGATCCTTGTCGGGTTGGTCGGCGCTATGGTGGAAAAATTCGGACTGCGCACTGTGCATGTAAACGGGCACGTGGCCGAATTGCTTTTCACTTTCGGATTAGCCTATCTGATCGACGAGGTGGTTAAGATCGTTTGGGGCCGCAACGCAGTTGACTACAAGGTCCCTGAATTGCTCGATTTCCCCTTGTTCGAACTGTTCGGTGCGCAATATCCGGCTTATCGAATTTTCACGCTTTTCGTTGCTCTGGCGATGCTCGTGGCGCTTTGGTTTATCCTGAACCGTACCCGCGCGGGCCTGATCATTCAGGCGGCGCTATCGCATCCACATATGGTGGGCCATTTGGGGCATAACGTTCCGCGGATATTCATGACTGTGTTTGGTGTCGGTTGTGCGCTGGCCGGATTGGCCGGGGTGATCGGCGGAAACTACCTCGTGACCGAGCCTGCCATGGCTGTGCAGATGGGGCCGATCGTCTTTGTTGTTGTCGTTGTCGGAGGACTGGGCAGTCTGATGGGGGCATTTCTGGCAGCTATGATCCTGGGACTTTTGCAGACTTTCGCTGTCTCCATCGATGCCCGCTTTGCCGATATCTTCGGCTGGCTGGGGCTGAGCGAGACCACTGAACTGGGCAGTATTACCATCGCGTCGCTGGCACCGATGATACCGTTCCTAATGCTGGTACTGATCCTGATGATTCGTCCGCGCGGTTTGTTGGGGGATCGTGAGCTATGAGCAATATTGCAACTAATACAACGATTTCTCTGGCGCCGAGCGGCAGTCAGAAATTTATGCAGCGGACTTTGCCGTTGATCATCTTCGCCGTTGTTCTGGCGGTGATCCCATTCTTTGGGCCGACACGCACGGTGTATTCGCTTATGAATGCGATGGGCGTGTATATCGTTTTCGCAATGTCTTACAATATGTTGCTGGGGCGTGCCGGGCTTCTGTCCTTTGGGCATGCGGTCTACTTCGGATTGGGCGGCTATGCCGCCGTTCATGCCATGGAAGCTATCGAAAATGCGTCTTATGGCGACGGCGGCTTCTGGGCCAGTTACCCTGTCTTTTTCTTGCCGATCATCGGATTTGCCGGTGGTGCCTTGGCCGGGGCCGTCATCGGCTGGCCGTCCTGCCGTCGTGCCGGAACGCCCTTTGCCATGATTTCGCTCGGCGTCGCCGAGCTGATCGCGGCAGCGGGGTTCATGTTCGGATCCATTTTCGGCGGCGAAGAAGGCGTTTCCGGTGACCGGATGAACGGACCGGAACTGTTCGGCCTGTCGCTGGGGCCGATCGAAGAGGTCTACTGGTTTATCGCCTTCTGGACATTCATCGGCGTCTTGGGCACCTACGCCTTTACCCGCACGCCGCTCGGCAAAATGTCCGAAGCGACCCGCGACAACCCCGAACGGGTGGAATTCGTTGGCTACGATCCTCAAAAGGTGCGCTATCTGGTATTCATCTTTGCCGGTGGTTTCGCCGGGTTAGCTGGCGGTATGTCCGCAGTAAACTATGAAATCTTTACCCCCGAGGCGCTGTCGCTGGGCCCGTCCGGTATGGTTCTTCTGATGGCATATATCGGTGGTATTCGATATTTCGCCGGTCCGATTCTCGGCGCGGTGCTGCTGACCTATATGCAGTCCATGTTGTCGGACTATTCGGAGGCTTGGTTGCTTTATCTGGGGCTGCTTTTCATCGTAATCGTTATGTTTGCGCCCGGTGGTCTGGCGGGGATTTTTGCCGGGCTGTTCCGCGGGTTGCGCGGGGATGATCCGGTGGGGAGTCTGCGTCGCTGGAGTGTCCAGATCGCGGGGATTTTGCTGATGATGGTTGGGATCGTCACCTTGATCGAGATGTCCGTGCACTGGTCCAACAATTATGGCGAGGTGTTCCATCCTTTCGGGCTGCATCTGGCACATGACAGCGTGTTGACCTGGTTGATCATTTTCATCCCATTCGCTGCCGGTGTTGGCATCCTGCGCATGGCACATAAGAACAAGGAGGGCCAGGCATGAGTAACCCGGCGCTTTCTATCACTAACCTGCACAAAAGTTTCGGTCCGGCGCATATCATTCGCGGAGTGACGCTGGATATCGAACCGGGTGAACGCCACGCGATCATCGGGCCGAACGGAGCAGGCAAATCGACCTTGTTCAACCTGATCTCGGGTGGCTACCACCCGAGCAAGGGCAGCATCAAGCTGCGCGGCGAGGAGATCGGCGGGATGAAGCCGTTCAAGATCAACCGTATGGGTCTGTCGCGCAGTTTCCAGGTGTCGAACATCTTTTCCAACATGACCGTTCGGGAAAACGTGCGCTGCGGTGTGCTGTACTCGATGGGATATGGTTACGGGTTCTGGCGCAATGTTGGAAACCTGCATGATGTGCAGCGAAAGACCGCGGAAATCCTTGAAAGTGTTGATCTTCTTGACAAGGCGCAGCTACCTGCGGCGCTGTTGCCATATGCCGATCAGCGCACTTTGGAAATCGCCATCACCATCGCGGGGGGGGCGGATGTGATCATGCTGGACGAACCCACCGCCGGCATGTCGCATTCGGAAACCGAACGCGCGGTGGCGCTGATCAAGCAGGCGACCGAAGGCAAGACGCTGTTGATCGTGGAACATGACATGGGTGTGGTTTTCAACATGGCCGACCGGATCAGCGTGCTGGTTTATGGCGAAATCATTGCCACCGACAAGCCGATGGCAATCCGTGGCAACGAAAAGGTGCGCGAAGCCTATCTGGGCGACGAAGCCGACGCGATTGAAGGAGATGCGGCATGACCCAGGCGATGCTGTCCGTAAAGGACCTGAACGCCTATTATGGCAAATCCCATGTTCTGCGCGGCGTGAATATGGAAATCATGCCGGGCGAGGTGATTGCGCTTCTGGGTCGCAATGGCGTGGGTCGTTCGACCACCGCCAAGGCGATCATGGGCGAAGTGGCCCCCAAGGGCGAGATCACCTTCAAGGGGCAACCGATTTCCGGTCTGGAAAGCCATCAAATCTCGCGGTTGGGTCTGGGCTATGTTCCTGAAAGCAGGGATATTTTCCCAAGCATGACCGTGCGGCAGAACCTGATCCTTGGGATCAAGGACATGCGGCATCCGGGCAAGCACACGGTCGATCAGATGCTGGATATGTTCCCCAACCTGCGGGAGCGGGCGGATAATCTGGCAGGGGTTCTATCCGGCGGGGAAAAGCAGATGTTGACCATGTGCCGGACCCTGATGGGCGATCCTGAACTGATCATCATTGATGAGCCGACCGAAGGTCTGGCCCCCAAGATCGTACATCAGATCGGTGACGTCATCGCGGAAATCGCCAAGACCGGGGTGTCGATTCTGTTGGTAGAACAGAAGCTTAGCATCGCTTTGCGGATTGCCGACCGGGTCTATGTCATGGGGCATGGTGAAATCGTCTATTCCGGTACACCGGAAGAGTTCAAAACCCGTGACGATGTCCGAGCCGAGTGGCTGGAGGTCTGAACCGATAGCGGTCGCAGTGTCAGAATTTCGACGTTGCGGCTTCGCCTAAACATTTCGGTCGCAATAGCCCGTATATATCGTAGGATGTGAGCGATTCTGCGAAACGGGGATGGGAGGAGACCCGTTTCGCACATCCCCTCTTGCGATTGGGGACAACGCCCGGCTGGTTGAGAAACCCGCCGGGCGTTTTTGCGTTTTGGTTATCAGAGCGGTCTTAACCTATTGATGTACAAAAGTTTGTGGGCATTTGTGGGTTTTGTACATCGCAACAGTACGGATGCCCGCAGTGCAGCGAATCGCGGGACATATTGCCGGGGGGCGCCGGGCTGAAGCCCGGCCTACATCCGGTTTCGAGCGATCCGAAAAAAAGGGCACCGTTAGGTGCCCTTCGGGTTTGATGGTCGTTTTCCCTGCTCAGCGCAGATCGGGCAGTTTGTAATCGGCAAACTGCTGGCGCAGGGTCAGTTTCGACGTCTTGCCGGTGGCCGTGAGTGGCAGGTCCTCGATCCAGATCAGATCATCGGGCAACTGCCATTTGGCGAAATGTTCCGACATGTGTTCGTGGATTTCGGCCAGGCTGGGCCGGGCGTCGCCCGAGGGCACCGCAATCAGAACCGGGCGCTCGTCCCATTTCGGATGCGGCATGGCGATGGCGGCGCAATTGGCGATGGCCGGGTGCGACATGGCCACGTTTTCCAGATCGATCGAGGAAATCCATTCGCCACCCGATTTGATCAGGTCCTTGGATCTGTCTTGTAGCGACAGGAACCCGTCGGTATCGATATAGGCGATATCACCGGTGCCGAACCAGCCTTCGGCGTCGATGGCTTTCTCTGATGCTTCGGGGTTTTTGAAATACCCCGATACGATAGTATTGCCGCGGACATAGAGTTCGCCCATCGCCTTGCCGTCATGGGGCAACCGGTTGCCGTGATCGTCGACGATCTTCAGTTCGACCCCGAAGACGCGACGGCCTTGCAGGGCTTTCTTGTCGATCATCTGATCAAAGGGCAGTTGTTTGACCCAGTTGGGCATTACGCCGTGGGTGCCGATCGGGGACATTTCGGTCATGCCCCAGGCATGGCCGACTTCGACCCCCAATTTTTCGAAAGTTTCGATCATCGACCGCGGCGCGGCCGACCCACCGACCACCACATCGGCGAAGCCCTCGGGTTTACGGCCCTGGGTTTTGATTTCCGCGAGCAGACCCATCCAGACGGTGGGCACGCCCCATGCCGAATGGACTTTTTCTTTATCCATCAGCTTGAACAGGCTGGGCCCGTCGAGTGCCGCGCCGGGCATGACCATGTTCAGCCCGAGCAGCGGCGCAGTATAGGGCAGGCCCCAGGCGTTGACATGGAACAAAGGCACCACCGGCAACACGCTGCTGCCTTCGGGCAGGGCGCTGCCCAGAACCGAGGTTACCAGCAGCGCATGCAGCACGGTGGAACGGTGAGAATAAAGCGCGCCCTTGGGATGGCCGGTGGTCCCGGATGTGTAGCACAGGCCCGAGGCGGTATTTTCGTCGAATTCGGGCCAGTCAAAGCTGTCGGGCTGACCGGTCAGCAATTCTTCGTAACACAGCGCATTCAGGCTGTTTTCCGGCATATGATCCCGGTCGGTCATAATAACGAAGACCAGATCCCTGGGCAGCTCGTCTTTGACCGCTTCGAGCACCGGAACGAAGGTGGTGTCGACGAAGATCAGTTTGTCTTCGGCGTGGTTGACGATATAGATCATCTGTTCCGCCGACAGCCGCGGGTTGATCGTGTGGCAGACCCCGCCGATCCCGGAAATCGCGTAATAAAGTTCGAAATGGCGGTAGCCATTCCACGCCAGTGTTGCCACCCGGTCCCCCAGGCGCACGCCGTGTCCTTGCAGCGCATGTGCCAGCTGTGACACGCGGGGCAGGGTTTCGGCGTAGGTTTGCCGGTGAATGTCGCCTTCTGTGCGGGCCGAAACGATTTCGCCACGCGGATTGGCCTCAGCGGCATAGGTCAAAATATCACTAATCAACAGCGGACGCTGCATCATCATGCCAAGCATGATCTCCTCCCGATGTGTAATTCCTCTGCGTGAAGATAGCGTGGCGTGGCGTGTTTCAAAAGAAGATTCGTATCGCGCGGTGGTCAAGTTTTTGTTTTGCGCTCAAGGGATTGTGTAAATGCGGAAAATTGTTCCGCAAATTTGAACAGGGGATGCAAAAGCGCGGAAATGCCGTACCGTCACGTGGGTTTTACAGGCACGATTTGTTGCCCGAGACGGGGCTGCGGGCTAGAGTCAGGGGGAACAGTCCGGCCCCGGTTGGGGGCGGTGGAGGATCCGGAGGAGACCCGCATGAAAGCCATTATCTGCAAAGAATTCGCCCCGCTGGAGCAACTGGAATATGCCGATATGCCAGACCCGGTTGCCACCGGTCGGCAAGTGGTGGTCAAGGTCGAGGCCGCCGGGGTGAATTACCCTGATGGGTTGCTGGTTCAGGGGCTGTATCAGTCAAAACCCGACCGTCCTTTCGTGCCCGGGATGGAGGCGGCGGGCGTCGTTGAAAGCATTGGTCCGGATGTAAAAAACCTGAAAGCCGGTGACCGGGTGGCGACGATTTGCCAGCTCGGCGGCTATGCCGAAAAGGTGGTGGTCGAAGAAAATCGGATTTTCCCGATTGGCGACATGGATGCCGGCGATGCCTGTGCGTTGATGGTGGCCTATGGCACCTCGCATCATGCGCTGAAACAGCGGGCCGAGCTGAAAGAAGGCGAGGTTCTGGTGGTGCTGGGCGCGGCGGGCGCGACCGGCGTGGCGGCGATCCAGATCGGCAAGATCATGGGTGCGCGGGTGATCGCGGTTTGTTCGTCGGATGAAAAGCGCCAGATCGCGTTGAAATCCGGTGCCGATGAGGCGATCGGCTATGACAACCTGAAGGACCAATTGAAGGAAATGACCGGCGGCAAGGGGGCCGATGTGGTCTATGACGTGGTTGGCGGCGAGGCGTTCGATGCCTGTTCGCGGGCGATGGCGCGCAATGGCCGGTTGCTGATCATCGGGTTCGCCAGCGGGACGATTCCGCAGTTCCCGGTCAATCTGGCATTGGTCAAGGAATATGCAGTGGTTGGCGTGTTCTGGGGCAATTTCACCCGTGCCGAACCCGAGGTGTATGCCGACAACATGAAAGAGCTGATCGGCTGGTATCAATCCGGCAAGGTCAAGCCGGTGGTCGAAGGCCGCTATCCGCTGTCGGACGCGGCGGATGTGCTGACGCGGGTGCTGGGGCGCGGCGCGACCGGCAAAATCGTTCTGGAACCGTAAGGGATTGACGCTCCGGGCCCGGCTGCGTGGCTCGGAGCCGGTTCGGATATGGAGGGTTTCAGACGCCGGTGCGCGCGATCTTGTCCTTCATTTCGACCAGTTTGGGGCCAAGTTCCTGAACCAGCTTTTCGCGAGGCAGGATGTAACCGGGGCCGCCGAGGTTGAAGGCCAACATCGGCGTGTCGCCATGCATCGACCGATAGGGCACCGATACGGCGTGCACGTCCGATTGCCATTTGCCCAGACTGACATAGAAGCCCTGATCGGCGATTTGTTCCTGCGCGTTGTATATCTCGTCGCGGATTTGCGGCCATTCTTCGGGGCCGTAGCGGTCTTCGATCTGTTCCATGATCTGGGCGCGTTCGGCTTCGGTCGTGCCTGCGATATAGGCGCGGCCCATCGCCGAGCGGGCCAGTGAAATTCGTGACCCGACATTGAGCGGTAGCGAAATCATCCCCTTGGCCGCGCGGGCGCAGGCGATATAGGTCATTGCCGTATCATCGCGCCCGCCCAGTGCCACCAGAACGCCGTCGCCGCAATCATCGGCCAGCTTCTGCATGTAGGGCTGCGCGGTTTCGCGGATTTTCATACCGCCAAGACAGGCATAGCCCAGGCTGAGCACGGGCACGCCCATCGTGTAGCGACCGGTGCCTTCGTCATAGGCCAGATACCCAAGCTTCAGCAGGGTATAGCTGAGCCGGGATACGGTGGAATTGGGCAATCCGGTGCGTTCGGCAAGTTCGCGATTGCCCAGACCGTGCAAGTCCGAGGGCCGAAAGGCGCGCAGAATTTCGAGCCCGCGATGCAGGGCAGTGACGAATTGACGATCGCCGCTATATTCACTTTCGGCGGAATCTAATGCCGTTTCGCCTGTTCTTTTTCTCACGCCACGTCCCCGATCTGGCTTGTTTTCCGGGCCTTAATTCGTTTTTGGTCAATGCAGTTATGTGAACCGCATCTGACTGGTCAAGCAAGTCGGGTGCTCATCCAGTCGCTTTTTCTTCTGTCCGTTGCATTTCGCGCTCTTGATCCTGCAATTGACGCCACAACACTTTGTTGCTGCCCGATTTGGGCAGGCTGTCGACGAAAACGATTTCGCGCGGGATCTTGTAGGCGGACATTTCGCCCTTGCACCAGCCGATGATTTCCTCGGCCGTCATGGGGTCGGATTTGCTGGGTACGACATAGGCTTTGACCGTTTCGCCGCGCCGTGGATCCTTGGCGCCTATGACGCAGGCTTCGGCGATGCCGGCACATTTCAACATCAGCATTTCGACCTCGGCGGGCCAGACCTTGAAGCCGGCGGCGTTGATCATGCGCTTAACCCGATCAACCATGAAGAAATAGCCGTCTTCATCGTAATATCCCAGATCTCCGGTGCGCAGGAATGGTTTCCCGTCATGATCGACAAAAGCTTCACGCGTGGCGGTTTCGTTGCGCCAGTAGCCAAGGAAAATCTGCGGGCCGGACATGATGATTTCGCCGGTTTCATTCGGGCCCAATTCATGATCGTCGCTTACTGCCAGAACCCGGCAGTCGACATCGAAGGTCGGGAGGCCAAGGCATTGGCGTTTTGGGGCCTGCACCGGATTGATATGCGTCGCTCCGATGGTTTCGGACATACCGTAGCCTTCGATGTAATCGAGCCCGGTCATGTCCTTGAGTTTTTTCGCAATCGCTTCGGGCATCGCCGCGCCGCCGCCGCCGATGGCTTCGAGGCTGGACAGGTCGTAGCTTTCGAAATCGGGATCGTTGACGAGGTCGATGGCCATCGTCGCAATCGACCGCCAGCGGGTGATCCGGTAACGTTTGATCAGCTTGGCCGCGTTGGTACGGTTCCAGCGGGTCATGATCACCATGCTGCCGCCCGACAAAAGCGGGCCGTTCATCGACGCCTGCATGCCGGTGACATGGAAAAACGGCAGCACCGACAGGCTGATATCGGTCTCGCTCATCGGGTTCCAGATCACGCCGCCATAGGCAACGACAAGCAGGCTGCGATGCGTATGAACGCAGCCCTTGGGCTGACCGGTGGTGCCCGAGCTGTAAGGAATGACCGAAAGGTCATCCAGCGTGGCTTGCGGGTCGGCTGCCGGGGTCAGGCCGGCGGCGATCGCATCGGTCCAGCGGGTCACGCCGGGGCCCTGGATATCGGCCGGGTTCAATTGGCCCAGCGGGTCGGGCAGCGGGATATCGTCGTCGGGATCGGCGAGTTCGCCGTAATGGGTCACGATGATCGCGCTCAGCGCGTCCTCTTCGACCAGCGGGGTGGCAAATTCCATCAGTTCCTGCCCGGTCAGCATGACCGTAGCACCGGAATCGTGGGCGTAATGCTGCAATTCGGCGTGACGGCTCATCGGGTTGACCGGGATGACCACCGCGTCGGCGCGCAGGATCGCATAGAAGCCGATCACATATTGCGGCGCGTTCTGCATATAAAGCAAAACGCGGTCGCCCTTCTGCACACCGCAGCGCTGTTGCAGGTAAGCGGCCAGCTTTTCCACCTGATCCCACATTTCGGCATAGCTCAGCGTATGGCCGTGATAGGTGATCGCGGGGCCGGTTCCCCGTTTCGCAACCTGTTCGGCCACCGCCTGCACAATGGTGTGGTCTGGCAGGGTCAGATGATGGGAGACCCCTTTGGGCCAGTGAGAAAAGTGACGATCGAACATCGGGACCTCTGACGTTTAGTATTTCATTCCGGGCATGTTCAGCGACGCGGTGTTGCCGCCATCGACCGGCAATGCCTGTCCGGTGACAAAGCTGGCGTCATCGGAGGCCAGAAAGGCAATCGCGGCGGCGATTTCCTGCGGTTTTCCAAAGCGCCGCAGTTCGGCGCGCGATCCCAGCTTGTCCTCTTTGCCCTTGTCGCGGGCATAGTCGAACACCGGTTTGGTCATGCCGGTTTCGATCAGTCCGGGGCAGACCGCGTTGACGCGGATATTATATTGGCCCAGATCGCAGGCGGTGGTCTGGGTCAGGTTGATCACCCCGGCCTTGGACGCGGAATAGGCGTTGCCGCCCGCGCCCGAACGGATGCCGGCAACCGAGGCGGTGTTGACGATGGCGCCGCCGCCCTGTTCAATCATCGCGCGGGCACCGTATTTGATGAAATACATCATGCCGAACAGGTTGACCTGAAACACGCGCTGCAGCTTGTCGCTGTCCAGTTCGGTGATCGGGTGATGGGTGCAGACCATCCCGGCATTGTTGCAAATGACATCAATCCGGCCATAGCGATCCAGTACCGCCTTGACGCAGGCCTCGACCGCCTGTTCGTCGGCGACGTCGCAAACCACGGTCATGTGCGGCCCGCCGGTGTCGGGCAGCGCCTGTTGCAGCGCTTCGCCGTTGATATCGACCAGTACGACCGATGCCCCTTCTGCGGCCAGGCGTTGCGCCGTGGCTTTGCCTATGCCGCTGGACGCACCTGTCACAATGGCGGTTTTTCCCTCAAATCTCACCGGCTGTTTCCTCCCTATTGCGGGGTACAGTGACATAAAGGCCGGGGACGATCAATAGAATGCGGAAAGTCATTCCGCATGGTGGGAATTGAGGGCTGCGCTGAAGGGGCAAAAGCCGGTAACATGGTCGCAATCGGCAATTCAGGCATTCAAATTCACGCCAATGTCTGAAATAGACGTCAGAGCAAATTCCAGTTGCCCAAGGCGGATTCCATCATGACCACGCATGCAGACGTTCTTCCTCGCGATCTTATTCCCGAGGCTCTCTATCAGACAGTGAATACGCTTTGCGCGGTGTCGATCGACGTGGCCGGGGTGATCGCGCGCGGGGCGCTGGGCGGGGCGTTGGCCGAACAGGTCGGCGAAAACACCGACGGCGACAACCAGAAAGCGCTGGACGTTATGGCCGACGAAATGTTCGAAGCCGCGCTGCGCGGTGGCGATGTGCGCTGGTATGGATCAGAAGAACAGGAAGACGCGCTGCTGCTGTCGGAAAACGGCAAATACGCTTTGGCCATCGATCCGCTGGACGGGTCGTCCAATATCGATGTGAACGTGTCGATTGGCACGATTTTTTCGATTTTCGAGACCAAGGACGGCGCCGAGGAAAGTTTCCTGCGGCCTGCGCGCGAACAGATCGCGGGGGGCTATATCCTCTATGGTCCGGCGACTTGTCTGGTGGTGACATTCGGCAGCGGGACGCAGCAATATATCCTGGATCCGTCCAAAGGCGCTTTCGTGCTGGTGGAGGCCGCGATGCAGGTGCCCGAGACGTCGAAGGAATTCGCCATTAACGCGTCGAATTACCGGCATTGGACCAAGCCGGTGAGGGCCTATATCGACGATTGTCTGGAAGGCGTGAACGGTCCGCGCGGTAAGGATTTCAACATGCGCTGGGTCGGGTCCCTGGTTGCTGAAACCCACCGCATCCTGACCCGGGGCGGGATTTTCCTGTATCCCGGCGATGCCCGTCCGGGCTATGAAAATGGCCGGTTGCGGATGGTTTACGAATGTGCGCCGATTGCCTTCGTGATCGAACAGGCAGGCGGCATGGCCACCAATGGCGAAGTGCCGATTCTGGATCAGCAGGCCGAAACCTTGCATGGCCGTATCCCACTGGTTTTCGGCAGCACCGAAAAGGTGCAGCGCGTTGCTGATCACCATACATTGACCGCATAGCGGGCCACTCGCTTACAGGAGAGCAAAACGATGAGTTTTGACCGTTCCCTCAAGATCGCGCCGTCGATCCTGTCCGCCGATTTCGCCAATTTCGGCCAAGAGATCGAAGCGATCGAGGCGCAGGGCTGCGACTGGGTCCATGTCGATGTGATGGACGGGCATTTCGTGCCCAACCTGACCTTCGGTCCGCCGCTGTGCAAGGCGATCCGCAAACATATCAACACGGTGATGGACGTGCATCTGATGATCGCGCCGGTCGATCCCTATATCGACGCCTTCGCCGAGGCGGGCGCCGACGTGCTGACCGCGCATCTGGAATCCGGGCCGCATATCCATCGCACGCTGCAGGCGATCCGCGGCGCAGGCTGCAAGGCCGGTCTGGCGCTGAACCCCGGCACCGGGGTCGAGGATATCGACTACCTTCTCGACATGGTCGACCTGGTCTGCGTGATGACGGTAAATCCCGGTTTCGGCGGGCAGAAATTCATTCACAGCCAGATCGAGAAGGTGCGGAAATTGCGCGCGATGATCGGCGACCGGCCCATCCATATCGAGATCGACGGCGGCGTGACGCCCGAGACCGCGCCCTTGGTGGTGGAGGCCGGGGCCGACGTGCTGGTCGCCGGATCGGCGGTGTTCAAGGGCGGATCGGTGGACAACCCGGCACCCTACGGCGACAATATGCGGGCGATCCGGGCAGCAGTTGCAGGCTGATCTGTCTGTCGTTGCGTTGCTGACAGAAAACAGGCCCGGCTGATACCGGCTGGGCCTATCAGGACGCCGGTCCGCCTTGTCCGAACCCGGCCAGCCGGGCCAGCAGAACCGCCACGTTCTTAACCTTGAATTTGCGCAGCAGGCGGGCGCGCACGTCTTCGATTGTGCGCGGCGACAGGTTCAGCACCTGAGCGATTTCCTTGCTGGTGCGGCCACGCGCCAGCCACATCAGGACTTCGCGTTCGCGCGGAGTCAGGCTGGGCCCGGAGGGCGTGTTTTCGATCAGCGCGAAGCTGAGAACAATGCGCGCCAGCGGGTCCTTGGGGGTCAGTGTGCGGGCGCGAAACCGGCACCAGACATGGCTGCCATCTGATTTCTGCATCAGGCGTTCATCGCTGTAGGGCAGGTCCTGTTTCAGCGGTTCCAGCCCGATATCGCGGATTTGGTGGAATTCCTGGTCGGTGCCGTAGAGCAGCCGGAAGCTTTGCCCCAGAAGTTGCGATTTTTCAAAGCCGAACATCTGCGCGAAGGTGTCGTTGCACGACCGGATCACCCGGTATTCCGTCAGCGCCAATCCCATCGGCGCATTTTCAAAGGCTAGCTGATCGAGATCGTCCATGTCTCACCGTGGTCATACGGTATTGGCACCGTAACATTATCGGAGCATCATTTCACGATTGATGCAAGCCACGAGTTTCAGTCCATGACGTTGTCCGATCGACTTTGCCAAGAAATCGAAGCCCGGCGCGATGACCTGATCGCACTGACACAGGATTTGATCCGCATTCCGACGCTGAATCCGCCGGGTGAGAATTACCGGGAAATTTGCGATTTTCTGGCGCAGCGATTGCGCGGCAAAGGCTTCGCGATTGAACTGGTGCGCGCCTTCGGCACGCCCGGCGACAGCGAAAAATATCCGCGCTGGAACGTGATTGCCCGAAAGGAAGGGGCGCAGCCCGGTGACTGCGTGCATTTCAACAGCCATATCGATGTGGTTGATGTCGGGCGGGGCTGGACCACCGACCCGTTTGGCGGCGAGCTGAAGGATGGCAAGATTTATGGGCGCGGCGCCTGTGACATGAAGGGCGGTTTGGCCGCCAGTATCATCGCCGCCGAAGCGTTTACCGACATTTGCCCGGATTTTCACGGCGCGGTCGAAATCAGCGGCACGGCGGACGAGGAATCGGGTGGTTTTGGCGGGGTGGCCTATTTGGCCGAGAAGGGGTTTTTCACCCCTGAACGTGTGCAGCATGTGATCATCCCGGAGCCACTGAACAAGGACAGGATCTGTCTGGGTCATCGCGGTGTCTGGTGGGCCGAGATCGAAACCTTTGGCGAGATCGCACATGGGTCGATGCCGTTTCTGGGCGATTGCGCTGTGCGTCACATGGGGGCGGTGATGACCGAGATGGAAGACAGCCTGTTCCCCGCCCTGGCGCTCAAACGCACCGATATGCCGGTGGTGCCGGAGGGCGCCAAGCAATCGACGCTGAATATCAATTCGATCCATGGCGGACAGGCCGAGAACGAAGCCGATTTCACCGGGCTGCCCAGTCCGTGCGTGCCCGACAGTTGCCGCATGGTGATCGACCGCCGGTTCCTGATCGAGGAAAATATCGACGATGTGCAGGCCGAAGTGATGCAGGTGCTGAAAACAGTCGGGGACCGGCGCGACCAGTTTCGCTATGACATCCGTGAACTGCACCGGGTACTGCCGACGATGACCGAGAAAGACGCGCCGGTGGTGCAGGTGGTGGCGAAGGCGATTGCCGCCACGATGGGTAAAGAGGCCGATTACGTGGTCAGCCCCGGCACCTATGATCAGAAGCATATCGACCGGATCGGAAAGCTGAAGAATTGTATCGCCTATGGTCCGGGAATACTCGACCTGGCGCATAAACCGGATGAATATGTCGGGGTCGATGATATGATCGATTCCGCAAAAGTAATGGGCCGATCATTGATTGACCTGCTGGTAAAACCAGAGGCGTCGGCGGCATAAAAGGGAGAGTAAGCTATGACTTTCAAGGTTTTGAAACTGGGATTTCTGAGTGCCGCCGCGTTATCGGCCAGCATGGGCATGGCCTTGGCCAAAAGCGATATCGTGGTGGCGATGCAGCTGGAACCGCCGCATCTGGACCCCACCAGCGCCGCTGCGGGGGCGATTGATTCGGTGCTCTATTCGAATGTGTTCGAAGGGCTGACCCGGTTCGCCTCGGATGGATCGGTGATCCCCGGGCTGGCCGCCAGCTGGGACATTTCTGAAGACGGCAAGACCTATACCTTCCATTTGCACGACGGCGTGAAATTCCATGACGGCAGCACGATGGATGCGGCGGATGTCAAATTCAGCCTCGACCGGGCGCGGGCCGAGGATAGCGCCAATGCGCAAAAGGCGCTGTTCGCCGGGATCGAAAGCGTCGAGGTGGTCGATCCGGCCACTGTGAAAGTGACCCTGAGCGCCCCGAACGGCAGTTTCCTGTTCAACATGGCGTGGGGCGACGCGGTGATCGTGGCGCCCGAAAGCATTGGTGAAATCAAGACCACGCCGGTCGGCACCGGGGCGTTCAAATTCGCCGACTGGGTGCAGGGCGACAAGATCGATCTGGAAAAGAACGCCGATTACTGGGGCACGCCTGCCAAGCTGGATCAGGTCACCTTCAAGTTCATATCCGACCCGACCGCCGCCTTTGCCGCAGTGATGGCCGAGGATGTGGATGCCTTTGTCGGTTTCCCGGCACCGGAAAACCTGCCGCAATTCGAAGCCGATCCCCGGTTTCAGGTTCTGGTCGGGTCGACCGAGGGTGAAACCATCCTGTCGACCAACAACAAGATGCCGCCCTTCGACAACGTCAAGGTGCGCGAGGCGGTGGCCCATGCCATCGACCGGCAGGCCATCATCGACGGCGCGATGTTCGGCTACGGCACCCCGATCGGCACCCATTTCGCGCCGCATAATCCCGATTACGTCGATCTGACCGGGATGAGCGCCTATGATCCGGAGCTGTCGAAAAAGCTGCTGGCCGAGGCCGGGTTCCCCGACGGGTTCAAGACCACGCTGAAGCTGCCGCCGCCCTCCTATGCCCGGCGCGGTGGCGAAATCATCGCCGCCCAGCTGCGGGCGGTCGGGATCGAGACCGAGATCAGCAATCTGGAATGGGCGCAATGGCTGGAGCAGGTGTTCAAGGGCAAGGATTTTGGTCTGACCATCGTCAGCCACACCGAGCCGTTCGATATCGGCATCTATGCCCGGCCCGATTACTATTTCCAGTATGACAATGCCGATTTCCAGAAACTGATGGCCGATCTGAGCGTGACCAGCGAGCCGGCCAAGCGCAGCGAGATGCTGAAGCAGGCGCAGGAAATCATCAGCAAGGATTACGTCAACGGATATCTGTTCGAGCTGGCGTTCCCGACCGTGGCGAATGCCAAGGTCAAAGGGCTGTGGAAAGACGCGCCGACCCAGGCGACCGACCTGACGGCGGTGTATTGGGAAGACTGATCGCCTGAAAATGGGGCGTCCGGGACCTGTTGCGGGTGTCGGACGCCTTCGGCGAGAGTATTTTTGCCAAGATGAAGATGGGGCTTTGAGAGCCTTTGAAGGGTGAGCTGCCGGTCGGATGCTGCGCTATTTTCTGAAACGATTGCTGTCTTTGGCGCTGAGCCTGATCGTGGCCTCCTGGGTGATCTTTCTGGCGCTTGAAGTCGTGCCGGGGGACCCGGCGGCCTATATGCTGGGGATCAACGCGCAGGAAGACACGCTGGCGGCGTTGCGCGATCAACTGGGGCTGAACGGGTCGGTGGTCGAGCGCTATTTCGCCTGGGCGGGCGGGATGCTGCACGGCGATTTCGGGATTTCCTATACGTACCGCACCCCGGTGGCCGAGATGATCGGCGAACGGTTATGGATTTCACTGCCGTTGGCGCTTTATGCGCTGGTGCTGTCGACGCTGATCGCCTTCCCGGCGGGGATCTGGGCGGCATCGAAACGCGGATCGGCGGCGGATCTGACGGTGATGGGGGTGACGCAATTGGGCGTGGCGATCCCGAATTTCTGGTTCGCCATGCTGATGGTTCTGGTCTTTGCCATCAATCTGCGCTGGTTTTCGGCGGGCGGCTTTGTCGGTTGGGATGCAGGGGTGCCGGCGGCGTTGAAATCGCTGACCCTGCCCGCCGTGGCGCTGGCGCTGCCGCAGGCCAGCATTTTGGCGCGGGTGATGCGGTCCAGCCTGCTGGATACCCTGTCCGAAGATTACATTCGCACCGCACGGGCCAAGGGATTGAGCCGCGGTCAGGCATTGTGGCGGCACGCGCTGCGCAACGCGCTGATCCCGGTTCTGACCATCATCGGGTTGCAGTTTTCGTTCCTGCTGGCGGGCGCGATCATCATTGAAAACGTGTTTTTCCTGCCCGGGTTGGGGCGGTTGGTGTTCCAGTCGATTTCGGCCCGCGACCTGATCGTTGTGGAATCGGTGGTGATGTTGCTGGTTTTCGCGGTGATCGTGGTGAATTTCGCCGTCGACATGGCCTATGCGGTGGTCGATCCGCGGCTGCGGAGGCGGCGATGAGGGGCAATCGCAATCTGTGGCTGGGCGGATGTCTGACGCTGATCTTCGCCGGGGCGGCGCTGATCAGTTTCCTGTGGGTGCCCTATGACACCACGGTTCTGGACATCGCCAACAAGATCAAGGGGCCGAGCGGCGCACATCCGTTGGGTACCGATCATTTCGGCCGCGATATCCTGAGCATGATCATGGTCGGTGCACGGACCTCGATCGCGGTGGCGCTGGTTGCGGTGGGGATCGGCATGGGGCTGGGCGTGCCCCTGGGCCTGACGGCGGCGGCGAAAAAGGGTAGTTTTCTGGACGAGCTGATCATGCGCGGCAATGATTTGGTCTTTGCCTTTCCCAGCCTTTTGATCGCCATCATGATCACGGCCGTTTTCGGGGCTTCGGCGTTGAATGCGATCATTGCCATCGGGATTTTCAACATTCCGGTTTTCGCCCGTCTGACCCGGTCCGGTGCGCTGTCTTTGTGGACGCGGGATTATGTCATGGCGGCGCGGGTGGCGGGCAAGGGCGCGGCGCGGATTTCGGCCGAGCATATCCTGCCCAACGTGACCAACCTTCTGATCGTGCAGGGCACCATTCAGTTCAGTCTGGGCATTCTGGCCGAAGCGGGGCTGAGCTATGTCGGGCTGGGAGCGCAACCGCCGACGGCGAGCTGGGGCCGGATGCTGGCCGACAGCCAGACGATGATTTCCTTTGCGCCGCATATGGCGCTGTTTCCCGGTCTGGCGATCCTGCTGACGGTGCTGGGGCTGAACCTGATGGGCGACGGGCTGCGCGATCTGTTCGATCCGAAACTCAGGAGGGCGCGGTGATGAGCCTTTTGAGCATCGAAAATCTGTCGCTGTCGATCCATGGTGCCCCGATCCTGCGTGATGTGTCGATGCAGATTGCGCCGGGGCGGATTTTGGGGGTGATCGGGGAAAGCGGATCGGGCAAGTCGATGACCGCTTTTGCCACGATGCAGCTGCTGCCCGAAGGATCGCTGTGTCGTGGCCGGATCGTGCTGAACGGGCAGGAGGTGTTGGAGCTGAGCGAAGCCGCGCTGTGCCGGATGCGCGGGCGCGATGTCGGCATGGTGTTTCAGGAACCGATGACGGCGCTGAACCCGATCCGCAGCATCGGCGATCAGGTGGCCGAAACCATCCTGATCCATGAAAAGGTCAGCCGGAGCGAGGCGATGGAGCGTGCAGCCGAAGCGCTGCGCCGGGCCGAGTTGCCGCAGGATCGGTTCCCGCTGAGCCGCTATCCGTTCGAATTGTCCGGCGGCCAGCGGCAACGGGTGGTGATCGCGATGGCGATCGCATTGCGGCCCAAGCTGTTGATCGCGGATGAACCGACCACCGCGCTGGACGTGACAACGCAGGCGCAGATCCTCGACCTGCTGAAGCGGCTGGTGGCCGAGGACGGCATGGGGTTGATGCTGATCAGTCACGATCTGGCGGTGGTGGCCGATCTGGCCGACGATATCGCCATCATGCGCAAGGGCGAGGTGGTGGAAAGCGGCCCGGCGGATACCCTGTTTCGCACCATGCAGCACCCCTATTCCAAGGCGTTGCTGGCGGCATCGGCCCATGCGCCCGACCGCGATGGCGCGCCGCAGGATGTGCCGTTGTTGCAGGTACAGGACGTGGTGCGGGATTACACCGTTCACATGCGTGGCTGGTGGGGAAAAACCACCACGTTTCACGCGGTCAAGGGCGTCAGTTTCGACATTCGCAAGGGGGAAAGCCTTGGATTGGTGGGGGAGTCGGGGTGCGGGAAATCCACCCTGACCCGTGCCATTCTGGGGCTGGAAGAGGTGCAGGGCGGTTCGATCCTGCTGGATGGGCAGCCGGTATTCACCGGCCATCATGCCAACCGGGACATACGCAGGCGTATGCAGGTGGTGTTTCAGGACCCCTATGGCAGTTTCAACCCGCGCTGGAAGGTCGGGCGGCTGATCGCAGAACCTTATCATCTGCTGGATCATCCCCCGACAGGGCAGCAGAAAGCCCACGCCATCGCCGAGGCGTTGGAAAGCGTTGGGCTGAATGCCGGGGATCAACATAAGTACATTCATGAATTCAGCGGCGGACAGCGACAGCGTATTGCCATCGCGCGGGCGCTGATCATCAAGCCCGAGCTGATCATTCTGGACGAAGCGGTATCGGCGCTGGACGTGTCGGTGCGGGCGCAGGTTCTGGACCTGCTGGCCGATCTGGGCGACCGGTTCGGCCTGACTTATCTGTTCATCAGTCATGACCTGAGCGTGGTGCGCAACGTCACCGACCGGGTGTTGGTGATGAAGGCGGGCGAGATTGTGGAACAGGGCGCAACCAAAGCAGTGTTCGACGATCCGCAGCATGACTACACCAAGCAATTGATCAAAGCGGCGCCGGTTTTACCCGCCGAAGTCGTCTGAGGGAGACAGACCATGACCCAAGCGCTGAACCTGTGGTTCGATCCATCGAAATGCCTGATCGGGGGCCATTGGGTGGCCCCGATGGGGGGCGAGACCCTGCCGTTGGAAAACCCGTCGACCGGGGAACAGATCGGCGAGATTGCGCGCGGCGGAGCGGCGGATATCGACGCCGCTGTTGCGGCGGCGGAAATGGCGCGGTCCGGGGACTGGGGCCGGATGAGCGCGGTGGAACGCGGCCGGGTGTTGTTCCGACTGGGCCAGCTGGTTCTGGAAAAGGTCGATGATCTGGCGCGAATCGAGGCGCTGGATGTCGGCAAGCCGCTGAAACAGGCGCGGTCCGATGCGGTGGCTTTGGCGCGGTATCTGGAATTCTATGGCGGGGCGGCGGACAAGCTGCATGGGGCAACCATTCCCTATCTCGATGGTTATACCGTTTACACGCTGCGCGAACCGCATGGGGTCACGGGCCATATCGTGCCGTGGAATTACCCGATGCAGATCATCGGACGGTCGGTTGGCGCGGCGTTGGCGACCGGCAATGCCTGTGTGTTGAAGCCGGCCGAGGATGCCTGCCTCACGGCACTGGCCTTTGCCGATCTGGCCAAGGCGGCGGGGCTGCCCGACGGGGCGCTGAACGTGGTGCCGGGGCTAGGGACCGAGGCGGGCGCGGCGCTGAGCGCGCATCCGGGCATACATCATATCAGCTTTACCGGGTCGGTCGGCACCGGGGTGCAGGTGCAGATGGCGGCGGCCCCCAACGTGGTGCCGGTGACGCTGGAACTGGGCGGCAAGTCACCGCAATTGGTGTTTGGCGATGCCGATCTGGACGCGGCGCTGCCGTTTCTGGTCAATGCGGGGATTCAGAATGCCGGGCAGACCTGTTCGGCGTCGTCGCGGATTCTGGCGCATCGGTCGGTCTATGATCAGGTGGTGCAACGGATGGCCGCCCGCTATGGCGCGTTGCGGGTTGGGCCGGCGATGGCCGATCTGGATGTCGGGCCGCTGATTTCGGGCAAGCAGAAGGGGATCGTGGGTGGTTTCCTGAGCCAAGGCGCCGATCTGGAAACTGCGGCACAGGGCGTTTTGCACGATGCGCCTGAAGGCGGTCATTACATTCAGCCGACCTTGTTCGCGGGGGTGACACCCGATCACGCGCTGGCGCGGGACGAAATTTTCGGTCCGGTGCAGGTGGTGATCCCGTTTGATGACGAGGCCGAGGCGGTGGCGATTGCCAATGGCACCGATTACGGGCTGGTGGCCAGCGTGTGGACCCGCGACGGGGCCCGGCAGATGCGGATGGCCAAGGCGATCCGCACCGGGCAGGTGTTCATCAACAATTACGGTGCCGGTGGTGGTGTCGAACTGCCGTTTGGCGGCATGGGAAAATCGGGTCATGGCCGCGAAAAGGGATTTGAGGCGCTCTATGGATTTACGACGCTGAAAACCGTTGCGGCGTTCCATGGCTGACCCACGATTGACGGATCTGGCGGGCCGGGTGCGCCGGTTTCTGGAACCGCGCTGGGCGGAATGGCATCTGCACGAGGGCAGTCCGGCGCTGCGGACGCCAAGCCAGGGCACCTGTGGCCGGTCCAGCCTGTTCCTGTGCAAGGTGTTGCAGTTGAATGGCATCGCGGCCGAGTTCGCCGCCGGGGACCCGACCGAAGGGCCTAAGGGGTTTCACACGGCGCAGGGCTGGAAAGGACATGCCTGGGTGGAAAGCGGCGAGTTGATCCTGGATTTGACGGCGGATCAGTTCGGTCTGCCATCGGTGGTGATCGCCGCGCAGGGAGATCCGCGCTACGCGCGCGGCACCGACACGTCGGAACCGGAATTTATCGCCAGACGTCAGCGTATGGTGCGCGAGTTGATGGATGAATGGATGGCGCAGAACGAGGAGAAAGCGACATGAGATTGCAAGGGAAAACCGCCATCGTGACCGGTGGCGCATCGGGATTTGGCGCCGGAATCGTGCGCAAATTCGCCGCCGAAGGCGCGCGGGTGATGGTGGCCGATCTGAACATTGATCTGGCCCGCGAAGTGGCGGAGGAATGCGGCGGTGTCGCCTGCCAAGTGGATGTGTCGAAGGATGACAGCGTGGCCGCTATGGCTGCAATGGCGGTGACGGAACTGGGGACGGTGGACATATTGGTCAACAATGCCGGGATCACCCATTTGCCGACCCCGATGGAGGATGTCAGCGAGGACGACTTCGACCGGGTTTTCGCGGTGAATTGCAAATCCGTTTACCTGACTGCCAAACATCTGGTTCCGGCGATGAAGGCGGCGGGAAAAGGGGCCGTGCTGAACATCGCCTCGACCGCCGGGTTGAGCCCGCGGCCAAATCTGAACTGGTATAACGCGTCGAAGGGCTGGATGATCACCGCGACCAAGACGATGGCGGTGGAACTGGCCCCTTCGGCTGTGCGGGTCAACGCGCTGTGCCCGGTGGCGGGGGAAACGCCGCTGCTGTCCAGTTTCATGGGTGAAGACACGCCCGAGATGCGGGCGAAATTCCTGTCCACCATTCCGCTGGGTCGGTTTTCCACCCCCGAGGACATGGGCAATGCCGCCTGTTTCCTGTGTTCGGACGAGGCCGGAATGGTGACCGGCGTGGCGATGGAGGTCGATGGCGGCCGCTGTATCTGACGGTGGCACCCGACCGGGCAATCCGGTTTTCTGCGCAGGGTTGCGCAGCTGGCTTTCCGGTGCGACGCTTTCAAAGCGCCACACCGGAGGGATGAGATGCTCGGCTATTTGACGTTGATACTTGTGTGCCAGTTGGCGGGGGAGCTTGTCGCGGGTGCCCTGGCCCTGCCGGTTCCGGGGCCGGTTCTGGGCATGGTGTTGCTGTTTGTTATTCTGGTCCTTCTGGGCGAGGTGCCCGAGAGCCTGAACCAGACGGCGACCGGGTTGCTGCAATCCATGTCGTTATTGTTCGTTCCGGCCGGTACCGGCGTGATCGTGCATTTCGACCTGCTGGGCGAGGCGTTGTTGCCGCTGGGGGCCGCCCTGATCGCCAGCACATTGGCGACGATCGTGGTGACGGCGCGGTTGATGCAATGGCTGGGCAAGGGCCGTGCCGATGGGTAGTTTGCAGGAAACCTGGGTCTATCTCAGCGCATCGCCGCTGTTTCATCTGACCATGACATTGGTCGCATTTCAGATTGCCAATTGGGTGTTCGAAAAGGCGGGGCGCAATCCGCTGTTGAACCCGGTGCTAGGCGCGGTTCTGTTGTTGGTGGCCCTGCTTGTGGTCACGGACACCGATTATGGCACCTATTTCGAGGGGGCGCAGTTCGTGCACTTCCTGCTGGGGCCTGCAACGGTGGCTTTGGCGGTGCCGCTGTACAGGCAATGGACCCATGTGCGCCGGTCCGCGCTGGCGATCACGGTCAGCCTTCTATGCGGGTCGCTGACCGCGATCCTGACCGCCATCGCCGTGGCCTGGCTGCTGGGGGGATCGGCGCAGGTGCTGGCTTCGGTCGCGCCGAAATCCGTCACCGCCCCGGTTGCGATGGCGATTGCCGAGGAACTGGGCGGCGTGCCGTCCCTGACGGCCGTTTTGGTGATCGTGACCGGCATATTCGGCGCCATGTTCGGCCCTGCGGTGCTGAGCCTGATCGGGGTTACCGACCTGCGCGCGCGCGGGCTGGCGATTGGCACGGCCAGTCACGGTATCGGGACCGCGCGGGCGCTTCAGGAAAACGAAACAGCCGGGGCGTTTTCCGGGCTGGCGATGGGGTTGAACGCGCTGGCGACGGCGTTGTTGCTGCCGATCCTGTGGGGTGTTTTGGCGAAGTATCTGACGTTCTGATGCGGTTTTCCCGCGCTTTGGCTCTTGCCGACTGATGGCGGTGAAACCCAAGGGCCTAGCGGGTCAACCGTTCCGGTGACGTGGAAAACCCGGACAGTTCCTGCTGTGCCCGCTCGACCTCGGCTTCAGACACGCCGCGCAAGGTGACTTTGCCATCTGTGGCCATGCGATGGCGCAAGCGGTCCCAGCCAAGCCGATCCGGATCATCCGAGGAAAAGGCACGGGCGTGGATTACGGCTCCGGGCGTGTCGCGCAAGGCTTCAACCTGTTGATCCTGCGCTTTTTGCAATTCACGAATTTCGGCGGTTCCAAAGAATGGATCGATGATCTCCATCATTTACTGTCCTCCCTTTGACCAAATCTATCATGAAAACATGGGTCTGTCCGCGCATGGCACTGCGACGGAGGTCTGTCGTCCGGTGGTCTGACCGGAGAGGGAAAGATGCCGTCGCTACGGGGTTTTGTGTACGTGTTCCCTCGGATTGACAGTAAACGAACCCGGACCCTAGCATCAGCGCGACCGACACGTTTGTCTGTTCAGGGAGGAACCATCGTGAAAACCGCATTTTTGACCGGGCTTGTCTCGGCTATTGCCTTGGCGTCTGGTGCCATGGCCGATATTAAAATCGCCCATGTATATGGCAAAACAGGCCCCTATGAGGCCTATGCCAAACAAAGCCATGACGGGCTGATGCTGGGGCTGGAATATGCCACCGGCGGCAGCATGGAAATCAACGGCGAAAAAATCGTCGTGATCGAAAAAGACACCCAGCTGAAGCCGGAAAACGGCAAGGCGCTGCTGGAAGAAGCCTATGGCGATGACGAAGTCGATCTGGCCGTCGGACCGGTCAGTTCCGGCGTGGCGCTGGCGATGCTGCCAGTGGCCGAAGAATATGAAAAAGTCCTGATCGTCGAACCGGCGGTGGCGGATTCGATCACCGGAGCAAACTGGAACCGCTATATTTTCCGCACCGGGCGCAATTCGTCCCAGGACGCCGTGGCCAACGCCATTGCGCTGGGTGGTGAAAATGTGAAGATCGCCACGCTGGCACAGGATTACGCCTTTGGCCGCGACGGTATCGCCGCGTTCAAGGAAGCGCTGGAAGGCACCGGCACCGAGATCGTGAGCGAAGAATACGTGCCCACGGACACCACCGATTTCACCGCCGCTGCAGAGCGCATTTTCAACGCTATGAAAGATGTCGAGGGCGACAAGAAACTGTTCGTGATCTGGGCCGGTGGCGGCAACCCGATGGGCAAGATCCAGGCGATGGACCCGTCGCGGTTCGGCATCGAGATCGCAACCGGGGGCAACATTCTGGCCGCTCTGGCTGCTTACAAGCAGTTCCCGGGCATGGAAGGGGCAACCTATTATTACTACGAAAACCCCAAGAACGAGATCAACGACTGGCTGGTGAAAACCCATGAAGAGCGTTTCGGCACCCCGCCGGATTTCTTTACCGCGGGCGGCATGTCGGCTGGGATCGCCGTGGTCGAGGCGATCAAGGCGGCCGGTAGCACCGATAGCGAAGATCTGATTTCCGCGATGGAAGGCATGGAATGGGACACGCCCAAGGGCAAGATGAAGTTCCGCCCCGAGGATCATCAGGCGCTGCAGTCGATGTATCACTTCAAGATCAAGGTCGAGGACGGCGTCGATTGGGCCATTCCCGAGCTGGTGCGTGAGCTGACGATCGACGATCTGCCGATCCCGGTCCGCAACAAATAAGCGGGTTCTCCCGTCCGTGGGGCGGCCCTTGGGCTGCCCTGCGGAAATCTAATCCCAGGATATCAGACCATGAGCAGGGTTATTCTGCAAACCCACGACCTGACTGTCCGGTTCGGTGGTCATGTTGCGGTCGATCACGTCAGCTGCGGGTTCAAGACCGGCGAACTGACCGCGATCGTCGGGCCCAACGGGGCCGGTAAAACCACTTATTTTAACCTGATTTCGGGCCAGATACCGTCCAGCGCGGGCCAGGTCGATCTGAATGGGCGCGACATCACCCGCCTGTCAGTGTCGCAACGATGCGATCTGGGAATCGGGCGCGCGTTCCAGCTGACCAACCTGTTTCCCGATCTCAGCGTGCTGGAAAATGTCCGGCTGGTGATCCAGGCCAAGGCGAAGATGGGGTTCAATCTGTTTTCCATGGCCGACAGTCATGCCGAAATCACCGACCGGGCGGTTGCGGTTCTGGACAAGGTCAAGCTGTTCGACCTGAAGGACGACCCGGTTTCGGTGCTGAGCCACGGCAATCAGCGCAAACTGGAAGTGGCGATGCTGATCGCGCTGGAGCCGCTGGTTTACATGTTCGACGAACCCACCGCCGGGATGAGCGTGGATGAGGCACCGGTGGTGCTGGACCTGATTGCCGAACTGAAGGCGGAGAAGGATCGCACCATCCTGTTGGTGGAACACAAGATGGACGTGATCCGTACGCTGGCCGACCGGATCATCGTTTTGCACAACGGGGCGCTGGCCGCCGATGGCGATCCGGTCGAGGTGATGGCCAGCGACGTGGTGCAGGAAGCCTATATGGGCAAGGAGCTGGGCAATGTCTGATCCGATCCTGACGCTGGAAGGCGTTTATACCGATATCGCCCAGTACCACATTTTGCAGGGTGTCGATTTCGAGGTGCCGCGCGGTGAGGTGACGATGCTGCTGGGCCGCAACGGGGTGGGCAAGACCACCACGTTGCGCACGATCATGGGCCATTGGCGCGCCAAGGCGGGCAAGGTGATATTCGACGGGCACGACATCGCGGCCCTGCCGACCCCGGCTATCGCCCGGATGGGGGTTGGATTTGTACCCGAGAACATGGGAATTTTCAGCGATCTGACGGTCGAGGAAAACATGGTTCTGGCGGCAGTGTCCGGACCGATTGATCAGGAACGGCTGGATTGGATCTTTGCCGCTTTCCCGCCATTGAAGACGTTCTGGAAAAGCCATGCCGGCAACCTGTCGGGCGGCCAGAAACAGATGTTGTCAATCGCCCGCGCGATGGTCGAGGAACGCAAGCTGTACCTGATCGACGAGCCGACCAAGGGGTTGGCCCCGGCGATCATTTCGACCATGGCCCGCGCCCTGCGCGAGCTCAAGCAGCAGGGCGCGTCGATCCTGTTGGTGGAACAGAATTTCAGCGTCGCCAAGGCGCTGGGCGATCACTGCGTGGTGATGGATGACGGCCGGGTGGTTTGGAACGGGGCGATGGCGGAGCTGAGCGCCAGCGCCGAGTTGCAGGAGCGGCTGATGGGGCTGAGCATGGAGGCACATCAATGATGACGTGGTGCGTGGGGCCGGGGCGGGATGCCACCGGCGGGAGTATTTCCCGAACAATGAAAAGGGCAGGGATATGAGCGCGGCCCCCGAACATGCGCCGACGATGGCGCGGGCGAGTCTGGCCGAGCGGATTGCGCCATGGCTGCCGATGCTGCTGGTGCCGCTGGTGATGCTGACCGGGCTGGTGCTGATTCCATCCGGGTCGAGCTGGCTGACGCTGACGGTAAGCGGGTTGGCGATGGGGATGATGATTTTCATCATGGCGTCTGGGATGACATTGGTGTTCGGATTGATGGACGTGATCAATTTCGGACATGGCGTGTTCATTTCGGTCGGCGCCTTTGTCGGGGTCAGTGTGTTGCTGATGCTGGCCGGGATGACCGCCGCGCCGAGCCTCATTTTGAACCTGCTGGCGCTGCTGCTGGCGATCATCGTGGCGGCGCTGGCCACAGGGGCGCTGGGCTGGGCGTTCGAGCGGGTGATCGTGAAACCGGTTTACGGGGCCCATCTGAAGCAGATTCTGGTCACCATGGGCGGGTTGATCGTGGTCGAACAGCTGATCATCGTGCTGTGGGGACCCGAAGAGATCTATATCCTGCGGCCCGAGGCGTTGAAGGGCGCGATTACCTTTGCCGGGGCGGCCTTGGAAAAATACCGGCTGGTCGCGGTGGTGGTCGGTCTGGCGCTGTTCCTGGCGATGCGCTTCGTGCTGCGGCGGACCAAGATCGGCCTGATCGTGCGTGCGGGCGTTGAAAACGGCGAAATGGTCGAGGCGCTGGGATACCGGCTGCGGCTGGTGTTCATCGGCGTCTTCGTGGCGGGGTCGGCGCTGGCCGGTCTGGGCGGGGTGATGTGGGGGCTCTATCAGGAAGTGATCACCGCCCATATGGGCCAGCAGATGATGATCCTGATTTTCATCGTGGTGATCATCGGCGGGCTGGGCAGTGTCGAGGGCTGTTTCATCGGGGCGCTGCTGGTCGGGCTGTTGCAGAACTATGTCGCCTTCCTTGAACCCAAGGCAGCGCTGATTTCCAATATCGGCCTGATGGTGGCGATCCTGATGTGGCGCCCGCAGGGCATGATCCCGGTTGTGAAGGCGAAATAAGATGCTCAACAAACTTCTTTCCGGCGATATGCCGCGCAGCCGAGTGTTGACTGTGATACTGGCGGCGATCCTGATTTGCCTGGCCTTTGCGCCATTCCTGTTTCCCGGGGTGCGGTCGGTCGACACCGCAGCGCGGATATGTGTCTTTATCCTGCTGGTGGCGTCGTATGACCTGATGCTGGGCTATGGCGGCATCGTCAGTTTTGCCCATACGATGTTTTTCGGCATGGGGGCCTATGGTGTCGCCCTGGCCTGTACCCATATGGAGCGCGGGTTCGGCGCATTGATCGTGGGCGCGGGGGGCGGCGCGATACTGGCCGCGCTGATCGCGTTCCTGATCGGGCTGTTCAGCCTGCGGGTGCGGGCGATTTTCTTCGCCATGATCACGCTGGCGGTGGCGTCCGCTGTGGCGGTTCTGGTGAGCCAGCTATCCGGGCTGACCGGGGGCGAGGACGGGCTGACCTACAAGATCCCGCGCGAATTGACCCCGGCGTTCCGGTTCGGCAAGGACATGTTTGGCGGCGAGCTGTTCGGGGTGAAGACCAATGGCCGGTTGCTGGCCTATTATGTGGTGTTTACCGGCGCGCTGGTATTGTTCCTGCTGTTGCTGCGGATCGTGAATTCGCCCTTTGGCAGGGTGTTGCAGGCGATCCGGGAAAACGATTTCCGGGCCGAGGCGGTGGGTTATCGCGTGGTCAGCTACCGCACGGCGGCGACCTGCATTTCGGCCGCTGTAGCGGCGTTGGCAGGGGCGCTTTATGCGATCTGGCTGCGCTATGTCGGGCCGGATACGGCGCTGAGCTTCGAAATCATGGTCGATATCCTGTTGATGGTGGTGATCGGCGGCATGGGCACGATGTATGGCGCGGTGATCGGGGCAACCCTGTTCGTGGTGGCGCAAAATTACCTGCAAGAGCTGATGGGCGCGGCATCAAGCGCGGTCGAGGGCGTGCCGATCCTGCCGGACCTGTTGAGCGCGGATCGCTGGCTGTTATGGCTGGGCATCCTGTTCATCCTGAGCGTCTATTTCTTCCCCACCGGGGTGGTTGGACGGCTGCGGGATGGCAAGTAGCGGTATGTCCACACGGTTTGGGCATCGGGCCTGCCCGGACCAAGGCGCATGGCGCCGCCGGGCAGCGAAGCGACAGGACCGTATGGTGTTGATTATTTGACAGTAATCAGGCGGGTTGCTCTTTCCCTCGGTTTCAGCCAAATCTGGGTGCCTTGGGGGAGGATTTTCTATGAAATCGGGTCTGGTGCTGCTGTGCGTGGCGTATGTGTTGAGTCAGTTTTACCGGTCGTTTCTGGCGGTGCTGACGCCGGCTTTGCAGGCCGATATCGGGGCCGGACCAGAAGATCTGGCCTTTGCCTCTGGCCTGTGGTTCCTGGCCTTTGCCGCGATGCAGATCCCGGTAGGCGAAGCGCTGGACCGGATCGGGCCGCGGCGGACTGCGGGTGTGCTTTTGCTGATCGGTGGCGCGGGCGGTGCGGTTCTGTTCGGGATGGCGACGCAGCCGATCCATATCGCGCTGGCGATGGCGCTGATCGGGCTGGGCTGTTCGCCGGTTCTGATGGCGAGCTATTATATCTTTGCGCGGATCTACAGCCCGGCGGTGTTTGCCACGCTGGCGGCGGTGCTGCTGGGCACTGGCAGCCTGGGAAATCTGGCCGGGTCGCTGCCGATGGCGATGGCGGCCGAGGCGCTGGGATGGCGCGCGACGATGCTGGGGCTGGGCGCGCTGAGCGCGGTGGTGGCGCTGGGGCTGCTGGTCACGGTGAAAGACCCCGAGCGGGTGGTGCATGATGAGAAGGGATCGGTTCTCGATCTGCTGAAAATCCCGGCGATGTGGCTGATCTTTCCCTTGATGTTCGTGCAATACGCCCCGGCTGGCGGGCTGCGCGGTGTTTGGGTCGGCCCCTATATGGATCAGGTCTTTGGGCTTGATGCCACCGCGATCGGCAAGGTCACTTTGGTGATGGGGGCGGCGATGATTCTGGGCACATTCGCCTATGGCCCGCTCGACCGGGTTCTGGGCACCCGGAAATGGGTGATTGCGATCGGCAACGCGATGGCGGCGGTGGCGCTGTTTCTGCTTTACCTACTGCCTGTCGATACCTATTGGACTGCGGCGTTGTTGTTTGCCGCGGTGGGGTTTTTCGGGGCCAGTTTCCCGGTCCTCATGGCACATGGGCGCAGTTTCTTTCCACCGCATCTGGTCGGGCGCGGCGTTACCTTGATGAATCTGTTTGGTATTGGCGGTGTCGGGCTGTTCCAGGTGGCCACCGGCAAGCTGCATTCGGCGTTGTCGGTTGATGCTGTGTCGCCCAGTGATCCCTACCGCGCCTTGTTTCTGTTATTCGCGGTCTGTCTGGTGCTGGGGTTGCTGCCCTATCTTCTGAGTCAGGACCGCACCGACTGACTTGTTTCCCCTTTAATCCCTTGGGGCGGTGCTGTATGTGCCGGGGCGTCTTAACGAAAGGAGACGTCCCAAATGGGCTATAAAATCGCTGTAGTCGGTGCCACGGGCAATGTGGGCCGCGAAATGCTGAACATCCTGGACGAGCGCCAGTTCCCCGTCGATGAGATTGTCGCGCTGGCAAGCCGCAAATCTCTTGGCACAGACGTTAGCTTTGGCGATAAAACCCTCAAGACCAAGGATCTGGACACATTCGATTTCACCGGCTGGGACATAGCTTTGTTCGCGGTGGGATCGGAGGCAACCAAGAAATATGCGCCCAAAGCGGCCGCTGCCGGTTGCGTTGTGATCGATAATTCGTCGCTGTATCGCTATGATCCCGACGTGCCTCTGATTGTTCCCGAAGTGAACCCGCAGGCGGTGCATGGCTATGCGAAAAAGAACATTATCGCCAACCCGAACTGTTCGACCGCACAGATGGTGGTGGCGCTGAAGCCGCTGCACGACCGTGCCAAGATCAAGCGCGTCGTGGTGTCGACCTATCAGTCGGTGTCCGGGTCGGGCAAGGAAGCGATCGACGAGCTGTGGAACCAGACCAAGGGCATGTATGTGCCGGGTCAGGAAGTCGAGCCGTCGGTCTATCCCAAGCAGATCGCCTTTAACGTAATCCCGCATATCGATGTTTTCCTGGACGACGGATCGACCAAGGAAGAATGGAAGATGGTGGCCGAAACCAAGAAAATCATCGACCCGTCGATCAAGGTCACAGCGACCTGTGTGCGGGTGCCGGTTTTCGTCGGCCATTCCGAAGCGGTCAATGTCGAGACCGAGGATTTCCTCGATGAAGACGAAGCCCGCGATATCCTGCGTGAAAGCCCCGGGATCATGGTGATCGATAAGCGCGAAGATGGCGGTTATGTCACCCCGGTGGAATGCGTTGGCGACTATGCCACCTTTATCAGCCGGTTGCGGCAGGACAGCACCATCGACAACGGTCTGAATTTCTGGTGCGTCAGCGACAACCTGCGCAAGGGCGCGGCGCTGAACGCGGTGCAGATCGCGGAACTGCTGGGTCGTGAGGTTTTGAAAAAGGGCTGATATCCGCCCAAAGCTGACTTCTGAGAGGGCGCCCTGGGGCGCCCTCTTGTTTTTTTGGGGCCGACGGGGAAGGGTTGACCAGACGATTATTTGAAAGGAGCGATTTCATGCGCCCTCTTGTTGCTGCCCTTTGTTTCCTTCCAAGTTTTGGCTTTGCAGATGTGATCCGGGTCGACAGCCGGATCGCCGACGTCACGGTTTACCCGCAAGGGGCCAAGATCACCCGGGTGGCGGAGTTTACCGTGCCTGAGGGCGATCACAGGTTGCGACTGCTGGATTTGCCGGAAACCGCGCGGCTGGACATGGTTCGGGCCAGAGTCGAGGGCGCGCGGATGGGGTCGGTCAGCCTGCGCGACGATTTTGTGCCGCCACGCGGGGACCGCGACAGCGCGGCGATCAAGGCCGCCCGAACCGAGGTCGAGCAACGCGAGGATGCCTTGCGCACCAAGCAGGACGAAGCGGCGGTGCTGCGGCTGGCGCGGGATGCCGCAGAGTCGCGGATCGGGTTTTTGCGGCAGCTGGGCGAGGGCAAGGCGCTGGAAGGGGCAGCGCCCGACACATTGCGCGATATGGCGCGGATGGTGGGCGACGAAACCCTTGCCGCCCGCCGCGCGGTGATCGTGGCCGAATCCGAGGCGCGTGGGATCGACCGGAACATCGCGGTTCTGGAGCAGGATCTGGACGATGCGCGGCAAGCGTTGCAGGCATTGCAGACCGGTGGCGGGTCGACCAATCTGGTCGAGGTGTCGGTGAGCGCCGCCGCAGCCGGGCAGGGGCGGTTGACGCTGACCTATTATTCCACCGAAGCCAGTTGGGAAGCGGTCAACGATGCTTATCTGACCCTCGGCGCCACGCCCGGCGTCGATTTGCAGCGCGGCGCGATGATCTGGCAGCAGACCGGCGAAAACTGGCAAGACGTGGCGCTGACCCTGTCGACCAGCGCACCGAGCGGGCGGTTTCAGCCGGGCGAGGTCACGCCCTGGCTGCGCCGGATTGGCGAGCCTTATCGTGCGGCGGCCAAGATGGCTGCCGATAGCGTGGCAGGGGTGGCGATGGCCGAACCGATGGTGATGATGGAAGAGGCCCGCGCGGTGTCGTTGCACGGGTTGATCTATAATTATGCCTATCCCAAGCCGGTATCGGTTGCTTCGGATGCCGACGGGGTGCGGATATCGTTGGGCGAGGTGCATTTCGATGCCAAAATCCGGGCGGTTGCCGCACCTCTATGGGACGAAACCGCTTATCTGGTGGCGGAATTCGTCAACGGGTCGGGAGAATTGTTACTGCCGACCGCGACGACGCAACTGTATCTGGAGGATGAATTCGTTGGCGCGACGGCAACGGATAAGGTCGCGGCGGGGGCCGAGACAACGCTGCCTTTCGGCGCGATCGAAGGGATTAGGGTCAACCGGGTGGTCGCGCGGAACGAAGGCGATGCCGGGATTTTGAGCCAGTCGAATGAAGAAACCGAAACGGCACGGATCACGGTGGAAAACCTGACCGGGCGCGGCTGGCCGATGCGGATCGTGGACCGGGTGCCCTATTCGGAACAGGAGGATCTGTCGATCACATGGCAGGCGCGGCCGACACCCAGTGAAAAGGATGTCGATGACAGGACCGGTGTTCTGGCCTGGGAGTTCGATATCGCGCCGGGTGATACCCGCCGGATCGAGCTGAGCCACAGGCTGCACTGGCCCAAGGATATGGTGCTGCGCTAAGGGCGGAGGTTCAGACCACCTTGAAGCCGCCTTCTGCGGGCAGGAAATGTTCCAGGCTGCCATCGCCGATATCGTTCCATACCCCGTGCACCGACAGGTCCCCGGTTTCGACAGCAGAGGCAACGAAGGGGAAGCTCATAAGGTTTTCCAACGAGGTCAGCACGGCCTGTTTTTCCAACGCGCGCTTGCGCTCGGCTTCATCGGCGATGTCCTTTACCTTTTCATATCCGGGGCGCAGGATGTCCATCCAGCGGCCCACGAAGGACGATTTTTCTTCCAGCTCGGGGGCTTTGCCGGAACACATGTCGTGGCAGCCTTCGACGCCGCCACAGCCGGAATGCCCCATCACCACGATATGAGCGACCTTGAGCGCGGTTACCGCGTATTCCACCGCCGCCGATGTGCCGTGGTGATCGCCATCGGGTTCATAGGGCGGCACTAGATTGGCAATATTGCGGTGAATGAAAAATTCGCCCTGATCGGCCCCGAAGATCGAGGTCACGTGCACCCGCGAGTCGCAGCAGGAAATCACCATCGCGCGTGGTCTTTGTCCTTCGTCCGCCAAACGGCGATACCAGGTTTTGTTTTCGGCATAGGTGGTGGCTTTCCAGCCCTGATAGCGCTGAACCAGATAGCTGGGCAGGGGCTTGGCATTGTGCATGTCATTCTCCTTGCAATGCGGGCATTAGCCGTGGTCATTAGCGCGGATCTGGACGGTTTTCGAGGGAAAAGAACTGTCGGTTTCAACCTTTTGAGAACCTAATGCGGCGCATTGGCGGTTTCGGTGCCGGGGGCGTAGCGTAGGGGATGAGGTTTAGAGTAGGTGATTTTCTGGTGCCCGATGAACCGGTCCTGATGAACTGGGACCCGCTGGGCGACTTATACGTTCTGATGGGGACGGCCGGGGCAAGGGTGCTGAAAACCCGCGCGATGCAGAGCCTGTCGCTGCGGCTGGAGCTGTCCGAGCGGCTGCACCATGCTCACAAGATGGACGAGATGCGCCGCGATGTCCGGTTGATGAGGGCCGCTGCCGATCAGAACCATATGCAATCACTGGCTGATGTGGCGGGATTCGCTGCATCTTTCTGTCTGATCCCCTTGCAGGCGCTTGCGGTTGGCGTAGGCTGGGGCCGAAATCAGAAGAAAGGCCCAGCCCGATGATGCCCCGATTTGCCCATTCCACCGATGCCCCGACCCCGGTTCATGTGGTCGATAAACACGGGCTACAGGATTGGATTGATGATCAGCCCGCACGGGTACAGGCCTGGGTCCGGGCCAGCGGTTTCAAACCCGGTATCGGGCAGAGCCTGCTGATTCCCGGTGCAAATGGCACGCCCGAGGCGGTGCTGATCGGCTATGGCGATGAGGCGTCCCGCAAACGGGGCCGGTTCCATCTGGCCGCGGCGGTGCCGTCGCTGCCGGCGGGGGCCTATGAAATCGTGTCGGGTCTGCCCGCTGACAAGGCAGAGGAAGAGGCGCTGGGCTGGCTGTTGTCATCCTATGTGTTCGACCGCTATGCCACCTGCCGCGCCTCCAAGGCGTATCTGCTGGCCCCGCAAGGGGTCGATGCGGCGCGGCTGGAAATCATCGCCGCGGGAGAATGCCTGACCCGTGATCTGATCAACACGCCGGCCAGTGACATGGGGCCGGACGCGTTGGAAGCGGCGGCGGCGCAACTGGCTGCTGAGCATGGTGCTGGCTTTTCGGTGATCCTTGGCGAAGACCTGCTGACCCGGAATTTCCCGATGATCCACGCGGTCGGCCGGGCCAGTGACAAGGCTCCGCGGCTGATCGAAATGAGCTGGGGCAATAGCGGCCCGGCGCTGACCCTTGTGGGCAAGGGCGTGTGTTTCGACACTGGCGGCCTGAACCTTAAACCGGGCGCCAGCATGGGGTTGATGAAAAAGGATATGGGCGGGGCGGCGACGGTGCTGGGGCTGGCCCATATGATCATGGGGCTTGGCCTGCCGCTGCGGTTGCGGGTGCTGATCCCGGCGGTTGAAAACGCGGTTTCCGGCAATTCCTTCCGGCCGCAGGATATCCTGAATTCGCGCAAGGGGCTGACGGTCGAGATCAACAACACCGATGCCGAGGGCCGTCTGGTTCTGGCCGACGCCCTGGCTTACGGTGCCGAAGGGGACCCCGACCTGATGCTGTCGATGGCGACGCTGACCGGCGCGGCGCGGGTCGCGATGGGGCCTGATCTGGCGCCCTATTTTACCGATGACGACGCGGTCGCAGGGGCGCTGAATCTGGCGGCGGCCAAGGTTGCCGACCCGGTTTGGCGGATGCCGTTCTGGGACCCTTACGAGGCGGATATCGAACCGGGCATTGCCGATCTGGACAATGCGCCCAAGGGCGGGTTTGGCGGCGCGATCACTGCCGCGTTGTTTCTGCGCAGGTTCGCTGGCGACGGCGTTCGGTATACGCATTTCGACATTTATGGCTGGCAACCGAAGGCCGCCCCGGCCCGGTCCAAGGGCGGTGTCGGCATGGGCGCGCGGGCGCTGCTGGAGGCGTTGCCGGGTGTTTTGGGGATATAAACGATGGACCGCCGCCTGACACCGGCCAATTCCCGCGTTGCCGCGACATCTTTGCGCGGGGTGGTCGATGCGCCGCTTTATACCGAGGGCGAAAGGCGGGTCCTGGCGCGGCCCTTGGGTGATCTGCTGAATGCGCCGCTGGGGCGGCGTGAACGGCAATTGGTGCTGGGAGAGGCGGTCACAAGGTTCGAATCGCGCGAAGGCTGGGCCTTTGTTCAATGCGAACGTGACGGCTATGTCGGGTATCTGCCGGCGCAGGATCTGGAAGACCGGCGGTTGCCGACCCATAAAGTCACCGCCCGCGCGACCCATATCTACGGCGCGCCGAATTTCAAATCCACCGAGCGGTTCGGGCTGAGCGCGGGATCGCGGTTGCGCGCCACCGGCGAGGATGAAGGGTTTCTGGTGCTCGCCGAAGGCTATGTGCCGCTGCAACATGTCCGGCCGATAGATTGGTATGCCGAGGACGTGGTGACCGAAGCCGAGCGCTATCTGGGGGTCCCCTATCTGTGGGGTGGCAACAGCATCTGGGGCATTGATTGTTCCGGCTTGGTGCAGGCGGCCTGTCTGGCCTGCGGGCTGGACTGTCCCGGCGACAGCGATCAGCAGGAAACCGGGCTGGGCCGGTTTTTGCCCGAGGGCACCAAGGCGCGGCGCGGCGATCTGTTGTTCTGGAAAGGTCATGTCGCGCTGGTCGCCGGGCGTGGCCGCATCCTGCATGCAAATGTCCATAGCATGACGGTCACACATGAGGATATGGAGGCAGCGATCAAACGGATCGCTGCCCAGGGTGACGGCCCGGTGACAGCGCATAAGAGGCTGCCAAAGCCGAAGAAGGTAAAATACGAGGATTGATCGCCGTCGGGGCGAGGGGCCGTTTGGGTTAGTCCACCGCGCGGATCAGTTTGCGTTCCAGTACCCGCAGCACGGTTTTCAGGTCGTTGCCGCGTTTGAGCACCTGACCGTCAATGCCGATTACCGCATATTGACCCTGTTTGTTGCGCAGCTTGGGGCGTTTTTCGATCCGGTAGAGCGGGTTTTCAGCGGTACGGCGGAAAATGGAAAATACCGCCACGTCGCGCAGGCAGGAAATGCCATAGTCGCGCCATTCGCCAGCGGCGACCATACGGCCATAAAGGCTGAGGATGACGCCCAGTTCCGTGCGGTGAAAGGCGACCTGTTCGGGGATGCCCTGTTTGGGAAAGGGCGTCGTGTTTTGAACATTCATGCCTCAGCGTCGCTGCAAACGGGCACTAAATCAAGCGTTTTGCGCATAGGTTTGGGGTTGGGCGCGGGAATTGTGCCGTCCCGCGCCCTTTGATCAGCGGTCGTAACTGACCATCGTCAGCAGTTCATATTCGGCCACCTGATCGCCGTCCTGATTGGTCAAAGTGACGTTCCAGGCGATTTCGCCATAGCTGTCGGTGCGCTTGGTTTTACGCTTGCAGGTCAGCCGGACCTTGATGCTGTCGCCGGGGCTGACCGGTTTTTGGAAGCTCAGCCCGTTCAGCCCGGTATTGGCCAGAACCGGCCCCGGGTCCGGCTGCACGAACAGACCCGCCGCGAAGCTGAGCAGCAGGTAGCCATGCGCCACCCGGCCGGGAAAGAACGGGTTCGCCCGTGCCGCGTCTTCGTCCATATGGGCATAGAAAGTGTCGCCGGTGAAATGGGCGAAATGTTCGATATCGTCCAGCGTCACCGTGCGCGACCCGGTGTGCAGGGTTTCGCCGATCTCGATCTCGTTGAAGGTGCGCTGGAACGGGTGTTGCGGCCCGGTCTTTTCCGCCGATCCGGGAATCCAGGTGCCGGTGATCGCGGTGAGGATGTCCGGGCTGCCCTGAATGGCGGTGCGCTGCATGTAATGCATCACGCCGCGGATACCGCCCAGTTCTTCGCCGCCACCTGCGCGGCCGGGGCCGCCGTGAACCATGTGGGGCAGGGGCGATCCGTGTCCGGTGGCCTCGGCCCCGGCGGTGCGGTTCATGATATAGAGCCGACCATGCCAGGCGGCGGAGGCGAGGGTGACGTCGCGCGCGACCTGCGGATCGTTGGTGAACAACGAACTGACAAGCGAACCGCCGCCGCGATTCGCCAGCGTCGCGGCATGGGCCAGATCGCGATAGGGCATCAGGGTGGAGACCGGGCCGAAGGCTTCGACCGAATGGACCGCCGTGGCGGCATCCGGATCGTCGCAGGCCAGCAGGGTCGGCGGCAGGAAGGCCCCGCCCGAAAGGTTATCCGTCAGAGCATCCGGACCGCCGCAGATCAGCCGGGTTTCGGCCGCAAGCGTGGCGAGCTTGGCCAGAACGTCGTCTTTCTGCCCCAGCGATACCAGCGCGCCCATGCGGGTTTCTTTGGCCGAAGGGTCGCCCAATACAACATTTCCGAGCTTGTCCGAGAGCGCGTTTGCAACGTTTTCCAATTGTGTTTCGGGCACGATCAGGCGGCGCATGGCGGTACATTTCTGCCCGGCCTTGGCGGTGATCTCGGTCACGGCTTCCTTGATGAAAAGCGCAAATTCGGGGCTGTCTGGAGCTGCGTCAGGGCCCAGTATCGCGGCGTTCAGGCTGTCCTGTTCGGCAAGGAACCGGGTCGAGTTGCGGACCAGGTTCGGGTTCGACCGCAGCATGTTGGCGGTATCTGCCGACCCGGTGAAGCTGACCACGTCCTGCGCCCCCAAGCGGTCCAGCAGGTCGCCGGTGCGCCCGACGATCAACTGCGCCGCGCCGTCGGGCAGCAGACCCGAATCGATCATCATTCGGAAGCAGGCTTCGGTCAGATATGAGGTTTGGGTCGCCGGTTTGACGATGGCGGGAACGCCTGCCAGCAGGGTCGGGGCGAGTTTTTCCAACATGCCCCAGACCGGGAAGTTGAAGGCGTTGATATGCACCGCAACACCTTGCAGCGGCACCGCGATATGCTGACCGAGGAAGGAGCCTTTGCGCGACAATTGTTCGACATCGCCGTCGATATAGACATGGCCGTCGGGCATTTCGCGCCGGCCTTTGGAGGCGAACAGGAACATGGTGCCGATGCCGCCTTCGATGTCGATTGCCCCGTCGCGGCGGGTCGCGCCGGTTAGCGGATTGAGCGCGTAGAGTTCTTCCTTGCGGCTATCGAGATAGGCCGCCAGCGCCTTGAGCATCTTGGCGCGTTCATGGAAGGTCATCGCACGCAGGGCGGGGCCGCCGGTGTCGCGGGCATGGTCCAGCATGTTCTGCATATTCAGGTCGGAACCGCCCGCAAGGGCGATCGGTTGACCATCGACCGAGCCGATGACGGTTGTGGCGGTGTCGCCCGGTGCAATCCAGCGACCGGCGGCGTAACTTTGTGGTTTCAGCATCTCTTGAGTCCTCCTGTTGCCGGGCATCCTGCGCTAAAGCGAAACCTTTTTCAACACTATTGACCGTACGGTCGGTTTTGTGTCAGGTTGGCCGCGAATTGGGGAGGAACGCCATGACGCCGAAGCAACGCGCCGAACGCAGTGCCAAACAGATGTGGTCAACCGACAAGGCGACGCAATTTCTGGGGATGGAAATCACCCATATCGGCCCGGGCGAGGCGGTGATGACCATGCGGGTGCGCGACGAACATCTGAACGGCCATCATATGTGCCATGGCGGATACATCTTCACCCTTGCCGACAGTGCCTTTGCCTTTGCCTGTAACAGCTACAACAAGATGGTTGTGGCACAGCAAAACTCCATCACCTATCTCAGCCCCGGCAAGCCGGGCGAGATGCTGACCGCCACCGCGACCGAGGCGTCGTTACAGGGCCGGTCGGGCGTTTATGACGTAGTGGTCACGGGCGAAGACGGTCGCAAAGTGGCGCTTTTCCGGGGGCTGTCGCGGCAGATCTCGGGCCAACATTTCGAAGAAACTGACGAAGATTGACAATGCCGACCCGGCGACTGTTGCCGGGGCATATCGGGAGGAAACTGCCATGAAAGACCTGTCACCCAAGCCGGGAGATCTGGAACATATCGAAACCGCGTCGCGCGACGAGATTGCCGCGTTGCAATTGCAGCGGATGAAATGGTCGTTGAAGCACGCCTATGACAACGTGCCGTTCTACAAGGAAAGCTTCGACAAGGCGGGGGTGCATCCTGACGATTTGAATTCGCTGTCCGATCTGTCGAAATTCCCCTTCACGGTGAAACAGGACCTGCGCGACAATTATCCCTTCGGCCTGTTCGCGGTGCCGCGCGAACAGATTTCGCGCATCCATGCGTCGTCGGGTACGACCGGTCAGCCAACCGTTGTCGGCTATACCAAGAACGATCTGGACATGTGGGCCGGTGTGGTGGCGCGGTCGTTGCGCGCGTCCGGTTTGCGGGCGGGCGACGTATTGCACAATGCTTATGGCTACGGGCTGTTCACCGGGGGCTTGGGTATTCATGGCGGCGCCGAAAAGATGGGACTGACCGTGGTGCCGGTTTCGGGCGGCATGACCCAGCGCCAGGTCCGGGTGATCGAAGATTTTGGCGCCACCGGCATTACCGTGACACCATCCTATGCGCTGTCGATCTTGGACGAATACGCCAAGCAGGGGCTTGATCCGCGCAAGAGCCCGCTGAAGGTCGGGATTTTCGGGGCCGAGCCGTGGACCAACGCGATGCGGTTGGAAATCGAGGAAGCCTTCGACATGCACGCCGTCGATATCTACGGCTTGTCGGAAGTGATCGGACCCGGCGTGGCCAATGAATGCGTCGAAACCAAGGACGGGCTACATATTTGGGAAGACCATTTCTATCCTGAAGTGATCGACCCTGAAACCGGCGAAGTGTTGCCCGATGGCGAACTTGGTGAACTGGTGTTCACCTCGCTGACCAAGGAAGCTTTCCCGATCATCCGCTACCGCACCCGCGATCTGACCCGGCTGTTGCCGGGCACCGCGCGTAGCATGCGACGGATGGAGAAGATCACAGGACGCAGCGACGACATGATCATCCTGCGCGGGGTCAACGTGTTCCCGACCCAGATCGAGGAACAGCTGATGACCGTCGAAGGTCTGGCACCGCATTTCCAGATCGAGCTTGCCCGCCCGGGGCGGATGGACGAAATGACCGTCCATGTGGAAATGTCCGAAGGCGCGTCGGTCGACATCGTCGAACGCGCGGTCAAGGATCTGTCCGGCAAGGTCAAATCCAACGTCGGCATTTCGGTGCGGGTCAACGTGGCCGATCCGGGCAATGTCGCACGCAGCGAAGGCAAAGCGGTTCGGATCATCGACAACCGACCCAAGGAGAGCTGAATGGCGCGCGGACTGGCACGCGATCACGATGAAAAACGGGCGGCGCTGCGCAAAGGCGCCGCCGCCTATTTCGCCACGCATGGATTCGACCGGGCGTCGATGACCGGAGCGGCGAAATCCTGTGGCGTGTCGAAGGCGCTGATCTATCATTACTGGGCGTCAAAAGAGGATTTGCTTTACGATATCCTCGACGATCATCTGGGGGCTCTGGTCGAGGTGGTGGAAGCGGCGCGATCCGAAGGAATGCGCGGGCTGATCAGGGTGATTCTGGAAGCCTATGCCGATGCCGATGCCGAACATAAGCTGCAACTGGATGCGCTGAGCGTTCTGCCCGCAGATAAGCAAACGCCGCTCATCGCGGCGCAGCGGCGTCTGGTCGATATCATGACCGACGCCGTGCTGCAGCAGGCACCGCAATTGCAGGCCGATCCCGACCGGCTGCGCGCCGCCACGATGAGCGTTTTCGGTGTGCTGAACTGGTTTTACATGTGGCATCGGCCCGGCAAGGGGTTGAGCCGGGAAGACTATGCCGATCTGGCGACGGATTTCGCCACCGGTGGGTTGAAGGCGCTGTAGGCGCGGGGCTCTGGACGCAAAAAACGTATCGGGTGTCGGGTTCGTGACTTTCCTTGCCCGGCGAAGTCTTTACCCTGTTGCCGAACCTACAGGAGACCCCGAATGAAACGCGCAACTCTTTCATTGACGATTACCTTGGCACTGGCCGGGGCCGCCCTCGCTCATGGCGGTGTCAGCGATCCCGTTGTCAAGGCGCGGATGGCGCTGATGACAGAGATCAAGGATGCGACCGCTGTCATCGGTGGCATGGCCAAGGGCAAGCTGGAATTCAATCCCGATCAGGCCGCGGCTGCCAAGGCGGTGCTGAACAAATCCGCGGTACAAATCACGGATGCCTTCGAAACCCCGGCGACCGATCCCAAAAGCGAAGCCTTGCCGGTGATCTGGGAGAACTGGGATGACTTTTCGACTAAGGCGAATGCGTTGGCGCAGGCCGCGTCAGGGATCGACACCGGCACGCTTGAAGGGGTGCAGGCGGGTCTTCAAGCGTTAGGCGCGAGTTGTGGCGGGTGCCACAAGCTGTACCGGATGGATTAATCCGGGCAGGACAGTTGAGGGTATCGGATATTTCGATAGCCTTCATCGACGACACCGTTATTGAACCATTCCCTCATCTGGGGCAGTTTGCCCGCAGCAAATAATGGAGGACGCGAGATGCGCACCACAGCAGCCGTGGCTTTGCAAGCCGGCAAGCCCCTTGAAGTGATGGAAGTGAACCTCGAAGGCCCGAAAGCCGGTGAGGTTCTGGTCGAAATCAAGGCCACCGGCATCTGCCACACCGACGAATTCACCCTGTCGGGCGCCGATCCCGAAGGGTTGTTCCCGGCGATCCTGGGGCACGAAGGCGCGGGTGTGGTGTTGGAAGTGGGGCCCGGCGTGACCAGCCTGAAACCGGGCGATCACGTGATCCCGCTCTACACGCCCGAATGCCGTGAATGCGATTACTGCCTGAATCCGAAAACCAACCTTTGCCAGTCGATCCGTACGACGCAGGGCCAGGGGCTGATGCCCGATGGCACCTCGCGTTTTTCCATGCTGGATGGCACGCCGATCCTGCACTATATGGGCTGTTCGACCTTTTCCAACCACACAGTGCTGCCGGAAATCGCGCTGGCCAAGGTGCGGCCTGACGCGCCGTTCGACAAGATCTGCTATATCGGCTGCGGCGTGACCACCGGCATCGGCGCGGTGATCAACACGGCCAAGGCGGAGATCGGCAACCGGTCGATCGTGTTCGGTCTGGGCGGAATCGGGTTGAACGTCATTCAGGGGTTGCGCCTGTCCGGGGCCGATCAGATCGTCGGCGTTGACCTGAACCCGGCCAAGGTCGAAATGGCCAAGCGTTTCGGCATGACCGATTTCGTCAACCCGTCCGATGTCGAAGGCGACTTGGTGGCGCATCTGGTCGAACTGACCGGCGGTGGTGCCGATTACACCTTTGATGCCACCGGTAATGTCGGCGTGATGCGCACCGCGCTGGAAGCGGCACACAAGGGTTGGGGCGAATCGATCATTATCGGCGTGGCTCCTGCGGGGGCAGAAATCAGCACCCGTCCGTTCCAGCTGGTCACCGGGCGCAGCTGGCGTGGCACCGCCTTTGGCGGCGCGCGCGGCCGGACCGATGTGCCCAAGATCGTCGACTGGTACATGGACGGCAAGATCGAGATCGATCCGATGATCACTCACACGCTGAGTCTGGAAGACATCAATAAAGGTTTCGATCTGATGCATGCAGGTGAATCGATCCGTTCGGTCGTAGTCTACTGACAAAGACCCCAAAAAGATTGGAAAGCGGCGGGTCTGTCCCGCCGCTTTCCCTTTGAGGGGCGCCCGCATATACCTGTCTGTCAGAGCCCCGGCACGAACCGGGCACACAATATGGGATGGCCCCGATGGATGACAAAAACGCAAGCCAGCTGTTGGCGGTCTTGATCGACGCCGACAATACCTCGCCGAAATGGACCAAGGCGATTTTCGATGAAATCGCAACGCTTGGCGAAGCCTCGGTCCGGCGCTGCTATGGCGATTTTTCCAGCCCGCAAATGAATGGCTGGAACAAGGTGCAGGCGGAATTCGGGCTGGTGCCGCATCATCAGCCGGCCAATACCGTGGGCAAGAATGCCAGCGACATCGCGCTGGTGATCGACGCGATGGACCTGCTGCATTCGGGGCGGTTCGACGGCTTCGTTCTGATTTCCAGCGACAGCGATTTCACCCGGCTGGCCAGCCGTATCCGCGAACAGGGTCTGACCGTTTACGGCATCGGTGCCAAGAAAACGCCCGAAGCATTCCGTAAGGCCTGCCGCCGCTTCATTTTCTTGGAAAACATTGGCGGCGAAAGTTCAACGGAGACGGGGGCCCAGGCCGCGAAAACGACAGTGTCCGCTGATGCGCGCGATCTGATCCTGAGGGCGATGGACGCGATCGGTCAGGAAGATGATTGGTATACATTGGGCCAGCTGGGCCAATACATCACCCAGGCCAACCCCGATTTCGACGCCCGCAGCTATGGCAAGAAAAAGCTGAGCGAACTGGTGGCCGAATTCCCGATTTTCGAACTGAAGAAAACGGCTGGCAACCAGATGATGGTGCGGCGCCGGGATTAGGGCGCGGTACCGTAGCGGGCGAGGAACATCCGCACCGCGCTTTCAACCACCCGGGCCTTTTCGGCCTGAGAAAAGTCGCGGCAGATCCCGAACACCATACGCGGGAACAGGTCGGCCTTGCACAGTTCGACGAACTGATCGGCGGCCAGCGCGAAATCGTCGATATCCAGCTCGCCCCGCGCGGCGGCCTGTTTCAGGTACTCGGTCAGCCGGGTGCGCGCCATCAGAGGCCCGCTTTGGTAAAATTCCCGTCCCAGCTCTGGGAACCGGTCGGACTCGGCCACGCAGATGCGGAAAATGCGCTGGGAAAAGTCCGAGGTGAAGATATCGACCATCGTGTAACCGGCAAAGCGCAGCACGACCTCTGGCGAGGCGTCGAAATCGGCCAGTTCGACCGCATCGTCGGCCTGGCGCAGGCATTCGCTGCGCGCCACCTCCATGAACAGCAAACGCTTGTCGGGGAAATAACTGTAAAGCGTCGCCTTGGACACGCCTGCCGCCCTGGCAATGTCATCGACGCTGGCTCCTTCGAACCCGTCGGCCATGAAAATCTTCCGCGCCCCTTGCAGGACCTGTTCGAACTTGCGCCCGGTGCGGATGATGGTTTTTGTCGCAGTGTCCATTGCTGTCCTTCGGCTCGGAGGTCGACTATAAACTGACCCGTTCAGTTTCATCAAGCCGCCCCTTGCGGGCCACGCCGGAACGGCTAGTCTCGTAAGAAAAGCAAAGGGAGTTCCATGCGGTTTTCCATTCAGCGACGCCATTTCAAGGATCTAAGCGAGCAGGAAATCCTCGCTTTGGCCATTTCATCGGAAGAAGACGATGCCCGGATCTATCGCAGCTACGCTCAGCGGCTGCGGGACGAATATCCCGATTCCGCCAAGATTTTTGACGGCATGGCGGAAGAAGAAGACCGCCACCGCCAACTGCTGATCACTTTGCATGAACGCCGCTTTGGATCGGTCATTCCGCTGATCCGGCGGGAACATGTGGCGGGCTATTATGCGCGGCGCCCGATCTGGCTGGTTGAAAATCTCGGGCTGGACCGTATCCGCGCCGAAGCCGAGGCGATGGAACATGATGCCGAACATTTCTACCTGGCCGCAGCCAAGCGCAGCAAGGATAGCGAAACCCGCAAATTGCTGGGCGATCTGGCAGCGATGGAAGCCGGGCACAAGCACAAGGCCGGGGTTCTGGCCGAACAGCATCTGGACGAAGACAGTCGCGCCGAGGAAGACCGCGCCGCGCACCGGCAGTTCGTGCTGACCTGGGTACAGCCTGGGCTGGCGGGGCTGATGGACGGATCGGTTTCGACCCTGGCCCCGATCTTCGCCACCGCCTTTGCGACGCAGGATACCTGGACGACCTTCCTGGTCGGGCTGGCCGCATCGGTCGGGGCGGGGATTTCCATGGGCTTCACCGAAGCGGCCTCGGATGACGGTGAACTGTCGGGTCGCGGATCGCCAACCAAGCGTGGCTTCGCGTCGGGCATCATGACCATGGTGGGGGGCTTGGGCCATGCGTTGCCCTATCTGATCACCGATTTCTGGACCGCAACGATGATCGCCTTTGTCGTGGTGTTTATCGAGTTGTGGGCGATCGCCTGGATTCAGAACAAATACATGGACACGCCGTTTTTCCGGGCCGCCTTGCAGGTGGTTCTGGGCGGGGCGTTGGTCTTTGCCGCTGGTGTGCTGATCGGATCGGGCTAGGGGGCGCTGCCCCCGTCGCCAAAGGCGACTCCCCCGGGATATTTCAAAACAGAAGAAGCTTGAAAATCACCCCCCGCGTCGGGTTTGCAACGCAGGGGGCTTCTCCTGTTGCGGCCATCGGCGTCCCCGCCTGTACCGCCTGTTCTGCCTAGGGTATTAACCTTAATGTTTCGTTTCTTCTTCTGTTCGAAAATATCCTCGGGGGTGAATGCGCCGGAGGCGCAGAGGGGGCAGACAGCCCCCTTTGACCCGCCCGCCGCAGGCGATAGTGCCGTCATTGGGATTGACCCGGCGTGGTGTCGTGCTAGGCAGTCACCATGATCGAAATTTTCCTCAAGACGCTGCCCTTCTTCCTGATCATCGGATTGGGCTATGGTGCCGGCCGCACGCGGTTTTTCCCCGAAGATGCCACTGCATGGCTGACCCGTTTCGTGTTCTATTTCGCGTTGTCGGCGATGCTGTTCAGGTTTTCCGCCAACCTGTCACTTGGAGAAATCTACGACACCAATTTCATTCTGGCTTATCTGACCGGCACCGCAGGGATCTATCTGCTGGCCACCGCTGTCACGCTGATCCGTGGCCGCGGGGTGGAGGAAGCCGCGGTCGAGGCGCAATGCGCGGTGATCGGTAATGTCGGATTTCTGGGCGTGCCGATGCTGGTGCTTTTGCTGGGAGAGCAGGCGATCGGGCCGGTGATGCTGGTGCTGGCGGTGGACCTGATCGTGTTTGGCAGCCTGATCGTGATCCTGATCACCGGGGCGCGCGATGGGCGGGTGTCCATTGGCATTTTGCGCAGCGTTGGGCTGGGGTTGCTGAAAAACCCGATGATTGTGTCAATTGCCATTGGTCTGAGCTGGGCGGCGCTGGAAATTCCCATCCCCGGACCGTTGAATGAATTCGTGTCGATCCTTGGCGCGGCCGCAACGCCGGGGGCGCTGTTTGCGATCGGGGCCTCGCTGGCGTCGAAATCGGCCGAGCGGCTGACCACGGCGGGGTGGCTGTCTTTTTGCAAGCTGGTGCTGCACCCGTTGGCGGTGGCCGGGGCGGCGCTGATCCTGTTCAAGGTCGAGCGTTATTCGGCCGGGGTGATGATCGCCGCCGCATCGTTGCCGGTGGCAGGCAATGTCTATATTCTGGCGCAGCATTATGGCGTGGCGCCGCACAGGGTTTCGGCCGCGATCCTGATTTCCACCGGATTGAGCATTTTTACCGTTTCGGCGGTGATCGCCTGGATCGGGTAAGCCAAGCGCTTGCCGCGCCCCCGGCGCTGGGTTAGCCATGGGGTCAACCGGATGGGAGAGCGTGATGGAAACCATTTCAGAAAACAGATGTTTCGGCGGCGTGCAGGGGGTTTACAAACATCCTTCCAAGGCGACGGGATGCGACATGACCTTCGGGTTGTTCCTGCCCGAGGAGGCAGAGGATCACCCGGTGCCGGTTTTGTGGTACCTGTCGGGGCTGACCTGCACCCATGAAAACGCCATGGTCAAGGCGGGCGCGCAGGCCTGGGCGGCCGAGCAGGGGATCGCTTTGGTTTTCCCCGACACCTCGCCGCGTGGGCCGGGTGTGGCCGATGACGACGCGTATGATATGGGCCAGGGCGCGGGGTTTTATGTGAACGCCACGCAAGATCCCTGGGCACCGCATTTCCGCATGTGGGATTACATCGCTGATGAATTGCCGCGGCTGATCACCGGTGATTTCAACATTGACGAGGATCGCCAGTCGATCACCGGCCATTCGATGGGCGGGCATGGTGCGCTGACGCTGGCGATGTCTTTGCCGGGGCGTTACCGTTCGGTTTCCGCCTTTTCGCCGATTTGCCATCCGACGGCGGGCGATTGGGGCAGAAAGCAGCTTTCGGCCTATCTGGGCGAGGACGAAAATACTTGGGCGGGGCATGACGCGACGCTTCTGATGCGTAACAAGGGGCTCGATATTCCCTTGCTGGTCGATCAGGGCACGTCCGATCAGTTCATCGATCTGCTGATGCCCGAAGCCTTTGCCGAAGCGGTCAACGCGCGCCGTGTTCCGGCGGCGCTGCGGCTGCAGAAGGGATACGATCACAGCTATTTCTTCGTCTCCAGCTTCATCGAGGATCACGTCTCTTTCCACGCCGAGGCGCTGTACGAATGAGCAAGCTTTATATCGACGCCGATGCCTGCCCGGTGAAAGCCGAAGCTGAACGGGTTGCGACCCGGCATCGGGTGTCGATGGTTCTGGTCAGCAATGGCGGGCTGCGGCCCTCGGCCAATCCTTTGGTGGAATCGGTGATCGTGCCGGAAGGACCGGACGTCGCCGATATGTGGATTGCGGACCGTGCCGGTCCGGGGGATGTGGTGGTGACATCCGATATCCCGCTGGCGGCGAAATGCGTGGCTGCCGGGGCGCAGGTTCTCAAACCCAATGGCGAAGCGCTGACCGCTGCCAATGTCGGCAATGCGCTTGCCACCCGCGATCTCATGACCGATCTGCGCGCCGCCGATCCGTTCCGGCAGGGTGGCGGTAAAGGGTTCACCAAAGCGGACCGGTCGCGGTTCCTGGAGGCATTGGAACGCGAATTGCGCAAGGCGAAAGGGCTGGCGCGATGACGCCAAAGGCGGTGGTTTTCGATATTGGCCGGGTGCTGATCGAATACGACCCGGAGCGGTTTTATGACCGCGTCATCGGGCCGGAGCGGCGCGCGGCCCTGTTCGGCGCGGTCGATTTGCACGGGATCAATCTGCGGGTGGACCGGGGTGAACCGTTGCATGATACAATTGACGAAGCGGTGCGGGCGCATCCCGAATTCGGCCAAGACATCGCAATGTGGGCGGAGCGCTGGATCGAAATGGCCAGCCCAGCAATCCCGCAATCGGTACGGTTGCTTGAAGCGCTGAAGGCGCGGGGCGTGCCGGTTCTTGCATTGACCAATTTCGGTGCCGAAACCTTTGAAATGGCGCGGCGACATTATCCGTTTCTGGACCTGTTCGATCAGCGCTATGTGTCCGCAGATCTGAAGGAAATCAAACCCGATCCCGGGATCTATGCGGCGTTGGAACGGGGCAGCGGTTTCGCGCCGCAGGATTTGCTTTTCACCGATGATAAGCCCGAGAATATCGAGGCGGCAGGGCAACGCGGATGGCGGGTTCATCTGTTTGAACATCCGCAAGGCTGGGCCGAGTGTCTGATAGGGCACGGATTATTGAGCGAGGAGGAAACGATATGAGCATTCCCATCATTTCATTCGAGGACGGAGAGAAACTGCTCGATTGGAAAGGCTTCATCGCGGCGCTGGCAGCGGGGCACAAATTGCCCAAGGCGGAAGTCGCCGACAGCTTCCTCTATCGCGGCAAGGACACGTTGCTGAACCGGGCGGCCTGGATCGACGGGCTTGGCCTGGCGGTGAAATCGGCGACGATTTTCCCCGGCAATCCCGAACAGGGCAAGCCGATGGTCAATGGCGGTATGTCGCTTTATGCCGATGCCGACGGGATGCTGGAAGCCCTGGTCGATTTCCATCTGGTGACGAAATGGAAAACCGCCGGTGACAGCCTGTTGGCGGCAACCCGTCTGGCCCGGCCCGACAGCCGCCGCATCCTGATCGTCGGGGCGGGCACCGTGGGGCGGTCGTTGCGGCAGGCCTATGGCGCGGCTTTTCCTCAGGCAGACTTCACCGTCTGGAACCGGACCAAGGCGAATGCCGATGCGATGGCCGCGGAATTCCCCGGCATGAAAGTGGCCGAAGATCTGGAAACGGCCGTGCGCGCGGCTGATATCATCACCAGCGCCACGATGAGCACCGACCCGGTGCTGAAAGGCGATTGGCTGCAACCGGGGCAGCATGTCGACCTGATCGGCGCCTATCGTCCGGATATGCGCGAAGCCGATGATACGGCGATCCGGCGCGCCCGGGTGTTCGTCGATAATTTCGGCACCACGATCGGCCATATCGGCGAAATCGAGATTCCACTGAAAAACGGTGTAATCCAGCGCGATCACCTGTTGGCGGATTATTACGACCTCGATGCCTTCAAACGGCAATCGGAGGACGACATCACCCTGTTCAAGAATGGCGGCGGGGCGCATCTGGACCTGATGACCGCGCGCTATATTCTCGATCGCTGGAAGGCTGCACAGTGATTTGGGTTCTGATCCTTGTCGCGGTGGTTCTGGCGCTGCCGTTCCTGCGCGAAGCGTTGCGCCCACGTATGACGGATGCCGAACGGCAATCGGCGCCGGGGCAGTTCGCCCGCCTGTCGCAGGGTGTGACCCATTACCGTTGGCAGGGGCCCGAAGACGGGCCGGTTGCGGTTTGCGTGCATGGGCTGACCACGCCAAGCTTTGTCTGGCACGGCGTCACCGAAGAGTTGGTCGCGCAAGGGTTCAGGGTGCTGAGTTATGACCTGTTCGGTCGCGGCTATTCCGACCGGCCAAAGGGCGCACAGGATGGTGCGTTTTTCCTGCGCCAGTTGCAGGATCTGTTGACCGATCAGCAGGTCGGGGACCAGTTCACCCTGATCGGCTATTCCATGGGCGGGTCGATTTCCAGCTGCTTTGCCGCCGCGCATCCCGACCGCGTGAAACAATTGATCCTGCTGGCCCCTGCAGGAATGCAGCCGCTGTCCGGTGGGATCACAAAACTGGTGCAGGCTATTCCGTTTTTCGGTGACTGGCTGATGCTGACGATGTTCCCGCGACGCCATCGCAAAGGCACCAACTCCGAACGCGATCTGCCATCATCGGTGCCCGGGATCGTCGATCTGCAACAGGACGAGCTGCGCTGGCGCGGGTTTGTCCCGGCGGTGCTGTCCTCCCTGCGCAATATGCTGAGCGCAGAGCTGGAACCCGAACACCGGGCGATTGCAGCCGCCGGTCTGCCGGTACTGGCGATCTGGGGCGCCGAGGATCGCACCATTCCGATCCGGAACAAGTCGGTGCTGGAAGGCTGGAACCCCGGAGCGCGTCACGTGGTGATCGACGGGGCAGGGCATGGCGTGACCTATACCCATACACCCGAGGTGTTGGCGGCGATCGGGGCCTTTGTGGCAGACAGTTAGGAAGGCATCCCGCGACGGACCGGGAACAATGCCGAAGTCTGCCGGGCTGTATCCGCCTTGCGGTCAGGCGATGATTTCCGTTCGCTTTTCGCGTACCGGCAGGTGGATCAGCGCCGAAAACGCCCCCACGCCGATCCCGATCCACCAGACTGCGGTGTAAGACCCGTAAAGGTCATACATCCGCCCGCCCAGCCAGACCCCCATGAAACTGCCCAACTGGTGGCTGAAAAACACGATGCCATAGAGCGTGCCCATGTAGCGCAGCCCGTAAAGATGCGCGATCAATCCCGAGGTCAGCGGCACCGTGGCCAGCCAAAGCGCGCCCATCGACACCGAAAACAGGATCACCGTGGCCGGGGTCATCGGCGTCATTATGAACGCGGCGGCAACGAAGGTGCGCAGGGTGTATATCCCCGCCAGCAGGTATTTCTTGGATATCCGGTTGCCCAGCCACCCGGCCATCAGAGTACCGCCGATATTGGCCAGCCCGATCAGCGATATCGCCACCGCGCCAAGCGCCGAGGTGGTGGTGATCCCCAGCGAATGCAACGCGCCACCGGGCACGATCGCCCCGCACATTTCGGTCACGAAAGCGGGGAAATGCGCGGTGATGAAGCCAAGCTGATAGCCGCAGGAAAAGAAACCGAGGAAAATCATCGTGTAGGACGGGTCGCGGAACGCCTTGAGCAGGATCGTGCCCATGCTTGCCTGCAATTCGGTCTTGCTGGCGACCGGGGTCGGCACCCGCATGAAAGGCAGGAACAGCAGCACCATCAGGATCGCGACGGCAAAGACCAGGAACACGCCCTGCCATGTCATGAAGCCCAGCAGCCATTCGGCCAGCGGCGCGCCGAAAACCTGACCGGCCGACCCGGCGGCGGTGGCGATGGCCAGCGACATCGAGCGGTTTGCATCCGAAGATGCCCGCCCCACGACGGCCAGAATGACGCCAAATCCGGTGCCGGCAATGCCGAACCCGACGAATATCTCGAACACCTGATGTGCCAGCGGCGTCACCGCATAAGACGACAGCACCAGCCCCAGCGCATACATCACCGCGCCCATGACGATGGCGCGGCGATCGCCCAGCTTTTCCGCGATGGCCCCGAAAATCGGCTGACCGATGCCCCAGGCCAGATTCTGAATCGCGATGGCAAGGCTGAATTCCGACCTGAGCCAGCCGAAGTCTTCGGCAATCGGGATCTGGAACACCCCGAAACTGGCGCGGATCGCAAAGCCGGTCAGAATGATGACGCAGCCCACGATCAAGACGGGCGTGAAAAGCGGTGTGCGGGTCTGCATTGGAAGTCTCCTGTTCGCAGGCGGCAGGATGGAAAGAAAAGAACGGCCGGTCAATTCATCAATTGTCATGCACCGGGTCACAAATCGTGAAGCCGGGACGTTATTGGCGAAGACCCTTTTCCTTACCCGGTGCATTGGCTATGTCGGCCCCATGACGCATATACAGGAAATTTACCACGCCCGCGTGGCCGCAGGCGAGCTTCGCGCCGATCTGGCGCAACAGGCGGTGCTGCCGGAGTTCGACCGCATCCGGGAGGCGCTGTCCCGACCGGTGAAAAAGGGCCTGTTCCGCAAGGCACCGGAACCCCCCAAGGGGCTGTATCTCTGGGGCGGGGTCGGACGCGGCAAATCAATGCTGATGGACCTGTTCGTCGACAATATCGACGTGCCGGTGCGGCGAGTGCATTTCCATGCCTTCATGCAGGAAATTCAGGACGGGATTCATGCGGCACGGCAAAACGGAGTCGAGGATTCGCTGGCCCCGGTTGCGCAAAAGGTCGCGAAAGAGGTCAGGGTTCTGGCCTTCGACGAAATGCAGATCACTGATATTACCGATGCGATGATCGTCGGGCGGTTGTTCGAGATCCTGTTTCAGGCCGGGGTCGTGGTGGTCACCACGTCGAACCGGGTGCCGGATGATTTGTACAAGAACGGGCTGAACCGGCAACTGTTCCTGCCTTTCATCGACATCCTGAAACAAAAGATGGTGGTCTGGGAGCTGATCAGCCCGCGCGATTACCGGCAGAATCGGCTGCGCGGGGCAGAGGTTTATTTCACTCCGATCAATGCCGACAGCCATCAGAAAATCCGTGAAGTCTGGGAACATCTCAGCGGCGGCGAGGCGGAAAAACTGATCCTCAAGGTCAAGGGCCGCGAGGTCGAGATCCCGCAATTCCGCAATGGCGTGGCGCGGGCCAGCTTCTACGACCTTTGTGGCCGGATGCTGGGCGCGGGCGATTATCTGGCGCTGGCCGAAGCGGTGAAGGTTCTGATCCTCGAAGACATTCCGCGCCTTGGACGCAGCAATTTCAACGAAGCCAAACGCTTTGTCACCCTGATCGACGCGCTTTACGAAGCCCGGGTGCGGCTGATCTGTTCAGCCGCCGACATCCCTGAAAGCCTCTATATCGAGGGTGAGGGCGTGTTCGAATTCGAACGCACCGCCAGCCGGTTGCGCGAAATGCAGGCCGAAGACTGGGGCGCGTCCTGATCTTCTTCTTTTCGGAAAATATTCCGGGGATTTGGGGGCTGGCCCCCAGACGGACCTGACCGGGTGTCGGGATCATGAATTGGATCAGTGAGAGTTACGATCAAGAGGTCCCGGAAGAAGAAAGGGGGCCGTTGGATCGGCCCCTCTTTCTGTGTCCTGCCTGTCAACCTGTCGATAATCCGTTCCAATAGATGTGGGAACGGAAAGGCGATGCCCCACGCCTTCGAATTTCCGTGATTCGACTTTAGGCGAATCATAGCGAATCAGTCAACAGCGCATGATTCGATTTCCCCGAATCATATTGGAAATTTCGTATAGGTCGGTTCAGATCAGCCGTTTTCGCGCAGCACCGCGCCCGCGAGGTAGAGCGAGCCGCAGATCAGGATGCGCGCCTGGGGATCGGTTTCGGTGATGGTTTTGACCGCATCGGACACCGATCCGGCGGTTCCCGCCCGCATCCCGGCGCGGGTCGCGGCCTCGGCGGTCACGTCGGCGGGCAGAGTGTTGGCCTCGCCCGGGATCGACACCGCGGTCAGGTTTTCCACATGCGGCGCCATCGGCGTCAGGTAGCCCGCGATATCCTTGGTGTTCAGCATGCCGCAGACCAGATGTGTGGGACGTTTGGGCAGGGTGGCCAGATGCGCCGCCAGCGCCTGACCGGCGGCGGCGTTATGGCCACCGTCAAGCCAGATTTCGGCCTGCGGCGCGGCCTCGACCAGCGGGCCCTGTTTCAACCGCTGCATCCGGGCGGGCCAGAAGGCGTTTGTCACGGCGGCCTCGTAGGCGGCCTCATTCAGGTTCAGGTGACGCAAAGCGGCCAGGGCCGCGCCGGCGTTCTGAATCTGGTGTGCGCCGGGCAGGTTGGGCAGCGGCAGGTCCAAAAGACCGGTCTCGTCCTGGAAAATCAGCCGCCCGCGTTCTTCAAATGCGTGCCAGTGCTGACCGTAAGCGATCAGCGGCGCGCCAAGGCGGTTTGCCTGCGCCTCGATCACGTCCATCGCCTCGGCCTGTTGCGGGCCGACCACACAGGGCACGCCGCGCTTGATGATCCCGGCCTTTTCGCCCGCGATCTTGGTCAGCGTGTCGCCGAGGAACTGTTCATGGTCGATGGACACCGGCGTGATGATGGTCAGCGCGGGTTTTCCGATCACGTTGGTGGCGTCCAGACGTCCACCAAGGCCGACTTCCAGCAAGGTATAATCGGCCTCCACCCGCGACATCGCCAGCATCGCGGCGCAGGTGGTGATTTCGAAATAGGTGATGTTGCCGCCGTCATTGGCGGCATAGCATTCGTCCAGAACCGCCATCAGGTCGGGTTCGGAAATCAATTCACCCGCCAGCCGGATGCGTTCGTGGAACCGTGCCAGATGTGGCGAGGTATAGGCATGGACGCGCTTGCCGTTGGCTTCCAGTCCGGCGCGGATCATCGCCTGGGTCGATCCCTTGCCGTTGGTACCGGCGATATGGATGACCGGCGGGAGCCGGTCCTGCGGATTGCCGAGCGCGTCCAGCAACCGCCACATCCGGTCCAGCGTCAGGTCGATAATCTTGGGATGCAGCGCCATCATCCTTTCGAGGATGGCGTCGGAACCGGTCGTCATTTTTTGGTTTTTTCGGCCGCGCTTCCGGCCGTTTCCGGCGGTGTCGCGTCCCCGTCGGGCGCGGGCAGGTCGCCCTTGATCGCGGGCGGCTGGCCCATCAGCATCCGGATGATGGTGATCAGTTCGTCACGGATCTCGGTGCGCTTGGTGACCCGGTCCAGCATGCCGTGATCCAGCAGGTATTCGGCGCGCTGGAACCCTTCGGGCAGCTTTTCGCGGATCGTCTGTTCGATCACCCGTGGCCCCGCGAAACAAATCAGGGCATTCGGTTCGGCGATCTGCACGTCGCCCAGCATCGCGTAGGACGCGGTGACGCCGCCGGTGGTCGGATGGGTCAGCACCACGATGTAAGGCAGGCCCGCTTCTTTCAGCATCTGCACCGCCACGGTGGTGCGCGGCATCTGCATCAGCGACAGGATGCCTTCTTGCATCCGGGCACCGCCAGCGGCGGAAAACAGGATCAGCGGGCGTTTCAGTTCGACCGCCTTTTCGGCCGCCGCCACGATGGCGTTGCCGACATACATGCCCATTGATCCGCCCATGAAGGAAAAATCCTGCGCAGCGGCGACAACCGGAGTGCGGCAGATTTCGCCGGCGACGACCAGCATCGCTTCTTTCTCGCCGGTTTTCTTCTGCGCGGCCTTCATCCGGTCGGGGTATTTCTTCTGATCGCGGAAATGCAGCGGGTCGGCGATCGGTTCGGGAACCTCGACTTCGGTAAAGATGCCGCCGTCGAACAGGGCGTGGAACCGGTCCCGCGGGGTAATCGCCATGTGATGGCCGCAACTGGTGCAGACGTTGAGGTTGTCGCTTAGTTCGCGGTGGAACAGCATGGTTCCGCATTCGTCGCATTTGGTCCACAGATTTTCCGGCACCTCACGGCGCGAAAAGATCGAGTTGATCCGCGGGCGGACATAGTTGGTGATCCAGTTCATGAGCGGTTTAACCCCGTCGTCTTGTCTAGAGCTGTCAGATAAGCCGCGCGCGGCAGAATTGCAATCAGCGCCTTAGCGCCCAACGTATCGAAAGCCACATCACCAGCAAGGTGGCAAGTTCGAGCACCGTATTGACCGTGATGATAGAGCCGGACCCGGTCGAGGGCGGCAGCAGGTCGCCGGGGGGAAACAGGAACAGCGCCAACCCGGAATCCGGCGCGCCGCGTTCGGAAAAGAACAAGAACGCGTAAATGTTGTTGGCCAGGTGGAACCCGGTCGCGGCCCCCAATGAACCAGTCCGCGCGGTCAGGTCCGAAGCCACCAGCCCAAAGCAGAACGCCCAGATCACGTATTGGATCGCATCCACCGGATCACTGCCATTGTCCCAATGGGCGGCGGCAAACAACAGGTTTGGCACGGTCAGCCAGATCCAGGGCGACGCAAAGCGCGCCGCCAGTTGTTGCTGGACATAGCCGCGATAGAGCAATTCCTCGGCCGCGACCTGCACGGTCAGTGCGGCGACCGAGACCGGCAGCAAAACCAGCCATCTGAGCCCGCCGGTCGAAACAGCCCCGGCACTGGACCAGTAGGGCGGCAGGACTTCGAGCGCCAGAAAACAACCCAGTGCCGCGATCAGTGCCAGTGCGAAGCTTTGTAGAGCGCGCTTTGGCGGTCCGATCAGGCTGAGCGGCGGGCGGAAATGCAGATAGCGCGCGACCAGCATCACGGCACCGGCGAGAAAGGCAAAGCTGAACAGTTGCGCCAGCAGCCCGGCAGAGGTGGTGCCATAAAAATAGGCCTGCTCTATCTGGGGCGGGAAAGCGGCCAGAATAGAGCCGATGAAATCCAGTGCGACGCCGTAAATCAGTTCGATTGCGATCACGCCGATGACCAGCCGGGGCAGGTCGGGCGTCAACCGAGCGGTGGCGATGTAATCGTTATGGGGAAGATAAGACCTCATATGGCTCCTAGCGCCGCAGGGCCAACCGGGCGGCCAGCCAGCTGATAAACAACACACCAAGATCAAGCAACAGAAGCGGGCGCAGCGCGTCGGGATCAGCCATATCGACCGGCGCTGAAAAGAGCGCGAGACCGGAGAGGGCGTCGTCCTGAGATACAAGAAGGATGGCGATGGCGTTCGAGATGAAATGCAGCGCGATGGCCGGTCCCAGCGTGCCCGCCCGCGCGGTCAGGTCCGAGGCTGCAATCGAAAACGCCGCTGCCCAGCTAACCAGAATCCAGGTATTGGCCCCGGCATCGGCGCGGTAATGCATCAGCCCGAACAGCACCGCCGGAACCAGCATCCAGACCCAGCGCGACGTAAAGCGCGCGGCCAGTTGTTGTTGCAGATAGCCGCGGAACAGCAGCTCTTCGGCGCTGGTTTGGATCAGCAACGCAGGCAGCGCCACGGGCAGCAACATCGCCCACTGCCCGACCGCGCGCTGTACCGCGCCGTCGGGCAGCAGGTCATAGGGCGGCAATACGGACAGCGCCAGATAGAGCAGGGCAACCGCCTTGAATACTGCCCAGCCTTGCCGCAGTGCCAGCGCGGGCGGACCAAGCAGAGACAGCGGATTGCGCCGGTGCAGTTGCTGCGCGACCGCGGCGAGCGCGACGGTCAGAAAGCCGAAACTGGTCAGCAGATACAGCGCGCCCACCGGCGTGCGGCCATTCCGGGTGTGCAGGTTGAACAGGAAATACCCTTCGTCGCTGAGCACTGCCAGGGCCAGCGCCTGCATCGCCCAGATCAGGCCGATATAGATCACCATTGCCATGAAAAGCCCAACCGCCAGCCGCCAGAGTTCGGCCCGGGGACGGGCCGGTTGGATGAAAGTTTCATGGGCGGAATAGTCTGACTGCATGCCTGTGGTCCGGACGTCATTGCCTGTGCGGTTATGCCTGAGCGTTGTTCTTTGCCGGATCATAGGGGTGAAAATTCGGCGCGAACAGGGGCGGGTTTCGACAATCGGACTTGTGCGATTCCGGGGGCTTGGCTATCTCCATCGGCAATACCATGCGCCAAGACCCGAAACAGGGTCAGGTATCGGCCGTGGGACTGAGGGGGGATCGCGGGGGTAATGAGAATCGGCAGGGGGAAATCCGCATTGCGTGTCGCGCTGGCATGCGGGCTGCTGGGTCTGCTGTCCGGGTGTCTGGCGCCGAAACCGCAGGATGATGCGGAGGCCGCTGTCACGCGCGGTTTGCATCGGGCCGAATTGGCGGGCGGCGATATCGTGATCGCACCGCCGCAGGGATATTGCATTCAGAAAGAGACCTTGCTCAGCCGTGCGACCGGCGGGTTCGCTTTGCTGGCCAGTTGCGAAACGATCACCGGCTATGTCAGCGGGTACGATGTCGATCCGATGGTTTTGACCATCACCGCGGTGCCGCGCAGATCGGATGCGCCAGAACCCGACGCCGAGGAAATCGCCGCCGCGCTGGGCGACCGCAAGGTGCTGCGCCGGTTGCATGGCGATGGGCTGACCATCGTGCAGGTGATGGCGACCGAAAGCCTGACGCCGGAAGACGATCCACGGCATTGGCGCGCGATGATGGTGCTGAACGGCAAAATGGTGGGATTGGCGCTGTACGGTCCCAAGGGCAGCGCGATGAGCGGCGAAAAGGGCTTGACCATGCTGAGCTGGCAGGCCGAACGCCTGCGCGAGGAAAGCCCGCTGATGGTGCGCGGTGGCGGGCCGGTGCCGGACGCGTTGCTGCGCCCGCATGTCCGGCCCGGAACCGGGATCGATCCGGACACGGAGGCCAAAGATGCCGGCGGTGAAATGGTAGATGGCACGAAACCTGAACCGGAAAATGACAAGGCGAAAGGTGGTGGAGTGAAAAAACTCATTGCGGGTTTGTTTCAGGGCCGCCGAACCGATAAAACGATGCCAGAGCAGCAAGAATGAGGCCAAGGACATGGCGCGCCGGACCCCGAACAAATTCCTAAGATCGCTGGTGGCGCAACGCGTATCCAAACGTTGGGCCAAGGCGGCGCAGGGTGCCAGCGAAGCCGAATTGCCGGTGCTGCGGCGGGAACGGAATTATGCCCGTACGCTGCGCCATCATCTGAACGAACTGATCTATATCGCTGACAGCCGTCTGGCGCTGCCGATGATCGGATCGACCACGTTCCGCAAACCGCAGGGGTCGGATTGGGCATGGCGACCGCAGCTTTGGCGCGGGCCGCTGCCGGTGCCGGGGATGTCTTCTGTGCAGAACAAAAGCCAATTGGGCGACGAGGTGACGCTGTTTCACGATTGCGTCTTTTCCGAACTGACATTGCGCCAGCTGCGCAACACTCGAGAAGCCGATCTGGCCGCGTTCGGGATGCGTATGGACGTGTTCAAGTTCGACGGGTCTTTCCTGTCGCTGGTGATCGACCTGCCGACCGAGTCGGTACAGGGGTTGAAGCGTCGGCATCTGCTGCGGATGGACACGATCGTGGAAATGGAGAAGCCGCTGGAAATCTTTGCCCGGCTGAACATCAAGCACGGGCCGAATACCGAACAAATCGTGCGTGAATTGCCGCTGCATGAAGAAGAAATCATGGTCGAATTCGATCTGGCCTATACCAAGCTGAACGAGAAGCGGGTCGAAAAGGCGTGGCTGGATCTGATTTTCGAAGGGCCGGAAATGAATCAGGTGACGCTGCGCGACCTGACATTCAGCCGCCGCCCCCGGGCCGAGCTGTAGCGCCGAGTTGCAAGGAGCAGAGCGATGAACGAACTGACACTGACCAAGACCCGGCTGTTCGAAGGTGTGTGGGAAGGCGTACTGACGGTTAACGCCAGAAGCCGTATCCAGCCACAGGTCGAAGTGATCCACCTTGAGGCACGGTTGCCCGATGTCGAGTTGATTGAGGACACCGATGCGGGGCGTTGGGTGCTGCGGGTGCCGATCCCGGCCGAATTGTTGTCGGACGGGGTGCAAAGTTTCGTGATCCGCGATGCCGAAAGCGGCGAAACGCTGGAAAGCTTCGCGATACTGGCGGGCGAGGTGATGGCCGACGATCTGAGGGCCGAAATCACGCTGCTGCGCGAAGAGCTGGACATGTTGAAACGCGCCTTCCGGCGGCATTGTCTGGAAACCATGTGAGGGGGGTAGACTTGCCTCGACGCAGTAATATCCATACTTCTTGAAGTATGGATAAAAATAGAGCACTCGCCGTCTTCGCGGCCCTGTCACAATCAAGCCGTCTCGACGCGTTCCGCCTGCTGATCAAGGCGGGAAGCACAGGCATGGCGGCGGGCGAGATTTCGGGTGCTCTGGGAGTGAAGCAAAACACCATGTCAGCCAACCTGTCGCTGTTGTTTCAGGCCGGGCTGGTCAGGACGATCCGCGAAGGCCGTTCGATCCGCTATTTTGCCGATATGGACGGGCTGCGCGCGATGTTGGCCTTTCTGATGGAAGACTGTTGCGGCGGCGACCCCGATCTGTGCCGTCCTGTTCTGGATGCCCTTGCCTGTGAGGTTTGATGAAAACGTCTGAGCTGACATCACGACCTTGCGGAACGTCTGAAATCGTTGCCGCAACGGGTGAACATGAAATCCGCGACCTGAACGCGGATATCTGCTAGGATCAAGATATGATTACAGAGATTGTCACTTTCGACCTGCCAGCTGACATGTCCCGAGAAGAGGTGTTGGCCCGGTATCAGGCGACGTTGCCGCGCTGGCGCGCCAACCCGGAGCTGATCCGCAAAACTTACCTCTATGATCCCGACGGCAATCGTGGCGGCGGGGTTTACCTGTGGAAGTCGGTAGAGGCGGCCAAGGCCGCGCATGATGCCGATTGGTGCCGCATGGCCGAGGAAACTTATGGCTGCGCGCCCCGGTTCGATTATTTTGAAGCCCCGCTGATCTTGGAAAACGACAACGACAAGGCGTAGGCGCAGGCCTTTGGTCTGCTGAAATCGGTTCCCGGGGCAAGACCGCAGACTGCCCGGTGTTGGCCCGACTTGCGCCTTGTTGCGCCCTGCCTTCGCTTTACGCTGCGTTTTGGATGACAATCCGCGCGGCCTCGGGCCAGATACCGGCCAATTGCAGGGAGGCATGTCATGACCACTTATCCGCACCTACTCGCCCCGCTTGATCTGGGATTCACCACGTTGAAGAACCGGGTCCTGATGGGGTCGATGCATACCGGGCTGGAAGAAACCAGGGATTGGCCGCGGGTGGCTGAATTCTATGCCGCCCGGGCCCGTGGCGGTATCGGTCTGATGGTGACCGGCGGGATCGGCCCCAATCTGGAAGGATCGGTGGCCCCCGGCGCGGCGATGATGGTCAGCGATGATGACGTGCAGAACCATTCGGTTGTCACCAAGGCGGTGCATGATGCGGGCGGCAAGATCGCGATGCAGATCCTGCATGCTGGACGCTATGCCTTTGGCCCCAAATGCGTCGCGCCCTCGGCGGTCAAATCTCCGATTTCTCCCTTCCCGCCAAACGAGCTGGACGAGGACGGCATCGAAAAGCAGATCGGCGATATCGTCAACGCTGCCGTGCGGTCGCGCAAGGCGGGCTATGACGGGGTCGAGATCATGGGATCGGAGGGCTATTTCCTCAACCAGTTCCTGGTAACCCATACCAACAAGCGGACCGACCGCTGGGGCGGGTCCTATGAAAACCGGATGCGGCTGCCGATCGAGGTTGTGCGGCGTGTGCGCGCAGCGGTGGGAGAGGATTTCATCATCATCTATCGTCTGTCGATGATCGACCTGGTGCCTGACGGATCGACCTTTGAAGAGGTGGTTCAACTGGCGCAAGAGATCGAAAAGGCGGGCGCAACGATCATCAACACCGGTATCGGCTGGCACGAGGCGCGGGTTCCCACCATTGCCACATCGGTGCCGCGCCGTGCCTTTGCCTGGGTCACCAAGAAACTGATGGGCAAGGTCGGCATTCCGGTCGTTACCTCGAACCGGATCAATACGCCCGAAGTGGGTGAAGAGGTTCTGGCCGAGGGCTGTGCCGACATGGTGTCGATGGCGCGCCCGCTGCTGGCCGATGCCGATTTCGTGGTCAAGGCAGAGACCGGACAGTCCGATCATATCGCGCCCTGTATCGGCTGCAATCAGGCCTGTCTGGATCACACATTCGGCGGCAAGCTGACCTCTTGTCTGGTCAATCCACGCGCCTGTCATGAGACCGAATTGGCGATCACCCCGACCGAACGGCCCAAAAGCATCGCCGTTGTCGGGGCGGGACCGGCCGGTTTGTCTGCGGCGCTGACCGCGGCGGAACGTGGCCATGCGGTCACCCTGTTCGACAAATCCAACCGGATCGGCGGGCAGTTGAATATGGCGCGGCAGGTCCCGGGCAAGGAAGAATTCAACGGGCTGGTCGATTGGTTCGCCAATATGGTCGCCGATGCGGGCATTACCGTGAAGCTGAACGCCGAAGCCGGGGTCGACGATCTGAAAGGCTTTGACGAGGTGATCATTGCCACCGGCGTCCTGCCGCGTGACCCGGGTATTCCGGGGCAGGACCGGGACAATGTCCTGAACTATATCGACGTGCTGCGCGACAAGGCCGAGGTCGGGCAGAAGGTGGCAATCATCGGTGCCGGTGGTATCGGGTTCGACGTGGCCGAATTTCTGGTCACCGGTGACAGCCCGACGCTGGATCTGCCGGAATGGTTGAAGGAATGGGGTGTTGCCGATCCCGAGATGGTGCGTGGCGGTTTGGCGCCCGAAGGGCCGCAACCGGATGCGCCGGTGCGCCAGGTCACGCTGATGCAGCGCAAGGCCAAGGCGCTGGGCAAAGGATTGGGCAAGACCACCGGCTGGATTCATCGCGCGACGCTGAAAATGAAAGACGTCGAAATGATCGGCGGCGTGAATTACGAAAAGATCGACGACGCGGGCCTGCATATCAGTTTCGGCGAGGCGCGGGAAAATCCGCGGGTGATCGAATGCGACACGGTGGTCCTGTGCGCCGGGCAGCTGAGCGAACGGTCGCTGGCCGACGCGCTACAAGCGGAAGGCATTTCCTGCCACGTGATCGGCGGTGCCGACGTTGCGGCGGAACTGGACGCAAAGCGGGCGATCAATCAGGGCACGCGGCTGGCGGCGGCACTTTAAGGTTGGGGTGCGGGGGCGTTGCCCCCCTTGGCCTGCGGCCAATTCCCCCCAGAGTATTTTGGCCAAGATGAAAGCGGCGCGGGAACCCCGAGGAAGCTCTATGCCTGTGGCTTTGGGGCCTCGTCCCGATCGGTCATGCCGTAATCGCGCAGCACCTGAACCACCTTCAGCCGGTAATCGGAAAAGATGCCCGCCCGGCCCTTGGCCTGCGCGACGCGGTGTTCGGCCAGGTTACGCCAGGTCTGCACCGCCTCTTCGTCGCGGAAGAAGGACAGCGACAACAGTTTGTCGGGATCGTTCAGGCTCTGGAACCGTTCGACCGAAATGAAACCCTCGACCTGTTCCAGCAATGGTTTCAGGTCGGCGGCGATGTCGAGGTATTCGGGCTTGCGCCCCTCGGCAATGTGGACTTCGAAAATGATCGCGATCATGATTGTTCTCCGTGCGGGGTCGAGGCCAGTTTGAAAAAGCAGCGGTCTTCGCGCAACAGGAAGCCTTCGCGTTGGGCAAATTCATAATTTTCCCGTCCCAGCGGATCGGCGGCCAGCCGGGCGCGATAGGATTCGTAATCGGCAAGGCTGGGCACGTTGTAGATGCCATAGGCGAGCGTTGTCGATCCTTCGTGCGGGGCGTAATAGCCGACCAGTTCGGCGCCGTTGCGTGGGATCGACTGACCCCAGTTGCGGGCATAGGTTTCGAATTGGGCCTTCTTGGTCGGGTCGATCTGGTAGCGGATGATGCAGGTCAGCATGTGCGGTCTCCTTTGTCGCGATGGCCGACCTATAGCGGCTTGTCCGGATGGAATGCTTCGGTCATGATCGAACTATGAAAGAAGGTCCCGATATCGCCCGCATCGCCGCCCTGATCGGCGATCCCGCCCGCGCCAATATCCTGACCGCGCTGATGGCGGGCAAGGCGCTGACCGCCAGCGAATTGGCGCAGGAGGCTGGGGTCAGCCTGCAGACGACCTCGGCCCATCTGGCCAAGCTGGACCAGGGCGGGCTGATTGGCATGCGCAAATCGGGGCGGCACAAATATTTCCGGCTGGCGGGGGATGAGGTCGCCGGGGTGCTTGAGGCGCTGATGGGGCTGGCGGCCGGGGCCGGGCATCTGCGCACGCGGACCGGGCCGAAGGACGTGGCGATGCGCCGGGCGCGGGTCTGTTACAACCATCTGGCCGGGGAAATGGGCGTGCGGATGTATGCCGCGATGCTGGGCCGGGGATATCTGCGGCAGGAGGGCGAGGCGCTGGCGCTGACCCCGGCGGGCACCGACTTCGTCGCCTCCTTGGGCATCGACTTGGGCGCTCTGCCGCGCAGCAAGGCGCCGATGTGCCGCGAATGCCTGGACTGGAGCGCGCGGCAATCGCATCTGGCAGGGCAGTTGGGCCGGGCCATGCTGAGCCATTTCATCGCCCGGGGCTGGGCCCGGCGGGACAAAGGCAGCCGGGTGGTCTGGTTCAGCCCGGCGGGCGAGGCAGCCTTCGACAGGCTGTTCGGCGCGGTGCAACCGGCCTGAGTCCGGGCGCTTTGCGCTTGTTCGCGCCCGGTCCGCGCCGTTAGATGTCAATAGGGGGCATCATGGTTTTCATCTCGATCCTGCTGGGGCTGTTGCCCAGTTTCATAATGGTGGGTCTGGGCGGGCTGATCCGCAACCGGTTGTCGGCGAATGCCTGGCAGGGGCTGGACCGGCTGAATTTCGAAATCCTGTTTCCGGCGCTGATTTTCGTGGCTGCATCCAGCCGTCCGATTGCCCTTACGGATATGGCGCGGATCGGCCCGGCGGTTTGGGCGATCCTGCTGTTTGCAATGTCGCTGGGATATCTGGCGCGGCGTTTCGGCCCCGACAGTTTCCGCGATTTCGCGGGCGCGTGGCAGACCGCGTGGCGGTTCAATACCGCGCTGGGGTTCGTCGCAGTGGAAACGCTGCACCCGGCCCCGGTGGGGGAATTGGCGGTGGCGGTGGGGATGGCGATCCCGATGGCCAACCTGCTGGCGGTGACGGCGCTGTCGCGCGGCAGCGGCAATTGGCGGCAGACTGTTTTCAAGGTGGCAACAAATCCATTCCTTCTGGCGTCGGTATCGGGCGTGATTGTCGGGGTCAGCGGGCTGTCGATCCCGGTGCCGGTGATGGCGCCGCTGGAAATGTTGTCGCGGGCTGCGATTCCGGTGGCGTTGATTTCCGTTGGCGCAACAATGAACTGGGGCGCTTTGGCCCGGATGACCCGGTTCAGCGCCATTATCGTGGCGACGAAATTGATTGCAGCCCCGGTTGCGGCACTTTCGCTGTGCCTTGTCGTTGAACCGGGGGAGGCAATTGCCCGCACGCTGATCCTGTTTGCGGCCTTGCCTACGGCGTCGGCGGCGCATGTTTTGGCTGCGGGCTTTGGCGCGGATCGCGAATTGGCGGCAACATTAGTGGCGCAGTCGACCCTGCTGGCTGCGGCCACTTTGCCGCTGTGGATCACCGTAATTACGGTTCTGTTTTAGAAACAATCGATCCGTGCAACACAGCGTTTCCTTGTTTCCGTGCCATTAACGATCCCTGACTTTACCCCGATATTGTCCAGTGCTTGCCCCAGTGCTGCCCGATTTCACCGTGATACCGGATGCTGAAGACGCAATACTGAAGGGTACGCAGATGGATCGCCTGACCGAAATGGAAGCTTTCGCCACCGTAGTGGACCAAGGAGGCTTCACCGATGCGGCCAAGAAAATGGGGATTTCGAAATCCGCTGTTTCAAAGCATGTTTCCAGTCTGGAAGCGCGCCTTGGTGCCCGTTTGCTGAACCGCACAACCCGCCGGGTTAGCCCGACCGAGATCGGGCTGGCCTATTACGACCGCGCCCGCCGGGTTCTGACCGATGCCGGTGAAGCCGACGCCTTGGTCAGTTCGATGCAATCGGCCCCCTCGGGCCTGTTGCGGATCAGCGTCGCCACCGATTTCGGTGTCAATCATTTGTCCCCGATCCTGGGCGAATTCCTGTCCGATTTCCCCGACATCACCGTCAATATGGTGCTGAACAACCGTTACGTGGAACTGATCAGCGAAGGGTTCGACATGGCGATCCGCATCGGTGAGCTGGAAGACAGCACCCTGCGCGCCCGCAAGCTGACCGAGACCACCAAGCGGATGATCGCCAGCCCGAAATATTTCGAACAACATGGCCGGCCGCAGAAGATCGACGATCTGAACGAACACAAGCTGCTGCATTATTCCAACCAGTCGAACGGCAATGTCTGGAAACTGACCGCGCCGTCGGGCGAAAAGCGGCAGGTCCGCACCGCCGGCTGGCTGAGCGTGAATGACGGACAGTCACTGCTGAATGCGGCGGTGTCGGGGCTGGGGATCGCCTATCTGCCCAGCTACCTTTATGCCGATGCGATGAAACAGGGTCTGGTCGAGGACGTGATCCCCGAGTTGCCGATGGAAACCCAAGGCATCTATGCGGTGTATCCGCCGGGCCGGTTCACCCAGCCCAAGGTCCGTGCCTTCATTGATTTCCTGGCTCATGCCTTTGCCGACAAAGGCCCGAGCATCTGGTAAGTATTTCCTCACGCGTTGATCAAGCGCCCCCTGGACCCTGGTGATTTCACCGGGGTCTTTTTCTTTGGGTTTCCGCGAATAAGTAACCGGCGCGGCGCGGCGCGGGCTGCGGCGGAAGTCTGCAAGACCTTCCAAATCCCACATTCAGGGGTACGAGTTCGTCTTTGCGGTCCAGAATTTTCAGGACACGCGATAAAGGCAGCTGCCTGATTTGTAAGCATTATGAGGTGTTTGGTCGAATTTTGTGAAATGATTGGAAAATATTCTGCAATAATTTTCATTTAATGAAATTAAAAATAGTTTCCTAATATGAACTTGTGAGTGGGCGTATTTCTAATTGAACATCAAAGGTCAGGCAGATGTGCTTGTTCGGTTTGTGCCCATGGCAGGAGTTTTTTCGATGAGTCAGTTTCGTAGTCGCCGTCCAGGTCTGTTCCAAAGCGTCTCGGCAAAAATCCTGTCCATTCAGGCCATTTCCTTTGTTGCGATGATCGTGATCGGGATCGCGGGCTATCACGGCATGACCTCGATCACTGCACGTCTGCATTCTGTTCACTTTGATCGCGTCGTGCCGCTGATCCATCTGAAAGAGATTTCCACCGGCTATGCGGTTGACGCGGTGCGCGTGGCGTCTTCTCCGGTGCATGGCGAACAAAGCTGGGCGCAAGCGCTGGCCGAGCTACAGGCGGTTCATGCCGAAATCGAAAAGAACTGGGCCGCCTATACGGAAAATGATCTGTCCCCCGGGGAAGCCGCGATCTTTGAAGACCTGCAAGCAGCCCGGCCGGATGCTGAAAAGGGGCTGAACAAACTGGAGGCATTGCTGCAAGCGGAAGACGCTGATGCGCTGCAAAACTATGTCTTTTTTGATTATTCGTATGAGTTCGAACCGATGTATTTTGCAGTCAAGCGCCTGATGGAATATCAGCAGCGCGAGGCAGACGCGATGACCTATGAGGCCGAAGCGCTGGCCAGCGATCTGACCAAGGCAATCGTCGGCCTTAGCATTGCGGCGATCGGTTTGGCGCTGATCGTGCTTTTGATGTTTAACCGCAAGCTGAAGCGGCAACTCGGTGCGGCGTTGCGACTGGCTGGGAATGTGGCCGCAGGCGATCTTCGGGAAACGGCCACCGTGCGGTCGCATGATGAAATCGGCCAATTGGTCGGGTCGCTCAACTCGATGGTTCTGAAACTGCGGGACGTGGTGGGTGATGTGACCGATTCGGCGCGCAACGTGGCTGCTGCCGCAGGACAGACATCCGCGACCTCCGAGCAGCTGAACCGGGGCGCTGTCGATCAGGCGGCGAGCAGCGAAGAAGTGTCCGCATCAATGACCCAGATGGCGGCCAACGTGCAAAGCAGCGCCCGCAACGCGATGGAAACCGAGGACATGGCGAAACGTGCCGCAGAGGACGCGCGCCAGACCGGAGAAACCGTGGCAGAGGCGGTGCAATCAATGCAGACCATCGCGAACACCATCACGGTGGTCCAGGAAATCGCCCGTCAGACCGATCTTTTGGCGTTGAACGCCGCAGTGGAAGCCGCCCGTGCCGGCGAACACGGGCGCGGATTTGCGGTGGTGGCGCAAGAGGTGCGCAAGCTTGCCGAAAATTGTCAGCAGGCGGCGGAAGAAATTTCAACGCTGTCGCGGAACACGACGACATCCGCAACCAGCGCCGGTGAAAAGCTGTCAAAGCTGGTCCCTGATATCGAAAAGACCTCGGCCCTTGTTTCCAGCATTTCGGCCAGCGCGCGCGAACAGTCGATCGGGGTTGATCAGGTTGCGACGGCGATCGAACAACTTGATCAAGTGGCGCAGCAAACCGGCGCCGCGTCAGAGGAACTGGCCGCCAATGCAGTCGAACTGTCGAGCCAGGCGGATTTGCTGGAACAGACGATTTCCTTCTTCAAGCTGGACCAAGAAGAGCCCGCGCAGGACCAAGCGGAGCTGTTGATCATGCCGAGTTTCGCGGAACAAGACCCGCAAGCGGATTTCAAGCCGCTGAAGGTAGTCGCCTGATCGGCAAGGAAACTTAGCGGCAGGCCGTGCCCCGCAGGTCTGACCCCAACCACGTCCAATTGGAACCCGATACGTCCCGGCGTATCGGGTTCTTCCTGTCTGCCGATGACGGAACGGGCCGGGATCGGGGGGCTTGCAAAACTCCTGCAAGGTTTTGCGCCGATACCCTCTTTGCGTTGGGCCGGGGTTCTGACATCTTGCCGGCCAATCGGGAAATGGCAGCGGGGAGGCTTCATCATGACCGTACTGACCGAAGATCAACAGATGATTCAGGATATGGCGCGGGGGTTTGCCCGTGATGTGCTGGCACCGGGCGCGGCGGCGCGGGATCGCTCGAAGGTTATCGAACCTGAGATTCTGGCACAGATGGGCGAACTGGGGTTCCTTGGCATGACGGTGCCGGAAGATCTGGGCGGTGTCGGGGCCGATTACGTGTCCTATGCGCTGGCTCTGATCGAAATCGCCGCCGGGGACGGTGCGGTTTCCACTGTGATGAGCGTGCATAACGCGCCCTTCAACGCGATCCTGCAACGCTATGGCAGTGATGAACAGAAAGACCGGGTGTTGCGCCCCGCTACCGCGGGAAAGTTCATCGGGGCCTTCGCCCTGACCGAACCCCATGCCGGGTCCGATGCCTCGGCCATCCGCAGCCGGGCGCGACGGGATGGCGACGATTACGTGATCAACGGCGAAAAGGCGTTCATCACCTCGGGCCAGATCGGTGAATGGGTGGTGGTCTTTGCCCGCATGGAAGGCAGCGAAGGCAAGAACGGGATCACCGCGTTTCTGGTCAAAACCGACACCCCCGGCTATCACGTCACGTCGGTCGAGGAAAAGCTGGGTCAGCGCTGTTCCGACACTTGTGCCTTGCGGTTCGAGGACATGAGGGTGCCCGCCGATATGCGGATCGGCGCAGAAGGCGATGGCTATCGCATCGCCTTGTCAAGCTTAGAGACCGGCCGCATCGGTATCGCGTCGCAATCGGTCGGCATGGCGCAGGCGGCGCTGGATATGGCGATCGACTATGCCAAGGACCGGCAGTCTTTCGGTCAGCCGCTGATCGCTCATCAGGCCGTCGGGTTCCGTCTGGCCGATGCGCGCACCGAACTGGAAGCAGCGCGGCAGCTTGTGCTGAACGCGGCCCGGATGAAGGATGCGGGCATTCCCTGCCTGACCGAAGCGGCGATGGCCAAGCTGTTCGCCTCGGAAGCAGCAGAACGGATCATTTCCGCGTCGATCCAGACCTTTGGCGGCTATGGCTACATGCAGGATTTCGCGGTTGAACGGATTTACCGCGATGCGCGGGTCTGTCAGATTTACGAGGGCACCAGCGATATTCAGAAGCTGATCATCACCCGGGCTCTGGCGGGTTGATCAGTCCAGTGGGATGACATCGACGCGGTGGGAACTGACCTGATCCCCCGCGATCCGCACCACGCCCCGGATAGGTGCTACGTCGGAATAATCGCGGCCATAGGCCGACACGATGTGATCGGCCCCCACCACCAGATCATTGGTCGGATCATATTCCAGCCACCCCAGTTGCGTCCCGCCCCAGACGCGGACCCAGGCATGCATTGCATCGGCGCCTTCCAGCCGCGGCTGACCCTCTGGGGGAATGGTGCGCAGGTACCCTCCGACATATCCGGCCGGAATGCCGATGCCGCGCAGACAGGCGATCATGACATGGCTGAAATCCTGGCAAACGCCGTGGCGGTTGGCGAAGGCCGTTTCGGTGGCGGTATCGACATCGGTGGCGTCAGCATCATAGGTCATGTCTTCATGCAGCCGCTGCCCGATTGCCAGCGCCGCCTGAACCACGCTCATGCCGTCATTGATCGAGGCGCGGGCATAGGCCGTCATGTCGGCATGGGGGCGCACCCGTGGCGACGCGGCGAGGAAGTGATGCGGCGATTCCGGTCCGATATTCCTGACCGCATGCAATTGCGCCCGCAGATCAGTCAGCGCCACGCCATCCGACGCCGCGAGCGGTGGCGGCGAGGTGCAGGCCACTTCGGTCAGAAGCGCCACGCTGAGCGCGTTGATCGGCATCTGAAAGGCGATTTCGGTGACCTGATTGCCGAAGAAATCCAACCAGTCTCTGCGTTCGCTTGGTGGTGGCGACACCGTCACATTACAGTGCGTCACCTGTTGACGTCCCGGGATCGGCCTAGGGCTGACCCGGATAAGATTGCGCGCCGCATGAGAGGCGGCGGCATAGGTGTAGTCCTGCTGCATCCTGATTTCGTACCGCATCACCATCACCTCATGTAAATCGATGACAGGCTGGTGCTGAGTTCAAAGAGTCGCTGGCGGATATCGTCGAAATCCGTGCTCTCGATGTCTTCGGGTCGGGCGCCGATCAGGAATTGCTGAACCGCTGTGATCTGACGGAACAGGGTTTCACGCCACTCCGTGTGGTCGGGATTGCGCGGCAGATCGGGCACCAGGCTGCACAGGATGTCAATTTGGAACAGGACCGACCGGGGGTTGCCCAGATCGAGCATCATCAGGTCCAGCACGCTGTAACGGTTGGGATCGACCAGAAACAGCCGCTGGTGGGTGGATATGCTGTCGCCATATTCGATCGCCAGATCGAGGCTGCCATTTGGTGCCCCGGCAGCGGTGAAGCTTTGCAACACATCGTTCAGCGTGATCGCCCGTTCCAACGCCCGTCCGAATTCAAGAAAGCGCCAGCCGGACGACCGGTACATGTTTTCCAGAACCAGCCCGCCGAAGCCTGACAATTTGCGCAGCAGAACGCTCATCGCGCGGGCGCAATCGTCGCCGGCGCGCACGGTTTCGGCCATCCCTGTCAGCGTCTGGTTGAGATCGCTCAGCGCCACCCAGGCATCGACCGAGAACCTGTCGCGCACCTTGCTGGCGCAGTGGGTTGCGGCACCAATTTGCTGAATCAGCACCTCGGGCAAATCCTGATCCAGATCTACGCCAAGCCGGTCGAGATGCGCCGCCAGATGCTGTAACCGCTGCGAATGGGCCGGTTCGCCTTCGCTGATGCGGCGGTGATAGCTGCGGATCAGGCGGATCGTGCTTTCGGCCCGTTCGACATAGCGGCCCAGCCAGAACAGGTTGTCGGCGGCGCGACTGGGCAGGGCACCCTGCAACACCCGCTGATAGGTATCGCGGTTGGGGTCCAGCGGGTCACGCGGCACGTCTTTGTCCGACACCACCCAGACATCGGCGACCGATCCGCCCCGTTGCATCGACAGTGCCGAATTTTCACCGCCAGGTCCGATCCGGGCATAGCCGCCGGGCATCACCGCCCAGCCGGTGGGGGTGCGGGCCAGAAACACCCGCAGCACCATGGGGCGCGGCACCAATCGGCCATTTTCATAGCAGGGCGTGGTCGACAGGCTGACGGCCTCCTGACCGACAAGGGTGCCGTCCCAATCGTCGGGGCGGGTGAGGCCGTTGATACCGGTCGGGCCCATTGCGCTGATATTGGAATCATGCGGCAATCCGGTCGTCAGAGCCGGGGCCAGCGCCAGTTTGTGGATGTTGTTTTGCACATAGGCACGGGCGCGTGGGTCGCCACACCACCATGTTGCGATATTGGGCAGTTTCAGCTTCTGGCCCAGCAGGATTTCCGACAGCCGCGGCAGGAAGGCCATCAGGGCGCGGGTTTCCAGCACGCCGCTGCCCAAAGCATTGCTGAGGGCAAGGCTGCCAGAGCGGACCGCGCTGACCAGTCCCGGGGTGCCGATCCGGCTGGTTTCGTTCAGTTCCAGCGGGTCCGCGAATTGCGCATCCATCCGCCGCCACAACATCGACACCGGTTTCAACCCCGAAACGGTGCGCACCATGGCCTGACCGTTATGGACGGTCAGGTCCTCGCCTTCCAGCAGCATCAGGCCAAGATAGCGGGCGATGAAGACATGTTCGAAATAGGCGTCGTTATTGGGCCCCGGGGTCAGGATTGCCAGCATGTCGCCATCGCTCATCCCGCGCAGCGCGTCGCGGAACCGGCGGAAGAACCCGGCCAGCCGGTGGACATTGGTGTCGGGAAAGAAATCGGAATACATATGCGCGCTGGCGCGGCGGTTTTCCAGCGCGAAACCGGCACCCGACGGCGCCTGAGTGCGGTCGCCCAGCACGAACCAGCTGCCATCTGGATTGCGGCCCAGTTCGAAGGCCAGATGTTGCAGGTACCGGCCCGAACGGGGCCGGATGCCGACCATCGGGCGCAGCCATTCGGGGTTTTGCGCCAGCAGTTCCGCAGGAAGCTGCCCGTTGCGGACCAGCCGTTGTGGGCCATAGATATCGGCCACGACCCGTTCCAGCAGGTTGGCACGCTGAATCAGGCCGGTTTCGATCCGGGCCCAGTCGCTGTCATGCAGCAACACCGGGATATGGCTGAGCGGCCAGTCGCGGTCTTCGCCAGAGGACGTGGAATAGCGGCGAAAAAACACCCCCATGTCGCGCAGGTATTGATTGCCGCGATGAAACCGGGCTTCGCATTGGGTCGGTCCCAGCCGGTTCAGGTAGGCAATGAAATCGCGCCAGACCGGCCGCATGACCCCCTGAGCATCGAACAGCTCATCCGCCGTGCCGTCAGGCACGCTGTAGCCTTCCGGCAAATTTGACGGGTCGGGCTGGTTGATCCGTTGCTCATCATCCGGCATCGGCGGTCAGATCCCCGGTGAGCGCCTGAGATCCAATGTATGCGGAAATTCCGGATGCGTTGTCTCGGGCGCGGGTATGTATGTCCCAGATGTATGACCGTGCGGTTCGAACCGCGCAAGCCTGCGCGCTTCGGCTTCGTTGCCATTGACCGGAAAGGTTTCGTAACTGCGCCCGCCGGGATGGGCAACGTGATAAACGCACCCGCCCAGAGCGCGGCCTGTCCAGCTGTCGTAAATGTCAAAGGTCAGCGGCGCGTTGACCGGCAAAACGGGATGTAATGCCTCGGCCGGTTGCCAGGCTTTGAACCGGACAGCGCCTACAAAGGTGCCGGCCTCTTCGGTTGCGGCCAGTGGCACGGTACGTTGATTGCAGGTGACGACATAGCGATCTGGAGTGGGGGTGCTTAGTTTGACCTGTAGCCGTTCCACCGAACTGTCGGTGTAGCGTACCGTTCCGCCGATGGCGCCGGTTTCGCCCAGCACGTGCCACGGTTCCAGCGCCTGACGTAGTTCCAGCGTGTTGCCTTCATAGGTGACTTCGCCGCAGAACGGGAAGCGGAATTCAGACTGCGCCTTGAACCAGTCGGGGTTCATGTCAAAACCGTGATCTCCGAGGTCGCGTAACACGTCCATCAGGTCATCCCACAAGAAATGCGGCAGCATGTACCGGTCGTGCAGCACCGTGCCCCAGCGTACCGGTTTGCCTTTGATCGGGGCCTTCCACATCCGTGCGATGATGGCGCGGATCAGCAATTGCTGCGCAAGGCTCATGCGTGGATTTGGCGGCATTTCAAAGCCACGGAATTCAACCAGACCCAGCCGCCCGGTGGGACCGTCGGGGGAATAGAGCTTGTCGATGCAAATTTCGGCCCGGTGGGTGTTGCCGGTCACGTCGATCATCATGTTGCGCAGCAGCCGGTCGATCAGCCACGGCTGCGGTGCGGGACCTTCGTCGGGATCGGGAATCTGGCTCAGCGCGATTTCCAGCTCGTACAGGCTGTCATGGCGGGCTTCGTCGATCCTTGGTGCCTGCGAGGTCGGGCCGATGAACAGGCCCGAGAACAGGTAGCTGAGCGATGGGTGCCGCTGCCAGAAGAGGATCAGCGACCGCAGCAGGTCGGGGCGGCGCAGGAACGGGCTGTCGAGCGGCGTGGCGCCGCCCACGACCACGTGATTGCCGCCACCGGTGCCGGTGTGACGCCCGTCGAGCATGAATTTATCGGCACCCAGACGGCATTGCCGGGCTTCTTCATACACGGCTTCGGTGGTGGCAACGCAGTCGTCCCAACTGTCGGCGGGGTGAATATTGACCTCGATCACGCCGGGATCGGGGGCGACGCGGATCACGTTGATACGCGGGTCATGCGGCGGGGAGTAGCCTTCGATATGCACTGGCAGGCCCAGTTTGCGGGCCGCCGTTTCGGCGGCAGCGACCAGTTCAAGGTAATCTTCGGCATCTTCGACCGGCGGCATGAATACGCACAGGCGACCATCGCGTTCTTCGACCGACAGGGCGGTGCGCACCGCGCCGCCGACTTCGCCGAGTTCCTGTTCGATAATATCCTGACCGGCGCGCCCGGCGGTGATGCTGGACACCGGTTGGGTATGTTCCGGCGTCGGTTCGGGTTTTTCACGTTTATTGTCGAAATCGGGCAGGTCGCCGCGCGGCACCGTCGGGTCGGTGACATAGGTATAGGGATATTGCGATTTCGGAAGATGCGGCAGCGCGTCGAGCGGCAGGCGGTAGCCGACCGGGCTGTCACCGGGCACCAGAAACAGATGGCCGCGGCGCATTTTCCATTTTTCCGACCGCCAGACATGGCCGGTCGCCTTGGATTGCCAGCGCTGGATCGGCAGCACATAGCCCGCCGGATCGGTCAGCCCGCGGCCAAAGACACGGGCGATGCGATTGCGTTCTTCGGGGTCTTTCAGTTTCGAATTCTGCGGCGTGACGTTTTCGGGCAGGTTGCCTTCTTTCACGATCCATTCGGCGGGGTCTTCAAAGGCGGGTTGCACCATGTCAGCATCCACCCCGAGCGTTTCGGCAATGCCGGTCATCAGCTTGGCCGCATCGTCATGAGTGGCGCCGGTCTGGGCGGTTTCCGTTGCGATCAGGTCTGGATCGTGCCAGATCGGTTTGCCGTCCTTGCGCCAATAGAGCGAAAAGGTCCAGCGCGGCAGGGTTTCACCGGGATACCATTTGCCCTGTCCGTAATGCAGGAACCCACCGGGGGCGAAGCGTTTTTGCAGCCGCCGGATCAGGGTGTCGGCCAGATCGCGTTTCATCGGACCAACGGCGGCGGTGTTCCATTCGTCGCTTTCGAAATCGTCGATCGACACGAAGGTCGGTTCACCGCCCATGGTCAGGCGCACGTCGCCGTCTTTCAGGCTGTCGTCGACCTTGGCCCCCAGGGTCAGCAGGTCGGTCCAGGCTTCGTCCGAAAACGGTTTGGTGATGCGCGGATGTTCGGCGGTGCGTTTGACCGTCATGTCAAAGTCGAAGTCGACCTCAGCGGCGCTGGCCATGCCGGAAATGGGCGCGGCGTTGCGGTAATGCGGCGTGGCGGCCAGCGGGATATGGCTTTCGCCAGCCAGCAGCCCGCTGGTCGGGTCCAGCCCGACCCAGCCGGCGCCGGGGATGAAGGCCTCGACCCAGGCGTGCAGATCGGTGAAGTCATGTTCGGTGCCCGAGGGACCGTCGAGGGCCTTAAGGTCCGGTTTCAGCTGAATCAGGTAGCCCGACACGAAGCGCGCGGCGATGCCCAGATGGCGCAGCACCTGCACCAGAAGCCAGCTGGAATCACGGCACGACCCGGTGCCGATTTCCAGCGTTTCCTCGGGCGTTTGCACCCCGGGTTCCATGCGGATGACATAGCCGACATTGGAACTTACCAGTGCATTCAGGGCCACCAGCTTATCCGTGGTGCGCAAACTGTCGCGCGGGATCGCGGCGACGAAATCGGCCATCAACGGCCCCATCGGTTCCGGTTTGAGGTAGATCGACAGATCCTCATCGAAATCCAGCGGGTAGGTGAAGGGCCAGTTTTCCGCGCTTTCCTCGACGAAGAAATCGAACGGATTATAGACCGACATATCGGCGGTCAGATCGACCTCGATCTTGAATTCCCGCACCGGTTCTGGAAACACGAAACGCGCCTGCCAATTGCCATACGGGTCCTGCTGGTGGTTCACGAAATGCGGTTGCGGCCCGACTTTCAGAGAATGGCTGATCACCCGTGTTCTGCCATGCGGTGCAGGGCGCAGGCGTATGATCTGAGGGCCCAAGCTGACGGGGCGGTCATATTTGTAATGAGTCAGGTGATGAATAGAAGCAATAATCGCCATTGGATACCTGTCTGATTGGTCATTTGCCCAGTATGAAGGAGCTGGAAATCCGGATCATTTCGAAACGCGCGCCGGGGTCTGTCCGGTCGAGCTTATCTGCGGCGCTGCCGAAAAAACAGGCAAAGCGTTCAAGTTGCCGCGACCAGCCCGCCGATGTCTTCGATCAGGGCGATCACCGGTTCGATACCGTCACCCCGGCGCAGCGCGGTAAAGACAAAGGGCCGCCCGGCGCGCATCCGCGTCGCATCGCGGTCCATCACCTCCAACGACGCACCGACATGCGGGGCGAGATCGGTTTTGTTGATCACCAGAATGTCGGATTTGGTGATCGCCGGACCGCCCTTGCGCGGGATTTCTTCGCCTGCTGCCACGTCGATCACATAGATGGTCAGATCGGCCAGTTCCGGGCTGAACGTGGCGCTGAGATTGTCACCCCCCGATTCAATCAGTACCAGATCGAGGTCGGGGTGGCGGTTGCGCATTTCATCCACGGCGGCGAGGTTGATCGAAGCGTCTTCGCGGATCGCCGTATGCGGGCAGCCGCCGGTTTCAACCCCGATGATGCGGTCCTGCGGCAGCACCTGCAACCGCATCAGCGCTTCGGCGTCTTCCTGAGTATAGATGTCATTGGTGATCGCGCCGATGGAATAGCGGCCCGACAGCGCCTTGCACAGGGCGGCGGTGAGGGTGGTTTTCCCGGCGCCAACCGGGCCGCCGATGCCGATGCGCAGAGGACCGTGAGGGGAAGTCATGAACGGAACAGCCTTGTATATTGGGTTTCATGTTTCATCGCGGCGATATCGGCCAGAAAGACCGAACCGCCCAGATCGTCAAGCTCCAGCGTCTCGGTGTCCCGAGCAAGGGTTTCACAAAGCGGTGCGAGCGCGGTCACGATGGATTGACCTTCGGTCTGGCCCAGGGGCACCAGCCGGATCGCCGCCGAGGTCAGGTTGCTGGCGAAGGCGTGCAGATACATCGCGCCGGTCTGGCGCAGGGGGATATTGTTACGCCTGGCAGCATGGCCGACGGCCACCGGGTAGGTCAAATCAGGCAGGTCATCGCCCCAGATCGCGGTGGTCGTCCGGCAGAACGCTGCCCCCTGTGCATTGGTTTCCAGCAGCCGTTCCTTCGACGCGGCAAAGGCGCGGGCGGTCTCGTCGATGTCACGCAGCGCAGCCGGGTCGGCGCGATAGGCGCAGGCCAGCAGGATCGCGTCGTTGCGGCCCGTTCCAAAGCGCAGGATATCGCCCAGCCAGTCGCGGAAACTGTCGGCGTCCTGCACCTGTCCGGCCTCAATCGCCCATTCCAGCCCGTGGCTATAGCTGAAGGCCCCCACCGGGTAGGCGGGCGACAGCCATTGCGCCAAAGTCAGAAGAGCCTGTTCAGTGATCATGTTCATGTCCGTGGGAATGAGCATGGCCGTTTTCATGGCTGTGCAGGGTCGCGCCATGTTCGTGGCTATGAGTGCGGCCATGACCATAGGCGCCGCCTTCGGGGAGGAAGGGTTCGCTGACCTCGCTTACCGTGGCCCCCAAGTGGTGCAGCATCGCTTCGATCACGTGGTCGCGCTGGATCAGCAGCCGGGCGGCTTCGATTTGGCAGGGGGTGTGGCGGTTGCCGATATGCCAGGCCAGCCGGGGCAGGTTGTCACCGGTGATCTGCAGAAGGTTTTCATCCGCCGCGTTGACTTCGATCCGTCGCCCGTCTTGCAGTTCGAAGGCGTCACCATCACCGACAGAGGTGGTTTGTTGCAGATCGACCAGAAACCTGTCTCCCTGCACCGTTCGCAGCATTTTGCGGCGCAGGAAACGTTCCTCATAGGTTAACGCCACCTTGCCGATGGAGTCGCTCCAATCGCCTTTTTTTCGCAACATGTATGCATTTGGCAGGGTCATTGCATATATCCTGTGTCAGACCGGGATTGAGATTTGTTAAACTTTGGTCTGCATCCGTCGTCTAAAAAAACAACAAGAAGCGTTTAAACGGTAAAAGGGGAAGTACTCATGATGATGAAATTTGGCCTTGCGGACGAGCTTGCCGACATTCGTGAAGAAATCGCGCGTTTGCGTGAAAAGGAGGCGGCGGTTCAGGCCGCGATCCTGAGCTTCGAAGGGCCAGTGCCAGCCGGACGCTTCCACCGCATCGAACTGATCGAACGTCGGGAGTTGGTGTTCGACAAGGACCGCCTGCCCGAAAAAGTCAGGGACAATCCCCGGTTCTGGCGGCAAAAGGTCAGCCAGAGCGTGCGCTGCCTGCCGATCCGGCCGCAGCTGGACCGTCCGGGTTGGCCGATCCGCCGATTGGTGTCGTCTTCGCTGAGCCATTAGAACATGAAATAACGCTGTGCCATCGGCAGAACATCTGCCGGTTGGCAGGTCAGCAATTCGCCGTCGGCGCGCACCTCGTAGGTTTCGGGATTGACCTCGATATGCGGGGTGGCGTCATTCAGCCTCAGGTCCTTTTTGCCGATATTGCGGGTGTTCTGCACCGCGACGGTCTGTTTCGCCAGCCCCAGCGTGGCGCCGATGCCCTCGGCCTGCGCGGCGGCGGACACGAAGGTGACGGCGGATTGTTCCACCGACCGGCCATAGGCGCCGAACATCGGGCGGCTGTACACCGGTTGCGGCGTTGGAATCGACGCGTTGGGATCGCCCATCTGCGCCATCACGATTGTGCCTGCCATCAGAACCATTTCCGGTTTTACCCCGAAAAACGCCGGGTTCCATAGCACCAGATCGGCGCGCTTGCCTTCCTCGATACTGCCGATTTCGTGGCTGATGCCATGCGCGATGGCCGGGTTGATGGTGTATTTGGCGATATAGCGGCGGACGCGGAAATTGTCGTTTTCGCCGACCTCCTCGGGCAAACGCCCGCGCTGTTTCTTCATCTTGTCGGCGGTCTGCCAGGTGCGGATCAGCACCTCGCCCACCCGGCCCATCGCCTGACTGTCGCTGGCGATAATGCTGAAGGCGCCCATATCGTGCAGAATGTCCTCGGCGGCGATGGTTTCGCGACGGATCCGGCTTTCGGCGAAAGCGACGTCTTCGGGGATTGATTTGTCCAGATGGTGACAGACCATCAGCATGTCGAGATGTTCATCGACGGTGTTGACCGTGAACGGCCGCGTCGGGTTAGTCGAGGACGGCAGCACGTGGTCTTCGCCGCAGATCTTGATAATGTCGGGGGCGTGGCCACCGCCCGCGCCCTCGGTATGGAAGGCGTGGATGGTGCGGCCCTTCATCGCCGCCACGGTGTGTTCGACAAAACCGGATTCGTTCAGCGTATCGGTGTGGATCATCACCTGCACGTCCCAGGCGTCAGCGACCGACAGGCAGCAATCGATGGCGGCGGGGGTGGTGCCCCAGTCTTCGTGCAGTTTCAGCGCACAGGCGCCGCCCTTGATCTGTTCCTCCAGCGCCGCCGGAAGCGAGGCGTTGCCCTTTCCCGCAAAAGCGAGGTTCATCGGGAAGGCGTCCGCGGCCTGCAGCATCCGGCCGATATGCCACGGGCCCGGGGTGCAGGTGGTGGCCAGCGTGCCATGCGCCGGGCCGGTGCCGCCGCCGAGCATGGTGGTCAGGCCCGAATGCAGCGCGTCCTCGATCTGCTGCGGGCAGATGAAATGAATATGGCTGTCGAACCCGCCAGCGGTCAGGATGCGGCCTTCGCCCGCGATCACCTCTGTGCCCGGTCCGACGATGATGTCGACACCCGGTTGCGTATCGGGATTGCCCGCCTTGCCGATCTTGGCGATGCGGCCGTTCTTCAGCCCGACATCGGCTTTGTAGATGCCTGTGTGATCGACGATCAGCGCGTTGGTGATGACGGTGTCCACCGCGCCGCCCGCGCGGGTGACCTGGGATTGCCCCATGCCGTCGCGGATCACCTTGCCACCGCCGAACTTGACTTCTTCGCCATAGGCCAGCGCATTGGCCCCAGACCCGCCGCTGGCGGCGGCACCGGCGCGTTCGGCGATCAGGTCGCGTTCAACCTCGATGATCAGGTCGGTATCGGCCAGGCGCAGCCTGTCGCCGGTGGTGGGGCCGTACATGGCGGCATAATCGGAACGGGATATCTTGGCAGGCATCGGTACGGGTCCCTTTCAGGCTCAATTCATCTCGGACAGGCTGCGCAACTCTTCGGTGCGCTGCCGGGTCAGGCGTTCTTTGCAGCTCAAAACCATCAGCGGTTCCATCGACCCGCCCCGAAAGGCAAAGCCTTCGGCGGCACAGGCATTGTCGCGGAACGGGATCCAGGCGCGCTGGGCATCGCGCAGCGCGGCTTCGGCCCCTTTCAGGTTTTCGGGCAGATAACTGTCGGTGGTCCGCATGAAATCGCGGGCCATCTGATAGGCCAGATTCAAATCCTCATCGGCATATTGCCACATCTGATAGGCGCATTGGTTCATGTCCTGCTGGGTCTGCGGGGCGCTGCAATCGAGCGCCTGCGCGGCACCGGATGTGGCCAGCAAGGCAGACAGGGTGATAATCAGTTTCACAGTTTGCCCATCACTTTCTGATTGAATCCGTAAATCGCGCGGTTGCCCGAAACCGGGACCAGCGTCACCTCGCGCCGCTGGCCCGGTTCGAACCGCACCGCGGTCCCGGCAGCGATGTCCAGCCGCATGCCGCGTGCGGCGCCGCGGTCGAAATCGAGCGCCGGGTTGGTTTCATGGAAATGGTAGTGCGATCCGACCTGCACCGGGCGGTCGCCGGTATTGGCCACCATCAGGGTGATGGTTTCGCGGTCGGCGTTCAGCTCCAGCTCGCCTGCCGCGGGAAACAATTCACCGGGGATCATGGGCGCCTCTCCTCTTTCATCTTGCTAAAAATACTCAAAATTCAACGGATCGGATCGTGGACCGTCACCAGCTTGGTGCCGTCCGGGAAGGTTGCTTCGACCTGCACTTCATGGATCATCTCGGCGATGCCTTCCATGCACTGGTCGCGGCTGATCACCTGCGCGCCCGCCTCCATCATCTCTGCGACCGAACGGCCGTCGCGGGCACCTTCAACCACCGCGTCGGTGATCAGCGCGATCGCTTCGGGATGGTTCAGTTTGACGCCGCGCGCCAGCCGTTTGCGGGCCACTTCGGCCGCCATTGCGACCATCAATTTGTCTTTTTCTCTGGGTGTGAGATTCATGTCAGATCATCCAGGTTCTGGGAAGGTTGCCCCCGTTCAGGCAGGTCAGAACGGGAAGTAGGGTTTTGCGCAGTTCGAACCCGTCAAGGCTTAGAAGGCGCAGATAAAGCAGACCCGGCCGGATCACCGATGCCCCGGCGCTGTCCGGCAGCAGAGCGCGGATTTGCGGCAGCAGGCTGTCGGCTTCGTCGGTGGTGGTTGCCAGCAGGACCGTGGCCATCGCGCCCGCGCCCGCACCGATGGCGGTGCGCGCCATATGTGCCCGCAGATCGCCCTGCAATCGCATCGTGTCGGCAAAGATCAGGCTGCCGTCGCGGATCACCCGGATCTGGTCGGTCAACTGCGCAGCGTCCACGGTTTCACCCATCGCCGCGCGGCCAAAGATCAAGGGTTCGGCCAGTAGCAGGCGGGCGTTACCCGACAGATTGACCGTCAATCGACGGATCAATGCGGCGCGGTCGAAAAGGATGGTTTCCTGCGGCAACCAGTCTAGCCTTGCGCCGTCTGCGGCGCTGAGGTCGGTTTCGATCTGGCCGACCTCGCCGGGCTGGGCGCGGTAGATCCGTTCGGAGGCTTGCGTGGACAGGCGCAGATGGCTGCCTGCCTTTGCCCCGGCGTGCAGCGACAGGTGGTCGCCACCGGTAACACCGCCCGCAGTGTTGAGCAGAATGCCGGTCAGTTCCTTACCGTCTCCGCGCGGGAACAGCATCTTCATGCAGCCGGATGTGCGCAAATCGGAGAGGGCCGAGCGGTCGCCGCGCAACTTGGAAAACACCATTGCCGTGCCTTCTGCACGGGGCTGCTGCGAAATAGGCAGGCCTGATGATATTTTGGCCGCGATAGTGATGATCCCCTCCAGCATTCATGCCTTTGCACGGAATCGGTCGCACAAAGCGCAGCAGCTTGGAAGTGGAACGCTTAAAAAACGGGCTGAGGGTGGATTTCGACTAAATATGAGCCCAATTAATGGGCGCTAGCCTTGGGTTTTGCTTAAAAAATAACCAAATGCGGCAGTGCAGCAAAACGGATGTGCCGGGAAAGTTGCGCGGTTGGCTGCTTCCGACCTCTCTTGGCTCTGCCCCCAGGGAAATGCGTTTCCTGCACGGGGCGTGTGACGACCGCAAGGATGTGGAAATCGAACGGCCGTCACACTGGTGCAACAAATCACATGTTGCGGGGGATCACGTAAGCGGTCCGGCGTTGCCGGACAAGACTTGCATATAAAAAAGCCCCGCCTGGAGGATAACTATGACTTTTCTGAAATCCACGCTTGCGGGGGCTTTGGCTCTGGGCGCGCTGAGCCTTCCGGCCGCCGCCGCCGAAGACACCATCAAGATTGGCGTGCTGCATTCGCTGTCCGGGACGATGGCGATCTCGGAAACCACGCTGAAAGACACGATGCTGATGCTGATCGACGAACAGAACGCCAAGGGCGGCGTGCTGGGCAAGCAATTGGAAGCGGTTGTCGTCGACCCGGCGTCCGACTGGCCGCTGTTTGCTGAAAAAGCGCGCGAATTGCTGACGGTGCAGGATGTTGACGTGATGTTCGGCTGCTGGACCTCGGTATCGCGCAAATCGGTTCTGCCGGTCATCGAAGAACTGAACGGGTTGCTGTTCTACCCGGTGCAGTATGAGGGCGAAGAAAGCTCGAAAAACGTATTCTACACCGGTGCGGCGCCGAACCAGCAGGCGATCCCGGCGACCGATTATTTCCTCGATGAGTTGGGAGTCGAAAAATTCGCGCTGCTGGGGACTGACTATGTCTATCCGCGTACCACCAACAACATTCTGGAAAGCTACCTGAAGGGCAAAGGCATCGCCGAAGAGGATATCTTCGTCAACTACACCCCCTTCGGCCATTCCGATTGGTCGAAAATCGTGGCCGATGTCGTGGCTCTGGGCGCGGATGGTAAAAAGGTCGGCGTGATCAGCACCATCAATGGCGACGCCAATATCGGTTTTTACAAGGAACTGGCTGCTGCCGGTATTTCGGCTGATGACATTCCGGTCGTGGCCTTCTCGGTCGGCGAAGAGGAATTGTCGGGTCTCGACACCGCCAACCTGGTTGGCCATCTGGCAGCCTGGAACTATTTCCAGTCGGCTGAATCCGAACTGAACGACGAATTCGTCGCCGCCTGGAAGGCCAAGATGGGCGACGAACGCGTTACCAATGACCCGATGGAAGCGCATTTCATCGGCTTCAACATGTGGGTGAACGCGGTTGAAGCGGCCGGTACCACCGATGTCGACGCGGTTTCCGCCGCCATGATCGGCCAGGAATATCCGAACCTGACCGGTGGCACTTCGGTCATGCTGCCGAACCATCACCTGGCCAAGCCGGTTCTGATCGGCGAAATCCAGGCAGACGGTCAGTTCGACATCATCAGCCAGACTACCGAAGTGCCGGGCGACGCCTGGACCGATTTCCTGCCGGAATCGGCGGTGCTGAAGTCGGATTGGAAAGATCTGGGTTGCGGTATGTACAACACCGAAACCGAAAGCTGCGTTCAGATCAAATCGAACTACTGATTGAACGTTTGGGTGGGCACCGACCGGGTGCCCGCCCACCCCTTCCCCAAAATACCCCAGGTTCCCAGAAATGCGGCAGCTTCTCACCCTGTTCAGCGCAGTGATCCTGCTCGCGCTTTCGCTCCCGGCGCAGGCCGGTCCGGTGCAGGATATCCTGCAAGAGCACAGCGCACTCATCTCCAAATCATCGCGCAAGACGATTCAGCCCGCTATTGATGCACTGGCCAATAGCGGTCTGCCGCAGGCGCAGGCGGTTTTGCAGACCTGGCAGAGCAAGGACATGTGGTTGCGGACCGGGGATGGGCTGTTCTTTCGCGGTGAAACGCTACCCTCGGGCACCATCCGGCTGAGCGATTTCGACAGCGGCGAAGCTGTCGGTGAGGCCGACAAGAAAACGCTGAAACAGCTCAAACCCAATTCCGGGGTGCGGGCGCTGATCGGGACCGCGCTGGTGCAGTTTCAACTGTCCGATCCCGATCCGGCGCGACGCGCTGAGGCATTGACCGCTATCGAACGAGCGCCCGATGCGTCCACCCTGCTGCCGCTGCGGGCTTCGATCGAAAGCGAAACCGATCCCGACTTGAAGGCACGCAAAATCCGTACCGAACGGTTGCAGACGATTTCCTTCGATCCCGACGATGATGCCCGGATTACGGCGCTTGCCGCGATCAAGGGCGATCTGGGGGTCGATGTGCGCGCGGCTCTGAACCCGATCCTGACCTCCAAACGTAAGGTTTTTGCCGGTGAGCCACCAGCGGGGCTGAATATCGCGCGGGCATTAAAACCGGGGTCGGACGATCTGACCGAAACCGAAGCCTATGATCTGATCGTTGCTGCCGGTCTGGGTGTGCCGCGGCTGACGCCCGAAGCGCTGCGCGCGGCCATGCTGAACAACATTGCGGATGGCATGGTCGGCGGCGTGCCGGTGGCCGAATTGAATACGCAGGCGGCACGGGAACGCGCCTATGCCGGTCTGGTCAAGGCCGGGATCGTCCCCGCCGCCGTCACCGATGCAGAGGCCGCCCAAGCGGTCCGGGCGCATCGTTTTGTCGATATCTATGACGAACCGTCTCAGGCAGTAACAGATGCCGCCAGCGCGACGCTCGATGCGATTGAAACCAAGGTGGCGCTCAATCAGGCGCTCGATCTCGGGCTTGATGCACTATCGCTCGCCTCGATCTATTTTCTGGCCGCGATCGGGCTGGCCATCACCTTTGGCGTGATGGGGGTGATCAATATGGCGCATGGCGAATTCATCATGATGGGCGCCTATACCGGTTACGTGGTGCAGCAGATCATCCCCAACTACACCGTCTCGATCATTGTCGCCATCCCGATGGCCTTTGCCGTGACCTTCGCTGCGGGCGTGGCGATGGAACGGCTGGTGATCCGCTGGCTCTATTCACGGCCTCTAGAAACCCTGTTGGCGACTTTCGGTATTTCCATCGCATTACAGCAGATCGCCAAGAACATCTTTGGCACCCAGGCGCGGCCCTTGACCTCGCCCGGTTGGCTCGACGGGGCGTGGGTGCTCAACGACGTGGTGGCGATCAGCTATATCCGCATCGCGATCTTCGTTCTGGCGATGATATTTCTCGGGTTTTTCCTGTTCCTGATGAAGAAAACCCGGCTGGGTCTGGAAACCCGCGCGGTGACGCAGAACCCGCGCATGGCGGCCAGCATGGGGATCAACCCGGATCGGGTCAACATGCTGACCTTTGGGCTTGGTTCCGGCATTGCCGGCATCGCCGGTGTCGCCATCGGGCTTTATGCCAAGGTGACCAGTGAGCTGGGGGCCGATTATATCGTGCAAAGCTTCATGACCGTGGTGGTGGGTGGCGTTGGCAATATCTGGGGTACGCTGCTGGGCGCGACCATGATCGGATCGTTGCAAAAAGGGATCGAATGGCTGAACCCGTCCAACACGCTGGCGGCGCAGACCTACATGATCATCTTCATCATCATCTTTATCCAGTTCCGGCCAAGAGGCATCATCGCCCTCAAGGGCCGCGCCGCGGGAGATTGACATGAAAAACAGTTTTCTGATGCGCAACCCGTCCGTGCTTATCTTCCTCGGCCTGCTGGCGCTGTTCACCCTCGCCGTCACCTTGATGTCCGAAGCCACCGGCGCGGGTTTGATTTCCACCAGTTTCGTCAAAACGCTGGGCAAGACTTTGTGCCTGTGCCTGATTGCCATCGCGATGGATCTGGTCTGGGGCTATACCGGCATTCTCAGCCTTGGCCATTTCGCCTTCTTTGGCTTGGGTGGCTACATGATCGGGATGTGGCTGATGTATGAACGCACCCGCCAGATCGTCGAAACATCCTTGGCCAATGCTGAAATTCCACCCACTTCCCAGGAAGTGGTCGATGCCATCGGCAGCCAGATATTCGGCGTGGTGGGCAGTAGCGATTTTCCCGCTGTATGGGCCTTTGCCGACAGTCTTTCCCTCCAGCTCATCCTCGTGGTCGCGGTGCCGGGACTTCTGGCGCTGGTCTTCGGCTGGCTGGCCTTCCGGTCCCGCGTGACCGGCGTCTACCTGTCGATCCTGACCCAGGCGATGACGCTGGCGCTGGCGCTTTACCTGTTCCAGAACGACAGCGGGTTGCGCGGCAATAACGGGCTTTCCGGGTTGCAGAACCTGCCGGGTGCCGATGATATCCCGCAAAGTCTGGTGTCGATCTGGTTCTTCTGGGCCTCGGCGCTGGCGCTTGGTCTTGGTTATCTTCTGGCGGCCTTCGTGGTGTCGGGCAAGTTCGGCAGCGTCATCCGCGGTATCCGCGATGACGAAGCGCGGGTGCGGTTCCTTGGCTATTCGGTCGAAGGCTACAAGCTGTTCATCTTCGTCATCACCGCGATGATTTCGGGCATTGCGGGGGCGCTTTACTACCCGCAGGCGGGCATTATCAACCCGGCTGAAATCGCCCCCATCGCCTCGATCTACCTCGCGGTCTGGGTCGCCATCGGCGGGCGCGGCCGGCTTTATGGTGCGGTGATCGGGGCGGCCTTGGTGTCTCTGGTATCCACATGGTTCACCGGCGGACAGGTGCCCGATCTGCCGCTGGGCGGCTATACCGTGAAATGGGTCGATTGGTGGCAGGTGCTTTTGGGTCTCAGTTTCGTCCTGGTCACGTTGTTCGCCCCCAAGGGCATTGGCGGACTGATCGATCTTCTCGACGGCATTCGCAGTCCCAACCGGCACGGCGCGCCCTTGGGCCCCGGAAGCGGGTCGTTGCAGGAAAAGGAGGCACAGTAATGAGCACGCTTCTGGAAGTGTCCGGCGTTTCGGTCAGTTTCGACGGCTTCAAGGCGATCAACAATCTGTCGTTCCAGATAGGTCAGGCCGAGATGCGCGCCATTATCGGGCCGAACGGCGCGGGCAAAACCACCTTCATGGATATCGTCACTGGCAAGACGCGACCCGATGCGGGCCGGGTGATCTGGGGTGAAAAATCGGTGTCTTTGCTAAAAATGTCCGAGGCCCGTATCGCCCGTGAAGGGGTGGGGCGCAAATTTCAGCGCCCAACCGTGTTCGAAGATCAGAGTGTCCACGACAATCTGCTGATGGCGTTGAAGAATGACCGCAAACCGTGGGCGGTGCTGTTCTTCAGGCCGAAATTCAGGGACCTGGCCCGGGTCGAAGAACTGGCCAGTGAAATCGGCCTGAGTGCCGAACTGGCGCGCAAGGCCGGAGAGCTGAGCCACGGTCAGAAACAATGGTTGGAAATTGGCATGTTGCTGGCGCAGGAACCGCGTTTATTGCTGGTCGATGAACCCGCCGCCGGAATGACATTGTCGGAACGCGAACACACCACCGACATCCTGGTCGAGGCGGCCAAGACCCGCGCTGTCGTGGTTGTCGAACATGACATGGAATTCGTCCGGCGACTGAATTGCAAGGTCACGGTGCTGCATGAAGGGTCGGTTCTGGCCGAAGGATCGCTGGACCATGTCACCCAAAACAAAGACGTCATCGACGTATATCTGGGGCGCTGAGAGATGCTGAAGATCGACAACCTGACCCTGCATTACGGCAGTTCGCAAATCCTCAACGGGGTTTCGCTGGAGGCCCAAACCGGCAAGGTGACCTGTGTCATGGGCACCAATGGGGTCGGTAAAACGTCGCTGCTCAAGGCGATATCAGGCACTCATTTGCGTTCCGGTGGCACGATGGAACTGGACGGCGAAGACCTGGGCCGTTTGCCGGCGCATCAGTTGGCCAAGAAGGGCATTGGATATGTGCCGCAGGGACGAATGATTTTTCCGCTGCTGACGGTGCAGGAAAACATGGAAACCGCCTATGCCTGCCTGCCGCGGTCGGAACATGTCATCCCCGGAGAAATTTACGAACTGTTCCCGATCCTGAAGGAATTCCTGCATCGTCGGGGCGGCGACCTGTCGGGTGGGCAACAACAGCAGCTGGCCATCGCGCGGGCGATGATCACCAAGCCGAAACTATTGCTGCTGGATGAACCTACCGAAGGCATTCAGCCCAATATCATTCAACAAATCGGCCGGGTGATCGAATATCTGCGCGATCAGGGCAATATGGCGATCGTTCTGGTCGAACAGTATTTCGATTTCGCCTATGCGCTGGCGGATGATTTCGTGGTGATGCGGCGCGGCTCGGTGTTGAAACGCGGGACCAAATCGGAAGTGACCCGGGATGAACTGGTCGAGGCGGTTTCGGTCTGACCGGTTTGACCGTTGCGATGAAAAAGAGTCGACCCGGCGCATTTTCGCCCTTGACGCCATCGCCCTGCTTTCGTAATTCGCATTCCACTTTGGCGGTGTAGCTCAGTTGGTTAGAGCAGCGGAATCATAATCCGCGTGTCCGGGGTTCAAGTCCCTGCACCGCCACCATTCCCCTACAGCAGAAAGACGATGATCCGCCGCCATCTGCGCGTGGAGCACAGTGCCGATATTGGGGCATTTTGCCATCGAAAGGGTATCCGCCGCAGGGACTGCCGGTAGGACGAATGTCGCGGTGCCCTTACCATAAATAGCGAGTCGCCGCGATTTGCTGCCTGCCATTCGTTGGCTTGCCAAGGTTCAAATGAGTCGGATTATCCATCAATAAGGCGGTGTGTCCCAGACTTTCGACTAAGTTTCGCTCTCAAGCGTGATGCGACCTTAGTCACATTCGTTGATCCCTGTAAAATTCCCCGTTTCATGCCGTTTTCATAGTCAGAGCGCTTCGTGCGTGTTTCGTGATGGTAACGGTTTTGGGTGTGTTCGAATGTACGGATCAGTCTCGACATTGAGTTCTTCGACAGCGCAACCGCGTCACGATTTCATTTCGGAATGCGGTTTGGCCTCCAGCGAGAGGGCTGCGCCCTTTTCCCAAGTACATAGTTCTGCCTCAGAAGGATAAACCATGCGGTTCACACTCAAAGCCCGGTTGGCTCTGACTTTTCTTTTCATTCTGAGCATGTTTGCCGGCAGCATGTATTTTGCTGTCAGTGAGATGCAAAAAGCCAATGCGACCTTCGATCGTGTGGTTAATGTCGAGATGGCCAAGGTCAACATCATCGAGGAAATCGCGGCCACGGAAAGCGCCTTGCGCAGTGTGGTTTCAGAAATCCTGATCCCTTTGCCGACCGGAGAACCCGAGCGGATACCGGGTATGATGAAGGAAATCGACCGGCTGAACGGTGTCTATAACGGGCTGGTCAAGGAACTGCAGGCGAATGTCGATGAGGAAACTCAGAACTCGCTGTCACAGTTGCAGACGATGCATGACCTTGCCTATGAAACCAACCAGACATCGCTGGAATACAGTCAGAGCGGATCCAAGGGGAAGGCCCGGGCGGCGACGATCCTGTACCATAACGGATCGCGCGACGCGACGAATGCAGCACTGGATGTGCTGACCGGCCTGACCGAAACGGTGAACACCGGAATGCAGGCCGAAGTGGAAAAAGCCAAGGCGGCGCTGTCCGAAACGGTGCGCAACATGTCGATCCTGGTTGTGGTTGGCTTCGTGATCAGCGGCATTTCGGCGTTGCTTATCCTGCGCAGCATTTCGTCGGGGTTCAAACGGTCGATCGAACTGGCCCGCCGTGTGGCCGAAGGCGATCTGCGTGAAACCGCCACTGTGACAGGCAATAACGAAATCAGCGATCTGTTGAACGTTCAGAACGAGATGGTCCTGCGTCTGCGCGATACCGTTGAAAACGTGGCATCGGCCGTGCGCAACCTGGCGTCGGGCGCCAACCAGATGGCGGGAACGTCGGAATCGTTGTCCGAAGGGGCGTCGGTTCAGGCCGGGTCGACCGAAGAAGTGTCGGCCGCGGTCGAAGAAATGTCGGCCAATATCAGCGCCAGTTCGGACAATGCGACCACGACCGAGGAAATCGCAACCAGAGCCGCAAACGATGCACAAGCATCGGGCGATGCGGTGTCCGAGGCGGTCGACGCGATGAAAACCATCGGCGAACGCATCATGATCTTGCAGGAAATCGCCCGTCAGACCGACCTGTTGGCGCTGAACGCAGCCGTTGAGGCGGCCCGCGCCGGTGAACATGGTCGTGGTTTTGCGGTGGTCGCTTCTGAAGTGCGCAAGCTGGCCGAGAACAGCCAGAAAGCCGCTGCCGAAATTTCAGCCCTGTCCGCGAATACTGTTACCTCGGCAACAAAAGCGGGCGAGATGCTGAAGGAACTGGTGCCCAATATCGAAAAGACCTCTTCGCTGGTCAGCGACATTTCTTCAGCGTCGCGCGAATTGGCGATCGGGTCGACCCAGATCAGTGAATCGGTTCAGCGTCTCGACAGCGTGACACAGGCAAACACCTCGGCTTCGGAAGAAATGTCGAGCGCGGCAACCGAGCTGTCGAGCCAGGCTGAACAACTGGCCGAAGTGATTTCTTTCTTTCAGGTCGATGAACGCATCGTGTCGCACGACGTGGTCGAGGAAGGTGACGAAGAAGAGGGCGGGGCCGACCTGTACCTCGGTGACGACGGCGAAAGCGACAAAGACGGCGCCGATTTCAAACTCGCCTCGTAAACCCCTGCCTGGCGAGGGCACCGTGCCCCGCCATCCCTGCGTATGCGAATAACAGACAAGGAACATTCAATGCCCGATACGGCCCTGCAGATCACCCTGGATAGCGCCAGCACATTCGAAACGCTGGTTCCGTTCCGCGACGCGCTCGTCGGACTGCCTGAGGGAAAAACGGCAGCGCTTGATCTGGATCTGGCCGAGGATGCGCCGCCGTCAGTGTTGTTCGCATTCGGCCAGCTACTTGCCGCTGCTGAAAAGGAAAGCCGCGTGAGCCCGGAAAATCTGGCCGATCTGGCCGAAGCACATGTCCCGTTCAGCGCAATGTTGGCGCAGACGGGGCTGGGATCCGTTTTGACTGAAACGGCATAAGAAACCATCGCAAAGGTTGAAGAGACATGAGCAAAGACATCCTGATTATCGACGATTCCCCTTCTGTCCGGCGCATGGTCGCAATGACTTTGCAGCAGGAAGGGTTTGAAGTGACGCAATGCGAAGACGGCGCGCAGGGGTTGGAAACAGCCAAGGCCAAACGCTTCGACATGGTTATTACAGACCAGAACATGCCCAACATGACCGGCATTGAATTCATCCAGGCCTATCGTAGCGATCCCAGCAGCAACGGCGTTCCTATCATTTTCCTGTCGACGGAAAGCGAAGGCAACCTGAAGGATCAGGCGCGGTCGGCGGGGGCGTTGGGCTGGATCATGAAACCGTTTGAACAGGCCAAGCTGCTGGCCGTTGTGAATAAGGTGGTCGGCTGATGATTGATGCAGAAACCCAAGAGATATTCCGTCAGGAAACCGAGGCGCTGATCGAAAGTCTTCAGGATGCGCTGCTGGAGTTGAACAAGACACCAGACAATGCCGAACTGGTGACTCAGGTTTTCCGCGATCTGCATACGCTGAAGGGCACCGGTGCGATGTTCGGTTACGCCCGTCTGGCCGCGTTCATTCACGATTTCGAAGCCGCCTTTGAGGCGGTGCGGTCCGGCAAATCGACCGTCACCCCCGAGTTGATAGCAGTGTCGTTGAAAGCCTATGATCTGATCGTGGAACTGCTGGAAGGCGAAGACCCGCCGGAAGACCGCGATGCCGAGCTGAAAGCGGCGCTGAGCGCTGTCACAAAGGGGGAAGCCCCGGCAGCCGCGCAGGCGGACGCCCCCGACGAAGTGGCGTCCTCCGAGGGGGAGGTAGAGGGCTGGACACTGGTTTTCAAACTGCCGCCGGATTTTATGGAAATCGGTGGCAACCCAATCGCGATGCTGGACGAGCTGATCGAGATCGGCGGCGAAGGTACCAAGGTCGAAGCCTTGACCGATGGGCTGCCCGCTCTGGCCGATCTGAAACCGTCGGAAATGCACACCGCATGGCGGGTGACGTTGCCTGCGGACGCTTCGGAAGCGGACATCCGTGACGTTTTCATGTTCCACGAGGACCAGATGGAACTATCGCTGGAACCGATCCGCGCGGCACCGTCGTCTGCGGTTGCAGCGCCAGAAGTGGCGGTGAAGGCAGAAGACAAGGCCGCGTCAGACCAGAAACAGGCGGCTCAGGGAGCCAAGAAACCAGGCACCGCCAAGGTGCAGATGCGGGTTTCGGCCGAACGTCTGGACGATATCATGGACCGCGTCGGTGAATTGGTGATCGCCGAGGCCCGGTTGTCGGATTTGGCGGCGAAGCTGGAAAACCCAGACCTGATGGAAGTGGTGGAAAATATTCAGCGCCTGGCGCTTGGCCTGCGCGACACCACGATGGCGATCCGGATGACACCGATGTCGAGCATCACTGGACGGTTCCAGCGTCTGGCGCATGACCTGGCGGGCAAGACAGGCAAGGATTTCGATTTCGTCATCGAAGGCGAAACCACCGAGCTGGACAAGACGGTGATCGAAAAACTGTCCGATCCACTGGTTCACATCCTGCGCAATGCGGTGGATCACGGTCTTGAAGATCGCGAAACGCGGATTGGAGCAGGAAAAGCCGAACGCGGCACCGTCACGCTGAGCGCGCGCTATTCCGGCGCGGACGTGCTGATCAGCGTGAAGGATGATGGCAAGGGGCTGGACCCCGATTTCATTCACCAGCGCGCCGTAGCGCGTGGCTTGATTGAAGAAAATGCCATTCTGACCCGGAGCGAAACCTTTGCGCTGCTGATGGAGCCGGGGTTCTCAACCGCCGAAAAGATCACCGACCTGTCCGGGCGTGGCGTTGGTACCGACGTGGTCAAATCGACGGTGGAGGCGCTGCGCGGATCGGTGGAAATCGAATCTGAACTGGGTGCCGGATCTACCTTTACGTTGCGGCTGCCGCTGACTCTGGCGATCATCGAAGGGCTGTTGATGCAGGTCGGTGATGAGCGTTTCACCATTCCGCTGGCCGCGGTGGGTGGTATCGTGGAACAGCCCGAAGATTTGCGCAAAGGGTCCGAGCCGACCACCGTAATCGAACTGCGCGAAAAGCTGGTTTCGATCATGCGACTGCGCGAAGTGTTCGGATGTTCGGGGCCGGTTAACGAGCATCCCAAGGTGGTTCTGGTGGAAACCGGCGACACCCAGATCGGTCTGGCGGTCGATCGGATCATCGGGTCCTACCAGACGGTCATCAAGCAATTGTCACCGATGCACAGCCGCCTGAACGTTTTCTCGGGTGCCACCATACTTGGTGATGGCGATGTCGCGCTGATCATCGATGTGGCGCAACTGGTCAAGTCTCAGGGACTGGACAATCTGGACAAGGAGCAAGCAGCATGAGCCTGTCACTGATATCCGCCACCGAAGATGAACTGAAGGATCTGGTGGCCTTCGAAATGGGCGGCGAATTGATGGCGGTGCCGACCCGCATCCTGCGCGAAGTGCTGGAGCCGCCCCGGATCACCCGGGTGCCGATGGCAGGGGTCTATTCTGCCGGTCTGATGAATGTGCGCGGCGTGGTCGTGCCGGTGACCGATCTGCGTCCGCTGTTTGAAATGCCGGATAAGCCGTTCGATATCGACACCCGGATTCTGGTTCTGGAACTGGCGCTGGGATCGGGAAATGTCACCATCGGGTTGATTGCCGAAAAGGTGCACGCCGTGATGTCTATGGATCCCGAAACCGTACAGCCAGTGCCATCGGTCGGAACCCGTTGGCCGGCGCAGACCATCAAGGGCATCGGCCGTTGGCAGGACCGTTTCGTCAACCTGATCGATCTGGAACGTGTCGCCCAAGAATATATTGGCGCGGCTCATGCCGACGATGAAGCAGCATGAGGATTTCGCCATGCGCGATCCGGCCTTTCGAACACTAACAACCGCACGGCCCATTGCAGCAGTAATGCGTGCCGCAGCCTTTCAAACCGTGAAACAGGACGCCGAACATGCTTGATCAGCAGCTCATGACCGATGAAATCCAAAAGACTTTTCTGACCTGTAGCCTGGGTGAGGAATACGTCGCCCTGCCGGTATCGCGGGTGGTGGAAATCCTCGACCCCAAGCCGGCCACCAGGCTGCCGCAAGCCCCTGAATTTTTGCTAGGGTATATCGATCTGCGCGGCGAGAGCATTCTGGTGGTCGATCTGCGCCTGTTGTTGGCGCGGCCATTCAAGGAAGACACCACCGAAACCCGGATCGTGGTTCTGTCGGTCCGAAACGGCGAATCTGAAATGTCCGTTGGCCTGCGTGCCGATCAGGTTTTCGAAGTGACCCGTCTGGACGACGACAAGCTACAGACTTTCGCTCAGGACGGATTGCTGAACTGGGATGCCCGCATGGTCGAAGGTGTCGGCCGTCGCAACGGCGATTTCGTTACGGTTCTCGATCTCGACCGGATGCTGAGTTCGAAGGTGATCGCGGAATTTCACCAAGCCCCCGAAGAGACTTAAGAGCAGCCATAATATTAAAAAAATAAAGGGATTGCCATGTCGTCACCCATCATTGCCGCCGACCGAGAGCTGCGCACAAAACTGTGCGCCATCGTGACCGAGAAAACGGGCATTCTGTTGCCCGAAAACAAATCGACCATGATCGAAGGCCGGCTGCGGAAACGCATTCGTGCGGTCGGCGTGCCGGATATCCGCACCTATCTGAGAATGGTGTTTGACGACGGCCAGCTGCAAAGCGAACTGCCGCATATCATTGATGTTCTGACCACGAACAAGACGGATTTTTTCCGCGAAAAAGCGCATTTCGGGTTCATGGAAAAGCACATCCTGCCCAAGCATTCTTCGACGCGCAGTTTCAAGTTCTGGAGCGCGGCAAGTTCGAGTGGCGAAGAAGCCTATACCGCGGCGATGATCTTTGCCGAGCATGCCAAGCGCAATCCGGGGTTCCAGTTTTCGATTCTGGGTACTGACATTTCCAGCATCGTGGTGACCAAGGCACGTCAGGCGATTTATACCCGTGAGGAACTGGTTGATATCCCGCAGTCGATGCAGGACGAATATATGGAAATGGGCCATTCCAGCGATGGCCGCGAACTGGCACGCATCGTGCAGAACCTGCGCGACAAGGTGGTGTTTGCCCAGATGAATCTGACCGATCCGAATTTTCCCGTCGACCGGAACATGGACGTGATCTTCTTGCGCAATGTTTTGATCTATTTCGACGAAGCGATGCAGAAAAAAGTCGTCTCAAAAATTGCCGACCATGTGCGTCCTGGTGGTTATCTGTTCGTTGGTCATTCTGAATCCGCGGCTGTGACAGACCCCCGGCTGGGCCAATGCGCTGCCGCTGCGTTCCGCAAGGAGATTGTGTGATGAATGCACATGTTACAACGCACGATCAGGTGCGGGTGATGATCGTCGAAGATTCGCTGACCGCACGCACGATGCTGAAGCAGATGGTCGAAACCGCGCCCGATCTGAAAGTGGTTGATATGGCGCGCGATCCGTTCGATGCCGCCGAAAAGATGCGCAAGGCATTGCCCGATGTGATCCTTTTGGACGTGGAAATGCCGCGTATGGACGGCCTGACTTTCCTGCGCCGGATCATGGCGCAGCATCCGATCCCGGTCGTGATCTGTTCCAATCACACGCAACAGGGATCGGCCGCGTCGATGAAGGCGCTGGAGATGGGGGCCGTTGAAGTCCTGTCGAAGGCGGATGTCGGGGCGTTGTCCAAGGATGACGAAGGTACTCAACGGGTATGTCACGCGGTTCGCGCAGCGTCGCAGGCGCGGATCAGCCCAAAATCCAAGGCGAAACCGAAACGCACGGTGCGCGATTTCAATCCGCAGAAGAAGCAATCCCCCGATGTGATCATGCCAAGGCGCAATCCGACTGCACCGGCAGTGGTGAAAACGCCGCCGATCATCGGCATCGGCGCCTCGACCGGCGGGACCGAAGCATTGGCCCGCGTGCTGAAAGAGTTGCCGGTCGATTGCCCGCCTATCGCGATTGTCCAGCATATGCCGGAAAAATTCACCGAAGCGTTCGCCAACCGGCTGAATAAACTGTGTGACATTACCGTGCGCGAAGCCCGCGACGGCGACAAAATGGAGCGCGGTCTGGCGCTGGTCGCGCCGGGCAGTCACCACATCACGATCGAACGCAACGGCCGGGCCTATATCTGCCGGGTCATTGATGGGCCGCCGGTGTCGCGGCACAAGCCGTCGGTCGATGTCTTGTTCCGGTCGCTGTCGATTTCTGCCGGTGCGAATGCGCAGGGCGTGATCATGACCGGGATGGGCGATGACGGTGCCCAATGTTTGTTGGAAATGCGCGAAGCCGGTGCATCGACCTTGGCGCAGAACGAAGAAAGCTGCGTCGTCTATGGGATGCCGCGCGAAGCGGTGGAGCGCGGTGCGGCGGAAAGTGCCGTGCATCTGTCCAAGATCGCGTCGCAGATCATGAGTTTTGATGCCGAGCACCGAGCCAGGGTTGCTCTGAAAGGGTAGTGTGATGAAAGAGTTTCGTATGGTGCCAGTGGATGCGCACGGTCTGAATGACGGCCCGTTTTTGCGCATGGAAAGCGTTCTCAGCGACATTCTCGACAAGCTGTTTTTCGCCTTTGACACCACCAAGAAGCTGCGCGAAGGCGTGGCCGATCTGGATCGGTTGCTGGAACCGGCTAACCTGACCCTGATCCACGACCGGATGCAGGCAGTGTCCGATCTGTTGGATGAAATCGACCGCAACAGCGGGGATGCGAAAGCGTTCGTAAAGGACCTGCGCGACAACAGCCACAAGATGTCGATGACGCTGAGAGAACTGTCCAAGATCATTCAGTCGTCGAACATTGTATCGCTGAATGCGCGGATCATTGCACAGGGCCACCGGCATCGACCGCTGGGCAGTCAGTTGGTGCGACTGGCCGAAAGCCTGTCGGATATTTCCAGCGACGCCTCGGGTCTGGTGAACGAAATGTTCGATGTGATCGACAGCATCGTCGCCGCGACCGAAGACATGGGTGGCAATGTCGAACAACGTGCGCAGGCTTTGTTTTCGACGCTGAAGCCACGTGCGCGGGCGCTGGAAACTGCGTTGACTGCGCTGGAACAGGGCATGACCGCAGCACGGTCCGCGTCTGCCTGGCTGTCTGAATTTGTGGCGGTTGCCGAACGCGACGTTTCCGAGGTCATTTCGGCGTTGCAGGTTGGCGACCGAAGCCGACAGCGCGCCGAACATGTTCGTTTTGTCACCAGCCGCGCGTCGCTTTATCCGCCGCAATCGGTCGAGGGGCACAGTCTGATCCTTCTGGCTAAGGCACAGATGCAACAGACCGTGACCGAGGCGGTCACCGATACCCGCAAGGCCAGCAGGCAGTTTTCCGATCTGGCCGGTCGGCAGAACGAATTCCTGGCACGCTGCCGGGAAATCGCGTCTTCTTTCGAAGACAGTGCCCGTATGCTCAATCTTAACGACCATGATAGCGGCAAGCGCAAGTTTGACTTTGCCGCCAGCGCCAGGGCGCAGGAAAAAGCCCAGCAACGACTGCAAGAGGCCGACGATTCACTGGTTGCGCGGTCCAAGACATTGTCGGATTGCGCGTTCCAGATGCAGTTGGCGGCACTTAACACGATCATCACCTGCGCCCGTGGCTTCAAGGAAGCGATGGACATGATCATGATTTCCCAACAGATCAACGAAGTCATTTCCGAAGCGCCGGTAACCTTCGATCTGTTTGCCGAGACAATGGATCTGACCAAGCAGCGGGTGACTGAATGGGCGTCGCGCGAGGTCGGTGCAGTGGATGCCGAAATTGATGGGATCGGCGAAAACGATCCGACTCTGGTCGAGGCGCAAAATGTTCTGGCGAAGCTTATGCCCAGCCTGACCAATGACGCGCCGCAGATCGCACAGGCGATATCGTCGAGCGCGGAAACCTTTTTGTCGTTCTTTCGAGAACTTGAACAGCTGGCGCAGCAAGATCTGGTCGAAGTGGCGCCACTGGCGCTGTCTGACGCGATCACATCGGAAACCTTTGCGCAGCATCTGAAAGAGATCCGCGCCAGCTACACGATGCAGGAAGAACGCGATATCCAGGATATCATGTTTGCCGAACTGAGCGGCAAAGACGGCAGCGAACAGGCGGCTGCGAAGCCCGAACCGCAACCCGCAGCGGTCGAGACCGAAGATGACGATTTGTCGGATATCTTTTTCTGATCAAGCCACCATTCTGTATTTGACCGCGCAAGCGCCTCATGGCCTTGGGCGGTCTTTGCATGCCACCACAAGATATTGTGTCTAAGATCGCGTTAAGATTGCAATTCCGGGCCACCTCGCCGCAAAAATTTTCTAAAAATTGTTTTCTTTAAGGGTGTGGAGATTTTTCCTATGCTTGAAGAGGTTTTGAAGATTCGCGGTTGGGTTGATTGACGGGCCGCAGGCGGGGAGGGGCACATGTCGGAGTTGGGCACCAAGGTGTCTGCGAAAACGGGACTGGAAGCTGCCGCTGCGGTTCCCAATTCAGCACCCGAACCGACAACGCCGGGAAGCCTAAGCTTTGCTTTTTTCAAATCCGGGCCGTCTTTAATGGAATGTCCCGCTTTTCGGGGCGCAGCAATGTGTTTTGTTGTGTTTTCGATCCTGATCGATGGGTTCTTTTCAATCGATACCCTTTCGGCGGTTCTGCTTGTTTCGGCGCAGCTTGGAATCGTTGCTACCGGTGTCGGGCTGCTGTTGACCGCGCGGGAATTCGATCTGTCCGTCGGGGCGGTGTTTGCCCTGGCCGGTGGCATGACGGTTGTTGGTATCAATATCGGTCTGGTCCCGACATTTACCGTCGCGGCGGTGTTGACGGGGGCCGGAATCATCGGCGCGTTGAATGGATACCTGGTCACCCGGCTGAAGGTGCATTCGCTGCTTGTGACGCTCGGTACGATGCTGATTTGTCATGCCGTTGTCGCGGCATTGATGCAGAGCCAGAAGATGCAACTGAACGGATATTACTGGTCATTCGGGCTATTCGATTTCAGGCTGTTCGGGGCCATTCCGATCAGTGTCGTCTGGATGGTTATGTTGGTTCTGCTGGCTGCTCTGGGTGTGGGCCGGACCCGGTTTGGGAATTGGATCTACGCCACCGGTGCCGATCCGCTAGCGGCGTATAATCTGGGTGTGCCGGTGACGGCGGTGCGGTTGCAGAGCTTTGCCATTGCATCGCTTATGGCGGCGCTGGCAGGGGTGATGAGCATCGTCCAAACTGGCAACATGGCCTTGGTGGCTGGCGATGCTCTGGCTTTGGAAGCCTTGTTGGCGGCGCTTGTCGGGGGTGTGCGGCTAAGCGATGGGCGCGGCACCGTTTCAGGTATAATATGCGCCGTTCTGGCCCTCAAAATGAGCCAGCAGGCGCTGGTTATGGTGGGCGGCGACCCGGTTTGGTACCGCACCGGGGTCATGGTAGCGCTGGCTTTGATCACGTTCCGGTTTCTGCAACAGCGGCAGGAGGTCTGAACGGATGTCGGATGGTTTCGCTGGTCCCCGTCTGTCGCTGCAGAACGTTTCTGTCGCGCCGGGGCGCCAGCCCGGATTGGAGAAAATCAGCTTCGATCTGTACCCGGGGGAAATTCTGGCGGTGCAGGGGGATGCCGGAGCGGGCAAGACATCCCTTGTGCGGCTGCTTGCCGGTTTGCAGCGCCCTGACAGTGGCAAGATCGTGTGGCACGGCAAACCGGTTTCGCTGGGGGCGCCGCAAGCTGCGATTTCATTCGGGATTTCCACTGTTTTCGAAACCCATGCCCTGATCCCCGGATTACCGATCTGGCGCAGCCTGTTTCTGCTTCACGAAAATCGGATCGGGCGCAGGATCGGTCCGGTTCTGATTCTGAACAAACGTCAGGCCCGTGAAAAGGCGCGGACCGTCCTTGCTGCGGCCGGTGTCGATACCTTGGATGTGGATCAACCCGTCACGCGGCTGTCCTTGGTGCAGCGTCGGGCGCTGGCCATTGCACGGGCGGTCTATTTCAAAACCGGGCTTCTGGTGTTGGACAATGTTACCTCTGCACTGTCGGCGGGCGAGTCGGACAACCTGCTTGAGCAAATCGACTCGGCCCGAAAAACTGGAATGAGCGTGATCTTTTGCACTGCTAATGCCGAACAGGCAGATAAAGTTTGTGATCGGGGCCTGATATTGCAGCAGGGTCGGATTCGGACTTTGGGTAAGAGGTTCGAAGCCGCCGAGGTCAAACAGCGGGAGAATGCGATGCGAACCAGCGCCGGCACCAAGTTCCGGGGCAGGAAGCTCGCGCCTCAGGCGTCGTGATGGGCTTTGCCGTTTGAGGCATAAGAGGCCATCAGGGCCTTCAGCTTGGCCGGGGTCAACGGTTTTGGGATGTATTCGTTGATTTCACAAGTTTGGCAGAGTTGTTCGATTTCCATCGTCAGGTCGGCAGAAACCGCGACAATGGGCGTCTGTGGCAGTCTGCGTTTCATTTCCTCATCGCGGATACAAGCAGCCATCTGGAACCCGTCCATGATCGGCATGTGGCAATCCGACAGCAACAGCGCATATTTCCCGCTGCGCCACAATTCCAGACCTTCCTTGCCATTGGCGACGGCATCGGCGGCGATCCCCAGTTCCTGCAACATGCGCATGGTGATGTCGCGGGTCATCTTGTCGTCTTCGATCAGCAAGACCTTGCTTTGAGGTATCACAATGGTCGCCAGTTTCTGGACTGGTTTGGATTTCAGGTCGATCAGTTTCCGGATCAGCATTGACGGCAGCAGAGCCGTCACCGCCATGCGGGTATCGCTGCTGATCTGGTCGTTGTCTTCGACCGTGTTGACGATTTCCAGCAGCGGCACAGCGTCGATATTCTGAGACAGGTTTTTCAGTTCAGCCACGGTTTCACCATAGATGATGACATAGTCGGGCTTTAGATCCGGATTGCTGTCCAGCGGCAGGTTGTTTTCCAATAAAACGGCACCGGCGTTTTCGACGTAGCTGCGCACGATATCGCATATTTCCGAATTTCTGCCTTTGAACAAAACCGTATTGCCAGCCAGCGGCTTGGCAGGCTCCGCAGGCAGGGCCGAAGGTTCGGACGGGGCAAACCGCAAAGGGATCTTAACCTCGAATGTTGACCCGAAGCCGGCATTGCTGCTGACACTGATGGTTCCGTCCATCAACCTGACCAGACGATCAGTCAGTGCCAGTCCCAGCCCGGTGCCGCCATAATGGCGGCGGATCGACCCATCCGCCTGAGTAAACGGCAGGAAGATCTGGTCCATGGTTTCCTGCGTCATGCCGATGCCGTTGTCGCGAACCCGCAAGATTACGTGCTGGGTGTCTCCGTGGCGGATGCCAGGCAGGATGGATACCTTAACTTCTCCATCACGTGGCATCTGAGCGCTGAACTTGATCGCGTTGCCGATCAGATTCGTCAGGACCTGGCGCAGCCGCAGCCCGTCGGCCTGCACGAGTGGTAAATCGGGAGCGCAAAAGGGGATCAGCCGGACATCGCTATTCCAGGCTTGCCAGCGCAGCGTGTCGGCGACATCGGCCAGCACGTTTTCCAGAACGACATCCTGCAGATTAAGATCGAGAGTGCCCGATTCCATCCGGGAGAAATCGAGTATGTCGTCGATCGTACCCAGAAGAAGCTGGGCCGAGCGTTGCGAAGCGTCGAGAAGATTGCGGTCTTCGGTATTTGCCGCGCGGCCGATGATCAGTTCGATGGCCGAGATCACACTGATCAGCGGCGAACGCAATTCATGGCTGATGGTCGATAGGAAGGATGCCTTGGTGCGATTGGCGGCTTCCGCCTTCTTCAGCGCTTCGCGCAGCTTGGATTCACGCCGGTCAATGTCGCGGTAATCGTGAACCACCACCAGATATTCGTCATGCGACCTGTCGCCAGCAAGCCGTTCAACCCGAAGCCCGATTGGAATATTGCCGTCGCCCCGTCCGATTCCACGTCCACGAACGATCATGTCGACATCGCCGCGACCTAGGGTTTTCAGCTCTTGCGGGGACAGTTCCCCATCATAGTCGGGACCAAGCGTGACAAAGGTGGTGATCGGTTCACCGATGGCCGCTTCATGGGCGAGGCCGAACACGTTCCGGAAGGCCGGGTTCACCTGGGTGATCACGCCTTGGGCATTGAGCAGGAAATTGACATCCTTGTTGGCTGACAGAACCGATTCCATCATGCGGCGTTGCTTGTCCGCGTGCCGAGTGGTGAACAGCATTGCCAGAAACACCAGCGTGGACACCAGCATGCCAAGGGCGAAGGCTATAAAAGTCAGATTTTTGAACAGGGCTGCCGTCTGGTAGGCGGTTGCCTTGTCGATTTCAGTGACCATGCCCAAGCCCAGAGCGTCGTTGAACGACCAGGCCCCAACGGCTTCAACGCCGGCATAGTTTTCATACCCTTCTGTCGAAACACCATCGACGCCGCGCAATGCTTCGCGGACAGGCATGATGAAATCGCTTGGATCTGTGGCGTCGGGGCTGGTCAGCGGGCGCGCCGTGCTTTGACTCCAAAAAGCGTGGTTTGCCATCTGCTCGTTTTCGCCAGGTGGGGTCAGAAGATTGCCGTCGGAATCGAAAGCATAAGAACGCAATTGTTCCCCTGACAGGCTGGCATTGACCAGTGGGAATAGTTTGGTTTTTGGCGGCAGACGCAGGGCAAAAAGAGCGATCACCTGACCGTTTTTCTGCCGGATCTGAGTCACAGCGAAAAGCGTGGTATTGCCACGGGAGAAGGCTCCATCCGACAGTGGTACATCCGATTTCTGCAACCGGGTCACGAGCGTCTTTCCGGCGAGAGCGGAAAAAAACATTTCCGGTTGCTTCAGCAGCAGGTTGGGTGTGCCCGTATTGGCGGCCCTGGACGACGCCAGACTGGTCCCGTCCGGTGCGATCAGGAAATAGCCTTCGATATGGTCGCTTGCCAGGTAGGGTTCAAAGAATTTACGCAATTGTATCTGGTCAGGGTGAACCAGCAGCGCGTCGCGGTCATCGCGGATTTCCAGCAGGTTTTGCGTTGCGGACTGGATCAAAGCCAGTTCCGAAATTGCGATCGCTTCGCGTTTGTTCGCATCGGCCCAGATATCCAGCAAGGATTGTGTAGTGTGCACCCCATCCTGCAATTGCACCGCAAGCGCATCGCGGTAGTTCTTGTCGAGAATTTCACGCGTGATCAGGTAACCCGAGCTCAAAATACTGACTGCGAGCAGGTAGACCATCACAACTATGGATTTGATGTTACGTTCCACCACTCACCCATTGGTCGGGAATTGGGGCGTCATCGCGCATCCAAACAGCGCTAGGCGTCCCGTCTGCGACGGGTGGGGCCGTACAGTGCCTGCAATAGATTTGCGCGTTTTCAATTCGCGGCCCTCTGGAACCGCCCGGCCGCAGAAACTGCCCTTTCCGACCGAAGTTTGTACTTTGCACATGTGGCGCGAAATTCCATTCTATCCGAGGTGGATGCGGAGCCAATTTCTGTAGAAAAGGAGTAAAGTCTTCAAAAGAACCTACTGCATGACGGAGCTATTTCCATAGCCTTACATACTAAAGAGACATATTTTGGCAGCGTCTTGCCTACTATTGTATGTATAGCTGCCGAATATGTTCGTCTGTGGCGATTTTTTCAGGGTTGAATTATACCGTTGGTTGTGGTTCGCGCGGGGATATGAAGGTTCAGGCTGGCAAAACATAGCTCTCATGCAGTTTGGCCAATTTTTCCCGACAATTGCGGACCATGAATTCAGCAAAGAGCTGCACCTTCGGGTCGCGTAAGCGGCGACTGGGCGACAGGCACACAAGCTGTGTCGGCAGCGGCGGCGTACGCTGAGCCACCGGCACCAGAGTACCGGATGCGAGGTGCTCGGCGATTTCGAAAATCGGTTTCAGAATAATACCCGATCCGTTCAACGCCCAGCCGGTCAGCACATCGCCGTCATCGGATTCGAACGGGCCACTGATTTCGAATTTGCGCGGCCCTTTTTCGGTTTCCAGAGTCCATTGAAATTCCTGTGCGCCGGGAAAACGCAGGTTCAGGCAATCGTGGGTTTGGGTCAGCAGATCGTCGCCGGTTTCCGGCATTCCGCGCCGGGCGATGTAGTCGGGAGAGGCGCAGAGAATGCGCGGGCAATCGGCGACAACGCGTACCTTCAATTCGCTGTCCTGCAACGGCCCGAGATGAAAACACAGATCAAGCCCTTCCCCGGTCACGTCAATGATCCGGTCTGACAGTCGTAACCGGACGTCAATTTCGGGATAGAGCGCTTTGAATTCCGGAACCAATGGAGCGATGAAGCGTCGCCCGACGCCCAGCGGCGCCGCGACGAACAGCGTACCGCGCGGCGATTGGGTTGCGACCATCACCTTGGCCTCGGCCTCTTCGATCGCATCGAGTATCTTGCTGGCTCCGTCATAGAACAGTTTGCCATGTTCGGTTGCGTGCAGCGCACGAGTAGTGCGGTTGAACAGCCGCACACCCAGATGCCGTTCCAGATCGGCAATCCGCGACGATGCCACCGCAGGTGATGTGCGTTGATCGCGCGCGGCGGCGCTCATGCTGCCCAATTCATAGACGCGCAGGAACATGCGGATGTTATTTACATAGGCCATTTTCAGCTAGTTCTTGAAACTGTTCTTCCGATTTGAAGAATTAACAAACAAGTGCGGCGGGGGATACCCTGCTTTCAAATCCGATCAGCAGGAGGTTTCGATGTATGATTTTGCCGCCATGGGCGAATGGCTGGAATTCGCGGTCCGTTGGCTGCATGTGATCACCGCAATCGCCTGGATCGGATCGTCGTTCTATTTCATCGCTTTGGACCTTGGGTTGCACCGCGACCGCAAGCTTGCCACCGGCGCCGATGGCGAGGAATGGCAGGTGCATGGCGGCGGTTTCTACCACATTCAGAAATATCTGGTGGCACCGGACAACATGCCCGACGGGCTGGTCTGGTTCAAATGGGAAAGCTATTCGACTTGGCTGTCGGGCTTCGCTTTGCTGGCGGTGGTTTACTATCTGGGAGCCGAATTTTACCTCGTCGATCCGGCGGTGATGGATCTGGCCAGTTGGCAGGCGGTGTTGATTTCCATGGCCTCGCTGGCGTTCGGCTGGGTGGTCTACAACACGCTGTGCAAGCAGTTCGTGAACGCCAATCAGACCGCGCTGATGGTGGCGCTGTTCGTGGTGTTGGTGGGCATGGCCTATTTCTATACCTCGGTGTTTTCGGGGCGCGCCGCGATGCTGCATCTGGGGGCGTTCACCGCCACGATCATGAGCGCGAACGTATTTTTCATCATCATTCCCAATCAGAAAATCGTGGTGGCTGACCTGATCGCCGGGCGCAAGCCGGATGCGCAATACGGCAAGATTGCCAAGCAAAGGTCGACTCATAACAATTACCTGACCCTGCCGGTTATTTTCCTGATGCTGTCGAACCATTACCCGCTGGCCTTTGCCACCGACTATAACTGGATCATCGCCAGCCTTGTGTTCCTGATGGGGGTGACGATCCGGCACTATTTCAATTCGCTGCACGCGCGGAAGGGTAATCCGACCTGGACCTGGCTGGCCACCGCGTTGCTGTTCGTTCTGATCATGTGGTTGTCCACCGCGCCGATGTTCCGCACCGAAGAGCAGGAAGAGGCGCATGGCGCGGCCCTGCGGTTTGCCCAAACCGAAGGATTTGACGAGGTCGCCGACATCGTCATGGGCCGGTGTTCCATGTGCCATGCGGCTGAACCCGGTTGGGACGGGCTGCATTGGGCCCCGAGAGGCGTGCGGCTGGAAACCCCGCACCAGATCGCGATGCAGGCGCGCAACATCTATATGCAGGCCGGATTGAGCCATGCGATGCCGCTGGCGAACCTGTCTTTTATCGAACCCGCGGAACGGGCCAAGATCGTGGCCTGGTATCAGGCGGCGATAAAAGGCTAACAGCGGATCAGATCGTTCCAAGGACCGCTAACGCTGGGTATCTGTAAGCCTGTGTTTCTTCGTGCCGTGGTAAATTCCTGTCGCGCCCCGACGCAAACCCCGCTAATCAGGCGCAATGGATTCAGAATTTGAAATTTTCCTCGCCACCCCGCCGGGGTTGGAGCCTTACCTCGCCGACGAAGCCCGAGAAAAGGGCTTTGCCGAGGTTAGTGCCGTGCCCGGTGGCGTCACCCTGACCGGGGGCTGGCCCGAGGTTTGGCGCGCGAATCTGGAATTGCGCGGGGCGTCGCGGGTGTTGGCGCGGATCGGATCGTTTCGCGCTTTTCATCTGGCGCAACTGGATAAACGGGCGCGGAAATTCCCTTGGGGCGATATCTTGCATCCGGGTCAGTCGGTTAGGGTCGAGGTGTCGACCAACAAGAAATCAAAAATCTATCATGCCGGGGCCGCCAAGCAGCGGTTGGAAACGGCCCTTGCAGAAGAATTGGGTGCGGTCATTTCTGACCAAGCCGAGGTGCAGATCAAAGCCCGGATCGACGATAATCTGGTTCTTCTCAGCATCGATACGTCGGGCGAAAGCCTGCATAAACGTGGGCTGAAGGCTGCTGTTGGCAAGGCGCCGATGCGTGAAAACATGGCGGCCCTGCTGCTGCGGGCCTGTGGCTATGACGGGTCTGAGCCGGTGCTTGACCCGATGTGTGGATCGGGAACCTTTCCGATCGAGGCGGCCGAGATCGCACTGGGAATGCTCCCGGGGCGGGCCCGGTCGTTTGCGTTTGAAAAATTGGTCGGATTCGATGCAGATCAATGGCAACAGATGCGGGCGTCGGCGAAGGTGCAATCTACCGATTTGCGGTTCTACGGATCAGACCGCAATGCCGGGGTTATCGAGATGGCGCGCAGCAATGCAGACCGCGCCGGGGTTGCCGAGTGCACCACCTTCACACATGCCGCGATCAGCGATCTGGAACGTCCCGAAGGGCCGCCGGGGCTGGTCATGGTGAACCCACCCTATGGTGCGCGGATTGGCAATAAAAGGGACCTCTTCGCGCTGTATGGATCGCTGGGGCTGGTGTTAAAACAGCGGTTTTCCGGCTGGCGTGTCGGGATCGTGACCAGCGAACCGGGCCTGGCCAAGGCCACCACTCTACCGTTCGAACCGCCGGGACCGCCGATTGCCCATGGCGGGCTGAAGGTGACGTTGTACAAGACCGCTGCGCTGTAATCCTGCTGAGAATTCGGCAATGGTCGAATCGCGGCGGCTTATGCTAGGTCTTGTTGTATGGTTCAGGCATCCCCCAATATAAGCGAAAATCAGCCCGTTATCCGACAGCTGGACGAAGGCACGATTAACCGTATCGCCGCCGGTGAGGTGGTCGAACGACCGGCTTCGGCGGTGAAGGAACTGATGGAAAACGCCATCGACGCGGGTGCGAAGCGGATCGAGGTGGCCATTGCCGATGGCGGCAAGACGCTGATCCGGGTGTCTGATGACGGCTGTGGCATTGCCGCAGATCAGTTGCCGCTGGCCTTGTCGCGCCATGCGACGTCGAAAATCGATGGGTCGGACCTGCTGGACATCCACAGTTTCGGGTTTCGCGGCGAAGCACTGCCCTCTTTGGGTGCGGTGGGACGGTTGAGCATCACCAGCCGGGTGGACGGTGCCGAAGCTGCACAGATTGCAGTGACCGGTGGGCAGATGTCGACGGTCAAACCCGCGGCGTTGAACCGGGGCACGGTGGTTGAATTGCGCGACCTGTTTTATGCCACCCCCGCGCGGTTGAAATTCCTGCGCACCGACCGGGCCGAAACTCAGGCGATCAACGACGTGGTCAAACGGCTGGCGATGGCCGAACCGTTCATCGGCTTTACCTTGCGCGATGTGTCGGGTGGCGGCGAAGGCCGGGTCACGTTTCGCGCCGATGCCGAAAGCGGCGATCTGTTTGACGCGTTGCATGGCCGTTTGGCCCGGGTCTTGGGGGCGGAATTTGCCGAAAATGCGCTGAAGATCGACGCCGAACGCGACGAATTCATGCTGACCGGCTATGCCGCTTTGCCGACCTATTCGCGCGGATCGGCGGTGGCACAGTTCCTGTTCGTCAATGGTCGCCCGGTGAAGGACAAGCTGCTGATCGGGGCCCTGCGCGGGGCCTATTTCGATTTTCTCAGCCGGGACCGGCACCCGGCAGCGGCCTTGTTCGTCGAATGCGATCCACACCGGGTCGACGTTAACGTGCACCCGGCGAAATCCGAGGTGCGGTTCCGCGACCCCGGCATGGTGCGCGGGCTGATCGTTTCGGCGCTGCGTCATGCCTTGGCCGAGGCGGGGCATCGGGCATCGACCACGGTGGCCGGGGCCACTTTGGGTGCGTTCCGCCCCGAACCGGTGCAGCCGGGCCCGGCGCGGGTCTACCAGATGGACCGCCCGTCGCAGCAGGCGATTGCGCAAAGTTACCGGGCGCAGGCCCCCGAGCCGGGATTTGCCGAGTTTGGCCAAAGTTACAGTGCGCGGGTGGAAGAGGTGGTCGAAGCTGGTCCGGTCGGGCCGGATGAGACTAGGGTCGAGGCGCTGCCTCTGGGGGCTGCGCGGGCACAGGTGCATGAAAATTACATCATCGCCCAGACCGAAACGGGCATGGTGATCGTTGATCAGCATGCGGCGCATGAACGGTTGGTCTATGAAAAACTGAAACACCAGATGGCCGAAAACGGGGTCGCGGCGCAGGCTCTGCTGATCCCCGAAATCGTTGAACTGTCCGAAGGCGACTGCGCCCGGATCATCGACATCGCGGCGGATCTGCAAAAGCTGGGACTGGGGATTGAACCCTTTGGCGGCGGGGCTATCGCGGTGCGTGAAACCCCTGCCATTCTGGGCGAAGTCAACGCGCGGGCGATGGTATTGGACATCCTGGACGAACTGGCCGATCTGGGCGACAGCCAGACGGTACAGGCGAGGATCGAAGCGATCCTGAGCCGGGTGGCCTGTCATGGGTCGATCCGGTCGGGCCGCCGGATGCGGGCAGAGGAAATGAACGCGCTGTTGCGCGAAATGGAGGCGACGCCGCATTCGGGCCAGTGCAATCACGGCCGGCCCACCTATGTGGAGTTGAAGCTGAGCGATATAGAACGGTTGTTTGGGCGGACATGATCGAAATCGGCGGCCAGCAATACCATTTGGGCGACCCTCAGGTGATCGTGGCATTGGCGGTCGCGGGCATTGTTTTTCTGGTGATGATCCTGCTGATCATGTCGGTCCGGGCTTCGGGGCGGTCGGCGCGTCTGACCGAACCTTTGGCGCGCCAGATCGGGCAGATGGGACAGCGGGTGCAGGCGCTGTCGGATGGGCAGCAACAGTTGGCCGGAGGGCTGACCCATGTGGCCGAGGCGCAATCGGCGGCGCAGACCAATATGTTGCGATTGATGGAACAGCGGCTGGCGCAGGTGCAGAACCAGATGACCGAGAACCTGCAAGGAACGTCCCGGCGCACGGCGCATAGTCTGGGCGAATTGCAGCAGCGGTTGCAGGTGATCGACAAGGCACAGGAAAACATCACCAAACTGTCGGGTGACGTGCTGAGCCTGCAGGACATCCTGTCGAACAAGCAGACCCGGGGCGCCTTTGGTGAAATCCAGTTGCGCGATATCGTTGGCAAGGCGCTGCCCAGTGACAGTTTCACCTGGCAGGCGACGCTGTCGAACGGCAAGCGGGCCGATTGCCTGATCCACCTGCCCAACCCGCCCGGCCCGATCGTGATCGACAGCAAGTTCCCGCTGGAAGCCTATGAGGCGCTGCGCCGGGCCGAAACGCAGGATCAACTGAACCGCGCGGCGCAATTTCTACGCCAGACCGTGCGGACCCATATCCGGGCGATTTCCGAAAAATATCAGATCGAGGGCGAAACCGCCGACGGGGCATTGATGTTCCTGCCATCCGAAGCGGTCTATGCCGAGCTGCACGCGAATTTCCCCGAACTGGTACGCGAAGGGTTCGACAAACGTGTGTGGATCGTTTCTCCAACCACCTGCATGGCGACGCTGAACACGATGCGGGCGATTCTGAAAGATGCCCGCATGCGCGAACAGGCCGGTGCCATCCGGCGCGAATTGGCGTTGTTGTTTGCCGATGTGGAACGGTTGGGGACGCGGGTGGAAAACCTTGACCGGCATTTCGGGCAGGCGGCCAAGGACATTGCCGACATCAAGATCAGTTCAGACAAGGCGGGCCGTCGGGCGCGGCGGCTGGACAATTTCGATTTCGAGGAACTGGCCCCGGACCCCGATGCCCACGCGGTTCCGTTGGAAACGCCGAAAACCTAACTTAATCCAGATCAAGGACGCGGCATGGTGCCGGTTTCATGGTATGATCCAAATACGCGCGAATAGGAGAATGAGATATGCTTGAAATCAGCATCAGAAAAGTTGCCAATGTGATCCTCATGGCGCGGGAACTGAACCGCGCCGAAGGCGAGTTGCGCGCCTTCCTTGATCGGCTGAACGAAGAGGAACAGGTCGATCTGGTCACGTTGATGTGGATCGGGCGCGGCAGCTTTGAGGCGGAAGAATGGGCAGAGGCCCGTAGAACCGCATCAGAAGAGGCCACCACCCCGACTTCCGACTACCTGATCGGAACGCCACATTTGTCCGACCATCTGGAAAACGGGCTGGATGCGCTGGGTCTGTCGGCGATTGACGAAGAAGACGACCTGATCCGGGGCGGCTGATCCTGTACCCTATGACAAATATCTGGGCCTCGCTGTGAATGCGGGGCCTTTTTTGATTTCAGTGCGGTGAGATCATTGGGTAATTTTCTGATCCGGACGGATGATCGGATGTGAACGCGCAGCTCAATTCAGCCTGCTGTCATTGGTTAAGCAGCTGATTTCTTTATCTTTGTGCGATCACAAGTAAGTGTCGTGCATTTTTGCGCGGAGAGGGACGGTTTTTCACACATATTTCAATGGCTTGGGTCCGTTGAAGGTTGGGGTTGGCGCCGCCATCTGTTGCTCAGGTCGCAGCGAGCGACACTGAATAGACCAACCCTTGAAAGGAAAAGACATGAAACTCATCATCACCACCGCCGCAATCGCCCTGACCGTTGCTTCGGCCGCATTTGCCGGACAGGACTATGCCACGGATACCGTTTCGACCCGCAGCGTTCCGGCTTCGACCTATCAGGATAACCGTGATCGCGGACAATTTCCTGCGGACACCCTGTCGGTTACGATCGGTCAGAAATCGACCGTTGATGCGATTGCTTATCAGACCGAGCGGGATCTTGGCCTGTATCAGGACGAAATCGTGAACGTATATACGTTCAGCGGGCAGCCTGCGGATACTTATCCCAGCCTGCGCTAACGTTCCGGCCTCTGCACACTATCAGCGCCCGCCCTTTGGCGGGCGCTGTTGCGTTCAGGCGAGATGATCGACGATGTCCATATGCTGGGCAAGAGTTTTGATTTCACCCAGCCAATCGTTCAGCACCGGCGCGTCTGCCGGGGCGGCCGATACGCCCGGCGCGATCTTGCCTTGCAGCACTGATTCAATCGCCAGCGACACCGGTACCGAGACAAGTCGCGCCATCGCGTTGCCGCGGTCATCGCCCCAAGCATCCATGACATAGGTCTTGTGCCAGACCTCAGCGCCGTCTTTCACCGCTTTCAGCGCCACGCAAAGCACGACGCGGTCGGGTTCACCTTCGTCATAGGCGTTCTCGGTCCAGAACTGATCGGACATTTCTTTCAGTCGCGCGTCGCCTTCGGGCCCTTCCAGCGTTTCGATTTCTTTGAACACCTCCGACCAGGCGTCGGTCCAGCCGTTCAGCCGCAGAGTGCCGCGCACGAACTGGCGCACCGGCCAATCGGGATCGAAGCCATATTCGGCCATGAAGGGCAGGGAGTCGCGGTTGGGATAGACTTCGAAACCTTCCGGCATCGGCAGTGGCGCGGTGTAGCTGCTGATTGCGTCCCAAGGGCGGTTCACGTCGAACGGTTCGAAGTCTCGGATCGACCGGGACGGCGAACGTAGCGCCTTCAGCACGCCCAAGGGCGACCAGCTGAATTTGTAGCGGAACGGGTTTTCGTTCTTCGGCACGCCGCCGCAATAGGAAATGAAGGACAGCTCGTTGGCCGGATCGAAGGCGTCCGACGCCTTGTAATCGGCCATCAAGGCATGCGCCATCAGATGGTCGATGCCCGGGTCGAGCCCCACTTCATTCACCAGGCAGAGACCTTTTTTCTTAGCCGCATCGTCCAGCGCCCGCATTTCCGGCGCGATGTAGGACGAGGACACGAAATGCGCGCCTTTTTCCAGGCATAGCTTGGCCAATGGCACGTGATGATCGGCAGGCAGCATCGACACCACCACATCGCCTTCGGCGACGGCCCCGGCCAGCGTGTCCATATCGAAAGCGCGAATGTCGTCGGTCAGATCACCGACCGCTTCTTGCGCTTTCTCCACTGTCCGGTTCCAGACCGTGACCTTGTGTCCGTTTTCGATCAGCCGGCGCAGGCCGGGAATGGCCGATAGGCCGGTGCCACACCAATGAATGGTCATGGGTTGCCCCCCTTAGTTATATTTCAGTTTCGCCGCGACGATGCTCAGCACGATCAACAGAGCGCAGCCATTGGCAACGATCAACGGCCAGTCCGTCACCAGCAGACCATAGAGCAACCAGAGTGTCACGGTCAGAAGGAACAGAATATTTGCCGCCAGCGACAGGCCGGACGTATCGCGGGTAGACCACGCCTTCCAAGCCTGCGGAACCCAACAGACAGTGCCGAGAAATCCGGCGAAATAACCAATATAAAGTTCCATGATCAGCCCATATGACTTGCGAAAGTGGCCTTGGCCCGGCCCCAGACGCCCGTTTCCAGATCGGTCAGCGTCAGCAGCGACGGCAGAAGCTGCGCGGCATAGTCCTTGGAGCTTTCCACCGGGAGCATCGAAGGCAGGTTGTCGATCGCCATCACGTCCATCACCGGGTCGGTCGCCACGCGCAGCGCCGGTTCGGCCCAGCTGGTGGCGCGGTCATAGACCGGGATCGGGTTGTAATCGCTGTCGGGGTCGCAGGCCACGTCGCCGATGGCGTTGAGCTTGCGCGGCTGATCCAGCGCTTCGCGCGGGACGAAGACCGGGGTGCCGGGACGGGCGAAGATGCAGTTGAGGAAAATGTCGTGGTCGAGGATTTCCGGGAACGGCCCGCCGCTGGCGGTCTCATTCATGTCCCATTTGGTGACTGCGACACCCATCGCGCTGCAAAGATCCGCCGCGCCGGTACCGACCCGGCCCAAAGCGCCGATCACGATGGCGTGTGGCCGGTTAGTACCGGTCGCGTCCAGTTCGGCCAGCAATTCGGTATTCAGCGCGTCCTTGCTGGGATAGACCCCGACGGGGCCGCAGATTTCGCCGCGCTGCTGCGCTGCCCAGGTTTTCAGCGTTACCGCCGCCCCGGCATAGCCGGCCCAGTAGCCGAAGGCGGCGACGCGGCGGCCGTTTTCATCGACAAGGTATTCCAGATCGTACAGCGTGCCGCCGCCCGCCTTGAACCGTTGCAGCAGCGCCTTGCCCGAATGCTGCCCCTTATAGGCATGTCCGAACATGATATGACGATGCGACAGCGGGGTGCCGTCTTCGGGCAGTTCCTTCAGGCCAAAAATGATCGCGTCCAACGGCGCGTCTGGCCATGAGTTTTCCGCCGCGATTTCGACGCCTGCGTCGCGGTAGCTGTCGATTGGAATGGCGCGCACATGGCTTTCCTCAACCGTAACGCGGAAACCTGCCTTGATCAGGTCGGCTGCGCCTTCTGGGGTCAGGCCGACCCTGTCTTCGTTCGGGCGCTGTTCTGCGCGGACCCAGAGATGTGTCATGTTTCAGAGCTTTCCAGTCACATATGCGTGGTATCAGAGATGAGTTTGGGCATATTGCCGGTCCGGGTGATCCAGATGCGGCACCGCATTGAATTGGGTCAGTGCCAGATCGTCGCCGATCCGGTGCAGACGATGGACCGAGGTATTCATGATAGCAATGCAGCTACGGGCAAAGGCGGGGATATCCAGCCCCAGCACATGGCGCATCACCATGCCGATCAGCCCGCCAGAGGTCACCACCAAGGCGGGACCACGACCTTGGCTGATTTCGACGATGATCGAACCAACCCGGTTTTCGAATTCTTGAAAGCTTTCCGGTGGATGGGCGATACCCCCGCTTTGCCATTTTGACAGCAGCATCGGCATATAGGGTACGAATTCTTCGCGCGAGGCGGGCAGGGGGATATCCTGTTGGTCGCGCAGCAGGTTGGCCAAGGTAAAGAATTCCATTTCGTTAAGTCGATTGTCTTGCACGATTTCGGCATGGGTTTCCGCCTGCATCGCGCTGGCGGTTTCGACATGGCGAGTCAGCGTGCCGCAATAAACCCGTTCGAAATGTTCGCCGGTAGCGCGGATATGATCGCCCAGCCAGGCCGCTTGCTGGGTGCCCAGATCGCTGAGTCTGTCATAGCTGACTTCATCTTGCGCCGCAGTATTGGCCTGACCGTGGCGGATGAGGGTAATGGTGGACATGTGCTTTGCCTTTCGGGTTGGGCAAAGGCCTAGGCAAAGCCGCGTCCGGGTGCAATGGTCCTGCGCCCAAAAATGCCGGAAAATGGTTCAGGCTGCGGATCGGTTATAGCCCCGTTTCAGCGCCGCATTACGCAGTCGGTCGGCCTGTTCCGAGGCCTGGCGCAGATTGCCGAACAAATCGATCCGGCTTTGGCCTTTACCGCCGCTGATGCCCCATTCGCGCAGCACCGAAACCTCTTCAAAGAGGTTCATTTCAATCTCGACCCGGTAATAGCGCGGGAGGAAGGATCGTACAGAGGGACGGTAAAGCAGGCAGCAGGTCATATTGTGAATCTATGCGGGCGATTCGCCGGGATCAAGCCTGTTCGACCCGGGGCGCGCAGCCTGTCAGTTCCAGCTGACATCGCCCAGGAAAATATAGCCGGCGCCATAGATCGTTTTGATCAGGCGGGGGTTCTTGGGGTCTTCGCGCAGCTTGGTCCGCAACCGCGAAATCCGTACATCCATCGCGCGATCGAAACTTTCCCCGGCCGCGCCGCCCAGCGTTTCCTGCATTGCCGCGCGGGAAATCAGCCGTTTGGGCCGTTCCAGAAACAGCCGGAGGACTTCGCCTTCGGCATGGGAAAACGGGGTTTCTTCGCCCGCTTCGTTTTCCAGAATGTAACTGTCGAAATGTGCGCTCCAGCCGTTGAAACGGGCTGTGTTGCCCGATTGCGGCTGCGACTGATCGCGCCGCAGGCGCGCGCGGATGCGGGCCACGACCTCGGCCGGGTCGAAGGGTTTGATAATATAGTCATCCGCCCCCAATTCCAGCCCGGTAACGCGGTCCTGCACCTGTGCCCGACCGGAAATGATGATGACCGTCGCGCCCTGTTCCAGCGCCAGCCTGTGTACCAGAGTCAGCCCGTCCTTGTCTGGCAAGGACAGATCGACAAGGCAGACATCAGGCGTTGCCGTTTTCAGCGCGGCCTCGAATTCAGTGGCGCGGCCAAAGCTCAGGGTGCGGAACCCTGCTTCGGACAGGGCATCGGACAACATCGAGCGTATTGCCGGTTCGTCGTCGAGGATGGTGACAAGGGGCGCGGTCATTCAGTGGCGCTTTCATGGTGCAAAAAAGAGGTGAGCTGCGATTGGGTAAAGGGTTTACGCAGCAATGGCGCCCGCGTCGAGGCCATTTGGAAAAGCGGGTGTTCAGGAGGAAGCGAGGTCATCAGCGACAAAGGCTGGTGATTGTCTGGCAGCGCTTCGAGCAGATCAAGCCCGGATTTTTCCCCGGCTAAGGTGATGTCGGACAGGATGCGATTGATTTCCGGCAGCTCTTCCAGCAGCGCCAGAGCTTCGTCGGCGCTTTCAGCTTCGATCACCGTGTTACCCATCGCGGTCAGCATCGCACGCACGGTTTCACGCAGGTCCGGGCTGTCCTCGACCAGCAGCACAAGCCCGGGCTGCAGCGGCGGCGGGGCAGGTTGCAGCGGCAGTCTGATGACGACGCGACCGCCGGTTTCGGTGTTGCAGATCCGCAGCCGCCCGCCTGCCAGTTTGGTCATGTCATAAACCATCGACAGGCCCAGCCCCGACCCTTCGCCGCCCTTGGTGGTGAAAAACGGTTCCAGCGCGTGTTCCAGAGCGCTTTCAGAAAATCCCGGACCGGTGTCATCGAGGATGAATTCGGCCCAAAGGTTCTGTACCGGGGCAACCGTCAGGCTGATCTGGCCGGAGGTGCCGCAGGCATCGCGGGCGTTCAGGATCAGGTTGAGTAGCGAATCCTGTAGCATGCCGGTATCCAGCATCAGCATGTTTTCGTGCAGCAGGTTGTTGATATGCAGGGTGAAATTGTCCGGCAGCGCCGGGTTGGTCAGGATTTGCAGGTCGTGAAGCATCAGGCTGACATCGGCAGGGGCAGGATTCCATTCCCGTGCACCGGTGATGTCGGCGATGCGATTGAGCAGAGCCCCGCCGCGATGCGTTGCCGAAAGCGTCGCTTCGATCTGGCGCTGGGCCGGTTCGGGCAGGTCCATCCGCCGTAACCGCGACTGGCTGCCCAAAATGATGGTCAGCAGGTTGGAAAAATCATGCGCCATACCGCTGGTCAGTTGCGCCGCCATTTCCCGGCGGCGTGTCTGTTGCAGTGCTGTGCGCGCCTGGGTTTCGCGGGTGATGTCCATCGACAGGATGTAGACGCCTGCGTCCGCACCACCGGCATCCTGCGCGGGGGTGAAGGCGGCGCGGATGCGTCGTGAACTGTCTTCGTCAAAGAATTCAAAGACCGAGGCGGTTCCGGAATAGGCGTTTTCCAAATGTGGCAGGATCGCATTGTAGATATCCGTTCCCAGAGCGTCCCTGATATGCAGGCCGACGATGTTTGACGGTCGTCCGGGCATGATCGAAGACAGCCTGCGGTTCGAAAACGTATAGCGCCGGTCCATTCCCAGATGAGCGATATGGGCGGGCATCATTTCGGTGGTCTGCCGTGTGCGTGCCTCGGTTTCGGTCAGCTGCCTTTTGGCTTCTTCCAGCGCCGTGATGGTCGCGGCGAGTTTGCGGTTAGAAGTGGCAAGTTGCTCGGCATAGGTCAGCACCTTGTCCGACAATTCCTCGGACCGGGCGCGCAGCAATTCTTCTTGCTGCTTGGTGCGGGTGATGTCGGTGTAAACGGTAACCCAGCCGCCCTGCGGCAGCGGCGACCCTTCAACTGAAATCCAACGGCCATTGGCGCGTTTGCGTTCCATATAATGCGGGGTGAAGGTCTTGGCCTGTTCCACCCGGGCCTGAACCGCTGCTTCAATATCATCGACATTACCATATTCGCCGCGTTCGGCGAGGTAGCGAATCGTTTTTCTGAAATCGGCCCCGGGTTCGACCAAATGCCCTGTCAGTTCAAACATTTCCCTGAATGGGCGGTTGCAGACCACCAGTTTGAGATCGCGATCATAGATAGACAAACCTTGCTCGATAAGGTTCAGCCCGGCCATGGTCATCGCCGCAATATCCTGTGGTATATGGGGCATTCTTGCTCCTCCTGTGTCATGGCTAACATTCGGGGACGGTGGCGGAAAGCGCCTGAACTGAAGATGTTACAATTCGTTAGATTTGGGAAATGATCAGGAAAAAGTTGACGTTGAAATTTAATTTCGCTCCCTTTGGCTGAGGGAGAATCGCGGCAAGGAGAGTCGCAAGTCCGGTTTAACGGGCATTTGGGAGGAACAGAATTGGCACAGTCGTCACAGACGGCGGGGGGGCTTAAGTCCATCCCGGCGTTGTTGCACCGTAACGCCACCGAATTTGGTGACAGACCCGCCTATCGGGAAAAAGAATTCGGGATCTGGCAGAGCTGGACCTGGAAACAGGCAGAAACAGAGATCACCAATCTCGCCCTGGGTCTGATCAATCTTGGCGTCAACGAAGGCGATTTCATCGCGATCATTGGGCGCAACCGGCCATATATGTATTGGTCAATGGTTGCCGCCGAATCCGTTGGCGCGGTGCCGGTCCCGATCTATCAGGACAGCGCTGCCGAAGAGATGGTTTATGTTCTGGATCATTGCGGCGCACGCTTTGTGATCGCAGAAGATCAGGAACAGGTCGATAAGGTCATCGAGATTCAGGACCGCCTGCATCAGTTCGAGCATATGATCTATCTCGACCCGCGCGGGATGCGGAAATATGACCATTCCCGCCTGCATGAATTCAGCCATATTCAGGAACAAGGCTACGCTGCTCGTGAAGAGCTAACGCCGGAGCTGAAGCGCCGTAGCGACAAGTTGGATTACGATAGCGTTTGCGTGATGCTCTATACGTCGGGCACCACGGGCAAACCCAAGGGTGTGGTTCTGTCGAACCGCAACGTGATCGAAAGCGCCAAGAATTCCAGTGAATTCGATCATCTGCGCCTTGATGAAGAAATTTTGGCCTATCTGCCGATGGCCTGGGTCGGGGATTTCATTTTCTCGGTCGGTCAGGCCTATTGGTGCGGTTTCTGCGTCAATTGCCCCGAAAGCGAGGAGACGCTTCAGTCTGACTTGCGCGAAATCGGTCCGACCTACTATTTCGCCCCGCCGCGGGTGTTCGAGATCGAACTGACCAGCGTGATGATCCGGATGGAAGATGCCTCGCCGCTGAAACGGCGCATGTTCCATTACTTCATGGATCACGCCAAGAAGGTGGGCGGGGATATTCTGGACGGCAAACCGGTTGGTTTCGGGGATCGTTTCAAATACTGGCTGGGCGATCTGTTCGTTTATGGCCCGCTGAAGAATACGCTGGGCTTTTCCCGTGTCCGTGTCGGCTATACCGCTGGCGAAGCGATCGGACCGGAGATTTTCGATTTCTACCGGTCGCTCGGCATCAACCTGAAACAACTTTATGGTCAGACCGAAGCGACGGTGTTCATTACCGCGCAACCCGATGGCGAAGTGCGATCGGATACGGTTGGCGTGCCATCACCCGGAGTCGAAATCAAGATCGGCGATAGCGGTGAAGTGTTTTACCGCAGCCCAGGCGTGTTCGAGTATTATTACAAGAACCCTGAAAGCACCGCATCGACCAAGGATGCCGAAGGCTGGGTCGCCACCGGTGATGCAGGGTTTATCGAACCTGATACCGGACATTTGCGGATTATCGACCGCGCCAAAGATGTCGGCAAGATGGCCGATGGCAGCCTGTTCGCGCCGAAATACGTTGAAAACAAGCTCAAGTTCTATCCCAACATCCTTGAAGCGGTGGTGTTCGGGAACGGTCGCGATAAATGTATGGCGTTCATCAATATCGACCTGAGCGCGGTCGGAAACTGGGCCGAGCGGAACAATATCGCTTATTCCTCTTATCAGGAACTCGCGGGCCATCCGCAGGTTCTGAATGCGATAAAATCGCATGTGGAAGAGGTCAACAGATCCGTCGCCGAAGATGAAATGTTGTCGGGGTGTCAGGTTCATCGGTTCCTGGTGCTGCACAAGGAACTGGATGCCGACGATGGCGAACTGACCCGTACCCGCAAGGTGCGCCGCCGGATCATCGAAGAGAAGTTCAGCGATCTGATCGACGCATTGTATAGCGGCAAAGACGAAATCTTTACCAAGACCGAAGTGACCTACGAGGATGGCCGCAAAGGGTCGATCAGCGCGACGCTGAAACTGATCGATGCCGAGGTGGCACCTGTGACAACGCAGAAGGTGGCGGCAGAATGAGTAACCAAGAAGGATACGTCACCGCAGATGGCCGCAAAATCGGCGGCACCCTGATGGAGATGAAGAACATCACCCTGCGTTTCGGCGGGGTGAAGGCGATCACCGATATCAGTTTCGACATCAGAGAAGGCGAGATCAGGGCTATCATCGGTCCGAACGGTGCTGGCAAGTCGTCGATGTTGAACGTGATTTCGGGCTTCTATGTGCCGCAAGAAGGCGAAGTGTGGTTCAAGGGGGCGAAACGCCCGCCGATGAGGCCATATCAGGTGGCGCAACAGGGCATCGCCCGGACATTCCAGAATATTGCCTTGTTCGAAGGCATGACGGTTCTCGACAACGTGATGACCGGACGGCTGAACTATATGAAGACCAACATTTTGAATCAGGCCATCTGGAAAGGCAAAGCTGAGAAGGAAGAGATTGAGAACCGCGAAGCAGTGGAAAAGATCATCGATTTCCTTGAAATCCAGTCGATCCGAAAAACTCCGGTGGCGCGGTTGCCCTATGGTTTGAAAAAGCGGGTCGAACTGGCCCGCGCGCTGGCTGCTGAACCGATGCTGCTGCTGCTGGATGAACCGATGGCGGGCATGAATGTTGAGGAAAAAGAGGACATGAGCCGCTTTATCCTTGATGTGAATGATGAATTCGGCACCACAATCGCCCTGATCGAGCACGATATGGGCGTGGTCATGGATTTGTCCGACCGGGTGGTGGTGATGGATTACGGCAAGAAGATCGGGGACGGAACCCCCGACGAGGTGCGCGGAAATCAAGACGTGATCGACGCTTATCTGGGGGTGTCTCATGACTAATTTTGCGCACAGAATTCAACTGGTTAAGGGGGCGTAACGGATGCCTACGCAGCTTCTCTTCGGGGCCGAGGTTCTACTGAACGGTCTTATGGCGGGCGTTCTCTATGCGCTTGTCGCGCTCGGCTTTGTTTTGATCTACAAAGCATCGGGTATCTTCAACTATGCCCAAGGTGTGATGGCGCTGTTCGCGGCGCTGACATTGGTGGGGATCATGGACGGGCAGGTGCCTTTCAGCCATCTGATCAACGCCGTTCTGGGCACTGACGTTCACCATTTTGGTTGGCATATCAACGGGCTGGTATCCATCATCCTGACCATGGGCGTGATGATCGTGCTGGCTTTCTGTGTTCAGCAGTTCGTGTTCCGGCATCTGGTCGGACAGGAACCGATCATCTTGTTCATGGCCACGATCGGACTGGCCTATTTCATGGAAGGCTTCGGCGACCTGATGTGGGGGTCTGACATCAAGAAACTGGACGTTGGCCTGCCGCAAGGAGGGAGTTTCTGGATCGAGGATAATTCCCGGTGGCTGGGCTTTGGCAATGAAGACTTCTATGGCTTCTTCATCGACAAACTGGACATTGTTGCATCGGTTATTGCGGCTATTCTGGTTATCATTCTGGTGCTGTTCAGCCAGTACACCAAACAGGGCCGGGCGATGCGCGCGGTGGCAGACGATCACCAGGCGGCCCTGTCGGTTGGGGTCAGCCTGAATTTCATCTGGGTGATGGTTTGGTCCGTCGCGGGCTTCGTGGCGCTGGTCGCGGGCATCATGTGGGGGGCCAAGTCAGGCGTTCAGTTTTCGCTGTCATTGATCGCGCTTAAGGCGCTGCCGGTTCTGATGTTGGGCGGCTTTACCTCGATCCCCGGCGCGATTGTTGGTGGGCTGATCATCGGTGTCGGCGAAAAACTGTTCGAATTCACCGTCGGTCCGCTGGTCGGCGGCGCGACAGAGAACTGGTTCGCCTATGTTCTGGCGCTGGTATTTCTGGTGTTCCGGCCGCAGGGCCTGTTCGGTGAAAAGATCATCGAGAGGGTCTGAGACATGCAGAAACTCATCGCTTTGATCAACGTGATCGCATGGGCTGGATTTTGGGCCTTCGGTTATCTCGCCCTCACGTCGGATGGGTTTACCGACCGGCAGCTGATCATCTCTGCCATTCTGGCCTGTATTGGCTTTGGTGTGGGTGTGGTCGCCTATCTGAAACTGGCGCGCAGCGCCGAGGAAAGTGGCTATGCCGCCAAGACCAAGCAGATTGATCCCGCAACCCGTGAACGCGCTCAGGCCGAGCACCCGCTGTAAGCGGCAGAAAGGAAAATAACAGATGTTCTATCGTGAAGCGGGCGAATTCAAAACGTCCTATGTCGATGACAACCAGACTTTCCCGATCCGGTTCGATCGGTACCGGTACTATTTCGTCCTGTTCGCCGCCTTCTTGGTTATCCCGTTTGCGGTCAATGATTACTGGGTGAACGCGGTGTTCATGCCGTTCCTGATCTATTCGATTGCCGCGATCGGGCTGAATATCCTGGTGGGATATTGCGGACAGGTTTCGCTGGGTACCGGTGGTTTCATGGCTGTCGGTGCCTATGCCTGTTACAAGCTGATGACCGCGATGCCTGAAGTGAACATTTTCTTTCATGTTCTGATGGCGGGTGGGATCACCGCGATGGTCGGAATGGCCTTTGGCCTGCCGTCGTTGCGGATCAAGGGGTTCTATCTTGCGGTGGCGACGCTGGCGGCGCAATTCTTTCTGGTTTGGCTGTTCAACAAGGTGCCGTGGTTCTACAACCACTCGGCCTCAGGCCAAATCAGCGCGCCTGAACGTACCGTTTTCGGCATTGCGGTGACCGGCGCCAATACCAGCGCCTGGGCCTCCTATATGTTCTGTCTGGTCTTCGTTCTTGTCTGCGCCATTCTGGCGCGGAACCTGACCCGGGGCACACAGGGCCGGAAATGGATGGCGATCCGCGATATGGACATCGCCGCAGAAATCATCGGTGTCGACCCGCTGAAAGCGAAGCTGAGCGCTTTTGCTGTCAGTTCCTTTTTCATCGGCGTTTCGGGGGCATTGTTTTTCTCGGTGTATCTCGGCGCGGTTGAAGTCGGCGAAGCCTTCGGGATCACCAAATCGTTTCTGGTACTGTTCATGATTATCATCGGTGGTTTGGGGTCGATATTTGGGTCCTTCGCCGGGGCTGCCTTTCTTGTACTGTTGCCAGTTCTGCTGAAAAACGTTCTGGTTGGAATGCTGGGTTGGCCGACCGATCTGGCCGCACATCTGGAATTCATGATCGTGGGGGCGATGATCATCATCTTCTTGATCGCCGAACCTCATGGGCTGGCGCAACTGTGGCGCGTCGCCAAAGAAAAACTAAGGCTTTGGCCCTTCCCACACTAAGGACGGGCCCTGCCATAAGTCCGGGGGTCGGAGGAGCCCCGGTACAAAACCATCGGATATGACCAAAGGGAGGAACTTTACCGATGAAATTGAAATTGATCTCTGCAGCGATTGCTGCACTTGTGGCGGCATCGCCGGCCATGGCTGATCTGACATTCACGTCGCTCAGCTACCGGACCGGACCTTACGCCGCGAACGGCATTCCGTTTGCCGACGGCTATGCCGATTACTTCACTCTGCTGAACGAACGCGATGGCGGCATCGGTGGCGAAAAGGTCAACCTGATCGAATGCGAAACCGGCTATAACACCGAAAAAGGTGTGGAATGCTATGAGTCGACCAAGGGCGAAGGCGCTCTGGTTTATCAGCCGCTGTCGACCGGTATCACCTATCAGCTGATCCCCAAAGTGACTGCTGATGATATCCCGCTGCACTCGATGGGCTATGGCCGGACCTCCGCCAAGAACGGCAAGGTGTTCAGCAATGTCTTCAACTATCCGGCCAACTACTGGGACGGGGCGTCGGTTGCAATCAAGCACCTGCTTGACCTCAACGGCGGTGATCTGAGCGGCAAGAAGGTCGCGCTGGTCTATCACAACTCGGCCTACGGCAAGGAACCGATCCGTACGCTTGAAGAGCTGTCCAAAAAGCATGGTTACGAACTGACCCTGCTGCCGGTCGACCATCCCGGACAGGAACAGAAGTCGCAGTGGCTGCAGATCCGCCGCGAGCGTCCTGATTACGTGATCATGTATGGCTGGGGCGTTATGAACCAGGTTGCCATTCAGGAAGCCGTGAACATCCGTTTCCCGATGGATCACTTCATTGGCATCTGGTGGTCCGGTTCGGAAAATGACGTTAAGCCTGCCGGTGAAGCCGCAGATGGCTATAAGGCTCTGACCTTCCACAACGTGGGTTCGGATTACCCGGTGTTTGAGGATATCCAGGATTTCGTTGTCGACGAAGGCAAGGCCGCAGGCGCAGGTGACCAGATCGGTACCGTCCTGTATAACCGTGGTCTCTATGCCGCGATGCTGGCAGCTGAAGCGGCCAAAACCGCTCAGAAAATCCACGGCACCTCTGCGATCACCCCTGCGATGATGCGCGACGGTATGGAAAACCTGGAAATGACCGAAGGCAAGATGACCGCTCTGGGTCTGCCCAACTTCGGTCCGTCCTTCAAGGTGAGCTGTGAAAACCACGGTGGCGATGGTTATGTCGCCGTGACCCAGTGGGATGCGAAAGCCGGTAAATGGAACATGATCACCGACTACATGCAGTCGGATCAGGACGTTCTGGCACCGCTGGTTGCTGAAGATTCCGAGGCATATGCCAAGGAAAATGGCATCACGCCGCATTGTAACTAAACCTCTCATAGCTCCGGCCGCGCGTTTGTGCGCGGCCGGGGCCCCACTAACCGATAACCAGAAAGTTTACGCAGATGCTGGATGCAGGACCCACCGACGAGACCCTTCTGGAGGTCAGCAATATCGAGGTGATCTACAACCACGTGATCCTGGTGCTGAAAGGCGTGTCGCTAAAAGTGCCAAAGGGTGGGATTACCGCTCTGCTGGGCGGGAATGGCGCAGGCAAGACCACCACGCTCAAGGCGATTTCGAACCTGTTGCATTCCGAACGTGGCGAAGTCACCAAGGGCAGCATCACCTATCGCGGTGAACGCGTAGAGGAACAAGCCCCGGCCGATTTGGTCCAAAAGGGCGTGATCCAGGTGATGGAAGGGCGCCATTGCTTTGAACACCTGACGGTCGAGGAAAACCTGATGACCGGCGCGTATACGCGCAAGGATGGCAAGGGCGCGATCAATGCCGATCTTGAGATGGTCTACAATTATTTTCCGCGCCTGAGAGAGCGCCGCCGCAGCCAGGCGGGCTATACCTCGGGGGGGGAGCAGCAGATGGTCGCGATCGGGCGTGCAATCATGAGCCGGCCTGAAACGATCCTGCTGGACGAACCATCGATGGGGCTGGCTCCACAGCTGGTCGAAGAAATTTTCAACATCGTGAAGAACCTTAACGAAAAGGAAGGCGTGACCTTCCTGCTGGCAGAACAGAACACCAATGTGGCGCTGCGCTTTGCCCATTACGGTTATATTCTGGAATCCGGTCGTGTGGTGATGGATGGTCCGGCCGCCGATTTGCGCGAAAATCCGGATGTGAAGGAATTCTATCTCGGAATGTCCGAAGAAGGCCGCAAAAGCTTCCGCGATGTGCGGTCGTATCGCCGCCGCAAGCGTTGGCTGAGCTGAGGACGTTTTCACCGGGCCCGGGGCCCGTCCCAATTTACTGTTGCACCGGTTGAGAGAGCCGGGCTGTTCCGGAGATATTAATTATGAGCCGTTTCTTTGACGATCTCGAAACCCGCAGCGCGGATGAGCGCGCGGCAGCGCTGACCGAGGCGCTGCCGAAACAGATCGCGCGGGCACAGGGATTGCCCGGCTATCGCGGATCTCTGGACGGGGTTGATGCGGCGACGGTCAGATCGGTTGAAGACTTGGCGGCGTTGCCGGTCTTGCGTAAATCTGACCTGAGCCGGGCGCAGGAGGCGAATTATCCGTTTGGCGGGCTGACCACGAAACCCGCCAGCGGTTTTGCGCATATCTTCCAATCGCCCGGCCCGATCTATGAACCGGGCGGCGTTGAACACGATTGGTGGCGCGTGGGACGGTTCCTGCATGCCTGCGGCATCGGGAAAGGCGATATCGTTCAGAACTGTTTCGGTTATCATCTGACCCCGGCGGGAATGATTTTCGAAAGCGGTGCCCGTGCGGTTGGCGCGGCCGTGCTGCCTGCGGGCACCGGACAGACCGAGTTACAGGCCCGCGCGGCGCATGACGTGGGCGTTACAGCCTATTCCGGCACGCCGGATTACCTGAAGGTGATTCTGGACAAGGCCGAAGCGATGGGGCTCGCGCTCAAGATTTCCAAGGCTGCTGTGGGCGGGGGCGCGTTGTTTCCGTCGCTGCGGCAGGAATATATGGACCGCGGTATTACCTGTTTGCAAAGCTATGCCACGGCCGATTTGGGCAATATCGCTTATGAAACCGAAGCGATGGAAGGCATGATCGTCGACGAATGCGTGGTGGTGGAAATCGTCCGTCCCGGTACCGGTGATCCGGTTGCACCCGGTGAAGTGGGCGAAGTGGTGGTGACCACCCTGAATGCCGATTATCCGCTGATCCGTTTCGCCACCGGCGATCTGAGCGCAGTGATGGCGGGGCAAAGCCCCTGTGGCCGCAGCAATACCCGCATCAAGGGCTGGATGGGCCGGGCCGATCAGACAACCAAGATCAAGGGCATGTTCGTGCGCCCGGAACAGGTGGCGCAATTGGTCGCCAAGCATGACGATATCATCAGGGCCCGCGTGATCGCAGGCCGCACGAGCGAAATGGACACGATGACGGTGCAGATCGAAACCGAGGCGCAGTCACCCGAAGCCTATGCCGCGTCGGTGGTCGATGTGTTGAAAATGAAGGGCAAGATTCAGCTGGTTGCGCCGGGAACTTTGCCCAACGACGGAAAAGTTATCGAAGATCAGCGCAGTTACGACTAAGCTGGGGCAGAGCCTTGGGGAGGTCTGCCATGCGATTAGTCACACTGCGAGCCGGTTTCGTTGCCGCCATATTGCTCTGGCCCTTTGGGGCCAAGGCAGCAGATTATGCGCTGATTCTATCCAACCGAAGCTATGACAACGCCGCTGCGGAACCGCAGGCGGCGTCATATGATTCTTGGACTAAAATGCTGCGCGGTGCCGGTTTTCAGGTTTTCGGTGGGCAGGATTGGAAAACCGAGGACATGATCCGTTCGGTCGAAGAGTTTCGACTCACGCTAAACGAAGGTGATGCGGATCGAATCATCGTTATGTTGTCCGGGCGCGTCGTGGCGTCGTTCAATGATAGTTGGTTGTTGGGGCGTGAGTATCGCGGACTGTCGAGCGTGAATGCCGGGCGCTACGGGTTATCTCTGGCAGAACTGATCCGTATACTTGAGACCCATCAGGGCCACGGGCTGATGGTGGTCGCACCATCCTGGAGCAGCCGAGAAGGGGCCGGTGCTGGATTGCGGGTGGGCGCGCTAACTCTGGCTGAGGCACAGGGTGTTGCAGTGATGACAGGACCGACCGGAATGGTCGAACCAGTGGTCCGCGACGCGCTGTTGGCCCAAAACCGGCCGCTGGGCCGGATTGCTCGCAACCTACCGAAGGGCGTGGTGCTTAGGGGCTATCTGCCCGACGATATTCCGCTTGGTCGCGGCGGTGACGGTCGTGCTGATGTGGTACCGCAAAGCGATGCGGCCTATTGGAGCGCAGCGCGCGATATCGCCAGTGTCGAAGCATATCGCGCTTATCTCAACCGTTTTCCGGCGGGTCTGTTCGCCACAGAAGCGCGCCGGTTGATTGATGCCATGGAAAACGAACCCCGGCATCAGGCGGAAGAAGAGGAAAACGCTTTGCGGCTGACGCGGGACGACCGGCGGCAGCTACAGCAGGACCTGAGTTTGCTCGGCTTCAATACCGGCGGTGCGGACGGCATTTTCGGCAGGGCGACGCGGGCGGCCATTTCGAGCTATCAGACAAGCCGCGGATATGCCGACACGTCTTATCTGACCGCACAACAACGGGGGCGTATTCAGCGCGAAGCAGCGGAAGTGCGGGTGGATCAAGAACGTCAGGATCGCGCCTATTGGGACCAAACCGGCGCGCAGGGATCCATTCAAGGGCTTCGTACCTATCTCGACCGCTATCCCAATGGGATCTTTTCCCAAACCGCCCGCAGAAAGCTGGACGAAATGGACCGCAACCGCAGCGAGGAGGCTGCATGGAACAGGGCGGTGCAGCAGAACACAATTGCCGGCTATCGCGGTTTTGTTCAGGCATTTCCCAATAGCCGTTACGTCGCAGAGTCCCGTGACCGTATCGCCCGGCTGGAACGGCGCAACGCCGATCTTGCTGCGATAGAAAAGGCCAAGACCGAGGAGCGCGCGATAGCCGGCAACCCGGTTTCACGGCTTATGGTGGAGCAGGCCCTGTCGCAGACCGGATTCGATCCCGGCCCGGTTGACGGGATTTTCGACAATCGGACGCGCGGGGCGTTGAAGAGCTTCCAGCAGTCCACGGGGCTTGCGGTGACCGGGTATGTATCACAACAAACGATGGTGGGTCTGACGAGAGAGATGTCGCGCTAGTTCATTTCTGAAAGACATAGGTGCCCGGTGCCGGCACCAGCGGCGGGAGGCCCTTTTCCGCAGCTCCCATTGCGGGTGGGGCCACCTGATCGGCAGAGGTTTGCACTTTGTGTAGCCAGTCGTTCCATTCCAGCCACCATGATCCGTCTTTGGGATCATGTGCAGCGACCCAGCTGTCTGGGTCGCTGTAAAGGGAATCGGCGGGGCGGAAGCCAATGCGGTAATGCCGTCCCTTATGTCCCGGTTCGCTGAGGATGCCGCCATTATGGCCGCCCTTGGTCAGAACGAAGGTCAGATCACCGTCGGTGAAAAGTTTGGTCTTATAAACCGATTTCCAAGGCGCGATGTGATCCTTTTCGGTGGCCACGACGAAGAAGGGAGCCTTGATATCCTTCAGCGCGATCACCCGCCCTTCGACCGCAAAACGGCCTGCTGTCAGACGGTTTTCCATGAACAGCCCGCGCAGGTATTGCGAATGCATCTTGTAGGGCATCCGGGTCGCATCCTGATTCCAAACAGAAATATCGGCCTGCTTTTCATCGATCCCCATCAGGTACCGCCGTACAGCGCGGGTCCAGATCAGGTCTTCGGCGCGGAGCGCCTGAAATGCACCGCTCATCTGCTTGCTATCCAGGTAACCCTGTGACCACATCATCGAATCAAGAAATGTCAGTTGGCTTTCATCCATAAACAGCATCAGTTCACCGGCTTCGGTGAAATCTGTCTGTGCCGCCAGAAGCGTGATTGATGCCAGCCGGTCGTCGCCATCCCGCGCCATGGTCGCGGCGGCGATTGACAGGATGGTGCCGCCAAGACAGTAGCCGCAGGCGTGAATTTTTTGATCCGGCACGATGTCGGAAATCGTGTCAATTGCGGCCATAACTCCGTTTTGCCGATAATCATCCATCGACAGGTCGCTCTGCGCCGCAGTGGGATTGACCCAGGACATTGCGAAAACGGTAAAGCCCTGAGATACCAAATTCCTGATCAGCGAATTATGTTCGCTGAGATCGAGGATGTAATATTTCATGATCCAGGCCGGTACGATCAGGATCGGTTCTGCCCCTACCTTGTCGGTTTGCGGGCTGTATTGAATCAGTTCGAACAGGTCGTTTCGGTACACGACCTGGCCCGGAGTCGCCGCCAAGGTTTCACCGACACGGAATTCTTCGGGCTGTTCGACCGGCTCATCGGTCACGTATTGCTGAATATCCTCGGCCAGATTTTTCAGTCCTTCGATGAAGGATTCGCCTTTCGTTTCGCGTGCTTTTTTAATGATTTCAGGGTTCAGTATCGGCAGGTTCGACGGCGATGCCGCGTCTAGCATCTGCCGAATCATGAAGGCGGCGCGACTGGTATTCTTTTTCTGTGCGCCGGGCACATCATTGGTGGCGTGATCCCACCAGTCCTGTACCGAGAGGAAACTTTGCTGAAGCATTGAAAACGGCGGTTTGCTCCAGCTTGGATCGGTGAACCGGTGATCGGTGGCTTTGGGTTTGAATGGCAGTTTCGGGGTCTGGCTGAATTGCTCGGCAGAAAAGGACGCCAGTTTGAACATGTTCTTTTGCGCATGATCCAGCAGTTCCATCTGTCGGCCTGGCGCGGTGGCCAGATGTACCGCCCAATCAACCCAGGCTTCAGATGCGGCGTAGGGCGACAGGCCAGAGGTCAGTTTCGACATCGCTGCGCGCAGCGACCGGTCCAGAGCGTCATGCGGATGGGGAGTCGGGGATGGCTGTGCAGTTCCGGGCGGTACCTGTGATTTGATCTGAGCGACGGGCGGTTTCGCCGCTTCGGGATCGGGCAGTTTCACGACATTCGGTTTTGCAGCAGACGGTTTCATCGCGAATCCCTTTTCACGTTTGGTGTCCAACTCATGCAATGATTCGAATGAACACTTAATGACACAGATCAGGATATGGGGATCAGCAGGGCATTCTAACAGCCGTGCCTTTGATTTAGGCATTTCTCAGCGCACGCGGCATGGCTTTTTCTGAGCCTCAGACACGGAAAAAGACCGCTCTGAATCTCAGAGCGGTCTCTAAAAAGCTAAGTAAGCTGTGCTCAGCCCTGACGGGCTTTGAAGCGGCGCTGAGTCTTGTTGATGACGTAAACGCGGCCTTTACGGCGCACGACACGGCAGTCGCGGTGACGCTGCTTCAGCGAGCGGAGCGAGTTCTTGACCTTCATGGCCTATCTCCTTCATTCGCGGCGCGCCTTTGCGCCTGGGTTGCGGGTCGCTTCTAGGGAAGCGAAGTAAATGGTGGGCGATACAAGGATCGAACTTGTGACCCCTTCGATGTCAACGAAGTGCTCTACCGCTGAGCTAATCGCCCGTATTTGTCCAGTTTGGCCCCGAGCCCCAAAGAAAGGGGCGCGGAAGTCCGCGCCGGTTCGGACCCTATAAAAGGAGTCGGCGGAGGGATCAAGGGCTTTTGGCGACAAGAATATTCAGGCTAAGATATTTTCCAAATATGGAGTCTCCATTGCCCAAGGTCGCGTTCGAGATCATTCACCCCGAAAGGCGCAATACCAGCGTGGTATTCGCATCCCCGCATAGCGGACGGGATTATCCCGCGTCGTTTTTACGTCGCACCGTTTTGAACCAGCATTCGATTCGAAGCTCGGAAGATGCCTTTGTAGACAAGCTGTTCGATTGTGCGCCGCGTTTCGGGGCGCCGCTGTTGCTGGCAGGGGCGCCGCGGGCCTTTATCGATCTCAACCGTAGCGCCGACGAACTGGACCCGGCGCTGATAGAAGGCGTGCGAGGTGTCGGGCATAATCCGCGAATCGCTTCGGGTCTTGGTATTATCCCACGGGTGGTTGCCAATGGTCGCGCGATCTATAGCGGCAAGATCCCCCGGGAAGAGGCCGATCGGCGGATCAATACCTATTGGGTTCCGTATCATACTGCGCTGCAGAAGCTGTTGAGCGATTCGTATGCGCGCTTTGGTGAAGCGATCCTGATCGATTGCCATTCGATGCCGCATGAGGCGGTCGATAACGTGGAACGGTCGGGCGTGCCACGGCCCGATATCGTTCTGGGGGATCGTTTTGGCGCGGCGGCCGGGTCAGAAATCGTCGAACAGATCGAGACCGTCTTTCTGGAAGCCGGTTTGCGGGTGTCGCGGAACACCCCCTTTGCCGGGGCTTATACGACGCAGCATTACGGCCGCCCATCACGGCGACAACATGTGATCCAGATCGAAATCGACCGGTCGCTGTATATGAACGAGCAGATGATCCGGCCGAACAACAATTTCAACGCGTTCCGCAGCCTGCTGCGCGAGGTCGTGGCGCGGATTACGGATATCGGGGCCCGGGAAACGAAGCTGGCGGCAGAGTGATCAGCGCAGCGATCTGCCTTTCTTGATCATGTCCTTGCCGAATCGTTCGCGGATCGCATCGGTGGCGCGTTCGGCCTTGCTGCGCTTACCCGCCTCGGGGTCCAGCAGGTCGCCAGCCAGCCCAGCCTGATCTTCCGGGCATAGTTCGGACAGTCCGACCCCGATCAGGCGATAGGGGCCAGTGCCGGCGAGTTGATCGAACAGCGACCGTGCATTGCGGTAAATTGTATCCGCCAACTGGGTCGCATCATATAGTTTGTGTCGGCGTGTCAGGGATTTGAAATCGGATCGCTTGAGCTTCAGCGTGACCACCCGGCCCGCCAGTCCCTTTGCTTTGGCCCGGTCGGCGACCTTTTCCGCCATCCGCCACAGGTGCCCGTCAAGGATATCCGCGTCGGAGGTGTCTTCGAAAAATGTCGTTTCGTTGGAAATCGATTTCATTGGTTCATGCGCGGTGACCCGGCGGCGGTCCTGACCGCGGGCCAGATGCCACAGCCTGTCGCCCATAGACCCAAAACGCGCATTCAGGTCTTCGCGGTCCCAGCGCAACAGGTCGGTAAATGTACGAATTCCGGCCTTGTTCAGGGCTGTCTGGGTCGCCTGTCCAACCCCCCAGATCATCTGAACCGGTTTGTCGCGCAGGAAATCCGCCGTTTCGGCGTTACCGATCACCGAAAAGCCGCGTGGTTTCTGCAGGTCTGAGGCGACCTTGGCGAGGAATTTGTTGTGGCTGAGCCCGATCGACCCTGTCACGCCCAATTCGTCCTTCATTCGATTGACCAGCCGCGCCAGCATTGCCGCGGGCGGCGCACCGTGCAGGCGTTCGGTGCCCGACAAATCCATGAAGGCTTCGTCCAGCGACAACGGCTGCACATCCGGGGTCAGGTCCTCCATCATCCGGCGGATGTCGCGCGATACTTCGGCATAGACCTGCATGCGGGGTTTGATCACTACCGCGTCGGGGCAGAGTTTCAGCGCCTGAAACATCGGCATTGCGGAATGAACGCCGCGAATACGCGCGACATAGCAGGCGGTCGATACCACGCCGCGCCGTCCGCCACCAATGATCACGGGTTTGTCAGCCAGTTCGGGATTGTCGCGCTTTTCAACTGATGCGTAGAATGCGTCACAATCCATATGGGCAATTGATAACGAAAACAGTTCAGGATGATGCACGAGTCTGGGACTGCCACAGGATGGGCAGCGCGGGCCGGCGTCAAAATCTGTCACGCAATCTCGACAAAGCGATGGCATAGAAGCGGCGTTTCCTTAGATCAGGCTAAGATAGGTATATGTGTATTGAGAATGACGTTACAGCATTCGCTGGGGCCAAGCTGATGCTTTTTATGGGCGGCCGGCTGGCGGTGATCCTGCGGGATGATTTTCCTCATATCCCGTGGCCGGATTTCTGGGATTTTCCGGGTGGCGAATGTGATCCCGGCGAAACGCCGGAACAATGCGTGATCCGCGAAACCGAGGAGGAATTGTCAATCAGGCTGGAACCGGGCGACTTGGTCTGGAAACAGGTTTTGCCGCGCGACAATCAACTGCCGGTGTGGTTCTACGCGGCGCATTTGTCAGCGGCGCGGGTGGAGGAAATCAAACTGGGCGATGAAGGGCAGCGCTGGCAACTGATGGATGCCGGGACCTATCTGGCCCATCCCAAGGCGATTCCGCATTTCGCGGAACGGCTGCGGATTTACCTGCACGAACGCGAAGGGTAGCGATCTGCAGTCGTTTCCGCGTTGGGCCGTTCAGCTGTTAGGCGTTTTGGCTTGCGGGCTGTTCATTTCGGCCAGGATTGCATCGGCAGCAGCGCGCGGATCGGGCGCTTGCCAGACCGGACGGCCAACGACGATATGGTCGACCCCGTCGGCCACCGCCTGAGCCGGGGTGGCGATGCGTTTCTGATCGCCCAAGGCGGCCCCGGCCGGACGTACGCCGGGGGTGACGATCAGGCGGCCTGCGGCTTCGGGCAGGGCGCGGATGCGGGCGGCTTCCTGCGGCGAGGCGATAATGCCATCGGCGCCAGCTTCGAATGCGCGGGCGGCGCGTTCGACCACCAGATCGGCCACCGCGCCCGGTTTGATCAGGCTGGCATCAAGGTCATCGCGGTCAAGCGAGGTCAGGATTGTCACCGCAAGGATTTTCAGATCCTTGCCCGCTGCGCCTTCCTTGGCGGCCCGGACCACATGCGGATCGCCATGCACGGTCAGGAAATCAATATCGAACTGCGCCAGCCCGCGCACGGCGCTTTCCACCGTGGCGCCGATATCGAATAGTTTCATGTCGAGAAAGATGCGCTTGCCGAAATCCTGCTTCAGCTCGTTGGCCAGCGCCAACCCGCCCCCGGTGAGCATCCCAAGGCCGATCTTATAGAAGGACACGGCGTCGCCCAATTGTTCGGCCAGCCGCAGCCCTTCGAGGGCATTGGGAACATCGAGGGCTACGATCAGACGGTCATCGGACATGAGAATGGGCGCTCCTGCAAAGTTGCGCCCTTTTCGCGGGATATCGGCAAGCCGTCAAGCAGCGGCGGGTTCGGCGGCTAGAATTCCAGGGGCAAAGGACAAGGAAACGCGGCCATTGCGGTATTCCGGCATCCGGCCCAACTGACGCAACGCTTCGGAAATCAATGCATGGTGGCAACTGGTCGGGGTCACATCGGTTACCGCGCAATGCATTTGCACATGGCCCTTGTCGGATTCGAATGACACGAACCCGGACGCCTTGCCCGATTCTGAACTTCCCTGCATCTGCGAAACTTCGATTTGAGTAATATACATTGATACGCCCTGCACTGATTCACTGAAACTATCGAAGAAGATGTTAAATTCGGATTACATTTAAGATACGGCTGAATGGGCTGTTTTTACAGATGTGCTGAGGGAGGGGTCTTGAACTATCCTTTCTGAGTAACCACCTCACTTTTGAGGCCCGGAAATGGGGCGTGCCGCGAAGCGGGCGCTGCGGAAATAGGGTGCTTTTGAAAAGGAGAATACGATGGACTTGAACAAGTTCACCGAGCGGTCGCGCGGTTTCATTCAGGCGGCACAGACCATCGCGATGCGGGAAAATCACCAGCGTCTGGTTCCAGAACATCTACTCAAAGCATTGATGGATGATGATCAGGGGCTGGCAGCCAACCTGATCACCCGCGCGGGCGGTGCGCCCGACCGTGTGATCGAGGCGGTGGATGCCGCCGTTGCCAAGCAGCCGAAAGTGTCCGGCGACGCAGGTCAGGTCTATATGGACAACGCCACCGCGCGGGTTCTGGACGAGGCCGAGAAAGTTGCCAAGAAAGCGGGCGATAGTTTCGTTCCGGTCGAACGGATGCTGATGGCACTGGCTTTGGTCAAATCCAAGGCCAAGGACGCGCTGGATGCCGGTGCTGTGACACCACAGAAACTGAACGGGGCGATCAACGACATCCGCAAGGGGCGTACCGCCGATACCGCGTCTGCCGAGGAAGGCTATGACGCGTTGAAAAAATATGCCCGCGACCTGACCGAGGCCGCTGAACAGGGCAAGATCGACCCGATCATTGGCCGGGACGAAGAAATCCGCCGTTCGATGCAGGTGCTGAGCCGCCGGACCAAGAATAACCCGGTGCTGATCGGGGAACCCGGCGTGGGTAAGACCGCGATTGCCGAAGGTCTGGCGCTGCGCATCATCAATGGCGACGTGCCCGAAAGCCTGAAGAACAAGAAGCTTCTGGCGCTGGACATGGGGTCATTGATCGCAGGCGCGAAATATCGCGGTGAATTCGAGGAGCGCCTGAAAGCGATCCTGAAGGAAATCGAAGCTGCCGCAGGCGAAATCATCCTGTTTATTGACGAGATGCACACTCTGGTCGGTGCCGGTAAGGCGGATGGCGCAATGGATGCGGCCAACCTGATCAAGCCTGCCCTGGCGCGGGGTGAATTGCATTGCATCGGCGCGACCACGCTGGATGAGTATCGGAAATACGTGGAAAAGGACGCAGCTCTTGCGCGGCGATTCCAGCCGATCGTAGTCGAAGAACCGACCGTCGAGGACACGATTTCGATCCTGCGCGGGATCAAGGAAAAATACGAACTGCACCATGGTGTGCGGATTTCCGATGCGGCGCTGGTGTCGGCGGCGACGCTGTCGCATCGCTATATCACCGACCGGTTCTTGCCAGACAAGGCGATCGACCTCGTTGACGAGGCGGCGAGCCGGTTGCGGATGGAGGTCGATTCCAAGCCCGAAGAGCTGGATCAGCTGGATCGTCAGATCTTGCAAATGCAGATCGAGGTCGAGGCGCTGAAGCTGGAAGAGGATGCGGCGTCCAAGGACCGGTTGGAAACCTTGGAAAAGGAACTGGCCGATCTGCAGGATCACAGCGCCGAGATGACCGCGAAATGGCAGGCAGAGCGTGACAAGCTTGCCGGTGCACGCGACATCAAGGAACAGCTGGACCATGCCCGCGCTGAACTGGAAATCGCCAAGCGCGAAGGCAATCTGGCCAAGGCCGGTGAGCTGTCCTATGGCGTCATTCCGGGGCTGGAAAAGCAGCTTTCCGAAGCGGAAGCGCAGGAAGAGCAGGGCGTCATGGTCGAAGAGGCCGTGCGCCCCGAACAGATCGCCGCCGTGGTCGAGCGTTGGACCGGTATTCCCACCGCGAAGATGCTGGAAGGCGAACGCGACAAGCTGCTGAGGATGGAAGACGAACTGCATCGCCGGGTGATCGGTCAGAATGCGGCCGTTAAAGCCGTGGCCAACGCGGTGCGCCGCGCACGGGCCGGTCTGAACGACGAAAATCGTCCGCTGGGATCGTTCCTGTTCCTTGGGCCGACCGGTGTCGGTAAGACCGAACTGACCAAGGCGGTCGCCAATTACCTGTTTGACGACGACAACGCGATGGTCCGCATCGACATGTCGGAATTCATGGAAAAGCATAGCGTCGCACGCCTGATCGGTGCACCTCCGGGCTATGTCGGGTATGACGAAGGCGGGGTTCTCACCGAAGCGGTTCGGCGCCGTCCCTATCAAGTGGTGCTGTTCGACGAGGTCGAAAAGGCCCACCCGGATGTGTTCAACGTGCTGTTGCAGGTGCTGGACGATGGTGTGCTTACCGATGGACATGGCCGCACGGTTGATTTCAAGCAGACACTGATCGTGTTGACATCGAACCTGGGGGCGCAGGCGCTGAGTCAGTTACCCGATGGGGCTGACGCTTCGGATGCCAAGCGTGACGTGATGGATGCGGTGCGGGCCCATTTCCGCCCCGAATTCCTGAACCGTCTGGACGAGACCATCATTTTCGACCGGCTGGGCCGGGCAGATATGGATGGTATCGTTGAAATCCAACTGAAGCGTTTGGCCAAACGCCTTGTCGGTCGCAAGATCGCACTGGAGCTGGATGACGAGGCCAAGAAGTGGCTTGCCGATGAAGGCTACGATCCGGTCTTCGGGGCTCGACCGCTGAAGCGGGTGATCCAGCGTGCATTGCAGGACCCGCTGGCGGAGATGTTGCTGGCCGGCGATGTTAAGGACGGCGATACACTGGCAGTGTCCGCCGGTGCTGAGGGTTTGATCATCGGCGACCGGGTTGGATCTTCGAACCGCCAGCCGCCCGAAGATGCGGTCGTGCACTAAGTCCGATAGCTAAAGAAAAGAGCCCGCCCCGACTGGGGCGGGCTTTTGCATGTCTGGGGCAGATCAGACGAAGAAGAAGTCATCGGCATCTATGTTGGTGGCCAATGTATTCAGCAGGGTCACTGTATATCCGCTGTCGACCGTGATGACAGTATTCGCACCAGTCTGGACGATCATCACATCATCGGCCGAAGATACACCGACCGCATTGAAGTCGAGCAGATCGAGACCGTCTTCGAAATCGGTGATCGTATCGTGGCGGAAACTGTCTTCGAACACGAACAGATCGTTGCCAGCCCCACCGCTAAGCAGATCGTCACCAAGCCCGCCATCCAATACATCGTCGCCGTCGCCGCCAAAAAGCTGGTCCTTGCCTGCACCGCCGAACAGCTCGTCGTGGCCGTTCTGTCCCCAGATGCGGTCATTGCCACTACCCCCGAGCAGGGTGTCAGACCCGTCTTCACCGTAGAGGCGATCATTGTTGGCACCGCCGTCGATATAATCGTCGCCGGTTCCGCCGGTCAGTTTGTCATTGGATGCATCGCCAAAGATCGTGTCGTCGCCGCTGCCGCCATGAACCGTGTCCTTGCCGGACCCGGCAATGATCAGGTCGTCGCCGTTTTCCCCGTAAAGCGTGTCTTCGCCGGTTCCGCCGATGATTTCGTCATCCCCACCGCCGGAATAAATCCAATCTGAACCGGCACCGCCATTAATAGTTTCATTGGCCGCAAGTCCGACGATGTGATCGGCATTTTCGCTGCCGATCACGGATGGGGCGGCGGCGAGAATGAAATCTCTGGTACCGAGATCTCCAAGCTGGGTGTTTTCCAGCAGAACAAAGTTTTCGCCCCCAAGCCAAAGACGGACAGTGTCGCCTTGCTGAACCGCGTTCATTTGACTGATATCCCAAATCCCCAGATCGGTAACGTCGATCCGGTCTGCGCCATCGCTGAAATCGGAAATCGTATCCACGCCAGCTTTTTCGCCAAAGAAGAAGACATCCGATCCGCTGCCGCCCGTCAGGCTGTCATTTTCAGTGCCGCCACTGAGCCAGTCGACCCCGGCGCCACCGGTCAGCGTATCCGAGCCACCCGACCCGATCAAAGTGTCGTTACCGTCATCGCCCTGTGCCAGGTCGTTGCCCGATCCGGCATGCAGGTAATCGGCCCCGATCCCGCCTAGAATTATGTCGTCATTATTGCCGCCCATCAGCGTGTCGCTGCCGGTTCCGCCTATGAGCAGATCATTGGCGTTGCCGCCCGACAGGCTGTCATCACCATCCCCGCCCAGCAACGTGTCATGACCGCAGGCTCCGATCAGCGTATCGCCGCCGCTGCCGCCTTCGACATAATCCGACCCGTTACCGCCGGCGATGGAATCGTCGCCAGCCCCGCCCAGAACCTGATCCGCGCCATTGTCGCCGAAATAGGTGTCGTTGCCGTCCAGCAGATCAATGTAATCTGCGGTGATGCCACCCGACAGTGAATCGTCCGCAATGGTGCCTTGCGAAAAATCGGCCATGAAATCGCCTCCTAAACTGAATGAAGGCCCAGACAAGTTGTCAAAACCGGGCCGGAAAAGAATGGGGAAGGTTAGCGCGGTGACCGAGTCGCGCCAAAGGATATGTCGAAAATGGGGCAAATACCGAACAACCCCCACTGATTGAGTGGGGGTTGTTTCGGGTTTTCACGCAGTAATAGCTTGGGGCGGCGATTGTCCGCGATTAGTCCATGCCGATGGCCGCGCGGGCAATCGTATCTACCAGCGCCTGCACCTCTTTCATCGGGCCATCGGGGAATTCCCGGTAACCGATGATCGTCTTGCCGGTGTCGGGCTGTTGCGCAACAAAGATATCGTAAGGGCAGAACCGGATATTCATCGGATCGGCCTCCATCACCTTGCGTGACAGTTTGGCGGAACAGAAGCTGTAGACATCTGCCTGGGTGAAAATCGTCACGTCCGATCCAACATCAGCCCGGGTGCGTTCCAGCATTTCACCCACATGGCTGGTGGCGTCGATGATCAACCCCTGGTCCAGAATCGCATTTTCCAGCCCGAAAATGACATCTTCGAAGCTGTCCTCTGTGGAATAGCTGACCAAGCCGTCGGCGAAAGCCGTGGTGGCTGTTGCTGCGGCAAGAGCCGCGGCCACAAAAAGTGGTTTCATATGGATTCCTCCTGCGTATCGGCGGCCACGCGACCGCATAGTCCCTGAAGAGCTTAGCCTGTATTGCCTGTATGGCATTGACACAGGTCAAGCCTATTTCCAGCTTTGTATAGGAAGCCGTTTGTTTCAACCCGGCACGTGATTGTGAGCCGATGTGGTTTGGTCTGTTGGGGATAGCGCGTTAGCTTTGGCTTAACCGCAGAAAAAGGATGCCCTGATGGCTGGCCGCTGGAAAAACACACTGACCGAGAATGATGTCACGTCCGAGACCGCCTATTTGAGCCGGCGCCAGATCATGGCTGGAATGGCAGGGCTCGGTCTGGCGGGGCTGGGCAGCCCGGCCGCAGCCGAGACCTTGACGCCCAATAGTTGGGAAGATGTGACCAGCTACAACAATTTCTATGAGTTTGGCACCGGCAAGGATGACCCGGCCCGTTATGCCGGTCAGTTGACCACGTCACCCTGGAAGGTCAAGATTGACGGAATGGTCGACCGGCCGGGCGCGTATGACCTCGACGACATTCTCAAGAAGATGACGATAGAAGATCGTATCTATCGCTTCCGCTGTGTCGAAGCCTGGTCGATGGTGATCCCGTGGAATGGATTCGAGCTGGCCGATCTGCTGGCCCTTGCCGGGGTCCAGAGCGGCGCGAAATATGTCGCCTTCGAAACTTTGATGCGTCCCGAAGAAATGCCGGGGCAGCGGGTGCCAGTGCTTGAGTGGCCCTATGTCGAGGGGTTGCGCCTTGATGAGGCAATGCACCCTCTGACCATCATGGCCACCGGGATCTTTGGCAAGGATCTGCCCAATCAGAACGGCGCGCCGCTGCGGCTGGTGGTGCCGTGGAAATATGGTTTCAAATCGATCAAGTCGGTGGTGCGCATCACCCTGACCGACAGACAGCCGCCAACCAGCTGGAACAAGGCCAATGCGCGTGAATACGGATTCTACAGTAATGTGAACCCGACCGTGGATCATCCGCGCTGGTCGCAGGCCAGTGAACGCAAGATCGGGGGCGGGTTGTTTGCCAAGCGGGTGCCGACGCCGATGTTCAATGGATATGACGAGGTCGCGTCGCTCTATCGCGGCATGGACCTGAAGAAAAACTTCTGATCGTGGCGCAGCGAACTGCCATAGAAACGGTTTCGGTCCTGACCTGCCCCGAATGCGGGCATACGCAGGCCGAAACCATGCCGGAAAACGCGTGCCAATGGTTTTATGAATGTACTGCCTGCGCGGCATTGCTGACGCCGCTTGCGGGCGATTGTTGTGTCTTTTGTTCATATGGGACGCGTCCCTGTCCGCCGGTGCAGGCGGGAATTAAATGTTGTGGGGACTGGTCGTGATTGATTGGCTTAACCGTACTGCCCGAAAACTGCCGACATGGGTCCTCTATGTTCTGGGGCTTCTTCCTATCCCATATCTGTTCTGGCAAGGCTGGAGCGGCGCACTCGGTGTCGATCCGGTCAAGGCGCTGGAGCATATGTATGGGGAATGGGCGCTGAAGTTACTGATTGCCGGATTGGCGATCACCCCGTTGCGACGCTATGCGGGGGTGAACCTGGTGAAATTCCGCCGGGCGCTGGGATTGCTGGCCTTTACCTATGTCGTGGCGCATCTGCTGATCTGGGCGCTACTGGATGTACAGACCCTGACGCGGGTCTGGGCCGATATCGTCAAACGTCCCTATATCACTATCGGCATGGCGGCCTTTGTCCTGATGTTGCCGCTGGCGCTGACGTCGACCAACAGAGCGATCCGCCGGCTGGGTCAGACTTGGCGCAAGCTGCATCGCCTGACCTATGCGGTCGCTGTGCTGGGGGCGGTGCATTTCATCATGGTGGTGAAAGGCTTCCCGGTTGAGCCACTGGTCTATCTGGCTGTGGTTGCGGTCCTGCTGGCCCTTCGGGTGAAACTGCGATCACGGGTGCGACTGGCCTGATCCGGGATTTGGCGGGGTTAAGAGCGATTCTCGTTCGATGACTCGCAGCCAACCGTTCCCGAACCCGCCCCGAAAAGCTGAGTCTGATGGGGTGTTTGGGGGTAAGCCTGTGGATAACTCAAGATATGGTAGGCGCAATCGCTGCAAAGCGGCATTTGTCGCGCCTTTCACTGATCATCAAAACAAAACAACCTTGTTAACTTATTGTTTTTTAACGATTTCACATAAAGTTCAAAAAAAACACGGTTTCGATGAAAAAAGGGGTTGCGGGTATCCCGCTATAACCTTAGAACCCCCTTCACCGGCGGCGCTGAGGCGCACAACGGGACGCGGGACGGAACGACGGAGCGGTGCTCTGGAGGGAAGCGAAGCGAGAAAACATTGAGGTTTATGAAGCGGGCGGCGC
>NZ_JAXMOH010000004.1:0-245332 GCF_034670005.1 Thalassovita sp.
TGCATGGCGCCCATCAAAGCGGAGAGGTCGTCGTCGGAGGCGTCCGCGCTGGTGTCTTCGTCCTGCGGCTCTGGCTCCGCAGTCTGACCGGACATCGCGCTCATCAGTGCCGACAGGTCATCATCGCTTGGGTCTTCGCCGGTATCGCCCAGATCGTTCAGGGCCGACAAGTCGGGCATTTCAAAAGCCCCGGATTTCGAGGCGGAGGGGGCCGTGTCATCACTTTCGTCTGGGTCGATTTCTTTTTGCTGAGAGACGGCGTCTTGCGTATCGGGTGTTGGCGCGTCATCGGACATCAGCGCATTAAGTTCTCCGAAATCAACCGATCCGGTTCCGTTCTGTTTCTTTGGGGGGGCAGGGGGCGGCGCCGCTTCTGCCGCTTCGGCGCTGCGCTCGACAGCACCGAATAAAGCGCCGAGATTGTCCAGATCAACCGCAGTGACCGTGCCGGTTTTTTCCTCTTCGGGTTCCGGTTCGATCTCGATGACTTCTTCTACCACGGGGGCCGGTTTCGGCTTGCGCTTGCGTCGGGTGCGCTTGGGCTTTTGCGTGTCTTGCAGAAGTTTGATCCGTGCCTGTAGCAACAGGACCTGATTTTCAACCGAGTCCTCATCATCGGCCGCTGCCTGCAGGAGGCTGGCGGCTTCTACCGGCGGTTTGTCTTCGATCGCCTTCAAGATTTTCGATATGACCGCAGGTACACGCTTCTTGGTCCTGACCATGGTTTTTCCTCACTTCGCCCGGTTGGCATTGTCCTTGCATGGATCGCTACGAATGGCAGTCCGCTGGACGAAACAGGAAATGCAAGTATCGCACCAACCGGACCGGCCACCGAAAAAAAGCAAGTACAAGAGGTCAACCGATGTCTCTCATCCGCGATCACCTGAACGTCCATGCCCAGGCTTTGCAGTTGCGCGAACAGCGCGGCAATATCCTTGCCTCGAATGTCGCCAATGCCGCGACTCCGGGTTTCAAGGCCCGTGACATCGACTTCCAGGCCTCTTTGAAACAGGCCATCGGCAGCGGGGAACTGAAGACCACAAGCGTTGGTCACATCCCGGTCAGCGGCAACGCAGGCGATCAATTGCAATATCGTCAGCCGACGATCACATCGCTTGACGGCAACACCGTCGAAATGGGGGTCGAGCAGATGGAGTTCGCGGAAAACACTGTGCGGTATCAATCCAGCCTAGAGTTTCTCAATGCCAAAATCCGGGGCCTGACGCGGGCGATGAGAGGAGAATAACAGATGGCTATGAACGTTTTTGACATTTCTGGCCGCGCGATGTCGGCGCAGATGCTGCGGCTGAACACTGTGGCCAGCAACCTGGCAAACGCCAATACGGTCAGTACCAACAAGGAAGACGCCTATCGCGCCATCCGCCCGGTGTTCGAGACCGAATATAACGATCAATTGCAGCAAACCGGATTGTCCACGGTGAACGTGACCGAAGTTGTGCAGCTTGATCGTGAAGTCACACGCAGCTTCCAGCCCGATCATCCGCTCGCCGATTCCGAAGGCTATATCTACGAATCCGCGGTCAACACAGATGAAGAAATGGTCGAGATGATGGAGGCCAGCCGCCAATATCAGAACACTCTGGAAGTCGTTTCAACCCTGCGGACCCTGATGGCCAAGACGATGAGGATGGGACAATGACCGGAGCTAGTATCAGCGGTGTCAGCGGTATTCGCACCTTGTCGGATATGAATTCCAGCTCTGCTGCAACAAACAGCGCGGACTCAATGGGGAGTTCGGACTTCCTGACCTTGCTGACGACGCAATTGCAGAATCAGGATCCGTTCCAGCCGATGGAAAATGGTGAATTCCTGAGCCAGCTGGCGCAGATGTCCACCGTACGCGGGATTGATGATCTGAACGGCACCATGGGAGCAATGGCGGCGAGTTCGCAGATATCCGAAGCGTCGGGTATGCTGGGGCAGCGGGCGTTGGTCGACGGGTCGGTGATGCGCGCTGATGGAACCGGTACCGTCGCGGGACGCGCTATCCTGGAACAGGATGCGGATTCTGTCGTTGTTACCTATACCGACGCTGAAACCGGTGATGTTTTGCACAGTGATACGATCAACGACCAATATGCTGGAAATGTTGATTTTTCATGGGATGATGCCCCCACGGACGGTCGTCGAATTCGGGTAAATGTCACTGCTGCCAACGCAGATGGCACGCAAGATGCAACAACCCAAGTCTACGCCTTGATCGAAAGCGTTGAACTTAATGCCTCCGTCGGTGGCATGACGCTGCAGATCCAAGATTATGGAGCCTATCTGGGCTCAGAAATTACCGCTCTGCGCTAAGCGCGGACATTCACAAGTTCGCAACCGAAGAGGACGCAAATGACCAGTTCAATCGCATTGTCGGGCCTGAACGCCGCACAGGCAGACCTGAGCACGACGTCGAACAACATTGCCAATACAAGCACCTATGGTTTCCATGCCAGCCGGACGGAATTTGCCGATCTGTTCACACGTTCGCCCTATGCGAATTCGGGAACCGAAAGCGGTTCGGGCGTGCGGGTGAACTCTGTACGACAGAGCTTCACGCAAGGTGCAGTTAACCAGACTGCGAACACGCTCGATCTGGCTCTGCGGGGGCAAGGTTTCTTCGCGGTTAGCGAAGGTGCGGAAAATGGCGATGTCAGCTACACCCGTGCGGGTGCCTTCGGGGTCAATGCCGACAATTATCTCGTGAACGCATCGGGCGGTTTCGTGCAAGGCTATCCGAGCAACGCCGATGGCAGCATTTCGAACGAGATCGATATTCAAAGCATTCGGATCCCGTCGGAAAACGGTGAACCGAGCGCCACAACTGCCGTTGATCTGGCGGTGAACCTACCATTTGGCGATGCGGGGTTTGGCAACCAAGATGCCGTGCCGCCGACAAACGCCTTCGATCCGAGTGATGATACTACCTTTGCCGCATCCGCCGCAGTGAATGTCTGGAATGACGAGGGTGAAGCGGTGCCGGCGCAGGTCTATTTCATTCAGAACCAGTCACCGACGGCGGCTGATCCTTCCACCACCTATGAAACCCGTATGGTTGTGGGCGGTGAAGTTCTGACCACTGCGACGACTGCAGAATCGGAAATCAACTTTGATGAATACGGCACACCTTCAACGCCCATTTCTTCGATGGCGTTTTCCTCGACCAGCTGGTCGCTCAATCTGGATATGACCGATACTGGAATGAGCGACGAAAGCTTCGAGGTGATGACCAGCGCGCATGATGGCCAACGTCCAAGCGGCCTGTCAGGTTTGGAAATTGCTGAAGATGGTGTCGTTTGGGCTTCGTATGCGGGTCAGGGCTCTATTCCCTTGGGGCAATTGGCTGTGGTCAACTTCCCTAATGTGCAGGGTTTGAGGCAGCTTGGCGACGCCAGCTATGCCGCGACCGTTGATTCGGGCGATGCGATCTCTGGCCGCGCCGCGACCAACGGCATGGGTAAGATTGAATCGGGTTCTCTGGAAATGTCCAACGTGGACCTGACCTCGGAACTGGTGAACCTGATCACTGCGCAGCGGAATTATCAGGCTTCCGCCAAGGCTCTGGAAACCTCGAATTCGGTGACCCAGACAATCATGAACATCCGGAGCTAATCCGTAAAACAGTAAGCTGAAACCATGGACCGTATGATTTATACGGCGCTGAACGCCCTGAGCAATCAAAGGGATCAGCGCGTCACGCAAGCTCAGAACCTGGCCAACCAGAATGTGCCGGGCTATCGCAGAGACCTTAATAACGAAGGTAAGGCCTGGTTTGCGAATGCGATGGATACGGCCATGGTCCGGGCGTATCAGACAGAGACCGGGCCGGCGGGGTTTTCCCCCGATTCCGGCCCCCTCCAACAAACCGGCGAAACGCTGGACATGGCAGTTGTCGGCGAAGGCTATTTCTATGTTCAGCCTGACGGTGTCGGCGATCCGGCACTGTCACGCCGCGGCGATATGCGCCGGAACGCAGATGGAACATTGGTGAATGGGGGCGGCGATGTACTGCTCGATACCGCCATGCTGCCGGTCAAACTACCGCTTTATAAAGATCTCCAGATCACCGATATCGGTGAAGTCTGGGTTCAGCCGGTCGATGCAGACGCAGGAGAAGAGCCTCTTCTTATTGCGACATTGGCCACCGTTATACCGGACGAAAACCTGCAACTTCTCAAATCCGACGATTCCCAAATTCGGGCGGTTAACGGCACTGTGCCCGCGCCCAATCAGTTGGCGAAACTATCGCAGGGCGTTTTGGAAGGCAGCAACGTCAACACTGTCGAAGAACTGGTGAACTCCATCGAAATGCAGCGGAATTTCGAACTGGGTATTCGCATGGTCACTACCGCCAGCAAACTTGACGAAGCTGGTGAACGGCTTCTTCGGTCGCCCGAATAACCCTTTAAAATCATTGCGTCTCTTCTTGGCACGGCTTTTGCACCAGTAAGTGTAATCAAGCACGAAAAGCCGCCCGAAGGAGGATTGGCATGTCAACCAGCGCAATGCATGTGGCCAAGACCGGCCTGAACGCCCAGCAATCGCGGATCCAGGTGATTTCGAACAACCTGGCCAACGTGAACACAACCGGTTTCAAACGCGATCGGGCGAATTTCGAGTCTCTTCTGTATCAATCTTTCCGTCCCGCCGGGGCCCAGACCTCGGAAACGACCGTGCTGACGGCAGGGTCAGAAATCGGCACCGGTGTTCGCATGGTGAATACCGAAAAGATTTTCCAGCAGGGCAATCTGATGACCACCGACAACGCGATGGATATCGCGATCGATGGCGACGGATTTTTCCAGGTGCTGCTGCCTGACGGCCAGATGGGCTATACCCGCAACGGTACGTTTGGTCGCAATGCAGACGGGCTTCTGACAACGGCCAGCGGTTACGCTGTGCAGCCTGAAATCATCATCCCGGATAACGCGATGGAGGTGAATGTCTCCAAGGACGGTATCGTCAGTGTGCTGCAGTCCGGTGATGTCGCTCCGCAGGAAATCGGCCAACTGACATTGGCCCGCTTTATCAATCCGCGTGGTTTGACCCCGATCGGCGAAAATTTCTCGGTTGAAACACAGGCCAGTGGCCCGGCTGTCGTCGCTGAACCGATGTCGGAGGGCACCGGTTCGTTGATGCAGGGTGCGCTAGAAGCGTCCAACGTGAATGTGGTGCAGGAACTGGTGGAAATGATCGAGGCGCAGCGCGCCTACGAGGTGAACTCGAAATCGATCTCGGCCACCGACGAAATGATGCGCTTCCTGTCCAACAAGCTATAAGGAGAGACGGCTATGAATTTTCATAAAGTATTGGTTTTGTTAAGTGTTCCTGCCGCTATGTCCGTTTCTGGTTGTAGCACGGAGATGGAGGCGGCGGCTTCTGCGGATTGGGAGCCGGTCTATGCAGAACCGATGCAACAGCCCAGCAGCAGGATGGCCAGTGGCGCGATTTTTTCAGGCGGTCAGATGGGGCTCTTCGCCACCGACCGCCGTGCCGCACAGATCGGGGATATCCTTACCGTGGTGCTGAAGGAAAAATTCGCCGCCAGCAAGGCGCAGGGTGCTGCGACTTCGAAATCCGATAGTTTCTCGGTCAAGTTGCCGACCGCACTGGTGGGCGGGTTCGACAATGCCAGCCTGAGCGCGGGCACAGACCGGTCCTTTGATGGCAGCGGTCGTGCAACCCAATCGAATTCATTGACCGGCCGGATGTCAGTCAGCGTCGTGCGGGTCATGCCCAGCGGAAATCTGGAAGTGATGGGGCAGAAGAAGCTGACTTTGAATAACGGTGACGAATATGTCCGTCTGCGCGGTATCGTGCGGCAGGCCGACATTACCGCCGATAATACCGTGGATTCCGACCGTCTGGCCAATGCGGAAATCAAATATGTGGGCGCCGGAGATATTGCGGATACCAGCAAAAAGGGCTGGTTGCGGCGCGGTCTCGATACGGTTTCGCCGTTCTGATCGGTTGAGGACATAAAATGACACGCAATCCCAGAATATGGAAACTGATCAGCGCTTTGATGACGGTGCTGTGCATCTTCGCAGGTGCGGCAATGGCGCAGGCAGACCGGATCAAGGACATGGTCGCGGTCGCAGGCGTGCGCAGCAATGCTCTGGTCGGCTATGGGCTGGTGATGGGGTTGGCGGGAACTGGCGATGGTGGATCGCGGCTGACGCAGCAATCGATGCAATCGCTTATCTCGCGTCTGGGTTTGGATACCCAACCAACCGATCTGGATACCAAGAACGTCGCGGCGGTCATGGTAACGGCCGATATGCCGCCCTTTATCAAGCCTGGTCAGGTGCTTGACGTGACCGTGTCTACCGCGGGCAAGGCCAAATCGCTGAAAGGCGGAACCTTGTTGATGACGCCGTTGATGGGAGCCGATGGCGAAGTCTACGCCATTGCACAGGGCAATCTGGTCGTCGGCGGTTTGGGTGTCGAGGCCAAGGACGGGTCTTCACTTGTAATCAATGTACCGACCGTGGGCCGGGTGCCGGGTGGCGCAACCATTGAACGGATGGTCGAAACCCCGTTTCTGGAAGCCGAATATCTGGTGCTGAACCTGCATCGTGGGGATTTCAGCACCGCATCGGCAATGGTCGAGGCAATCAACGAAATTTTCGGCAAGGGCGTCGCGGTGGCGCTGGATGGCACATCCGTGAGGGTGCGTGCCCCGGCCGATCCGGCTCAGCGCGTGTCCTTCATGGGGCTGCTGGAAAATATCGAAGTTGTCCCCGCCGAAGCGCCGGCGCAGGTGATCGTGAATGCCCGCACGGGTACCGTGGTGATTGGCGGTTCGGTTCGGGTGACGCCGTCGGCGGTCAGCCACGGGTCGCTAACCGTTCGTGTGAACGAAGACTTCAATGTCGATCAGGGGGCTACAGTAGTGGCTGGAAATGGTGAGGTCGTGGTCGCCCCAGGCGAACCTGTCGTCACCCCCGATTCCCAGATCGATGTCACCGAAGCTACCAATCCTGCCTTTGTTTTCGATCCTGGCGTTTCGCTGTCTTCGCTGGTCGATGCCATCAATGCCGTCGGGGCAAGCCCCGCCGACCTGGTGGCGATCCTGGAAGCTCTTCACAAGGCCGGGTCGCTGCGGGCGGAGCTGATTATTATCTAAGGAGGTACCCGTCATGGTGGGGCCACTTACATCCAATACCGTACTCCCGGCCATCAAGACGCCGGATACCACCGGCAACAACACCGTCGAGGCTGCCAGAGAAATGCAGCGGATGCGCGATTCCGCCGAGGGTTTTGAAGCCCTGTTCCTGCAGCAGATGCTGAAAGCGGGCAGGGCGGCATCTCTGGGCGATGATTTGCTGGGGAGCAGCGGCGTTGATCAGATGCAGAGCATGCTCGACACGACCTTGACCGAAAGCGCTGGCAGTCAGGCCGGTCTGGGCATGGCCGACGCCATCGTGCGTCAGTTCTCGCCCTATATGAAGCACAAGGCCGATAACGCATGAGCGATCTCTTCAACGTCGCGAAATCCGGCATGGTGGCCAGCCGCGTCGCGCTGACCACCACCAGTGAAAACGTGGCCAACGCGAATACCGAAGGTTATTCGCGGCGCGAAGTGATCACCAGTGAACTGTCCGGAAGTTCGGCAAACCCTTTGTTCAGTTCGCTGAACGGTCACGGCGTGATGATTGAGGATGTGCGCCGGGCCTTCGACGCATTGGTGATTGGCCAGGTGCGTCAGACAACTTCGGCGCTGGCATCTGCCGAAACAATGGAACCGGCTCTGGAACAGTTGGAAAACCGGATGTTGCCCGACGCGGGCGGGGTCACCGAAATGCTGGACAGCTATTTCGAAGCGCTGGAAGGGTTGACTGCGGTACCCAACGACGCCGGTCTGCGTGGTGTTGTGCTGAGCGCGGGATCGGCGCTGGCCAGTTCGGTTGCCGATATGGCCGACGATATTACTGATCTGGCGGAATATCTGCAGGGTCAGGGCAGTCAGGTTCTCGACCGGGTCAACGGTATCCTGAAGGAAATGCACATCCTGCATCAACAGCTGGGCGTGTCTGCGGTACCTGGTGCCAATAATTCGGTACTGGACCGCCGTGACAAGCTGCTGACGGACCTGTCCGAACTGGTCGAAGTTCAGGTCAGCTATGGCGACGCAGGGGAAGCGACCATCACGCTGGGAAATTCGCCTGGCGGTCCGACACTTCTGGACAGAAGCGGAGCTGCCCGGGTGACGATGAACAGCGACCTAGCGCTGGTGGTTCGCCCTGCCATCGCCGCAAGTCCGCCTGAAAACACCGTGACCCGCTACGCCACTGGTGGGCAATTGCATGGGTTGTCCGGCGCGTTGAGCGCGGTCAATGCGTCACTGGACGATCTTAGCGGCTGGGCGGTGACGCTGACTGAACAGATGAACGCAGTTCATATGGCGTCGCGCGATGCAAATGGTGATCCCGGTGGCCGGTTGTTTTCGCTCAATGGCTGGGCTGCGGATCCCGCCCCGGCCAATCGCGGCACCTCGATCGTTACCATATCAGAGGTTGAGGGTGAAACGCCGCCCAGCGGGGATATCCGGTTGGTCCGGGACGATACCGCCGGATTGTGGATGGCCTATGACGATAGCAACACGTTGTTGGGATCGGGCGCCAATCAGGTCGTGCTTGATGGCATGGTTATCGACGTAACGGGCGACCCCATCGAAGGCGATGTGATCGATATTCAGGCCAATCATGGTCGGGCGCAGAATATGCGGTTTCTGCTGAACGATGTGGATCAGGTTGCTGCCGGCGGCGGGGTGACCGTGGTGACCGATGGAGCCAATACCGGGGATGCGGAGCTGTCGGTTTCGACCGTAGAGCTGACGGCCAGCAGTCAGCCGAACCTGTCCGATATCCTGCCCTCAGATGGCAGCAGCGCTACCTTGGCATCCGCCGGTGTTGTCGGCATGGTCCCGGCTGGTGCCACCGAATTGACGCTGGCCAGTCTCAATACCGGGGGCGGGGCCTCGGACATCATGGTGTTCACCCGTGAAGGCACGCAGATTGCTGGCCCGCCGATGAGTGCTGCGGCAGCGGGGTCGCTGATGACCGAAGCCAACGGATTCGCGCCGGGCGCGATCTATGACGATACGCTGACAGGACAGGCCGATAATTACCTTGGAACCCAGCTGTCTACCGATGGCAGCACGGCTTCGGCGCAATGGCTGCGGTTGACCGATCTGCCATATGAAGACCTGATCATCGTCGCCGGAGCGGGTGATCTGGAAATCGGCGGGAATGTCACCCTGGGTAACGGCGCTGAACCCGATGACCGGTCGGTCACACTGGAAGTGCTCAATGCCGGGACCGGTGAAGTGGAATTGCGCGATCAGGCAACCGGTCACCGGCTTGGCGGCGGTCTTTTGGATGCAAACGGGAATGTTGAAATCGCCGGGTTCAGTCTGACTCTGACCGGCACGACCCAAACCGGCGATCAATACGATATCGGCGCCACCAGTAGCGGGGCCGGTGACGCGCGTGGGCTCAGCGCTCTGGCTGCGCTTCGCAGTTACGATTCCGCAACCGGGGCAGGCGGCTATGACGCCCTTTTCGCCGGTATCAGGACCGAGGTCGGCGGTGCGCTGGCCGGTGTTCAGACCAAGTTGCAGGTGGCGCAAGCTCAGCATGAAGCCGCGCAGCTCGCCCATTCCGAAGCGTCCGGCGTCGATCTTGATACCGAAGCCGCCGCGTTGATCAAATACCAGCAGGCCTATCAGGCCAACGCCCGGGTTATGTCCGTGGCGCGTGACATTTTCTCGACCCTGCTCAATAGCCTCTGAGGTGAAACATGACGATCGGGACTTCTCTTCAACATACCCTCGCCAGTAAACATTTTACCCGGCTGGATTCGGAAATTTCCAGCCTGCAGTCGCAGATCGCGGCGGGCAAATCCGATCCCCGGTCTTCGGTTGATCCCGTGCGGGCGCTCAACATGTCGGCGGCGCAGGATCAGAAGGGGTTGCTGGAACAATTCGAAAAGAATCTGGAAACCGCAGACCAACGACTGTCGTTGTCGGATTCGGTGCTGGAAGAAGTCGGTAACATTCTGGAACGGTTTTCAGAAATCGCCATTCGCGGTGCTTCGGCATCGGTGTCCGATTCTGAACGCGACGCGCTGAGGATCGAAGCGGTTCAATTACGCGATAACTTCGTTTTGCTGGCGCAGACCCGCGACGATACCGGCAAAGCGCTGTTTGGTGGTTACCAGACTCAGGGCGATCCTTTTGTCGATAACGGGTCTAATGTGGAATATGTCGGCGATACTGGCCGCCATACATTGCGGGTGTCCGATAACGCCCTGCTGCCGACGTCACTGCATGGCGATGAACTGTTCATGCAGGTCGAAGTCGAAGGCGCTGATGGTTCTGCGACGACGCGTGACATCTTTTCCATCATCGAAGATACGCTGAGTACGTTGTCAAAAGGGGGAGGTGCGCGTCAGACCGGCGTCACCGTCGCGGATGACCTGCGCTTCAAGCCGGGTGGTGCGGCGGCGGAAATCACCATGACGATCGAAGGCCCGTCAGGCAGCGCCACTATCTCCGCGCCCTATATGGCGAGTTCCCCCGATGCGTTGCTGGCGGCAGTGAACGCGGTCAGTGCGACAACCGGTATCAGCGCAATCATCGACCCCTCCGATCCGGCCGCGCTCCGGCTGAGCGGGGGCGGTGACATCACCCTGTCCGATCTTCGCATGGAAGGCGGTGGCGCGCGGCAAGACAAAGAGGTGAAGATCACTCCAATGACCGGCGGTACCGAAGGCAATCTGACTATGTTGGTGCCCAAAACCCTGTCTTCGAATGCGCAGATCGGTGCAATTGGCGCGGCGCTCAATCATATTGCTGATAAGCGGGCCGAAGTTGGTTCGATCCAGCAGGTTGGCGAACGCCAAAGCGCCGCGCTGGACAACCGTAAGGAAATGGTGGAGCGCGCTCTGGCTGGCTATGAGGGATTGGATGTTGCCTCTGCGGTTACCGAATTGCAGGCGCTTTTGCTGAACCGCGAAGCGGCGCAGCAGACATATGCCAAGATATCGTCTCGGACGTTATTCGATTTTCTGGGCTGATCAGGGGAGCGGGCATGAATAATCTGGTGCAGGCACTGATCCGAAGCGGGTTTGCGTTAGTACTGGGGCTGTGTGCTCTCGGACCGGCTCCGTCCTGGGCCAGTACCGTAGATTGCGAAGCTCTTGCTGCCAAAACCGGGGTGCGTCACGGGTTGCCGCGCGATCTGATGCCAGCGATTTCCCGCGTCGAAACGGGGCTCAAACAAGGGGAAAAGGGCGTGCGCGCCTGGCCCTGGACACTGAACGTGCAGGGCAAGGGGTACTATTTCCCGACCCGGCAAGCGGCACTGAAGAAACTGCGCGAGGTGCTCGACAGCGGTGTCCGCAACGTCGATGTCGGCTGCATGCAGATCAATTATCGTTGGCACAGTTCTCAATTTGCATCGGTAGAAGAGATGATGTCGCCGCCGGCAAATACCGAATATGCTGCGAAGTTCCTGACCCGGTTGAAGGACCGGCACGGGTCTTGGGATGCCGCCACACGGCACTATCATTCCGCCGACGGTGATCGTGGCGAGGCCTATTTGAGCCGGGTTAACCGGGTGGTTGCAAAACTTCCGCAACAACAGCCTTCTTTCGTGGCCTCGACCGCTGCTGGCCGACCGGTAACTGAACCTCTGGCCACGGTGCAACCGGTGCGACGCAACGCTGTCGTGACCCAGCAGCATGGGGTTTTGGCCCTAGCCAGCACTCCGCTGATCGCCATTGACGGGCAGGATCACCAGAGCAGCCAGAGCGGGCAGGCAGGCTATCCTGATCTGCCAGCAAGCCCGCTGCCGAAACTGGTCGATATGAATCAACCGCAACGCAATATGCGCGGCCAGCGCAATCAGCAGCAGGTGTCAGCGGGACGTCACGATCTGGTTGCGCAGCTGCGCATCGAATTTGCCGATTAAGGACGACATTCAAGTCCCCAAAATACAAACGAAAGTATGTAAGGCACTCCTTAAGAGAGCCGGCCGTCAACGTCTGAGATATGGCGTCAATGTCGGCTTTTTGACTATGATGTGAATAAAGATGACGTGTCATTTTATTGAGTGACAAGGCGTCAATTCATCATCGAGGGTCGGTAAATGACGAATGTCTTCAGCAATCTTTTTTTCGATGCAGAAGCGCCGATTTTGTATGAGATTGATGCACTTATCGTAGGATCTTCACCCGCGACCCGCCGGATGAAACAGATGTTGACGGCTGTATCGCCTTCAGATGCACCCGTGATGTTGAGCGGAGATACCGGGTCCGGCAAGGAACGCGCAGCCACTGCTATTCATCAGGCGTCGGGCCGCAGCGGCAAACTGGTGGCGGTGAATTGTGCGGCGATCCCGGGAGAACTGCTGGAATCGGAATTGTTCGGCTATGAAAAAGGTGCCTTTACCGGTGCAGAGGAACAGCGTGTCGGGCTGATCGAAATGGCTGATGGCGGCACCTTGTTCCTGGACGAAATCGGCGACATGCCGATGGCGCTGCAGTCCAAATTGCTGCGGGTCCTGGAAGCACGTGAAATTCAGCGCGTTGGTGGACGTGAAAGTATCGCGGTCGATTTTCGTCTGATCACGGCGACGCATCGCCGTCTCACCGATTCCGTGGCCGAGGGCAAGTTTCGCGCTGACCTGTTTTATCGTATCAATGTTCTGCCGGTTCCGGTGCCGCCACTTGCAGAGCGGCTGGACGAAATCCCCGAATTGATCGACCGGATGTTGAGTGATCACACCAAGCAGCACCCTCATGCCAATCTGCCGCATTTCGCTATGGACGCGATCGAACGGTTGCAAGCGCATAACTGGCCGGGCAACATACGCGAATTGCGTAATGTCGTGGACCGCGCCATCGTGATGTTCCCCGGTCGCATGCTGCATGCCGGCGAGGTCGACAATTTCCTGCTGCTGATCGAGACCGAAGGTGAAAATACCGGCAAGGGTCCAGGTAGCGGCTTTGCCGTTGGCGATCAGGATGCGGTTTTGAAAATGCTGCGGGACAAGGGTGCGATCGATATTCGTCTGATCCTGCGCGATATGGAAATCAGCATGATCGAAGGCGCGTTGCAAATGTGCGAAGGCAATGTGACCGGCGCCGCCCAGGCACTGGGCCTGCAACGCACCACCTTGATTGAAAAAATCAAGAAATACGGCATTCAGAAACCTTAGTAGATCAAGAAATCCTCCCTCCTGTCAGACTGAAAGGCCGCTTCGTAAGAAGCGGCCTCTTTTTTGCGTCCCGACGGTGCGCGGGTTCCGAATTCATTGTGAAAGGGAAGGGCGGGCGGTCGGTTCGGGCCCCGATCCGCCTCAGCCGGATCAACCTTTGGCCGCAGCTTCCCATGCGTTCAGCAGACTTTCGATATAGCCGCCAGTATTGTTCAACTGCGTGATCATCGTTTCCATCGCGGTGAATTTCGACACATAGCGCGCTTCGATAGTGGTGTATTTATCATCAAGCACGACCAGTTCGTCTTCGTTATCGGTCAGGTTGTTTTTAAGTGCTGTTTCTCTTGACGCTATGGCGCTGTCGCCCAGCAATGTATCTTTGATCCGGTCAAGCATCTCCTCTGCAAAGCTGCGACCATAGGAAACCTCAAATTGAGTGACACCATCAGGAACGGTCAGAGAAATTCCCGACATGTCCCCCGAAGCGGCGATATAGAACGTCATACCGGCACCGGGAAACAACGAGGTCAGTTCCGAAGTGCCCAGATAGGCCGGGTCGAGGTCACCGGTACGTTGAAACGTTTGGGTCAGGGTGGCGGTTCCAGTTGGTGGCTTACCGGCAATCGATACCGATGGATCTGACGCGACGACCTGCGATTCAAACAGGGCCATGACCTTTTCCGGGGTATCATTCATGACAGTATTGAATGCTTTTTCATCTAGTTTCAGCGTCCCTTGACGCGTCGTCGAGATGCCAAAATCGCTGAGATACATCGTTTCATCACCGAAGCCGTTGATCCCAGAACGCATCATGCTTCGGATACTGCTTTTTACCGCTTCGATCGTGGTTTCACCTGCAAGTTCACCCGGTTCGGCACCTTCCAGGATACCGCGTGATGTTTTTTCCGTGAGATATTCCAAGGTTTCGTTGACCTTGGCGACTAGAACCTGTGCCCGCGCCAGAGCTTCCTCGTAATCGATCGCGGTGGTGATCGTCGCGGCACCGCCGGTAACGTCTTTGAGGTCAAGCGTTACGCCGTCGATCAGGTCGTCGACTTCGTTGGAAGAACGGTAGACGGTGATGCCGTTATATTCGAGAACTGCATCAGAGGCGGCGCGGATCTGATGGTCGGTGATCGTTGTGGTGAGATCGAAATCAGTCAGCGCGATTTCCGCATCCGAGTTCACAGTGGATGAGTTCGTCGCAGCGCCGAAGAAAGATGCCTGACCGGTCACGCTGTCCGCAACAGTGAAACTATCGGCCGAGGACATTTCAACCTGACCGGTGACAAAAGCCGAATTTGTCGGGCCAGTAGTGTCCTGCAGCGTGGCAGTCGTTCCGGTCGCGGAAAGGTCAGCATTGAGCGATTCAATGGTCAGTCCGGTGTCGTTAACGCTGGTGTCGTAACCGGTTAGGGCGATGTCGTTGCCTGCGCTATCGGTCAGGATAACCTCGCCATTGGTGTCGCCAAATGCGGCGGTCACGCCGGTCAGACCAGACTGGGCATTAATTGCGTCACGCAGCCCCGTCAGGTCAAGAGGGTCCGCGATGGTCACGTTACCAAGGGCGGTGCCGTTGATCGACAACGACAAGTCGGTCGCGGCAGTCAGTCCCGACAATTTGGCGTTGGTTACCGCCGTTGCTGACACATTGGTGCTGGCGGTCGCTGCGTTGACGGAGTCTGCCAGTTCCTTGGCTGACATGCCGGCAGTCGTGGTGATCGTGGTTGCCCCGGCGGATCCGGTAATGTCCAGCGAGGTCCCGGCCGCGATCTGTGTATCGGTCAGCGAGTCGCCAGCGGTGAGACCGGCAACCGTTTTCATCGAGCTCGACCCGGTACCGCCGCCGGTGACGCTGAAACTCAATCCGTTCACGCCGCCTGAATTACTGAGGATGCCGAGCGTGAAGGTCCCGTCGCCGACATCAATGATACTTGCGGTGACGCCGACGACATAGTCGAACTGCTCGGCTAATTGCTTGAGCGTCGTGCCATCTGCGACATTCATCGAAACTTGGGGACGGTCGCCCTGGTAAAAGACCGGAGGTGTATCCGCAGTCCAGACCCCGAAATCGATGTTGATGGTCCCGGCTTGCACAATCGCGCCTTCGCCGCTGAAACCCTCGAATTGAAGGACTTGTTCTTTGGCGGTCGCTACCACGCCGATATTTGCGCTGCCGGCTTTGACCTTGCTGGGGTCGGTGACCGTGGCAGAAATTGCCGAACTGCTGGAATTGGTCTGGATCAGAGAATCGCCGGTGATCACGTTCAGTGAATTTTCCAGATCCTCCAGCATCAAACGTGCTTCGGCCATTGCCGAAATGGATACTTCGATCCCGTCGATCCGATCCTCGACAATGCTGCGGCGGGGGCTGACCTCGGCGTTGGCGAGGCTTTTCGACAACTCTGAAATATTCAGGCCGCTACCATTGGTATTCAACGAGCTAAGAATGTCGGACATAACTGTCTCCACTTTCCCGCGATAACGTCGGCGGTGCGTTTTTGTTTAGGTATTGGTGCCCAGTTCGCGGGCGGCCTAGAAGCTGATTTCGATTTCGATCCGCCGGTTCAGTTCGCGCCCTTCGGGGGTGGAATTGTCGGCAATCGGATTGCTTTCGCCTTCGCTCGTTGCCGTCAGGCGCGTGGGATCGACAAGGTTGGTCGCCGCCAACTCGCGCACCACGCTGGCCGAACGGGCCGCAGCCAGTCCCCAGTTGTCGTGGAATGGCGACGAGGGGTTCAGCGGAATATCATCGGTATGACCGGTCACGGTGATGGTGCTGGCATCATTCATAGCTGCAAAAGCGATGCGTTCCATTATACTGCGTGCCTCTTGGGTCAGGTCGGCCTGTCCCGATGGGAAAGCTCCACCAGCGCCGACAGTGACGTAGACTTTGCCGTTCCGTTGTTCGACCGAGACCAGACCTTTGCCGACCTCGCGCCGCAGGGCCACCTGCAATTTATCGTTGGCGACGGCCGCTTTGCCTTCACCGGGATCGCCGGTCGGCTGATCCGAGGCGCCTTCGGCTGCGGAGGTGCCTTCCAATTGGGTTTCCATTGCCTGCTGCGCGATCGTGTTGATATTCTGCAGGACCTCGGCCAGCAGGTCTTCGGTCTGTTGCATCTGTTCCTGCTGCTGGGGTTGGCCAGTTGCCTGTTCGATCGAATCGGAGGGCTGGGTTTGCGGTTCACTTTGATCGAATGTGTTGGTGCCGGGCTGATAATCCAGAACCACCTGGTCGTTTTCGATCCGCGCCATCAATTCGCCGTCCTGCAACGCCTTTTTCAGCATTTCGGCAAGTTGACGTTTCTGTTCGTCCTTGTCCTGTTGATTGCTTTGAGTGTCGCGTCTTTGCTTTTCGTCCTGATCGGAACGAATCTTGGGTTGTTCGGTTGTGGTGGTGTCCTGCGTCATGGTGTCGGTGATCGAGGGTTCTGGTGAGGGGCTGAAATTGAGTTCCAGCACCGTCGTGCCGCGCGGCTGTTCCATCACCGGGATTTCACGCTGAACACCAAAGGAATCCTTCAGAGAACCGGCAATCATCTTGAACTTGGGCTGGTTGAATTCGGCAAAGGACAGAATCAACACGAAAAACGCCATCAGCAGGATGGCGATATCCGAAAAGGTGGCCATCCAGGCGGGGGCACCGACCGGAGGGCATTTGGGGCAGTCTTCCTGCGGCGGTTGTTCGACCGGCTGAACCGGCAGCGGGATCGGTTTCTTCGCCATTTTCAGTCCTTATATATAATGTCAGGCTGCCAGCAGCTTTTCGGCGACTTTCGGCGGAAGCGACGCGACCATCTGATCCTGAACCGCACGACCGGATTCGCCCTTGGCAATATTGCGCAGCCCTGCGACCACCAATTCGCGGTAAATCGTTTCGTCGGCGCTATAGGTTTCCAGCTTGGACAGGATCGGCCCAAAGATCACGTTGGCCAGAAAGGCACCATATAGAGTCGTCAACAGCGCCACGGCCATGGCCGGGCCAATCGACTTGGGGTCTTCCATGTTGCCCAGCATCTGTACCAGACCAATCAAAGTCCCGATCATCCCCATCGCCGGGGCGATGTCGATCCAGCCCTTGACCACGCCTTGGCTGGCTTCGTGCCGGGTTTTCATGGATTTGATTTCCTGTTGCAGCTGTTTGACCATCTTTGGTTCGTCCGCGCCGTCGACCAGCATCTGCAGACCTTTCTCAAAGAACTTGTCAGGCACTTCCTGGTTTTCCAAAGCCATCATGCCTTCTTTGCGCGCGAGATCGGAAAGCTCGACCATGGTTTCGACCAGCTTGCCATGTTTGGGGAGCTTGGGCATGAACGCTTTGGCCATGGAACCAAAGCTGCCAAGGAAAGTTCCCATCGGCGCGGTGAACATGACAGCAAAGAAAGTGCCGCCGCCCACGATCAATAACGAAGGCACATCAATGAACGGACCTAGGCCGCCGGCAACGATCATTGAACCGATGATCATGCCAACTGCACCAATCAGCCCTACAAGGGATGCGATATCCATATCGAATGCTCCATTCTCTATACAGGAAAGAACTGAGCAAGAAGCATACCAAGCCCGTAAAAACCGGGGTCAAGAAATATGCAAGGAAATAAAACGCAATAATATCAATGCGATAACTACTAAACTGATAGTTTCCTTTAAACTTTTTTGCCGTTTGTCGTTGGTAATTTCAAGCGCAGGACAGCGCTAGCCAACTTAATGGAGACGGCCATGACTACTATTAACACGAATATTGGCGCGCTTTCGGCACAAGCAACGATGTCGCGTGTGAATATGGAATTCCAAACCTCGATGGAGCGCCTTTCGTCGGGTCAGCGGATTAACTCCGCTAGCGACGACGCCGCAGGGATGGCGATTTCGGAAAAGATGACCGCGCAGATCAAGGGTCTGAGCCAAGCAATCCGGAACGCCACCGACGGTAAGAACCTGCTGGACACCACCGAAGGTGCACATGTCGAAGTTTCGAACATGCTGCAGCGTCTTCGCGAACTGTCTGTTCAGTCCGCGAACGACACGAACACTGCTTCGGACCGGAACAACCTGGCGTCGGAAGGTACGCAGCTGATTACTGAAATCAACCGCGTCGCCAAAGACACGACCTTCAACGGGATGAAAATTCTGGACGGTTCGTTCACCGGCAAGCAGCTGCAAATCGGTGCTGACTCGGGTCAGACCATCAACATCGACGTCGACAGCGCGGCAGCAACCGACATTGGTGCCCACACAGTGAACACCAAGGTGTCGCTGGCTTCCGGCGGAGCCGATACCGGTATCGCCGCAGGTACCACTCTGGACATCACCGGCTACTCGGGGTCGGCATCGATCACTACCACGGCGGGTCAGTCGGCCAAATCGCTGGCGGACGAAATCAACTCGCAGTCGGCCTCGACAGGTGTGGAAGCGACCGCAGTGTCCAAAGCCAAACTGTCGGGCTTCTCGGCCGCATCGACTGTGACCTTTGAAGTGAACGGCACCACGATCGGTAACGTGAACATCTCGGATACCGGCGATCTGCGTGGTCTGCGCGATGCGATCAACACTCAGGCTGGTCAGACCGGCGTAACCGCCACCATGGGCGACAACAACGGCGAAATCGTCCTGACCGACAAAGAAGGCAACGATATCGAGCTGACCAACTACGATACCGGCGTCGATGATACCACCCTGACTGTGACCGCTCTGAATGCTGACGGTACTGCAGCAGGTGCGGTGGCAGACACCCACACCACCACGCTGATCGACACCACCGGCGCGATCACCTCGTCGCATATCTCTGGCCAGGTTTCGATGACCTCAACCAAGGGCTTCTCGGTTGGCTCCTCGGTAATCGCCGCCGGCACCAGCTTCTTCGAAGCCGCCGCAAACTCGTCGACGCTGGAAGATGTCGCTTCGATCGACCTGACCACCGCGCAAGGCGCATCGAACGCGATCAAGGTGATCGACGTGGCGCTGAACAAGGTCAACCAGGCACGGTCCCAGCTGGGTGCGGTTTCCAACCGTCTGGACAGTACGATTTCGAACCTGACCAACATCTCGGTCAACGTCGAAGCCGCCCGGTCCGGGATCCGGGATGCCGACTTCGCCAAGGAATCCACTGCCCTGGCGCGCGGCAAGATCCTGTCGCAAGCTTCGACCGCGATGCTGGCTCAGGCCAACTCGTCCAAGCAGAACGTGATGCAGCTGCTCCGCGGCTAATCACAATCCCTGACGGGATTTTGACACCACTGACAAGATTTCGGCGCTTCGGCGCCGAAATTCATTTTTATCAACAGGTTAACCACCCATACTTTATGATGGGTTATATCCTGAAGGCTAAGTCAAACGTTTTACGTTGTTTAGGGCTAAAATGGACTTCATCCTTGTTTGCAAGGAGATGCCCAATGCAGATTTCAACGATTCAACATCTAGGTCAGCGTCAATCTGTCGTCATGACCGCACAGCTTCAGAAAGCGATCTGTCTGCTGCAGTATAGTAACGTAGATCTGCATTCGGTGATCGAAAGTGAATCCGAAGATAACCCGTTCATCGAAGTGAAGGCGGGGGCTGCGGGCGACAACCAAAGCATGCGCGGGACCGGTAGCCGGACGAGCGGCGGCGGTATCGATCAGGGCGATGTTCTGGCCCGTATCCAGGAACATGATCAATCGCTTTACAGTCACGTCGCGATGCAGTTCGACATGATGTTTCCCGACCCTGCGGATCGAATAAAGGCCGATATCTTCCTCGAAGCGCTGGAACCCAGTGGATGGCTGGGCGAACCGCTGGAAAATCTGGCGATGCGTCTTGGTGTGTCGCTGGAAGACGCCGAGGATTGGCTGGTTCACATCCAGCAGGTCGAACCCTCGGGTCTGTTTGCCCGTTCATTGGCCGAATGCCTGGCACTGCAGGCCGAAGAAAAGGGCGCGATGACGCCGTTGTTCCGTACGTTATTGGAAAACCTACCAAAACTGGCTCAGGCGGATCTGAAGGGGCTGATGCGCGCCTGTAACTGCGATATGGATAAACTGCGCCCGGCGTTGAAACTGTTGCGCAGCCTGAATCCCAAGCCGGGGGCCGATTTCAATGGGCCGGTGACGCCGCAGCGCGCGCCCGATCTGATCGTCAGCCGGGCAGACGAAGGCTGGAAGGTCGACCTGAACAAGTCCACCCTGCCCAGCGTAGTGGTCAACGAAAAGAAAGCCGCGACGCTGAAGGCCGCACATGGCGATTATGTCAACGATACGCTGTCTGTGGCGCTTTGGTTGCGCCGCGCGGTGGCGCACCGCAATCAGACCACGCTGGCCGTGGGCGCGGAAATCCTGCGTCGTCAGTCCAAGTTCATGGGGCAAGGGGCCTCGGGCCTTGTGCCGATGACTCTAAAGGATGTTGCCGAAGCGATTGGTGTTCATGAAAGCACCGTCAGCCGGGTGACCACCGATCTGCTGATGCAGACTCCGCAGGGTACTTTCCCTCTGAAATACCTGTTTTCCGCGTCGCTGCGCAAAGACGAAGGCGAAGGCGGTGAATCCGCCGCTGCCGTGCGCCATCGCATTCAGCAACTGGTCCGCGAAGAAGATGGCGCCAACCCGCTGAGCGACGATGCCATCGCAAAGATCATCACTGGCGAGGGTACTCATCTGGCGCGGCGGACTGTGGCGAAATACCGTGATATCCTGAAAATCCCGTCCTCTTTCCAACGCCGTCGCAACGCTTTGTTACAGGCGGATTGATCCAAGTTCCACTCTCGGACCGAGGGCGCAGTGATAGACGGTTAATCCGCCGATCTCTGCGCCCTTACCGCGTTTTACGGGGGGGCAGGGGCAGTGGACATGCGCCCTGCATTCAGATTGTGGCCGTGCAGTAGCTGCGGTCGCTTCTGCGCGGGGCGGGCATCCAGGGATAAAGGGTTATGAGCTGTCTTTCATGCCAGTCCGGAAACCGTCAGGCATTCGCTTCGCTGTAATCGCCAAGATCGCCGGGCACTGCAGACGGTTGTGCGACCGGGACGGAAACTCCGCCGAACAGGAACTGATCGTCCGGTTCCATATTGCTATAGGCGGTATGCGCCGCAGCTTCGCTTTCTGCTGCGACCACTGCATAGGGCACCAATCCTCGGGCCAGCCTGTCTGATCGGATCAGGTAGGCATAATTGCGCCGCACATAGACCGAGGACAGGCCGTACAGGACGATGGATGCCCACCAGCCCGCAGGCCACCCCAGAAGGACCAGCGCAACCAGACCGCCCAAATGCGGCCATAGCCTCATCTGGGCCAGCCAGATAGGTGCAACCATCCATGCCAGCGGTGAAACCCGGTGGCGGAACAAGTCGTAATGGCCGCGCGAAGAGCGCAACACTTCCCAGTTTTCAAGTCGCTCAGGGGCAATGTCGGGAAACTGTGGGTTGCCGACAGCCGGACAGGGGTGCCAGCGCCCCAACTTCGGGGTCACACTTATTACCGTCAGGTCCAGATCGCCGCGCTGGAAATGCAACACGACCTTCCGGGTCTGCATCGGTGAAAACCGGCGCGAGAATTCCCGCGCCCCATCGACGAAGGGCGTACCGTCAATCCCGACCAATTTGTCACCTGGGCGCAGGCCCAGTGAATTGCCCGCAGAGCCGACTTTGATCAGCTCCAGATGAATCTCGGAGGGCAGTTCTGGGGGCTGAGGCAGCATTACGGGTACTTGAACGGGTTCGTTGCGGATTTCGAGGTGGTTTTACGCGGAGTGGTCGCGGTCGCAGGTTTGCTGCGTGGCTTGATCACTTTTTTGGGCTGCGGCTGTAGGCGCGATGACGGTGATACTGCCGACAGCCGGGAATTCGGCTTGGTTCCTGCGGCCGGGGCCGAGGTGAGAATCTGATTGGCCAGCGTCGACAGCTTTTGCGACAAGGCCAGTTGCAGATCTGAAATCCCGGCCAGTACGTCATCGCGCGATTTGCCGATTTGCGGCTCGATCATGCTGCTCATATAGGTGGCAAATCCTTCGGGGCCCTGGCCCAGCGTGGATGTGATTGCGAGATTGGTGTCGGTCAACTGCGCTTCGAGCGCGTCGATCCTGCCATTCATGCCATTCAGCGCGGCGGTAACCTCTTGGCGTTCTGAGGATTGAGATTCGATCATCTCTGACGCCATTTCGACGGTCATTTTCAACTGATTGACGTTCTGCGTGAACAAATGCAGCGCCTCTACATGGGTGTCGCGCGCAGTGCGCAGGTCACCCAGAGTGCGGTAGAAAATCATCGCGCTCAGCCCGGCACACAGAATGATCCCGGCGATGCCGCCAATGGCGGCAGGGATCAGTTTGCGGTCCACCCAATCGGCCTTGTCGCTTAGCCGTTTCGAAGTATCTTCCGCCAGCGACGCCGCGTCGCTGGCGGTTTCCGCCGACGCGAGCGCGATCTTGATGGCTTCGCTTGCATCTGGTTGTTCGGTGCTCATTGCGCACTCCATGTCTGTCCGACAGACTGAATGCAGTTTTCGTGCCATTCATTCCGGCGTTTGGTCGGAAAAAAACAGCTGCCGGAAGTAAAAGCGTGGCGAATTGCGCCGTTTGTGAGATCAGACGATTGCGTTACCCCGTTTAGGAGGCACAGATGACGGTACATCACCCGACCTTTAGCAATGCTGGGCTTGCTGCGTCCCCCGAGGGGGCAGGCGCTGCAACAGAATCTGCGCTTGAGGTCGCGCCTTTCGCCCGACTGACCATTGGCGAAGCTGCCTATGACGTGGGCACAGTAAAAAACAGTCCCGAAGAGGCAACCCGTGAAATTCTGGCCTTCCGCTCGGGCGCAGATGCGCCCTGGAGACAACTCAAGGCAGGGCTTGATGACGGATGGCGACCGGTAGCTGCTGAAGTGGTCCGTAATACCCGCGACGCTCTGCAAGATTATGTGCGTATGCATATGATCCGCCGATCCGGAAAATTCACCGCCGGCGACAAGGTATCGCTGACGCTGTTCGGATTTGATTGGGAAGTGCGGGTTTCATCAGACGGTAAACGCGCTCAGGTCAAACTGCCCGAAACCGGTTGGGAAGAAGTGGACCGGTCTCTGCTTCAGGACTATTCCGATTTAAAGGAACTGGCGATCGCGGCTCTGATCAAATTTAGCCCGACGATCCACGAAGTCTTTGAAGACGATGTCGATGCCTGGGCCTTGCGCTTGGCTGCGGGGGCTTCGGTAACACCGATCATGTAACGCCGATCTGGGGTCTGACGATCTGATCATCTTAAACAGGAGCGACGCTCACGGCGTTCTGAACGGTCTTGAGCGTTCGTTGTCACAGGGTTTCCATTCTGGCTGAACATCCGTTCCTGCTGGCTAGAGATCAGGTGGTGATGCTTTCCCACAGTTCGAATTCCTCGCTCCGCGCCTGGCGCAGCTTGGCTTCGACGTCGCGCGATAACTGCAACTCCATCTTGGGGGATACGTTTTCGCGTGGCAACTCCAGTTTGATTGACAGCCGGTTTTCAAGAAACGCTATCAAACCGTCCTGATCTTCATAGCGGAACAGGTGGTCAATCGAAGTGCCGTTCGGTCGAGGTTCCAGAAATTTGGCCTGACTGCCGACATTCGCGAAACCGGGCGGTTTTCCCTGACAATAAGCGCTGACAAAGTCGTCGAAACTGACCTCGTGGGTCGAATTCGGTTTGCCTTCCATGAAGGGACGGCGGCGATATCTGTACCAGCTTCCCAGCCAACTGACCGGTTCGCGCATCACTGCCATGGTTTCCATCTGCGTGTTGCAGGCCTTTTCGAACATCGGCCGGAAAAACCGATTATATCGATAAAGCGGCGCATGCTTGAGTTCAGGAGGGTCCAGTACCGTCATTGATGCGATCGGGCCAAGCGCCTTTTCATAGGCCGTTGTGCCGGTTTTCGGAACAGACAGGAAAACCAATTTTTCTTTCCAAAACACCAGCATATCCAGATCTCTGCCCTTTTTGTTCAAGTCACCGCGCCCGATTAAATCATTCCTTAACCTAAACGGTCAAACCTGAATATGAAAAAAATATCATTGCAATGTTCTTGTTTTGATCTCATAAACGGCGACAAGAACAAGTGCAGAACATTATGGTGATTGCCGCACCGTCGCGGGTGTGGGATAAGGGACCGGAAAAATGGCAATGGCAGATCTACTTTCCATGGATAATAAACGTAACGCGGACAAGCAGAAGGCGCTGGACAGCGCTTTGGCCCAGATCGAACGGCAGTTCGGTAAAGGCTCGATCATGAAACTGGGCGGCGAAAATGCCGTGCAGGAAATCGAGGCGACATCGACAGGGTCCTTGGGCTTGGATATCGCGCTCGGAATCGGTGGCATCCCGAAGGGCAGGATCATCGAAATTTACGGGCCGGAAAGTTCGGGTAAAACCACGCTGACACTGCATTGCGTTGCGGAGGAACAGAAAAATGGCGGTATCTGTGCTTTTGTCGATGCCGAACATGCGCTTGATCCGCAATATGCCAGGAAACTGGGGGTCAATCTTGACGAGTTGCTGATCAGCCAGCCCGATACTGGGGAACAGGCGCTGGAAATCGTGGATACACTGGTGCGGTCCGGCGCGGTCAGCATGGTGGTGGTCGATTCGGTTGCCGCGCTGACGCCGAAGTCGGAACTGGAAGGCGACATGGGCGACAGCAGCGTCGGTGTGCAGGCCCGGCTGATGAGCCAGGCGATGCGCAAATTGACCGGGTCGATCAACCGATCGAAATGCACGGTGATCTTCATCAACCAGATCCGGATGAAGATCGGAGTAATGTTTGGCAGCCCGGAAACCACCACCGGCGGCAACGCGTTGAAATTCTACAGCTCGGTTCGGCTGGATATTCGTCGGATCGGCGCGATCAAGGACCGGGAAGAGATTGTCGGCAATGCCACCCGGGTCAAAGTGGTCAAGAACAAGGTCGCACCGCCCTTCAAACAGGTGGAATTTGACATCATGTATGGCGAAGGCATTTCCAAAACCGGCGAATTGCTGGATCTTGGCGTGAAGGCCGGGGTGGTGGAAAAATCAGGTGCCTGGTTCAGCTATAACGATGAACGCTTGGGGCAGGGGCGTGAAAACGCCAAGCAATTCCTGAAAGACAATCCCGATGCCGCGATCGAGATCGAAGACAAGATCAGGGCCGCCCACGGTCTGGAATTCGACATGAAGCGTGAAGAAGGCGACGATATCATCGAAGCCTGAGCGTTTCGAAATCGTGCAATTGGAAAGGCCGGGTGCGTTCTGTGCGCCCGGCCTTTTACTTGCTGTGGACACGGGGCCGTCGGAGGGATAAATCAGCTTGACCATTGTCTTGCCCGGGAACCCCAACCGATGCCCAGCCTCAACGACGTCCGTTCGACTTTCCTGAATTATTTCGAAAAACAGGGGCACGAGGTCGTGGCCTCCAGCCCGCTTGTGCCGCGCAACGATCCGACGCTGATGTTTGTAAATTCCGGCATGGTTCAGTTCAAGAACCTGTTCACCGGAGTAGAGCACCGCGACTACAAACGCGCCACCACAGCGCAGAAATGCGTTCGGGCAGGGGGAAAACACAACGATCTGGACAATGTCGGTTATACCGCGCGGCATCACACTTTCTTTGAAATGCTGGGCAATTTCAGCTTCGGCGATTACTTCAAGAAGGAAGCGATCCCGTTTGCATGGGATTTGGTGACCAAAGAATTCGGCATCGACAAATCGAAGCTGCTGACAACTGTCTATCACACCGATGACGAAGCGTTCGAAATCTGGAAAAAGGTCGGCGTGCCCGAAGACCGGATCATCCGCATCGCCACGTCGGACAATTTCTGGCAGATGGGCCCAACCGGCCCCTGCGGACCCTGCACCGAAATCTTCTATGATCACGGCGATCATATCTGGGGCGGGCCTCCGGGATCGCCCGAAGAGGATGGCGACCGGTTCATCGAGATCTGGAATGTCGTTTTCATGCAGAACGAACAGTTCGAGGACGGCTCGATGCGTGAACTGGACATGCAGTCGATTGATACCGGCATGGGGCTGGAGAGGATCGGCGCCTTGTTGCAGGGCAGCCACGACAATTACGACACCGATCTGTTCAAATACCTGATCGAGGCCAGCGCCAATGCGACCAACGTCGATCCGTATGGTGACAAGAACGTTCATCACCGGGTGATCGCGGATCACCTGCGTTCGACTTCGTTCCTGATCGCGGATGGGGTGATGCCCTCCAATGACGGGCGCGGTTACGTGCTGCGACGGATCATGCGCCGGGCGATGCGGCATGCGCACCTCTTGGGGGCAAAAGATCCGGTCATGCATCAGCTTGTCCCGGCACTGGTCACCCAGATGGGGGCGGCCTATCCCGAGCTCCGGCAGGCCCAGCCGATGATCGAGGAAACGCTAAAACTGGAAGAAACCCGTTTCAAGCAAACGCTAGAACGCGGGTTGAAGCTTCTGGACGACGAAATAGAAGCGTTGCCCGAAGGCGCGGCATTGCCCGGCGCGGCGGCATTCAAGCTGTATGACACTTTCGGTTTCCCACTCGACCTGACTCAGGACGCGTTGCGCGAAAAGGGCCTGGGTGTCGATACTGACGGGTTCGATACAGCGATGGAAGAACAAAAAGCCAAGGCGCGCGCCGCCTGGGCCGGGTCGGGCGAAGCGGCAGACGCGACCATCTGGTTCGACATTGCTGAAAACAAGGGCGTGACCGAATTCCTCGGCTATGACACTGAAACCGCCGAAGGTCAGGTGATCGCGCTGGTCAGGGATGGCGCCCAGGTCGACAAGGTCGGCAAAGGCGACAGTGTACAGATCGCAATGAACCAAACGCCGTTCTATGCAGAAAGCGGCGGTCAGGTCGGCGATAGCGGGGTGCTGAAAGCTGAAAACGGCACAGCCCGGATCATCGATACCAAGAAAGCTGCCGGAGTCTTCATCCATTTCGCCGAAGTGACTGAAGGAGAAATCGCGCTCAATGAAGGCGTGGTACTTGAGGTTGATCATGGCCGACGCACCGCGATCCGCGCCAACCATTCAGCGACCCATCTGTTGCACGAAGCGTTGCGCGAAACGCTGGGGAACCACGTGGCGCAGCGCGGGTCACTCAACGCGCCGGACCGTCTGCGGTTCGATTTCAGCCATGCCAAGGCTCTGTCTGATGCGGAACTGAGCAAAGTCACTGAAGATGTGAATAGTTTTATTCGTCAGAACACGCCGGTTGAAACCCGGATCATGACACCGGATGACGCCCGCGAAATCGGTGCGCAGGCCCTTTTTGGGGAAAAATACGGTGATGAGGTGCGCGTGGTCTCAATGGGCCGGGCGGCAACCGGAAAAGGGCAGGATGGTCAAACCTATTCGCTCGAACTCTGTGGCGGCACCCATGTGAAACAGACCGGCGATATTGGGATGTGCGTGATCCTCGGTGACAGCGCTTCCAGCGCCGGTGTGCGCCGGATCGAGGCGCTGACCGGGCAGGCGGCTCTGAACTATTTGCATGAACAAGCCGAAACGCTGGCCTCGGTCACGGCGGCGCTGAAAGCGCAGCCTTCGGAAGTCGCCGACCGGGTCGAGGCGCTTTTGGCCGAACGCAAGTCGCTGGCCAACGAAGTCGCGCAGCTGCGCCGCGAACTGGCGATGGCTGGCGGCCAGGGGCAGGGCGGCACCGATGCCAAAGACATCAATGGGGTGAAATTCTTCGCCCAGGTCCTGACCGGCGTGTCGGGCAAAGACCTGCCTTCACTGATCGACGAACATAAGGACCGGCTCGGCTCAGGCGCAGTCCTGCTGATTGCCGATACCGGCGATAAGGTAGCGGTGGCCGCAGGCGTGACCAAGGACCTGACCGACAAGGTGTCGGCGGTCGATCTGGTCCGCGCGGCGGTCCCGGAATTGGGCGGCAAGGGCGGCGGAGGACGTCCTGATATGGCGCAAGGGGGCGGCAAGGATGCGACGAACGCAGATGCCGCGATCAAGGCAGCCGAAGCCGTTCTGTAATTTTTTGATCAAGCGGTCGAAATATTCTCGATCTCTGTCCTGAACGGCGTATGCTGCCTCGAAAGTTCCGACCTGACGCAAGGAGAAGATAATGGGCGCACTTTGGATTGCACATGTGACAGTCACCGATGACGAAGCCTACGGAAAATACGCCAAATTGGCTGGCCCCGCCATTGCCAAACATGGCGGTGAATTCATTGCCCGCGGTGGCCGTTTCGTGCAGCTGGAGGGCAAGGAACGCCCGCGCAACGTGGTCGCGCGCTTTCCCGATGTGGACACGGCTGTCGCCTGTTATCACAGCCCGGACTACCAAGAAGCGCTGAGCCACGCGCGCGGTGCCTCTGAACGCGAACTGATGGTGGTTGAAACCAACGACTAAGGGATGCCCACCTGGCATTCATCTTGGTCAAAATACTCCGGGGGTGAATGTGGTGAAACTCTGCAGGAGTTCACCACAGAGGGGGCAGCGCCCCCTCAAACCCGCCCACGGCGGGCGCGAAAGGGGCGACGCCCCTTTTCCCCTCAATAGGGATCCTTCGCTGAGCGGTCTACTGACAGCGAACTCTGCCGCCGCGCCACCAATATTTCGATGGCATCGGCCAGATGCTCTTCCTGAATATTGTAATCACCGCGTCCGACCCGTAATTTGTGCGCCTCGATCATGACATCGGCATGCGAGCTCCCCATCGGCGGTTCAAACCGATAACAGGCCAATTCGATCAGGAACCCCATGGGATCTTTGAAATAGATCGAATCCATGAAGCCGCGATCCTTGACCCCGGAATGGGTGATGCCGCGTTCGTCCAACCGTTTCACCGCCTGAGAAAACGTCGCTTTGCTGATGTTGAGCGCCAGATGGTGCACGCAGCCGGGATCTGTCGGTGTCCGGCTTGGGTCGGGCTTGCGGGTTTCATTGGTGAACACCGTGATCAGGCGCCCATCCCCGGGGTCGAAATAGAGATGGCCTTCATCCGGGTTGTCGAGATTGGGCTGATCGAAAACAAAGGGCATTCCAAGCAGCCCTTCCCAGAAATCGATCGATGTCTGCCGGTCGGCTCCGGTCAGGGTGATGTGGTGAATGCCTTGGGCCTGCAATTTGCGCATAACAACCGTTCCTCCCTGAAGCAGTGTTAATCAGACAGTAGCGCAAGATCGGGTTTTGTGTCAGCTATTCGTTTTTGCCATGCGTTTGCGTTCATGCGGATCAAGATAGCGTTTGCGCAGCCGGATCGCATTCGGGGTGACTTCGACCAATTCGTCGTCGTTGATATAGGCGATCGCCTCTTCCAGCGACAGGGTTATTGGCGTGGTCAGGCGGACCGCTTCGTCGGTGCCCGAGGCCCGCACGTTGGTCAGTTTCTTGCCCTTCAGCGGGTTCACTTCCAGATCGTTGTCGCGGCTGTGCTCGCCGATGATCATACCCTGATAAACCTTGGCCTGCGCGCCGATGAACATCTTGCCGCGATCCTCGAGGTTCCACAGCGCATAGGCTACAGCTTCGCCGTCTTCCATCGAAATCAGGACGCCAGCGCGGCGGCCCGGGATCGGACCCTTGAACGGGGTCCAGCCGTGGAACACGCGGTTCAGCACACCGGTACCACGGGTGTCGGTCAAAAATTCACCGTGATAGCCGATCAGGCCGCGCGACGGGACATGGGCGATGATCCGGGTCTTGCCGGCGCCAGCCTGACGCATTTCGACCAGTTCGCCTTTGCGGGCACCGGTGATCTTTTCGATCACTGCGCCAGAATATTCGTCATCGACATCGACAGTGATTTCTTCGACGGGTTCCATCCGCTGACCGTTTTCTTCGCGCATGATCACTTGCGGGCGCGAAATGGACAGCTCAAAACCTTCGCGGCGCATGTTTTCGATCAGAACGCCCATCTGCAATTCGCCACGGCCGGAGACTTCGAAAGCCTCGCCGCCGGGGGTGTCGGCGATCTTGATCGCGACATTCGATTCCGCTTCTTTCATCAAACGTTCGCGGATCACCCGGCTTTGCACCTTCTTGCCATCGCGGCCTGCCAGTGGGCTGTCGTTGATGCCGAAGGTGACGGTGATGGTGGGCGGATCGATCGGTTGCGCATCAAGCGGTTCTTCGACCGCCAAAGCACAGATCGTGTCGGCCACGGTGGCCTTGGACATGCCCGCGATGGACACGATGTCACCGGCCATCGCTTCTTCGATATCCTGCATTTGCAGACCGCGGAAGGCCTGGATCTTGGTGACGCGGAACTGTTCGATTTTCTGACCGATGCGGCTGAGCGCCTGTACGGTCGCGCCGACTTTCAGCTTACCGGTTTCGACCCGGCCAGTCAGGATACGACCGACGAAAGGATCGCTTCCCAATGTGGTGGCTAGCATGCTGAAATCTTCGCCCTGATGCGCGATCTGTTTCGGCGCGGGGACGTGATTGACGATCAGGTTATACAGCGCATGCAAATCCTTGCGCGGCCCGTCCAGTTCAGGATCCGCCCAGCCATTGCGGCCCGAAGCATAAAGATGCGGGAAATCCAGCTGATCTTCATTCGCGCCCAGGCTGGCGAACAGATCGAAACATTCATCCAAAGCCCGATCCGGTTCGGCATCGGGTTTGTCGACCTTGTTCAGAACCACGATGGGCCGCAGGCCCAAGGCCAGTGCCTTGGAGGTCACGAATTTGGTTTGCGGCATCGGGCCTTCGGCGGCATCGACCAGCAGCACCACGCCATCTACCATCGACAGGATACGTTCGACTTCGCCACCGAAATCGGCGTGGCCGGGGGTGTCGACGATGTTAATGCGGGTATCTTTCCATTCCACCGAAGTCGGCTTGGCGAAAATGGTGATACCGCGTTCGCGTTCCAGATCGTTGCTGTCCATCGCGCGTTCTGCGACGGCCTGATTTTCACGAAATGCACCCGATTGCTTCAGCAGCTCATCCACCAGGGTGGTTTTGCCGTGGTCGACGTGGGCGATGATGGCGATGTTGCGCAGATCCATGGGTAGTCCTTGGGTTGTTCGCGGCCCGGCTATACCGGATCGGGTCAAAAGGCCAGAGAGAAAGGGGTATCAGTGGTGTTTTTCGCATCTGCAGCATTGCAGGGTGGAGGCCGTGCAATGCCCGGCTGTCCTGAAACGAGAAAAGCCGCCCGGTGTTGGGCGGCTTTCAAATTGGTATCTGATGCCGATCAGAACGGGATTTCATCATCCAGATCACGCGACGGCGCACCGCCGCCCTGACCTGACGGACTATCCTGTCCACCACCCTGGTTTCCGCCGCCATAGTCGCCACCACCATAACCGCCGCCGTAACCGCCCTGATCACCACCGCCATAGCCACCACCGCCACCGCCTTCGCCGCCGCGACTGTCGAGCAGGGTCAATTCGCCACGATAGGGGCGCAGCACCACTTCGGTCGAATAGCGGTCCTGCCCGGATTGGTCCTGCCATTTACGGGTTTCAAGCTGGCCCTCGATATAGACCTTGGACCCTTTGCGCAGATATTGTTCGGCGATCCGCGCCAGCGGTTCGGAAAAGATCGCCACCGAATGCCATTCGGTGCGTTCGCGCCGTTCGCCTGTATTGCGGTCCTTCCAGTTTTCCGAGGTCGCAATCCGCAGATTGCAGACTTTGCCGCCGTTTTGGAAACTGCGCACTTCGGGGTCACGGCCCAGATTGCCCACCAGAATTACTTTATTTACCGATCCGGCCATTTTTCATCTCCCCGTCGAGTCGTTTGAGCAATGCTTACACCACGCCCTGAAGGAAAGGTAAAGTTTTCCAAAAACGGATGCTAACACGGATAAACCAGAGTTATAGAGCGGCAGATTGCGTGGATTTGGCACCTTGGTTCAATGGCGTTCTGCATCTGCGTTCTGCATCTCAGGGGCATGGGTGATCGTCGCCCCAAAAGGAGATACAGTAATGAAAACTATCATCAAAGCACTCGGGTTCGGTTTGGTCATGACCTTGAGTGGATTACCTGCACTGGCGGCTCAGAACGGGGTGACCCTGACGCCGGAAATCCGTGCTCAGATTGTCGAGAAACTGACGAATGATGGCTATGAGGTGCGCAAGATCAAGGTCGAAGACGGTTATTACGAAGCTTATGCGCTGAAGGACGGCAAGAAGTTGGAGCTCTATCTGGATGCCGCGTTGAAAGTGATGAAGACCAAAGGCAACGACTAAGGCGATCATCGCAGGTACCGCTTTGCAGCAGTGCCTGCGCCAATCATATAGAAGAGGGTAGGGCCATGGAAAATCGCAAAGTCTGGGATCCGGTCGTTCGGCTGACGCATTGGGGCGTTGCGCTTGGAATTGTTTTGAACGGCGCTGTCATTGATGATGAGAGCAAGTTCCACACCCGCGTCGGCTATACCGTTCTGGCTCTGGTGGTGTTGCGACTGGTTTGGGGGCTCGTGGGGAGTCGCCATGCCCGGTTTGCCGATTTCCCGCCAAATCCGTCCGCATCTATGGATCAACTCTCCGACATGGTCAGCGGGCGCAAACGGATTCATCTGGGCCACACGCCGCTTGGGGCGCTGATGATCTATAACCTTTGGGCATCGATTTTGCTGATAGGGCTGTCGGGCTATATGATGACCACGACCGCCTTCTGGGGAATTGAATGGGTCGAAGAGATGCACGAACTCTTTGCCAACTGGGTCTACTTTTCGGCCCTGCTTCATGTTGTCGCTGTGATCTTGGAAAGTCGCAGAACCGGCGTTAACCTGCCTCGGTCAATGGTGACGGGTGTCAAATCCGTGCCAAGCGAGAAGGTTTGATATCTTGAAGTCTGGCAATCCGATTCTACGCGAAGGAGTGGGCCTTGGGCTGCTGATCCTGGCCCAGAGTTTTGCGGCGTTCTTTTTCCTGTCCGATATCTTTTTCGATTTCATCAAGCAGGGAAGTCAGATCTTCAACTCTGGCGACACCAGTCACCTGATCCTTGAAGTGGCCGCTGCGGTGACGCTGATCGCGTCGGTCGGTTTTGAAGTCCGCTATCTTATCCGGTTGCTGTTGCGGCAGGAAGAACTGACCCGGGGCATGCAGATCGCCTCGGGGGCGCTGCATGATCTGATGCAGGCCTATTATGCTGATTGGCGGCTGACGCCGTCGGAACAGGATGTGGCCGGGTTCGCGATCAAGGGCGCGTCTATCGCTGAAATCGCTGAATTGCGAGGGTCTGCGCAGGGCACGATCAAGGCCCATCTCAATGCAATCTACCGTAAAGCCGGGGTAGCTGGGCGCGGTGAATTGATCAGCCTTTTGATCGAAGACCTGATGTCGGCACCATTGATGAATGGCGGCGTTGCGTCCCAGAACGCCGAATTAGGTCCCTGAGGCTGGAAATTGCCGTGCAGTAGCGTATAATCCGCGCGGACATTGAGGTGGGTGATTGGCATGCAGAAAGTTTGGGCGTTGGGATTGGCGATGGCCTTGGTCGGCGGTGGGGCCGCGCAGGCAGATGTCCTGTCGTCCAAATCGCGCACTAAGCTGTTCAAGTCACAGATTAAAGTTTTGGATACTCGCGCGGCCAGCCAATACAAAGGGTCGGTGCGTCTGAAACCGGCGACGGTGCATACTCCGACAAAATGGGGTAGCGCCGGGTTCAGCGGTGGGTACAAAGGGCCTTATCTTGACATGGCGCGCTCTGCGGCATTGCGCCATGGGGTGCCTGAAGATTTGTTTCTCCGCCTTGTTCAGCAGGAATCCGGGTTTAATTCGCGCGCCAAATCACCCAAGGGCGCGCTGGGACTGGCGCAACTGATGCCACAGACGGCGCGCAGGTTGGGGGTCGATCCACACGATCCGTCGGAAAACCTTGATGGTGGCGCGCGGTATCTGGCGCAACAGTATCGGCGTTTTGGATCGTGGCGTCTGGCGCTGGCGGCGTATAATGCCGGGCCAGAAGCCGTTGAAAAATATGGTGGTGTCCCACCCTATCAGGAAACCCGGAATTACGTGAAAGTCATCTGGGGCAGCTAGTCTTTTAATTCTGATTTATTTTGTCAGGAATTTGCGCTATGTAAATCAGAATCGCGCAAACCTTTGGTATTGCGGATAGAAAACGCACACAAAGGTAACCCATGCTGAAGCTTGGAAATTTTATCATCGGGAGCGCACTTCTGGCGACCGCCCTGACGGTGCCAGCGATCGCCGCAGAGCCTGTTTTTGAAACCAAGACCGCCCTGGGCGAGGCGCTGTTTTTTGACATGGAGCTGTCGAAGAACCGTAGCCAGGCCTGTGCCAGCTGTCATCAGCCAGAATATGGCTTTGCCGATGCTCGCGGCGCGGTTTCGATTGGCGACGATGGCAGCTCACTTGGGGATCGCAATGCGCCTACGGCCAGTTATGCTGCCTTTTCACCGCAGTTTCACCAACGCAAGGATGGCGTGTGGGTTGGTGGTCAGTTTCTGGACGGACGCGAACCGGATCTGGCCGGGCAGGCCGGCGGCCCGCCGCTTAACCCGATTGAAATGGGAATGCCGGACAAGGCCAGCGTGGTGGCACGGTTGCTGGAAAACCCTGATTACGTTGTATCGATGCGGGCGCTGTTCGCAGAAGACGTGTTCGACGATGCTGACCGCGCCTATGCGGCGATGACCGAAAGCATCGCGGCCTTTGAACGGACCGACTACTTTGCCCCGTTCGATTCCAAATACGACCGGTTCTTGCGCGGCGAAGTTGAATTGACACAGGAAGAAGAGCTGGGCCGCCTGTTGTTCTTTTCCGAACAGTTCACCAATTGCAATCTGTGCCATCAGCTGAACACCAGTCAGGTGTCGCGGAATGAGACCTTCAGCAACTATGAATACCACAATATCGGCGTCCCGGTGAATGTCGCAGTACGGCGAGAAAACGGGTTGGGTGGCGATCATGTCGATCGTGGATTGTTGGAAAACCCTGCGGTCGACGATCCCGGTGAGGCGGGTAAATTCAAGGTGCCGACGCTGCGCAATGTCGCGGTGACCGGGCCTTATATGCATAACGGCGTGTTCGAAGACCTGCGCACCGTCCTGCTGTTCTATAACAAATACAATTCCAAGTCGGCCAAGCGTCAGATCAACCCCGAAACCGGCAAACCCTGGGCACAGCCGGAAGTTCCCGGCACCTTATCGGTTAAACAATTGACCCATGGCCCGGCATTGGAAGACGACCGGATCGATGCGTTGGTGGCGTTTCTGAAAACACTGACTGATGCGCGTTACGAAAATCTGCTTAAGGATTGAAGTACCTAACGTGTCACCAGCCCTCGATGTTGACCGAGCGGTCCGGTGTTGCGCCGCAGGTCGCGGGGAGATTTTCCGGTATGGTTTTGGATGAACCGGGAAAAATAGGTAGCACTGCCAAAACCCAGCCGGTCGGCTATATCTTTGAGCGGGGTGTCGGTGGTTTCGATCATATCTCTCGCGGCATAAAGGCTGCGCTGCGCCAGAATATCGGCGGCAGTGATGCCAAGGCATTCCTTGCAGCAGCGCGACAGGTGGGTCGGCGTGACGCCCAGTATTCGGGCGAAGTCGGCCATTGTCATGACATCGGCATAATGTTTGCTGACCAGTGCAAAGAAGGCGTTGACCAGACGCTGTGCACCGGACATGCGCGGCGGCTCCGGCAATGCGGCAATGCGACGGCGCAGGCTGACAGATAGCAGCGCTGCATAGGCGTGGCACGCATCATCGTAAAACGGCTGGTCCGACTGAACCTCTTTCTGTATTGCGTCCAGTGCGCCGGTGACTTCGGCCTGTTCCTGAACGCTGCGTAGCTGCAGCACACGGGGTTCGTCCGGCAGCTTGGCTTCTCCTGCCCAGGCCGGTTTCAGCGCCAGTACCAGCCCACTACCGGTGCGTCCCAGATCAAGTGAGAACAATGTGCCGCAGGGTACGATGATGGCGCAATGGGCACCGATCCCGCGTCTGCGGCCATTCAACGCTGCTACCGCCTGTCCCTTGGTGGTCCAGATCAACAGGTAATCGGAAACGTCATGCAACAGCGAAAGCCGCCAAGGCGCACCACGGGTGAACTGCGCGGTCGTATTCAGCGAAATTTTGCGGGTATCGGGATCAGGTATCATCAAAGCGCAAAAGGGGACGAGTTGTGGGAACCGGTGGGTGCGCCGCCAGTTTGACAGAATGTTGTAATATGTAAAGAATTCCTGCGGCTCAGGCCGCTGCAGGATTGAATTTGGTCCAATCTTTCATCCTGGACCGGAACCATGTGCGTTGCCTTTTGGCAAATTGACGGGTGGCGATGGTGGCCGCCTCGCGGGCTTCAGCCAGCGTCAGCTCGCCCTTGATATGGGCGATCAGTTCGGGCGCGCCGATGGCTTTCGACGACAGCCGGGTAGGATCCCAGCCGGTCAGGTTAGCTTGGGCTTCGTCAAGCGCACCTTGGTCCAGCATCTGATCAAAACGCCGGGCGATCCGGGCGTTCAGCCAGTCCTTGTTCACGTCGAAGAGGATCGGCGTTGCGTTGTGCAGTGGTAACAGCGGCGGTGGCGTATCGTCCTGCCATGCGGCGATGCCACGACCGGTCGTGCGCAGCACTTCCCAGGCGCGCTGCACTCGCATCGGGTTCAGTTCGTCGATCCGGTCGCGGCTTGCGGGATCAAGGTCTGCCAATAGCGCCTCGCGTCCATCCCGCGCCATGCGCGCATCGGCCTCGGCGCGGATCGCGGGCGGGGTGAGGGGAATATCGGCCAGACCTTCGGTCAGGGCCGTGAAGTACAGCCCGGTTCCGCCAACGATGATCGGGCGTGCATCGCTTGCTAGAATCGGCGCGACTTCGCGCAGCCAATGGCCGACAGAATAGTCGGCCTGCGCCGGGATATGGCCATAGAGAAGATGCGGCAGCTCTGCTTCTTCCTCACGGCTGGGGCGGGCGGTCAGGACCCGCCAGTTGCTATAGACCTGGATCGCGTCGGCATTGACGATGACGCCACCATGTCGTCGCGCGATATCCAGCGCCAGGGCTGATTTGCCCGAAGCGGTCGGCCCGGCAATCAGCACCGGACGGTCGGCAGGTATGTCGTCGATGGAAAACATGGAGGGGAGATACAGCCAATTTCTGTGTTTTTTAAGAGGGAAGACGAGAATTCCGCTATTCGCCGTATCTGTCATTGAACCCGGCGGCGATTTCCGACATTTTGCGGCCAATTCCACGACCTGAAAAATGGAGCATGTAATGGCCGCCGATGCCGAAACCCTCTCGACCCCGGTCCCCGAAGCCAAGTTCAAACGGGTGATGCTGAAAATTTCAGGTGAGGCGCTGATGGGGCCGCAGGGTTTTGGGCTGCACCCACCGACCGTCGAACGGATCGCGCGCGAGGTCAAATCGGTCCATGATCTGGGCGTTGAAATCTGCATGGTCATTGGCGGTGGCAACATTTTCCGTGGATTGCAGGGATCGGCGCAGGGGATGGAACGCACCACCGCCGACTACATGGGGATGTTGGCCACGGTGATGAACGCACTGGCGATGCAATCGTCGCTCGAAGCAATGGGGGTCTTTACCCGGGTGATCAGTGCCATTCCGATGGATCAGGTCTGTGAACCCTATATCCGCCGTCGCGCCGTGCGCCATTTGGAAAAGAAACGGGTCTGCATTTTTGCCGCCGGGACCGGCAACCCCTATTTCACCACCGACACCGCTGCGACGCTTCGGGCAAACGAAATGGCCTGTAAGGCGATTTTCAAGGGCACCAAGGTAGACGGGGTTTACGATAAAGATCCGGTGAAATTCCCAGACGCCAAACGATTCGACCGGGTCAGTTATGACGAAGTTTTAGCCCAGCATTTGGGCGTGATGGACGCCTCGGCCATTGCCCTGGCGCGCGACAATAACGTGCCGATCATCGTTTTCAGTCTGGATGAACCCGGCGGCTTCCGTGGTATTCTGGCCGGGCAAGGTACCTATACAACGGTTCACGGTTAGGGCTAGTCTGACGCCAGCCGGACAAAACGGCAGGCGCACGCCACGCAGATAAGGAAAAGCAAGATGTCCGAAGATTTCATGATTGATACCGATGACCTTGAGCGCCGGATGCAGGGGGCTATGGGCGCGCTGAAAACCGAATTCGCGTCGCTGCGGACTGGCCGCGCCTCGTCTTCGATGCTGGAACCGGTGATGGTCGAAGCTTATGGCCAGAAAACCCCGATCAATCAGGTCGGCACGATCAACGTGCCCGAACCACGCATGGTCACCATCAACGTCTGGGACAAATCGATGGTGGGCGCGGTCGAAAAGGCGATCCGCAACAGCGGCCTGGGTATCAATCCGCAGCTTAACGGCACCATCATCATGCTGCCGATCCCGGAACTGAACGAAGAACGCCGCCGTGAGCTGACCCGTGTGGCCGCGCAATATGCCGAAAGCGCCCGTGTGGCGATCCGCAATGTGCGTCGCGATGGGATGGATCAGGTGAAAAAAGCGAAATCGGACGGCATGTCGGAAGATGACCAGAAATTCTGGGAAACCGAGGTGCAGGACCTGACCAACAAATACATTGCCAATGTCGATCAGGCGCTTGAAGGCAAACAAGCCGAGATCATGCAGGTCTGAATCGGATTGATTTGATGCTGAAGAAATCCGCCCCCGAAACAGGCCCGCGCCATGTCGCCATCATTATGGATGGCAATGGCCGCTGGGCTCAGGCACGGGGCCGGCCGCGGTTATTCGGGCATCACGCCGGGGCCCGCCGGGTGCGCGAAATCGTCGAAGCCTGCCCTGATCTGGGGGTGAAATTCATCACCATCTTCGCCTTCTCCACCGAAAACTGGAAACGAACCCAGGTTGAAGTGGCCGGGCTGATGAGCCTGTTTCGGCGCTATATCACCAAGGAAGCCAAGGCACTGCATGACGAAGGTGTGCGGGTGCGGTTCATCGGTGATCGGGTGCGGCTGGACAAGAAACTAATTGCCATGATGGACGAATTGGAATTGTTGACCGCCGAAAATGACCGGGTGCATCTGACCATCGCGCTGAACTACGGCGGCCGGGATGAAGTCGCCCGCGCGACAAAGCGACTGGCGCAGGATGTGGCGGCAGGCAAGCTCGACCCCGAAGAGGTGGATGAGGAAACGCTACCCAAATATTTGGACACCTGCGTTTTGCCGGATCCCGATCTGGTCATCCGCACAAGTGGCGAAGCGAGGATTTCCAATTTCCTGTTGTGGCAGTCTGCCTATGCTGAATATGAATTCATCGATACGCTCTGGCCTGATTTCAGCCGCGAAATATTTGCCGAGCTGGTCAAAAAATATGGTGCCCGTGATCGCCGGTTTGGCGCGGTCAAGGCATGAGCGCGGCTTCAAAATGGAATGATTTGCTGCCGCGGTTGCTGTCGGCGCTGGTGATGGTGGCTGTCGGAGTCGCGGCGATCTGGATCGGGGGCACGGTATTCATCGCGCTGATCGCGGTACTGGCCGGTCTGATGGTCTGGGAATTGATGCGGATGCTGGAGCCCGAGAATGGTTCTGCCAGGATATGGATGGCGCTGCTGGCTGCCGCTGTCATGGCGGCGGTGTTGTTCCTGCCGCCACCCGCCCGGTTGCCGGTGGTTCTGGCCCCGGTTCTGGTCGGGCTGTCTTCGGTCCGTGCACATCGGGTGATCTGGCTGGGGTATGGTTTGGTTGTAATGCTCGGGGCCTTTAGCGCGCTGAACCTGCGTGAAGGGGGTGCGATCTGGGTCGTCTGGCTGGTTTCGGTGGTCGCCATTTGTGACATTGCCGGGTATTTTGCAGGCCGGCTTCTGGGTGGCCCGAAATTCTGGCCCCGGGTCAGCCCGAAAAAAACATGGTCGGGAACGGTCGCGGGCTGGATCGGAGCGGCGCTGGTCGGCGTCTGTTTCATGGCTTACAGCCCCGCTGGACCGGAATTGGTGATTGTCAGTGTGATCATGGCGTTCGCGTCGCAACTGGGCGATGTTGCCGAAAGCGCGATCAAGCGGACCGTCGGCGTCAAGGACAGCTCCAATCTGATCCCGGGCCATGGCGGGGTTCTTGATCGATTCGATGCCATGCTGGGGGCGTTGTTGCTGGCGCTGTTCGCCGGGTTTTTCACCAGCTTTTTGCCGGGGGTCGGATGAGGCGGGTTTCGATCTTTGGGGCAACCGGATCGATCGGTCAGAACACCATCAATCTGATCGCCGATGCGCCCGAATCCTATGACGTCGTGGCGCTGACTGGTGGGCGTAATATCGTGCAATTGGCGCGCGACGCACAGGATTTGCGGGCCGAAGTGGCAGTGACCGCTTTTCCCGAACTGTTGCCCGATCTGCGCGACGCATTGGCCGGATCCGGGATTGAGGCTGCGGCTGGGCAGGCGGCTTTGCTGGAAGCTGCCGACCGACCCGCTGACTGGGTTATGTCGGCGATTGTCGGCGCTGCGGGATTGGCGCCGGGGTTGAAGGCGCTGGAACAGGGCGCGACGCTGGCGCTTGCCAACAAGGAATCGCTGGTCGCAGCCGGGCCGTTGTTGATGGAAACCGCGCGTCGGCACAACGCAAGTGTGTTGCCCGTGGACAGCGAACATTCGGCAATTTTCCAAGGCCTTGTTGGGGAAGACATTGATACGGTCGAACGCATCATAATCACCGCCAGCGGCGGCGCGTTCCGCGATTGGCCGCTGGAAAAGCTGGCATCGGCGACGCTGGACCAAGCGTCCAGCCATCCCAATTGGGATATGGGCCAGAGGATCACGATCGACAGCGCGTCAATGTTCAACAAGGCGCTGGAAATAATTGAAGTAAAAGAATATTTCCGTGTTCGTCCTGACCAGATCGAAGTGTTGGTGCATCCCGAATCTCTGGTTCATGCACTGGTTGGGTTCAACGATGGGGCGTTGATGGCGCATCTGGGGGCGCCGGACATGCGTCATGCCATTGGCTATGCCCTGCACTGGCCGGAACGCAAGCTGCTGCCAGTCGAACGGCTGGACCTGGCCAAGGTCGGACAGTTGAATTTCCGGGCCCCGGATCCGGCACGGTATCCGGCGCTGCGGCTGGCCTATGACGTGATGGAAACCGGCGGTTTGGCAGGGGCGGCGTTCAACGCAGCCAAGGAACGGGCGTTGGACTTTTTCATCGCGGGGCGTATCGGTTTTCTCGACATGGCACGAATCGTGGAAGAGGTGCTGTCGGATATTTCATCGGATACGGGCCTGCTCCGGGCGACCGTCACCCTTGATAACGTTACCCGGATCGACCAAATGTCCCGTAAGAGTGCCGACCGGTTGATCCGGCAACGCGTGTAAAACGAAAAAAAGAGGCAAGAGCTTGGACATCATATCGCAGATCCCCGTCTTTGGCGGCGTGCTTTCAACTTTGCTGGCTTTTGTTGCGGCCTTGTCGGTGATCGTGGCGGTGCACGAATATGGCCATTACATCGTGGGGCGCTGGTCTGGTATCAAGGCCGAGGTGTTTTCGCTGGGTTTCGGACCGGTCTTGTTTTCCCGCGTGGACAAACGCGGCACTCGCTGGCAGCTGGCGCTTTTGCCCTTCGGTGGATATGTCAAATTTCTGGGCGATTCCAATGCCGCTTCGGTTGGCGGCGATGAAGCCGTGTTGCAAGAAATCAGCGCTGATCAGTCGCGCAATACCATGCTGGGGGCTCCTTTATGGGCACGCACGGCAACTGTTGCTGCGGGTCCGGTGTTCAATTTCATCCTGTCGATAGCCGTTTTCACGCTAATCGGATTCAGCAATGGGATGGTCAAGGATCCTCTGACCGTTGGTAATCTGCATCCTATGCCCGAAGTGCTGGCTCTTCAGCCAGGCGATGAACTGGTGTCAATCGCCGGGATTGATGTGCCTTCGTATAACGACGAAGCTTTTTCCGATTTCTTTGACGCTTTGCCGCTGCAAAGGCAGCTGGACTATGTCGTGCGCCGCAACGACGCACTGGTCACGCTTTCTGCGCCCTATCCGATGCCTGCGGCGATCCGGCAATTGGCACCGCGATCTGCAGCATATGAAATTGACCTCAAGGTGGGGGATGTGATCACCAGTGTCGATGGTGAGCCGGTTTTCGCATTCGCACAATTGAAAGATGCGGTCGAAAGTGGCGAAGGCAAACCTCTGGCGCTGACCGTTTGGCGCGCGGGCGAAACACTCGATTTTACCTTGTCTCCGCGTCGGGTCGATGAACCGCAACCCGATGGTGGTTTTCAAACCAACTGGCGTATCGGGATTGTCGGGGCAATGCTGATGGAACCGGCGACCGAATCTCCTGGCATTGGCACTGCTGTGCTGAACGGGATATCGTTGACTTGGGATATCGTACGCAGTTCGCTATCCGGTCTTTATCATATCATCACCGGCGCAATCAGCACCTGTAACATGTCCGGTCCCTTGGGGATTGCCGAAGTATCGGGCGCGATGGCCAGCCAGGGCACCCAGAGCTTTGTCTATTTCATTGGGGTTCTGTCCACTGCGGTCGGTCTTTTGAACCTTTTCCCGATCCCGATTCTTGATGGCGGGCATCTGGCTTTCTACGGGTATGAGGCGATCAGCGGCAGGCCCCCCAGCGAACGGGCATTAAACATCATGATGCGGGCTGGATTGGCGCTGATCCTTGGGTTGATGCTGTTTGCGTTGACCAACGATATTTTCTGCCCCTGATCCGGGGCGATTTTGATCCTGTCCCTTCATCGGACGGTTCCTTGCCCAATTGCTGCCGTATTTTTAGGTTAGCAAGACATTGCACGGACGTTTCCGACGTCCCAACTGTCGAGAGCATGGAGCAGTGTGATGAATACTATTCACAACGGATATCGGGGACTCAGCCTTGTTCTGCTGTTGAATTGGGACCGTATTCTGGTTCTTTCGGCGATAGCGATTGCGCTGATGGCCACGGCATTTATCAGCAGCCACTGACAAATCCCAAAGATTCCAAGCCGACAGCCGCCGGACCTTCCGAGAGGAAGTTTGTGCTTTTGACAAGCGATGCCAATACCGGTAGTCAGGCGGGGTATGGGATGTCTGACGGGATTGACTGAATGACCTACTTTGTTGGGCGTCGGCACGGTAAGCGTGTTTTGACAGCAATTGGACCGCAGCAATTGGCTGCAGCTCTTTTTCTTATCGTTTCTATGGCTTTTGTGGCATCACCGAATGTTGCTATGGCCCAGGATTATCGGTTCAACAGGGTTACTATCGAGGGTAACCAGCGGATCGAAGCCGGCACCATCCTGACCTATGCGGGAATCGAACGTGGGAAAAACATTTCCGCGGGTGAATTGAACGCTTCCTATCAGCGCATTCTGGCCAGCGGTTTGTTCGAAACGGTCGAAATCACCCCGCGCGGCGGAACCTTGGTTATCGCGGTTAAGGAATACCCAACGATTAACAAGATCAATATCGAGGGCAACCGTCGGCTGAAGGACGAAGACGTCCTGCCGTTGCTGCAATCGAAATCGCGGCTGGTTTTCAATCCCAAAGTTGCCGAACGTGATGCCGCGACCATAGCCGAGGCCTATAATCAGCAGGGTCGGCTGTCAGCGACCGTATCGCCCAAAATCATCCGTCGCAGCGACAACCGTGTCGATTTGGTCTTTGAAGTGTTCGAAGGCGGCATCACTGAGATCGAGCGCATCAGCATCATCGGTAATGAAGCCTATTCTGATGGCCGCCTGCGCCGGGTCCTGCAGACCAAGCAGGCCGGCATTCTGCGCGCTCTTATTCGCAGTGACACGTTCGTGGAGGACCGGATCGCGTTTGATAAACAGGTGCTTCGGGATTTCTATTTGTCGCGCGGCTACGTCGATTTTCGTATCACCGGTGTAAACGCCGAACTGACACGCGAACGAGACGGGTATTTCATCACCTTCAACATCGAAGAAGGGCAACAATTCCGGGTGGGCGAGGTCACTGCGACCAGTGAACTCGCCGATGTCGACAGCGATGAATTTCTCAAGGCGCTGAAAATGCGCTCGGGGATGGTCTATTCGCCTACCATTGTTGAAAACTCCATCTCCAGGCTGGAACGTCTGGCCAACAAGAAGGGTCTGAATTTCGTCCGTGTCGAGCCGCGCATTACGCGTAATGATCGTGATCTGTCGCTGGATGTGGAATTCGTTCTGTCGCGCGGACCGCGGGTTTTTGTTGAACGGATCGATATCGAAGGCAATACGACCACGATGGACCGCGTGATCCGTCGGCAGTTCAAGATCGTCGAAGGCGATCCGTTCAACCCGCGCGAAATCCGCGAAAGCGCAGAGCGGATACGGGCGCTTGGTTTCTTTTCCAACGCCGATGTGAAGGCGCGCGAGGGATCGAGCCCTGATCAGGTGATCGTGGGCGTCAATGTCGAAGAACAACCGACCGGATCGCTGTCTTTTGGCGGCACCTATTCGACCAATACAGGTTTCGGTCTTGTGGTGACCTTGAAAGAGGACAATTTTCTTGGCCGGGGTCAGAAACTGAACCTGTCTCTTTCGGGAGCCAGCGACAATCAGGTCTACGCTTTGAACTTTGCCGAACCGGCCTTGTTGGGACGCGATTTGCGTTTCGATCTGGATATCGGCTATCGCGAGACCCAAACCGCTTATGCGAATTTCGATTCGACTTCGGTCCGGTTTAAACCGGAGGTCAGTTTCCCGGTCAGCGATAACGGGCGGTTGAGCTTGTTCTATACGGCTGAAGGGATCGAGATGATCGATGGCGGTTCGTCTGCATTTGGCGGTATCGTCAGCAACGAAATCGCTCAGGCCGATGTCTGGTCCAGCAGCCTGGGGTACAGTTACAGCTTTGACAGCCGCCGCAGTGGGCTTAATCCCAATTCCGGCGTGCTGTTCCAGTTCGGGCAGGAATTCGCCGGGTTGGGCGGGGACGTGACCTTCACCAAAAGCACAGCCAAGGCCGTGGCTCAGACCAGGGTTTTGAATGAAGAAATCACATTGCGCGCGAGCATCGAAGGCGGGTTGCTGGATTACAATACTGGGTCCAGCCGTTCGGTCGACCGGTTCCAGATAGGTAGCGGGTTGATCCGTGGTTTCGATCCGGATGGGATCGGCCCGCGTGAAATCGTATACGACAGCAGCGGCAATGTGGTGTCGAACGATTCGCTTGGTGGTGACATGTTCGCGGTCGCCCGGTTCGAAGCCGAATTCCCGCTGGGTCTGCCTGAAGAATATGGCATTCATGGTGGCGTGTTCTACGATGTTGGATCGGTCTGGGGACTGGGGAATACCAGTTCGGCGACTGGAACGGTGTTGTACGAAGATTTCTCGCTGCGCCATGTGATCGGGCTTTCGCTGTTCTGGAAAACACCGGTGGGGCCGCTGCGCTTCAACTGGTCCAAAGCCTTGCAAAAAGAAGCGGAAGACATTGAGCAGACCTTCAACTTGACGATTTCGACCGAATTCTGATGTCCGGAATCTGGCGTCACCGGATTTTTGCAATCTGGCTTGGTTTATGTTGTGCTGCGATGGCGACGCCGGGTGCGGCACAGGATGCATCATTGGTGCGCAGTCCGGTGCTGACCATCGATTCCGAAAAGCTTTATTCGGATTCCCTGTTCGGCAAGCGGGTACAGAATGAATTCGAAGCAGATGTCGCGGTGCTGGAAGCAGAAAACCGCCGTATCGAAGCCGAGCTGATCGAAGAAGAAAAACAGCTTACAGAAAAACGCGCCAAGATGACGCCGGAGGATTTCCGCGTATTGGCGGATGAATTCGATGCCAAGGTACAACGTATTCGCAATGAACAAGCCACTAAGCTGCGCAATCTGGCGCAGACCAACGATGCTGGGCGGCGGCAGTTTCTTCAAGCGATCTCGCCAATTCTTGAGGGCATTATGACCGATGCTGGAGCGGCCGTGATCGTTGAAAGCCGCAACGTGTTTCTCAGCGCCAAAATCATTGATGTGACCGAGGACGCGGTGGCGCGGATCGACGATCAGATCGGCGACGGTGCCCAATTGACCGAAGCCCCCCCCGAATAGTCAGCCGCTTGCCCATTGCCCGGCATGTTGCTAGGGAACATGGCAAAGGCGACAGGTTTGTCGGAAAGGAAAGACCAATGACCGAGCAGCTTCTGACGGCGGATATCGCCTTGATCCAGCGGATCATTCCGCATCGTTATCCTTTCCTTCTGGTCGATAAGGTCGTGGACATCGACGGCTTTCAGTCGGGCTGCGGGATCAAGAATGTCACCATGAATGAACCGCATTTTCAGGGCCATTTCCCGGGCAAGCCGATTATGCCGGGCGTTACCATCGTCGAAGCGATGGCGCAAACCGCGGCTGTCATGGTGGGCACTGCGCTCGATATGGCCGACAAGAATATGCTGGTATATTTCATGGCTATCGACAAAGCCAAATTCCGCCGCATGGTGGTGCCGGGCGATATTCTGAAAATGAACGTGACCACCACCCGGGGCAAGCCGGGCGGTAAGGTGTGGAAATTCTCGGGCGTTGCAACAGTCGATGGTGAAATGGCCTGCGAGGCTGAATTCACCGCGATGATGGATTTGAGCGCGAGCCAGGAGTAACCGTATGGCTGCGCATATTCATCCTTCTGCCATCATTGAAACCGGAGCGCAGATTGGCGATGGTTGCACTGTCGGACCGTTTTGTATCGTGGGATCGGATGTGGTTCTGGAAGACAGGGTTATTCTGAAAAGCCATGTCGTAGTGACAGGACAGACACGGGTGGGCGAGGAAACTGTGATTTTCCCTTTTGCCTGCATCGGAGAAATTCCGCAGGATCTGAAATTCAAAGGTGAAACGTCACGGCTGGAGATTGGCAAGCGCAATCGGGTCCGTGAACATGTCACCATGAATCCCGGCACCGAGGGCGGTGGCGGTCTGACCAAGGTTGGCGATGACGGATTGTTCATGGCCGGATGCCACATTGCCCACGACGTGATCGTTGGCGACCGGGTGATCGTGGTGAACCAATCGGCGATTGCGGGGCATTGCCAGCTTGGGGACGATGTGATCATCGGTGGGTTGTCCGGTGTTCATCAATGGGTGCGGATCGGGCAGGGGGCCATCATCGGCGCGGTTACCATGGTGACGGCAGACGTCATTCCCTATGGTCTGGTTCAGGCTCCGCGTGGCGAACTGGACGGGCTGAATCTTGTTGGGTTGAAGCGCCGCGGCGTTCCGCGTGCCGAAATCAGTGCGCTTAGATCCGCGCTGAAGGCGCTGGCCGAAGGCGAGGGCGCCTTTCAGGACCGCGCACGCGCCTTAGGAGAAAACAACGACAGCGAATATGTTCGTCAGATCGTTGAATTCGTCACCGGGGCGAGTGACCGTTCGTTCCTGACCCCGCGCTGATCCGATGACCGGACGGCTGGCGATCCTTGCAGGGAACGGTGTGCTGCCGGTGGAAATCGCTGCGGCGTATCCCGACGCGGTGAAGGTCATCTTCAACGGTGTGCCGCATCAATTGCGCGGCAACCTTAGAACTCATGCGTTTGAAAAGCTGGGCGGCCTTTTCGAAGATCTTAGATCGCTTGGTGTTACCCGCGTTGTGATGGCCGGATCAATGACCCGGCCGCCATTGGATGCGACGGCTTTCGATCCCCTGATGATATCATTGGCTCCGCGTCTGTTATCGGCGATGCATGGCGGTGACGATGCGCTGTTAGGTTTGATCATAGAGATCATTGAGGAACAGGGGTTCGAGGTTCTGGGCGCGCATGAACTGGTCCCGGGACTGACCGCCAAAGAAGGGCTGTTAGCCGGTCGAGCGCCGACGCCGGAACTGATGGCCGATGCCGATCGTGGTGCCGATATCCTCAACGCCCTCGCTCCGGTGGATGTCGGGCAGGGCTGCGTGGTGGCGGGCGGATTATGCCTTGGCGTAGAAACCATCCAAGGCACAGATTTCATGTTGTGCATGGTGGCCAACACGCCCGACTCCTTGCGCCGTGGCGCGCCCGGCGTTTTCATAAAGGCGGCCAAGCGCGGCCAGGATCTGCGCGTCGACATGCCCGCAATCGGTCCCGCTACCGTTGCACAGGTGCAAAAAGCCGGATTGGCCGGGATTGTGGTCGAGGCCGGGCATGTATTGATCCTTGAGCGGGAAAAGACGTTGCAAGAGATCGAAAATGCAGGATTGTTCCTGATGGGGCGCGTGTTGTGATCCGGGTGTTTGTGATTGCGGGCGAAGCGTCGGGGGATAAGCTCGGCGCGGCGCTGATGGCGGGCCTGAAGGAGCTCACACAGGTAGAATTCATCGGTGTTGGCGGTCCCTTGATGCAGGCTCAGGGATTGGAAAGCCTGTTTCCAATGGACGAGCTGTCAGTGATGGGCATCGCCGAGGTATTGCCGAAATACCGTCACCTGATGCGGCGGATAAATCAGACGGCCAAGGCGGTGTTGCTGGCGAAGCCCGATGTTCTGATCACCATTGACAGCCCTGATTTTTGCCTGCGCGTGGCGCGGCGGGTCAAAGCGGCATCGCATATCAGAACTGTGCATTATGTCGCCCCGACCGTTTGGGCCTGGCGCGCCGGACGGGCCAAGAAAATGGCCAAGGTGATTGATCACGTGCTGGCACTGTTTCCGTTCGAGCCTCCGTTCATGCAGGCCGCCGGTATGGACTGCGATTTCGTTGGCCATCCCGTCGTGGCCGAACGTGTCGCATCCATGCAAGACGCAACTGATTTCCGGGCGAAGCAGGGCGTGGGCTCCGCGCCTCTGCTGCTGGTCCTGCCGGGCAGTCGACGCGGTGAGGTGTCAAGGTTGACCCCGGTTTTCGGCGAAGCATTGCAGCGGATCATGACGCACCGGCCTGATTTGCATGTGGTGATCCCGACCACTGGCAATGTAACCGACCTGGTACACGATGCGGTGGCAGATTGGCCGGTTGCGCCGCTGGTTTTGGACCCGCGCGGGATGGACCCCGAACTGTATAAGCGGCAAAAAGCGGCGGCTTTCGTTGCTGCCGACGCGGCGCTGGCGGCGTCGGGGACGGTGTCGCTGGAATTGGCGGCATGCGATACGCCAATGGTGATCGCCTATGATATGAACTGGATCAGCCGTCAGATCATTAGCCGGATGTTGAAGGTCGATACGGTGACTTTGGTCAATCTGGTCAGCGATACCCGCGTGGTGCCTGAATTCATTGGCAAGGACTGTCAGCCGGGCCCGATTGCTGACGCCGTGCTCAGCGTGCTGGACGCGCCCGGAACGCAACGCGCGGCGATGCGTCTGACGATGGAGCGGTTGGGCAAAGGCAGCGAAGCGCCGGGACTGCGCGCGGCGCGGGCCGTCTTAAAGGGACTGCCCGGCGTGCGGAGCGAAATCTGACGCCGATTTCCCAGTATTCCCCGCACTTGGAAACCCGTATTCAGCCTTGGACGAATTGCGCTTTAAGTTCTTCCAGTGCCTTGACCGCATTGTCCTGCGACCAGATTTCTTCGCCGATGCCAAAGAAATCGGTTAAAGGCGACAGGGTGCGGATTGCCTCGGGCGTCAGAGCGCCCTCAGCCACCACCGGCACTTCGATCACTTCCGACCACCATTTGAATAGTTCGGTTTCCGCGATGGTGCCATCGCCCAGATCGGTGGCGCTGACCGGACCGAAACTCACATAATCTGCCCCGGCTTCGCCTGCATTCATCCCGTCATGGCGCGATCCGCCACAGAAGGCGCCGACGATGGCGTCGTCGCCAAGGGTTTTTCGGGTCTTGCGGACCAGCCGCGACCCGTCGCTCAGATGCACGCCGTCCAGTCCCAGTCGTTCCACCATCAGAATATGGTTTTCGATCACCAGAGCCACGTCGCGCTCATGGGTCACCTCGCGCAGCGCGTCGGCAGCCCGTGCGATCCGGTCTTCGTCGCGGCTGGCCTGCACCAACCGCACACAGGCGATTTCATGCGCGTCCAAAACCGCTGCCAACTGGTTTGGAAAGCTCGACAATTCGAATTCAGACGGGGTGATCAGATAGATTTGCGGCTGCTCGATCTCGGCCATGGCGCGGTTCCTTCTGTGATCTTTCGCGCCGCTATACAGCGGAATTTACCGCTTGGCTACTTCGGAGGTAACGCGCGTGCATTGGCGATCGCTAAACCCATCAGCAAGGCGCGGCGATCATCATCTGCCACTCGGTCTTAATCGGCATCGACAAAGCCGCCCATTGGGCGGCCGGTGAAATTCATCGTCCGGACGCCATCGATGGTCAGCGCCAAAGAGTGCTGCGGTTTACCGACGCGAAACAGGCCGCCGAACATTCTCTTTTCGCTGATACCGCTTTCTTGGTCCAGATCGTCGCGCATCAGCTGTGGAAGACCCTTGTCATATGCCATCAGTCGTCCCCCCGTCATATGACGGCAGAATAGCCCCTTCGCGGCTCAGCACCAAGTTCCAGTGGCGTTTCGGGAAGGCGTGCAGATTTGGGTATTTTTTCCAAGATGTAGGGGCAGGGGTTGGATTGGTCCCGGCGGTGTTCTATCAGGCGGCGGTGGAGTATCCGGAGATGATCATGCCAAGCGAATTGCCGCAGCCTTCTATTGTTCTGGTGCGCCCGCAGATGGGCGAAAATATCGGTGGGGCGGCCCGGGCGATGTGGAACTTCGGTCTCGACCGGATGCGTATCGTGGAACCACGCGACGGGTGGCCAAATCCGCGCGCGGTGGCGATGGCCAGCGGCGCGGGCCGGTTGCTGGACGAAGCGGGACTATATGGATCGGTCGCCGAGGCGCTCGACGATTGTTCCTTTGTTTTTGCGACCACCGCGCGGGGACGGGGGCTGACCAAGCCGGTCTATAGCCCGGAAAAAGCTATGGAACTGGCACGACAAAAAATTTCCGCCGGGGAAAAGGTCGCCATCATGTTCGGCCCCGAACGGGCCGGTCTGGAAAACGAAGACGTGGCGCGCGCCAATGCAATCATCACGGTGCCGGTGAATCCAGAATTTTTCAGCCTGAATCTGGCGCAATGCGTGTTGCTGACCGCCTATGAATGGCGGCGGCAGTCGGTTGAGATCGAGCATGAGCGAGTTGAACTGGTCAAAACCGACTGGGCCAGCGCGATCGAGGTTGAAAAGCTGGCCGAACATTACGAAGACCGGCTGGGCGAGGCCGGGTTCTTCTTTCCCCCGGAAAAGGCCGAAAGCATGAAGGTCAACCTGCGCAACCTGTGGAGCCGGATGCGGATGACCCGCGCCGATGTACAGATGTTCCACGGTATCATGCGCCAAATGGTGCGGTGGAAAAACCGTCAGGACTGATTTTGCAGGGGGGCAGGGTGACGCACTTGCGCAGGCCCCGATCCGCACCATATCCTGCGCCGGAACCGGAGGGCAGAATGAGCCAGAAACGTAACATATTCGAAGAAGTTGGCAGCGAAAGCGTGGCCAAACCCGAACCCAGGTGCGGCATGATCGATGCCACCAAACGTGGGGCGCGGAAGGGCATCCGCGCTTGGCTGATGGTCTTGTTTGCGCTGGTCGTGACGATGATCGCGGTTGGCGGGCTGACCCGGTTGACCGACAGCGGGTTGTCGATCACCGAATGGAAGCCGATCACCGGGGCGCTGCCGCCGATGAGCACCGCCGATTGGCAGGCTGAGTTCGACAATTACAAGGCAATCCCTGAATTTCAGGTTCAGAACAAATGGATGGAACTGGCTGATTTCAAAGCGATCTATTGGTGGGAATGGGGCCATCGCCAGCTGGGCCGGGTGATCGGAATGGTCTGGGCGCTTGGCTTTTTCGGCTTCTTGATCGCGCGTCAGATCCCGGTGGGCTGGACGCAAAGATTGCTTCTGATCGGCGGACTGGGTGGATTGCAGGGTGCTGTCGGTTGGTGGATGGTCAGTTCCGGCTTGTCCGGTTCGATGCTGGATGTGGCGAGCTACCGGTTGGCAACCCATCTGGGATTGGCGTTCGTGATCTTGGGATTCATCGCCTGGTACGTGTTTCAGTTGGGCCGGGAAGAGCGGGATCTGATGCAGGCGCGCCGCTCGAAGGAAACGAAATTGTTTTCTCTGTCGACCGGTTGGCTGCATTTCGCTTTCCTGCAAATCCTGATCGGTGCGCTGGTCGCGGGTATCGATGCCGGGCGCAGCTACACCGATTGGCCATTGATGGGCGGACAGTTCATTCCGCCCGATCCGCTGATGATCGACCCCATGTGGAAAAACTTCTTTGAAAACCCCGGGCTGGTGCAATTCATCCATCGCTGTGTCGGGTATCTGTTATTCGCATTTGGCATCATGGTGTTTCTGCGCGGGCGTAGATCGGCCCATGCAAGGACACGTGCCGCCTATACCGCTGCCTTCGTCGCGCTTTGTGCGCAGGTGGCTTTGGGGATTTATACCGTTATGACCGGCGCTCTGTGGCAGGTGGCTATCGTGCATCAGGTCGGGGCGATACTGGTATGGGTTCTGGTGCTGCGCGCCCGGTTCCTGAGCGGCTACCCGGTAGTCGATACGATCCGGAGGAACTGAGATGAGTGCATATGATAATCTGATGGCGTTCCAGCGCGATACCTCGGCGCTGGCACAGGTGGCGGGCCGCTTGGGCTGGGATCAGGAAACCATGATGCCGCGCGGGGCCGTCGATCAGCGGTCCGAAGAATTGGCGGCGATGGAAAAAGTGCTGCATGCGCGGCGCACCGATCCAAAGATGGCCGATTGGCTGGCAGAGATCGATGACCGGGCGCTGGATCAGGTCGGGCAGGCGCAAATGCGTCATATCCGCAAATCTTATGCCCGTGCGATGCGAGTCCCCGCCGATCTGGCGGTCGAAATCGCCAAGGTCACCAGCAAAGCCCAGGGCCAATGGGCGCAGGCGCGGGCGGACGAAGATGTCGCCGCTTTCCTGCCGGTGCTGGAAAAGGTCGTGGGCCTGAAGCGCCGCGAGGGCGAGGCGCTGGCTGATGGCGGCGATGTCTATGACGCCATGATCGACGATTACGAGCCGGAAATGACCGCCGCCGAGCTGGAGGCGATGTTCGGTGCCATGCGACCGCGTCTGGTGGCACTGCGCGAAGCGGTGCTGGCAGCGGACGCTCCAAAGACACTCAACGGGCATTTCCCGGCCGACAAGCAGATGGCTTTGACCGCCAAGCTTGCCACGACATTTGGGTATGATCTGTCCCATGGACGCATCGACAAGGCGGTACATCCGTTCAGTTCCGGTTCGGGTCATGATGTTCGGATCACCACAAGAACGAGCGAACTTGACCCGTTCAACTGCCTCTACTCGACCATCCACGAGGTCGGCCATGCCTGTTACGAGCAGAATATCGACGACGCCTATCTGCTGACGCCGCTGGGCGGCGGCGTGTCGATGGGGGTGCATGAAAGCCAAAGCCGGATTTATGAAAATCAGCTGGGTCGATCGCGCGCTTTTACCGGTTGGCTTTATACCCAGATGACCGAAGCTTTCGGTGATTTCGGTATCGACAATGCAGAAGAATTCTATCGCAGCGTCAACCGGGTGCATGAAGGCTATATCCGGACCGAGGCCGATGAGGTGCAGTACAATCTGCACGTCATGCTGCGCTTTGATCTGGAACGGGCCCTGATGCAGGGCGATCTGGGGGTATTCGATCTCGAAGCTGCGTGGAACGATCGGTTCGAGGCCGATTTTGGCTACGCAGTGGATAAGCCTTCGAATGGGTGTTTGCAGGATGTTCATTGGTCGGTGGGGCTATTTGGCTATTTCCCGACATATAGCTTGGGCAATGTCTATGCTGGTTGTCTGTATCAGACGCTGCGGGCGGCGGTGCCGGGGCTGGACGGGCAATTGGTTGCGGGCGATCTGGCGCAGGCGACCGGGTGGCTGAAAGAAAACCTGCAGACCCATGGCGGCCTTTTTGAGCCAGCCGAAGTGGTGCAGCGGGCCAGCGGTATTGTGCCCAGCTCGGAGCCGTTGCTGACATATTTGGAAGACAAATTCGGCGGCTTATACGGTCTGTAGCGTCGGTTTTGGTTGTGTCGCAATACCGTGTTATCCTTCGGTCGGCATCGGAGGATAGCACGTGGACTATTTTAGCTCGGACAACCCGGTTTTCATAACATACGCCATTGCTTCGGCCCTGATGGTTCTCAAAATCATGGGGCAGGGATGGATGACTGTCTACCGCATGATGAAAAGCGACACTGGGCTGGTGAATCCCGAAGACCTGCGCAAGACACCGCTTAATCCCAATCCCCGCGCCGACCAGCTGGAACTCGACGATTACGTTGACCGGTCACGCCGGATGCACCGCAACGATCTGGAAAACATCCCCGGTTTCTGGATGGCGGGGGCGCTTTTCGTCATGGTTGGTCCGCCGCTATGGCTGGCGCAGGTGCTGATGTATGGGTTCGTCGGTGCGCGGGTGTTGCACGCGCTGGCCTATCTCACCAAACAAAATCATGAGGTCCGCGCCACCTTCTACACGATCGGATCTCTGATCGTGATCTACATGGCGCTGCACGCGGTGGTCGGTTTGGTCAGCTGAGCGTGCATCTGCATACCGCTTGGATGCAGCTTCGTGCGGCCCTAATACGACGGGAAGGCTGCGTACCAATCCCGCCGATTGAAACGCGCCCCGCGACCAAGCGCAACGCGCGCCCCGACGGTGATGACCGTATCGGTCCCATCAGTTTGCGCGACCCGCGCTTCGACTTCGAAATCGTCTCCGAAACGGCGGGCCAGTCCGAGGTAAACAGTATCCACTGTGGTTGCACCCAGATCGGCATAATGACCGCCACCGATCAGCGACCACTGATCGGTGCTGCCGAAAGCATAGCTGAGATCGAGACCGGCCAGTTCTCCGTGAGGGCCTGCCAGAATCGGATCCTGAAATGCGACATAGCCCTCGGCGCGAAATGGGCCGGTGTCATAGGCCATTTCCAGCCCTTCAATCGTGTAGCTGGTGCCAAGCCGGTCTTCGCCCGATATGAACAGACCCAGATCGACCTTTTCTGACGGTTGCCAGAGCAGGTGCAGGGCAAGAAATGGAGAGGTGGAATTCACCGCCTCGTATTTGCTCATCCCAAGATCAATCTGGAAATCGAACTTACCGTCGAAATCTGACGCGAACGATCCTTCAACGCGTTTGAAAAACGTGCCTGTGGTTGTGTTTCGGGAAATGCCAAGTTCAAGTTCCCCTGAAAAAAGATCCTGAGCGTGGGCGGTTAATAGTGCGGCGGATGTGAAAATGGTTGCCGCAGCAAGGAAGAAAAACTTGCGCATTTGATTTCCAATCGCGTTGTTGCCGAACAAAAAAGAGGATGGGCTAATAATAGCCCATCCCCCGGAGAAATTGAAAAAAATGGTGGAAACCTGACAGTGTTTCCCGAGAGAAAACCGAATTTGAGCGGTTTTTAGCCGTCTTGTGCCTCACTGTCCTCGACGTCATCAGCTTCGTCCTGTTCAACGATCCGGGCGACGGACACGACCATTTCACCCTTGCCGGTGTTGAAAACTTTCACGCCTCCAGCGGATCGCGAGCGGAAGGAAATACCGTCCACGGGCACCCGGATTGATTGACCCTTGGAGGTGGCCAGCATGATCTGATCGTCAAGTTCGACCGGGAAAGAGGCCACGATATCGCCGCCACGCATCGCTTTGTCCATTGCCTGAACCCCCATGCCGCCACGCCCGCGCACGGGGTAATCATGGCTGGATGACAGTTTACCCGCGCCGCCCGTTGTGATTGTCAGCAGCAAGTTTTCGGCGGCGGACATTTCGGCGTAGCGTTCTTGGCTCAACTCGCCCGGTGCTACCTCGTCATCGTCTTCGATTTCAGCATCATCGGCAAGACCCGCCATTGCACGGCGCATCTTGAGATAGGCCGCACGCTCGTCCGCTTCGGCCTTGAAATGGCGGATGACGGACATCGAAACGACCTCGTCATCGCCTTGCAGGCGGATGCCGCGTACACCGACCGAGTTGCGGCTGTTGAAGACACGCACTTCGGTGGTGGGGAAGCGGATGGCGCGGCCCGAATTGGTGACCAGCATCACATCATCGTCTTCAGAACAGATGCGCGCGTTGATCAGTCGGGTATTGGCATTATCGTCTTCGAATTTCATCGCAATCTTGCCGTTGCGCATGACGTTGGTGAAATCGGACAGCCGGTTGCGCCGGACACTGCCCGCAGAGGTGGCGAAGACGATTTGCAGGTCGGCCCATTCTTCTTCATCGCGGTCGACCGGCATGATCGCAGCAATCGAAACGCCCGAGGGTATCGGCAGGATATTGACGATCGCCTTGCCTTTGGAGGTGCGCCCCCCCTGTGGCAGGCGCCAGGTCTTCAACTTGTAGGCCATGCCGTCGGTGGTGAAGAACAAAAGCTGGGTATGAGTATTGGCCACGAAGAGAGTGGTAACCACGTCCTCTTCCTTGGTCTGCATCCCCGACAATCCCTTACCGCCGCGTCGCTGGGCGCGGAAGTCGGCCAAAGGTGTGCGTTTGATATAACCGCCGGAGGTGACCGTTACGACCATGTCTTCTCGTTCGATCAGGTCTTCGTCTTCCATGTCGCCCGACCAGTCGACGATTTCTGTCCGGCGCGGCACGGCGAACTGGTCTTTCACTTCGGCCAGTTCGTCCGAAATGATCGACATGATCCGTTCGCGCGATGCCAGGATTTCCAGGCATTCGCGAATTTTCTCGGCCAGGGCCTGCAATTCGTCGGTGACTTCCTTGACCCCGATTTGGGTCAAGCGCTGCAACCGCAGTTCCAGAATGGCGCGGGCCTGGGTTTCGGACAGGTTATAGGTCCCGTCCTCGTTCATCTTATGGGTCGGATCGTCGATCAGCTGAATATATTCGGCGATGCTGCCAGCGGGCCAGCGCCGTGTCATCAGCTTTTCGCGCGCTTCCGCCGCGTCGGCCGAAGACCGGATGGTTGCGACGACTTCGTCGACATTGGTAACTGCGACGGCCAGACCGCAAAGAACATGACTGCGTTCGCGCGCCTTGCGCAACTCAAAGGCGGTGCGCCGCGCCACCACGTCTTCGCGGAAATCGATGAAGCTGGTCAGGAAGCGGCGCAGGGTCAGTGTTTCTGGCCGGCCACCGTTCAGCGCCAGCATGTTACAGCCGAAATAGGTCTGCATCGGGGTGAAGCGGAACAACTGGTTCAACACCACTTCGGGCGTTGCATCCCGTTTCAGTTCGACCACCACCCGGACGCCGTTGCGGTCGGATTCGTCCTGCACATGTGCAATGCCTTCGATCTTCTTGTCGCGCACCTGTTCGGCGATTTTTTCAATCATTGAGGCCTTGTTCACCTGATAGGGAATCTCGTCGAGGACGATCGCATAGCGATCTCGACGGATTTCCTCGATCCGGGTCTTGGCACGGATGATAACGCTGCCGCGGCCTTCCAGATACGCTTTGCGGGCGCCAGAGCGGCCGAGCATGATACCGCCGGTCGGGAAGTCGGGGCCCGGCACATATTCGATCAGCTCTTCGCTGCTGAGATCGGGCTGCACGATCAGTGCCTGACAAGCGTCGATCACTTCGCCCAGATTATGCGGTGGGATATTGGTCGCCATACCGACAGCAATACCGCCGGCACCATTGACCAGCATGTTGGGAAAACGTGCGGGCAGTACGGTGGGTTCGCGGTCCTTGCCATCGTAGTTGTCCTGGAAATCGACGGTTTCCTTGTCGATGTCGTTGAGCAAGAACGCCGCTGGCTTGTCCATGCGGACTTCGGTGTAACGCATGGCCGCCGCGTTATCGCCATCCATCGACCCGAAGTTGCCCTGACCGTCCAACAGCGGCAGCGACATCGAGAAATCCTGCGCCATCCGAACCAACGCGTCATAGATCGCGCTGTCGCCATGCGGGTGGTATTTACCCATCACATCACCGACCGGGCGGGCCGATTTGCGGTAGGGTTTGTCGTGGCTGTTATTGGTTTCATGCATGGCGTAAAGGATCCGCCGGTGCACCGGTTTCAGCCCGTCACGCAGATCGGGAATTGCGCGGGAGACGATCACACTCATCGCATAGTCGAGATAGGACGACTTCATCTCATCCGTGATCGACACGCTTGGCCCATCGTAAACCGGACGCTCTGGTGTGTTTTTGTCTTCGTTTTCAGGGGCTTCTGGCGTATCGCTCACTTGGGTAAACCGCTCTGTCTGTTTGTCTATATTTTGTTACACAAGGTATATCAGAGCCATCATATTGGGTGCAATGGTGCGATGCATCTGTATCTGGCAGCCGAGGGTATCACCTGCTAACATATTGTTTTTGTTGACCATTAAATTGAGGGTGGCATCCTATTTGCAGCGAGCAAAAAAAAGGAGACCCAAAATGGAGACATCCGAAACCGAACTGATGCTCAAAGGCTATGGCCTGACCACGGCCGAATTCTTCTATCATATGCCCGATTACGTTCATGTGCTGAACAGTTTCATCTGGCAGGAATACGACCTAGCGCCGGATCATCCGAAACTGTTCAACTTCATCGAATTCTGGCAGCGTGAAATCGACGGACCGCTGCATTCGGTGCGGTTCACTCATCGCAAGATGATCTCGCCCGGTGAATGGCGCAATGTGGTGGGCGAGTTTCACCTGCACTAAACGAAATCCGTGACAGATTTCGCTACGTTTTTCTGTCTGGAAAGCGTCTGGCTCAACCGGCGAAGCTAAACGCCTTGAGCCCATCGAGTACGAATTGCACCGACAGGGCGGCCAGCAGCATGCCCAACAAACGGGTCACCACGTTGATCCCGGTCTTGCCAAGTGCGCGCTCCAACAGGCTGCTGGACATGAACAGCACCAGCGCAATCAGCAGCACCGCCAGCATGATACCCAGCACCATCGCAAAGCCAAAGATACCGGTCTGTTGACCGGCCAGTAGGATGATCGTGGCGATTGATCCTGGTCCTGCGATCAGTGGCATCGCCAGCGGAAAAACCGATGGGTCGTCGCTATGGTCTTCTTCTTCCGCCTGATCTTCGCGCCGTTTTGTGCGGCGCTGAAACAACATGTCGAGCGCGGTCAGGAATAGAAGAATTCCCCCCGCGATGCGGAAGGCGGGCATGGATATGCCCACAAATCCCAGAACCGCCTCGCCGAACAGTGCGAACAGGCTGAGCAGCAAGCCGGCCAGCAGGCAGGCGCGCAGCGCGATCTTGCGCCGTTTGGCGGGAGCCATGCCCTGCGTCAGGGCGACAAAGATCGGGGTCAACCCGATCGGGTCCATGATCACGAACAGCGTGACGAAACCGGTGATGAGAAATGCAGTGTCCATGTCGTGATCGGTATCGCGGAACCAGTGATGGACGCAAGGCCCGGGTTCAGACGATCCGCGGCCCCAATGTGGCGGAATCGGTCGAAGGCGTGTCCCAGAAATCGCGGGCAAATGGCGGCAGCCGGTCCAGAACCCGTTCCAGATCACCACGCTGTATTGATTTTCGTAGCGCGATGGCTGTCGCTTCGACACAGTTGTCGGGCGTCAGGTTGTGGTTGGGGCGCAGCGCTATGGCCTCGGCGGTCCAGTCGGCGCGGGTTCCGGCATCGACCGGTTTTGCGGTCAGGTGCCAGTCGGCGACAAAGATTGCGCGGGGAACGGTAGGCAGGATTTGGGCGAAATCAATCGCTTGTTGCGGCGTCAATCTGCGGCGGAACGCCTGTAACACGCCCTGTATCGCGGTATAGGCCAGATTGTCGGTTTCCAATCCCATTTCATCGCGCGCATCATCCAGAAAACCCCGCCATTCACGGCTGGCATGACGATAGGTCCACGGCATCGGCATCGTTGGTTCCTAGGATTTTTCGGCTGTTTCCAGTTTCTCCAGCGCCTGCATCCACAATGCTTCGGCGCGCTCCAGACCGTTCATGACTTCGGCATATTTTTTCTGCAGAACGACGGCTTCGCCTTTACGCTCTTCATACAAAGACCGGTCGGCCAGTTTGGTGGCCAACCTGTCGCGCATGTCGTTCAGCTTCTCGATCCGTACCTCACATTTCCGCGCCTCGGCACGCAGCGCCAGAATGGCGTCGCGGCTGGCGCGTTTGGGGGCAGGGGCAGGTTTGTCCTTGGACTGTTTGCTGGGTTTGTCCGATTGCAAAAGCATCTTGCGATAGGCGTCCAGATCGTCCTCGTAGGGCGACACGGTGCCGTCTTTCACCAACCACAGCCGATCGGCAACCATCGACAGCAAATGCATGTCGTGGCTGACCAGAATGACCGCGCCGGAATAGGCGGTCAGCGCTTCGACCAGCGCTTCGCGGCTTTCGATATCAAGGTGGTTGGTCGGTTCGTCGAGGATCAAAAGATGCGGCGCGGGCAGGGTGGCCAGAAGCAGTGATAAACGTGCTTTTTGACCGCCGGACAAGCGCCCTACCTGAGTTTCCACCTGCGCGGCCATCAGGCCGAACCCCGCCAGTTTGGCGCGCAGCTTGGCCTGCATCTGCCCGGGCAGTTCGCGTTGCAGGTGCTGCAGCGGGGTTTCATCGACACGCAATTCATCGACCTGATGCTGGGCAAAAAAACCGATACGCAGTTTCGAGGACCGGTTGATTTTGCCCCCCATCGGGGTCAGCCTGTCCGACAGCATCTTGGCCAGCGTAGACTTGCCCTGACCGTTCTTGCCCAAGAGCGCGATCCGGTCGTCCTGATCGATACGCAGATCTAGCCGTTTCAGCACCGCTGTGCCGTCATATCCGACCGACACATCTTCGGTGGAAATGATCGGAGGCGACAAGGTTTCTGGTTCGGGAAAGGTGAAAACGGTCCGTGCGGCGTCTTCGGGCGCGCGGATGGTTTCCATCTTTTCCAGCATCTTGACGCGCGATTGCGCCTGTTTGGCCTTGCTGGCCTTGGCCTTGAACCGGTCGACAAAGCTTTGTAAATGAGCGCGTTGCAGGTCTTGCTTTTTGGCAGCGGCGGCCTGAACGGCGCGCTGCGCGGTGCGCTGACGCACGAATTGGTCATATGGGCCGGTGTAATAAGTCAGTTGCCGGTTATCCAAATGCAAAATCGCCCCGACCGCGCGGTTCAGCAAATCCCGGTCATGGCTGATGATCAGCACGGTATGGGGATATTTGGCGATATAGGCTTCGAGCCAGAGCGCGCCTTCCAGATCGAGATAGTTGGTCGGTTCGTCAAGCAGCAGATAATCGGGCTGGGCAAACAGCACCGCGGCCAACGCCACCCGCATCCGCCAGCCCCCCGAAAAGGCCGAACAAGGCATTTGCTGTTCGTCACTGTCAAAGCCCAGACCCTTGAGGATGGACGAGGCGCGCGCTTCGGCGCTCCAGGCGTCGATATCGGCCAGACGGGTCTGGATGTCGGCAATCCTTGCGGGATCTTGGGCTTGTTCGGCCTCGCTCAGCAGTGCCGCGCGTTCGGTGTCGGCAGCCAGAACCGTGTCGATCAGCGACACTTCGTTGCCGGGTACTTCCTGCGCGACGCCACCGATCTTGGCGCGCGATGGCAACGATATGGACCCGCCGTCGAGATGCAATTCACCCCTGATCAGCTTGAACAAAGTGGTTTTCCCGGCACCGTTCCGGCCGATCAACCCGACCTTGTGGCCCGTGGGAATGGTCGCCGAGGCCCCTTCGAACAGGGGGCGGCCTTCTATCGAATAGGTGAGGTCATCAATGCGCAACATGGGCGCGGAGTGCCAGAGGGTGTGGGGGCTGTCAATCGCTTGCAGATATTTCCTGCGCCTTGCATGTCTGCGATCAGGGGCGTAATCTGAACCGATTAACCTGTTAATAAAAAATCAACGGAAACTCCATGCAATCCGCTCGCGGTAAACCGCGTCTGCTGACGCTGATCCTGCTGACATCGCTTGCCGTGATGTCACTTAATATGTTTCTGCCGTCACTCAGCCGGATTGCAGCGGAATTCGGGGCTGATTATTCAATCGCGTCGCTTTCGATCGGCGGGTACCTGGCGGTATCGGCGCTGTTGCAACTGGTAATGGGGCCGGTCTCCGACATGGTTGGGCGCAGACCGGTTATCCTGACCGGTCTGGCGGTATTTTCGCTTGCGTCTATCGGATGCGCCCTGGCGGACACGATCTGGGTTTTTCTAGGCTTCCGGCTGCTGCAAGGGGCGGTCGTATCGGGCATGGTTCTGTCCCGTGCAGTCATCCGGGACGTCGCCGCACCCTCCGAGGCCGCGCGATTGCTGGCCGTCGTTGGATCGGCCATGGCGCTGGCACCTCTTCTGGCCCCGGTGCTGGGGGGCGTGCTGGATGAATTCTTTGGCTGGCGGTCGGATTTCTGGGTCTTTGCTGTCTGCGGCGCGGCGCTTTTCATCTTGTGCTGGATCGATCTGGGCGAAACCAATTTGACGCGGCAGAACAGTTTCCGCGCTCAGTTTCGCAGCTACCCTGAATTGCTGCGCTCGGTATCCTTCTGGGCCTATTGCGCCTGTCTGATTTTTTCCGTTGGCGGTTTTTACGCCTATTTGGCCGGTGCACCGCAAGTCGGTGAACGGGCCTTTGATCTGAGCCCGAGCGCCTTGGGATTGATGATGGGAGCGACGGCGGCGGGGTTCATGGCTGGCAATGTGATTTCGACGCGGATCGGGGCGCGGGTCGGTATGATGGCCCTGATCATCGCCGGGCGATGGGTATCGTTGATTGGCACAGTGGCAGCGATGGCGCTGCTGGCATTCGGACTGTTTCATCCCGCAGTCCTGTTTGGCGGAGCGGTGATGCTGGGTCTGGGCAACGGGCTGACCCTGCCGGGGGCCAATGTCGGTGTGATGTCGGTGCAGCCGCGTTTGGCTGGCGGCGCGTCGGGACTTTCGGGGGCGTTGACGGTGGCCATTGGCGCGGTGTTGACGCCTTTGGTTAGTGCCTTGGTCACCGGGCCTATGGGGGTCTATGTCTTGCTGGGCGCAATGGCATTGGCAAGCCTGGCCGGTGTGATCGCCGCTTATGTCATTCAAGCCTTGGAAAGAAGGCTGCAACCGGCGTGATTGCGGCTTTTCAAACCGTAGTGCGCATGATAGCAGGGCGGCGATTTCCATACGGTCGGGCAGGGGCCCGGCCCCGGTAACCGAGGACAATATCATGGCCATTCAACGCACCTTTAGCATCATCAAGCCCGACGCCACCAAGCGCAACCTGACTGGCGCCATCAACGCCAAGCTGGAAGCGGCTGGCCTGCGTATTGTTGCGCAGAAACGTATTCACCTGAGCAAGGCACAGGCTGGCGTGTTCTATGCCGTGCATGCTGAACGTCCCTTCTATGACGAACTGTGCGAATTCATGGCGTCCGAGCCGATCGTTGTGCAGGTTCTGGAAGGCGAAGACGCCATTGCCAAGAACCGCGAAGTGATGGGCGCCACCAACCCGGCCGAAGCCGAAGAAGGCACCATCCGCAAGGAATTCGCCCTGTCGATCGGCGAAAACTCGGTCCACGGGTCGGACGCGGAAGAAACCGCTGCGGTTGAGATCGCCTATTTCTTCTCGGGTCTGGAACTGGTCGGCTAAGCCACCCGTCCCGAACGGATGAACATGGGGCCGCTTTCTTCGGAAAGCGGCCCTTTTCGTTTTGCCAGCGCCGGTGCGGTTGGATAGCCTGCGCCGCAAAGGGAGAACGAACATGGAAAAAACCGCCATCGTGACGGGCGCGGCCCGGGGAATCGGACTGGCCACGGCGAAACAGTTTCTGGACATGGGTTGGTCGGTGGCCCTGGTGGACCGCGACCGGGAAGAACTGGACCGGGCGATGGCACCGCTGGGGGAAAGGGCGCTGGCCTTGCCCTATGACATTTCCGATCCCGAACAGGTTGCGGGAATCATGGCAGATACGTTGACCGCGTTTGGGCGGATCGACGCGCTGGTCAATAATGCGGGAGTGGCCGAGTTCGGCCCGATCGAGGATTGCGATTTCGCCATGTGGCGGCGGGTGATGGCGACCAATCTCGACGGCACCTTCCTGTGTACCCAAGCGGCCACCCCGGCGTTGAAGGAAAGCAAGGGCGCGATCGTCAATATCGGGTCGATCTCCGGCTTGCGCGCCTCGACCCTGCGGGTGGCCTATGGCACCTCGAAGGCAGCGGTAATCCAGCTGACCAAGCAGCAGGCGGCGGAACTGGGCGAATACGGCATCCGCGCCAATTGCGTTTGTCCCGGCCCGGTGCGGACCAAGCTGGCGATGGCGGTACATACACAGGAGATCATCGATGCCTACCACGACGCGATCCCGCTCAACCGCTATGGCAGCGAGGATGAGATCGCCAATGTGATTGTGTTCTTATGCTCTGACAAGGCCAGCTATGTTACCGGTCAGGTGATTGCCTCGGATGGCGGGTTCGACAGCACCGGGGTGGGGCTGCCCGCTTTGCGGCCATGACGGGACGTGCGCGGTCTTTGCTTTGATGGGCAAAGGCCGGGTGTCACCCGAGCCGGGTTTTTTTTAATGACGCCGATTGCATCCAGTGCTTTTTCAAGTTCGGTTGCGTGCGAGGCAACAAGCTTTGTTTCGGCTTTGATCGCGTCGAAACGGACGCGCAGGGCGTCTTTTTCCGATCCCTGGCAATCGTTCCAAGGACGTCCCTGCAATCCCATGACCAGCGCATAATAGCCGATGAAATGGGGGCGGGTGCCACTGACAAGCAGGCGGGCATAGGCGGCGTCGGCGCCAAGGGCGCGAAGGGCCTCGGCCGAATGGATGCCGGCGCGGGCGCAGGCTTGTTCGACGGCGGGGCCGAGATTGCGGATCGAGCTAACGGGCGTCATGCACTCTTTTAACGCAAGACCTCAATACGGTCACTCAGATGATCGCGTAGTCGGGATAGACCGGATGATATTTGTCGGGCTTACCTGTGTGCGGTTTGGGGACCTGCTGCGATGTCGGAGCCACCGGTTTGTCCGGGGGGCGCAGTGAATTGGTCATAACTCATACTCCTAACAAGTTCGGACCTGGTTTGGATAAAGCCAGGCCATGTTTCAGGGTAGTCTGAGTCTGTCAGATGTTTCTGGCGCGCAAATGGGGGCAAAAGGGTCAAATTCAGGCAATATCATGCCGAAAAGTTTAACGATATGCGTCCAAAAGAGGGTCCCCGGCACGGGTGGGCCATGCCGGGGACGAAGCATTGATCAAGTTTAAACAGCCTCGATCAATACATCTCCGTATTCGTCGCGCAGCTTGTTCTTGAGCACCTTACCGGTGCCGCCGATGGGCAAAGCGTCGACGAAAATCACCCGATCGGGGATCTGCCATTTGGCAATCTTGCCTTCGTAGAAGGCCAGCAGCTCTTCTTCGCTGGGGTTGGCCCCGGTGACAGGCAGGACCACCAGAACCGGGCGTTCGTCCCATTTTTCATGCCGCGCTGCGATAGCGGCAGCATTGGCAACGCCGGGATGACCGATGGCGATATTTTCCAGCTCGACGGTGGAAATCCATTCGCCGCCCGATTTGATAATATCCTTGCTGCGGTCGCGGATGATCATGAAACCATCCGGGTCAATGGTGGCGACATCGCCGGTGTCGAACCAGCCGTCCAAGGTCAGAGCGGTCTTTTCCACCTTGAAATAGGTGTCGACGATCCAATGGCCGCGGATCTGCAGCTCACCTTGCGTTTCACCATCGTTTGGCAGGACGTGACCTTCGTCATCAACGATGCGCAGTTCGACGCCAAAGGGCGGGCGGCCTTGACCTTCGCGGATCTTGTTCTGTTCGTCTTCACTCAGCGTCTCATGCTTTTTCAGAAGCTTGTTCATGGTGCCCAGCGGGCTGGTTTCCGACATACCCCAGGCATGCATCACCTCAACCCCGTATTTTTCGCGGAATGCGGTGATCATCGAGGGCGGGCAGGCTGATCCGCCGATTACAGTCCGGGTCAGGGATTCGGCCATGCTGCCCAGTTTTTCCAGCGATTGCAGCAGACCCATCCAGATCGTCGGCACGCCAAGCGCCAGCGTCACCTTTTCCTGATCGATCAGTTTGACCAGGCTGTCGCCATCCAGGTTCGGTCCCGGCAGCACCAGCTTGCTACCGGCGGCCGGGGCCATATAGGGAATGCCCCAAGCGTTGACGTGGAACATCGGAACTACCGGCATGACGCTTTCACGCGCCGAAAGCGCCAACCCGTCGGGCTGATTGCCGGCAATCGAATGCAGCACGGTGGACCGATGGGTATAAAGCACGCCCTTGGGATTGCCCGTCGTGCCCGACGTATAGCAGAGCGAGGACGAGCTATTTTCGTCGATCTCGGGCCAGACATAATCGTCTTCGCCGGTTTCGATCAACTCGTCATAGAATTTCAGTCCCGGCACCATTGCCGCTGCTTCTTCGTTGCGCGGTCCCATCAACACTACGTGGCGCAGGGTTTTCAGGTGTTCGCCCAGCTTGGCCACGACCGGAAGGAAGGTGCTGTCGAGAAACAGAACCTTATCTTCGGCATGGTTAATGATGTAGATCAGCTGTTCTGGAAACAGACGCGGATTGATCGTGTGACAGATCATACCGGCCCCGGCGACGCCGAAGTAGATTTCCAGGTGTCGCATGTTGTTCCAAGCGATCGTTGCGCAGCGGTCGCCCTTTTCAATTCCAAGCGCTTCCAGTGCTGAGGCCAGCTTGCGCGCCCTGAGCTCAACTTCGCCCCAGTTGGAGCGATAGAGCCCACCATCGGTTTCCACCGATACGACCTCGGTTCCGGCGTGATAGCGCGCGGCATGGGCGATCAGCGAACTGATGGTCAGTTGCTGCGTGATCATTTTTCCAAGCATTGGATCCTCCTGTCTGGTCCATCCCACCCGCGCAGTGGCGCAGGCCCCGTCTTCGGGCGGGAAGTGAAACGATCAGTTCAATTTTGTCCAGATAGGGGCAGTCCGCAACGCAGCGTCAAAAGACCGGTTTACGCTGCGGAAATTGACCTTAGCTCAATCTGGAAGCTGTCGCCATCGTGCTTGACGCTTTGAGATGCTCCGCATAATCAGGGGGCAAGGTGGGCCTGTAGCTCAACGGTTAGAGCAGAGCGCTCATAACGCTTTGGTTGCGGGTTCAAATCCTGCCGGGCCTACCAATTTATTTTTGTGATTATTTTCAGCTGCTTGCGCTGTAAAGTATCCCGCGAAATTCTGAAATTGGCATACTTTGCCACTCCATCGCATCCCATTTTCAACATCGCGGCGAGTCTGCTCCGCTGTACGTCCTGCTTGTGTTTTGTAATGTGTTCGCCTGCGTATGACCGTGGATGGTTATGATCTGGTATTGGTTGCAGCCTTCTTGGGCCAGTGACCGGTTGCCATGCGGATATCGTGGCTTGCAGGGCCGGTCACTCCGCTTTTGCTCTTTTTGGCCTATTTGTGACAGGTCGCTGGGCAGACGTCCTGTCTGAATTTACCACCTCAGTAACGTTCATAAAAGCGATGTGGCGCTTGAGGCACCACATCGCTTGAACTGCCGAAGTCCGTGCTAAGCGGCTTTGGCCTGATGCTGCGTTTCTTTTGGCCTGAAATCAGCATTCGCGTCGCCTTTTGCCGATGACGGGGTCGGAACCGAAGCCGGCTTAGAGGCGATGTCTTGCACGTCTCCGTTATCGACGATGAAAGTCGCGACAGTGTCTTTCAGGGCGTCGGATTGGGCCGAAAGTTCCTCGGCTGTTGCCGACATTTCCTCGGACGAAGCGTTGGTTTCCTGCGATACGGCATCGAGGTCATGGATCGACTGGCTGATCTGGGTCATGCCGACGGAAATTTCAGAATTGGCAGCCGAAATACCGCTGATCAAATCGGCGGTGCGTTCGATATCGGGGACCAGCGTGTCGAGCATTTCCATTGCTTGGTCGGCTGCCTCTACCGTGCTGCCTGACAGTCGGTCGATTTCGGTCGCCGCTTCCTGGCTGCGCTCGGCCAACTTTCTGACTTCCGAGGCAACCACAGCGAAACCGCGGCCATGTTCCCCGGCGCGGGCCGCTTCGACAGCAGCATTCAGTGCCAGCAGATCGGTTTGCCGGGCAATTTCCTGTATCACTTGGATGCGGTCGATGATGGTGGCCATGCCGCTCAACGCTTTTTCCATTGCGGTGCCGCTTTGCCGTGCGCCAGCGGCAGATTTCATCGCAATGTCCCGCGTATCCTGTGCGTCCTGTGAGGTGCGACCGATATTGGCGGTCATTTCTTCAACGGCGCTTGATACTTCTTCGGTGGCGCTGGCCTGCTTCATCGCTGCCCCACTGAGCGCGATCGAGGTTTCAGCCAATTGTCCCGATCCTAACGACACGTTGGCCGCGCTGAAACCTACATCTGAGACGATGGACCGGAGGCTGCCGACCATTGCGTTGAGATTGTCCAGCAGGTCTCCCAGTTCGTTTCTTTCTTTATGTTCGGCGGTTTGGGTCAGGTCACCCTCAGCAACCTTCCGGCTGAGCGTAATGGCCCAGGTCAGACCGCGGTTGAGTTTGCGGGTGATCTGCGCCGCCATGATCGTGCTGATCAGAATCGTTAATCCGATCAGCCCCGCCAACATTTCCCAAGTGGTATGATATTCGGCATCTGTTTGTACCAGAGATTGGTGCATTGCGGCGTCTTCTGTGGCCAATGTGGCGTCGATCAACGCGATCATCGCGTCATGATATGTCTTGCTTTCGTCTCGTAACTTGCGCGCTGCGGCCATGACACTACCGGATTTTGCCTTTTCCATCACGGTATGATCCATTCGCTGCATGTCATCCTTGATCTGTTCGAATGCATTCAGGAAGTCTAGCTTTTCGGGCGGGGCTCCGTCCCGGGCTTTGGCGATCAGTGCCGACTCATTGGCCTCCAGTGCTTCTAATTCGGTCTGCAGAGATTTCCGGATTTCCGGATCCCTGTTCAGTAGGTAATCCCGGACAACAACCTGTATTTCCTCTTGAATTCTACCCAGTTTCTCGATTTCAACCACGGTTTTGAACTCTGTATTCACGAGCGTTTCGTTCCGTTCTTTCATCTGGCGCAGTTCGTGTAGCGCGACTGCGCCAAGACCGACCGAGAAGGAGCACAGGACGAAAAATGTTATCGTTAAACGTGTTCTTATTTTTAGACGCATATCAAGGTTTCCGTGCAATGAATCGCTGTTGTATTCAATTAGAACGGATAGTTGGATTTATTGTATAGAATGGATGTACCTTTGATAGGGCGGTGCGGACTTCACATAAAACACGAAGTTTTCTAACGTTTCCTGCAAAATGCCTGAGATTCAGATGCTTAAAGGTTGCACGCTTCGCGACTGCTGGTCGCTTTTTCAAGTGAGGCGCTACCGCCGCCATTTTCAACCATAACGGTTTATTCTCTCGAATTCACATCCGCGGGCGCCGGTGGCCGATTTTATTCAGATCCCGAGAATTTCGCGGGTTTCTTCAGGTGAGGCGATCTCGCGACCGGCTTCCCGTGCGGTGTTGGCTATGGCTTCGATCAAAGCGCCGTTCGAATTCACTTTTTGTCCGTCGGGTAAATAGAACGTGTCTTCTAAACCGGTGCGCAGATGCCCCCCAAGTTCAGCGGTCATACGGTGCAGCGGCCAGATATCGTCTCGCCCGATGGCGGTGACCTGCCAGCGGCTGTCTTCAGGGGCGAGATCTGCCAAAATCGGCAACAGGTCAGTCCGCGCGGGTTGGCCGGATGCCACGCCCATCACGAAATTCATTTGCGCGGTGCCGGTAAACATCCCCGCCGCGCGGTACATGCCGACGCTACGTACGATGCCGGTGTCGAAACATTCGAATTCGGGGATCGCGCCGGCGCCGGTGATGGCGTCGATGAAATTCTGCACCTTTTCCACCGGATTGTCGAACAGCATCGGCGGCCAGGCCCAGTCGCCATTGGCCTTTATTTTCAGGTAGTTTAACGATCCAGCATTGCAGGCGGCCATTTCCGGTCGCGTGGCCGTCACCACGTCCAAAGCGGGCTGGTAATCAGGGCCCACCGTACCGGTGGTGTGGTTGATGATCACGCCGGGGCAGGCGTCGCGGATCGCCTGCTGCACCTGCCGCGACAGGCCGATATCCCAGCTGGGCAGGTGACCCTTGCCGGGCGCTTGCTGGCGCAGGTGGATATGCATGACGCTCGCCCCGGCGTCATAGGCGCGCTTTGCCTCTTCGGCCATTTCTTCGGGTGTGACCGGGATATGGTGCTGGGCGGGGTTGGTCAGAACGCCGTTGAGGGCGCAGGTAAGGATCGCCTTGGACATGTTGGGCCTTTCAGAACGGCATCGGGGGCAGGTTTTCGGCCTTTGCCCCGGCGCGTTGCCGGGACTTGGCGCGCTGATAGGCGGGCCGCGAGGTCAGCCCGTCGAACCAGCGTAGGGTTTCGGGGGGCAGGTCGTCGCGCAGCCCCAGCAGAACCGCCAGTTCGATCGCGTAATGCACCGCGATATCGGCCATGGTGAAGCCCGTTTGCAGCAGCGTGTCGCGCCCGTCCGACAGCAGGGGCTCCAGCAGTTTCAGCCGCGCAAGGAACCAAAGCCGGTAATCCTCGGCGGCCTGCGGCAGGCGGCGGTCTTCGGGCTCCATCCGCGAATAGCGCAGGTAGATCGTCTGCGGAAAGGTCAGCGTTGCCTCGCCGTGATGCAGCCAGTTCAGGTAGGCGCCGAATTCGCCATGTTCAGTCGGCACTGCGAAACGGCCCTGACCGTGGCGCAGCGACAGATAGTGCAGCATGGCGCAGCTTTCGGTCATTCGCGTGTCGCCATCGACCAGCAGCGGGATCGTGCCCAGCGGGTTTTCGGCGAAATAGTCCTTGCGGGACGCGCGCGGCGGGAAGGGCAGCATTTTCAGCTCAAAGTCCAGCCCCAGTTCTTCCAGTGCCCAAAGCGGTCGGAAACTGCGCGCATCTTCGCAATGCCAGAGTGTCAGCATGTCAGGTTCTCCTTGCGCCCAATATGGACGGATCAAATTGGCGGACTTGCGCTGAAAGGCTGAATTCACAGCCAACCGGCGCAAGTTGATCCGGATTTCGCTAGGATAGGCTGAAACCGGCATTGTCCCAAGCAAGAGGTTGCGCCGATGGCAAAACTGAACAGCACCATTTTCCCCGCATCCGAGGGGTTCGTCAGGAACCGGGCGCATATGCTTGGACTGTTGGACGAGATGCGTGAGATCGAAACGCGCACGGTGTTGGCCTCGGAACGAGCGCGGGAAAAGTTTGAGAAACGCCAGCAACTGCTACCGCGCGACAGGGTGGCGCTGTTGTTGGACCCGGGGCGGCCCTTTGTCGAACTGTCGAAGCTGGCCGGTTACGGGCTGGACAATAGGGATAGGGATAAATCGGTGGCGGGCGGCGGGGTGATCGCCGGGATCGGATATGTCTCGGGCATCCGCTGTATGGTTGCGGCGTCCGATTCCGGTATTGCCGCCGGATCGTTGCAGCCGATGGGGCTGGAAAAACAGATGCGGGCGCAGGAAATCGCGTTGGAAAACAAACTACCCTTCGTGCAACTGGTGGAAAGCGCCGGGGCCAACCTGATGTCCTACCGGGTAGAGGATTTCGTGCGCGGCGGTGGGTTTTTCCGCAATTTCGCCCGGTTATCGGCGGCGGGCTTGCCGGTGGTGACGGTGACACATGGCAGTTCCACCGCAGGGGGAGCCTATCAGACCGGGCTGTCGGATTACATCATCATGGTGCGCGGTCGCACCCGGGCGTTCTTGGCCGGACCGCCCTTGTTGAAAGCCGCGACCGGCGAAATCGCCAGCGAAGAAGATCTGGGCGGAGCCGAAATGCACACTGGCATCTCGGGGTTGGGCGATTACCTGGCCGAGGATGATCGCCACGCCATTGGGCTGGCTCGCGACATCATGGCAGGATTCGATTGGTCACACGAGGTCGAGCCGAGGGACTTTGAGGCCCCAGCCTATGACAGCTCGGAATTGTTGGGCATCATGCCGGAAGATTATCGTCAGCCGGTCGATATGCGGGAGGTGATCGCGCGGGTCGTGGACGGGTCTGGGTTTACCGAATTTGGTGCCCGCTACGGATCCGCTACTGTCTGTGGCAATGCCCGCATTGCCGGTTGGCCAATCGGTATCATTACCAATAACGGCCCCATCGACCCTGCCGGGGCCTCCAAGGCGACTCATTTTATCCAGACCTGTTGCCAAGCCGGAACTCCGATCCTCTATCTCAACAACACAACCGGATACATGGTGGGCCGATCATATGAAGAAGCGGGGATGATCAAACATGGCTCCAAGATGATCCAGGCGGTGACCAATGCCACCGTGCCACAATTTACGATCTATTGCGGTGCGTCGTTCGGTGCTGGGAATTACGGCATGTGCGGCCGCGGGTTTCAGCCCCGGTTCTGCTTCTCATGGCCGAATGCGAAAACCGCCGTGATGGGCGGTGAACAGGCGGCGGGTACAATGGAAGTAGTGCAGCGCACCCGGGCCGAACGGACCGGTCAACCGGTGGATGACGCGCAAATGCAGACGATGAAGAACAAAATCGTCGAAACCTTTGATGGTCAGATGAGCGCCTTCTACACTTCGGCCCGCTTGCTGGATGACGGGGTCATCGATCCGCGCGATACACGCTCGCTATTGGTCGAATTGATGAAGATTGCCCGCGCAGGTGACGCGCGGCAACCTAATCCAATGCAATTTGCCGTGGCGCGGCCCTGAGCGGAGACGAAACGATGCAGGACACCCCGTTTCAAAAGTTGCTGATCGCTAATCGCGGTGAAATCGCGCTGCGGATCATGCGCACGGCGCGGCGCATGGGACTGGCCACGGTGGCAGTCTATTCCGATGCTGACCGGGATGCGCCTCATGTGCGTTATGCCGATCAGGCGGTACATATCGGCGGCGCGGCGCCATCGGACAGTTATCTGAATAGCGAAGCGATCCTGCGGGCGGCCAAGGATACTGCCGCCGATGCGGTGCATCCCGGCTACGGGTTTCTGGCCGAAAACGCGGATTTCGCCGCATCCTGCGCCGCAGCGGCGCTGGTTTTTGTTGGACCGTCGGCAGACACGATCCGCCGGATGGGCGACAAATCGTCAGCCAAGGCCGCAATGATCGAGGCAGGTGTGCCTTGCGTGCCAGGATTTCTCGGGGATGATCAATCGCCGCTCGGTCTGCGACGCGAGGCGGAAAAGCTGGGCTTTCCGGTAATGATCAAGGCCCGGGCTGGTGGCGGCGGGCGCGGGATGCGGCTGATTATCCGCTACGAAGATTTCGACGCCGGATTGCGCAGTGCCAAATCCGAAGCGCTCAGCGCGTTCGGCGATGATGGTATATTGCTGGAAAGGGCGATCGAAACACCGCGCCATGTGGAGGTGCAGATCCTCGCAGATCGGCAAGGCAATGTGATCCATTTGGGCGAACGCGATTGTTCCGTGCAGCGGCGTCATCAGAAATTGATTGAGGAAAGCCCGTCACCCGCCGTGGATGCCGATCTGCGTGACCGGATGGGGCGCGCTTCGGTCAGGGCAGCACAGGCGATTGGCTATGAGGGGGCAGGGACCTTCGAATATCTGCTGGACGGTCAGGGCAAGTTCTATTTCATGGAAATGAACACAAGGCTGCAGGTGGAACATCCGGTGACCGAAGCCTTGACCGGGCTTGATCTGGTCGACTGGCAGCTACGCATCGCAATGGGCGAAGATCTGACGCTGGCACAAGCCGATGTGAAGCTGGAGGGCCATGCCATCGAGGTTCGGCTTTGCGCTGAAGACCCAGGCCGGGATTTCCTGCCGCAAAGCGGACGGGTGCTGAATTGGCAACCGGCGCTGGATTTGCGGGTCGATCATGCATTGGCTGACGGAACCGAGATACCGGAACAGTATGATTCCATGATCGCCAAGCTGATCGCACATGGTCCGAGCAGGGAAAGCGCACGGCGGCGGCTGATCGCAGGGCTGACGCAGACCATCGTAGCCGGTGTGCGGACAAATCAGGGCTTTCTGAGCGATTGCCTGACCCTCCCGGTTTTCGTTGAAGGGGCTGTGACAACCGGGTTTGTAGCGCAGAACGAAACCAAATTGCTGCCCGATAAAACCGCAGATGAAACGGATGTGGCCATGATAGTGGCCGCAATTCTGGCCGTAGGGGACGGGACGGCATTGCCGCACCGCTATGCGGTGCCGGTCAGGCTGGGTCGGAATGACAAAACGTTCGAAGCCAGGGTCACTGTCGAACGGAACGGACAATGCGAAGTCGCGCTGGGCGACGCCTACGGCACGTTGCAACTCTCAACTTTGACCGGCGGCGCGGTGCGTCTCCGGCGCGGTGGCCAGCAACAGACCGTCCATCTGAGCCGGGATGGGAACACTGTTTGGCTTCATCAACAGGGCCGGTCCTGGGATTTCACCGATCTCAGTCATTTACCGGTTCATCTGACAAATACGGCGGGAACCGGACAGATCGCTGCGTCGATGAACGGCACGGTGTCCGCTGTTGCGGTCACATTGGGGCAGCGGGTGACAAAAGGGCATGTTCTTGTGGTGCTGGAAGCGATGAAAATGGAACATATGCAGCCCTCTGATGTCTGTGGTGCCGTGTCCGCAATCCATGTCGAACCGGGCAGTCAGGTTACGGCGCATAGCGTGTTGGTCGAAGTGTCACCGGAAGACCCAATCGGCGAATAGGGTTCAATCGGGTAAGGAATGTCGTGGTTGAATTCGGCCTGAACGCGACCGTGGCATCATGTCCGCAAAGATTTCGCCAATGGCGAATTGATCTTTTTGACCTCGTCCTCTATTGCAGGCGTGAAATCCAAAGCCTGAAAGCTGTGTCAGCCCGATATGGCCGATTGCACCACGCATTTTCCGGATTGCAGTGCCGCTGCAGTTCATCAACCACACCACCCTGAAAAAAATAGAAAGGTAGAAAAAATGGCTGAGAAATCGAACCCCGACATTTTGTATACCATTGTAGACGAAGCGCCCGAGCTGGCCTCGGCCTCGTTCCTGCCGATCATCCGTACCTTTGCCTCGGCTGCCGGGGTGAGCGTTGGGACCAAGGATATTTCTCTGGCGGGTCGTCTGCTTGCGACCTTCCCGGAAAACCTGACCGACGACCAGCGTCAAAGCGACGATCTGGCCGAACTTGGCGAGTTGGTGAAGACGCCGGATGCCAACGTGATCAAGCTGCCGAACATTTCGGCATCGGTACCGCAGCTGGTCGCGGCTGTCACTGAACTGCAATCGCAGGGCTATGACATTCCGAATTATCCCGAAGACCCCAAAACCGACGAAGAAAAAGCGATCCGCGCCCGTTTTGACGCGATCAAGGGATCGGCTGTGAACCCGGTTCTGCGCGAAGGCAATTCTGACCGCCGGGCTGCCAAAGCTGTTAAAAACTACGCGCAAAAAAATCCGCACCGGATGGGCGTATGGGCATCCGACAGCAAGACCCATGTATCTTCGATGCCGGGCAACGATTTCTATGCCAATGAGGTCTCGGCGACACTGACCGCAGATCAGGCGGGCGACGCGAAGATCGAATTCGTGGGCAAGGACGGCGCGGTCACCGTGCTCAAAGACAAATGGCCGCTGATCGAGGGCGAAGTGGTCGACGCCACTTTCATGAGCGCGAAAGCGCTGAGCGTCTTCTTGGCCGATGAAATCGAGGCCAGCAAGAAAGACGGCGTGCTGTTCTCAATCCACCTGAAGGCCACGATGATGAAGGTGTCGGACCCGATCATCTTCGGTCACGCGGTCAAGGCTTGGCTGGCCCCGATCTTCGACAAATACGGTGATGCGCTGGCCGCGGCAGGGGTGAACCCGAATTCCGGCATGGGCGACGTTCTGGATCGCATCGCGGACATGGACAACGCCGCCGAAATCCTGGCCGATATCGATGCGCTGAACGCTGATCGTCCGGCGATGTACATGGTGAATTCCGACAAAGGCATCACCAACCTGCACGTGCCTTCGGACGTGATCATCGACGCCTCGATGCCGGCGCTGATCCGCGCTGGCGGCAAGGGCTGGGGTCCGGACGGCAACGAGGCAGACACCAACTGCATCATCCCCGACAATTGCTATGCCACGGTCTATGACGAAGCGATTGAATTCTTCAAGACCAATGGTGCACTGAACCCGGCCACAGCAGGTACCGTGCAAAACGTCGGCCTGATGGCGCAGAAAGCAGAAGAATACGGATCGCACCCGACCACGTTCGAAGCCCCCGCCGATGGCAGCATTCGCGTCGTTCTGGCCAATGGCGACGTCCTGCATTCTCTGGATGTTGAGGCGGGTGATATCTGGCGCGCCTGCACCGCGAAAAAGGCACCGATCGAAAACTGGATTCAACTGGCTCTTGATCGTCAGCGGCTGACCGGATTTGAGTCGATTTTCTGGTTGGATGAAAATCGCGCCCATGACGCCGAACTGATCAAATACGTACGTCCCGCGCTGGACGCGGCGGGCGTTGCCGACAAGTTCCAAATCATGGCCCCGCGTGAAGCAACCCGCGCGTCGCTGGAAACCATCACCGCCGGCAAGGATAGCATCGCCATCACAGGCAACGTGTTGCGCGATTACCTGACCGACCTGTTCCCGATCTTGGAATTGGGCACTTCGGCCAAGATGTTGTCGATCGTCAAGCTGATGAATGGCGGCGGCATGTTTGAAACCGGCGCTGGCGGGTCGGCCCCGAAACATGTGCAGCAGCTGGTTGAAGAAAACCATCTGCGGTGGGATTCGATGGGCGAATTCTGTGCGCTGTCGGAATCGCTGAACTTCCTTGCCGACAGCAAGGGCAACGCTAAGGCTGGTGTGCTGGGCACAGCCGCCGAAGCGGCAACCCAAGGTATTCTGGACGATAACCGGTCGCCGTCGCGCAAAGTGGGGGAACCGGACAACCGCGACAGCCATTACTGGTTCGCCCGCTACTGGGCCGAAGCCTTGGCCGCGCAGACGGACGATGCTGAACTGGCTGCCCATTTCGCCCCGATTGCAAAGGAACTGGCAGAGAAGGAAACGGCAATCCTGTCCGAACTGGCCGCTGCGCAGGGCGGTGCTGCCGAAATCGGCGGGTATTACCACCCCTCAATGGATTTGAAGACCAAAGTGATGCGTCCGAGCGCCACGCTGAACGCCATCATCGGCTAAGGTTCCGGATAAGAACAAGAAAGGCGCCCGGGAAACCGGGCGCCTTTTTCATTTGCAACGCAATTGTGCGTGTCCGAACCTGTATTGAGGGAATTACCCACTGCTTTCTTGCTCATAGGCCGCTTGCAGATCGGCAAGTGACGGGCGGGGCAGGGCGTTCAATACGGCCAGCACTGCCTGGCGCGCATCGGCCCCCACCCAATCCGGCGGCAGCAGAAGGTCCGGCAGCGGACCATGACGCAGACGCAACCGGCGCCAGTGATGCAGTGCCAGCAGACGCAATACCGTCCGGTCCAATAGATCATTTGGCGGTGGCAGGCACAGTGCCCGGACACTTTTTGACAGCAAGGCATAATCGGCCTGCAGATCATCTGGGCAGAGGGCCGTGATGACCCATTCGGGTAAATCGCTGGACGCGAAATCGGTGATCAGCCAGTCTGGTACAAGATCGTCAGGCTGACCGGCAACGACTGCAGCTCTCCCCGACAGGGCTACGGCCTCTTCTGGCAGGGTATCAGCGATCTCAGGTACTGACATCTGTGGTGGTGCAATGGCCAAGTGGACAGGCTGTGACCGGTCAATTTCATCGGTATAAATGATCGGGCGCACCGCTTGGGTCATCGACCAACCCTGGTCCGTCAGGAAATAGTTCGAAGTCCGGCCTTTTCTTTCGGCCTCGATCCAGCCGTCACGGCGCAGCCGGTGCAATGCGACCCTGAGCGCCTGATTGGTGATGCCCATGCGTCCCACCAACAGGCCCAGCACCCGACCGCTGATCTGAATATCTCGTGTTTCGCTGAAATCGCCCAATATAGTGACAACCACCGACCAGACTTTCAACGGTCCACAACGTTGCAGGCGGTCGAGGTTTTGCTGAAAAAACGGCGCAGTCATGGGCACATTTTCGATAGCCTGAAGAACAAGGTCATTTATGGCAGACTATTCGGGGCGTTGCAGGCCAAGCTTGGTCAGTGCCTGTTCGCAGTCTTCGTCCCAAAGCTGGCGGAGAGCTTGATTTCCGGTGTGTTTCAGTCCGAGTTTCATCAATTTCTTCTCGCGTTCGGTCTCTCTGCCACCAAAGCACAGACCAACGCGTGGCCACCAGTAGTCGATCGATGCCTGGGCCGCCTCGGGCCCTTCTTCTGTCAGGCAGATCGCGCCTCCGGCATCTGCAATGTCAATATGCGCTTCGATGATCGGAAGGATATTGCGGAATGCCTCGGCGGCCGGTTGATAGGAAATATGAACCAAATCGCGGATTTGGCAGGCTGCAGCCCGGGCCATCAACAGGTTATGAAAAACGGCGTCGTTCCAACCACGTAACGGATAACAATAAACCGCAAGGCGTTCATCTTCCTTCATCCGTTTGCCGCCGATATCTGCCCCACGGGCAAGCCGGTTGGCCCAGGGATGGCGGGAAACATACCGTTCCGTATCGGTGCCGAAGTCTTCCAGCACCGTCAGGATCATTTCAGCGGTCTGGTTCATCTCAAGAACCACCCGGGCGGACGCTATGCGTTCGCGTATTCCAGGGGCAAAATTGATCACCTCCGCGAACCCGGCAGCACCGGCCAGCACGGAATCCACATAGCTTGTCAGGATGATCAAAAGCTCGGCGCGATATCGTGGCGGGACGTTGTCCGGGCTGGACAGGACACCGCCCTGCGCCAGATAGTCTTCGATGCTCATGTCACTTCCCATGGCGCGGGACCTCACTGATCGTAATCCACCTCGAGCGTGGCCGTAACGGGATAGGACTGACAAGACAGAACATACCCTTTTTCTACTTCGTAGTCCTCCAGGGCATGATTGGTCAACATCTCCACTTCCCCTTTCAGGACTTTGCAGCGGCAGGTCGAGCAAACACCAGCCTTGCATGCGTAAGGTGCGGGCAGGTTGTTTGCCAGCGCCGCATCCAACAGGGACTGGTCCTTTTCCACTGTGATGGTCCGAGTTGACCCATCCAGCGTGATGGATGCAGATATCACCCCGCCGGTGCCGGTTTCTGCGCTGCTTTTAACCCGGTGCTTGGCGCGGCCGGGCTGGGCGCTGGCGAAAAGTTCGAACTTGATCTGGCTGTCGTCGAGCCCGTGATCGCGCAGAGCCTTGGCAATGCCCAGCATCATCGGTTCTGGGCCGCAGATGAAAGCGGTGTCGACATTTTCGATATCGATCCAGCCGGTTTTGAACAGCTGGGCGCATTTCTCTTCGGTCACCAGCCCGGTGAACAGGTCGATTTCCTGCGCGTCGGTTTCCAGCACATGGATCACGTTGAACCGGCCCAGATAGGTGTTCTTCAGATCCTCCAGTTCCTCGCGGAACATGATCGTATTCACCGCCTTGTTGGCATAGATCAGGGTGAAGCTAGACTGCGGTTCGCGCGCCAGAGTGGTCTTGATGATCGACAGGACGGGTGTGATGCCCGATCCACCGGCGAAACCGAGGTAGTGCTTCTCGGCGGATGCATCGATTGGGGTGTGAAACCCGCCCATTGGCGGCATCGCCTGCAATCTGTCGCCAACCTTCAGGTCGGAATTGGCCCAGGTTGAAAACGCACCGCCATCGACCCGTTTGATACCAACCTGCAAAACGCCGTCATCCTTGCCAGCGCAGATCGAATAGGACCGGCGCAGTTCTTCGCCATCAAAATCGTGGCGGAAGGTCAGATATTGGCCTTGAATGAAGTCGAATTCGGTCGCTGCCCCGTTGACAGGTTTCAGCGTGACAACCACCGCGTCGCGGATGGTTTTGTGGATGTCGGTGACTTCCAGATCGTGAAAGTGCGCCATGTGCTCCTCCTCAGATGCACTTGAAATATTCGAAAGGCTCAAGACAGTCGATGCAGCGCCACTGCGCCTTGCATGGGGTCGATCCGAACTGGCTGAGCTTTTCCAGATGAGCGCCGCCGCAATGCGGGCAGCGTGTGGGGCCGCCTGCCGGTTGCGGCGGGGCGATGCCGTAGTCTTCGAGTTTCCTGCGGCCTGCATCCGACATCCAGTCGGTGGTCCAGGCCGGGCTGAGCTGTCGGCGCATCTCGATCTTGTCGATGCCTTGGCCGCGCAAGGCGGTTTCGATATCGAGGTTGATGATGCTGGTGGCAGGACAGCCGGAATAGGTAGGGGTGACGGTCACCACGCAGGTGTCGCCCTCCCAGGCGACATCACGGATAATGCCCAGATCTGTGAGCGAGATCACAGGAATCTCGGGATCGGGCACCTGATTCAACCAGTCCCAGACCTGTTCGGTGCTTGGATGTGTCATTGGTTCATACCATCACTTGGCTAGGTGGGGGCGGAGTTCCGTTTCAAAATCCGCAGTGTTTTCCGGGTCGGAAACACCCCCGATCCCCTTACCAGCTTGCCCCGGGATAAACGCGTTGCAGCCATTGCATCTGGCACAGGATATGGCCCAGATGTTCGGTATGCATCGCGCCGCTACGCCCGCCCTTATGGGCGAAGTCGATGTCGGGGATGGTCAAAGTCGCCTCGGCCATCACCCTGCTTACCAGCGCGTCGTAATCGTCGCGCAGGTTTGCCGGGTCGGGGGCCACGCCTGCGGCGGCGATGGCGCGGTCGGTGTCGTCGCTGGCGAACATTTCACCTACATAGGGCCATAGGTATTCCAGCGCTGCCTGCATTCTTGCATGGCTTTCCTCAGTACCATCGCCCAACCCAACCACCGTATCGGCAGAACGTTCGACGTGATAGGCGACTTCCTTGCTGGCTTTCTCGGCAATCTCGCGCACGGATTCGTCGGTTGAATGCATAAGCCGACCCAACAGAACCGAATGGAAGGCGTCGAACAGGAATTGCCGCATCATGGTTCGACCGAAATCCCCGTTGGGCAGTTCGACCAGCAGCAGGTTGCGGAAATCCCAGGCATCGCGCAGGAAGGCCACGTCATCGGCAGTTTTACCTTCGCCCTGAACCTCGGCGGCATAGCCCAGCCACAACTGGGTTTGGCCCAGCAGATCAAGCGCGGTATTGGCCAGCGCAATATCTTCTTCCAGAACCGGGGAATGGCCGCACCATTCCGACACCCGGTGCCCGAGGATCAGCGTGTTGTCGCCCATCCGCAACAGGAATTGGCCCAGCATATCCTTATCCAGATCCGCCATCACATGTGCCCCACTTCGTCGGGAATGTCGAAAAAGGTCGGGTGGCGGTAAACCTTGCTTTCGGACGGTTCGAACATCGGACCCTTGTCGCCCGGTGCAGTGGCGGTGATGTGACGCGCTTCGACCACCCAGATCGATACGCCTTCGTTGCGGCGGGTATAAACGTCGCGGGCGTTCTTGACTGCCATTTCGGCGTCCGGCGCGTGCAGGCTACCGACGTGGCGGTGGCTCATTCCGTGCTGGCCACGGATGAAGATTTCCCAAAGGGGCCATTCATGTTTCATCTGATTGTCTCCTACCCTTATTCCGCAGCGACTTTGCGCGCGGCCTTCTTTTCGGCATGGGCCAACAGCCCGTCGCGAACCCATTGACCGTCGTCCCAGGCCTTGATCCGGGCGTTCAACCGGTCGGTGTTGCAGGGGCCATTGCCCTTGAGCACGTCGAAAAATTCGCTCCAGTCCGGTTCGCTGAAATCGTGACCGCCTTTTTCCTCGTTCCATTTGAGGTTCTCATCGGGAACGGTCAGGCCCAGATATTTGGCCTGCGGCACGGTCTGGTCGACGAATTTCTGCCGCAGTTCGTCATTGCTGTTGATCTTGATCTTCCACGCCATCGACTGGGCAGAATGGACGCTTTCGGCATCCGAAGGCCCAAACATCATCAACGAGGGGTACCAGTAACGATTGAGCGCATCCTGCGCCATTTTCTTCTGTTCCGGCGTGCCCTGCGCCATCTTCATCATGATGTCGTAACCCTGCCGCTGGTGGAAGCTTTCTTCCTTGCAGATGCGGATCATCGCGCGGCTATAGGGGCCATATGAGGTCCGCTGCAGCGGCACCTGATTCATGATTGCGGCCCCATCGACCAGCCAGCCGACCGCGCCAATATCGGCCCAGTTCAGCGTCGGGTAATTAAAGATCGAGCTGTACTTCATCTTGCCGGTCAGCAGGGATTCGGTCAGTTCATCCCGGGTGATGCCCAGCGTTTCGGCGGCCGAATAGAGATACAGGCCGTGGCCTGCTTCATCCTGTACTTTGGCCAGCAGGATCATTTTGCGTTCCAGCGTGGGCGCACGGGTGATCCAGTTGCCCTCGGGCAGTTGGCCAACGATTTCGGAATGCGCATGCTGGCCGATCTGGCGGATCAACGTCTTGCGATAACCCTCGGGCATCCAGTCGCGCGGTTCGATCTTGATATCTGCGTCGACCTTGCTCTGAAAGGCGGCCTCTTCGGGGCTCATTTCATCCCGAGATTTCACCCCTTCACCGGTCGATTGAATCATCTGTGCATACATCTCAGGACCTCCCGTTTCTAAGTTATGGCCGTGGAATAGATCCGCGGCCCGAATACCGTGATGCGCAGTGTCTGCGCTGTTCTGTTTTCGACACCCGCAGCTGAAGCGGGAGAATTAATTTCCGTCTGCCTGCTTGCTCAGCAAAGCCGACCGTGTAGTCGGGATACCTTGCGCGTCGATTCGAGGCAAGTTAAATGTTACGTTAAAAATGTATCGCTTACTATTTTGTAACATAAGTGGATGACTTAAGCAAATTCGTTACACGCCCAGTTCCGGGTTTACCTCGGTGGTCCCGGTTATGGGGTGATGTGGATCAAAGACCCGTCAGCGACAAAGAAATAAAATTTTAGAAAATTCACAGAGGTGCCCTTATGACTACCTATCTCCCCATTCTAGCCGACACGCCGATTGCGTCCGCCACAACATATGGCGACACTCGGGAAGGTGATATTAGCGCCTTGCCCGGTGGTGGCTATGTCGTCGCTTGGGTCGATGATGGTTACTATTCGGATGGTCTGTATCGGGTTCGGTCGCAGGTTTTCAACGATGACGGGACTGAACGGTCGTCCGTGAACGAAATACGCTCAGTTTCAACCTCTATCATGTCGTCGCGCGTGGTGGCGTTGCCGGGCGGTGACTATGTTGTTGTTTGGGCCGAGGATGCGAGCGGCAGTTCTGAAATGGACATCCAAGCGCAGGTTTTCGATGCTGCCGGAACCCCCGTGACCGCGGCTTTCAGGGTGAATACCACGATCCTTGACGCCCAGGCGACACCCGATATCGGCGCGTTGACCGGGGGCGGGTTTGCGATTACCTGGATCAGCGATCTTCCCTCTGGGCGCGAGGTGCGCGCACAGGTTTATACGGCGGATGGCAACGCAGTCGGCGGTGAAATCCTGATTCAGGACGAGGTGCCGCAAACCGACCCCGAACATTCGGTAACCCATACCGAACCAACGGTGACGGGGTTGGCCGATGGCGGCTTTGTCATCGCCTGGAACGGAAGGCATTTTAGTCTAGCCGATTATGATGGCCGTTCCGATTCCGGGGCCTTTGTTCAGGTCTTCAACGCGGACGGGTCCGAACGCAGTCTCGCCAGCATGATCTATGAAGCAGGATCGGATTCTCAATGGACGCCCCATGTTGGGGCCTTGTCGAATGGTCGCTTCGTCGTGGTCTGGCAGGACGTCAATGCTTCCGACTCCGTTACGTTGGCGCGGATCTACAACGCCGACGGCACGCCGCAAACGGCGGTTTTTCAACCTTTCGATGCTGCGCTGATGTCTGGAGGGATGTCGATCGTGGCGCTGCCCGGCGGTGGATTCATACTGGCGCTCAGCGATGACGACTTGTCCTCTGACGGCTCTGCGGATGTGATGGCCCGGTCGTTTAACGACGATGGCACCCCCAGCGGAGAAGTATTCAGCCTCTCCGCTAACCCCGCAGGTCACGAATGGGAACCCGAAATAGCCCTTCTGGATAATGGCGCTCTGGCCGTGGTCTGGAGCGGTCAGGGCAATTTACAGCGTCAACTGCTGCTGCCTGTTACTGAAGGCACAGACGGCAACGACACCCTGAGCACTGGCAATGGCGCGGAATGGATCGCCAGCGGTGCGGGCGATGATGTGCTCTCAGCGGGGAGCGGCGACGATTATCTAGAGGGCGGCGCCGGCGCCGACACGATGAACGGGGGGGGCGGTACAGACACTGCTGTTTATCGGGTAAACGGAAGCGAAGCGGTGTTTTCCGGGACCGACGGTAACCTGACGATCACCACCGCCGACGGCACCGACCAGTTGAATGATGTCGAACAGGTCCGTTTTATGGTCAGCCTGACCGACGACCAAACGTTCACCTATGCACAGGCCTATGAACAACTCGACTGGCGGCACGTAGCCGGGGATGGCGGCGAAACGATCCTGTCTGGTGCGGGCGACGACACATTGATTGGCGGGGCCGGGGCGGATTCACTGAATGGCGGCGCGGGCCGTGACGAACTGCAAGGCGGCGCTGGCGATGACACGCTTGATGGTGGCGACGCGGGTAGCGTTTCGAGCGCGGACACTGTGGTGATGGGCGTTGCGACCACCGAAGCGCTGGTCTGGCAAGAGGGCGATGCGATCATGATCCGTTCGTCCGAGGGCACCGACCGTCTGATCGATATCGACAGCGTTGAGTTCTCCAATGCTGCGGTTTCGACCTATTCGATCTTCAGTTCGGTGGGCCAGTGGCTTCAGGGGGGGAGCGGCGATGACAGCCTTGTAGGCAACGCGCAGGCTGACCTGATCGAGGGCGGCGCTGGAGACGATACGCTGATCGGCAGCGGCGGTGCGGACACCTTTGTAGGTGGGGCGGGCAACGACTCGATCATCGGCTATTGGCAGGCTGATGGTGTTACCGCACAGGTTGCTGCCAGCTCGGCTGCGATCACGGTACAGCATGACGACCTTCAGGGCAGTACAACGATCATCTCGGCCGATGGGGTCGACACGTTCGAATACGTCGACCAGTTCGTCTTCACCGACCGGACGATGACAATGGACGAACTGTTGGCTCTTGCAGGAACGAACCAGACCGGCACCGAAGGCGCGGATACGCTGACGGGGTCTGCGGGCAATGATACGCTTAGTGGCGCTGGCGGTAACGATCTTCTGCGCGGTGAGGCGGGCGATGACAGTCTTCTTGGGGGCGACGCGCTGGACACTCTGATCGGGGGGGAGGGTGACGATACCTTGATCGGTGGTGACAGCGAAAACGACCTGCGCGACGTCATTTATGGCGGCGACGGCAACGACAGCATCGACGGCGGCTATGGCAATGACGAACTGCGCGGCGACGATGGCAATGACACGATTATCGGCGGTTTCGGCGTCGATACGGTGATCGGGGCGGCAGGAGATGATGCGCTGACCGGGCAGGCCTGGTCGGACCTGATCTTTGGCGGTGACGGCGATGATTTCATCAATGGTGGTTTCGGCTATGACCGGGTCAATGGCGGCGCCGGCGCGGACCGGTTTTACCATCTGGGCGTTTACGATCACGGCTCGGACTGGATTCAGGACTATAACGCGGCGGATGGCGACCTCTTGCAGTTCGGGGGCATCGCGACGCGAGATCAGTTTCAGGTGAACTTCACCGAAACTGCGGGGGCAGGCGTGGCCGGTACCCAAGAGGCTTTTGTCATCTATCGGGCGTCGGGCCAAATTCTCTGGGCTCTGGTGGACGGAGCGGCGCAGTCCGAGATCAACCTGCTGCTAGGCGGCGTGGAATACGACCTGTTGGCCTGACCATTGCTCAAGGCCACCTCGAAGGGCAGCCTTTGAGCTGCCCTTTTATCCTGCACCACGTAGACCCCCGCCGCGACAATAACTGTCTGATGAAGAACGGATATCGGCAGAACGGCCTCTGACAGATGTGCTGCGATATGATCGATGCGACCGGTGCCGCGCGTGGCAGGCGATGTAGTGTGGCTGCGTCGTTCCCGCGCTCCGGAAAGTCCGAAAATGGCCATGATCCAGATCCACCTGCTTACCAAGCTACTGTTAGATATGTATTTATGCCGAAGGATATTTCGCCTTTCCGTGCTAAGATTGGCGACAGTGAGAGGAGGGTAGTCATGAGAAGAGATGTTTTTGCCATCGTATCTGCGTTGATCTTCGCAGCAAGTCCGGTCTTGGCAGATGGCGATTGCGCGGAACTCTGCGACGCGGGTTTCTACACGACAGCGACCTCAGCCGACGTTCAGCAACTGCTCGACCAAGGCGCTGATGTGAACGCGCGAGACGGCATCGGGAAAACTGCTTTGCACTGGGTTGCCGGAGCGCAGCCGAAAGTGATCAAAGCCTTACTTGAGGCAGGGGCGGACGTGAACGCCAAAGACCAACTGGATCGGACACCACTGCATTTCGTGGCGGCTACAGGATCGGTGGAGAATATCAGATTACTGCTGGATGCTGGGGCTGATGTGAATGCTCAAACAGCCAATGATTGGACGCCGATCCATGGTGCCGCCAAGTTTGGAACCGAGGACAAGATCATGGTCTTGCTTGAGGCAGGAGCGGATGCTGGGGCTCGGACTGAGATGGGAGAGTCTGCTTACGACTTCGGGGCTGGGAACGAGAAGTTGGCAGGGACGGATGCGCTGAAGATGCTGGAAAACAGCCAATAACCGGGGATGGGCCTAAGGTTGAAACTAGCTGTCTCACCCCGGAAGTTGGTATGACTGTTTCTTGAGCCGGTTTGGCTTGATTTTATTCCAGTCCAGTCCTTCATCGTCTGCAAGGGCGTCTTACTGCCAATGGCTGATTGAGGAAGCTTCTGGATGTAGCGCATAGGGATCGCTTCCGGCATCCATCACGGGTAGTTTCCCGGGGTACAGGCCGGTCGTGGTCTTCAGAACGGACTTGATGGCCCCGGCGAATAGATGCGCGGCGATGTCGAGAACAGTAACCCTTTATAGGAGCCTCGTCCCTTAGGAAGGATCCTCCAGGTAGGGGAGTGAGCCTAGGGGGGGCACAATGCACCGGGATAGGCTGGCCCTACATGCTGGCAGTGAGGCGGGGGCATAAACGGGGGCATTTCCAGCCCTTAGGAGGGCGGCAAGTTCATCACTGCAATGTTCAGAAAGCCTTGGCTGGGGTGGTAGGAGCAAAATCCAACTTTTTCTAAGCCCCTGATTTCTCGTAAGCTATTGCTATCACGATACTTCTAGTCATACAAGTGTTCCGGAATAGTGTTCCGGAATGGTGGTGCGGAGATGTGCGGACATACATACCTTTCGCTTCGAAAATCGACCTATTACGCCCGTCTTGACGTGCCGACTGATCTTGTTGAGGTCGTCGGCACGACGACCCTCAAGAAGTCGCTCAAGACCAAGGATAAGGCCACCGCGAAGCGGCTGCTTTGGCCGGTGATCGAACAATGGCGGCGCGAGTTCGATGAGCTGCGCGCCCGGCGCGTTCTGACCGACGACGACAAAGCCGCCGCTGTCTGGCAGCACTACACCGAGAGCCTTGAACGTGATGAGGATCGCCGCGGGAACCTGCCGACCGACGCCGACATTGCCGCCGCCACCACGCATGCGGTGGATAGGGTGCAGTGCGAGAACATCGACACTGCCGACCCGCTGGCGATGCTTGACGCCGCCTTGGACATTCAAGTTCTGCAAGATCAGCTCAAGGGGGCCGAGAGTATCGACGCGAAAGCGCGGCGCGCGAAGCTGTCAGAGCTGCGCAAGCACTTGAGCACCGGGAACACTGCCTTGATCGACCACGAGGTTGACGAGTTCCTTGTCCGGAACAAGCTGATCATAGAGCCGGGATCGCCTGACCGGGACGCTCTGGCCCGACAGATGATGCGCGCAGAGGTGGAGGCGCTGAGGCGCACCCTAGAGCGCGATGAAGGCAACTACGCAGGGCAACCCCTAGACCCTATCGTGAAGCCCGCCAGTGGCGTGCGCAGGGCCGTTGCGGAGCCGGGGCAGTCGGTCTTGGAGGTGTTCGACCTATACGCCGCAGAGAACCCGAACCAAGTGAAGCCTGACACGCTGGCACAGGCCCGGCGCGACATTGGCTTGTTCGTTCAGAATGTCGGCAGCACGTTCCCGGTTGCGGAGATCGACAAGAAGGCCGTGCGCGAGTGGAAGGCGTTGCTGTTGAAGTTCCCGGTGAAGGCAGCCGAAACCAAAGCCTTCCGGGGTATGTCGATTGAACAGGCCGTCAAGCACAATGAGCAGATCGGCAAGCCCACGATCACCGCGCGCACCGTCAATCGCCACCTGTCCAGCTTGGGCGCGTTCTGCCGGTGGTTGGTCAGTCATGGGTATCTTGATCAGAACCCGGTGGACGGTATGGCGCTCAACAAGGAGAAGCACTCGAAGACGCTCACGTTCACGGCTGAGCAGATGAACACCTTGTTCAAGTCGCCGCTGTTCACCGGGTGCCAGAGCGACGAGCAACCGCGTTTCATCAAGAAGCCGGGCAACGTGCTGATCCGAGATCACCGATATTGGGTGCCGTTGATCATGTTGTTCTCGGGTGCCCGGCCCGGAGAGATCGGACAGCTTACGGTTTCGGACGTGCGGCAAGAACACGGCCACTGGATCATGCACATCACCGACGATGGCGGCGACGGCAAGAGCGTCAAGAATGAGAATTCAAAGCGCATCCTGCCGGTGCATGATCAACTGATAGCGCTTGGGTTTATCGACTACCATGCGCGCATGGTGAAGGCTGGTCACGACCGGCTGTTCCCGAAGGCGGAGCGCAACGCCCGTGGGCAGATGATGGCGGATTTCTCGCGCATGTTCTCGCGTTACTTGACTAGTCTCGGGATCAAGGATGGGCGCGGCTACAGCCAATACTCATTCCGGCATGGTGCCGCCGATGCTCTGCGCCGCGCCGGGTATCTTGACCACGAATTCAAGTTCCTCATGGGGCACGGCGACACCTCCATGACCGGGCGCTACGGGATGATGCCGCAGGGGATGCTTGAGAAGCGCGCGGAGCTGATCAACGCCATTTCTTACCCCGGCCTGAGCTTGGATCACCTCAAGCCCAGATAGACACATAGTTGCAAATGTAACTTTTCCCTTCCGTCGCGAATCGTAGTGTGGTAAATTTGCCACACTGACAATTTCGCGGCGGAACACATGGCCTTACAGAAGATCAAGAACGCGCTTGGGTTCGGCACCGAACAGAAGGCGCTCACCCTGACCGACCCCGACGCCCTGAGCCTGTTCGGGGTGCTGCCGACCACTTCCGGCGTATCCATCGGCCCCAGCACCGCCATGCGCGTTCCTGCTGTGGCCTGTGCGGTCGGGCTTATCTCCGAAACCATCGGCGCGCTGCCGTTCAAGCTCTATGGCCGCGCGGACAAATCCGCCTGGATTGACCACCCTGCCTATCGACTGGTGCATGAAGAGGCGAACCCTTGGACCACAGCGGCAGAATTGCGCGAACAACTGACCCTTGATGCCCTTTTGCATGGGGAAGGTTATGCTCAGGTGGTTCGCCTTGCCGACGACACTCCCTATGAACTGCATCGGCTGAAACCGGGCAAGGTGCAGCGCTTCGAGGAAAACGACGGCGAACCCTATTACATGGTCTCGACCGACACCGGGCAGGTTCGGCTTTCCTATCGTGACGTGTTGCGCGTCGAGGCAATCGGTGGCGTCTCCCCGATCACACTGGGGCGAGAGGCTATCGCGCTGGCCCTTACGTTCGAGCAGCATATCAGTAGCTCGCTCAAGAACGGCACCCGGCTTTCAGGGGTGATTGAGCACCCGAACAAGCTGGACGCCACGGCCAAACTCAATCTCCTGAAAGACTGGAAAGCAACCCATTCCGGGCAGAACACCGGCAACCCCGCAATTGCCGATGAAGGCGCGAAATTCGTCCCCATGGCGATGACCCTCGCCGATGCCGAGTTCGCAGAGAACCGCCTTGAGCAAATCCGTGAAATTGCGCGCGTGTTCCGGGTGCCGCCCACCATGCTCTTTGAGCTGTCGCGCGGCACATGGTCGAACACCGAGGAAATGGCCCGGCAATTCCTACAGATCACGCTCAAGCCGTGGCTGACCGATTGGGCAGGGGCCTATGCCCGGTGCCTTCTGACCCCCGAGGAACGCGCTAACGCCTACTTTGAGGCCGTCACCGACGATCTGCTGACTACCGACACGGTAGCCCGTGCGACCGCATACGGCCAGTATCGCAGCATGGGCGCGGTGACCGCGAATGAGGTCCGGGCCGGTCTGAACCTTCCGCCCCTGCCGGGCGGTGACACGCTGGACAATCCGCACATCACAACCCCCGACAACCGCACCAAGGACAAGGCCGCATGAACCTGACCCACACCGCCTTTTTCGGTGACGGCGAATATACCTTCGCCCTGACCGATGACATGATCGCCGAGCTTGAGCGCCTTGCCGATCTGGGGTTTGGGGCGCTCTACCTGCGCGCCGTCAACATGCAGTTCAAGCTCGCCGATCTGATCGAGGTTATCCGCCTTGGCCTGATCGGTGGCGGCACTACCCCGGAGAGGGCCGCGCAGCTCACCGACACCTACGCCCGGAACCGCCCGATTGATGAGCTGTATCCGTTGGCGCTGGACGTGCTGGACGCGCGTTGGGGTGGTGCTGCCGAAGACGAGGCCGCCTGATGCTGCGCAAGGTGCATCTCCACGGCAGCCTTGCCAAACATGGCGAGGTGTTTGAGCTGGACGTGCTGACGGCTGCCGAGGCGCTGACTGCGCTTGCCGCCAACGTCCCGGCGATCATGGGTGATCTGCGCCAAGGTTCTTGGGTGGTCCTGCGCGGCGATCCTGAAACCGGCATGGCGCTGGATGAGGACGCGGTTGCGTCCATGCGGCTTGGTGCTGCCGATCTGCACATTATGCCTGAGCTGGTGGGTGCGAAGAGCGGCAACGGCACTATCAAGGCCATTCTTGGCGTTACCCTGATCGCTATCACCGCAGGTGGTGCCGCACCCTTCCTCGCTAACCCGATCATCGCCGGGGCTGGCACCACGTGGGGCAACGCTATCGGCCAGATGGGCGTTGCGATGGCCCTGACCGGCGTTTCTTCGATGCTCGCCCCCGAAACTGAGAGCGCCGACGAAGAAAAGAGCTTCACCATGACCGGCCCTGTCTCAGCTTACGGGCAGGGTCATGCAATCCCGATTGTCTACGGCGAGGTGATCACCGGCGGGCTGCTGATTTCTGGCGGCATTGATGCCGATGGGCTGGAAACAGTCACCGACGAACCCGTTGCCACCCCTGACCCCGCAACTGTTGCGAACGAACCTTTGAACCAAGAGCACGGACCCTGACCATGACCGACCGTATTGAGATTAAGGCGGCGCTTGCCGTCACCGACGCCGGAGAGATCACCGGCATTGCGTGGCCGTTCGGCAGCCCCGACCGGGTGGGCGACGTGATCGAAAAGGGCGCACTGACCGCGCCCGGCACCCTGCCGATGCTTTTTGCCCACGATCAGGGGCAGGTGATCGGCGTTTGGGATGAGATCGCGGAGACCCCCGAGGGCCTGACCGTCAAAGGCCGCTTGCTGGTGGATGACGTGGAGCGGGCGCGCGAGGTGCGCGCCATGATCCGCACCAAGGCCGTGTCCGGCCTGTCCATCGGCTTCGTCACCAAGAAGGCGCAGCGCCACGCCAAGGGCCGCACCATCACCGCCGCAGAGCTGCACGAAATTTCTGTTGTCGCCGTTCCCGCGCATCCGGGCGCGCAGATCACTTCCATCAAGTCGGATGCACCCCAGACCCCCAAGCCCCTCAAGGAGAACCCCAAAGTGGAAAACGAGGAAATCGAAACCGAACAGAAGGCCGCGACCCCGGCCAACGACACGCCGCAGGTGCCGCAGATCGACACCAAGGCGTTCAACGAGATCAAGGACCGGCTGGACCGGCTGGAAGCCAAGGGCAACCGTCCCCAGATCACCGGCCCGGCGAACCCCGTCATGGGCGCGGACGAGGTGAAGGCGTTCACCGGCTATCTGCGCACCGGCGACCCGACCGAGGTCAAGTCGCTGTCCTACGGGACCGGCACCGGCGGCATTCTGGCCCCCGAGACCGTGAGTAAGACCATTCTGGAAAAGGTGGCCGAGTTCTCGCCTGTGCGCGGCGTGGCGCAGACCATCCAGATGAACGGGCCGCTGTTGCAGCTTCCCCGGCTGGTGAGCGAGGTTAATCCCGCTGCCGTGGCCGAAGGCGCAGCCAAGTCCGAGGATGAACCGACCTTCGAACAGATCGACGTGAAGCCCTTCGAGATGGGCGTGATTGTGCCTGTTACCAAGGTGCTGCTGGAAGATGCCCATATCGACCTGTCGGCATACCTGGGCGGCCACATCGCGCGCCGGTTCGGCCAGAAGGAAGCCGCGTGGTTCGTCAACGGCGACGGCGTGACCCAGCCGGAGGGCGTTCTGTCTTCGACCGAGGTTGCCAATAACGAAATCGCCGCAATCGACGCCGATGCACTGATCGACCACTTCTATTCGCTCAAGACCGCCTACGCGGCCACTGGCGTGTGGATGATGAACCGCAAGACGATGGCCGTTGTCCGCAAGCTCAAGGATGCTGACGGGCAGTATCTGTGGCAGTCGGGCCTTGCCGCCGGCCAGCCGGCCATGTTGCTGGGCCGCCCGGTCTATGAAGCCGTGGATATGCCCGACCCGACCGCCGGGGCAACGCCGATCATCTTCGGCGACTTCGCCACCGGCTACGCCGTGGCGGATCGTGTCGGCTTCGAGATCATCCGCGATGAGCTGACTGGCGCAGCCAACGGCATGGTCAAGTTCGTGGCCCGTCGCCGCGTGGGTGGCCGTGTGGTGATGGGTGAAGCCCTCGCCAAGCTGTCGCTGGCCGCCGCGTAACCATGAAGCCGCAGCTCGCATATGACGCAATCTCACTGGAATACGGCGGCAACGCCGTGTTCCTGCGCCCGTCTTTGCGGGCTGCCCTTCGCCTTGAGCAGCTGCACGGCGGTTTCCCCGAGCTGCTGCGCAAGATCGAAGAATTTGACACGCTCACCATCTGGCACGTTGTCAAGGAAAGCACCGGTATGGAGGCCAGTGAACCGCTGTTCGCTTACGTCGCTGCGCACCCCCTCAAGGACTTCCAGAAGGCCGCGCAGGGGCCGTGTGTCGAGCTGGTGGCAGCGTTCTTCCCCGAGGCACCGGAGACCACCACCAAGCAGCCCAGCACCGCCGCACCGACGCCGTGGGGCGAGCTGTTCAAGGAGCTTTACGGCTTCGCAACCGGGTGGCTGGGCTGGACCCCGGAAAGCGCTTGGAACGCCACGCCGCAGGAGATCACCGACGCCTTCACCGCCCATGTCGCCAAGCTCAAGGCCATTCACGGCGATGCAGAGGACGCCGACACCGGCCCGACCAAGGAACAGCGCAGGCATAACGCCGACCTGGGCCTTGATCCTGACTTCGACCGGGCAGGGCTGCGCGCCCTGAAAGACCTGTCTGAGATGCGCGAGGGGATGGCGATATGAGTAAGCCCCCGCACTATTGCCAGTGTGGCCAGATCGTGCCCCACGGTGAGCGTTGCGCTTGTCAGATCAAGCGCACCCGTGCGCGTAACAAGCGCCACGATGCGAACCGCCCGAGCGCTGCCCGGCGCGGCTACAACCGTGCTTGGCGCGCTGCCCGTGACGCCTTCCTCAAGCTCTATCCCACCTGCCGGATGTGCGGCGCATCTGCGACCGTTGTGGACCACATCAAAGCCCACCGTGGCGATGAGCGCCTGTTCTGGGATCGCACCAACTGGCAACCGCTGTGCGCGCCTTGTCACAATCGCCACAAGCAGAGGCAGGAGCGCGCCCCTTCTGAAACTCCTTTTACTACTACAACTACTATGATAGATTTATTGGAGTAGAAGGAGAATCGCCATGCAAACCAAAACAATCGAAATCGACTTTGATATTCACAAGCTCATCGAGGCTGAGCGGCGCAGTTTTGACGAACCTGAATACGCCGCCTTGCGTCGACTGCTTGATCTGCCGGAAGCCGTCGCTCCTGTTGAAGCTGACGCTGTGAGTGAAGGAAGGCCCTTCATTCAAGACGGTGTCTCTATCCCGCATGGTTCGCTGGCACGAATGGAATACCTGCGTGGCAGTCAAGTCTACGAAGGTCAGTTTCTTGATGGCTACCTGGTCGTGGAGGGGAAGAAATTCTCTTCACTGTCTTCGGCTGCTGCTGCGGTTGCTGTGACCAAGGATGGCACGACACCCAGTCTGAATGGGTGGTTGTATTGGCAGGCTAAGTTTCCGGGGCAGAACCAGTGGCGCGCGCTCAGTGACTTGCGAAGTGCAGCTCGAAAACGGGGGAAGTAGTGACACGCATTCTTGAACACATGGGCGGCTGGAAACGCGCTGGCTTCGATGACCACTCCCTCTCGGGGGTGGTCTTCGATTTTGAGCGCGATGAGGGGACCGGCGGGGGGAGGTCCGCACAAGACAGACCGAAAATAAGTTTTTCACCGAATGAGAAGGTTGAAGCATGACCGCAACAACGTCCCTTAGCCTGCTGAAATCGCAGCTCAATCTTGACCATGATCTTGATGACGACCTGCTTGCGCACAAGCTGGACGCCGCAGAAATCTGGATCGGCCACCACACCGGCACCGCCTTCGCCGCCGGTGATGCGGTGCTGACCGAGGCCGCGTTGCAGCTCGCCGCCTACTGGTATGAGCAACGCGAGAGCGCCAGCGACGTGACCCTGCGCCCGGTGCCGTTCGGTGTCTATGAGCTGCTGGCACCCTACAGGGAGGCAGTGACCGGCCATGCCGCGCAGTAAATCCCTTGCAGAGCAATCGCGCATCCTGGGCGAGCGCCTGAAAGCTATCCCGGAGGCCGTGGTGCGCGATGTGCAGCCCGCCTTGATCAAGGGTGCCGAGGAAGTGGCAGCGACCATGCGCGCGCTGGTGCCGGTGGACGAAGGCGACCTGAAATCCTCTATCACCGTGACCGCGCCCGGCCAGACCACCCCGGCCTATGCCGAGGGCGGCGGCAAGCGCACCGCTGGCAGTAATCAGGCGCTGGTAACTGCCGGGAACGAGAAGGTGCGCCACGGCCACCTTCAGGAGTTCGGCACCGTGAAGCAGGAGGCCCAGCCGTTCATGCGCCCCGGTGCCCGGCTGGCGATGCCGAAGGCAAAGCGCCGGATCAGCCGCGCAATCGGTCAAGCGATCAAGAAGGCGGCGGAGGGTGACGCATGATCGACCCCAGCATTGAATTTCAGACCGCTATCCGGGCCGCGCTGATCGGCCACCCCGAGGTGAGCGCCCTTGTCCATGCCGAACACGTCCGGGCCGGTTCGACACGCCCCGACAAGCTGCCCACGATCATCATGGCGAACCCTCAGATGATCAATCTGGGCCGGGCAAGTGGCGGCCAGTATCTGACGCGCGTTTTCATCGACCTGCACATCTGGGCACTGGAAGACGGCGCGGATATGGCCCGGCAGATCGGCGCGGCGGCGTCTGTCGCGCTGTGGGATGCACCGGCCAGCCCCACAGTGGGGATTGATGCCTATGAGCGCCCGAGCTTCGCCTACATGCGCGACCCTGACCCGGAACGGGCCTACTGCCACGGTGTCGGCACCGTCGAAGGCGTGATCCGGTGGAGGGTGTGACCATGATCCGGGCAGGCAAACTTGATCGGCAGATCACCATCACGCGCGAGGCCGAAACCGTGGCCGCGTCCGGTGCGGTTTCGAAAGCATGGGCACCCGTGGCGACCGTCCGGGCCGAGCTGGTGCAGCGTAGCGCTGATGAATTCCTGACCGGGTTCGGCGAGGCCGATGCAGGTGGCGCGGTGTTCCGCATCCGGTATCTGGCCGGGATCACCACCGCCGACCGCGTTACGTTCGACGGCGTGGCCCACGATATTGACGAAATCGCGGAGCAGGGCCGCAAGCGCGGCCTTGAACTGCGGTGTTCGAGGGTGGCGGCATGAGTGTGCATTCGCGCGGCGTGAAGCCTGCCCTTACCCCCGACAACGACGCCCTGACTAAAGCGCCGCCGGTGCCCAAGCACCTGTCACCCCACGCCAAGGTGGAGTGGAAGCGGATTATGCCGCAGCTTGTTGCCCGGCGCATCATCACCAAAGCCGACTTGGCCGGGGTGGAAAACTATTGCGCGGCGGTTGGCGCTGCGCGCACCATTGCCGACACCATGAGCGCCGGAGGGCTGCCCGATCTGAAACTTGGCGGGCTTCAAATCCGCTACATGCAGACCGCGCGCCAGCTCGCCGCCGAATACGGCCTGACCCCGACAAGCCGCGCCCGGATCGGGGCAGGGGTGCCGGACGATGACGACGAAGTGAACCCGCTGAATATCTGAGCATGAGCGCCGCCAGCACATATCCGCATTGGCTGTTCGATGGCAGCCCGATCCTCGACCCGATGGGGCACGGTGAACGGGCTGTGCAGTTCCTGCGCGCGCTCAAGCACCCGGCCAGCACTGCGTCCAAGCGCGCGTTGCAGCTTGCCGAGTGGCAAGAGCGGATTGTTCGGCGCATCTATGGGCCTGTCGATGAAGACGGCGAACGGATGGTGCGCGAGGTGTTCCTGATGATCCCGCGCGGCAATCGGAAGACCAGCCTCGCCGCCGCCCTTTCCATCCTGCACCTGTTGGGGCCGCAGAAGCTGCCCGGCGGCCAGATCATCTTTGCCGCTGCCGATCGCAAGCAATCCTCTATCGGGTTTCGTGAGGCCGCCAATATCGTGCGCGAAGATCGGCACCTTATCCGGGCGACGAAGATCTATGATCCGACGAACGCACCCAAAACCATCAAGTCTTTGCGCGATGGCTCAACCTTGGAGGCCGCGTCTAGCGACGGCAAAGCGATGCACGGCACCACGCCGACATTCGTATTGGTCGATGAAATCCACGCTTGGCGCAGCGCTGGCCGTGAGCTTTGGGAAGCCCTGCAATCCGGCATGGCGAAGCGCCCCGGCGGCCTGACTGTCATTGCCACTACGGCGGGGCGGGGCCGGGAAGGTCTGGCCGCAGAGCGCTACAACTATGCGCGCAAGATTGCTCTGGGCGAGATCGACAATCCTTCATTCCTGCCGATCATCTTTGAACCTGAGAAAGGCGACGACTGGCAGGACGAAGCGCTTTGGCACAAGGTCAATCCGGGCCTGTCGCTGGGCTTTCATGATCTGAAGAAGCTGCGCACAGATGCGAAAGAGGCGGTGGACAACCACGCCAAGCGCTACGAGTTCCAGCAATACAATCTGAACATTTGGCATGGGAACAGCCGCGATCCGCTGTTCAACTTCGATACATACGACTCCCGGCAGTTCGAGGATGACGAAACCGACCTTGAGGCGCTGCCGTGTTACCTGGGTGTTGACTATGCGCAGTCGGGCGACCTCGCCGCCGTGGTGGCCGCGTGGCGTCTTGATGATGGGCAGATCGCAATCAAGCCGTGGTTTATAGTCGCCGGAGAGGGCTTGCAGGAGCGCGAGAAGAACGAAGGGCGGCCCTATCGGCGGTGGATTGATGAGGGCCATTTGACGGCCAGCGCCGGGCCGGTGATCCCGCAACAGGACGTGCAAGACCTGATCCGCGAAATCTGTGCGCGGCACAATGTCGAACAGATCGCCTATGACCCGTGGAAATTTCAGGTGGCGGCAACTGAGCTGCACGGCGAGGGCCTGCCCATGATCGAGATGCGGCAAGGCCCGGCGACGATGGGGCCTGCCGCCGGTGAGCTGGTGCGCGCCGTGAATGGGCGGCGGATCAGGCACAACGGTAATCCGGTGCTGCGCGACCACTTCGCAGGGGTGGCGGCTGTCGCTGGGGATACCGGCAATATCCGCATGACCAAGGCTGACCTGAAACACGACCACATAGACGGGGCTGTGACTTCTGCGATGGCCGTTTCGCGCGCCGTCGCCGGTGAGAGCAACAAATCCCACTACAGCGACCCGAATTTCAAATCCCTCGCCGATCTTTTGGAGGAAGAAGCAGCATGAACGATGTAACGATGCCCGGCCTGATCATCCCGCTTGAGGCACGGGTTGATAAGCTGGAAAAGGGCCTTGAGCGCGCCAACCGGGCGCAGCGTCGGGCCGCACAGAGCATGGAGCGCCGGGCCAAGCAGTCGGCTGACAAGATCGGCAAGACCTACGCCAAGATGGGCGACGCGATGGCCGGGGCGTTCAAGCGCATGAGCTTGCCGTTGCTGGCCGGGATCGGATCAGCAGCGACCGTGCAGGCGTTGCGTGACACCACGCGCGGGATTGCCGAGATTGGCGACGAAGCCAAACGGGCAGGGGTATCGGCGCAGGCGTTTCAGGAATGGCGCTTTGTTGCGGAACAGAACCGCATCGCCGTTGACGCGCTGGTGGATGGCCTGAAAGAGCTGAACCTGCGCGCCGATGAATTCATCATCACGGGAAAAGGTTCGGCTGCTGAGGCGTTCGCCCGGCTGGGCTATGGTGCGGATGAATTGAAAGACAAGCTGAAAGACCCGTCCGAGCTGCTGCTTGAGATTATGGGCCGGATGAAGCGCCTGAACGTGGCCGCGCGCATCCGCGTGGCCGACGAGCTGTTTGGCGGCACCGCTGGCGAGCGCTTCGTTGAACTGGTGGAACAGGGCGAGGACGGTCTGCGCCGCACGGTGGACCGTGCGCACGAGCTGGGCCTTGTCCTGGGTGATGATGTGATCGCCAAGGCCGATGAGGTCAGCCGCAAGTTCGACGAGCTGACCGCGCGTATCGCTATGTTCGGTAAGCGCGTGGCCGTGGCGGTGGCCGATGGCGTTGTTGAAGTGGCCGACCTGCGCGCGAAGCTGGACGACATTTTCCCGGACGAGGCGCAGGGCCGGGCGGCGCTGGGCAACGAGCTGTATGACAGCCTTGCCGCCAACCGCGACGTGGTGGATGCGCAGGAGCGCGACATCGGCACGCTGCGCAAGTCCTACGATCAGCTTGGCGACACGGTGCGCGTGACCGCCGGGCAGCTCCTGCAGGCGTCCAACTTGGCAAGGGCGTGGGGCTACAACGAGGTCTCGACGGATCTTTCAGGGGCCGCCGCCGAGATGCTCCGGCTGGCCGACGAGTTCGCCAACGGCACCCTGACCGGCGAGGACTTCGCACAGAAGCTGGGCGAGGTGCAGGCCGCTGCCGCGGGAGCCTTCACCACGATGGAGGAGGCCGACAAGGTCGAGTTCGGCGGCGCAATCTCGCAGGTTGAGCGGCTGGGTGGTGTCTTGCAGACCGTCATCGGGCTGGCGACCGCGCTCAAGGGCGCTCTGGCCGAGGCCGCCGGGGTGGAAGCGCCCAAGACGCCTATGCAGATTTTCCGCGAAGCAGACGCCGAGCCCCGCCGCGTCTGGGAAGCAGACAGGGCCAAGTTGAACGAGTTCCTTGCCGGGGAGGCGGAGCGCAACGCCATGTCGCGCGAGCGCCTGACCATCGAGCGCGAAATCGCATCTGTGATGAAGCGCGCCGCTGCCGATGGTGTGACACTGACGCGCGAACAGGCCGAAGAAGCAGCAAAGGCCAAGGTCGCAGCCGATGCAGCGCGCAGCAACGCCGGGAAGGGTGGAGCCGCCCGTGATCCTTACGGCAAGGACGTGGCGGCCATGCAGGAAGAAACTGCCGCGCTGATCGCCGAGGCCGAAGCGCTCAACGATCTGGTGCTTGGCTTCGACCAGCTTGCGATTGCGCAGGACGTGGCGCGTAACAAGACGGAGCTGTTGCAGAGCGCGCAGGAGGCGGGCAGGGCGATCACCCCCGAGCTGCGCGCTGAGATCGACCGGACGGCCCAGAGCTACGCCAACGCCGCCCAGCGGGCCGACGAAGCCCGGCAGCGGCATGAGGATTTCCAGAACGCCGTGGCCGACATGAAGGGATCGCTCAAGGACGCCTTCACCGGCCTTGTGACCGGCGCACACAGCTTCAAGGAAGCGCTGGCCGGGGTGCTGGGAAAGCTGGCGGAGATCGCGGCCAGCCGGGCTTTTGAGAACATCTATGCCGGGGTGGGCGGTGATGGCCTGATCGGCGGCCTGTTGAAAGGGCTGGGGCTGTTCGCAACCGGCGGCTACACCGGCGACGGTGGCAAGTTCGAACCTGCCGGGGTGGTGCACCGTGGCGAATTCGTGATGAGCAAGGAGGCCACCCGCCGGATCGGTGTCGGTAATCTGGAAGCGCTGCACAGCGCCGCCAAGAGGGGCTATGCCTCTGGTGGGCTGGTGGGCGGCGCGGCACCCTTGAGAAGCGCACAGACGGCGCGCTCCGGCGCTCTGAACGATGCCGGGCAGGTGATCACCATCAACGCACCCGTCACGGTGAATGGGTCGGCAGGAACGCCGGAACAGAACAACGACCTTGCGAAGCGTGTTTCGCGCGAAATCGAAGGGACTATGCGCGGCGTTGTGGTGGATGAGATGCGGCGGCAGATGAGGCCGGGGAATATGCTCAATTCGGGGAGGCGGTAAACAAATTGATCTGGAATTCTTACTCAGGTTGAATGTAGTTTGTGTTCGAGGCAAATATCCAGAGTTTGATATGACAACTTCCGCGCAGTCTTTGAATCAGTTGTTGGCGATAGCCAATAAGGCCCAAAACCCAAAGGATAAATTTCTGTTTGTGCTAGTGGAGCACCTTGGATTGGAAGGGGAAGATGCAAGGGCTCAGGTGATTTCAATCCTGCTACGTCTAATTGGGGATGTCGAAACGGACATCGATGCTTTGCCTGTCGATGATACGATGAAGGCCCATTTGAGACGCTACGTTTCGCCACTTAATGGACTGAAAGACCTCACGCAGATTCATATGGACATCCATAATGCGAAGAATCATTTTCTAAAGGCTGATCATCTGGTCGGTCTGACAAATGTGCATCTCGCGTTGACAGGACATATTGAGAGACCGGCTTTGTCGAAGGATGCAAAGGAGCTCGCTGAGAGCTTCAATGGTTTGCGCGGCGAAATCGTTGAGGCGGATTTACCGGAAAGCCTAAAACGAGTTCTGTTGAAACGGGTTTCTCAAATTGCATCCATCTTGGAGCACTACTACGCCTTCGGTGCTAAAGTCCTGGAAGACGAGCTTGAAGGTCTAGTGGGCGCACTTGTAGTTAGTGCTCCCCAAAATGCTTCAAAATCCGGTCCGCTCTACAAAAAACTAGCTAAGTATGTGGCCACCGGCTTTCGTGTCTTAACTGCTGTGGACGCGGGCTTTGCCGGGGCTGTTTCAATAGCAGAAAACGCAAGCAAACTGATTGAGTTTGTTGAAGAAAACACCGGCGGGGAATCCTAGTAGATTGCCGACATTGCTGAAGCTCCTTGAAGCTCTTGCCAGAAACAAGTATAGTCAAAGGGCCAGAACGGCAGCACAAAGCACCAAGCCCAAAGCAGTCAGGTTTGAGCCGATACTTTCGATGACGCTCACCGACACCTTGATACCAGCCACACAATGAACGCCAGCACCGGGAACATGACCGGGCAGCGAGACGCCTAGCTGGAAGGTGCAGGAAAGATCGGCGAAAGCCCTTGGTCTGGTTCCGCTCCCCGATGGAGAACATCGGACGCCCCAGATGGTCGCCGCCGGACTTCGGTCGAAATGGCACAGAAAGACGGTTGCAATGTGCGGTGGGCTTCGGCCCTGGGCCACAACAACCGGTCACGTCTAGGTTGGAGGAAAGCCGGGCGTGATGCTCAGCCGAAAGGCTGTAACCGCTTGGCCGCAAGGCCGGAAGGCAGAGCGCTGCTAGGTCAATGGAAGCCACCTAGTGTTAGTAGCTCTTCACCACCTGTTATATGCAGAACTTCCCCCTAGGACATCACAGATTAGGTTTTGTGCTGTCCTAGGGGGAAAGTCCTATTTCTGCAGGGATTATTAATCATCATTCATTCTGTGCCATATCAAACGAGCCTGCGGATAGAAGAACAGAAGATGGAGGGCGCGAAGCGCCCGCAAGCGAGCGTTAGCGAGCGCGCAGGAGTGACGATGAAGAATATGAATGCACGATCTTTGCTTGAAGCCCTTACAGGCTCCTGGGCGGTCCCTTCCCGGAGAGAGCCGAGGCGGGTGGGTTTGAGGAAGTTGCCGCCGGAGCTGATCGCTTTGGCGAAGCGGGCGAACACTTTCGACCCGGGAAAAGCTGTCCTCAATGTGAAGTAAAGGCTTGATCATTCCTAATTGAGAATGTTATATTATAACAAATTTGGGCTGGCTTCCAACTTCGCCCATATTAACCCCGCGCCGGATCACCGTTGTGTGTAAGTCACCCGGCGCGGGGTTTATTTTTTGGCGTAAGTAACCGATTACTTTCAATAAAATCAAATACTTATGTGACTTTTTCTCTTGATCGCTGGATTCCTCGTGTGCGAGTCTGGCCGTGCAAATCACCTTAAGAGGACCACGACCATGCAGGCACCTGCCGACACCTATCTTGACGATAAGACCTATGCCGCGCTCCGGGCGGAGCTGGCGCACCAGATCGCGCTTCCGCTGGTGCACGACCCGGAAACCGAGATTGTGCGCATCCTGGGCGAGATCGGCGGCATATGGCCCCGGAGTGTGATGGATGATGCCGAGCGCGAGGATATCGAATAAGCGGCGGATTTTTCGGCAAGCGTTTCGGATGTGATATTCCTACGCCCAGTGGCAGTGGCGACGTAAAATATCTTCCAGAATATCCAGCTCGAAGCGCTGTTCGTCGAAAAGTTTTTCTACCAAGGGGCCGAGGTCCAGATCGGGGGCCTCAAACCTGACACCGTTCATCAATAGGAAGTTGTTTGCGCTGGCGAAACCTGTGCGCTTGTTGCCATCTATATAGCCATGACTCGTGGAAATACCATGCCAATAATAGGTTGCGACCCTGACAAGGTCGCAACCATTATCGTAGTAGAAGGCGCTTTGAGGGCGGCCAATCGCTCCTAAAAGGTCGTCAAGACGCTTGTAGCCACGTTGCTGTCCGGGCTTGAGGACTTCTTCATGGAAGAAATCAACATCCTCTCGTGAAAGAAACTCTGTTTCCTCCGGGTTCGGCAGAGGCTCGAACCGAAGCATCAACTCAGGTATTCAAGTGTCTCTTTGTAGCGCTCTTTGGTGACCGCCATGGCTTCGCGTGCCGAAATGCGCTTGCGCACGGCAGGCTCGACCTCTTGCTCGAAGTTGGTGTTCGCTGCGATCAGGGACGAGAAATGCATGTGCTCGAACTTCCCATGCGCAACCCGGCCGTGGAAACGACCGCAGTTAGAGCAAAAGAGTTTCGGCGTCATGAACGACATAGCTTCCTCGTGAATCATCTCTTCAGAGCTGTAGGGAAAATAGTTCGCGAAATGGGAAATAGCAACAATATTGACATTCACGACTATTGTGCAGGTGTTGGGTTCTGAAAAACGCCTCGATACTTATGCTCTTTTCGTTAAATAATTCCAATATCCAGCATCTCGAACAAAGGTGCGAAGAGTGTTGACTATCAGGGCGCTAGGGGAGGTTCCAAGTAGGAGCTGCCGCTGATCGAGGGTAGACGCGAGGCGGTTCGTGAGAGCCGCACTGCGGTTTTCAAGATGTCGCGAGAGGGAATTTTCGCTTAACCTCGTCCATCATCACCAACATGACGAAGAACCCACTTCTACAAGCTGACGGGCTCACTCATTATTGTTCTGATCCAGTTCAGCGAGCCAGCGAACCCAGCCGTAACCCTGGGAAACCATTAGAACGGTCAGTTCACGAGGAGGTTGTGCGGGCTCTGGCAGATCATCGGCGTGACGGTAAAAGTGGGCTCCCTCTACCCAGCTCTTGAAGCTCTCGCATTGCTTTAATGTCGCTTTCTTGACCAAAGGGTGAGCAGCGTAAAGCGCCTCGATTTGAGGCGGGAGCCGGTTGTTGATTTCCCGGTTGTTGATATGGGTGACACCTTTGAACATCATCTTGAAAATGTTCTCAGCCGCATCAAAAACTGACCGGATCGCTTGGCGATTGTCTGGCTCCTCTCTCATCATGGCCTGTTCCACGCTCTCCAGATGCGCTCTTGCTGCATTGAAGCGCTCCTTGCCCAGGCCAGAAATTGCACTTGTCCGGACTTGTTCGAATGCAGTGTCGACATGAGGGTGCACGCCACAATGATCGTCTACTCGGTAGCGCATATTGCGCTCATTGAAGATGCGCTGCACACGACTTCGGTAGCCGCTAAGTTTGTTGCTAAGCCTGTTGGCAGCACAAAAGCTGAATATCAGGGTAATAGCATCAAGGACGTCGGCTAGTTCCTCTTCTTCAAAGAAATCGACCCACCTCACATAAGCTCCCATTCCGCTCGAGCGAATGATGCTTATCCCGAGTTCTGCTTCGAGGAACTTTCCAGCCAAGTAGTCGTTTTCATCTAGAAGTTCATCTGCAAGCGCTCCTAGGCGGCGGCGCATCCGAGGGCAGTCGCTCAAGGTCTCCTCACCGCTTAAGTATAGCAGTGAGAACCGTTGGCCTTTGGGAACTTCATTCTCGGACAATGCTCAGCCTCCATGGTTTATGGCGGCCACTTTATGACGAGTCGGTATCGATTGCGAGATTGGCGCGTGTTCCGCGAGGCCGTTCCGAAAAGGTGTTCCGGAGACGGTTGCTGGGTGGCATCTAAGCCTTTGATTTTTATTTATAAAAGGAAGATGGCTGGGGTGGTAGGATTCGAACCTACGATCTTCAGTACCAAAAACTGTTGCCTTACCACTTGGCCACACCCCAACTGTGAGGCGCTATTTACGAAACGCTGTCGTCGGGCGCAAGAGCAGAAATGACAATTTTTTGCTATTCCGTCGGAGCATTTTTCTGCAACAGATCGTTGTCGCTCGTGGTCGCACGTTCTTCTTTGACAATCTGTTCCAGCGCCTGTTCATCGCGTGCTTCGACGTCCAGCGCGGGCGGGGTTTGCACCGGTTTGGCGACTGGTTTTTCCGCGGACATATCTTGCGTTATCAGCCGGTATGTTGGTTCGGGCATGTTGATACCTGCACCGGTGAAGGTGGCCATGAGAATACGGATCGCTTCGGATCGGGCAGCAAGAAGCCCTGTCTTGCTCTGGTCGATCCAACCTGCCAGCCGCAAAGTGATCGTGCTGTCACCAACCTCGTGAATCCAGACTGACGGGGCGGGGCTGGATACTGAAAACGGCAATCTGGCGAGGGTTTGTTCCGCCAGCCTGAGCGCAAGAGCCAGATCGCTGTCGGGCGCGACGGACAAGTCGAAAGTATAGCGACGTTCGGCGTTGCGGGTGTAATTGACGATCCGCGATTTGAATACGGTCGAATTAGGGATACGAATATGGTTGCCGTCCCAGCTCAGCAGGATGGTGGCGCGGCTGGTCAGGCGAATAACCTTGCCTTCGTCACCATTGATCTCGATGGCGTCATTGGGCCGAAAGGGTTGCCGGATGGACAGCATGACCGAGGCGATGAAGTTTTCCACCGTATCCTTGACCGCGAAACCGATCGCCAGCCCGACGATCCCCGCTGCGCCCAGGATCGTCGACAGCAATGCCGTGGCCCCAAGGATATCGAGCGCCACGACAAGCCCGGCGATCAGAAATCCCAACCGGATGATCACCCGATAGATGTCGGCGATAAAACTGTTGGGGGCCAGCCCGTCCCAGGGTCGTTTCATCCGTCCCAGCAGCAGGCCAAGTGAAAAAACCACTCCGAACGCGACCAGAGCCACCGCCAGAAGAGGCAGATAGGCCACGAATTGCGCGGTCCGTTTGGTGAAACGGTCCATGGCGGGATTCAGCCGTTCGACGACATCGGTGGTTTCGGTCACCTCGTTCCGGATTGCGACAACGCCGTCGACCCGAACGATCAGATTGTTCAGCGCCTCGGCATGAGCCATATCCAGCGTAGTGCCTTTTAAAGTCACGATGCCTGAGGTGACGGTGACGGTGATATCGTCATAGCCTTCCAGTTCCGACAGTATATCGCGGATACGAACGGCAATCGCGGCATCGCGGGTGGCGCTGTCTTCGACCGAGATCGGGCCAGAGGGTTGTTCGCCAGCATTCGGAGCGGCTGACTGGGACCAGGCCGGGGATGTCAGGCAGAGCGCAAAGACGAAGATCAGGAATCGCATGGGGAAATCTTGGCTGACAAAAACTGAGGTCAGCCTAGACTGCGATTTGGTCATCGCAAGGGAAAACGCCGGTTCAGTCCCGGATTTCGTCCGGGTTCACACCCCAAATCGTATCCTTGGGCGCCCAGCCCCGATAGCCGCCTGCGCGCAGCTTGCACCAGTCTTGGGTGCAGTTTTCCAACTTGGCGATAACGCCGAGTTCGAGCCGGGCGGTAATCGCGGTATTCGCATCGGGACGAACGTGCAGCGCCAGCATGTCCTTGTCGATGATTACATGACGGACACCGGAGAGCAGCGAATAATGCACCCAGCCGCCTGCACCATCACGATCCCGGACCCGCCGCCAGTGGCCGTATTCGGCGGTGATTTCCACCGGCATGTTGCGGCGTTTAAATACCCAGTCGATCCGATGGGTCAAGCTGGGACCGCGCCGGACATTCGCCTCGGAGGCTTTTACAGACACGAAACGCGGCAGTGGAAGATTGGTTACCGGCCCGCGCTCTTCGGCGCGGAGCGGAGAAAACAGACACAGACCACAAAAGATGGCCGCGACGATGCGATTGGTAATTTTCATCAACCTGCTCACTGCTCGTGAAATTTTATTGCGGGGGTTCTTGTGCCCCGGTTGGTCTTGCTTCACTCTGACACCAAGCCATGCGGTTTGGAAGCAGGAGGAGGCCCAAGATGCCATCTGGACGTCTGAGTGTTGTTGTAACGCGACGCTTACCCGATGTGGTCGAAACGAGGCTGAAGGAATTGTTCGACGTTCAGCTGCGCGACGACGATACGCCGATGACGCGGGAAGAACTGGTCGCCGCGCTGCAAGAGGCCGACATACTGGTGCCGACGCTGAACGATCGTCTCGATGCGAGCGTGATCGCTCAGGCCGGGGATAAACTGCGGCTGATCGCCAATTACGGGGCAGGGGTGGACCATATTGATGTGGCCACGGCCCGTCAGCGCGGCATTCAGGTGACCAACACACCCGGTGTTCTGACCGAAGATACCGCCGACATGACAATGGCGCTGATTCTGGCTGTGACCCGCCGCATCCCCGAAGGGCTGGCCCTGATAGAATCCGGGCAATGGAAGGGCTGGTCGCCCACCGCTTTGCTGGGCGGTCGGGTCAGTGGCCGCCGATTGGGCATTCTGGGCATGGGACGGATCGGACAAGCCGTGGCGCGGCGCGCCAATGCCTTTGGTATGCAGGTTCATTACCATAATCGCCGCCGCCTGCGCGAGGAAACAGAAGACGCGCTGCAAACCACGTACTGGGAAAGCCTGGATCAGATGGTGGCACGGATGGACGTCTTGTCGATCAACTGTCCGCATACGCCCTCGACCTTCCACCTTATGAATGCGCGCCGGCTGAAGCTGATGAAGCCGTCGGCAGTGATTGTGAATACGTCGCGCGGCGAAGTGATTGATGAAAACGCTTTGACCCGGATGCTGAAGGCTGGCGAACTGGCTGGCGCGGGACTGGATGTTTATGAACATGGGTCCGAAACCAATGCCGATCTGCGTTCATTGACCAATGTTGTGATGCTGCCTCACATGGGATCGGCCACCGTAGAGGGGCGGGTCGAAATGGGTGAAAAGGTCATTATCAATATCAAGACATTCGCCGATGGGCACCGACCGCCCGATCTGGTGTTGCAGACCTTGGATTGATCAATGCGGCGGGGCATGCAAAAGGGGCTTCGATATCTGACCTTCGCGGCGCTGACATGCCTGTCTGCGACGGCACATGCCCAACAAGCCGCCGATGCGGTTGCTCCCGAAGCCGGATCGGAAATATCGGCGTTTTGGCCGAACGCGTCCAAGGACGTGATGGCTGCGCTGCGAACCAAAGCCGCAGGCCAGCCGGTCATCGCACAAGAGTGGATGATCGCTGCGGCTAATCCTCTTGCCGTGGCAGCCGGAGCGAAGGTTCTGCAAATCGGCGGCACTGCGGCGGATGCGATTGTCGCCGTTCAGGCTGTGCTGGGACTGGTCGAACCGCAATCCTCGGGTTTGGGCGGTGGGGCATTCCTGCTCTGGTACGATGCCTCAACCGGAAAGCTGACCACGCTGGATGGCCGTGAAACCGCGCCACTTGCAGTGACGCCGCGCCTGTTTCAAACAGACACGGGCGAGCCGCTGAAATTCTTCGATGCAGTCGTCGGTGGACGATCGGTGGGCACACCCGGTACACCTGCCTTATTGGCAGAAGCGCAGCACAGATGGGGCAATCGACCATGGGACGGCCTGTTTGACGATGCCATCCGGTTGGCAGAAGAAGGGGTCATTGTTTCCCCGCGTCTGGCATCTCTGGTAGCACGGGATCGCGACAGACTGGCACGATTTGACGATACCGCAGCCTATTTCCTGCCCGGTGGCGCGCCCATTACGGCGGGGCAGATTTTGCACAACCCGGCCTATGCTGAAACTCTGAAAATAATTTCAGATCAGGGTATTGAGTCGTTTTATTCAGGTGATATTGCGATGGATATCACAACGACGGTCCAAACGGCGCCGGGCAATGAAGGCAAACTTGCGCCGCTCGATCTGGCGATCTACCACGTGGTCGAACGCGATCCGGTCTGTGTTGCCTATCGCGGTTACGAAGTTTGCGGCATGGGGCCGCCATCTTCGGGCGGTTTGGCCGTGGGGCAAATCCTTGGCCTGTTGCGTGATTACGATTTGCCGGGGCTGGGAGCAGATAATCCGGAAAGCTGGCGGTTGATAGGGGATGCCAGTCGTCTGGCCTTTGCCGATCGGGGCCGCTACGTGGCCGATAGTGATTTTTTGCCGGTACCGGTCGAAGGCATGCTGGATGAAGCTTATCTAAGCAAACGCAGTATGTTACTATCTGGAGATGATGCATTGCCCGAGGTGGCGCCGGGTGATCCGACCTTCGATCACGCGCTGAATTGGGCCGATGACGAGGCGATCGAATTCCCCTCGACCTCGCATATCTCGATCGTCGACAGCTATGGCAACGCATTGTCGATGACCACTACGATCGAAAACGCCTTTGGGTCTCGTCTGATGGTGCGCGGGTTTCTTCTCAACAACGAATTGACAGATTTTTCGTTCCGCACTCACCGTGATGGCCGCCCCATTGCCAACGCGGTCGCGCCGGGTAAACGGCCCAGATCTTCGATGGCACCCACGATCGTGCTGAGAGATGGCAAGCCGGTTTTGGTGATTGGATCACCCGGTGGAAGCCGGATCATCGGCTATGTCGCACAGGCGATCATTGCGCATCTCGATTGGGGTATGAATGTGCAGCAAACGGTTGCAATGGGGCATCTGGTCAATCGCTTCGGTACATACGATGTGGAAGCGGGGACTGCCGAGTCGTTAGCTGCTTCGCTTGAGCAGAGGGGGTATGATGTCAAATACGGGACGCTGAATTCCGGCCTTCATGCCATAGCGATCGGCCACATGCTGCAGGGCGGGGCCGATCCCCGGCGCGAAGGGATTGCACTTGGCCGCTAGAACGCGGCCTTGTGCTTGATAAAGGTGCCGTTGTTCAGGTCTGCGAAAGCCTGCCTTAGCTCCGCGCGTGTATTCATCACGATTGGGCCGTGCCATGCGACGGGTTCCTGAATCGGACGCCCGGTCATCAGCAGGAAACGGATGCCGTCTTCGCCCGCCTGAACGGTGATTTCGTCTCCCGAACCGAACCGGACCAACGTGCGGTTGCCTGTCATGTCGCGGATGTTCAGTTCCTGACCGCCGAACTCTTTTTCCACCCTGATCCCGACCGGATCGCTGGCATCGCGGAACCTGCCCGATCCGGCAAAGACATAGGCCAGAGCATTCGACCTTGTATCAACCTTCAGCACCTTGCGCTTCCCAGGGGGGACGGACACGTCCAGCAGCATCGGCTCGGCAGCGATGCCGTCGACCGGGCCGCTGAGACCCCAGAAATTTCCTATGATCACTTTGATCGCGGTGCCATCGTCATCCACCTCGACCGGAATGTCGCCCCGACTAATGTCCTGATACCGTGGCGCCGTCATTTTCAGACTTGAGGGCAAGTTCGCCCAAAGTTGAAACCCGTGCATCTGCCCTTTGGCGTCGCCGCTGGGCATTTCCTGATGCACAATGCCGGACCCGGCGGTCATCCATTGCACCCCTCCGGGACGCAAAACGCCCTTGTTGCCCAAGCTGTCGGAATGTTCCACCGACCCTTCTAGCACATAGGTGATGGTTTCGATGCCGCGATGCGGATGCCACGGGAACCCCTTGGAATACAGCCGAGGATCATCGTTCCGAAAATCATCCATCATCAGGAAGGGATCGGTCAGCGTCGGATCGTCAAAGCCGAAAACACGGTGCAGATGAACACCGGCCCCTTCCATTGTCGGTTGGGCCTGGCTGGTTGCAGCAACGGGTCTGAAAGTCATTGGAACCTCCTGTTCATTGCGCTTAATTTGGGGCAGTTTCCGCAGAATGCAAATTCCAGATGTGCGAACGGGATCTGTGCGGAATTGTTCAGACCTGATAAATTGAGCGCGCATATGCGCGCACATGATGTCTCAAGAAAATGCCTTCGCCATTTTCTTTCGGGACTGCCTCTGGCAGGAGTATTTACACCAAGAAGAAACTCAAGGTGCTCTGGTTCTTCTTCTTGGCGGCAATACTCCGGGGGTTTGGGGGCAGCGCCCCCAACTGCTTCGCCCTAAATCGAAGCAAGACCGGTGCGCCCTGGAAGGCTGCACATTTCAGTCTGACTTACTTGTAAACCTGATCGGGGCCGGGGAATCTGCGGTTTTTGACGTCTTCGGCGTATTCAGACACCGCCTGTTCGATGGCCGGGCCCAGATTGCAATAGGTCTTGACGAATTTCGGAGTCCATTCGTTCAGTCCCAGCATGTCCTCAAGCACGAGGATCTGACCATCGCAATTGGCAGACGCGCCGATACCGATGGTCGGGATCTCGATCTGTTTGGTGATCTTCGCGGCCAGGGGTTCAACCATGCCTTCCAGCACGACGGCGAACGCACCGGCTTCGGCCACGGCCTTGGCGTCGGCTTCGTGAAGTGGCCATGTGTCTTCATTCCGGCCTTGGGTTTTGAACCCGCCCATAACATGGCTTGATTGCGGGGTGAGGCCGATATGGGCCATTACCGGGATACCGCGCTCGGTCAGGAACCGGATTGTTTCTCCCATCCGTGCGCCGCCTTCCAGCTTCACCGCGCCGCAGCCGGTTTCCTTCATGATCCGGGCGGCATTGCGGAACGCCATGGCGGGGCTTTCTTCGTAAGTGCCAAACGGCATGTCCACCACGATCAGGGCCTTCTTTGTGCCGCGTACGACCGCCTTGCCATGCATGATCATCAGGTCCAGGGACACCCCGACAGTGCTTTCCATTCCGTGCATGACCATACCAAGACTATCGCCCACCAAGATGAAATCGGCGTATTTGTCGACGATCGCTGCCGTATGGGCGTGATAGGAGGTCAGTGACACGATCGGGGTGTTGCCCTTGTGCGCGGCGATCTGGGGAACGGTGTTGCGGCGGATCTTGCTTTGTGCGCTCATGGCTGGATAACCCTCTGGTCAATCAAAAGAATGTCGGAAAACTGGACCGAGATCATGATGGCCAGCGGTTCGTTTATCGGGCCGTGAAGATAGTCCAGCGTGTCGGCGGCTACTGTATCGAGACCGCGTAGACGGGCTCTTGGTTCGGTTGCGATGGTATTGGCGATTACATCGCGGATATCGTCGACGCTCACGCCGGGATCGCCTGCGCGGGCTGCAGCTGCGTCAAGAGACCGGCTCAGCACAACCGCCGCGAGGCGGTCCGCAGGGGACAGGCGCTGATTGCGCGATGACATGGCGAGCCCATCCGCTTCGCGCATGGTCGGGCCACCGACGATACGGACCGGCATATGCAGGTCGCGCACCATCTGCCTGATAACCATAAGTTGCTGGTAGTCCTTTTCTCCGAACACAGCGACATCGGGTTGCACGATGTTGAAGAGCCGGTTCACCACCGACGTCACGCCGCGGAAATGCCCTGGCCGCACCTTGCCATGCAGCATATTGGCCAGCCGGGTCGTTTCGACGATAGTTTCGTCTCCGGGAGGATAAATAACATCGGCCTCGGGCAGAAACACGATTTCGACGCCCGCCTCGTCCAGCAGCGAAAGATCGCGGTCCTCGTCACGCGGATAAAGGTCGAGATCCGAAGCGTTGCCGAATTGCGTTGGATTGACGAAGATCGAGGCAACGCAGCTCGTCGCATTGGTCTGCGCCAGCCGAACCAGCGACAGGTGACCGTCATGTAATGCGCCCATGGTTGGCACGAAACCGATGCTCTTGCCCCGATTGCGCAAATCCGCAACGGCAGCACGGCAGTCTTCGATGCTGCGACAGATATGCATGTCTGCAGGCCCTCCCCCTCAATATACCGTATTTTTACGGTATTCGCTGCGCGGCAGCAAGGGGGAATGTCGGGGTCGTATTGCTGCCATGTGTCGGTTTCACGCGATCATGGGTCGGCTGGTTCTCGCGTGCAGCGGCGCAATCGGTAAAACTCTCGGAAACACAAGATCCAACGGAGTCGCCCGCAAATGAAAACCCATGTCAAAGCTTTGGTCGTCGGCGGTGGCGCCGTTGGCGCCTCGATCGCCTATCATCTGGCCCGCGCCGGATGGTCCGATGTGATGCTTCTGGAACGTGATGAGCTTACCGCAGGGTCGACCTGGCATGCTGCGGGGCTGCTGCCGCTGTTCAACATGAGCTATGCGACGACCCATATCCACAAATATTCGGTCGATTTCTACAAGACGCTTGAGGAAGAAACCGGGTTGAACGCGGGGTTTTCCGTCGTGGGCAACCTGCGGATGGCGCAGACGCAGGACCGGATGGACGAATACATGCTCTATGCGTCCACCGCCGAAACCTGCGATGTGCCCTATGAATGGCTGAGCCCGGCGCAGATTAAGGAGCGCTGGCCGCTGGTGCGGACTGAGGACCTGAAGGGCGCGATTTATCACCCGACCGACGGCTATATAAATCCAGCCGACGTGACCATGGCGATGGCAAAGGGCGCGCGCCAGCGCGGCGTGACCATTGAACGCAAATGGCAGGTCGACGGCTATGAGTGGACCGGGGCCGAATGGAAGGTCACCTGTACCAAGATGGGGGAAAAGGGCGGCAACCTGGTGCCGACGGACCAACGGGTCGTGATCACCGCCGAACATGTGGTGACCGCCACCGGCAACCACGCACAGCGCACCGCACAGATGTTGGGCATCAAGATCCCCGCAATTCCGGTCGAACACCAGTTCATCGTCACCGAACCCGATCCGGCGCTGGTCGAGTATCGCAAGCAGGGTGGGGCCGAACATCCGGTACTGCGCGATGCCGATGCCAAATGGTATGTGCGTGAAGAACGCGGTGGCTGGATTCTTGGCCCTTATGAACGGGGCGCCCCGGCGCGGTTCGCCTATGGCGTGCCCGACAGTTTCCGCGCCGATCTGTTTCCGCTCGATCTGGAACGGATCGAAGAAGAGTACATGTCGATGATCCACCGGCTTCCGTCGAGTGAAGAGGTGGGTTTGAAGGACGATTTCAACGGCCCGATCTGCTACACACCTGACGGTAATCCGCTGGTCGGCCCGGCTCCGGGTCTGCGCAACATGTGGCTGGCCGAAGGGTTCAGCTTTGGCATCACCGCCGCTGGTGGTACCGGCTATTATCTGGCGCAGATGATGGTGGAGGGCGAGGCCGAGATCGACATGGCCAGCCTCGATCCCAAGCGCTACGGCTCTTGGATGACCACCGAATATGCCTGTTGCAAGAATGAGGAGGCCTATGAACACGTTTATATCCTGCACCACCCGGATGAGGAGCGTGAGGCCTGTCGCCCGCTTCGCACTTCACCCGCCTATGACCGGCAGGCCGCGCGCGGTGCTCAGTTCGGCAGTGTGAACGGTTGGGAGCGCCCCAATTATTATGCCCCCGAAGGATTTGACGATCATGCTGCGCGCAGCTTCCGCCGCGGCGGGTGGTGGCAATATGCGGTCGAGGAAGCCCGCGCGATCCGCGACGGTGTCGGCCTGATCGACGCCACCGCGTTCACCAAGCACGTGGTCAAGGGGCCCGGCGCGACCCGATTTCTTGACTGGTTCACCTGTAACAAGCTGCCGAAAGTGGGCCGGATCAACCTGACCTATGCGCTGACCGATGCTGGCACGACGCGCACCGAATACACGATCGTGCGGTTGGGCGAGGATGAATACTACCTCGTATCCGCCGGGGCGTGGACCGCCTATGACGCCGATTACCTGAGCAAGGCCGCCGCCGATAAAGCCCCCGAGTTCGGCTATATCGAGATCCAGGATGTCACGACTCAATGGGGCGTCTTCGCCATCGCCGGGCCGAAAGCGCGCGATGTGCTAAAAGAGGTGATCAAAGACGCCGATCCGGACACGGCGCTGTCGAACAAGCGGTTCCCGTGGCTGTCTGCTCGGCAGATCGAACTGGGCATGTGCCCGGTCAACGCGATCCGCGTCGCCTATACCGGCGAATTGGGTTGGGAACTGCATCACCCGATCGAGATGCAGAATTATCTGTTCGACCTGCTGGGACAGGCGGGCGAAAAGCACGGTATGAAACTGGTCGGCGCGCGGGCCCAGAACTGGCTGCGGCAGGAAAAATCCTACCGCGCTTTCGGTACCGAACTGGGCCGTGACGCGACGCCGCTGGAAGCCGACCTGCCGCGTTTCGTCGATCTCGACAAGGATTTCCATGGCAAGGCGGCGCTGGAAGCCAAGGGTATCCGGTCGAAATGCTGCACCTTGCTTATCGACGGACCCGAAGACGCTGATCCCTGGGGGCGCGAGGCGCTGTATCTCGAGGATGGCATACGGGTAGGGCGCTTGACCTCGGGCGGCTATTCGGTGGCCTTCGAAAAATCCATCGGCATGGGGTATGTACGCCCCGAGCTGGCGGTTGAGGGTCAGAAACTCAAAGTCCGGATGTTCGATCAGCTATGGGATGCAACCGTGGTTTGCGACAGCCCTTACGACCCCAAAAACGCGACCATACGCAAGGATGGCTGACGTCAAGACATGTGATTTCATTCTTGAAAGGTCATTCTCTGCCTGCGGCTCCGTCCTCTGGTTACCGCTGGCGACGGTATCTTGGTCCAAATACTCCGGGGTGAATTGGCCAAAGGCCAAGAGGGGCAGCGCCCCAATCACCCGCCGGCAGGCGTCGGGGACGCCTGCCGGAGATATCCTGTGCGCGTGAAACGCGCACTTTGTCCGGCTACGCTGCGCTCAGTTCGTCAAAACATTCCAGTGCTTTTCCTGCATACATCGTTGCTGGCCCGCCACCCATTTGTATCGTCATTGCCAGCACATCGGCGACTTCATCGCGCGTCGCGCCCGCCTTGATCAGCATTTCGACATGCAGCGCGATGCAGGCTTCACAACGGATCGCCACCGCGATTCCAAGTGCGATAAATTCCTTGGTCTTGAGGTCGAGTACACCTTCTTCTTTCACCGCCTTGGACATGGCACCGAAGCCCTTGGTCACATTGGGGATGGTCTTGTACAGCGTGCGCAGGCGGTTACGGGTGTCGGTCAGGGTTTCGGTCCAGGCCATATCTTCAGCTCCTTGAATGCAATATCGGCACAGCAAAACCATGCCGCAATGCGGCGCGCCTTGATCAAGATCAGATTGACGTCAGCTAGGGGTCAGGGACGGCGGGCGACAAAGGCCAGATTGTTTGCCGGCATTTCCACCACCTGCACCAGCTCCAGCCCGGATTGCAGTACCCATTCCGTGACATCCCAGTCATCCTTATACCCGATATCGGGATCCTGGGCGCGCAGGCTGGCATCGAAGCGCGCATCGCCTTCGGATGTGGTTTCACCGTCACGCAGGAACGGACCGTAAAGAATAAGCGTGCCGCCCGGGGACAGCGCCAGCGCCGCCTCAGCGATCACCGTTTGCGCCGCCGGTTCGGGGATCAGGTGCAGCAGGTTGACAAGCAGGATCAGGTCGGTGTCCCGATAAATCTTGGACCAACCCGGCGTGGCGGCATTCAGATCGATCGCAGGGCGGAGATTGTTTAGTCCCGAGGCCCTGGCATGCAGGTCGATAGATCGTCGGCGGTCGGCTGCGGGATCGCTGGGCTGCCACTGCAGGCCGGGCAACCGTCCGGCTAGAGCGCAGATATGCTCTCCGGTCCCCGAAGCAATTTCAAGCGCCTTTCCGGTTTGCGGTGCATGTGAGGCGACCAGATCGCAAATGAAATCTTTGTTACGTGCGGCGGAAGGGGCATACATCCTGTCATCCTCTGATGACGCGGCCTGCGAATGGGTGTCAGGCAGAATGAGTTTGCGTGGCATGGCGGGTCTCCTGTTCAGGAGCAACGACGCCCCCAGAACTAGGTGCCATCCAAGGGCGCGGAAATAAAGGGGTCAGTTGGAGATCGGGACCAGACGGTTGATTTCCAGATCGACCAGGTTGACATGCAACAGCGGCGTCAGCATCGACATCGGGTAATACAGTGTCAGGTTCTGAAAATCGTGGCCTGCGATGGTCACCTGTTGCATAACGACTTCCAGCAGAGCGGGATCGAACCCGTCCAGGGATGGCGGCATGTCAACGCTGTTCGCGTTGGCATTCGGGTCCATAAGGACCTGACGGGCGATTTTATCCGCGGCAAAATCCAGCTTGTTGTGCAGGTAAAATCCCCGCGCCACGTCCAACAGCGCCACCAGCATCAACAGATAGGTGCTGCCCACGATGGCGAATTCCAGCGCCGCGGTGCCGTCTTCCTTGCTCAGGAACCGGGATATGAAGCGTCGCAGTTTCATCTTTGTTGCAGAAATAGGGTTGGGTTGAGCTGGACATCGGGCATGAACCAACTGTTGTGATGGAATTGGCCGTCGAGCTGGAGGAAGACGTTGACCATCGGTTCCGACCCGGTGCAGATATTGGTGCAGGATACTTGGGTGTCAGTCACGGTGCCGCAGGTGCAGAATTGAGTCACCTGAAACGAAGCCTGATCGGCACCGAGTTCGGCCTCGGCAGTGGTTTCCATCATTTGCAGAGTATCGTCGAGCGACCCGGTTACCATCGCGACCTGCAACCCGTTGCGCATCGCCGCATCTATAGCCATCCGATCTGAAATGGAGTTGCCAACATCGAATGTCGCCAAGGTCATTAGCAGCATGACCGGAGCGAGAAGCGCGAACTCCACCACCGAACTGCCATCGGATTCACGCACGAATCGGCGCAGAAACGCCCGCATTCGTGTGGATGAATCCCAATTTTCCCTAGCGGTGCGCATGGCTTAGCCTGCCCGCGTCCGTTTCAGCCATTTACCAGGCTGAAACCTGGAACCGATTTGCTTTGACGGCGGCACTCCGGTCAAGGTGTAGGCTAGCTTCTCAAAGGAATTGCGTTGTTGGCGGTTGCGCCGATGCTGGGCGACGAGTGTGCCGTTGTTATCGGCTGCGCCATATTTTGCAGCGTCGAAATACAACATGGTCGGATCATTCACGTTCAGCGCCTTGACGAAATCTGCTGGTTTGATTTCAGGCCGCTTGGGTTGATTGATCTGGTTCAGTACCAGATGCGGCTTCTTATCGCCGACGCGGATGGATGACAGAATGTCGATCACGCTGCGGGTGTTGCGCAGACAGGCCAGATCGGGTGTGGCGGTCAAGATGACCTCATCGGCAAGATGCATCGCCTTGCGCGTCAACGGACAAATCGTTGGCGGCAGGTCCAGCACCACATAAGGCGACAACAACCGCAACAGGTCGATGGCGTGACCCAAGGCTTCGGGCTCCAAGGATTGTTCATGCTTGGGAAAATTCGGCCCTGCCAACAGCTTCAGATGATCGTCATAGGGGATCAGCAATCGTTCGAGTTTCTGATCGTCAAGCTTATCCGTGTTGGAAATCGTGCCGATAAGATCCTGTTCTGGTGTCCGGTTCAGGCACAATCCCGCAGTGCCATATTCGAAATCGAGATCGGCCAGGATGGCATGGCTTCGGGTTTGTCCACCCATCATCCAGGCGATATTATGCGCGACACTGGACGATCCTGCACCTCCGCGGGCACCAATAAAGGCAAACACCCGCCCAAGGTTTACCTTGTCGGGATCGCGAAACATTTCGAACAGCGCGGTGATCAGTAAAGGCGCGGTGATCGGGGTTTGCAGGTAATCGGCAACCCCTTGCCGGGTCAGCGCCCGGTAAAGGGTGATGTCGTTTGATGGCCCCACCAGAACCAGTTCGGTTTCAACGCGGCAGATTTCGGCAAGTGCAGCCAGGCTGGCAAACAGGGTCGAGGCGTCTTCGCCGACCTCGACGATCAGCAGATCGGGACTGTCGGTTTCCTCATAGAAATCGAGCGCGGCGTCGATCCCGCCGTTGAACACCTGACAGCGCACACGCGACATGTGTCGCGAAGCCTGCATTTGTTCAACGGCAGCCCGAGTAGGACGGGTTGCGACGAAGACGTCGCAAGACATCGAAGGCAGTCGTCCCATTGCCGGCCGCATTCCATGCGCACCAACCCCTTGTTCAGCATCCAGGTCTGCTGTGAATTTCGAGAAAAATTTCATGGTTCAAGCTCCGTCCGTTCAGTTCAACACGACGACTTCGCTGACCCCGCCCCGGTTCACCTTGACGGTGCGGATCGGGTCGACCTCGGCTGTTGCCTCGGGCAGTGCGAAAATCGGTTCGGATTGAGCAAGTTCTTTGATTTCATTGTCATCGACCGAGCGCAGCAGCAGCGAAATCGATCCACTGGCTTCGGCGGCGATGATGGTTTCGGCATCTTCCGGGACCATTTCCAGCGTCGCGGTCTTGCCGATGATCACGGCGCTATCCGCATTGGGCGACGATCCCGACTGATCGATGGCAAGTACCCGCACATTTTGCAGGATGGTTTCGGTTTTCATCGCGTGTTTGCAGGAGAGGCCCGAGTTACAGTTAGTGGTCAGCAACACATCGACCCGATTATTGGGGAGGATGAACCCGCCCGCAGTTTGCGCGGCGGAAACTTCGATTGCAACGGCGCGCATGCCGGTGGTCAGAAGCGCCGACAGGTAACCTTCGCGGCTGTTGGACAGGCTGCTGGTCAAGATCGGTTGCCCAGGAGCGAAATTGTGCCGCAGGATCATACCGCTCAACTGCTCCAGTTCATCATCGGCGCCGGTTCTGATGTGATAGGCTTCGCTCGTCGCGTCCTTGGGCCATGTCGCCCAGGCCAGAAGTTCGGGTTTGGTTTCCGTTCCTTCGGTCAGTTCGGTCGCTGCCACCAGGACCTCGACGACCGGAACCGGGGCGTGGTTAGGGTCGATAGTCGCGCTTGAAATACCGGCTGGCGCAACCGTTTTAACAAGCACTGCTGCGGAGCCTCCGCAGACGAGAGCAATAGCGATGATAAGTGATCTGAGCATGGGGACCCCCAAACTGGGAGGATGAAAACAACATTACGGGAGGGCCTCAGAACAAGGCCGACACCCAAGGTGTCCGAGGCAGGACGAAAAGGGCGGCGGCCGAAATCGCGAAACCGTATGGAACAGCGATTTGCCGTGTACCCGTTGCCGCACCCGCGTCACGGATCTCCGGTGACAGGGGGGACCATCCAAGACGGTTGGCCCCCAGCATTGTCATAGTTAAAAGCGCACCGAACACTGTCGTCATGAACAGAAAGTCGAGCGCATTTTGTGCACCGATCCAGAGCGTGCAGACGGCAGCGAATTTACCATCGCCAGCTCCCGCCCAGCCCAGTGCAAACGCCGTGAGACCTACAAACACGACAATCGAACCAACCAAGAGGCTTCCCGAGATATCGGCCTGGCTCCATCCTGACCCGGGTGCCAGAAGCAGGAATCCGGCGAGCAGGGTCAGGATCAAACCATTCGGGATCGCCTTGCGCTTGATATCCCAGAATGCGGCGAAAAGGACGGCAGTGGTGAAGCCGGACAGCGACAGCAGCGATAGGTCGATCATCGGCATGTCGTCTGGTCCTTTTAACCGGGGATTGCGCAGGCTGGCTACGTTAAGGCAGGCTTAGCTCAACGTGTTGGAGATTGTCGTGAAGGTTGTTTCCAACGAGCCACCGAGCGTGGTCAGAGCGGTGATGACAACGACGGAAATCAGGCCGGCGATCAGAGCGTATTCAATCGCGGTGGCACCGGATTCTTCTTTTGTGAATTTGGTCAGGAACTTTTTCATGGGACTTTTCCTTTCAGGTTTGTCGGCATTGCAGCCGGGGGTAGGAGTGCCCTTCGGGGGGGCGGGCCGGTCTAGCAGCAACGGATGATCGGCCCATGAACTGAGAATGACTCGAAATGTCGGCGCTACAAATTCGGACGGATGCCCTAGGACAAAATGGTGGGTTTGGCGGTGTGGCCTACATACCAAAGCATCTGGGGCTACCGGCTTTGGGGGAGAACGGGCATTCGATGGGAGTGGATCAGAGGGAAAAAAGGAAAAGCCCGGAAGAAACCGGGCTTTGCGTGATTCGAACTTTCGTCTAATTACCTGAAATCAGGAATTAAAAACTGCACTCATCATTCCACAACGTTAACTGATTCGCTGGCCAAAATGTTTTCAGTTCCTGCGTTTTCACAGCTTACTGACAGGTTGGAATTGCCACTTAACCTGATTGTATCGGCAACGACCTGAGTGCAGCCGTTCTGTGCATTCGCCCCCCCATTGAACGTGACGTCAGACACCGGCATATAGATCGCGCCCTCCAGGTTCATGTCTGAGCCGCCGTTGAATATATGTGAGGTGGTGCCGCTACTGCTGCCACCGCCGCATCCGCTGTGACCTCCGCTATAGCTGCTGGAATATTTCGATTCCCAGAACAGCATTCCAGATGTTGGCCCGCTCGTTGGTGCCGCCAGATCGATGGTGGAACCGCCGTTGAAATGAATTTCCGCGCCATTGGTCAGGAAGAAGGTCACGCCGCCGAGCTGGTTTGAAATGACGGCTTGGGAATTGATCGAAAACGTGCCGCCATCGACGATGTAAAGACCCGGCTCAAAAGTGACGTTGCCCTTGAGTGTCAGGCCACCACAGAACCTTTTGCTTTGCATACCGCTAGGATGGCTGTCGGTGGCGCTGACGGTGGTGCTTGCGTTCGGACGTCCGATCCGGCCATTGCTGCAGGATCCCCAGACTACCGGCTCGGATCGGTCCGCATAAGGGTCCCTGGTTCTGGGTTGCATTGTTCTTGGCGCGCTGCAATCGGTCAGGGTCAGGTTGGACGTATAGACGGCACCGCCGACTGTATGAACGCAATCTGTGGTCATATAGGACGCGCCACTATTCATCGAAAACGCGTCTGTCGCGGCCGAATTCGAAGTGACTACGCAATTGGTCAGGCCGATATCGGTCGACCCGGTCACGGTGACCGCTCCGGAAGCCGTGTTGGAAAGTGCCAGTATGCACGCTGGGCTGCCGCCGTTGATCAGGCTGACCGATCGAGCTTTCAGTTCGACATCGCCGTTCATGAACATTCCGGTAAACCAGCGAGGTCGGTTTTCGGTCAGAATGACTTCGACCGCTTCTGAATTGCCGGCATAGGTCCCCGAAGTCGGTGGCGAATGGAATTCCATGCTGCCGAGGTCAAATTCAAACCCGGATCCCTTGGCGATGGTTAGTGCGGAAACATAGATGGCACTATTGCTATCCCCGTTGCGCAAACGGGATGCAGCGGCATGAGAGGCGAGATCGGATATATGCTGAAGCTGTCTTTGCTTTTGATACCAGTGCCCGGTTTCTACACCCAGACCCAGCCCCGCCATTACCAGAGGCGACAGAAGCGCGGTCATGATAAGCACAGAGCCCGTGTCGTCACGGGCGAACTTGGACAAACACGATGGCAGCGGCAGTTGTTTAAGCATAGCGCACCTCTTCGGTTTCAGTCGTACATGATCTGGATGATCGCCGGGGCGATGATGATGACAAAGAGAATAGGCAGGAAGAACAGGATCATCGGCACGGTCAGCTTGGGCGGCAGCGCGGCGGCTTTCTGTTTTGCCCGTTCCAGCCGCAGATCGCGGCTTTCCTTGGCGTGTACCCGCAGCGCCCGGCCCAGATCAGTACCATATTTTTCTGTTTGCTTCAGCGATCCGACAACATGGCGGATCGGTTCTAACCCGGTCCGGTCGACCAAATTGTCCAAAGCCTGTGACCGGTCCTGCAGATAGGACAGTTCCAGTGCGGTCAACGAAATTTCTTCGGCTAACTCGGTTGACTGCATCCCTATTTCTTCTGCCAGCCGCATCAGGGCGGCATCAATGCCATAGCCCGATTCAATACAGATCAGCAGCAGATCCAGCGCGTCTGGCCATGCGGCCTGAATCGAGGCCTGACGTTTTTGGATACGGTTGGTGATTATTAGCGGGGGCAGCATGAAACCAACCACGCCACCCCCGCCCCCCAGAAAGAGAATATTCAGGAAATTTGGTTCTTTGCCCAAAATAACCGTGCCGTAAAACAGGACCAGTAAGCCCAGCACGATGGGGCCGAGAACCCGGATCGCCACATAGGTCTGCACCGCCGAATTCGACCGGATTCCCGCCATTTTTAAGCGTTTGCTCAGCTGTGCCGTATCACCTGAGGATTTTGCCGTCAAAAATCCGGGCAGTAGTTTTTGTGCCAGTTTGGGCTGGTTGCCTTGCGCCGCCAACAGGGATGCCAGGCGCGATTTCTTTTGGGACATGGCGCGCATGCCGCCATGTTCGATCGCAACCTTGGCAAGGCGCCGTTGCAGATGTTCTTTTTGCAGTTTGGGTAGAGCCAGCCCAAGCACCAGCGCAAAGCCCGCAACCGAAGTCAACGCAATGGCAAGATAAACAGGAGATATAAGCTGAAACAACGACACGATGACACCTTACACTTTGAAATTGATCATTTTTTTCATCACCATAACGCCGCTCGACATCCAAAACACACAACCGGCGAGGATCAGGTTGCCAACGGATGTCGAGGTTAGAATGGTGATGTAGTCAGGGCTGAGATAGAACAGGGAGGCCGCCACCAGAAGCGGCATCGCGCCGATCAGGCGACCGGACATTTTGGCTTCGGCGCTCATTGTTTGGATCTGCGCGTCCAGCATTTTGCGTCCGCGAACAACCGATGACAGGTTCGTCAAAATCTCCGACAATGACCCGCCACTCCGCGATTGCACCGCAAGCACGATGGCAAAGAAAGAGGTTTCCGGCAGCGGTACTCGCACCGCGAGACGATGTACCGCTTTTTCCAGCGGGATGCCGACCGACTGGTCATTGAGCAATTGATTGAATTCGGAGCGAACCGGTTCGCGCGCTTCGTTTGCAATGGTTTTCAGACATTCGCTAAGCGGCAGCCCGGCGCTGACACCACGCACGATAATGTCGAGCGCCGATGGGAATTCATTGGCGAATTTTTTCAGCCGTTTCTTCAGGGTCCGCAAGACATAGAAATACGGCAGGATAGCACCCAACGGTATCGCGACCAGAAACAGGAGCAGCGGATTTTTTCCTACGACAAGCATCAGCCCGCCCCAAACCGCCACGATTGCCAGCAAGGTAATCACGACATATTTTGGCATGCTCCATTTCAGCCCAGCCTGGTGTAGTTTGGCGCGAATGGTGGGGCCGCTATTCTTGTCCTTGTGCTTCATTGCCGAACGGATCTGTCTGCGGCGCAATTCGGCGTCAATCGGATCACTGGCCGACATCATACGGGCATTTTCCTCTTTGCCCGTCACCCGATTGTAGCGACGCCGCAATAGGGCACCGCGTCCCTTTTCGGAATTACTCTGAAACAGCATGCCTGCGATCAGGACCGACACGGTTACGAAAATCGCGACGTCGATGTTGCTGACATGGAGGGTATGCAGAATATCAATCATTGGTTGGCCATTCATCGCATTCTAAGGCGCGCAGAGATTCGGTTAGTTGGTCTTCGACGTTGTAGTAGCGCGCACGTTCCCACATCTTGGGTCTACTGATGCCAGTCGATTTGTGCCGACCGATCAGATTACCATCCTCATCTTCGCCGTTGATTTCATACACCAGCAAATCCTGAGTGGTCAGAACGTCGCCTTCCATGCCCAGAACCTCGGTAATGTGGGTGATCCGGCGCGACCCGTCGCGCAGACGTTGTGCCTGAACGATCACATCGACCGAACTGGCGATGATTTCACGGATCGTACGTGCTGGCAGGGCAGAGCCGCCCATGGTGATCATAGCTTCCAGTCGGGACAAGGCATCACGGGGCGAATTGGCGTGTACCGTACCCATTGATCCGTCGTGACCGGTGTTCATGGCCTGCAATAGATCAAAGGATTCAGGGCCTCGGACCTCGCCCACGATGATGCGTTCAGGGCGCATTCGCAGGCAGTTCTTGACCAGGTCGCGCATGGTGATTTCACCGGTGCCTTCCAGGCTGGGCGGGCGGGTTTCAAGCCTGACGACATGTGGCTGCTGGAGTTGAAGTTCGGCGGCGTCTTCGCAGGTCACGATCCGTTCTGACGTTTCGATATATCCCGCCAGACAGTTCAGCAACGTGGTCTTGCCTGACCCGGTGCCGCCGGAAACCAGAATGTTACAGCGCACCCGACCGATGATTTTCAGGATGTCAGCCCCTTCGGGGGTGATTGATCCGAATTCGACGAGGTTTTGCAAGGTAAGGGAATCTTTGCGAAATTTCCGGATCGTCAGGGATGTTCCATCAACAGCAAGAGGGGGCGCAATGACATTGACACGTGACCCGTCCGGAAGGCGCGCGTCACAGATCGGGCTGGATTCGTCGACCCGGCGGCCGACCTGACTGACGATGCGTTGACAGACGTTCAGCAATTGCTGGGAATCGTTGAAACGGATGCTGGTTTGCTGCATCTTGCCAGACACTTCGATAAAAATCGGATCGGTGCCGTTGACCATGATATCCGCAATATCATCGCGCGCCAGCAACGGCTCCAGCGGCCCATATCCCAGAATATCGTTGGTGATGTCGGAGATCAGCAATTGCTGTTCATCTTCCGAAATCACTTCTTTTTTCACGGCCAGAATATCCGTGATGTAATTGGCGATCTCGGTGCGTTCGGCGTCGGCCTCCATCTTGGCCAACTGGCTGATATCAAGCATCGACATCAGCGTGTCCATGATCGAGCGTTTCAACGCGAAATAGGCAGTTTCACCCTCGGATGCGAATTTCAGTTTAAGCCCTTTGGAAACCGGTTTCGGTGATACCTGAGGGGTCGGTTTTCGCGCGGCCTTACGAACGGGGGCAGGGGTCTTGTCGACGGGCTCTTCCTTTGGCGCTTCGGTGACAACCGTGGCGAGTTTTGCAACTTGTGGCGTTTCTCTGATGGAGCCGGTTCTTTTCCCGAACATGGGGGACCTCTGCGCAGCTAAACTGATACGAATGTGACTGCCGGGATGCGTCGGCACATCTCGAGCTGGTTTCAGTATTCGGGTGTTTCGGCAGACGAGCAATTCAGCCGTATGGCCTAGCGTTCAGCCGTGTGGCCTAGTTTTTCAGGGGAAAGTTCGTTTGGGTTCTACTCAGAAAGTATGTAGGCGGGCGACTTTTGGACCCGGCCTTTAGCTTTTTGCGTGAAAAATCCGGGGTCAGGAAAAGGTAGTATGAAATCAAGGAATCGTACCCGGGCAATTGCTCAACTCAGAGCAGAGCGGAGACGACAGAATAAAAAGAGATGGATTGTTGGCATGAGTGATGGCACCCGTATTTCGCATTCTACCGATACTGAAATCGGAGGCGCTCCGCAGTTTCTGGAAGAGCAGGATTTACGTGTTCTGATCTTGTCCCAAGCGGAGGAAACGACGTTATGTGTAGATCCCCACGGTAAGATTTTTACGAATTTCGTGACCGATTGGGAAACGCTGACGCGAGAGTTGCGGCAACATGACTACGGGCTTCTGGCGCTTGAAGTCGATGCCGACGGATCGTGTTTCGATAGCGAAAAATTCTCCCTGTTACGCAAGTCCAACCCGGATCTGCATGTTGCTCTGTTCGGTGCTTCTATCCCTGTTTCGGTGGCCCGCAATGCACTTAGGACTGGGATTACCGGCATTTTTCATACCGATCAGGACGATGCACCAATGGATACGCCGTTGCGGCTTGTGGCCGAAGGCAAGGTATATCTGGAAAGCGCGATGGCAAGCCAGCTGATCGGTGAAACCGAACAATCCGATGAAAACGATCAGCCGGTGATTTCGTTGACTAATACCGTCGCTCTTGTTGCTGACGACGACGAATATTTCCGCATGGCGGTGGTGGCAATTCTGGAAGATGAATTCGGTTTCACCGATATTTTGGAGGCAAGCAATCTGGAACAGGCGAAACAGCAGATGGATGGATGCAAACGCATCGATCTGGCGTTGTTTGATCTAGGCATGCCCGGAATGTTCGGGGCCTCTTCGCTGCAGGGTTTGCGGCTGGAACACCCGCAAGTTCGGAAAATGGCGGTGGTTTCGGCCTCGCGAAATCGCAACGACGTATTGGAGGCGCTGGCCTCGGGTACCTATGGATATGTCGCCAAATCCGAAGGCATCAGCGAAATGAAGCATGCGTTGACGCAGATCCTAAAGGGCCGTGTCTATGCACCAGCTTTGTTGCAGGAACCACCCGAAACGGTAAACAAACACGTCCGGTTTTCCGTTAATGGAACTGAGAGGGTAGTTCCCGATCGTGATCCGGAACAGGTGGCAGAAGCATCCCGCTATGTGCCTGACCCTCAGAACGAAGAAATTGACCTGGAAACGATCCCCGAACTTTCGCCACGACAGCGCAAAGTGCTCGAGTTGTTGGTTCAGGGCATGTCGAACAAAGAAATCGCCCGTGAACTGGATTTGGGTATCGGTACCGTCAAGGTTCACATGACGGCGCTGTTTTCGAAACTTGGCGTTTCGAACCGGACCTCCGCCGTCGCCGTCGGCGCCCGGTTGTTGTAACGCAGAGGTATCCCTTTTTATGTCGAAAGACACGGATATCATGAAAACGCAGTTCGAGCCGGTAGATACCTACCGGCACGACAAGCGATTGCGCGGTGCGCTGATCACGCTCAGCTTTGCCGGGCTGCTGGCTGTCTTTTCCGTGTTCCAGATATTCAACATCGTTCAATTCGTCACCAACGGGGCTCAGGATATTGCTGTATCCACGCAGCGATTGAAAGCTTTGCGCGATGTCGAAGCGATTGTCGCATCCATTGGTGTTGACGTTCCCGAATACCTTGCGGTGAACAGCACCGCGTTGCTTGCTGACGTCGAGGCGGAACTTACCGCCCGCTTCGATGATCTTGATGCCCGCGGATCCGACGAAGCCGGCATGGGGATTGACGCCTTGCACAACGCCACACTGGGGTTGATGACCAGCTTGCGAACCGCGATCAAAGCCCCCGACGAAATCGCGCTGTGGGATGTGGTGGACATGCAGCGTACGGCGTTCGAGACATCTCTCCAGATTGCGATCTCTGAACAGGAACACATCGCGCATGGTGGTTTGTCTGGCTTGGTGGAAAAGTCGCAGTTTACCGTTTTCGCGCTGATTATCGTTCTGGCCGCTACCGTATTCTTGCTGACCACGGTTCTGATTACCGGATTTCGTGAAATGAAACACCGTGAAGAGGTGGAGCGGGATTTGCGCGCCGCAGTGCAACGCGCTAACGTTTCCAGTCAGGCCAAGTCGCAGTTTTTGGCCACGGTTACGCATGAACTTCGTACGCCATTGAATGCGATCATCGGTTATTCCGAATTACTTGGCGGCGAAAAACTTAGCCGGGACCAACGGCAACAGGTGTCCCGCCTGACCAATGCGGGTCAAACGCTTAGCAGGATTGTCGATGATGTCCTTGATCTGTCGCGGATCGAAGCCGGGGCCATGGAATTTCGCGATGAATCCTTCTGCCCGCGCGAATTGGTGCAAGAAGCGATCGATCTTGTTTCGGTGCATTCCTGTGCCAAAGGATTGGTGCTTACATCGGAAACCGGTCGGGAAGTTCCAAAATCTCTTCGTGGCGATCCGCTACGCCTGTCTCAGGTTCTCTTGAACCTGCTCAATAATGCGATCAAATTCACTCCTGAGGGTTTCGTCACGTTGCGGATGACTTCGCGGAGAAACGATGACGGGACGGCGCAGTTGCGGTTCGAAATTCAGGACAGTGGTATCGGTATTTCGATCGCCGATCAGGATCGGTTGTTCCAGCGGTTTGCCCAGATGGATAACGGCACGCGTGCCTATCATGGCGGCAGTGGTCTTGGATTGTCTATCTCGCAAGGCCTGATCGAACAGATGGGCGGAAAAATTAATGTATTCAGCCGTTTGGGCGAAGGGACAATTTTCTGGTTCCATGTGAACCTTCCGATTGTCGAACTCGAAACCGCGCTCGATGACGAAATTGAAGAAATGCCTGCGTCACTGAACGAGCACGTTAACAGGGTGATGCTGATCGACGATAGTGAAGACACTGCTGATGTGTTGTGTCGGATCCTGCAGCGTGAAGGCGTGCGATGCGATGCGATCACCGACGTGTCGTTGGCTGTGGATCGGATCGTCGAATGTGCGCCGGACGTGATCCTGTGCGACATGCAAATGCCCAAGATCAGCGGACACGAATTGACACGCTGTATCCGCGCCTTGCCGAAGCCTTTTGGCGACATTCCGATTGTGGCCTTTTCCGCCAGCACTATGAAATCTGATATCGAAGATATGTTGCTTGCCGGGGCGGATGGTTATTTGTCCAAACCCTTCCAGGCGCGTGATGTAACCGAAGCGATCCTCGCTGTCGTGACCAATCGTCCTGCGATCATTGAAAAGGCCGCAGCACCGATCGTAACGGTTGCCGAAACACCCGGCGAACTGGAAGATCTTATTGATCTGATGGGTGCGGATTGGGCGTTGAAATTCATTGAACGTCTGTCGCAGCGGCTTGAGCTTTTTTTCAAGGACAACAAGGATGTTGCGGAACAGATTTCATTGGTTCACAGCGTGGTCGCCGAGGCTGGTCAATTGGGTCTGCGGGATTTGGCGTGGACGGCATCCGCACTGGAAGAAGCCTTGCGCGGGGGGACTCGATCCCTGAACGAAGAAGCCCGTTTCCGCAGTGAGGCGCGCAATTTCCTCTCGCGTCTGCCGGTTTATACGTCGCGCATCCGCCAGTCTTAATAACGTCCCCAACCACAGTTTCAGATGGCGGTTTGGTTACCCTGCCTCAGGATATCTTCCAACAATGATCGCATTTTCGCTTTATCTAGCGGTTTGGACAGAACTGCATCGGCCCCCATCCTGGTCATTTCATGCGAGTCTGGCGCGCCGCTAAGGCCGAAGATCACCCCATTATAGCCTTGTTCGCGCAAAGTTCTGGTCAATTCCATCCCGTTCATGCCGGGCAGATGGATGTCGGTGATCACAACATCTGATTGCAGCGAATTGAACCGGTCCAGCAGGGCCTCTGCCGAAGATGCCCGATGCACCGAGGCAAAAATCTTCTTCAACTGGCGCTGCGTGATTTCAGCGACCAAATCGTTGTCTTCGACCAAGGCAACGTGGAGGGCGGAAAGGTCGGTTTTTTCAGGCGTCGTAGGCGAGGCCGCAATCGGTGTTCGCGTGTCTTCCGCTTGCAACGGTACCGTGACGGTGAACCTTGCCCCTCCCAGCGGACTGCGATCGTAAAGCACCGAGCCGTTGAGGGTTTCCACGAATTTTTTGACGATATACATGCCCAAACCTGTCCCTTCGGAGTCGGAAAAGACGCCGCTGTTTTGGCGGTTAAAGGGTTCAAACAGACCGGGAAGAAGGGCATCGGGAATACCGTTGCCATTGTCTTCTATGGTCCAGATGCCTTCGAGGGTCTCATCGTGCAGTTTTTCGTGATACCCAATAACCAGTTGCTGGCCTCGGGAATGGAGCACAGCATTGCGGATCAGATTTCCCAGTACCTGATGCAGTCGTCCGAAATCGGTGATCCGTACCTGACTGTACTGCGGTGCAATGCGCAAATCGACCGAAATTCCCGCCTCTTCGGCTATCATTCGGTATACGCCAGTCAGATGATTGAGGAATTCATTGGGCCGGAACGTGGACATGGTGGCCTGCGACAGGTCTTCGTCTCGTACTGCGCTGCCCAGATCTTTCATCAATGTCAGGCACTGGTCCAGAACAATGCCGAAGCGGGGCCCCAGTTTGTCCCAATCCTCCTGTTCATTCATTTGATCCGCCAGCATTTTGAGGATCGCCACGGGGGTGTGCAATTCATGCGAGATTAGCGCAAACAGGCGATGTTGCCGGTCCTTACTGATTTCCAACTGATGCAATGCATCCTCAAGCGCGCTGGATATGTTATGCAGTTCCGTGATGTCGGTGATCGTACCCAGTGAGACCAGCCCAAATTGCCAAGAGGTTTCAGAAATGAAATTCATCCGAAAAACGCGGATGTCTTTGGCTTCGGAATAGGGCGCGGTATCGGACATGCGCACGATGATCTGTCGTGGCTCAGGGTCGTACCGTGCCCAAAGCTGCGATACCAAACGCGCATCATCCGGGTGCATCCGCTGGAATGTTTCGGGTCCGGATGCACTGAGTGGACGGTTTGGATTTCGGCGGATGTTTTCGTCAATCCAGAAGCGCTGCAATCCGGCGCTATAGACGAAATACCCAAATTTTGCGAATTCGAACGACGTTAAAAGCATTTCCTGAACGCGGGTGGCCTGACGTTCGAGCACATATCGGTTCAACAAGATCAGATCGCAGATCGAAAGTACGAGAAGCAGCGCTGCTGAAACCAAATGTTCCTGTGTTGTGCTTTGGGGGGCGTTCGGCAGGATTACGGCTTGCAGCAGCAATCCGGTCAAGCTGATTGAAATTGCAGTGGGCAGAGGAAAAATGAACCTCAGCACAAGAGCCAGAATGATGGTCGTCACATGTTCGGTCTTCCAGCCAAGATAGCTGTCGATCAGACCGGAACCGAGGAACAGCAGCAACAGCGGCAAATAGCGTGGGATTTTGCTGAATTTAGGCGGATACAACGTAATTATCAGCAACGAGGCCGCGATGGTGCCCCCTGTCACCATATGAGCAACGATCATCGGTGCCATCGACCCAAAAGTGCCGATCTTCAGGACTTCGGCCACATAAGCGGTTGCTGCCAGCGCCATGGCCAATCCAATAAGAATGGACATCACAAGAAGGGCCGATACCAATGCGACGCCCAATGTAATTTTGTTCGTTAAATTGGCGATCCTTTTCGATACGAACCGGGTGCTCAACCCAAGGGTGCCCCCCAGCACGAAATTGAATCCGGCCGCCAGTAGCAGAAATTTACCGATGCCGATGGATTGGGGTAAATTCAGGATTCCCGTATGGATAGCCCATGTGCTGGGAAACACGAAAAGAGGCAGGAATGCCGCAATGAAAAAAAACAGCTTTTGGGGCGGGAAAACTGCAAATCCCAGTAATAGCAATACGGTGGCCGGGTGCGGCACATGTTGAACAATGGTCATTTCAGGCAGGCTGATCGGCGTCTGCGGATTGCAGACGGCATAGATCAATGCCGTCGAGAAACCTATCAACAGGAAGAATACGAACTCAAATCTACGATCCAGAAGGTCCTGAATCGCGAGAGTTCGCGGTTTTTGCAGCAGCGCTTGGATGAGCGGCCGGTCTTCTTCGCTTCCTACGCTGGGATAAATGTCGCGAGTGCGCAATTTATGCGTTTCTCCGATGCTCTAAATGGACCCCCTAAAACAACAACGCAAACTCAACTTTTTAATTTGTTTGGGTGAGAAATAATACCTTAACGAATGAGCAGACCAACAAAAACACCTTTGGCCAAACTGTGCAATCAGTAATTGGCTTTGTGTTTGGCGAAGCAGGGGAAAGGTGAAAATGTTTTCCCCTGCTGCAACATGAACCTAAGTGCGATTCACTTTTTCGTGCCGTCAAACAATGTGGTCCGATGCAAGCATCGTAAAGATGAAGTATTCGGCAGCTACATCCATTAGATGGAGAGGATGGTCACGGGCCGGCCCGGATTTAATGGGCCAAAGGAAAGAGGATCAGACCGGTTTTTCCTGCCGGCGGCGGTTCACAAGGCTTTGCCGCGCAAAGGCCAGAAGGAAAAAGCCTGTCAGGATCAGGATGATCGTCGGGGCAGGGGCGCTGTCGATGAAGAAACTCAGATAGGTGCCCGCCAGCATCGAAACCATGCAGACGCCGACCGCAACCGCCATCATCGCGCCAAATCGGCGCACGGTCAGAAAGGCAATGGCCCCCGGAGCGATCAGCAATCCGATTGCCAGGATCAGGCCGGAGGCAGACAGCGTCGCTACGATCGTCAGCGACAGTAGCGTCAGCAGCCCGTAATGCAGCAAGCCGACGCGCAGACCTGACACACGGGCCTGAGCGGGGTCGAATGCATGCAGCATCAGATCCTTCCAGTTCACAAGCAGCAGCACCGAAACGATCAGCGAAATGACCCCTGCAGTCCACAGATCCTCGGCTCCGACGCCCAGCATATTGCCGAACAGGATATGATCCAGATGCGCGTTGGTTTCGATCGAGGTATATAGAATGATGCCGATGCCAAACATGCTGGAAAACACCACGCCCATCACTGTGTCCTGCTTTACCCGGCTGTTTTCGGACAAATAGCCAGTGGTTACCGCACAGAACATTCCGGCAGCGAAAGCGCCGATGATCAATGGAAGGCCAATGATATAAGCCAGAACGATGCCCGGCAGGACCGCATGGCTGATGGCGTCGCCCATCAGTGCCCAGCCTTTCAGAACCAGGAAACACGATAGCAACGCCGTCGGTACAGCCACCATGGCGGCAATCCAGAAGGCGTTCTGCATGAAGGGGAATTGTAGCGGGAAAAGCAGGGTATCGATCATGTTGCGTCCTCTTCCAGCGCGGCACGGGCCTTGGCGCGGGCGGCCAATAGCCCGTGTTTCGGGGCAAAGAAAAAGGCGGTCAGGAAAACCGATGCCTGCAGAGTGACGATAACGCCGCCGGTGGCCCCGTCCAGAAAATAGCTCAGATAAGCGCCGAAGAAGCTGCTCAGCACGCCGATTGTGACCGAGGTCATAATCAGGCGCGGGAAACGGTCGCAAAGCAGATAGGCAGTTGCCCCCGGCGTCACCACCATCGCAACGACCAGGAACGCCCCCACCGTTTGCATCGCCGCCACGACCGAGGCCGATAGCAGGGCAAAGAAGACCAGCTTGAGTACTTTGGGGTTGAGCCCGACAGACCGCGCGTGATTTTCATCGAAAAACGTGACCATCAGGTCTTTCCATTTGACGATCAGAACCGCCAGTGACACGAAACCGATCAGGGCCAGCTGCAACGTGTCCTCAGGCGTGATCGCCAGGATATTGCCCATGGTGATCGTCTGCACGCTGATTGAGGTCGGGTTGATCGATACCATAAACAGCCCTAGTCCGAAAAAGCTGGTGAAGATCAACCCGATGATCACGTCGATTTTCAGCCCGGAACGGTCCGACAGAAACAACATTGCACCGGCGGCCAGCCCACCGGCGATGAAGGCCCCCAACGCAAAGGGCAGGCCTAGCGCATAGGCCCCTACCACGCCCGGCACCACCGAATGGCTGAGCGCGTCACCGATCAGCGACCAGCCTTTCAGCATCAGATAGGCCGACAGAAATGCACAGACCCCGCCGACGAGCGCCGAGACCCACATCGCATTGGCCATATAGCCATAGCTGAAAGGTTCCAGCAGCAGGGTCATGCGCCATTCCCCGGCGTCTTGTCCTTGGCCCCATATTGGACAAAGGGCCGTTCATCGTCGGTCAGGATACTGACCTGACGCGGGTCGTCATCATCATGTAATTCATTGCCGCCCAGAGTGAATTGCCGCAAAACGCCACCGAAGGCGGTCTTGAGGTTGGCCGGGGTAAAGGTGGTCTCGGTCGGGCCAAAGGCCAGCACGGTCTGTTTGACCAGTACAGTGCGGTCGCAGAATTCGGGTACCGATCCCAGGTTATGGGTCGAAACCAGCATCACCCGGCCTTCGTCCCGCAAATCGCGCAACAGAGCGATGATCTGATCTTCGGTTTTCACATCGACGCCGGTGAAAGGTTCGTCAAGCAAGATGACCTGACCGTCCTGTGCCAGAGCGCGGGCCAGAAAGACACGTTTGCGCTGACCGCCGGACAGTTCGCCGATCTGACGATGCCGGTAATCGGTCATGTTCACCCGCGCCAGGGCGTTTTCCACCGCATCGCGGTCCTGTTTTGACGGTCGGCGCAGAAACCCCATATGGCCATAGCGGCCCATCATTACCACGTCTTCGACCAGAACCGGGAAAGCCCAGTCCACTTCTTCGGATTGCGGCACATAGGCGACCAGGTTTTCTTTCAAGGCTTGTTTCACCGTCCGACCCAGTAGGCGAATATCGCCCTTGGAAACCGGAACGAAACCCATGATCGCCTTGAACAGGGTGGATTTCCCGGCCCCGTTCACACCAACCAAAGCGGTTACCGTGCCGCGCGGGATCTCGAAACTGGCATTGCGCAGCGCGGTATGACCGTTGCGATAGGTGACCGTCACATCCGACGCGTATATTCCACCGCCCGGACCTGTTTCGGCGATTTGGGTTGCAAGCATTTTTGAATCGAAAGCCATGGTTCTATATCTTTTCTGTCTTGTAGCCTTAATCTGAAGCGCTGGTGAGCCCGGTTACGATGGTCTGTGATGTTACGCGCAGAAGATCGAGATAGGTCGGCACGGGCCCGTCCGCTCCGGACAGGCTATCGACATAGAGCACACCGCCAAATGTCGATCCTGTTTCCCGCGCCACCTGTTTGGCCGGGGCCGAACTGACCGTGCTTTCGCAGAACACCGCCGGAACATCATGTGCGCGCACACCGTCGATGACCGACCGAACCTGTTGTGGCGTGCCGGTCTGATCAGCATTTATCGGCCAGAGATAGAGTTCATTCAGCCCGAAATCGCGTGCCAGATAGCTGAAGGCGCCTTCGCAGGTGACCAGCCAGCGTTTGTTTTCTGGGATCTGTTGAATTTTGGCCTTTAGAGGACCCAGCGTCGTGCGCAGCCTGTCTTTGTAGTCTTCGGCATTGGCGAGGTAGATTTCTGCATTGCCGGGATCGTGTTCGGCAAAGGCGGCGGCGATATTGTCGATATAGACAATCGCGTTTTCCAGACCCATCCAGGCGTGGGGGTTGGGTTTGCCTTCGTATTCACCTTCGGCGATGGAGATCGGTTCGATCCCGTCGCTGAGTGTGACCGAAGGAACGTTGCGCAGATTGTGTAGGAATTGTTCGAACCAAAGTTCCAGATTTAACCCATTCCACAGGATCAGGTCGGCATCATGAGCGCGCACGATATCGCGTGGGGTGGGTTCGTATCCGTGAATTTCGGCTCCGGGCTTGGTGACTGATACCACTTCGGCCGCGTCGCCGGCCACATTTTGCGCCATGTCGGCCAGAACCGTGAAAGTGGTGACCACTTTCATTTTATCCGCCAAGGCAGGGGCCGTGGTCAGCACAAAGAGCGCAAGCGACGCCGCGAATTTTTGACCTGAATTGTGCATCGACGCTTGTTCCTTTTCCGCTCTGTTGTGATGTTGGTAATGAAAATGATAATTATTCGCAAGAAGAAAGTAGGCCCGAATGGAACCCCAATAGAACAGGTGCCTGTTTATTGACCGGTATTAAACCTGTCCGGGAAACGCGCCATGAATTCGTCTGGTCGCAGCCCGCGCGGCGGATGTTGAGGCGTACTCATATAAATCATGATAATTATGAATTTGGTTCGAAGTGCCGTTTCCCATAGAGAGGGGCGGATTGCCCCGGCGACATTTCCCAGTAGGAGACCCCCCATGCTGCCCCGCTCCCCCGTTTTCGATCGCCTGCAAACTGCCGCCAAGGACCGGATTCTGATCCTGGACGGGGCGATGGGAACCCAGATTCAGAAGTTGGGATTGGGCGAAGACGATTTCAACGGCCACGGTTCTGGGTGTAGTTGCCATATCCATTCGGATCAGCCGCAGAAGGGTAACAATGACCTGCTGAACCTGACCCGTCCCGAAATGATCGAAGAGATTCATTTTCAATACGCGATGGCGGGTGCGGATATCGCCGAGACCAACACCTTTTCCTCTACGGTCATCGCCCAAGCCGATTATAAACTGGAAGACAAGGTCGATGTACTTAATTTCGAAGGGGCCCGGCTGGCCCGCGCCGCGATGGACCGGGCCGAATCCGAAGATGGCCGCGCCCGTTTTGTGGCTGGGGCGCTTGGGCCCACCAACAGAACCGCTTCGATCAGCCCGGACGTGAACAACCCGGGTTATCGCGCTGTTACTTTTGACGATTTACGCCGCGCCTACCTGCAACAGGCGCGCGCATTGATTAAGGGCGGGGCAGATATCCTGCTGATCGAAACCATTTTCGACACGCTGAATGCCAAGGCGGCGATTTTCGCCTGCGAAGAGGTATTCATCGAAAACGGCCAACGGCTACCGGTGATGATTTCGGGCACGATCACCGACTTGTCGGGACGCACGCTGTCGGGTCAGACACCGACCGCCTTCTGGCATTCTGTGCGCCATGCCCAGCCGTTGACCGTCGGGCTGAACTGCGCTTTGGGGGCCAATGCGATGCGGCCGCATCTGGCGGAACTGGCAGGCGTGGCCGATACAATGATCTGTGCCTACCCCAATGCCGGGCTGCCCAATGAAATGGGCGAATATGACGAAACACCCGAAACGATGGCTGAACAGATCGCCGGATTTGCCCGTGATGGGTTGGTCAATATCGTTGGCGGCTGTTGCGGGTCGACATATGATCACATCCGCGCGATTGCGACGGCAGTTCAAGGACTTGCACCGCGTAAGTTACCCGAAATATCCCCTCAAATGCGCCTGTCAGGGCTGGAGCCGTTCACGCTGACCAAGGAAATTCCTTTCGTCAATGTCGGCGAGCGCACCAATGTGACCGGGTCGGCCCGGTTCCGTAAATTGATCACCAATGGCGATTATGCCGCTGCCTTGGATGTTGCCCGCAGCCAAGTTGAAAACGGTGCCCAGATCATCGACGTGAACATGGATGAGGGGTTGATCGACAGCAAGCAGGCGATGGTGGAATTCCTCAACTTGATCGCTTCGGAACCTGACATCGCCCGCGTTCCTGTCATGATCGACAGTTCCAAGTGGGAAGTGATCGAGGCCGGACTGCAATGCGTGCAGGGCAAATCGGTGGTCAATTCGATCTCGATGAAGGAAGGCGAAGAAAGTTTCCTGAAACAGGCGCGGCTGTGCCGGGCCTATGGCGCGGCGGTGGTCGTCATGGCTTTCGATGAGGACGGGCAGGCCGATACCGAGGACCGCAAGGTCGAAATCTGTACCCGCGCCTATAAGCTTTTGACCGAAGAGGTGGGTTTTCCTCCCGAAGACATCATCTTCGACCCCAATGTCTTTGCCGTCGCCACCGGCATTGAGGAGCATAATAATTACGGAGTCGATTTCATCGAGGCTACCCGCCGTATCACCAGCAACCTGCCGCATGTGCATGTCTCGGGCGGGGTGTCGAACCTGTCGTTTTCGTTCCGCGGCAACGAACCGGTGCGCGAAGCGATGCATGCGGTGTTTTTGTATCACGGCATCCAGGCCGGAATGGATATGGGTATCGTCAATGCCGGTCAGTTGGCGGTCTATGATCAGATCGACCCGGATCTGCGCGACGCCTGCGAAGACGTGGTGCTAAACCGTCGCCCCGACGCCACCGAACGGATGCTGGAGGTCGCCGAGAAATATCGTGGTCAGGGTGGATCCAAAGGCGTTGAAAAGGATCTCAGCTGGCGCGAATGGCCGGTGGATAAACGGCTGGAACATGCGCTGGTCAATGGGATCACCGAATATATCGATGCCGATACCGAAGAGGCCCGGCTTGCCGCCGAGCGCCCGCTGCACGTGATTGAAGGCCCGTTGATGGCTGGCATGAACGTGGTGGGGGATCTGTTCGGTGCGGGCAAGATGTTCCTGCCGCAAGTGGTGAAATCGGCGCGGGTGATGAAACAGGCAGTGGCGATTTTGCTGCCGTTCATGGAACAGGAAAAGGACGGGACCGCGCAAAGTGCGGGTAAGGTCCTGATGGCGACGGTCAAGGGCGATGTGCACGATATAGGCAAGAATATCGTCGGCGTCGTATTGGCCTGTAACAATTATGAAATCATCGATCTGGGCGTGATGGTTCCGGCGGAAAAAATTCTGGATACAGCACGCGAACAGAAGGTCGATATCATCGGTCTGTCGGGGCTGATCACGCCCTCCTTGGATGAAATGGTCCATGTCGCAAGCGAAATGGAACGGCTGGGTATGGACCTGCCGCTGCTGATCGGCGGGGCGACCACCTCCAAGATGCATACGGCGGTGAAAATCCATCCCAATTACGCCAAGAACCAGGCGGTCTATGTCACCGATGCGTCGCGTGCGGTGGGGGTCGTTTCGGCGCTGCTGTCGCCACAGCAAAAAACCGGTTTCGTCACCGATATTCGCGAAGAATATGCCAAGATCGCGGAAAAATATGCCCGCGCCGAGCTGGCGAAAAAACGTATATCTGTAGCCCAGGCGCGGGAAAACGCCCTGAAACTGGACTGGGCCGGTTATGACGCGGTCACACCGTCCTTCCTTGGGACACGTAGCTTCGATGGTTGGGATCTGGCCGAATTGGCCCGCTATATCGACTGGACGCCGTTTTTCCAGAGCTGGGAATTGAAAGGCGTTTATCCGAAGATTCTTCAGGACGAAAAGCAAGGCGAAGCCGCGCGAAATCTGTTTGCGGACGCTCAGGACATGCTGCGCCGGATCATAGACGAAAACTGGTTCCACCCGCGCGCTGTCGTGGGATTCTGGCCCGCCAATGCCACAGGCGACGATATCCGTCTGTTCACCGATGATGGCCGGACCGAAGAGCTGGCGGTGCTGCACACATTACGTCAGCAATCGGCCAAGCGCGCCGGGCGGCCTAATGTGGCGCTGTCTGATTTCGTGGCTCCCATTGGCCAGCCCGACTATGTTGGCGGGTTCGTGGTCACCACTGGGGCAGAAGAGGACGCGATTGCAAAGGCGTTCGAAGGTAAGAACGACGATTACAGCTCTATCATGGTCAAGGCGCTGGCCGACCGTTTCGCCGAAGCCTTTGCTGAACGGATGCACGAATACGTCCGCAAGGAATTGTGGGCCTATGCCCCGGATGAGGCACTTTCGAATGCCGATCTGATCCACGAAGCCTATGCAGGCATTCGCCCCGCACCAGGCTATCCGGCGCAGCCGGACCACACGGAAAAATCTACCTTGTTCAAGCTATTGGATGCCGAAGCTTCCACCGGTGTCGCTCTGACCGACAGCTACGCGATGTGGCCCGGTGCGTCGGTATCAGGGTTTTATATCGCGCATCCGGATGCCTACTATTTCGGTGTCGCCAAGGTCGAACGCGATCAGGTAGAAGACTATGCCGCACGCAAGGGCATGAGCATGGCAGCGGCCGAGCGTTGGCTTGGCCCGATCCTGAATTATCGCCCCGGTAATATCAAAGGGGTCGCAGCCGAATAGGCATGCAGCGGCTCTCGGGCCGCTCGACGTGCCGGGTTGGCGAGAGGCGGATCGTGACCACGATAGTCAGGTTACCAAATCCCGCCTGCCTCAGACGACCACGACGTTGCCGCGTTTGTGGCCGGTTTCCATGTGGCGATGGGCCTCAATCAGATCCGCCAGAGGGTAGACCCGGTCGAGCACAGGGCAGAGCGTTCCAACGTCCACCATCGTCAGGAGGTGGTCAAGATGACTGCGCAGCTTCTCCGGTGCTTGCAGCCCGGTCGCGGCAAAAAATGCCCGCCGACCGCTGGTCAGGCGGCTGAGCAACATTGCCCCAACAAGCCGAAGTGTCAGGACAGGGCAGATGTAGTGTCCCGTATCCGTCAAACGCGCCTTTGCGGCACCAAAGGAACTGACGCCGATTGTGTCGAAGATGACGTCATACCGGTCGGGAAGGGCGCGAAAATCCTCGCGGGTATAGTCGATGATCCGCTCGGCACCCAATCCGGCGACGAAGAACGTGTTACGTGTGCTGCAGGTGGCGGTGACATGGGCCCCGGCAGCCGCAGCAATCTGCACCGCCGCGCTACCAAGGCTGCCCGCGCCGCCCAGGATCACGATGCGCTGCCCAGCTTTCACCTGTGTAAGTTTGTGCAGGAAATGATACGAGGTCAGCGGGCCGTCGCACATGACCGCAGCTTCTTCATGTGAAAGCGTATGAGGCTTTTTCATAAGGATGCTGCTTTCGTCGAGACAGATATGGCTGGCATTTGCCCCGAATTTCAGGCCCGCCTCGCCAAAGACGGCGTCACCGACGGCAAACCGGCTGACCCGGTCCCCAACCGCGATCACTTCGCCCGAAAGTCCGGTTCCCGACAGGTTCTGTCGGGGGCGTCGCAGGCCAAGAAAGAGACGGGCAAAGCGCGGCGTGCCCGCGCGCATCATGCCGTCGGCACGGGTAACGGCCGAGGCATGTATACGGATCAGGACTTCGGTGGGGCCGGGGGTCGGAATCGGCAGCGTCACAGGGGTGAGACGGTCCGGGGCACCATAGCGTTCGATGCTCCATGCGGAGAATGTGGCAGTCATGGCTTTGGTCCTTACATGTTGACTGAGGTCGGATCTAATGGATAGATTTGAAACCGGATATTGACCAATTCGATCCGGTGTGGTTCAAAATCGTTCCACATGGTGGATTGGAAGTCTCTTCCGGCCTTTCTGGCCGTTGCGCGGGTGGGATCGCTGCGCGGAGCTGCGGAGCAGCTCGTCAGCACCCATGCGACGGTGCGCCGACAGATCGAGGGGCTTGAGGCGCAATTGGGCGTTCAGCTGTTTCGGCGCGGTGCAGGCGGGTTGCAGCTGACGGCTGCGGGCCGCAGGCTTTTGCCGCAGGCGCTAGAGGCCGAAGCCGCGCTGCGCAAGGGATTCAACGCGGTGCAGGGGCTCGACCGCGAAGCCGCGGGGCGCATTCACCTTTCCGCTGATCCGATGACCGCGCATTTTCTGCTGGCACCCATTCTTGCCGAGTTCCTGTCGCTTTATCCGGATATTCATATCGACCTGAACCTCTCCTTCGGTATCGATTCCATCGAAAAGCTCGAAACCGATGTCTCGATCCGCCATGTTCGCGAGGTCACCGGGGATGCCGTGGGTCGCAAGCTTTTCCCTTTGTCGCTCGGTGTCTTTGCCGCACGGTCCTATATCGACAGACACCTGCACGATGCCGGACCACGCGGCGAAGGTCTGACATGGTTGGGATATGGAGAGGTGCCTGAATTGCAGGCCCTGATCGCCGCCTCGCCGTTCCCACGCGCACAAGTCCGTCATGCCATCCCGGACCCCGAAATGCATCTGCACCTCGCACGGGCCGGGGCGGGGATGACATATTTGGCCGCCTGGGTGCAAAGCGTCTTTCCAGAATTGCAGCGCGTACCGGGAACCGAGCTTGACCAGAGCCGTTCGACTTGGGTGCTTCTGCACGGTGATCTGCGCCGGGTGCACCGCGTCAGGCTCTTCGTGGATTTCCTTTGCGAGAGCCTCCTTGAGCGGCGGGCTGATTTCATCGGCTGATGCTGCGGCATTGAACCTGCGCGCACTTCCGGTGGTTGGAAAAGATCGTAACACGGCTGAAAATCAGACAATCGCACCCAATCCGAATACGGCACCTGCGGCATCTTCAAGTGCCGGAATGGTCGAGGAAAGCCTGCACGTTGGCCAATCGCAGCGCTTGGGTAGGTCGGTCAGGCGGCGCGTCCGATCCGTCCGAGATGGGTGACAGAGAAGGATGTTCCGGATTTGGGCCCATACCCCAGCGCCCTGTCTAGGCCGATATGTGCCACCCAGATGCAGGCGAGGGGCAGGAGCGAGTGAAGCGTCCAGACGCCGACTGCGCCGAGAAGTGCCGGGGCGGCATAGGTATGGGCAAGATTGTAGAGGCGTGTACCGGTCCGAAGTCCGGACAAGTAGCCGATTATGGCAAGGTCAGGTACCAGAGCAAACAGGACCAGCATAAGCCAGCCATCGGCAAGCATCGAATAACCTGCGAGGCCAGCGGCAAAGGCGGCTGCGCCTTCGATACGCAGAAGGGCGAGGATGGAGCGGCTATTGGTCGGTGTCATGGCAGAGGTCCTTTAGCGTTTGGTATGAAGTGCTGTCTGCCAGTCGGCTGGTGGGAATGTAATTGTGGAATTTTCTATACCGGCTATTCATCTTTATAAGGACATAAGGCTCGGCTGGGTGCTTTGGTCGTTCTGGGCCGTGGCTGATACTGATCGTTTGTCTGTGGTCGTCTCGAATGACTTAACGACCTTGCAGGGCCGTATGCTGATCGTTTCTGACGACACCGAGACGGCAGAACAGCCCTAGCGCGGACTTGCGTATTTCGCTCAAGCTGATCTGCGGTTTCGAAACCAAAGCTTGACAGATGCCGGCCAGTCCCCCATATCGGCAGTGTCGCTGCGCTGCCGCGTGAGCATGCCGTGCCCTCAATCGGGCAAACAGCGTACAAAATTTCCAGTTCCCCATCACGCAGGGTTCCTGACGCGAAGACCGGATGGCGCGGGAGAAGCCCGCCTGTCCCGAGGTCCCGCGAACCCTCGCAAGCCGTGCAATCACGGCCCAAGCAACACAGCCGTGTTTGGCGTTAGCCATGCGCGGTGACAAAGGATACGACTTGCTCGATTTTGATATGCTCGGTCTTGCACCGACACTGAACGACGCTCTGAAACGCGCCGGATTTACTGAACCTACCCCGATCCAGAACCAAGCCATTCCGCTGGCCATGCAGGGCCATGACATTCTGGGTCTGGCCCAGACCGGTACCGGCAAGACGCTGGCCTTCGGCCTGCCGTTGATCGATGCTTTGTTGGCCCAGTCTGGCAAACCTGCCCCGAAAACCGCCAAGGCGCTGATCCTGGCCCCGACGCGCGAACTGGTGAATCAGATCGCCGACAGCCTGCGGGTATTGACCGATGGGTCGAAAATTCGCGTGGCCACCGTGGTTGGGGGCCAATCCATTGGGCGGCAGATCAACCTGCTGGCGCGCGGCACCGATATTCTGGTGGCGACGCCCGGACGTCTGATTGACTTGATGGACCGTCGCGCGGTTGATCTGCGGTCGGTCTGCCATCTGGTGCTGGACGAAGCTGATCAGATGCTGGACATGGGGTTCATCCATGCGCTGCGCAAAATCGCGCCGCAATTGGGCACACCGCGCCAGACCATGCTGTTTTCGGCGACGATGCCGAAACAGATGGAAGAACTGAGCCGCGCTTATCTGGACAATCCGCGCCGGGTGCAGGTGTCGCCGCCGGGCAAGGCGGCCGATAAGGTCACCCAGTCGGTTCATTTTCTGGAAAAACCGGCGAAGCAGTCCAAGCTGCGCGAAATCCTGTCGCGCGATACGGATGCTTTGACATTGGTTTTTGCCCGCACCAAACATGGCGCGGAAAAGCTGATGAAGGGTCTGGTCGCCGATGGTTATAACGCCGCCTCGATCCACGGCAACAAAAGCCAGGGTCAGCGCGACCGTGCGATCAAGGCGTTTCGTGACGGTACCATTACGGTTCTGGTTGCCACGGATGTGGCCGCACGCGGTATCGACATTCCCGGCGTGGCCTATGTTGTAAATTACGAATTGCCGGAAGTGCCGGATAACTATGTTCACCGGATTGGCCGGACCGCGCGTGCCGGGCGCGAAGGCGAGGCGATTTCGTTCTGCGCCGCAGAAGAGGTTGATCGGTTGCATCAGATTCAGAAGCTGATGAAAATCGAAGTGCCGGTCGCCAGCGGCACCATGCCGAAATTCGTCGCCGAGGAAAAAAGCAAAGGCCGTTCGGGCGGTCAACGCAGCCGTGGACGCGGATATGGCGGGGGCGGTGCGAATAACAGTTCCAAACCCGGCGCGGGTTCAAAGCGGCGCCGGCCACGGCGCAGCCACGCGGCTTGAAACGCGATAGATTGATACGATCAGCCGGAACAGAGTTCCGGCTGATTTCGTTTTGGCCCAAATCCATTGGGGGCTGGCCGGGGATGGCTGAACACCTGGCAATATCGGTAGGGCGCGGTTCCCCGCTTATGCCCCTTATTTTTATCGTAATATTTTGAATCTGATATAGTCTTGATCCTAGATGCGGGGATCACATGAAAAAACGACCGACATCCCGAACGGCCTTAGGGGCCGCGACCCTGTTCGTCGTTTGGGTCGTGCAGTGGGGAAGCGTCAGCTTGGTGAAATGGTCTATGCATTTCATCCGCCGATGACCGCAATCTGCGGTTTGATTTGGGCTGACCATTTGATGCGCGCAAAAAACCGCTGAAGCGGCAATACCGGCTATGCCCCTGTCATGGGTGACTGACGGACGCCTAGCCTATCCGGTGACCTTGATGCAGCTTTTGGTTTCGCTGTCCCAGACGGCGCCATCGGCGCAGGACATCGCCTGTTGATGATCGCCGAAACATTCGGCGAAAGCCGTCAGCGGGGCGAGTGTCAGTATGATTGTAGTCAAAGCGATCTTGAGCATAAAAAAGCTCCCTGTCATGCGTTGAACAATGACAGGGAGCATAGCATAGGTCTCGATTTTCGCGAAATCAGGATTCGCCGAACACCCGTTTGAAGATCGTGTCGACATGTTTGGTGTGGTAATCCATGTCGAATTTTTCGTTGATGCCATCCACACCAAGGGCGCCGACCACGTCCTTGTCTGCCAGAAGCTGTTCGCGGAAATCAACACGGTCTTCCCAGACTTTCAGCGCGTTGCGCTGCACCATGGCATAGGCATCTTCGCGCGATACACCGGCCTGTGTCAGCGCCAGCAACACCCGCTGAGACATCACCAGCCCTGGGAATTTGTTCATGTTGTCCAGCATGTTTTGCGGGAAAATCAGCATTTTCTCGATCACGCCGGCCAGACGGTTCAGGGCGAAATCCAAGGTTACGGTGGCGTCCGGGGCGATCCCGCGTTCGACCGAACTATGAGAGATATCCCGTTCGTGCCACAGCGCCACGTTTTCCATAGCGGGGATTACGGTCATACGCACCAGACGGGCCAGACCGGTCAGGTTTTCGGTCAGAACCGGGTTCTTTTTATGCGGCATCGCGGATGACCCTTTTTGCCCCATCGAGAAGAATTCCGCACCTTCCAGCACCTCGGTCCGCTGCATGTGGCGAATCTCGATAGCGACGTTTTCGATCGAGCTGGCGATCACGCCCAGCGTGGCGAAAAACATCGCGTGGCGGTCGCGCGGGATCACCTGGGTGGAGATCGGTTCAGGGGTCAGGCCCAGCATCTTGCAGACGTGTTCTTCGACGCGCGGGTCGATATTGGCGAATGTGCCGACAGCACCGGAAATCGCACCGGTGGCGATTTCCTCACGCGCCAGTTTCAGGCGCGCCAGGTTGCGATCCATTTCGGCATAGAACCGGGCAAAGGTCAGGCCCATGGTGGTGGGCTCGGCGTGGATGCCGTGGCTGCGACCGACGCGGACGGTCATTTTATGCTCCATCGCACGTACTTTCAGGGCGGCCAGAAGTTTTTCCAACCCCTTGATCAGAATGTCCGCAGCGCGCACCAGCTGCACGTTCAGGCAGGTATCCAGCACATCCGATGACGTCATGCCCTGATGCACGAAACGGGCTTCTTCGGACCCGACATGTTCGGCCAGATGGGTCAGGAATGCGATGACGTCGTGTTTGGTGACGGCTTCGATTTCATCGATGCGGGCGACGTCGAATTCAACGTCCTTGGCCTTCCACACGGCGTCGGCGTTTTCGCGCGGGATCACGCCCAGATCGGCCATGGCGTCACAGGCATGCGCTTCGATTTCGTACCAGATCTTGAACTTGGTTTCGGGCGACCAGATGGCGACCATTTCGGGGCGGGAATAGCGGGGGATCATCGTCAAATTCCTTGGAAAGCTGGCGTTGTGGCTGTCTTTAGCGGTGGGAGCGGTTCACAGCAAGGGCAGGGGCAGGGATATGTCGCCGCATAGGGCGATTATGATCTGCGCTGGAAGGGCTGCGCGCGAATACCGACCGGCGGTGTGAACCGATTGAGACGGATAGGTATCTGCAAGAAGGGTGCGTTCATAGCTGAAGAAAGGATTTGTACCGAACGGAGCGGGTAAAGCTTCGAACGGAGGGGCTAATTTGAACGCTAAATGCGGTAAAAACCTATCATAGGTATAGGTCCAATTTGGACAGACTTGTGCGTTTAGAAAATTGGAAAGTTTTTCGAGGTCCTGCCGGGTAAATCAGTGCAAACAAATCGTTGATGCACCCCGGATCGGTACCGCGTATCGCTGGATTTTTCTGCCTGACCGTGGTGGCCCGGAAAATCCTATGTCATGTGTTTGGCATATACCCGCCAGGATCATGTGGTCCTTTGAGGTTCGGGATCAGAAGCCTCCCAGAAGGGCCAGAAGCGGCAGGATGGCAAATGCCAGCCCCATACCGCCCGCACCGCCGCCATCGCTGTCGCCGGCATGTGCCATTCCGTCGTCTTCGCTGTTATCGGCGGTGTCGTCTGCTTCTTCTTCTGCCGCGGCGGGGACTTCGGGAATGTCGATGGTGTCGACAACGTCGTCGACGACGTCGTCTTCGGCTTTGGGGGCGCCGCTAAGCGCATCCATGAAAGCCGCAGTATAGTCGGGATTGTCAATTTCGACCCGAACGATTTCGTAGCCGTCCATCTGAGTAGTCAGGATGCCGTTATCGAATGCCTGATCGGGGTCAAGGGAGGTCACTTCGGCCAGAGATTCCGGCGAAGTGGGGTTGTATCCATCCTTGACCCCAAGAACATCGATATGCATGTCCCCGGCGCCAGTCATGATCTGTGACAAGTCGATCACGCTTTGCTGGGTGTCTTCGGTATTGGAGGCGATGAACAGGACCATGCGGTCTTCAGCGTAGAAGCCGTGAACGCTGGTGTCTTCCTCAACCACTTCATGTTCCCGGTTGTTGTTCCCTTCAAAGGAAATCGGACGGGTGTCGACCAGCGATTCATTCATCATCCGGAACATTTCACCCGGAACGGTCAGTCGACCGTCATCACCTTCGTTGCCGGCCAGGTTGGTCAGATTGTTCTGCTGAACGGCCCAGATATGGGCGGCTTCGACGTCGTGTTCGACGAACACCTCGGTCATGTTGAGGATTTCATGTGCCTGACGCAGACCGTATTGTTCCTCTGGGTCCCAATTGGTGCGGTTGGCGCGCAGGTTCCATTCGGTGACATAGGTGTCGAGATTTTCGATCTGTTCGCCCCAGGTCGAATCGATCACGTTGAGATCGTATTCGCGGCTGTTGGGCCGTTCATCACCGCGCGAATAGATATGCGCGACGACGCCGTCGACCGCGTCACGTTCTTCTTCGGTGTCAAATTCGCTGAGAATGATTTCATTGGCGACCCGCGCCCAGGAAATATTGCCTGAATTGAAGACGAAGCTTTCATCCAGTTCGACATTATAGTCTTCCATGATCGCTTCGAGTTGTTCTTCGGCAGTGTCGAGGTGATCATAATCGCCGACCAGGCGGGCCGAACCGTAATTCTGACCGTTCTGCACCAGAACGTCGACTTCGGAATAGGCGGTGTCGCCTTCGGAGTGGCTGTCGAGTTCGTCATTCAGGATCTGAGCCATCTGACTGGCAACCCGACCATATTCCAGCGAATCCATTTCGCCGCTGCCCCAGTATTCGTTTCCGATCTCGAAAGCCCGGATAGTGGGGGAGCCGTGTTCGCCGTTCAGCGTGTCCTGAATGAAGCCGCGCAACGCGTTTTCATCGACATCGGCGAAGCGGTGGCCGTTGGCATCGGTTTCTTCGGTCAGGAAATTGCGCGTCGGAAGAACGATGGTCACATCGATATCGTTTTCTTCGGCATAAGTCATGAATTCTGTATAGGGCAGCAATTCGACTTCGCGCCCGGTATCGGGGTCGATCGCGGTGGTGTTGTCGGGGTTGGACAAGTCAAAATAGTCTTCGGTCAACGATCCGCCGGGGTAGCGGATATGCTGAACCCCAAGGGCCTCGGCGGCATTGTCATAAGTGCCGTCTTCGCCAAGTTGGTCACGACTGGCCAGAATATTCGCACCGAATATTTCTTGGGTATACTGCTGACCGCTTACTGTCTGTGCGTTTAGGTAAATCATCTCTGTTCCCTCTTTTCCGTGGAAAAGGTGGTTGCTGGTTACGTGTTGCGTACTGGGTGGCACCGACCGGGGGCTGCCGCGTTGGCAGAGGGATCGGGGGCCTTGTAGAGATGAGGGTGAGTTTGGCGGAAAGCGAAGTCTATGAAATCGCCGGAACGTCGACTTTATCGACCTCCTCCCCCTTCCAAAGGGGGTAGGGGTTGTCCGAAATTTCCAAATATCAGCATATAAAACAGACCGGAAAACCGACACGGATTCCCAGCCAACATCGGCGGTTTCCAGGCGGGCCGGATGTCGCGCGATGTCGCGTACAGATGATTCTATTGCCCTTAAAAATAAGGACTAATCCCTGTCTTTCGGGGTCTACCCCGTATGGCTTAGGCAAGCTCCAGCGAGAACTATACCAAGTGGACGACCCTGGTTTGGGTGTCATATAGGCCATACGTCATAAGCCCGTATCAGTTTAGGAAAGAATTGCGATTGTTTGCGGATTAGGTCAAATGTCTAGGTAATGGCTATGATTGTTCAAAAATCGCTACCTTATGACATCAAATCCCGGCGTCCATTGCCGGGAATTGCGCCTTTGGACCCTGCGGAGTGGCTGTTGTTCGACGAAGCGTATGGTGACCAGATGGCGTTGCGCGACGAATTGCTGGCCACCCGGCGCGGCGATGTCGTGGCGCTGGATCGAGAGGCGCGCCAGGCAGTGTGTGAATTACTGGATCAGGTGCTGGATTTTCTGCGCGGGCAACCAGAGTTTTCGGTGCAGTCCGATCATGTGACCCGACCCGATGGTGCAGAAGTGATGATCGACCGCGACGATCCTCTGGGCACTTTGGGTCGGCTGGTGCAGGAAGACCTCTGTGTGATGCAGAAACGGGGCGACGAACACGTGCTGACGGCTGCGGTACTGTGCTTTCCCTCGAACTGGACTCTGAGGCAGAAATTTCTCAGACCGATGACGGGCATTCATGTCCCGGTTAAGCCTTATGACGACAATATTGCCAAGCGGGTCCAGCGGTTGCTTGACGGGATTCAGGCCGGGCGGCCGCTCTGGCGTTTTAATGAGCTGTGGTACAATGAACCGAAGCTTTTCAATCCGCGTTTGGAAGGCGCGCACGATCCCATCCCAAGCGCCGGGCAGGCCGCCTTTTTACGCAGCGAACGACAGGTCCTGTTGCGCCTGCCCGAAAGCGGCGCAGTTGTATTTTCGATCCATACCTACTTGATTCCGGGCGATGTCGCCCGGTCGTGGTGAAATCGCCTAGCGGTCGATCCGTTCGCCCATGATCGCGATTGCTTTCTGATAGACGCTGGCGGCATTCCATTGTTTGATCACTTTGAAATTGGGCTGTCCCTGCTGGTAGCCCTTGCCGCGTTTCCAGCCCTTTTTGTCCAGATAATGCGCGGTTGAGGCCAGCGCGTCGGTTTCATTGGTCAGATCGACCCGGCCATCGCCATTTCCGTCCACCCCGTAGGCCATGATGTTACCGGGCAAAAATTGAGTGTGGCCCAGTTCGCCGTGTTTGGCACCAATGGAGTTGGTCGAAATCGCGCCGGTGTCGACCAGTTTCAGCGCGGCCAGCGCATGAGGGGTGAAAAAATCCGAACGGCGGCAATCATAAGCCAGCGTGGTGATTGCCGAAATCACATTGCTGTCGCCCATGAAATTGCCAAAGGCGGTTTCCATCCCGTGGATTGCCAGCAGAACGCCCGCGGGCACGCCGTAGCGTTTTTCCAGGCTGGCATAGAAGGCCGGGTTGCGTGCCTTGCGCTTGCGACCGAGCGCGACGATGGTATCGGCGCCGCGGACCTGCATGAATTTTTCCAAAGAATATTTGAATGATTTCTGATTGCGGTCCGCCCAAATCGTTTTGGTGGCGTATTGTGCGCCCTGCAGCGCGGCAAGCCCTTGTTGCCGAACCCCGGCGGCGCGGGCCTCTGCGGCAAAGGCGGTTTTCCAGGCGGTAAAGCCCGCTGCGGTATTGCCACAGGGGGCAGACAGGGCCGGTGCAGCATAAAGGCCGGTCAAGAGAGCGAAAACCAAGGGTTTGAAAACACATGAGCGCATGAGCGTGATCCAATTGATTGTAATGACATCAGCCTATCGCACGGGAAAAACGCCGCCAAATGCTTTCTGGCGGCGTTTTTCGGCAAGTGTGAAAGGTGCGGGGGATCAGAGGCCCAGTAAAGTTATTGTTTCGGCAAAGGCGCCGGTTGCGTTCAGGGTGATCGCGAATCCGGTCAGCGCCAGTGTATGCGCGGCCAATCGGAAATCTTCGCCGCGCAGGATATTGATGACACACAATACGATTGCGAATGGCAGAGAGAACAGTCCCACCGTGGTCACCATAATCCAACTTGCCATGCGCAAAGCCAGAGTGCCTTCTGCATCTGTGCCGTTGTTAAGCGATTTGACTGCGGCTGAGTTGTCTGGGGGCGATGCGGCGGTTTCGGATTGATATTCGGACCCTGCCATCTGGAAACAAAGGTCGGGCGATTGGCGTCGGGGCCGCGTTTCAGCGTGAGGTACACCCGCATAGACCTTTGGAAATTGCCACGCTGCACCATGCTCACTGACAGCGATTGTCGATCGCTCACGCTCCGGCGCTTTGTCCTGTGGTGAAGATTCAGGTTTCGGGCGCATCATCAGCGGCGCGGTTTCGATGAATTCCAAGGTTTCCAGAATTGCAGAGGCGCGCAACCACATCACGAAGCAGGGCCTGCTGGCAAGCGCGAGCTGACAGGTGATTTCTGCTAGATATGGCTTCAGTTGACGCTGGATTGCATCTGTTTCCGCACTGTCTGTCTGTTTCGAAACGGATACGGACAGACCAATGATCATCTTCGCCCGTGCCAATATGCCGTCGGGATTCTCCGTGACCGTTGCAGCATCTCCTTCGTTGGCAATCAGAGGCGCAGACAGGTCCACCGTCAGTGTATCGGTAGAGATGAGCGTATGATCATCTCCAACCGCCCTGACCGACATTATGCGTTGGCCGCGCGTTTCCAGAATTTCCTGAATTTCGTTACATAACTCTACTGTGTCGACTTGTTTCTGTTCGAGAAACACCAAACCCGCCGAATACCGGTACTCGTCCTTTTCCATGACAGATCTCCAGCTAACGTTTCATGAACCTGTGTGACGGATAAAAGAGGACATTCTGTGACGCAAATTCGTGCAAAGGTGGCATTCTTGTGAAACTGCAGAAAACCCTGTGGGTGTCGGATCAATTCGGGTTTCGGGGGCGTGCGCTATTCACCCGCTGGTTCGGTGGCTGTAAAAAACAAAAAGGGCGCCCAAAGGCGCCCTTTCGCAGTCACGATTTCCGAACCGCAGATCAGCAGCTGTAGTACATTGCGAATTCCACCGGGTGCGGCGTGTGTTCGTATTGCTCGATCTCTTCCATCTTCAGCGCGATATAGCCGTCGATCTGATCTTTGGTGAACACGTCACCAGCGGTCAGGAAGTCCATATCTGCCTTCAGCTCTTCGAGAGCTTCGCGCAGCGAACCGCAGACGGTCGGGATGTCGGCCAGTTCTTCGGCCGGCAGATCGTAGAGGTTCTTGTCCATGGCTTCGCCCGGATCGATCTTGTTCTTGATGCCGTCGATGCCGGCCATCAGCAGGGCTGCGAAGCACAGGTAGGGGTTCGCCGAAGGATCGGGGAAACGGGCTTCGACGCGCTTGGCCTTGGGCGATTCTGCCCACGGAATACGCACGCAACCCGACCGGTTACGGGCTGAATAGGCACGCAGAACCGGGGCCTCAAAGCCGGGGATCAGGCGCTTGTAGCTGTTGGTCGACGGGTTGGTAAAGGCGTTCAGCGCTTTGGCGTGGGACAGGATGCCGCCGATGAAATACAGTGCTTCCTGGCTCAGGTCGGCGTATTTGTCGCCAGCAAACAGCGGTTTGCCGTCTTTCCAGATCGACATGTTCACATGCATGCCGGTGCCGTTGTCGCCCGCGATCGGCTTGGGCATGAAGGTTGCCGACTTACCGTAGGCCTGCGCCACGTTGTGAATGATGTACTTGTACTTCTGCAGCTCGTCCGCCTGTTTGGTGACGGTGCCGAAGATCAGGCCCAGTTCGTGCTGGCACGAGGCCACTTCGTGGTGATGCTTGTCGACTTTCATGCCGATGCGCTTCATCGTCGACAGCATTTCGGACCGCAGGTCCTGCGCGTCGTCAACGGGATTGACCGGGAAATAGCCGCCTTTGACGCCCGGACGGTGACCCGAGTTGCCCATTTCGTAATCGGTATCGGTGTTCCACGAGGCGTCGATGGCGTCGACTTCGTAGGACACTTTGTTCATCGCGGTCGAATATTTGACGTTATCGAACAGGAAGAATTCAGCTTCCGGGCCCATAAATGCGGTGTCGCCGATGCCGGTCGACTTCAGATAGGCCTCAGCCTTTTCCGCAGTGCCGCGCGGATCGCGCTCATAGGCTTCGCCGGTATCGGGTTCGACGACCGAGCAATGGATGCAGAGGGTCTTTTCAGCATAAAACGGATCGATATAGGCCGAGTCGGTGTCGGGCATCAGTTTCATGTCGGAGGCTTCGATGGATTTCCAGCCAGCGATGGAAGACCCGTCGAACATGAAGCCTTCTTCGAGGAAGTCTTCGTCGACTTCGTCGGCAATCACGGTGACGTGCTGCAGAGCGCCGCGCGGATCGGTGAAGCGGATATCGACATATTCGACGTCTTCATCCGCAATGGTCTTGAGAACTGCGTCCTTGCTCATTCCCTTAATCCCTTTCGTTTATGGGGGTGTTACAGCGCGTCCGAACCGGTTTCACCGGTACGGATGCGAATGGCTTGTTCGACGGGGCTGACGAAAATCTTGCCATCGCCGATCTTGTCGGTCTTGGCGGCGTCGATGATCGCCTCGATGGCGCCATCGACGAGATCGTCGTCCAGCACGACCTCGATTTTCACTTTCGGCAGGAAGTCGACGACATATTCGGCGCCACGATAAAGCTCGGTATGGCCTTTCTGGCGGCCGAAACCTTTAACCTCGATTACGCTGAGGCCTTGAATTCCGGCTTCCTGCAAGGCTTCCTTCACTTCATCAAGCTTGAAAGGCTTGATGATGGCTTCGATCTTTTTCATCGCTGGGTCTCCTCGCCAGATGCTTCGTTCATGGCACAGATCACTTTCATCCGGGGGGCTCAATTGGCTAAGGTCAATCGCGGGGATCGGTCAGGGCGGATTCTTGGGGCGAGATTAAAATAACAGCAAGAAGATTAAAAGATGTGCAATTTGAAAACTTCCGGGCTGATACCATGACCGAATTGCTGAGTGCTGCACAAATGCGCGCCATCGAACGGGCAGCCATCGAGTCGGGCGCGGTAACCGGGCTGGACCTGATGGAACGCGCCGGGCAGGGTGTTATCGAGGCGATTTTCGAGGAGTGGCCGGAGCTTGCCGTTTCACCTGCGGCGGGCGGGGAGGGGGGCGTTGCCCCCCGTCCGGCGGGGCCGGACTCCCCCCAGGATATTTGTGAACAGAAGAAGTTCAGGGCGGTGGTGCTGTGCGGGCCGGGCAACAATGGCGGCGACGGGTTCGTGGTGGCGCGGCTGTTGAAGGCGCGCGGCTGGGAGGTGGAGGTTTTCCTTTACGGTGATCCCGACAAGCTGCCGCCGGATGCGCGGGTGAATTATCAGCGGTGGTGCGAGATGGGGGAGGTTGGGCCGATGACCCTCGACGCAATAATGGGCGCCCGTCCCTTCGATCTTTGGATAGATGCCGTTTTCGGAACAGGCTTAACTAGGGGTTTCAAGGGAGAGTTGCTCACGATATTCGATTATATTGAGGAAGACTTGGCCACCTTTGCCAACAGAAGCGTCGCAGTTGATATCGCAAGCGGACTTTGCGCGGATAGCGGGCGTTTTCTAGGGCCAATTTGGGAACCGGCACTTACAGTTACTTTCCACCGTGCCAAGCTGGGCCATTATTTGAATGATGGCGCTGAGACCTGTGAACAGAACAGTTTGCGGGTAAAGGGCATCGGTCTGGCGACGCAGTCCGTTGGCGCGGTAAGAAAGCTCGAAGGTCTGAACCTGTTTACGGGAAAAAGATCATACCACCACAAATATTCCCACGGCCACGCCCTGATCCTCTCGGGTGGTCCCGGCCGGACCGGCGCGGCGCGGCTGGCGGCGCGGGGGGCTCTCAGGATCGGGGCGGGGCTGGTGACGCTGGCGGTGCCACCGGCGGCGCAGCAGGAGGTGGCGGCGCAGGTCACCGCCATCATGCTGCGGCGGGTGGGCGATGCTACCGCCCTGGCCAAGGTGCTGGAGGATGCGCGGTTCAACGCGATCGGGCTGGGGCCGGCGCTTGGGCTGGACGAAGATGCGGCGGCGTTGGTGGCGGCGGCGCTGGAGGCGGGGCGGGCGACCGTGCTGGATGCCGATGCGCTGACCCTGCTGGCGCAGGACGCGGCGCTGTTTGCCAAGCTGCACGGCAAATGCGTGCTGACGCCGCATGCGGGCGAGTTCAAGCGGCTGTTTCCGGATCTTGCCGAGAAGCTCGAGGCGGTTCCGGTGAAGGGGCCTGCCTATTCCAAAGTGGATGCAACGCGAGAAGCAGCGAAACGGGCGGGTTGTGTGGTTTTATTCAAGGGACCCGACACGGTGATCGCGGCGCCGGGCGGACAATGCAGCATCAATTCGGCGGAGTATGAAAGGTCGGCGCCCTGGCTGGCCACGGCGGGATCGGGGGATGTGTTGACCGGCTTCATCGCCGGGCTGCTGGCGCGGGGATTTGCACCGCATCAGGCGGCGGAAACCGCCGCGTGGCTGCATGTCGAATGCGCATTGGAATTCGGTCCGGGGCTGATCGCGGAGGACCTGCCCGAACAGCTGCCCAAGGTGTTTAGGCGTCTGCTCAGTCCGCCATAACCGGGGCGGTGGCGCAGGCCAGCTCCAACCCGTCGGCATAGATCACCTGCGGGCTTTCGAAGCCCAGGCGGAACACCATGTGTTGGGCGCGCGGTTGCAACCGGACATATTCACCGTCCACCAGGCGGCGGGCGTCGACCATGGCCTGATCGGCATAATAAAGCGCCTTGGCCCGCCAGTCGCGGATCAGGACTTTTTGCCGCGAGGGCAGGATGGTATCGCTGTCGGGGCGGTCATGGCCCAGCGATCCGGCGCGGATGCGCACGGTTTCGCAAATCTCGAGCTCGTGACTGATCGCTTTCAGCTCGACCAGTCCGGTGTTGCGAGTGATGATCTTGTCGCCTGGGACCAGCGTTTCCACCGGTAATGCGCCGTCCAATGTCAGGATGAGTGTCCCGGGCATTATTCCATTGCTGGACTCAACATGACGCCTTGCGGTCATCCGACCGTCATTGCGCCCGACCGTTTTCGGTTTCATGGGCGATATCCTACTGCTCTGCCTGCTTTTTTGCTGGCAGATTACTAAGGGGAACGTCGTTTGTCTTGCATTTTTTAGTGAATATTCTCTTTTTAAGAGTGGAAAATTTTCTCTCGCATCCGGTTTCACGGTTTGCTAGGTAACGCCGGAACCGCGGGCCGTTTCGTTTACAGACGGGCTGCCTTGGCGGGTCTTGCGGGTGTGGCGGAATTGGTAGACGCACCAGATTTAGGTTCTGGCGCCTTTGGCGTGGGGGTTCGAGTCCCTTCACCCGCACCAATAATTCTGAGAAATTGTATACATTTCAATCGTATATATTTTTTTTGGCTTTGTTTGGGCCACCTCTTGTTCCATCTATTGAATATCGTCTGATGTTCCGGGCAATACCGGGCAGATTCGTTCAATGGTTTCAACGGCACACTACAGTTTACGATGATGTGACCGTCGTGCGTTGTGGATCATTGCAGACCTGCCTTGGCACATCGATGCCGTTGGAGGGGGCGATCACATCAAAAAAGCCACGTATCAGGACTCGGCTGGTCGATAGATGCAATCGGCCAAAGTGCTTTGATTGAGATCGGCGACAAAGGCGGCCTCGGCATGCGCGAGCCGCGCTTTCAGTCGACAGCGCGGTGTCAGGGTGCAGGCATTGCCGTCCGGCAGGAAACACTCCACCAGCGCCTGATCTTCCTTGAGCAGGGCCACCACATCGCCCAGCCGGATCTGCGCGGGCGGGCGGGCCAGTTGAGCACCACCACCGCCGCCACGGCGGGTTTCGAGATATCCGCCTGCCGCAAGGGCCGAGATGACCTTGGCCAAGTGATTGCGTGAGATTCGGAATTCAGAGGCCAGTTCGGCTGTGGTGAAGGGCCTGTCAGGCTCGCCTGCCATACGCATGAGAACGCGCAGGCCGTAGTCGGTAAAGGTGGTGAGACGCAAGGTTGCGGTCCTGATTTGGTATTTGATCCGCTTATTATTGCAGTGGCATCTACAAAGCAAAGCAAATATCCACGGTCGATATCACGCGATGGGTGGCCAGGCAGCGAAAGGGCATAAGTAGAAAGCGCTCGACGGGAACCCTGCTCCACACGAAATAAATCCGCTGATCGTTCTTACCGTCGTCCGCGATGCCGACCGTGTTGAGCCGGCCGCGTTGCAGCCGTTTGCGCTGATTCTGGAATCGGTCCGCGCGGCCGGTCTGGAAATGTGAAGACGCGAGCGCGGAGGGGCGTCTTCCAGACTGATGAGAGTGAAGTTCATATGGCGAGGGAGGGAGAACATCCTGGTTGCAGCCATGTGCGCAGGCGGCGCCCCGGGCATCGATCGTCCCAAAACGATCAGTAGAGCAAAAGAGGTATTCATAAATTAGTATACGTATTCCAGTCACTTAATCCGCCTCGGAACGACTCTCGCTTGATCCATGTCAAAGACGCGAAAAGCGGACTGGCATCATTAATGCGCTTATGAAATGCGTATTCAATCTTGTTCTGATGGTCCTGCTGACGACGACACTCGTGATCGCCGCATCCTACGGGGGGTATGCGCGCACCGCTCATGTGCTTTCAAACGCAGAAAATCAGACCATCGTGATCTGTGGCGCGGGCGGGCAGGCTGAAACGATCACTCTGGATCGAAACGGCAACCCGGTCGAAAGCCCGATCAAGGATTGTGCACATTGTAATGATTGCGGACTGGTTCCCATCGTGGACCTGACAGGCCCTGTTATCAGCGCACGGCCCGAAGGCTTCGTCAGTATGGCCTGGATTCTGCCGACAGCTGCGCCACGCGCGCTGCGCGAGATCGAGTCCCCGTCCCGCGGTCCCCCAAACCAGAAAGTTATGTGATCATGCAGGTTTTCAGCCTTGCCGCCTTGTGGCGGTTTCTACCAAGCCGAAACTGGATATGGGCCTTTCTGGCCCTTGTCATTGGTTTCGCCAGCCCGGCGTCGGCCCAGACCGGCCAGAGCGTACTGGCACAGTATCTTCCTGAAATCGAACCCGGCGCGCTGGTCGAAGGCGCTGATGCGTTCGGTCCGATCCGCAAGGACGTACCGGTCTCACCGCTTCTGTCCGGCGGAGAGAAGATCGGTTACGTTTTCATTACCTCGGATTTTGTCGGCACGACCGGTTATTCCGGCAAACCGATCCACACGATGGTCGCGGTGGACGATGATGCGGTTATCCTTGGGGTCGATCTGGTTAAGCATTCCGAACCCATCGTCCTGATCGGGATTCCAGACAGCAAGATCAAGAAAATGGCGACCGATTTCCGTGGACTGTCACTGGTGGAAGAGGCCGCAGCGGGCGGGTCGGGCCATGAGCTGGAAATCATTTCCGGCGCGACCGTGACGATCATGGTGATCGACGATTCGATCATCCGCTCGGGGCTGAAGGTCGCCCGTGCCTTGGGTCTTGGCGGGCTCCAGGCCAAGGTGGAGACCGGGCCGAAATACCAGATTAACGAGAAAGCCGAGACGCCGGATAGCTGGATGGCGATGGAAGGCGACGGCACGGTGCGCAGCCTGTCGCTGGATGTTGGTCAAATCAACGCCGCGTTCGAAGCGATGGACGATCCGCGCGCTGCTGCGCGTGCACTGACCGACCCGCCCGAGACGAATTTCATCGACATGCAGATGGCGCTCGTATCGGTGCCGTCTATTGGCCGCGCCGTTCTGGGCGAGGCGGATTACGGCAATCTTGAGGACTGGCTGGAACCAGGCGAACACGCGATAGCGGTCGCGGGTCGCGGGCTTTATTCCTTCAAGGGGTCCGGGTATGTGCGTGGCGGGATTTTTGACCGGATCGTGTTAATTCAGGGGGACGTGTCGGTACGTTTTCGGGACCGGGGCCACCGCCGCATGGGGGTGATACCCCTGGGCGACGCACCGGAGTTCACCGAACGCGATCTGTTCAAGATCCCTGCGGATAGCGGCTTCGATCCGACCAAACCGTTCCGGCTTCAGCTTCTGGTGCAGCGCGAAGTCGCCGCGATCGAAAAGGTCTTCACGACGTTCGATCTGGGCTATCAGCTGCCGCAAAGCTTCCTGCGTCCGGTGGTAGCACCGGTCGAAACGGCGCTGGCAACCGATGCAGATCAGAGCGAACAGGCCGCGCAGCAGGCGCTATGGAAAAAGATCTGGCAAGACAAGACGCTGGAGATCGTCGTGTTGTCGACAATGCTGGCGGTGCTGACGCTCGCCTTCTTCTTCCAGATGCAGCTGACCCGCTCGGATCGCGCGGTGAAACTGTTCCGCTACAGCTTCCTGACGGTCACTCTGGTCTTCCTCGGCTGGTATGCCAATGCGCAGCTTTCGGTGGTGAACCTGATGGCGCTGTTCGGCGCGTTGACCACCGATTTCAGCTGGCAGGCATTCCTGCTCGACCCGTTGACCTTCATCCTGTGGTTCTCGGTGGCGACGGCGCTGCTGTTCTGGGGCAGGGGGGCCTATTGCGGTTGGCTGTGCCCATTCGGCGCGTTGCAGGAACTGACCAATCACATCGCCCGTGCATTGCGCGTGCCGCAGATCACCCTGCCCTGGGGGCTGCATGAACGCCTGTGGCCAATCAAGTACATGATCTTCCTCGGCCTTTTCGGCGTTTCGCTCGCCTCGATCGAACAGGCCGAACATCTTGCCGAAGTCGAGCCGTTCAAGACCGCCATCGTGCTCAATTTCGTGCGGGCGTGGCCGTTCGTGGCCTATGTCGCAGCGCTTCTGATCGCCGGGCTGTTCGTAGAGCGGTTCTATTGCCGTTACCTCTGCCCGCTGGGCGCGGCGCTTGCCATTCCGGCCCGTCTGCGCATGTTCGATTGGCTCAAGCGGTACCGCGAATGCGGTTCGCCCTGCCAGGTATGTGCCAACGAATGCATGGTGCAGGCGATCCATCCGACCGGTGAAATCAACCCCAATGAATGCCTCAACTGCATGCATTGTCAGGTGCTCTACCAGTCCAAAACCAAATGCCCTGTCGTCATCAAGAAAATGAAACGCAAGGGCGCGAGTTCCGACCCGACCGCTTTCCTCAAGCCGAGGGAAGGGATCGAAAATCATCCCAATATTCAGAAAAACTAAGAGGAGACAGAGATGTCAAAAACTGAGAAAAAAGGCATTAATCGCCGCGGTTTCATGGGCGCGACAGCGACCGGCGCGGCCCTGATGGGGGCGGGTGGAGCGCGGCTCGGCCTGCTTGGCGGCGCGGCTGCCGTGACCGCAGCGACCACGCCAGGCGCGGCACTGGCTCAGACCTGGCATGCCAGCCCCGCACCGGGTGAATTGGACGAATATTACGGTTTCTGGTCTTCGGGCCAGTCCGGCGAGATGCGTATTCTCGGTGTGCCGTCCATGCGCGAACTGATGCGCGTACCTGTGTTCAACCGCTGTTCTGCCACGGGTTGGGGCCAGACCAACGAAAGCCTGAAGATCCTGACCCAGGATATGCTGCCGGAAACCAAGAAATATCTGGCGGCACAAGGCAAGAAGGTCCACGACAACGGTGACCTTCATCACGTCCACATGTCATTTACCGAAGGCAAATACGACGGTCGCTACCTGTTCATGAACGACAAGGCCAACACCCGTGTCGCGCGGGTGCGCTGTGACGTAATGAAGGCCGACAAGATCATCGACATCCCGAACGCCAAGGCGATCCACGGTCTGCGTCCGCAAAAATGGCCACGCACCAACTATGTCTTCGCCAATGGCGAGGACGAAGTGCCGATGGTCAACGACGGCTCGGTGCTGGACGAACCCGATAAATACGTGAACTTCTACACCGCGATCAATGCCGACGAAATGACGGTGGCGTGGCAGGTGATGGTCTCCGGCAATCTCGACAACACGGACGCCGACTATGATGGCAAATACGCCTTCTCGACTTCCTACAACTCGGAAATGGGGATGAACCTTGCCGAAATGATGGAAGCCGAAATGGATCACGTCGTGATCTTCAACATCAAGGAGATCGAAAAGGCGATCGAGAGCGGCGACTTTACCGAACTGAACGGCGTGCCGGTGATCGACGGGCGCAAGGGGTCGAACAAGAACTATACCCGTTACGTGCCGATCCCGAACAGCCCGCACGGCATCAACATGGCACCCGACAAAATCCACCTTTGTGTGGCCGGGAAACTGTCGCCCACCGTTTCGGTGCTCGATGTGCGCAAGTTCGATGCGCTTTTCGAAGACGATAGTCTCGATCCTCGCTCGGTCGTTGTGGCCGAACCGGAACTGGGCCTCGGGCCTCTTCACACCTGCTACGACGGCAAGGGCAACGCCTTTACCACGCTGTTCCTCGACAGCCAGGTGGTGATGTGGAACATCGAAAAAGCCGTGCGTGCCTATAACGGTGAAAGCGTGGACCCGATCCTGAACAAACAAGACGTCCATTATCAGCCGGGCCACAATTCGACCACCATGGGCGAAACGCTGGAAGCGGACGGCAAGTGGTATCTTTCGATGAACAAGTTCTCGAAAGACCGCTTCCTGAATGTTGGTCCGCTGAAGCCGGAGAACGAACAGTTGTTCGCGATCGACGGGAGCGACATGACACTGATCCACGACGGGCCAACCTTTGCCGAACCGCACGATTCGATCCTCGTGCATCGCTCAGTGGTGAACCCGAAATCGATTTGGGACCGCAATGACCCGATGTGGGCCGACGCGCGGGAACAGGCCGAAGCCGACGGCATTGACCTTGATGACTGGCAGGACAGCGTGATCCGTGACGGCAACAAGGTGCGGGTCTACATGTCCAGTCAGGCCCCGCAGTTTTCACTGGAAAAGTTCACGGTGAAGCAAGGCGATGAGGTCACGGTCTACGTCACCAACCTCGATGAAATCGACGACCTGACCCACGGCTTCACGCTGAATAACCACGGGGTCGCAATGGAGGTCGGGCCGCAGGCGACCGCGTCGGTCACTTTCACCGCGTCGAAACCAGGTGTCTACTGGTATTACTGCCAGTGGTTCTGCCACGCGCTGCACATGGAAATGCGCGGCCGTATGCTAGTGGAGCCGACCGGCGCATGATCCGTATCGTTCCCTTTTTCGCGGCGCTTGTGCTGATCGCTGTCCCGGCGGTTGCCGAACGTGTGACCATAGCTCCGGGCGAAGGCGCACTTGCCGCGGCGCTTGCCGCGGTAGGGAAGGGGGACGAAATCATCCTGTCACCGGGCCGTTACGACGGCCCGGTGATGATCGGTAAGACGCTGACGCTGACCGGGCAGACCGGCGCTGTCATCGACGCTAAAGGTGCGGGGTCCGTTGTTCTGGTGGATGCGCCAAACGTTACGGTACGCGGGCTGCACCTGACCGGATCAGGCCGGGTGCACGAACCCATCGACGCGGGCGTCAAGCTGACCCGGAAGGCGCGCGGCGCGCGTGTTCTGGACAACGTTTTGACAAATAACCTTGTCGGTATCGACATTCACGGCGCACGCGATGCTGTTGTCAAAAATAACCGGATCGAGGGCCTGCGCCTGGCCCGGATGAACGACCGGGGGAACGGGATTTACGTTTGGAATGCACCGGGTGCCGAAGTGATCGGAAACGAGGTGCAGTACGGGCGCGACGGAATCTTTTCGAACGTGTCCAAACGCAATGTGTTTCGCGGCAACCTGTTTCGCGACCTGCGTTTCGCGGTCCACTACATGTACACGAACGACAGCGTGATCGAAGACAATATCTCGATCGGAAATCACCTCGGGTTCGCGCTGATGTATTCTGATCGGATCGTGGCCAGGAACAATATTTCGATCAACGATCGAGATCATGGCGTGATGCTGAACTATACCAACCAATCCGACATCTTCGCCAACTTCGTGACTGGTGGGACCGAAAAATGCGCCTTCGTCTATAATTCGCACCGGAATATCATCGCAGAGAACAGCTTCGTGGGCTGTGAAATAGGGGTGCATTTCACAGCCGGGTCCGAACGCAACACGATCACCGGCAACGCGTTCGTCGGCAACCGGACGCAGGTCAAATACGTCGGTACCAGCGATGTGGAATGGAGCCATGAGGGACGTGGCAACTATTGGTCGGATCATCCCGCCTTTGACCTCGATGGCGATGCTCGCGCCGATAGCGCCTATCGCCCCAACGATTTGATGGACCATATCCTGTGGTCCCAACCCGCCGCCAAGCTGTTGCTCGGCAGTCCCGCCGTGCAGCTTGTCCGTTGGAGCCAATCGCAATTCCCCGCGGCGCGCACCGGCGGGGTGGTGGACAGCCATCCGCTGACCACCGCACCGGTGCGGGCGATCCCCGACACAATTGAACGCATGGCCCAGGCGATCCCGCTTTGGGCCCAAGGAGAGAGCTATGACGATACTGACCCTCTCGAAGCTCACTAAGACATATGGTGAGAGCCGGGTGCTGGACGAAGTGACGCTTTCGGTAGCCGCAGGCGAGCGTGTTGCGCTTCTGGGGCATAACGGGGCCGGGAAGTCGACGCTGATGAAGCTGGTGCTTGGGCTGATCTATCCGGACGCCGGTACGGCGGCGATCGCAGGTCATGCGCCGGGGTCGACTGTGGCGCGGGCGTTGACGGCTTACCTGCCGGAGAATGCGGCGTTTCATCCGGCGATCACCGGGCGCGAGCAGATGCGCTATTATCTGCGCCTGCGGGGGCAGCCAGTACGGCTGGCTGATGAACTACTTGAAAAGGTGGGGCTGGGGGACGCCGCGGGGAGACGTATCGGCACATATTCCAAGGGAATGCGGCAGCGGGTTGGGCTGGCTCAGGCGCTGATCGGTGGGCCGCGCTTGATGATCCTTGACGAACCGACCTCGGGGCTGGACCCGGTGTCGCGGCGCGAATTCTATGCGTTGCTCGATGATCTGGCGGCGAACGGTACGGCCATTTTGCTGTCGTCCCACGCGCTGTCAGAACTGGAGGCCCGCACCGATCGCATGGTGATCCTGTCGCAGGGGCGGCAGGTGGCTGCGGGCACGCTCGCGGATTTGCGCGCCGAGGCGGCGCTTCCCCTGACGGTCCAGATCACCCCGCAGCCGGGGCAGGAGGCGGCGTTGATAACCGCTTTCCCGGACGGCCGGCAGGTCGACCGGCGCGTGATGCTGACCTGCGCGCCGTTTGAAAAGCTGACCGTACTGGAACGCATTGCAGCGCATCGTTTTCTGATCGAGGATTTTGATATTCACGCCGCCACGCTCGACGATCTGTATTCTCATATCAGCGGGAGGGCCGCGTGATGTTCGTCCGTATCCTTGCCACTGCCAGCCTTGAATTCACCGTCGCCCGGCGCAACCGTTGGGTAATCGTGTCGGTGGCGATGATGATGCTCTTTTCGCTGGTGCTTTCCGCCGCCGGATCGGCCCCGGCCGGGCAAATGGCCGTCGATCCATTGTCGGTCACGGTCGCCAGCCTGATTTCTCTCGCGGTTTATCTTGTCCCGCTGATTGCGCTGCTTATTTCCTTCGACGCCATCGCGGGGGAGAACGAGCGCGGCACCCTGGCATTGAGCCTGACATATCCGTTGGCGCGGACCGAACTGCTGCTTGGAAAGCTTGTCGCGCAACTTGGCGTCGTCGCTATCGCGGTGTTTGCTGGCTATACCGTCGCTGCTGTTGTTGCCTTTGCAAGCGGCGGTGTCGAGGCGGCGCAAGGGCTGCCTGCGCTTTGGCGGCTGGTCTGGACCTCGGTCCTTCTCGGGGCGGTTTTCTTGTCGCTGGGCCACGCCATGTCCTGTCTTGCACGTCGGCCATCGGGGGCGGCGGCCATGGCGATCGGCCTCTGGCTGGTGGCGATCGTGTTGTATGATCTTGGGTTGCTCGCGGCCATCGTGGCGGATGACGGCGGATCGTTCACCACCGATATTTTCCCTTGGGCGCTGGTGCTGAATCCGGCCGATGCCTTCCGCATTTTCAACCTCGCGGCCTCCGGCGCGGTGGATGCCGCATCGGGGCTGTCGGGCGCTGCATCCTCCATCGCGGTTTGGAAACCGCTCGCCGCGATCGTGATCTGGCCGTTGGCGGCTGCGCTGCTGGCCAGACTGTCTTTCCAAAAGGTGGTCCCATGAGACGACTGTTTTTCTTCTCTCTTCTCGCTTTGGCCGCCTGCAAGGATGATCTCGCGACCCTGCCTGCCCCGATCGACATATCCAAAGAGGCTCTGGGCTATTATTGCCAGATGGAGCTTGTCGAACATGACGGGCCGAAAGGGCAGGCGCATCTGGATGGGATGCCAGCGCCGATCTTTTTCAGCCAGGTGCGCGACGTCATTGCCTATCTTCACATGCCCGAACAAAGCCACGCCGTGAAAGTGGCCTATGTGCAGGACATGACGAATGCAGATTGGGCAGCGCCGGGTGACTGGATCCGGGCAGAGGACGCGCTTTATGTTGCTGGGTCCAACGCGGTGGGAGGCATGGGAGCGGCCGAATTCGTGCCGTTCTCCGATCTAATGGCTGCCGAAGCGTTTGCCCACGATCATGGCGGTTGGGTGCTGGCCTACGCGGATATCCGCGCCGAGGACGTGCTTGGCGGGAAAACGCCAGAGGCTAAATCCGCAACTGATTCAGAAGATATCAACGCCCGCCTGAAGGCACTTGGGCAATAAGGAGTGAAGTCCATGCAGATGAAGCGACGCCGTTTTCTGAGCTTTGTATCCGCCGCTTGCCTGACCGCTACCACCGCGCCGGCCTTTGCGTATCGCTGGCAGGGTGTGGCACTGGGCGCGAAAGCGCAGATCGTGCTGGATCACCCGGAAGCCGAGGCCATAATCGCCGCCGCGCGGGCCGAGATCGCGCGGCTGGAGCAGATATTCAGCTTGTATCGCTCCGACAGCGAAGTCATCCGACTGAACCGGACCGGACGACTTGAGGCACCATCTTTCGAGATGCTCGAATGCCTGACACTCGTGCGCCGGATACACGAAGTAACCGGCGGGCTGTTCGATCCGACCGTTCAGCCGCTTTGGCGGTTGCTGGCCGAAGCATCGGCTGCGGGACGAAGCCCGCAAGCAGCACAGGTCAAGGCCACCCGCGCGCTTGTCGGCTTCGACCGTGTCGGAATCGATACCGCTCAGATCACGCTTGCCCCTGGTCAGGCGCTCACGCTGAACGGCATCGCGCAGGGCTTCATCGCGGACAAGGTTGCGGTGCTTCTGGCGACGCGGGGTGTCAAAGACGTGCTGATCGACACCGGCGAAATCGTCGCTATGGGGGCTGGACAGGGCCGTGAGGGCTGGCCTGTCACCCTGCGCGGCGAGGATCGGGCGCGCCTTTGGCGCGACAGGGCGTTGGCCAGTTCCGCTACCTTTGGAACAGTGATGGACGAGGACGGGCAACAGGGCCATATCCTTTCCCCCGAAGGTGCGGTGCCGCCCCCAACAGAGATCACAATCAGTGCGTCCAGCGCCGCCGTGGCCGACGGACTATCTACCGCCCTTTGTCTTGTTTCCAGCGAAGCAGAGGTGCGAAATGTGTTGGACTCGATCAAGGAGGCGCGGTTGGAAAGATATCTTCAAAGGGCGTCGTCACATTAACTCAATAAGGCTCTTCCCGCCGAACTTTGCGATAGCCTCAGGCAATGTTTGCAACCATTTTCAAGCCCCGATCGCTTCCGGTCGATTTTGGGGTGGTATCCCAAAATCGCGAGCGCCCGATTGCGTTGAAAAACTTGGCATCTGATGGAGAATGAGCAAATAGGTGGAACATCATCCCGTGAAAAAATCTTTCTGCGAACAGCGTTTGTGAGAAGGTGATCAGAGCTGAGATGTGACGCGGTACCGTACTCGTATCCCCCAATTTCCCCTCATTTGCAGATCGGCAATTCCAGCGGCGGCTGTTTCGGCAGGGACTGCCGCCATTCATTGATGATCGGCTGTAGGTTTTTCTTGGGCCAGAATTTGGGAGTACGGATCGCCTTCAGACAGGCCGCGTTCCAGTAGAGACCGGTACGCGCCAGCGACTTGCCTCTCTTTACCGCCGTTGCAACCGCGTCGATGTCGCGGCCTTCGGGATAGATGTAGAGAGTCGTCGGATTGCCCTCCACCAGCGCAAGGATCTCCTCGGAGGCGGATTCCGACCATGTTGTGCAGCCGTTGCTGCGCCCGGCGGTGTAGTTCACCAACCGTCCGTAAGGAACATAGCCGTCCTTGTCTGCATGGGGATTTTCCTGATCCTTGAAGCGGCACTGCCATTTCACGAAAGCGGCCTGATGCCCGCCGATGGCCCGCTCTCTGGCGTTCGCCGTTTCGCCCTCCCCGTCAAAAAGCAGAAAGGTGCGATGGAGGGGTTCCCTCTTGCCCGACTGGCGGAAATAACCTTTGAAAGACGTCCGCGTCTCGGCGGTCACATAGGGTCCGCCCATGGTCAGCTTAGACCCCTCTGCGTTGCTGAAGTTCTTCGCGCATTGTCGCCCGTTCGAGAAGTCCGCACGCCGCAATTTTCGTCCGTTGCCGTAGCCCGAGGACACCGCGCGGAACGATTTCGCTGTCTCGCAGATGATGTAGAACCGGCGTCCCGGTTTCCCGTCGCGTCCGGAGCTTGGGCGGGTCGCATCCATGGCCAGATAACAGGGATTAGTGACCGATCCTTCGCTCAGCTTTCGCTGGTACAGCGCGCGTGCCCTCTGCAGGACTACCGGGGCGATCTTGCCTTCACTTGTGCCGACATGGCTTTGCAGCCAAGCTGGAAACTTTGGCGTTTCTGTGGCCGCCTGAATTGGTCGCGCCACGGACACTGCGACGATGAGACTGACGACAAGGGCCAGACGGGGTGAATTCAACGGCAAAGTGGCATTCTCCTGCTGGACCATCCTCAAAAAAAACATAGCACAAATCGTCTCTGCGTAGGAGACAATAACGGGAAGGACAGTCAAGATCCGATGCCGCGCATGCTAGACTCCGGTTGTATTGGGCTATCCTCAGCCAACGCCTCGCTGCGGCTTTGCTAACGGCATGAATGCCCGCTCCAGACGGCATCGCAATGTGCCATACGGATGTTTGTTGAAGGCATCTCAGAAAGAGCGAGCATCCATGCCTTCAACAAAGCCTTTGAAATCAAACAGACGTTTGTAAATATGAGCTGTTGACCTTTTGCAGGTTACTGCTGGTTTCAGCACAACAAATTGTTGCACTTGGGGTGAAAACAGGGGCAAACGGGCCTAAAATAGAAGGAAACGGAAACGATGGCTGCCCAGGACAACCCGATAAAACAAGGGAAAGCCGACGTGGTCCGCGCAGCGCGCCTCTCCGTCGCCCCGATGATGGATTGGACCGACCGTCATTGTCGATATTTGCATCGGCTATTAAGCCGCGAAACCCTGCTTTATACCGAAATGGTGACCTCGCCGGCATTGGTGCGGGGCGGGGCGCTGCATTTGCTGAAGTTCAATCCCGCAGAACACCCGGTTGCCTTGCAGTTGGGCGGGTCCGATCCGGCGGAACTGGCGCAGGCGGCGAAACTCGGCGCCGAGGCGGGCTACGACGAGATTAACCTTAATGTCGGTTGCCCTTCGGATCGCGTGCAATCGGGAACGTTTGGTGCGGTGTTGATGAAGTCGCCCGATCTGGTGGCCGAATGCGTCGGAGCGATGCAGGATGCGGTTTCGGTCGAAGTGACTGTGAAATGCCGTATTGGCGTTGATGACCAGATCCCCAGAGACATACTGCCGGATTTCCTGACCAAGGTCAGTGCGGCAGGCTGCAAACGGTTTGCCATCCATGCCCGCAAGGCGTGGCTGCAGGGCCTGAGCCCGAAGGAGAACCGCGATATCCCACCGCTCGATTACGATCTGGTGCGGCGCATGAAGCGGGATTTTCCCGATCTGCACCTGTCGGTGAATGGTGGCATCACGTCGCTGTCCCAAGCCAAAGCGTTTCTGGCGGACGGGCTTGATGGGGTGATGATCGGGCGCGCGGCCTATCACCAGCCCGCTGATATCCTGTGCGCTGCCGATGCCGAGGTTTTCGGGACCGGCAGTGTCAGTGATCCAGTGCAGGCAGTGCTGCAAATGCTGCCTTATATCGAGGCGCATCTGAGTGCCGGCGGCAAACTGGCTCAGGTGACGCGGCATATGCTGGGGCTGTTTGCAGGCCGTCCGGGTGCGCGGCAATGGCGGCGTATTCTGTCAGAAGGAGCGCATAAACCTGGCGCGGGGCGGGGTCTGGTCGAGGAGGCGCTGGCCCAAGTGCAGTGCGCAGCCTGAGACAGGTTTTGCATTGAAGTGGTCGCGGAACCAGTGTCTAACGGCGCGCGATACCCGAAATGGAGGTCCGGTATGCCTGATACGTCTTTGCTTTTGATGATGCTCGTCATGCTGATGGCGATTGGCGGTTTTGCCGGTGTTCTTGCAGGGCTTCTCGGGGTTGGCGGTGGCATTATTCTGGTGCCGGCCTTCTTTTACGCATTTCAGACCCTTGGATATGACGGCCCGCAACTGATGCAGATGTGTCTGGCGACGTCGCTGGCAACGATCATCGTGACTTCGGTCCGGTCGGTGCTGAGCCACAATCGCAAGGGGGCAGTAGATTGGGAAATTCTGAAAGGGTGGGCTCCGGGGATCGCCATCGGTGCGGTGGTCGGTATGCTAACGGCAGCGTCTTTGCGCTCGGGTACTTTGCAGGGAATATTTGGTGTCCTGGCTTTGGTGATTGGGGGCTACATGGGCTTGGGCCGTTCCGACTGGCGGCTGGGGCAGTCGATGCCCAAGGGGATTGGCCGGGCCGTTACCTCGCCGCTTGTGGGATTTCTCTCGGTGCTGATGGGAATCGGTGGCGGCAGTTTCGGTGTACCGTTGATGAGCCTTTTTAACACACCCATTCACCGTGCCGTCGCAACCGCAGCTGGGTTTGGCGTAATTATCGCTGTGCCTTCGGTCATCGGGTTTCTGATGCTGCCGATCGATCCTGCACAGCGTCCGCCGCTGACTGTTGGGGCGGTGAATTTTCCTGCTTTTGTGGTGGTGATTGCAATGACATTGATCACGGCGCCAATCGGTGTGCGTTTGGCGCATTCAATGGACCCCAAGCCGTTGAAACGGGTTTTTGCCATCTTCCTGACGCTGGTTGCTCTCAACATGCTGCGCAAGGCTCTCGGGCTATAACGCCACGCGTGCCTCGACCCGGATTTATCTGACTATCTGGCGAATTGACGGTAATAGGACGGTCAGGCGCGTATTGTTGCCCAATCGCATACGAACTTGGCCAGATTGCCCCCAAAATTTGATGAGCTATACCCGCTCCTGCTATCCTTGATTAATCAAAGCGGGGATCGGGATGCTGGAACTTCTGATAATATTCGGGCTGGCCGCAATCGGTTCGTCACTCGACTTGACCGGGATGGACGTGCAGCCCGAACCCGATGCCGCTGCAACCGAAGGCGATGACACCATAACCGGCACGGAGTCCGATGATCTGTTGCACAGCCTGTCCGGTGACGATGTGGTCGAGGCGCAAAGTGGTGACGATACCGTATTGGCGGGGGCGGGTGACGATGTGGTGCTGGGCCGAGGCGGTGATGATCGGCTGGACGGCGGGTCCGGCGACGATCTGATCAAAGGTGGGGCTGGATCGGACCGGTTGTCGGGGGGCGACGGGATGGATGATCTGCGTGGCGCGGCCGGTGATGATTGGCTTGACGGTGGCGATGGTGCGGACTGGCTGTCCGGTGGTGACGGGGACGATATTCTGGATGGGTATTGGTCGCCTGGCGCAGCGACTGGTGGGTATGATCTGAACGACAGCTACGACCCCGACCTGTTGCGGGGCGAAGACGGCAACGATTTGGTGTTCGGAGGGAGTGGCGACACCCTGATCGGCGGAGCGGGAACCGATACCTTTGTTACCGGTACTTGGGTTGATTCCGATCATGCGGTGGAGATCGGTGACTTCGAGGAAGGCCAGGATCAGATCGTGGTAACGCATTTCGACAGCTACGGCGGGCCTGGTGTCGTCGATCTGGAAACCGAAGGCGACGATGTGCATGTCTTATTTGACGGTGCAACGGTTGCGCGGGTGACGAACGGAGCAGGGACTGTGACGCTTGGCGATGTTTCGGTGATTGCTGTAGACGACCCAGTCTGAGGGTCAGCTTTCGCTGCGCCCGATCCGCGCGGCACGACCTCCCCGGCGTTTTTGCAGGCGGGGCGCACGTTCAGGCAGGTCGCCGATGATTACGCGCCGTTCCTGCGCCGTCATTTTCGACCAGTTGGTGATTTCTTCGATGCTGCGGAGACAGCCGGTACAGATACGTTCCTGCGGATGAATTACACAGATATTCACGCAGGGGCTTTCAATCTCATCCCTTTGCCAGACATCGTTCATGCGGTGGCTTTCAGATGGCGCAGACGGTCGAGAAACCCCTGCAGGATGAAAGACGCCGCAACATTGTCGATCTTTCCCGCCCGTTTAGCGCGTGACGTATCGGCTTCGATCAGCGCCCGCTCGGCTGCCACGGTGGACAGCCGTTCATCCCAGTACCCGATGGGCAAGTCGGTTAACCGGCTGAGATTGCGGGCAAAGGCGCGGGTCGATTGGCAACGCGGGCCTTCGGACCCGTCCATATTACGCGGCAGGCCCAGCACAATGCCGCCGACCTGACGATCGGTCGCGATCTGAAGCAGCCGCTCCGCATCGACGCCGAATTTTTTGCGCCGGATCGTTTCGACCGGGCTCGCGATGGTGCGCAGAGTGTCGGAAAGCGCCACGCCGATGGTCTTATCCCCCAAATCCAGCCCGATCACCGGGGCATGGTCGGGCAGGGCGGCAGCCAGCTCTTCGACATCTTCTATGATCATTGCAGCACCCCAGCGCGTTCCGCCCCGGACCGGACCAGGGCCAGAGCATCGGGTTTGTCGGCAAAGACCTGTTGCGCCTCGGTCCAGATCTCCCGGGCGCGCTCGGTCTCGCCCAGCACACCATAGGCTCCGATCAGGCGGGCCCATTCCTCGGGCGCGCCCCCCTCGGTGGCCAAACGTTCGGACAGATTCGCAACCATGCCACGGATCATATCCTGACGCTCTTCTGCACTCATCTCTCCGGCTGCTTGCATATCCGCCGCAGTCGGACCTTTCAGCCCCCCCGCTTGAGGCAAACTGAAATCGACCCCGGCCAACTGAGCAACATCGGGTATCTGAGCCCGGATCGGTGCGATCCACGGGGCATCCGCTGGGCCTTCGCGCAGTAATCGGTTCCAGGTTTGGAAACTGGCGTCGGGCCGTCCCACCTGTACGAACATCAGACCCATGTAATAGCGCGCCACACCATTGCGCGGATCAAGTTTCAGCGCCTGCAACAGCGCGGCCTCGGCTTCGGGGGACACATATCCACCGGCGGTCAGAATCATCGCATCAGCCAGATCGGTGTAGTCGCTGGCCACCGCCTGATCCCCTTTTGCTTCGATTAATCGCTGTTGCGCTTCGTAGGAGGCTTTGAAATTCCCAAGTGTCGCTTCGTTCCGCGCCAGTAGCCGAAGCCCTTGAATGTCATTCGGGCGTTGCGCCACAGCCTCTCGCAATTGTTTCATCAGGGTCAGAAAACGGTCGTCCGGTTGGTTCTGCGGCATTGCAGGCGGCATCGCTGCCTCTGCTGCAGCCTGATCGGGACGGTTTTGGCGGGTCTCATCGGCGAGGGCGATCCGTGCCTTCAGCCCGAAATCGCCATAACCTGGTGTCCCTAAGTCCAGATAGAGAAACAAGGACCCGCCGATCATTCCCAGAACGGTTACCGCTGCCAAGATACGGCCCAGGGATTTCGGTTGTCCACCGGTTTCGCCGCCCTTTTTCAGCTGTGCATCGGCATTTAGAATACGTCGGGAAATCTCGGCTCGGGTGCGATCGGCGTCTTCTGCGCCGATCACGCCGCGCGCCAAGTCGCGATCCACTTCTTTCAACTGATCGCGATAAACCCGCAGATCGAAAGCTGCTGGAGGCTCGCCTCCGGTACGGCCGCGCAACAGCGCCCAAGCCAGAATACCCGAAACGGCTAGCGCGATCGCGGCGATGATAATCCAAAACAGCATGTGGCCTCCTGCAAGTCGCCAAACATGTATATCCGACGGGCGTTTGGAAAAAGGGCAAACTGACGCATTGGTCCGTCATGTCGCAACTAGACGCAATTGTGACGCATAGAAACGGGGCGGATTCGCCTTCACGGTCCAGTAAGGAACAGGAAAATCGCAGACCGGATTCGGGGCATCAGAGACGCACATGAGACGCTATTCCGCCTTCGCCATCGCCCGGGAAGCCGCACGTTATCATTCTGGATGGGAACGCGCCTGGGCTTCACCGCAGCCGAAGAAGAAATACGACGTGATCATCGTCGGTGCCGGTGGACACGGTTTGGCCACCGCCTATTACCTGGGTAAAAATTTCGGCATCACCAATGTGGCGGTGTTGGAAAAGGGTTGGCTGGGCGGCGGAAATACCGGGCGCAACACTACGATTATCCGCTCGAACTACCTGCAGGATGCCTCGGCCGCGATATATGAAAAGGCCCGCTCATTGTACGAAACGATGAGCCAGGACCTGAATTACAACGTCATGTTCAGCCCCCGCGGCGTGATCATGCTGGCGCAGACTGAACATGAGGTGCGCGGCTATCAACGCACCGCGCATGCCAATGCGTTGCAGGGCGTGAAGACAGAATTCATCACTCCGCAAAAGGTCAAGGAGCTGGTGCCGATCATCAACATCGCGGGCCCCCGCTACCCGGTTCTGGGTGGGCTGTGGCAGGAACGCGGCGGTACCGCCCGGCATGATGCGGTGGCCTGGGGCTATGCCCGCGCCTGTTCCGATATGGGCATGGACATCATCCAGCAATGCGAAGTCACCGGGGTGCGCCGCGACGGCGGTAAGGTTGTGGGCGTCGACACCACCAAGGGCGTGATCGATTGCGACAAGCTCGGGCTGGTGGTGGCGGGCCATTCCGGCGTTCTGGCCGACATGGCCGGGTTCCGGCTGCCGATTGAATCGCTGGCTTTGCAGGCGCTGGTTTCCGAGCCGATCAAGCCCTGCATGGACGTGGTGGTGATGGCAAACACCGTGCACGGCTACATGTCGCAATCCGACAAGGGCGAAATGGTGATCGGCGGCGGCACCGACGGGTATAACAACTACACCCAGCGGGGCAGCTTTCACCATATCGAGGAAACCGTGCGGGCGCTGGTGGAAACCTTCCCGATGATTTCCCGGCTGAAGATGTTGCGGCAATGGGGCGGCATCGTCGACATGACCGGCGACCGGTCCCCGATCCTGTCGAAAACCCCGGTCGAAGGCGTGTTCGTCAATTGCGGCTGGGGCACCGGCGGGTTCAAGGCGATCCCCGGTTCCGGCTGGGCGATGGCGGAACTGATGGCCAAGGGGCATTCGCCGCTGACCGAGGAGTTCGGGTTGAACCGCTTCGCCGAGGGCCGGTTCATTGATGAGAGCGTGGCAGCGGGGGTGGCGCATTGATGACTGAAAAATCCATGCAATCGACGCTGTCGACCCTTCATATAGAGTTGCTTCAGTCCGAAAGGACGCCATTCACCGCTGTGAAAAAAGCATTGGAAACAGGGCGTCGTGAAGGGACCGACACCAGCTATCAAAGCAATACGCTGGGTTTCGAATATCACGCCGATGAAGATGCCGTTTCGGTTTATGCGACTTTCAGCGACGGCGCTGACGAAGTCACTTTGTCCTTTGAAGATTTCATTTCGGAACTCGGAAAATACCGGATGGGAGGTCTGCAATGCTGATCCTTCACTGCCCCTATTGCGGCGTCGATGCCGAGGAAACCGAACTGCATGCAGGTGGCGAGGCGCATCTGAAACGTTTCGGCCCCGGCTCCTCGGACGCCGAATTTGAAACCTATCTCTTCGCCCGCGAAAACCCCAAGGGGGTGCATTTCGAACGCTGGCGCCACGCCAATGGCTGCGGCAAGTGGTTCCACGCCGCCCGCTGCACCATGACGCTCGAGGTCTTCGGCACCTACAGCGCGCAGGTTTCCGAACCGCCGCAGGAAATCCGCGACGCGATCACCGCCAAACGCCCCGGCTGGAAGTGGAGAGACATCCAATGACGTTTCTTCTTGGCAAAAATACTCAAAATCCTACCCCCAACACGGCCAAGGAGGTCTGACAGATGAGCACCCGTCTGGCCACGCAAGGCCGCCTCACGAACACCGCCAAGCAGATTCGCTTCACCTTCAACGGCAAGCAGATGACCGGCTATGAGGGCGACACGCTCGCCTCTGCGCTGCTGGCCAATGGCCAGATGATGGTGGGGCGGTCGTTCAAATATCACCGTCCGCGTGGGGTCATCGCCAGCGGAGCGGAGGAACCCAATGCTCTGGTCGGTCTGGGGACCGGTGCACGGTTCGAACCGAACCAGCGCGCCACCACGACGGAACTGTTCGATGGGCTGAGCGCCACGTCGCAGAACCATTGGCCCAGCCTGGAATTCGACGTTGGCGCGGTGAACAACAGGTTGGCGCGGTTTTTACCGGCGGGGTTCTATTACAAGACCTTCATGGCGCCGCGCGCGGCGTGGAAATCCGTGTTCGAACCCATCGTCCGGCAATCGGCAGGTTTGGGCAAAGTTCCCAAGGACCGCGATTCTGACCGCTATGAACATTTCTATGCCTTCGTGGACGTGGTCGTTGTGGGCGGCGGCGTCGCCGGATTGCAGGCCGCTAAGGCGGCGGCGTCTTCCGGTGCGAAAGTGCTGTTGCTGGAACAAACCGCCCATTGGGGCGGCCGTGCGCCGGTCGATGGTGGGGTGGTGGACGGCCAGCCTGTGGATAAGTTCGTGGAGCAATTGGTGTCCGAGTTGGAAACCATGCCCAACGTCACCCTGCGGCTGCGCAGCATGGCGGCAGGCGTTTACGATCACGGTTACCTGCTGGGCTATGAACGGCTTACTGACCATGCGCCAGAAGCTGCGGGCCCGCGTCACCGGTTGTGGCGTATCCGTGCCAAACAGATCATCACGGCCACCGGGGCCATCGAACGACCGCTCAGCTTTGCCGGCAACGATGTGCCGGGTGTGATGCTGGCCTCTGCGATGCGCGATTACGCGGTGGATTACGGCGTGTCAGTTGGCGACCGTACCGTCGTTGTGACCAATAACGACGATGCGTACCGCACTGCAATCGCTTTGAAAAATCTTGGTCTCGAGGTGCCTGCGGTGATCGACGCGCGGGCCTCGGGCGGTGGCGCGCTGGCCGAAGACGCCCAGGCGCTTGGCATCCGGGTTGAGACCGGCAAGGGCATCGCCAAGGTGCTGGGCGGCAAGCACGTCAGCGGTGTCGCGCTTTGCTCTCAGGCGGGTGAAGGTGCTGTGATCGAGGAAATCCCCTGCGACGCCGTGGCGATGTCTGGCGGCTGGTCGCCGGTGGTGCACCTGTGGTCCCATTGCGGCGGTAAATTGATCTGGGATGACGCATTGGCAATGTTCCGCCCGGATGTGGACAAAGCGCCGACAGGTGCTGATGGGCAAAGCTTTGTTATCGCTGCTGGCAGCGCTAACGGCGTGCTGCAACTGCAAAATATCCTGACCGACGCACAGGCCGCTGGCGAGGCGGCGGCGATTGCGGTGGGGGGCAAGCCGAAACGCGCTACGGTGCCTGAGGCGGAGGCAAGCGATGAGGCTTTGATAGAGCCCGTGTGGCTGATGCCGCAGGGGGCGGGGCCGAAGCTGCGAATGAAGGCGTGGCTCGATTTCCAGAACGATGTGAAGGTGTCCGACGTGATGCTGGCGGCGCAGGAAGGCTATGAGAGCGTCGAACATACCAAGCGCTACACCACGCTGGGCATGGCGACCGATCAGGGCAAGCTCAGCAATATCAACGGGCTGGCGACGCTGGCGCGGTCGCTTAATGCCGACATTCCGGCGGTGGGTACCACCACCTTCAGGCCGCCCTATACGCCGATTTCCATGGGCGCCATCGCGGGCGAGGCGCGCGGCGATATTTTCCAGCCTCTGCGCAAGACCCCGATGCAGGACTGGCACGAAGAAAACGGCGCACACTGGGAACCAGTCGGCCATTGGCGGCGGCCCTATTGCTATCCGCGTCAGGGCGAAAGTCATCGCGACGCGGTGGCGCGCGAAATCAACCAGACGCGCAACTCAGTGGGGGTGCTCGACGCCTCGACTCTGGGTAAGATCATCGTCAAGGGGCCGGATGCGGGGAAATTCCTCGACATGCTCTACACCAATATGATGAGCACGCTGAAGCCGGGAAAATGCCGCTACGGTCTGATATGCAGCGAAAACGGGTTCCTGATCGACGATGGCGTGGTGGCACGGATCGACGACGACACCTTCCTGTGCCACACCACCACCGGCGGCGCCGACCGCATTCACGGGCATATGGAAGAGTGGCTGCAGACCGAATGGTGGGACTGGCAGGTCTATACCGCCAACGTGACCGAGCAATATGCGCAAATCGCGGTCGTCGGCCCCAATGCCCGCGCGGTACTGGAAAAGCTCGGCGGAATGGATGTTAGCAAAGACGCGCTCGCTTTCATGGAATGGAAAGACGGTGAATTGGCAGACATCCAGGCGCGGATTTACCGGATTTCCTTCTCGGGTGAACTTTCCTACGAAATCGCGGTGCCGGCCAGCCAGGGGCAGGCATTGTGGGACAAAATCATCGAAGCAGGGGCCGAGTTCGGCGTCATGCCCTACGGCACCGAGGCGCTGCACGTGATGCGGGCCGAAAAGGGGTTCATCATGATCGGCGACGAAAGCGACGGCACGGTGATCCCGCAGGACCTTGGCCTCAATTGGGCGATTTCCAAGAAGAAAGAGGACTATCTGGGCAAGCGGGCGCAGGCGCGCAGCCACATGACCGATCCGAAACGTTGGAAACTGGTAGGGTTGGAAACACTGGACGGTAGCGTATTGCCCGATGGGGCCTATGCTGTGGCGGCCGGTGTAAACGCCAACGGCCAGCGCAACATGCAGGGCCGGGTGACCTCGACTTACCATTCGCCGACCTTGGGTAAAGGGATTGCCATGGGGTTGGTTCTGAATGGACCTGATCGGATGGGCGAGGTGATCGAAATCCCGGGCACCGATGATACAGTCTACAAGGCGCGGATCTGCGATCCGGTCTTCTATGACAAGGACGGGGAGAAGCAGAATGTCTGAAGCCGTCAGCGCGTTGAACGGAGCGATCTTTCAAGGCTTCGTCACTGTCGAAGAGGTCGGATTGCAGGGGATGATTACCCTGCGCGGCGATTTTGGATCTGCCAGACTGTCGAGCGCGGTAAAGGCGGCGACGGGTCTGTTGCCCCCCTCTCAACGCAAGATTAACGCGCAGGACGATAAGGCCGTCGCCTGGATGTCGCCTGACGAATTGTTGATCCTGTCGCCTTATGATGAAGCAGGGTCAATTGCCGCGAAGCTGGCGCAGGCGCTGAGCGCGGAGCATTGCTTGGTGCAGAACGTTTCGGATGCGCGGGCCATGTTTCGCCTGACCGGCGCGCCCGGGACCGTGCGCGAAGTACTCGCCAAGATGGCCCCGGTGGATCTGTCGCCTCAAGCCTTTGTTCCGGGTGAGTTTCGCCGCACCCGTCTGGCTCAGGTGGCCGGGGCGATATGGTTCGAAGATACGACCACTGCACAGGTTATCTGTTTCCGCTCGGTGGCTGAATACGTTTTCAAACTGCTTTGCGCCTCCGCAGAAGAAGGCGGCGAGGTCGGTTTTTTCACCTGATCAACAGACCGTCCTTTGATCATGTTTTACAGAAGAGCGTTCCTGAGGGGCGCTCTTTCCAATTTTGTGACAATTGTGACTCTTTGTTGTGATGTGCATTTAGGGTTGATATTCACGTTTTCGTAAACAACCTAGGTAATTTGATCATGAATAAACTGTTTGCCGTTGCGACGGCGCTTGTCCTGTCCGCGCATTCCGCTTCTGCTTTCATTTACGACTGCGATATCACCCGCCCATCACCGGATGGCTGGATGGGAGACCGAATAGTATTCAGCGTCGACGAAGAGGTAGAAACCGTTGCCGTGGTTGATGCGATGATCATGGCGATCCAAAAAGCTCCGATCCTCACCAAGCTTGAAACCCAATATGGTCGGCACGTGATACGTTGGAAACTGAAGGGAGTAAAAGCGACCGTTGATGGTGGCCCACCCTCAAACATCGGTACCGCGGATTATAAAGCGTCAGTTTTTCCTAACAACAAACTGGTGCTGACTGTGCATTTAACAGGCTTCGACAACGTCCCGCGCGGCGAAGGTGTCTGCACAAAGAAGAAAAAACAATAGTGGACAGGGCAGGGCGCGGCTGCCCTGCGCCCTTTGCTTTTTATCTGGTTGCTCATACTGTTCTGATGCGACGCGGCTGTCCGAATTATTGCCTGATCCGGCATCGGTGGACGCGGACCGACAAATATTGGCGACAGGGCTTGACCTTCCTGCCTAAACCCTACCATTTTCCGCAGGAAAGAAACGCCCGAACCTGAGAGGATTTCACAATGGCTTTTGAACTTCCCGATCTTCCCTATGCCCATGACGCGCTGGCCGGCCTTGGCATGTCGAAGGAAACGCTGGAATACCACCATGATCTGCACCACAAAGCCTATGTCGATAACGGTAACAAGCTGATCGCCGGGACCGAATGGGAAAACAAGTCGCTCGAAGAGATCATCACCGGCACCTACCAAGCCGGTTCGGTCGCGCAGAATGGTATTTTTAACAATGCATCACAGCACTGGAACCACGCGCAGTTCTGGGAAATGATGGGCCCGGGTGAAACCGCGATGCCGGGCGAGCTGGAGAAGGCACTGGTTGAAAGCTTTGGTTCGGTTGATGAATTTAAATCTCAGTTTGCCGCCGCCGGTGCCGGGCAGTTTGGGTCTGGCTGGGCTTGGCTGGTCAAGGATGCCGATGGCAGCCTGAAGGTCACCAAGACCGAAAACGGGGTTAACCCGCTTTGCTTCGGTCAAACCGCGCTGCTGGGCTGCGACGTGTGGGAACATTCCTATTACATCGATTTCCGCAACAAGCGTCCGGTTTACTTAAGCAACTTCCTCGACAAGCTGGTGAACTGGGAAAACGTCGCATCGCGGATGTGATCGTTCCAAAAAAAGAAACGGATGGCCGCCCTTTGGGGCGGCTTTCTTGTTTTTACCGTTCGATACATTGCGCCGGCAGGCGCTTCATTGAACCGCGAAAGATGTGGGTAGGGACGGGGATCTAGGATTGCGATCCTGTCCTGTCGCAAGACCGTGCCGCAGCACATCTGATGCGATCCTGTTTCGTTAGTGACGGGGGAGCCTGTCAATAATGCCAGTTTGCGATACATTTTTTGCTTAGAATTTGATCAGAACTCACCTAGTCTTGTCGTTGATACAGGTGACGGCCAGACAGTTCTTGGTCGAGGTGATGATCTGACTGCGATGAATTCGCCTTATTTGTAAGGACAAAGTTGCGTATATGAAGCATTCGACCAAGGTCAATACTGTCATTGGCAGATCGTGGGTTTGGATCATGGCTTGCGTGTTTACTAGTAGTTTGGCGGTTGCTACGGCCCTCTTGGCGATACAAGCATTGAACGGTTCAACGGCCACTTGGGGTCAAATCGGATTGGTTTCCCTCATTGCCGGGCTGCTGATCGCGACTTTGGGGGCGGCAGCGCAGATGGCGCGCCGAAATCGAAGAGATTTAGTGCAACAGTTGGCGGCCCAAGACCATCTGATTACCGATCTGCGTGAAAAGGAAGAGCGCTTCAGCCTAGCGCTGAAAGGGGCCAATGACGGGTTGTGGGAATGGAACATCGTCACCAATCACCTTGTTTATTCCGACCGCTGGGCGGAAATTTTGGGCTATAGAGTCGACGAATTGGAACCCACGGCGCGGTCCTGGACCAGGATGTTACGTTCTGAGGACAAAAGGAAAGTCCGTAGCGATATGGACGCCCAGTTCGCCCAGCAGAAAGAAATTGTCGAAGGCGAATATGATATGCAGCGCAAAGATGGGCGCTGGATTAGGGTGCTCAGCCGGGGGTTTGTTGTCTATCGCGACGGTAAACCGGTGCGTATGGTGGGTACGCTTCTTGATATTTCGGGGCGGTTGGCGTTGTTGCGGCAAAAGGAAGAGGCGGTAGCGCAAAGCAAAGCAAAATCCGTATTTCTGGCCCATATGAGCCATGAAATCCGAACCCCAATGAACGGGGTTGTCGGCATGGTCGATCTGCTGACGCGCACGGATCTGGACGAAAACCAGCGACAGATGCTTGAGACGATTCAGAATTCATCAATTTCGCTGTTGCGGATTATTGATGATATCCTCGACTTTTCCAAGATCGAGGCAGGCAAGATGTCTGTGACTATGGAACGGGCGGACCTGCTTAATGTGGTCGAAAATGTAGTGGAAACCCTGGGTGCGACGGCGCAGCAAAGCGGTGTACGGTTAATCCTGAACGTCGATTGTGGCCTGCCACGGTTTGTTGCCACCGATGCTGGCCGGTTGCGGCAAGTGCTATTGAACCTGCTTGGCAATGCGGTGAAATTCAGCGCTCAGAAAAAAGGTGGTGAACCGCCTCTGGTGGAACTGTCGGCCCAACCGATACCGGGCGGCAAAGTCAAATTTCAAGTCATTGACAATGGTATGGGCATTCCAGCCGAGACGCAGGCCTTGTTGTTCCAACCTTTCTATCAAGCCTATGAGACGGATTCCCACCAGATTGGCGGAACAGGCCTTGGCCTCGCCATCAGCTATGACCTGATCAGGATCATGGGTGGACAGATAGATGTGCAAAGCGCTCCGGGGGAAGGCGCCACGTTTTCGGTTGTCCTGCCGCTGTCGGACGGTTTCGATACCGACCGGACCTGTGTCGATAAGATCGAAGGACTTGATCGTTATGCGTTGGTTTCATTTGTCGAGGATGACTTGTGCCGTGAACGGTTCCGACATTTCACTGACTATTGGAACCGACCGCTGACCGATTTCAATGCTGAAACGCCGATGCGGGATTGGGCGCAAAGCCAAAAACAAACGCCTATGTTCCTGGTGTCGCTCAACGATAGTAATCGTGCTTTGGAATTTGTGGAAAAGATGCACGACATCATCCCAAAGGCGAAATTTTTGATGTTAACCAGCGACCCGAGCGCCCGGCTTGGCCGACATAACCACCATCTCTATCTGGTGCGCCGATCGCCTGTGTTACCGTCGCGGATGATTGCAGGTATTACTGCGCTGATTGAGGAACAGAAGGACTGCGATGCCGAAAACTACGTTGAGCAGGCCCCGGTGAGCCAAGGCAGCATTTTGCTGGTCGAAGACAATCGGATCAATCTGGATGTGTTGATGCGGCAATTGGCATTGCTGGGATATGGGGCGGAGGTCGCCGAGAACGGCAAAGAGGGGCTGGAGCTTTGGCGCAATGGGGCGGCGGGGTTCGGTTTGATCCTGACAGATTGCCAGATGCCGGTCATGGACGGGTTGGAAATGGTTCAGAATATCCGACTGGTCGAACGCACGAACAATTTGGAACCTATCCCGATCGTTGGTATTTCCGCCAATGCGCTGAAAGGCGAAAAGGAACGCTGCATCGCCGCGGGTATGAATGATTTCCTCACCAAACCAGCCAAATTGGATGAGTTGCGAGATGTCCTTGGAGAATGGTTTTCCAAGGATGCCGATTAACCGAGATCGGGCTGAACGCGGCAGTTAGAGTGGACTGCTCCAATATCTAAACAAGTTTTTTTCGGTGACATTGACCCGTGTCATGTTGTGCGCGTCCTTTTTTTGTTTCGCTCGTTACACCAAGGAATAGGAGAATAGTCATGATCAAGATGCCAAAAGGCCTGTGGGTTGTCGTCGCGGACGGTGCCAAGGCGCTGTTTGTGCAGAATGTCAGCAATGCCATTGAACCGGATTTGCGGGTCATGCGGGTTGACGAAATCGACAACCCACAGACTGCGGACCAAGGGACCTCTCGGCCCGGACGCCGGGATGGGCCGATGGGCGCGGGACGATCCGCCATTGAGCCGACGGATTGGCATCAGATGGCCAAAGAAGAATTCGCCACTACGGTTGCGGCACTTCTGAACAAATGGGCGCAGGCGGGCGGGATTGATGATCTTGTCATCGTTGCCCCGCCACAGACCTTGGGCGAATTGCGAGCGGCTCTCAATCCAAAGGTGATCGGGATTATCCGTGCCGAAATGGCAAAGGATCTGACCAACCACCCATTGCCCGATATTGCCAAGCTGGTGATGCAGGAATTGGCCGACCTCTGATTGCGTCGGGCGGTGCCTTAGTTGCCCGCGCGCATAGTCACGCGGTCCCTATGGCCGGGACCGCGTGGTGATATCGGACTAACGCGGGTTCTCAGGGGATTTCTAACTCAGCGCCGACCGCAACGCCGCGCCCAGTTCGACTGCTGTGGCCACCGGCCGGATCAGTTCGCGCAAGGATTTGTCCGCGAAACCCTGATCGATCACATGATCGATCAGGGACAGCAGCGGGTCCCAGAACCCGGACGTGTTTAACAGGAATATCGGTTTCTGGTGCAGCAGCAGCTGGCGCCAGGTCAGTACTTCGAAAAATTCGTCCAAAGATCCCGCGCCGCCGGGAAGAACCACGATGGCATCGGAATTCATGAACATTACCTTTTTCCGTTCATGCATGTTTTCGGTGACCACGAAAGTCGACAAATCTGTTTTGCCCACTTCGGCACGCATCAAATGGGTTGGGATGACTCCGAAGGTTTCGCCGCCCGCATCCTGCGTGGCCCGCGCCACTATTCCCATCAACCCGACATCACCAGCGCCATAGACAAGCCGCCACTTATTGTCTGCCAACAACTTGCCCAGACTTTCCGCTTCGGAGCTATAGATCGGGTCATTGCCGGGCCGCGACCCGCAAAAGACGCAGACAGAGCGGGTAATCATCTTGATTTTCCTCGATCAAAAGTGCTTTTGACCCCTGATACCCTTGTTGCTATTGTCGCTCAACCGCCAAAGGGGATGTGGGCGGGTTGAAAGGAATGACATGACGAAAGAAACCGGACTGGCGTCCAGCCAGACCCTGATTGTGGGCGCAGCAGTTGCCGTTTTGGCCGCATTGGCCGCCGCCTATGGGCTAGGGGTGTTCGAAAAAAGCAGTCAGACCGAACCGGTGCAGGCCGTTATGTCTCAACCAGCCCCTGCCGCAGCCCCCAAGGCCGACGCGGAACCAACGCCTGAGGTTAAGCAGGAGCTTGTCACTGAATCAGAGACCGCGCCGGCTGAAACGTCATCGAAACCCACAGAACCGGAAACAGAGATCGCTGCAGTTGCAAAACCGGAAAACGTTTCTGAAGATGCGACAGCGGGTAAGCCAGTCGCCGAACCTGTGGTACAGCCGCTGACCGGTACACAGGCAGAAGCCACACTGGATGATACCTCCCACCCAGCTGCGGGGCTGCCCACACCGCCCAGCTTTGACGTGGTGCGGGTCGAAAGCGATGGGACTGCGTTGGTCGCCGGTATTGCCTTGGACGGCGATCAGGTCGAGGTTCTTGTCGATCGCGTTGCCATTGCCAAGGTGGAACCCGGTTCGGACGGCAAATTCGTGGCGTTCCTGACGCTGCCACCTTCGGACAAGCCGCGAATGATGACGCTGCTGATGCGGGCCGGTGATGCGCAAATTCCCTCCGAGGATCAGGTGATCATTGCGCCAGTGAAAGCCGTCGTTTCGGATAGCCCCGCCGACGAAACCAACACCGTTGTTGCGGCGGATACTGCACAGGCGGAAGAAACTGGTATTACAGCCGAAGCAGGCAAAGAGACGGTCGAACCACAGGTCGCGGCATCCGAACCTGCTGGCGCGCAATCGAGCGCCCCTGAATCGGTTCAAAACGAAACGGTCGAAACGGGGCAGAAAGTTGGAGAAACAGAAACCGGAATAGCGGCCAGCTCAATGCAGCCTGATACCGCCGAGCCGGGGAGGAGCGAAAGCCAGGACACTAAACTGGCAATGGCAGACCCAGCCCCTGCCGAAGTGCAATCCGCACCGACACCGACATCGGCCCCATCCGCCGCGCCCGCGGTTCTTATTGCAGGCAAGGATGGAGTCAGCGTTGTTCAACCGGCACAACCCGGAACCAACTTGACCGATCTGGTGCTGGACGCGATCAGCTATAGCGATACCGGCGCGGTCGATTTGACTGGACGCGGCGCTGCGTCGATGGGCGTCCGCGCCTATCTGAACAACACGGCACAAGCCAGCGCCGAGATTGGGTCGGACAGTGCTTGGAAAATTCGCCTCAGCGACGTCGCTCCGGGTGTGTACACCCTGCGCATTGATCAGGTGGATGCTTCGGGCAAGGTTACGTCGCGGGTGGAAACCCCCTTCAAACGCGAGGCGGAAGAAAAGATTGCCGCAGCTTCGGCCAATGCTGCCCGGCAACAGGCCAATACCGCCGATCCCGAAGCGGCCCGGACAGCCCCGCCGATCCGCGTTATCACGGTGCAACCCGGCCATACGCTTTGGGCAATCGCCAAGGATAATTACGGCGAGGGCACGCTTTATGTCCGCCTGTTCGAAGCCAACCGTAATCTGATCCGCGACCCGGATCTGATCTATCCCGGTCAGGTTTTCGACATTCCGCGTGACTGATCCCCGCTCAAAGGGACGGAACGTTACAAATTTTACCCCTGCCCGTGGCGACGCGGGCAGGGGTATTCTGTTTCCCGGGAACCGGAGGAAATACGGATATGGTGCAAAACGTACTGGTCGATCAGACCAAGATCACCGAAGCGGAGCTGGCTGATGCCGCGCCGATGAAACTGCGGGACGGGCAAGTCCGGCTGAAGCTGGAAAGTTTTGCCATCACCACCAACAATGTGACTTATGCCGCTATAGGCTTTGTCATCGGTTACTGGAAATTTTTTCCCAGCGGGGTTGAAGGCAAAGGGATCGTGCCGGTTTGGGGCGTGGCCCGCGTAGCAGAAAGCCGGTGTGAGGATTTGCCCAAGGGCACGCGGCTTTATGGGTTTTATCCGATGGGCGAAGAGTTGATCCTTGCCCCGGAACAAAGTGCCCCCGGCGTTTTTGTCGATTCCAGTGCGCATCGTTCCGATCTTGCGCTGGTCTACAACACTTATGTCTGTGTGCGTGACGGCGCTGTGGAAGAAGATTACAAGCGCGCCTTGCTACAGCCTTTGCTGGCGACCTCTTATTTGCTGTTCGATTGGTTATCGGACAATGACTGGTTCGGGGCCGAACAGATCATCATCGGCAGTGCGTCGTCGAAAACCGGTTTGGGCCTGTGCAAATTCCTCGCCGAACCCGAAACGCGACCCTATCGGATCGTCGGGCTGACTTCGGAGATCAACAGAGGTTTTGTTGAAAGCTCGGGCGCCTGCGATCAGGTGCTGAGCTATGACGAGATCGAAAAACTGGCGTTGGTGCCCTCGGTCTATGTCGATATGGCGGGGAATGCGGCGGTGAAAATGCGACTGCATACGCATCTGGCCAGCGAATTGCGCCACAGTGCTGCCGTGGGAACCAGCCACTGGGATAAATTCGCTCAGCCGGGATCTGACCTGCCGGGGCCGAAGCCACGATTTTTCTTTGCCCCCGAACAGATACGCAAACGGCGCGAAGACTGGGGCCCGGGTGTGATAGAGGCGCAGATCACCGCCGGATGGAAACGTATCGCGGCCGATGCCGGAGAATGGATGGACGTGGTGGTGCATGATGGGCTGGAAAGCGCGCCCGAGGTTTATCGGGCGATTGCAGAAGGCCGCGCCAACCCGCGTGAAGGTCATGTGATCAGGCTTTGACGTGAAGCCGTGAATAATCCGCTTTGGCGCTGGCATTCCATGGGGTTGCAACTTATCTCTAGGGGCCAAAGCTGATAAAGGATCCTGTCATGCGGCGCGCTGGCCCTTATACCGACGCCAATCTTAAGAATGAACGGTTGTCAGGTTGGCGCACGATCCGCCGTGTCATGCCTTATCTCTGGCCCGCCGACCCGGATCAGGCTTGGGTCAAGCGCCGGGTGGTTTTCGCCATGCTGGCGTTGCTGACGGCCAAACTTGTCGCGGTCTCGACGCCGCTTTTGTATAAGCAGGCGGTCGATACGTTGGCAGGCGATGGCGTGTCGCCCTTGGCGCTTGGCGCGGTGGGGCTGACGGTGGCTTATGGGCTGGCGCGGCTGATGTCGAACGGGTTTCAGCAGCTGCGCGATGCGATTTTCGCTGCGGTGGGGCAACGGGCGTTGCGGATGCTGGCGCTGGAAACCTTTACCCATATCCATCGTTTGTCGATGCGCTATCACATCACCCGTAAAACCGGCGGACTGTCCCGGGTCATAGAACGCGGGGTCAAGGGCGTTGAATTCCTGCTGCGGTTCTTGCTGTTTTCCATTGGGCCGCTGGTTCTGGAACTGCTTCTGATCGCCGGGGTTTTGTTTTTCCTGTTCGATGTTTGGTACCTGGCCGTGGTGGCGCTGACCATTGCGCTATATGTCTGGTTCACCTTCACGGTGACCGAATGGCGGGTAAAGCTGCGCAAGGAAATGAACGATCAGGATACCGATGCCAACCAGAAGGCGATCGACAGCCTGCTGAATTTCGAAACGGTGAAATATTTCGGAGCCGAAGCCCGCGAGGCAAAGCGCTATGATCGCGCGATGGAGCTTTATGCCCGCGCTGCGCTGAAAACGTCATATTCGTTGGCCTTTCTGAATTTTGGGCAGTCCTTTCTGATCACTGGCGGGCTGGCTGCGGTGATGGTGATGGCGGCAATGGGGGTGCAGCGTGGCGACCTGACGGTGGGCGATTTCGTCATGGTTAACGCTTACATGATCCAGATCACCATGCCGCTGAATTTCCTTGGCACCGTTTATCGTGAAATCCGTCAGGCGCTGGTCGATATGGGCGAGATGTTTGACCTGTTGGAACAACCCGCCGAAGTGACCGACAAACCCGGGGCGGCCGCGCTGAAGGTGTCAGGCGGTCAGGTGGAACTGGACGAGGTCGTGTTTGGATATGATGCTGCCCGCCCGATTTTGCAGGGGGTCAGCCTGACGGTGGAACCGGGTAAAACGGTAGCGATCGTGGGATCGTCGGGATCGGGTAAATCGACCATCGGCCGATTGTTGTTCCGGTTCTACGACGTTGTGGGCGGGTCGGTCAAAATTGATGGTCAGGATGTGCGCGACGTGACGCAGGTCAGTTTGCACGACATGATCGGCGTGGTGCCGCAGGATACCGTTCTGTTCAACGATAGTATCCGCTATAACATCGCCTATGGCCGCGATGGGGCGACCCAGGAAGACATCGAAGCGGCCGCCAAGGCCGCCCAGATCCACGATTTCATTGAGTCTCTGCCGCAGGGCTATGACACCACGGTAGGCGAACGCGGCCTGAAACTGTCAGGCGGCGAAAAGCAGCGGGTGGGCATCGCGCGCACGCTGTTGAAGAACCCGCCGATCCTGCTGCTGGACGAAGCAACATCGGCTTTGGACACTGAAACCGAACAGGAAATCCAGGGCGCGCTGGCGCGGGCCGGGCAGGGACGTACGGTGATCACCATCGCGCACCGGTTATCCACCATCGCCGATGCCGACCGCATCGTGGTGCTGGAAAAAGGCGTGATCGTGGAAACCGGCACCCATGCCGAACTGTTGGAGCGGCAAGGCCGCTATGCCCAGCTGTGGCAGCGGCAGGCAAGCGAGCAGGACGAGGCGGCGTGATAACCGTTAGAACCGATATACTCTGAAATCTATCGTCCAGATATCATCGTTACTATCTTCTCTGTCTGTGGTAATTTCGCCGTCAAAGATATCCCACAAGACAAGGTCGCCAATGAGTGGAAGCAATGCCAATAAAAGCACGAAATGTCCCCATAAGTCTTCGGAGACAATACATTGAAACAATGTGAAAAATTCGAGCAAAATTGTAGTGTGTGCGGGTTTGTAGCGTTAGTGGCGACTGCGCTTCTCTAAAAACAACTTTGTTTCAAATTCTGAGACAATCAACGGGCAGGGGGCGTATACTGGCGCATTCGGTCAGTAGAAGAGCGTAATGCCTAACCCTCGATCACCCGTACCGTCAGGTTCTGCGGCGTCATCTGGTCAAAGCTGACCCCTTGCAGGTGCAGGAAATCAATCCCCTCAGCCGTAAGAACGATGCCGCCGTCGGGGGCCTCCACCGCAGTGATTTCGTCGAAGCCGAATTCCAATCCGCCGATCAGGGTAATGCGCACGCTCTCGGTGTCGGGGTCGAAATCGGTGATGGTGACGGTTTTGGCATCGCTGCTGTCCTGCACGATGCGCGGGTCCTGGTTGACGCAGATGCAGAAGCGGTCTGTGCCGTCGCCACCGGTCACGATATCGCCGTCATCGGCGCGGATGAAATCGTCGCCCGCCCCGCCGTTGAGCGTGTCGGGGGCGTCGGGCAGGGGATTGCGGTCGTCATCGAATTGCAGGTCGCGTGCAACGATCCGGTCGTCGCCTTCGCCGCCATTCACCTGATCCCTGCCCTGGTAGGAGGTCAGTAAATCATGCTCTGCCCCACCTGACACCGTATCATTGTCGGTCGCGGCCAGATCGTGGTCTAACAGGTTGTCCAGCCATCGGTCTTCACCATCGCCCAGATCAATCAGATCATTGCCGCCGCCAGATGTGACGGTATCTGAACCGCCATCGGTCGAAATCGTATCATTGCCATCCCCTGATTTGATGCGGTCATCTCCCGGTCCGCTGTCGATGAAATTGTCCCCGCCTGTGGCCTGCAGCAGATCGTTTCCGGCGTCGCCGCTGAGGGTGTCATTGCCATAATAGGAATTGATGTCGTCATTTCCTGCGCCGCCGTCGATGACATCGTCACCGGACCCGGTATCCACGGAATCGTTGCCTGCTGCAGCCAATATTGAATTGTTGCCATCGCCGGTGCGGACAATGTCATCGCCCGCATTTGTGTGAATGACAAGATTGTTGTCATTTGACAGCTCAATGAAACGGTCATCGTCTTCCGTGCCTGTGAAGCTTTCGGTGTCGTGGCTGTCGTCGGACGCCCCGCCAAGGTCCAGACCTTCCACCAACAGAACCCCAATCATCAGGGGCATCAAAATCAGGGTTAACATAATGAAGCACTCTCTTATTCCAATAATTAGATGTAAAACCGGGAATAAAGAGACTTTCTTAAAAGCGTGTAAATTTAGAACAAAAAGGGAATCTTTGCCAGTGCAGCGCTATTTCCTGCATCCTGCGCAGAAAGCGCGGGGCGAAGTGATCCGAGCTGCAAGACAGGTATCCTGTACCGTTGATCGTAAATGATCCAGCGAATGCAAAGGCCAGGTTGTCCCCGGCCTTTGTGCTTATTCTGCGGCTTTCAGTTTTTGCGCCTTGGCAGGGCTGCCGCCCTCGGGCAGATCGAATAAGTCCGGGGTTTCGTCTTCCCAGATGATCTCTGGTGCTTTCAGCTTGCGTGCCGCGCGTTGCAGCGCCAGATCGCGGGCGGCGCGGCTGGCACGGCCCAATGAAAGGGCGGCCAGCGCTCGCGCGATCCAGCGCAGATAGGTGGTGAACCAGATACGTATCGCCAGCATTGCGGGGGTAAAGATCAGCGTCAGAACCGTCGCGATCCCCAGACCGAATACCACCGCCGTGGCCAGTTGCTTCCACCACAGCGCGGTCGGGCTGTCGATGCTATAGCCGCCCTGGATGAAATCCAGCGACAGGCCGAACATCATCGGGGCCAGACCCGCCATCGTGGTCACGGTGGTCAAAAGCACCGGGCGGATACGATCCTCCGCGGTTCTGATGATCGCTTCGATCCGCGGCATATAGGCAGAATATTCCTGATAGGTGTCGATCAGAACGATGTTGTTGTTCACCACGATCCCGGCAAGGGCCACAATGCCGGTGCCGGTCATGATGACCGAAAAACTCTGGTCCATCACCAGCATGCCGATCAGAACCCCGGTTGTGGACAGCACCACCGCCAACAGAACCAGCGCCGAATTGTAGAAGCTGTTGAACTGTGCCAGCAGGATGATGAACATCAAGGCCAGCGCCGCGCCAAAGGCCTGCCCGAGGAAGGCCTGACTTTCTGCCTGATCGTCCTGATCGCCGGTCCATTCCCATTCAACGCCTGCGGGCAGGGGGGTGGTCTGAAGCCATTTGGTCAGCTCTTCGATCCGTTCATTCGCCGTGATCGGGGTGACGATCTCTTTGCCATCCTCTTGCAGGATTGTTTTGGTCTGGCCACTGGTGATACCGGCTTTGACGTCGAAATAACGTTTCTGATCGACCCGGCTGATGGTGGCCAGTTTCGGCACCGGCTGGCGGGAAATGAAATTGGCCAGCGGCACCAATCCATCCGCCGTGCGTACCTTCAGTGTATCCAGTGTGGACAGCACGCGGTCGCTTTCGGGCAGCCGGACGCGGATTTCAATTTCCTCATCGGAACTATCGACCCGCATCGTATCGAGCAAGATACCCCGGGTCACCAGTTGAACCATTGCGCCCACTGTTGCCACGTTGGCGCCATAGCGGCCCGCCTTTTCCACATCGACGTTGATCTGCCAGTCAATGCCGGGCAAAGGCAGGGTGTCTTCGATCAGTTCCAGCCCTTCGGTGGCCTCGAATTTGGTGCGGGCGATGTTGGTCGCGGCGATCAGATCGTCCCAGTTGTCGCCCATCAACCGCAGATGCACAGGCTTGGCCGAGGCGGGACCGCGCGCCTGCGCCAAAATTTCCACCTTTATGCCGGGGATCTGTTCCAGCTGTTTGGTCAGTTCGGCCAGAACGATATCGCCATCCAGGTCCGGACGATCGGAACGGTCTTCCCATGGAATGGTTTCAAGCTGGATCTGCCCGATCGTGTCCACCGGCGGTCGAGCCCCGCCGGTATTACTGTTCAGGCCACCTTCTCCGGCAAAGCTGAAGGCGTTCAAAACACCGGGGTGGGCCAAAACGATCTCTTCGGCCTGCTGCACCAGATGGTCTTTTTCAGTCACCGACAGGTTGCCGCGGGCCCGAACATAGACGATGGCCTGTTCGGGTTCGGAGTCGACGAAAAATTCGGTCCCCTTGTTGTGTTCGCCGAAATAGCTGAACACCGACATCACAAGGAACCCCACGACGGCGACCGCAATCAGAGGCATGACAGGGTTGCCGACGATGGCCTTGATGGCCCAGCCAAACAGCGTACGGCGACGGCCCGCTTTGACCTTGCGTCGGCGCCACTGGATTTCAGCAGCTTGCAAAGTGACCGAGGCGGCGAAGGCCCCGAGGATGAAAATCGCACCGCCAACGGCCAGCGACGTGCGCCCTGCATCACCAAGTTGGAACAGGTAATTGGGGTTCAGAACCTGCATCGCGCCGACAAACATCATCAACATCGAGGGCGGTACCAAAGCGGCCCGCGCGATCCACCAGGGCAGAAGACGCTTGAGAAACTCCGATATGTTGTGGAATTGACGGCTGAGCCGCCCCGACACGCCGCCCATCACCGGCAGGTAAATCAGCGCCACAACCAGCGAAGCGCTGAGAACGAAAATGAGGGTCACCGGCAACATGCCCATGAATTCGCCCGGTACACCGGGCCAGAACAGCATCGGCAGGAAGGCGCACAGCGTGGTTGCGGTGGAACTGACCACCGGCCAGAACATCCGTTTGGCAGCCTCGACATAGGCGTGCATGGGACCGACGCCTTCGTTGATCCGCTTATCGGCATATTCCACGACGACGATGGCACCATCGACAAGCATCCCGACAGCGAGGATCAGGCCGAACATCACGATATTGGAAATCGTCACGCCCATCGCTGCCAGCAATAGGAAACACAATAGGAAAGATGTCGGGATCGCAAAGCCCACCAGCAGCGCCGCGCGGCTACCCAACGAGGCCAGAACCACGATCATCACCAGTGCGATCGCGGTCAAAACAGACCCTTCCAGTTGGCTGACCATAGAACCGACAACGCGCCCCTGGTCGTTCGAGGTGCCAAGCCGTACTGCCGACTTCAGGTCATCGGGCCAGTTTTCGCGCGCCGTGTCCAATTCGTCCTTCACCGCCTCGATGGTGTCCAGAAGGTTGAAGCCTTTGCGTTTCACGATCTGCAGCGCGACGGTGGGCACACCATTGAATTGTGCAGTGCCTTTACGGTCTTCGAATGTCAGACGGATCTCGGCCAGATCGCCCAGCGTAACGACCCGCTGACCATTGATCTTGACCGGTAGCGAATAAATATCGCGGGGTTCATCAAAGGAAGACGGAATCTTGACCGAAAACGTCCCCTGATCGGTTTCCACCTCACCGGCGGCGACCAGCATGTTGTTGTTGGTCACCACGCTGATCAGTTCCTGAGCGGTGACATTGTAGGATTCCAACCGCAACGGATCGATAACGACTTCGACCATTTCATCGCGATTTCCTGCGATTCCCGCTTCCAGCACCGCATCGAGCGATTCCAGTTGATCCTGCAGCTCTTTGGCGACGCGGTACATCGTGCGTTCAGGCACGTCGCCGGTCAGGTTCACGATCAGGATCGGAAATTCCGAAAAATTGATTTCGTTGACCGAATAGCTGTCGAAACCGCTGGGAAACTGGCCTTCGGCGGTCGACATCGCATCGCGCACGTCGGCCATGACCTTAGTTTTGTCCCAGCCGAATTCAAACTCCAGCGCAACCCCGGCATAGCCTTCCGATGCGGTCGAGGACATCGTTTTCAAACCATCCAGCCCGGCCAGTTCGGTTTCCATCGGTTTGACCAGCAGGGTTTCCGAATCCTCGGCCGAAATGCCGGGGAAGGGGACGGAAACGAAAAGAGCCGGAATTTCGATATCCGGCTCGCCCTCTTTCGGCAGGCTGAAATAGGCAAATCCACCTGCCAGCAACGACAAGAGGATGAACGCCATCACCATGCGGGCGCGCTGTGCGGCCCAATCGACGATACCTGTCATTGCGACACCTCGCGGTAAGTGGGCAGGACTTTGACACCATCAACCACGTATTCCTGGCCGACGACGATCACATCCACGGTTTCCGGCAATCCGGTGATCCAGACGCCTTCGGCGGTATCGCGGACCAGAGTGATCGGTTTGAAGGCAACGGTATCGCCATTCTCCACGATCCGCACCCCGAGACGGCCGCCGTCATCAAGTGTCAGTGCCGATTGCGGCAACAAGTGGGCCCGGGTTCCGGACGATGCGATCAGGATCTCAGCGGTTTGGCCGTCGCGGATACCCATATCTTCGTTGGCCACCTCGATATCGACGCGGAAGGTTCGGGTTTGCGGATCGGCCGAGCGTGACAGGAAGGTTACCCGCCCGCGTACTTCGCGCCCGTCGCTTAACCGGGCCCCTGCCAGGCTGCCCAATGACACCCGGTTCACCTGAGTTTCAGGCACATAGCCGACGACTTTGATCGGGTCGAGCTGGATCACCGTGGCACAGACGCCGCCTGCCGCCAGCAAACTGCCCAGCTCTGCAGTGTCGCTTTCCAGCAGTCCGGCGAATGGGGCGGTGATGGTCAGCCGCTGGATTTCCGTTTCCGCGACTTCGACATTTGCTTCGGCAGACCGGATCCCGGCCTGCGCGGTTTCCACCCCGGACCGTGCCGATTCAATCGCTGCTTCTGCCGATTTTACACCCGCTTGCGTCGAGGCCACGCGGGTATTGGACGCATAGCCATCTTTTGACAGTTCCGACGCAACGGTGTCGTTGATCTGGGCCTCTTCAAGCCGCGCCAGCGCTTCTTTCACACGGGATTCGGCCTGCGGAACCTGTGCGATGGCATTGGCCAGTTGTGCTTTGGCATTAGCCAGAGCGGCCGGCCGCGTTCCTGGATCGAGTTCACACAATACCTGGCCCTCTTGCACAAAACTGCCTTTGCGCAGCGGCTCGGAAATCGTCCGCGCGGTGGTTTCCGAACGCACCTTAACCTGCCGCGCTGCTTCGGTTTCGCCGCGCAGGATCACCGCGCTGTCGATTTCACGGCTTTGCGATGTCTGAACCACCACTCGCATAACCGAGGCCTGTTTGCCGCCGGGTGCGGTGGGTTGTTCTGCCTCGACTTCAGGCGTTTCCTGAGCCGATCCGACAGCAAAGGCGATCAGAGCCTCGCGTTGCATCACCAGAATGAACAGAGCGGCAGTCACCAGCACGGCGGTGATGATCGGAACAATACGCATTTGGGGTCCTAATTTTATTCGGCGTTCTTGGGGCAGTAATTGGCTTCAAAATACAAAAAAACAAGCCTGTGAACCAATAACTGAACAGATCGGTTCAAAATACGCTGCGACTATACCATGCGCAAGCAGTTAGGGCTGGCAAAATATGCACATGTGGCTGTGTGGTCGCGCATACCCTTGGCAGCCTCGGTGCTTCGCGTTAAGAGGGGGCAAATCATGGGGGCACGGGTTGTGAGCGACAGCGACAGTTTCATTGAAGAAGTCACCGAAGAAGTGCGCCGCGACCGGCTGTTTGCGATGATCCGTCGCTATGGCTGGATTGCCGTTTTGGCGGTTCTGACATTGGTCGGCGGGGCCGCGTGGAATGAATGGCGCAAAGCGCAGGATGTTGCTGCAGCACAGACGCTTGGCGACGGAATCGTCGCCGCGCTGGAAGCCGACGCAGCACAGGATCGCGCCGACGCTCTGGCGCGCGTCACGTCAGAAACCGAACAGGGCGATTTGGTCGTCAGCCTGTTGCGGGCGGCGCAACTGGAAGAGGCGGGCGATACTGACGGCGCGCTTCAGTTGCTTGATACGCTGGCCGCCGATGGCGATGCGCCTGCGATCTATCGGCAGATTGCCGGTTTCAAATCGCTGCTGTTGCAGGCTGACACGCTGCCTGCCGACCAGCGCCGTCTGCGGCTGGACGGTTTGATTCAGACCGGATCGACTTTGCGGCTTCTGGCCGAGGAACAGCTGGCGCTGATAGATATTTCTGAAGATAAGCCGCAGGCCGCGATCGAACGGCTGCAGAGGATCATAGCGGATGCAGAGGCCACGACAGGCTTGCGTCGCCGCGCATCTCAGTTGATTGTGGCCCTCGGCGGCGCTCCCGTCGCAGAGACGAATACGAACTGAGACCCTCGTGACCGATGGTTTCAGCGCAATAAGACAGAGGGCAGGATTGGTGAAACGCAGTTCCTTCGTTCTTGGCCTGCTGGCGGTTTCGCTGCTGGCAGCCTGCACCGAAAAAGAAGTCATCCTGCCGGGTAAGCGCGAAGATATTCGTTCTATCCTGAGTGAACAGGATGTTGTCGCGGCATCGCCAAACGCGGCGAGCAGAAAACTGATACTGCCCAAGGTCAGTACCAATTCCAGCTGGACGCATCGCATCGGGACGCCAAAGTACCGACCCACTCATCCTGCGCTCAGTGCAGCGCCCTCGCTGGTGTGGAGCGCCGATATCGGCGCGGGAGACAGCAAACGCAACCGCATCACCGCCGATCCGGTGGTGGATCAGGGCCGCATTTTCACTCTGGATTCCGAAGCGCTGGTTACCGCCACCTCGACGGCTGGGGCAACGCTGTGGCAAACCGACCTGACGCCGGCCCGCGATCGCCAGGACGAAGCCACCGGTGGCGGTCTCGCGCTCGGCGCGGGTAAGCTGTTCATCGCCTCGGGATTCGGAACGCTGACCGCGGTCGATCCGGCAACGGGCGATATCGTCTGGCAGCAAGATCTGGAAACGACCGGATCGGGCACCCCCACGGTTTACGGCGATTTGGTCTATCTGGTCAGCGGCGACAACACCGCCTGGGCGCTTGAAGTCGATACCGGCCGCGTGCGTTGGCAACTTTCGCAGGCATCGGATGTCGGCAATGTTCTTGGCGCGTCAGCGCCAGCAGTGAACGACAAATTCGTGGTGTTCGCCTATGGTGATGGCGGCCTGCACGGTGCATTCCGCCAAGGCGGGCTGCGGCTGTGGTCCAGCCATGTTTCGGGGCAGCGCCGGTTCAAATCTATGGCCAAGGTCAGCGATATCACCGGTGATCCGGTGATTGATGGAGAAACGGTATATGTCGGGTCCCATTCTGGGCGTCTGGTGGCTCTCGACATCAATACCGGCGACCGGAAATGGACCGCGACCGAAGGCGCGATCAGTCCGGTATGGCCTGCCGGTGGGTCGATCTTTGCTTTGACCGATCAAAACGAACTGGTGCGGCTCAGCGCCAATGATGGCAGCCGCATCTGGGGCACCAAATTACCCAACTTCGTCAAATATCACCCGCGCAAGGCGGCCGAGGTCTATGCCCATTACGGCCCCGTCCTTGCAGGTGGTCAGCTGGTTGTGGCATCGAATGATGGCCTATTGCGCTTTTTCAATCCCGAAACCGGCGCATTGACCCACACGGTCGAAGTTCCGGGCGGCGCGACCACTGCGCCCGTGATTGCGGGTGGCACACTTTATGTTGTCGGCACCAAAGGCCAATTGTACGCTTTCCGTTGATCGCAACTTGGTGTAACAGAGCGGCTTGATCCGTTTCGGAGCGTTAGGTTCATGAGCTTTACCCTCGCCATTGTGGGGCGTCCCAATGTGGGAAAATCCACCCTGTTCAACCGCCTTGTCGGTAAACGTCTGGCTTTGGTCGATGACCAGCCTGGTGTTACCCGCGACCTGCGCGAAGGCGAAGCCAAGCTGGGCGATTTGCGCTTCACGGTGATCGATACAGCCGGCTTGGAAGACGCCACCGATGACAGCCTGCAGGGCCGGATGCGGCGGCTGACCGAACGGGCGGTGGACATGGCCGATATCTGCCTTTTCATGATCGACGCGCGGGTCGGTGTTACGCCAATTGATGAAATGTTTGCCGAAATCCTCCGCAAACGGTCCAAGCATGTGATCCTGGCCGCCAATAAGGGCGAAGGTAAAGCCGCCGATGCAGGGGTCTTGGAAGCCTTCGCATTGGGCTTGGGGGAACCATTGCGTTTGTCGGCTGAACATGGCGAAGGCATGGGCGAGCTGATGCATGTTCTGATGCCGCTGGCTGACGAATTTGCCGATGCCGCCGCAGAACACGTGCCTGAAACCGATGTCGCACTGGATGAGGATGCAGACGAGGAAGGGTTTCGCAAACCGACGTTCGAAAAACCGTTACAAGTCGCCGTCATTGGCCGGCCAAATGCGGGAAAATCGACCCTGATCAACAAGATCCTTGGCGAAGACCGGTTGCTGACCGGCCCCGAGGCCGGGATTACCCGCGATGCGATTTCACTGACCATCGACTGGGGGGGATTGCCGGTACGAATCTGGGACACTGCCGGGATGCGCAAACGCGCCAAGGTGCAGGACAAGGTGGAAAAGCTGTCGGTCTCCGATGGGCTTCGGGCGGTGAAATTCGCCGAAGTGGTGATCCTGCTTCTGGATGCAGAAATCCCCTTTGAACAGCAGGATCTGCGTATCGCCGATCTGGCCGAACGCGAAGGTCGTGCCGTGGTAGTGGCGGTCAATAAATGGGACATCGAAGAGCATAAGCAGGAAAAACTGCGTGAAATGCGCGAAGCTTTTGAGCGTCTGTTGCCACAGTTGCGCGGCGCGCCGCTGGTGACCGTCTCGGCCAAGACCGGGCGGGGGCTGGACCGACTGCAGGCGGCGGTAGAAAAAGCCTATGACGTCTGGAATCGCCGGGTGTCGACGGCGAAGCTGAACCGCTGGCTGATCGCGATGCTGGAACAGCATCCGCCGCCCGCGCCCGGCGGACGCAGGATCAAGCTGCGCTACATGACCCAAGCCAAGACACGGCCCCCTGGATTCGTGGTTATGTGTTCCCAGCCCGACAAAATTCCCAGCAGCTATTCCCGCTATCTCGTCAATGGTTTGCGAGAAGATTTCGACATGCCCGGCACGCCGATCCGGCTGACCATGCGGGGGCAGGGGGACAAGAACCCTTATAAGTCCAAGCGGGAAAAGAAACCGGGAGCCTTGGGCAAACACCTGACCAAAAAACGCGGTCATCCGCGCGGCTAAGTCCTGCTTTGACCGGACTGATTGGGTGACATGTCGCACATGCAGCAGCGTGGGGCGAGGTCGCAGCCATTTTACTACCCCAAGGGCTTGCGAAAAACTGTGCTCTGATTATTTTCTAAGGGAACCGGCGCGTTGGGCGCGGGAATTTTTTGCTATCATGACCGTGAATTTGGTCAATAAACTGTTTCTTGTGTGACTTAGAAAGACGCCTATGTGGCCGCCTTGCGCGAAAACCTACCGGATCGAATGAATTAGCTAGGGGGAATAATGTCTGTCAGGGATTATACCAAAGCTTACACGGATAAAGACAATCGCATCGCGGCGGTCAGTTATTTCGGGACCTTCTTTGTTTATTTCGCGACGCTTAGCGTGGCAATCATCTGGGCTTCAACGTGGTGGGTCGTCATTCCAATGGTGGTCGCCAATGCCTTTTCCGGGGTGCGGCTCTATGTATTACAACACGATTGCGGGCACGCGTCTTTGTTCGTAACCCGGCGGCAAAACGATCTGGCGGGGTACGGTTTATCGGTTTTCACCCTGACTCCCTATTGGGTAATGCGGCATAATCACAACTTGCATCACGCCCATATCGGTAATCTCGATCACCGCGAAGACGGCGAGATTTACACCATGACCCTTGCGGAATGGAACGAAGCGGGATTCTTGCGGCGGCTCTACTACCGGTTTTACCGAAATCCGGTCGTGTTGATGCTGGTCGGTGGCGTTTTCGTCTATTTCCTGCGCTATCGCTGGCCCAAGAACACGGTGCGGGCAGGAATCGCCGGGGTGCTGGCACATAACCTGGCGCTCGCGGCCTGGATTGGCGCGATTTGGGCACTGGCGGGCTGGGCCGGATTGGCGGTCTGGGCGGCGACGGCGATCGTCGCAGGCGCGATCGGGGTCTTCCTGGTCTATCTGCAGCATAATTTCGAAGACACCTATTGGGACCGTCGGCCCGACCTGGATCCCTCCATCGCGGCGCTGAAAGGGTCTTCGGCTCTTGATCTCGGTTGGTGGTGGGATCTGGGGACCGGAAATATCGCCTACCATGATATTCACCATTACGATCCGCGGATCCCATCTTATCGTCTTCGGAAATGTCATCGTGAAATCAGTCCGGTACTGGCGCCACAGACCAATATCGTGAAATGGCCACAAGCGATTGCTTCGTTTCGGCTGAAGCTCTGGGACGAAGAAAAAGGCAAACTGGTGCCATTCCCGTCCGCCCGTCTCGAACATCTCGCTCCGGCATGATCAGAAGGAACGCCCTTCCAGGCCGCGCAATACTAGATTTGCCCTAGGGCAAAGCGGAATGGGGGCTGTGCCCCCAAACCCGTGGGACACTTCTGAAAAGAAGAAGGATTTGAGGCGACAGGTGTTTCTTCTTGGTACAAATACTCTGGGGGATGAATTGGCCGCAGGCCAAGAAGGGGGCAAGGCCCCCCTTGTCGCCCGGCACGGGCTGATACGGACAGCGCGTCAGCGCTGACATCTAGATCAGTTTACCATCCGCACCAAGAATGGTCTTGCCGCCGAGATAGGGATGCAGCGCTTGTGGCAGGGCGACCGACCCGTCTTCTTGCTGGCCGTTTTCCAGTACCGCGATCAGCGCCCGTCCCACTGCCAGCCCCGATCCGTTCAGCGTGTGCACGAATTCCGGCTTGCCGCCGGATTCGGGTTTGAACCGCGCATTCATCCGGCGGGCCTGAAAATCGCCGCAGACCGAGACCGAGCTGATTTCGCGGTACATGTTCTGCCCCGGCAGCCAGACCTCGATATCGTGGGTTTTCTGGGCGCCGAAGCCCATATCGCCGGTGCACAGCACTACAGTACGATAGGGCAGACCCAGCTTTTCCAGGATGCCCTCGGCGCAGCGGGTCATGCGGTCGTGCTCTTCCAGCGATTTTTCCGGATGGGTAATCGACACCATTTCGACCTTCTCGAACTGGTGCTGACGCAGCATCCCCGCGGTATCGCGGCCAGCGCTGCCCGCTTCCGAACGGAAACACTGGGTATGTGCCACATAGCGGCGCGGCAGGTAACTTTCTTCTACCGTCTCGCCGTTGACGATATTGGTCAGGGGCACCTCGGCGGTGGGCACCAACCACCAGCCATTGGTGGTCTGATAACTGTCTTCGCCGAATTTGGGCAATTGTCCGGTGCCCAGCATCATATCTTCACGCACCAGAACCGGGGTCCAAGTTTCAGTTAACCCATTTTCATCGACATGGGTGTTCAGCATGAACTGGGCCAGAGCACGGTGAATACGCGCGACCGCGCCCGACAGGACCACGAAACGCGATCCAGAAAGTTTGGCCGCGGTTTCGAAATCCATTCCGGGTTTGACACCTGCCAGATCGAAATGTTCAACCGGCTGGAAGGTGAACTCGCGTGGCGTGCCCCAGTGCCGGATTTCGACATTGTCATTTTCATCGGCGCCCTCGGGGACATCTTCCAAAGGCGCATTGGGAAGGGTCATCAGCAGATCGTTGAGTTGCTGATCCAGTTCTTTTGCCTCGGCCTGCATGGCGGCGACTTCCGATTTCTTATCGCCGACCAGCGCGCGCAGACGTTCGAATTCGGTCTCATCGCCCTTGGCCTTGGCGGCGCCAACTTCCTTTGCGGCCTTCTTTTGATCCGATTGGGCCGTTTCAGCGGCTTGGATCTTGGCCCGGCGCGCTTCATCCAACGCGAGGATTTCCGATGACATCGGCGCGGCGTTGCGGCGGGCCAGGGCGGCGTCGAAAGCGCCCGGATTTTCGCGGATGGCGCGGATATCATGCATGGCTTTGGTCCTTACACAGAGGAATCGGGATTGCAGAGCGGTTATTGCTCATTTTCTGTCGGTTGGAAACCGATCTCCTGCGGGTATGGGCGTCAAGCGGGTTTTCGGCTCCTGCCCTGCTTGTTCGCCGAAGAAGGTGGGGGACGTGGCCCTGAGGCCGGGAGCCTTCTAATGGAAAACGGGGCCGGAGGGAGGGCCGGCCCCAAGGGGCGCATGACCGCCTGGGAGGAGCGATGCACACCCTGATCTGATCGCTGTAGGTCGATATTGCACGCATTTTTACTATGAAAAAATGGCGGAATTCCTGACCTGACAGCCGGAATTCCGCAGCTCAACCGATCTCGTCATACCGAGGCATCTTGCAAAACCGCCACTCGGCTCATAGGTTCCGGGCAAATTCGCGGGGCAATTCCTGCGTTGCACAGACAAGGACACTCAAGATGGAAGCCTTCGGCCAGTTTGTACCCCTTTTGCTGATCTTCGTGATCATGTATTTTTTACTGATCCGTCCGCAGCAAAAGAAGATGAAAGACCATCAGGCTATGGTGGGTGCGCTGCGCCGGGGCGATCAGATCGTGACCCAGGGCGGGCTGATCGGCAAGGTTTCCAAGGTCAAAGATGAGAACGAGGTAGAGGTCGAGTTGGCCGAAGGTGTCAAGGTGCGTGTGGTCAAATCGACCATCTCTCAGGTCGTGAACAAGACCGAACCGGCCGCCGAATCCTGATTTTACTGCCTTTCGGGGCCAGATGAGCGAAAGCTGCACTTATGCTACAGATTGATCTGTGGAAGCGGGTGGTAATCTGGGGGCTTTGCGCCCTTGGGCTGCTCTTGGCGCTTCCCAATGCCTTTTACACCCGCGTCGAAACCAGCAACGATGCCGTCGCGGCAATGGAAACCGGTGCTTCGGGTGCCGGGTTGGAAGAACAGGCGGCCCTTTGGCCGTCTTTCCTGCCTTCGGGGCTGGTCAATCTGGGGCTCGATCTGCGCGGCGGCGCGCATCTGTTGGCCGAGGTTCAGGTCGAGGATGTCTACGAAGCCCGTTTGCAGGGCATGTGGCCCGAAGTGCGCGATCTGTTGCGCGAAGAACGTGACGACATCGGTACGATCCGGTTGCAGAAATCCAAAGGGCCGATGCTGCGGGTGCGGTTGAACCAAAAACCGGAAATGGCCGAACGTGCCGCTGAACTGGTGCGTGGCCTGGCCCGCCCGGTGGTCAGCCTGACCGGGGCAGGGGCCAGCGATATCGAGGTCGCGGTGGACGGCGCCGACATCGTGATCACGCTGAGCGAGGCAGAGCGCCTTGCGACCGACGAGCGGACCGTCAAGCAGTCGCTGGAAATCATCCGCCGCCGGATCGACGAAGTCGGTACCCGCGAACCCACCATTCAGCGTCAGGGTTCCGACCGGATCCTGATCCAGGTGCCTGGTGTCGGATCGGCCAGTGAACTGAAGGATATCATCGGCACCACCGCGCAACTGACGTTCCAACCGGTGGTCACGCGCACCAACAATGCCGACATGCCTCCGGGGGCTGGCAACGAATTGCTGCCATCGCTGAATGATGAAGGCGTCTATTATGTTTTGGAACAGGTTCCGGTCGTCACCGGTGAGGAACTGGTCGATGCGCAGCCGTCTTTTGATCAGAACGGTGGGCCGGCGGTTTCTTTCCGCTTCAACACCTCAGGCGCCCGGAAATTCGGCGATTACACCGCCGAAAACATTGGCAATCCCTTTGCCATCGTATTGGATGACGAGGTCATCAGTGCGCCGGTCATTCAGGCCCATATCGGGGGCGGTTCGGGTATCATCACCGGCAGCTTTTCGGTCGAGGAAAGCACCAATCTGGCCGTTCTGTTACGCGCGGGCGCATTGCCCGCAGGGCTGAATTTTCTGGAAGAGCGCACCATTGGTCCGGAACTGGGTGCCGACAGTATCGAAGCGGGCAAGATCGCCTGCATCGTGGCATTTGCCGGCGTTTTGGTTTTCATGATGCTGAGTTATGGGTTGTTCGGCGTCTTTGCCAATATTGCCCTTTTGGTCAATGTCGGTTTGATCTTTGGCGCGTTGTCGATGATCGGCGGGACGCTGACGCTGCCGGGGATTGCCGGTATCGTTCTGACCATCGGCATGGCTGTCGATGCCAACGTGCTGGTCTTTGAACGCATCCGGGAAGAGCTGCGCACGGCCAAGGGACCGGCCCGCGCTATCGAGCTGGGTTATGACCGGGCCCTATCGGCCATTATCGACGCCAATATCACAACGTTCATCATCTCGGTGATCCTGTTTACGCTGGGCTCGGGCCCGGTGCGGGGCTTCGCCATCACTCTGGGGTTGGGTATCCTCACCTCGGTCTTCACCGCGATCTTCGTGACGCGGTTGCTGATCGTGATGTGGTTCGAACGCCGCCGTCCCAAAACGATTGAGGTCTGACATGCGCCTGAGATTTTTCCGCGAAGTCCCGAATTTCGATTTCTTCCGTTTGCAATGGGCGACACTTGGGTTTTCCGGCGCCTTGGTGGTGCTGTCATTGGTGGCATGGGCACTGATCGGTCTGAATTTCGGTATCGATTTCCGGGGCGGGACCACGATCCGGACCCAGTCCGAAAGCGCGGTGGATGTGGGAACCTATCGTCAGGCGATGACACCGCTGGAATTGGGGGACGTGACGATCACCGAAGTGTTCGACCCTACCTTCGCTGAAAATCAGCATGTGGCGATGATCCGCATTCAAGCCCAGGACGGGCAGGAAAGCGTTACTCAGGATACTATCGACCGGATCGAGACGGCGCTTCGGGCGGTGGATGACACGATCAGCTTCCCGTTGGTCGAATCGGTTGGGCCGAAAGTGTCGGGTGAATTGATCTGGACCGCTGTTCTGGCGGTTGGGGCGTCGCTGGCGGCGATCCTGTTCTATATCTGGCTTAGATTCGAATGGCAGTTTTCGGTCGGTGCCGTTGCGGCCTTGGCGCATGACGTTATCGTCACCATCGGCATCTTTTCGGTGCTGCAAATTCGGTTCGATCTGGCCACCATCGCGGCGCTGCTGACAATTATCGGGTATTCGATCAACGATACGGTGGTGATCTTCGACCGGTTGCGTGAGAACCTGATCAAGTTCAAGACAACGCCGCTGCGCGACCTGATGAACCTGACCGCCAACGAAACCCTGAGCCGAACCTTGATGACGAGCGGCACGACGCTGCTGGCGTTGATCGCCATGCTGATCCTTGGCGGCGACGTGATCCGTGGGTTCATTTTCGCCATCACTTGGGGCGTGGTTGTGGGCACCTATTCCTCTATTTACGTGGCAAAGAACATCGTTCTGATGCTGGGGGTGAAGCGCGACTGGTCTAAGCCGGATAACAATCAGGGCAATCAGTTCGCAAACGTCGATGCCTGACGGTCTGACCGACCTGCTGGCCTATGATGGGCTGGTTTGGTTGATCGCGACCGTCTTTATTGCAGGGGCGGTGCGGGGGTTTTCGGGCTTCGGTACGGCGCTTGTCTATCTGCCGGTCGCTGGCATGTTCATGCCGCCGGTCTGGGCGCTGACCACGCTGGTGGTGATGGATGTGTTCGGCCCCATTCCGAACCTGCCGCGCGCGCGGCGTGATGGGCGGTTGGCCGATGTCGGGCGGATGTGGCTGGGGACGATTGTGGCACTGCCGATCGGGCTGCTGGTGCTGTATTCTGTCGATCCCGGAATTTTCCGATATGCGGTCTGCGGCATCGCCTTGCTGGTGCCGCTGCTATTGGCTTCGGGGCTGCGGCTGCGTGGGCAGATTACCCCAGCACTGCAAATCAGCACGGGCGGCATAGCGGGATTTCTGGGCGGGGTGGCCGGGATGCCGGGGCCTCCGGTAATCCTGATGCATATGGCATCGACCGAACCGGCACAGCTGATCCGCGCCAACATCATGATGTATCTGTTTGCCTTTGACGCCACGCTGTTGAGCCTTTTGGGGATACAAGGCAAGCTGGAGCTGCTGCCGATCCTGATCGGTCTGGCGCTGGCGGTGCCGAATCTGCTGGGCAATCTGGCCGGGGGCGCTATGTTTCGGCCCGAACGCCAGCGGCTTTACCGGCTAGTAGGATATGGCATCACCATGGCGGCGGCGCTGAGTGGGCTGCCGATCTGGGAGTGAGGAGCGCGTTATGCAATTGACCGAGGTAACATTTAGAGACGCCGTGCCAGTTGATGGCTATGGCCCGGGATTTTTTCGCGTCGGTGGTCAGGTCTTGTACGGGGCGGTGATCGTAACGACCGAGCGGGCCGCGGTCTGGGCCGGACTGGAAGATGCTGAGGCTCTGCTGCGCCTGGCCGATGAAATTGATGTGCTTTTCGTGGGCATGGGGAGCGAGATCGCTTATTTGCCCTCTGATCTGCGTCAGCAATTAGAAGCGGCGGGGCTTGGTGTGGAGGTGATGAATTCGCCTTCGGCCTGCCGGACCTACAATGTTCTGGTGTCCGAGGGACGTCGCGTGGCATTGGCGGCGCTGCCGGTATGATGTGCAGGCAGAGCGGAGGTGCGCCTGCGGCGGGCGGTGCGAAGGGGTGCAGGGCGGAGTGCCACACCCAGCGCATCGCGCTTTTGTCGGGCACATCATTGGGATAGAAAGTGGCATGGAATTGATTGTCTCTGGTCTCTCTGTTGCGCGGGGCGGCATCGCGGTTCTGGAAGGTCTGTCATTCTCGGTGTCCGAGGGCGAAGCGCTGGTGCTGCGCGGACCCAATGGCAGCGGCAAGACCACGCTGCTGCGTACCGTCGCCGGGTTACAGCCGCCGTTGAAAGGTCATATCGGGCTGGAACACGAAGCAATGGCCTATGCCGGGCATTCCGATGGAATCAAATCGGTGCTGACGGTGCAGGAGAACCTGCAATTCTGGGCCGATGTATTCGAAACGGGATGCATTGTCCCCGCGTTACAGGCATTTGATCTGACGTCCTTGGCAAACCGGCCTGCGGGGGGATTGTCGGCAGGACAGAAACGACGGCTGGGACTGGCACGCATGGTTGTCTCTGGTAGGCCTGTCTGGGTGCTGGATGAACCCACAGTGTCGCTGGATGCCGCGTCGGTTGCGATGTTTGCCGAGGCGGTGCGGGCGCATCTGGCGGCGGGGGGGCTGGCGTTGCTGGCGACCCATATCGATCTGGGCCTGTCCGAGGCAAAGATGTTGGACGTGACCCCATTCAAAGCCGTCCCGCCCGAGATCGACGATTTTGATGGAGCGTTCCTGTGATTGCGCTGCTGATCCGAGATTTGCGGCTGGCAGTGCGCGCGGGGGGCGGTTTTGGCCTCGGGCTGGCGTTTTTCCTGATCGTTGTCGTGCTTGTGCCTTTTGGTGTGGGGCCAGAAAGCGGGCTGTTGTCGACCATTGCACCGGGCATCCTGTGGCTGGGGGCGTTGTTGGCCTGTTTGCTGTCACTGGACCGGATTCTGGCGCTGGATTGGGAAGACGGATCGCTGGATCTGCTGGCTACCGCGCCGGTACCGATGGAGGCGATTGTCAGCATCAAGGCGCTGGCCCATTGGATCACGACTGGGTTGCCCCTGGTTTTGGTGGCCCCTGTCCTGGGGCTGCTTCTGAACCTGCCGGGGGCGGGATATGGTCCCTTGGTTCTGTCATTGCTGATCGGCACTCCCGCTTTATCAGTGATCGGGACTTTCGGGGCGGCGCTGACAGTTGGGCTGAAACGTGGCGGCTTGCTGTTGAGCCTGCTGGTGTTACCACTCTATGTGCCGACGCTGATTTTCGGGGCGGAGATGGCGCGGCGGTCGATTGAGGGGATGGACGCCACCCCTCCCTTGCTGATGTTGGCAGGGATCACCTGCGGCACCATCGCGCTGTTGCCTTTTGCATCGGCTGCGGTACTCAGGGTCAATCTGCGCTGACGGGGATGTGATTTGCGCGCAGCGCAGGAGGAGATAGGAAGCGAATATGGGTTCGATCTGGGAATACGCCAATCCGAAGAAGTTCATCGCCACCACGGACAGGTTGCTGCCGTGGGTATCGGGGCTGGCGCTGCTGGCGCTGGTCGGCGGATTGGTCTGGGGGTTCTTCTTCACCCCCGACGATTACAAGCAGGGATCGACGGTCAAGATCATCTACCTGCACGTGCCGAGCGCGCTGATGGCGATCAATGCGTGGATGATGATGCTGGTGGCTTCGCTGATCTGGATCGTGCGGCGGCATCACGTATCTGCGCTTGCCGCCCGCGCGGCCGCCCCGATCGGCGCGACGATGACCCTGATCGCGCTGATCACCGGGGCGATCTGGGGCCAGCCGATGTGGGGCACATGGTGGGAATGGGATCCGCGGCTGACGTCATTCCTGATCCTGTTCCTGTTCTATCTGGGCTATATGGCGCTGTGGTCGGCAATCGAAAATGACGATACAGCGGCGGATTTGACCTCGATCTTGTGTCTGGTGGGTTCGGTTTTTGCGCTCTTGTCGCGTTATGCAGTGAATTTCTGGAATCAAGGCCTGCACCAAGGGGCGTCATTATCAATGGATAAAGAGGAAAACGTCGCTGACGTTTTTTATTATCCGCTTTTACTGAGCATAGCCGGGTTCATTCTGCTGTTTATTGCGCTGGTATTCCTGCGTACCCAGACCGAAATTCGTGCCCGCCGGATGCGGGCGCTGCTGGCCCGCGAAAGGATGAGCTGATGCCGGATCTTGGAAAATATGCCCAGGCGGTTCTGGCGTCCTATGCTGTGTCGATCGCTTTGATCATTGCGCTTCTGGTGGTCAGTATCCTGCGCGCCCGCAAGATGAAGGCGCAACTAAACGAGGTTGAAGGGCGGATCAAATCCAATGGCTAAGGTTAACCCGATGATGGTCGCCCCCCCGCTGATCTTTGCCGCGTTGGCGGTCATGTTCTGGATCGGCATGGGACGCGACAACCCCGATGAATTGCCCACTGCCCTGGCCGGGAAAGAGGCCCCGGCGGTTCAGATCGCACCACTGGGCGATCTGCCGGAGTTCGACGATGCCAGTTTGCGCGACGGCAAGGTGAAGCTGGTCAACTTCTGGGCGTCATGGTGCGCGCCGTGCCGGGTGGAACACCCCAATTTGGAAAAGCTCAAGGAGCAGGGGATCACCATCTACGGGGTGAATTACAAAGACAAGCCAGGCAATGCGCTTGGGTTTCTGGACGAACTGGGCAATCCCTATGCCGCCATCGGGGCTGACAAAGAGGGGCGCATGGGGTTGAACTGGGGCGTTTATGGCGTGCCTGAAACCTATGTCATCGACGGCGCGGGCCGTATCATCATGCGCCATGCCGGGCCGATCACGCAGCGGGCAATCGACGGGGGCTTGGGCGCGGCGATTGCAGAAGCGTCGAACGAATAAAGGTTGCGCCCGGAATTTCCGCTCTACTGCCGTCGGTTATCCCCGATTGGTGTGATCAAATCTCGACGGTTTCCAGACAGGCTTTACAGCCGCCAGAATGTCGGGGTGAACAACACAAAGACGGTCAGGATTTCCAGCCGCCCGGCCAGCATTCCAAAGATCATCAGCCATTTCGCCATTGTCGGGAAAGACGTCAACGCACCCGAACTGCTGACTTCGGGGCCATAGGCAGGGCCGACATTCGCGATCGACGTCCACGCGGCCGTGATGGAGGTCGAGATATGCAAACCTGTCAGATCGAGCCCAACAATAAGCAGCCCCATGGTTACGATGAACAGGGCGAAGAACGCGATCACGGAATTGAACACGTCTTCTTCGATCGGTTTTGCGCCCAGCTTCGGCTTCACTACCGCATGTGGCGCCTGAATGCGGCGAATCTGGGCCTTGATCGCCTCGATCACCACAAGCCAGCGGAAAATCTTGATCGAACATCCGGTTGACGCCGTGCAGCCGCCGATCAGTCCGACGGCCAGGATCACGGTGATCGGAAACGATCCCCAGGACACGACGTCGGCGCTGGCATAGCCGGTACCGGAAAACAAGGTGACCATGTTGAAGGTGGTTTCGCGCAGAACGGTCCAGAACCCGGTGCTTTCATGGATCAGCCGCCAGATAACAACAGCGGCGATGGAATAGCCGGTCCAGCGCAGATAGGTGCGCACCTGCACATCTTGAAACAGCGGCTTGGTGTCGCCATGCGACAGTTGAACAAAGCGGATGAATGGCATTGAGGCCAGCAGCATGAATACCGAAGATACATATTCCAATGGCCCAGAAAATGCCGCGAAAGAGGCGTCGGAATTGGCAAAACCGCCAGTCGACAGCGTCGACATCGACACCACGGTCGCATCCAGCGTGGACATGCCCAGAATACGGTAGCTGAGCCAGCACAACACCGTCAGCAGGATATAGGTGCCAAGCAGCGCGCGGGCAATGTCGGGGGCACGGGGCAGGATTTTTCCGAGCGTATCGAAGCCTTCTGAGCGGAAGAATTGCATGCCGCCCAACCCCAGGACCGGAAGAAAGATCATCGCCACCACGACAATCCCAAGCCCGCCGAGCCATTGCAGGATGCCTCGCCATAATAAAGTGCTCTGAGGTAGGGATTCAATCCGTTCGAACACGGTCGACCCGGTCGTTGTCATGCCCGAAACAGCCTCGAAATAGGCATCGGTCAACCCGACATCGGGTGCGCCGATCATGAAGGGCAGGGCACCCACCAGCGGCAGATAGCTCCAGGTGCAGGTGGTGAGAAGGAAGGCTTCGCGAATCCCCAAATCATGTGATTTGCGGTTGTCGGTGGCCAGGACGACCAGCATCCCAAGTAACACGGCCAAGCCTGACGAAATACCGAAAACCGAAGCGCTTTGCTGCCCTTGTATCATGTCCACAGCCAAACAGGGCAGCATCGCGATACCTATTGCGATGGTCAGATAGCCATTGATCCGGATAACGTCGCTGTAATGCATTCCCAAGGCCCTATTCTCTGGGGTGAGTTAAAGGACACGAGTGCATAAGGTCCAGCTAAAATCTGCGACTCTGGTTTCGTGTTTGAAACAAGGTTCAGAGCGTAAGCAGACCAATCCGTGGGTTCCATCGGAAAGGCTTTCCCCGGAATGGCAATTTTAGGGTGGAGCGGCCGTCCGATTCAAACGGGTGTGCAAGTTAGATACTGATGCCAGACTGGAATGTCTGAAGCTGTATAGTGTTGCGGTCACTTAATGGTTTCGTTGCAACTTGTTGAAAGAAAGTAATTAATTTGATTTTCGCACGTCTCGAGCAAGCTCAAATCCATCACGCTTTCAAATTTCACTGAAAATTTTCATCCTGCCACAATACCGGGGGCGAGATGTAAAAAAGCCCCGGGCGGTGTGGCCCGGGGCTTTGGTTTTTTGCTTTGCCGCGTCTTACGACTTGGCCAAATCCCGCAGCACGTAATGCAGAACGCCACCGTTTTCGATATACTCGATCTCGATTTCGGTATCGATCCGGCATTTCAGTGCGATCTCTTTGGTCGAACCGTCAGCCATGGTGATGACGCAGGGAACTTCCTGCAGCGGCTGAATGCTGTCCAGACCCGAGATAGCAACGGTTTCATCGCCGGTCAGGCCCAGGCTCTTGCGGGTATCGCCGCCGGTGAATTCGAACGGAATGACGCCCATACCCACGAGGTTGGAGCGGTGGATACGTTCGAAGCTTTCCGCAATTACGGCCTTCACGCCCAACAGCGCGGTGCCTTTTGCCGCCCAGTCACGCGACGATCCGGCGCCATACTGTTCGCCGCCGAAGACGACCAGCGGGATGCCCGCTTCCTGATAGGCCATAGAAGCGTCATAAACGCTGGTCTGTTGCCCATCAGGGCCTTTGGTATAACCACCTTCGACCCCGTCCAGCATTTCGTTCTTGATGCGGATATTGGCAAAGGTGCCGCGCATCATGATTTCGTGGTTACCGCGACGCGACCCATAAGAGTTGAATTCACGCGGGGCGACCTGACGTTCGATCAGGTACTGACCTGCCGGGGTGGTGGTGGCAAACGAACCTGCGGGCGAAATGTGGTCGGTGGTGACCATGTCGCCCAGAATCAGCAACGGTTTGGCTCCTTCGATATTGGTGATGGTGCCCGGTTGCATCCCCATGCCTTGGAAATAAGGCGGGTTCTGGATGTAGGTCGAGGTTGCCGGCCAGTCATAGGTTTCACCGCCCGAGACTTCGACCGCCTGCCATTTTTCATCGCCTTTGAAAACGTCGGCATATTTGGACATGAAGGCTTCGCGAGTCACGGTCTTGTCGACCAGATCGGAGATTTCCTTGTTGGTCGGCCAGATATCTTTCAGGAAAATGTCATTGCCATCCTTGTCCTGACCCAGCGGTTCGGTGGTCAGGTCGATGTTCATGTCCCCTGCCAGCGCATAAGCAACGACCAGCGGCGGCGAAGCCAGGTAGTTGGCGCGGACGTCCGGCGAAATCCGGCCTTCGAAGTTGCGGTTGCCCGACAGAACCGCAGTTGCAACCAGATCGCCTTCGGCAATTGCTTCTGACAGCTCGGGCTGAATCGGACCGGAATTGCCGATACAGGTGGTGCAGCCGTAGCCCACGAGGTTGAACCCGATGGCGTCCAGATCTTCCTGCAGGCCTGCGGCCTCCAGATATTCGGTCACCACCTGAGACCCCGGAGCGAGCGAGGTTTTCACCCAAGGTTTACGGTTCAGACCCAGTGCGCGGGCCTTGCGCGCGACCAGACCGGCCCCGATCATCACATAGGGGTTCGACGTGTTGGTGCACGACGTGATCGAGGCAATCACGACCTTGCCCGAAGACATGGTGTAATCTTCGCCTTTTACGGCTACTTCTTTGTCGTTCGGACGCTTGAAGGTTTCGGCCATTTCATTTGCAAAAGCGGCTTTGGCTTCTGTCAGCGCGACGTAATCCTGCGGACGTTTCGGACCCGAAATTGCCGGCACGATGGTTCCCATGTCGAGTTCCAGCGTATCGGTATAGACCGGCGCGTAATCGGCCCCACGCCAGAAACCGTTTTCCTTGGCATAGGCTTCGACCAATGCGATGCGGTCTTCGTCACGGCCAGTTTGGCGCAGATAACGCAGGGTTTCGCCATCAACAGGGAAGAAGCCACAGGTCGCGCCATATTCCGGCGCCATATTGGCGATGGTGGCACGGTCTGGCAGCGGCAGGTGATCCAGACCTTCGCCGTAGAATTCGACGAACTTGCCGACAACGCCCTTTTCGCGCAGCATTTCCACGACCTTCAGAACCAGGTCGGTGGCGGTGGTGCCTTCGACCATTTCCCCGGTCAGCTTGAAACCGACGACTTCGGGGATCAGCATCGAAATCGGCTGACCCAGCATCGCGGCTTCGGCTTCGATGCCGCCAACGCCCCAACCCAGAACGGCCAGGCCGTTGACCATGGTTGTGTGGCTGTCGGTACCGACCAGAGTGTCGGGATAGGCCACTTCGGCACCGGACTGATCTGTGTCGGTCCAAACGGTTTGGGCCAGGTATTCAACGTTTACTTGGTGGCAGATGCCGGTGCCCGGCGGTACGACGCGGAAGTTGTTGAAGGCCGACTGACCCCATTTCAGGAACTGGTAACGTTCCATGTTACGTTCGTATTCGCGGTCCACGTTCATCTGAAACGCGCGCGGGTTGCCGAATTCGTCGATCATCACCGAGTGGTCGATGACCAGATCGACCGGGTTCAGCGGGTTGATCTTCTGGGCGTCGCCGCCGAGGCCGACAATACCGTCACGCATCGCGGCCAGGTCGACCACGGCGGGAACGCCGGTGAAGTCCTGCATCAGCACGCGGGCCGGGCGATAGGCGATTTCACGCGGGTTCTTGCCGCCTTTTGCGCCCCATTCGGCAAACGCCTTGATGTCGTCGACCGAAACGGTGCGGCCGCCATCTTCAAAGCGCAGCATGTTTTCCAGCACGACTTTCAGCGCGGCGGGCAGTTTGGAGAAATCTCCAAGTCCGGCGGCTTCGGCGGCGGGAATGGAATAGTAGGAAACGGACTTGCCGCCAGCAGACAAAGTCTTGCGGGTTTTGGCGGTATCTTGTCCAACGGTGATGGGCATAAGGTGGCCTCCCTCTGAGCAGGAAAAAAAGGGGTATTGCTGGTGCTGCTTCTGCCTGATCGTGGGGCGGCAATCAAGGGGGTGAAATGCGATTTGTATACCAATGTACACAAAAATGCGCTTTCCGACCCTGTTCACCAGCGGCTGACAAAACCTTGATTGGTTATTTCATTCGAAAATGCTTAGAACAAGCGCATACCGAAGAATGGAGAAAAGTTCGCACATGCGCCGTTTCGTCAATTGGTTTACCGCTGCTCTGATTGCGCTTTCATCTCCGGTTTTGGCGGATGATCATCCTGTCGTGGTGGAGCTTTTTACATCGCAGGGCTGTTCATCATGTCCGGCGGCGGATGCGTATTTGGCAACTTTGGCCGAACGCGAAGACGTCATAGCGCTGGCTTTGCACGTGGACTACTGGGACTATATCGGCTGGAAGGATGCCTTTGCCGACCCGCGCTTCACCAAGCGCCAGAAAGCCTATGCGATCGCGGCAAATCGTCATTCCGTCTATACACCGCAAATGATTGTCAACGGTGTCGAACATGTTGTCGGCAACCATCCCGTAGATGTTGCCGCGCTGATTTCGAAACACGCCAAGGTCCGCAATCCGATTTCGATCGGGTTGAAACAACAGGGCAACGTTCTGTCTATTTCGGCCAGTTCCGATCGGGCGATGCCAATGCCGGTCATTGTTCAGCTCGTGCGCTACCTGCCCGAGCGTGAAGTTGACATTCGCGCCGGAGAAAACGCCGGTCGGAAAATGATTTACAATAACATCGTAACGGAATGGCGTCGTTTGGGCGATTGGGATACCAGTGCGCCATTCAATTTGCAGACGCAGGTTCAAGGCGATGAACCGGTCGTCGTGATCATGCAGGCACCTGGACCAGGGCCGATCATCGCTTCGGCGCGGCTGCGCTGAAAATCTAGCGGTCTTTCTTCCATCGACGATGCACCCAGAACCATTGTGCGGGATACTGTTGCACCATCGCTTCCAGCCGGTCATTGAAAGTCTGTGTCATTTCTACGGCTGTGCTGTGCGGAATCGGGTCTTGGACAATTGCCTGAAACGTTATTCCGTCGGGATTGCGCAATCCGAAGGCGGGCAGCAGAAGCGCATTGTACTTCATGGCCAATTCTGCAGCCGCCAGCGATGTACGCGCCGAATGACCGAAAAAACGCAGTTGGGCTCCATCCTGAACGTGTTGGTCGATCAATAGCGCGATGATATTGCCCGCGCGCAGAAATTTCACCATTCCCGCCAACCCCCGCCGACCGCGTGGAAACACCGGTGTCGCGATCTCGCAGAGCGCCTTTTCCCAATGACGGTTGAAGTAGATGTTGTCGAGCGGCCGAAACAGCGCGCCAATGGCACCGTATTTCTGCGCCACGATTGTGCGAACGGAATCATGGTTGCCAAAATGACCGGATACCAGAATGACCGGGCGGCCAGTCCGGTGGGCTTCTTCCAGCGCGGGAACGCCGGGGCCGGTTAATTCGGTTCCTTCCATATGCTTCTTGAAGGTCGCGCCGGAATAGATTTCGACCAATGTGCGGCCAAAATTATCAGGGACAGCGCGGGTTAGCCTGGCAGCCTCGGTCGGGGGCAGGTCGGGCCGGACCAATGCGAGGTTATCGCGTATCCGTTTGTCATAACCAAGAAGCGGCGCAATCACGCGGCTGACCAACCAACCCATCAACGGTACGCGATAGCGATAGGGCAGCGCGAGCGCTAAAAACAGTGGTGCACTCATGAAGAGGTTCGCAATGTACTGACCCGTGCGGGTAGCCAGGGACAGATTATTGTCGGACATGATTTGGCTCAGCTCCGCGCGGATGAGGTTTCGCGGTGCCACACATAAATACCCGATAGCACAATCACAAGCGCACCGACCACAGTCCAGAAATCGGGATATTCGTCGAAGAAGATCATCCCCCAGAGAGTGGCGAAGAGCAGGCCAACATAGGCAAACGGTGCCAGCATTCCTGCTTCGCCGATTGACAGGGCGCGGATCAGAAGAAGCTGTGAAATAGTACCAAAGATCGCAAGCATACCCATCAGCAGGGCCGAGGTCAGATCGACGGGCTGCCAGTGAAACGGAATGATGCAGCTGAAGATGATTGCCCCGAACATTGCGGTGTAAAGCAGTGAAGTCCAGGGGTCTTCGTTTAACCCGACATAGCGGGTTACGATATTGTAGGCTGAATAACTGAAGGCTGCGGCCAGCGGAAACAACGCATAGGGCGAAAACACGCCGCTACCGGGTCGGATGATGATAAAGGCCCCGATCAGTGCCGCGGCGATCCCGAAGGCGCGCCGCGGCCCGATCTTTTCGCCCAGAAACAGCGCGGCACCAAGTGTGATGATTACCGGGTTCGTATCCATGATCGCGGTCGCTTCGGCCAGACCGATATTGGCGATTCCGAAGAAGAAAAAACCAGTGCCGAACATCAGGAACACCGATCGCGCAAACTGCAGAAGTGGATAGCGCGTGCGCGCCACGGTGCCGATGCGCGGCAGCACGATCAGCAATACCAGACTGGCCTGACCGGCATAGCGCGCCCAGACCGCCTGCAGCGGACCAACACGCTGGCTAAGTTCTTTCGCTGTCGCATCCATCGCGGCGAAAAAGAAGATCGCTCCGATCATCAGCAGGATCGCACGCGCGGTGTTTGACATCGTCTTCTCCATCATTGGGGGCACCGCGACGCGGGTGCTGATCCCCCCAGGGCGCGGATTTGGCTGCGACCCTAGGCAGAAGCTTGGGGGAAGTCCACCTTGCGCCGGTCAGGGGCGTCTTGCTGCAGCCCTGTCGATTGTCATTAGCTGGTCAATGCCGCGCAGGCGCGGGCGATAACGATTTCTTCATCGGTGGGGATGACCATGACTGTGACCTGCGCAGTGTCAGTACTGATTACCGAAGCATTGGCCGCATTGGCCGCAGCGTCGATTTCGATCCCGATCCAGCTTAGTCCGGCGCAGATGCCATCGCGGATCAGGCTGGAGTTTTCGCCAATGCCTCCGCAGAAAACCACGCCGTCCAGCCCCTCCAGCGCCGCCGCCAAACCGCCCAGTTCGCGCCGGGCGCGGAATGTGAAGTAATCAATGGCCTGCTGCGCCTCTTCGCTGTCCGAAGATTGCAATATGCGCATATCATTGCTGAGGCCGGACAGTCCCAATAGCCCCGATTCTGTGTATAAAAGCCTGGTGATTTCGTCTGCGCTCAAGCCTTCCTGCTGCATCAGGTAGAGAAGAACGCCGGGATCGACCTGCCCACAGCGGGTGCCCATGGGTAACCCGTCCAGCGCCGAAAACCCCATCGAGGACGCCATCGACCGGCCCGCTTTCATGCCGCACATCGAGGCACCATTGCCCAGATGCGCCACAACGACACGCCCGGCATGAAGTTGCGGCGCGATCCGTGCCAACTCGCCCGCGATATAATCATAGCTGAGGCCGTGGAAGCCATAACGCCGCACACCTTTGTCGTAATAGGCGCGAGGGAGGGCGAAAACATCGTTCACGAAGGGATGATTGCGGTGAAACGCGGTGTCGAAGCACCCTACCTGAGCGGCCTGCGGAAATGCGGTCATCGCGGCCCGAACAGCAGCCAGGTTATGTGGTTGATGCAGTGGCGCGAACGGTTCCAGTTCGGCCAGTTTTTCAACGCTTTTCTCATCAAGCAGGGTGGGGCCGGTATAGTCCAGTCCGCCATGCACGATCCGGTGGCCGACCGTAACGATTCGAGCCTTGGGAAAATGGTCGGTCAGTGCCCTGAGCGCGGCTGTCAGGGCTTCATGGTGATCCACCACGCCTTCGGCAGGAATAGGGGACGCGTCAACCAACCGGACTCCGTCCGGATTTTTCAATGTCAGCGTCGCCGCGCCACCGATTCGGTCGGCTTTGCCGTTGGCAATGACCTTGGGCTCTGCCGCAGACAGGTCGAACAGACCGAATTTCAGTGACGACGATCCGGCATTCAGCGTCAGCGCATGAGCCATTCAATTGCCTCCGCTCAGCCGGTGATGATGCAAGGCTGCCACCGCACAGGATGCAAGCCGCGCCATGTCGTCATCGGCGCGACTGTTGAGGATGATCGGCACTCTTGCGCCCAGAACAACACCGGCGGCTTCTGCGTGGCTGATATAAGTCAGCTGTTTGGCCAGCATGTTCCCGGCATCAAGATTGGGGACAACCAGAATATCAGCGCGGCCCGCCACCGGTGACGTGATCCCCTTAATCCGGGCGGCGGCCAGATCGACCGCATTGTCCATTGCCAGAGGTCCATCGACCAGACCTCCGGTGATCTGACCGCGTTCGGCCATTTTTGACAAAAGCGCAGCATCGACGGAAGAGGGCAGGTCGGGGTTCACCGTTTCCACCGCCGACAACACACCTACCTTCGGTTCTTCGATCCCCAGCGAAAGCGCCAGATCAATGGCGTTTTGGCAGATATCCATCTTGGTCTTCAGGTCGGGCGTGATGTTGATCGCCGCATCTGACACCAACAGCAGATGCGCCAGGCCCGGCACATCCATGACAAAAATATGGGTGAAACGGCGCCCCATGCGCAGTCCGGTCTGTTTGTCCAGTGCCGGGCGCAACAGGTCGTCCGTATGCAGATGCCCTTTCATAAGGGCCTGTGCCTTGCCGTCATTGACCATCTGTACGCAAAGCCGGGCAGCATTTCGGGGGGTGGGTTCGTTGATGATTTCGATCCCGTCGAGCGAATAGCCCAGTTCCGCCGCAACCGCGCGAATTTTTTCGTCGTCACCGACCAGAATAGGATCGATCAGTGTGTGTCGATGGGCCAACAGCGCGCCACCCAGCGAATTAACATCATCAGGGCAGGTTACGGCGGTTTTCAGAGCCGCCAGAGGTTCGGCCTGCGCCAATAGTTTTTCAAAATGCCGATGACGCTGCACGATCAATCCGGGCAGATCGTGGCTATCATAATGCAGTTTGTGATCCGGGGCTTCGACGCGAGCGGACCCCGAAACCAATACGTCACCATTCGAAATCCGTTCAACCCGCGTGTCCATCACGACCTGATGGGTGGCAGGGTCGATCGATTTGACTGTCACCTTGGCGCAGAGTTCGTCTCCGGCAATGGCGTGGCCATGAAAATCCAGATCCTGATGGCGATACAAGGTCCCCGCCCCGGGCAGGATATTGCCCAGAACCGCAGAGATCAGCGATGCCAGAAACATCCCCGGCGCCAACGCTTCGTTTTGGCCATCGCCGTCACCATCGTGGTCAAACAGGTGCATCGGATTATGATTGCCCGAGACATTGGCGAAAACGATCAGGTCGTCTTGGGTGACCAGACGTCGGATTTCGGCGCTGTCACCGGGCGAAAGTTCTTCGAATATCTTGTTTTCAATCAGCATAAGATCCGTCTTTCCGGGTTTACCCTTGGATTTGGGCGCTCGCCTGTCTGGACTATCGCAATCCGGTCACGACAATCAAAGCCTGTCTATTTAGCGGCGACAATATCTTCGCTGATCTGGATCATATTTCGTCTCTTGTCTCAAAATCATCCGGGTAATGTCACGTGATCGGATCAGGACCGCAACCCGGTTGCCACTGGGCTGCGCAGTACCGAATAGGCAGGGTAAAGCGCCAAAAAGACGCTGACGCTGACGAAGCCTGCAACAAGATGGATTTCGGCCCATCCCAACGGGGCTGAAATCGCAATCCCGGTTTGACGCGACACGATTTCCGACAGCGCTGCGGCAGCCCCCGCGCCAACGGCAAGCCCTAACATGGCGCCAATCACCAACAGGCTTGTGGCATAGCCCCAGATGACCGCAAAAACAAACCGCCCCGGCGCACCGAGTGCACGCAGCAGGGCCATATGACGCCGCAACTGATTGGTCAGGATGAACAATCCCAGTAAAACGCTGGCTGCGACCAGAATCTGGCTGACCAGTGACAGAATCTCCATCGCTTGGCGCACATCACCGATCACGGAATAGAGCCGCGCCAGAACCTCACCGGGGAAGAATGCCATTGTCTGTTTGTCGCGAGTGAATTGCGAACGCAGGGCATAATTGGCCCAAAGCTGCTCGGACCGCACGATAACCGCCGGGGTGCCGGGGAAAAATTCTGAATCGAAAGGTGGCCCGATCTGGTCACCTGCCGCCAGTGCATGTCCATTGGCCAGACCATGCACTTCCCATATGGTTTCAATCGGCACCAGAATGGCGCGGTCCCAAGGGGTGCCGGTGACGCCCAGACGACCAACCACAGTCAGGTCAATGTCGTGATCCTCATCCTCTTCTTCCGAATGAGGGCCTGTCATGCCGTGAGCGGGGGTAAACCGGTCTTCGATCTGCAGCGGGACAGCCGCGCCGATCACCGCTTCGCTGCTGGTTTGCCACAGCCGGCCTTCGATCCGGTCGCTGCTCAGGTAACGGGCGAAATCGGCAATGGTGCCAACCAGCGGCGCGCCGCGATAACTGTCCCCAAAGGCCAGCGGAGCGGCCAGTGCGACATTCTCATGTCCAGCGAGTTCGGCATAGGTTGCCCCATCCAGCAGCGGCGCATCGGTCGGCTGCAGATAGACCGCAGCCATCATCATGGTCAGTTCGCTGCCCGGGGCGGTCACCACCAAATCGAATTTGTCCGCTGCATGGGCGGTACCATGGCGCAACCCGCGTTCCTGTGCGATCAGGCCGACCCCCAGCCCGACTGACACCGCGATCAGCAGCACAAAAAGCACATTGGCGCTGAAGAACCGACCGATCATCGCACGGATCAGCGGCCCCGGTGCAAATCCGCGGATGACGGCCAGACCGATAAGCGCGGCCGGTGCCAGCAATAGAAGAGCGACAAGCATATCTTGAACTGTCACTGGCAGGCCGTCCCAAAGATCAAACACCCGCTCGCTCCTGTCTGCTGTCATTGGTGATGCGGCCATCTGTCAGGGTCAGGACCCGGTCCATTCGGGACAAAAGGTCGTGATCATGGCTGACAGTAATAAGCGTTTTGTTACCGGCTCTGGCCAATCGCGTCAGGTCGTCGGCGACCCGGTTGGCGGTATCGCGGTCCAGACTGGCGGTGGGTTCGTCCGCCAGCAGGATCGCCGGGTCGTTGGCCAATGCACGGGCAATCGCGACGCGTTGCCGTTCACCGCCGGAAAAGCTTGCCACGGTGCGGGCATCCTGCGGGATGTTCAGCCGCAATAGCTGTTCGTTTGCCCGCTGGCGCAGCCCGCGCCGCTGCTTTGCGGGCAGGAATAACGCAGCTATCGCGGCGTTGGCTGCGGGGCTGAGTTCCTCGAAAAGAAGAAAGTCTTGAAATATCAGTCCGATATTGGATGCCCTGAACGCTGTACGCGCGCTTTGCCCAGCAGTCAGAATATCCACATCACCCCATTTCACCTGACCCTCTGCGCCAGCCAGAATCCCCGCTATTGCCATCAGCAGCGTCGATTTGCCTGCGCCTGATGGTCCGCGGATGCCGATTGCCTGACCTGGTTCGCAGGACAGCGCATCAACGGACAGTAAAATCCGTCCGCGCGGATCGCGCGCGACAAGATCAGTTATGGTTAATGATACAGACATCGCTATGATCAGGAATACCGGGCACCGGTCAGTCGTACACGGCTGACAAATCCGGTTTCAGGGTCGGTGAACGCGCCCAGTTCCAGAACGCCGTTGGTTTGGATTTTGACGTTGAACGGCGTGACCCTGACCGTGCGTTTGGTATAGACCGCAAGAATATCGTCAGGCCATTCCGCTTCGGTTTCGCAAAACGGGCAGACCGCCATCGGTTTGTTGGTCAGCACGAAGAAATTTGCTTCAGCTTTCAACGGGGGGGCCATGAAACCCGTGACTGTGATCCGTTCGCCCACCAGTTGTTGCGCCAGATCGGAAAAACTCAGATCCTTGTTGTACAGGCTACGCATTTTTAAGGCTTGGCCCTGAGCGTACAGGCGCGGACCGGGCAGCAGTGCCGCAGTAAGTGTGGTACCCGACATGGTCAGGAATTGGCGGCGTTTCATAGGCGTTCTCATCTTTGCAATGGGATCAGAAAGACAAGCAAGAGGCCGCCATCGCGGCCCCCTGCAAATGTGTGGCTGCGCTGCGCCTACTTGGCGGTGGCGGCGTATTGCATCACATGGAAAACGATATTCTGTTCCAGCGTACCGTCTACCAGATGCGCCCATGGGCCCTTGGCATAGATCGCAACGTCCTCGCCGGAATGGGTTTCCGACGACATCGGGATCAGCGCCTGCTGCACGTAATCGACGTCCAGAACGTCCTCTTGTGTCAGCATTGGGCGTACACCGGCCCAGTTCATGTCTTCGCGCAGGACCGAAGAAGCACCGTTCAGATAACCCATGGTGGTGTAGGGGCGACCGTCTTTGGCCAGGTTCAATTCACCTGTATGGGCGGTGCCGTTATTGTCGATCTTCATTGACAGGCCCAGAATGTCCGAACCACGACCAGCATAGCCTTGGAAAGCAATCGCGTGTTCATGGTCAGCGGTGACGATGATCAGGGTGTCTTCGTCATCGGTCAGTTCGTCCGCCAGAGCAACGGCTTTGGCGAATGCCACGCCGTCGGTCATGACGCGATAGCCGTTATTGGCATGGTTGGCGTGGTCGACGCGACCGGCTTCGATAGTCAGGAAATAGCCATTTTCCGCGCCTTGCAGCTTCTTGATGGCCATTTCGGTCATCTCGGCCAACGAGGGTTCACCGCTACGGTCTGCTTCATATTTCATATGCGAGCTTTCGAACAGGCCCAGGATCGGCTTGGACAGGTCTGCGGCTGCTGCGGTTTCATCGTTCCAGACATAAGTAATGCCTGCGGCTTTTGCTTCTTCGATCAGGTTGCGGCCATCTTTCCGCTTGCCGGTCTTACCTTCGTTATCGGTGGTTTCTTTGGTGATGAAGTGACGACGACCGCCGCCCAGAGCGAGGTCGACATTCCCGGCCTTCATCTGATCAATCAACTGCGCCGCGATGTCGGGTACAGTGCAGCCTTCGGGCAGGTAGTTATCCGATTCAAAGTTGCGGTCGGCCGAATGGGCATAGGCCGATGCCGGGGTCGCATGGGTCAGACGGGCGGTCGAAATAACGCCGACTTCTTTGCCCATGGCAGAAAAGACTTCGGCAGCATTGGCAACGGTTGCACCCGCAACCTGATCGCAATCGCCGCGGTTCAGAGTTTCATCAACGCCGATAACGCCAGCTTTGGTTTTTACACCGGTGTGCATCGCGGTGCCGGTGCCAGCCGAGTCGGGGGTTTGTGCGTTGGTATTGTAGGTCTTTGCCAAAGCGACATAGGGGAACTTGTCCACCGGCAGCATGTTTTCGTCGCCAAAATTGCCCTTGTTGCGCTGCCCGTCGAACAGGCGGGTCGCATAGTTGGTGCCGACGCCATTACCGTCTGCAATCAACAGGATGATATTTTTGGCTTTGTTGGTATTTGGCTGAACTGCCAGACGCTGCTGCAAGGTTGCCTGCGCGTCAGTGAACCAGACATTGTCGGCCTGAGGCAGGTCTTGTGCGATAGCGGTAGACGCCAACAGAGAAATAGCGACTGCAAGATGGGAGGATTTCATTGGGAACTCCAATAGGGGTTGTTTCGCGCGATACCTAAGGAAGAGGCAAGACAGATTTGTTGCAGAAGTATTTCACTTTTGTGACGAACCGGCGGGGCTGAGCGCGCGGCGTTGCGATCCTCTGATTGCTGGCGGTCAGGGAAATCCGGTAAAAAAGCGTTTTGTCATCCGTTCACCGGTGGGAACGGGCGTAAAAGACAATCAAAATTATTCGTTGGCTAAGTGAGAATAGTCAAAATTCCTGCGTTGATTTGACGCCGGAGACATTGGTCTGACAGACCAATGTCTGAACGACCATGGTGCAATTTCTGAATAACGCCGAGCCTCCTAGGGTACCCAAAGCGTTGAGACACCCATCCTCGGAGAACAATTTCTGTGGGTTTCGGCGTGACTTGAGGAATTGTTGCATCTTGGGAGGAATGTTATGAACATTCAGAATAAAATTGAAGTAAGCGCGGCTCTAGATACGTCGCATCTCGGCGTCGAATTTCCCTTCCGTACCCGCTACGGAAATTTCATTAATGGCACATTCGTTGAACCGAAATCAGGGCAATATTTCGAAAATACCACCCCGATCACCGGCGAAGTGATATGCGAGATCGCGCGCTCCAACGCAGACGACATCGAAGCTGCGCTGGACGCCGCTCATACCGCTTTCCCGGCTTGGGGCAGAACGTCGACCACCGAACGGTCGAACATGATGCTGAAAATCGCCGACATTATGGAAGCCAATTCCAACCTTCTGGCGGCTGCGGAAACGCTCGACAATGGGAAGCCGATCCGGGAATCGATCGCTGCAGACGTGGCGCTTGGTATTGATCACTGGCGCTATTTTGCCGGGTGCATTCGCGCCGAAGAAGGGCATATCTCGGAAATTGACAGCACTACCTATGCCTATCACATTCCTGAACCGCTGGGGGTTGTCGGACAAATTATCCCGTGGAACTTCCCGCTGCTGATGGCGATCTGGAAACTGGCGCCTGCTCTGGCGGCGGGCAACTGCGTTGTACTTAAACCTGCCGAGCAAACCCCGGCGTCGATTATGGTTCTGATGGAACTGATCGCTGATGTTTTGCCTGCTGGTGTTCTGAATGTGGTCAATGGCTTCGGGCTTGAGGCTGGTAAGCCGCTGGCCAGTTCACCGCGTATCGCCAAGATCGCCTTTACCGGGGAAACCACTACCGGGCGTCTGATCATGCAATATGCCTCGCAGAACCTGATCCCGGTCACGCTGGAGCTGGGCGGCAAATCGCCAAACATTTTCTTCGCTGACGTAATGGACGCGGATGACGACTATTTTGACAAGTGCCTCGAAGGCTTCACCATGTTCGCGCTGAATCAGGGGGAGGTTTGCACGTGCCCCAGCCGCGCATTGATCCAGGAATCGATCTATGACGACTTCATCGCCCGCGCAGTTGAGCGTGTGAAAGCGGTCAAACAGGGCAACCCGCTGTCGATGGATACGATGATCGGCGCGCAGGCGTCGGTAGAACAGAAAGAGAAAATCGCCTCTTACCTGCAACTGGGCAAGGATGAAGGTGCCGAATGTTTGACGGGTGGTGAGGTGGCTTCGCTGGCCGGTCTTGAAGGCGGCAACTATATCGAACCGACGGTGTTCAAGGGCAACAACAAGATGCGGATCTTCCAAGAAGAGATCTTTGGCCCGGTTCTCTCGGTCACGACTTTCAAGGACGATGCTGAAGCGTTGGAAATTGCCAATGACACGCTTTATGGTCTGGGCGCTGGCGTGTGGACCCGCAATGGCAGCCGTGCATTCAAATTCGGGCGTGAAATTCAGGCCGGTCGGGTTTGGACCAACTGCTATCATGCCTATCCGGCCCATGCGGCCTTTGGTGGTTACAAACAGTCGGGTATCGGCCGCGAAACCCACAAGATGATGCTGGATCATTACCGTCAGACCAAGAACCTGTTGGTCAGCTACAGCCCCAATGCTTTGGGCTTCTTCTGATCCCGTAAGAGTCAATATTGGCCCCGCTTCTCGGCGGGGCCTTTTGCGTTTCGTGAGGTGAGAATGACCAAAATGACCGTGACCGCGACCAAGGCAGCATTGGCGCTGCTGTACGAACTGAAAGCCAAGTACGGGGCCGCTTTGCTGTTTCACCAATCGGGCGGTTGCTGCGATGGCTCGGCCCCGATGCTATTTCAGCGTGGGGATTATCTTGTCGGTGACAGAGACGTCCAGATCGGGCAGATCGGTGGTGTTCCGTTTTACATGAATGAATTCCAGTACGAAAAATGGCAGCATACGGATCTGGTGATTGATGCCGTTGATGGAATTGGAGGTATGTTTTCGCTCGAAAACGGCACCGGGCGCCGCTTCTTGACCCGATCAGAGGTATGTATCCGGTGATCATTATAGCCGGGGTTACAGACTTTTGGGTGCGCGAGTCCTTCATTGGGATCATTTACGTAGACAAATATTTTGCTTATCCTGATGTTACGTGTGTAAATATTTTTTGTGATTGGCGCTTTGTCCTAGGCCATAATGTCCCGGTACGCGCTGGAACCGATCTGTGGGAGACTAAGCGATTAGTTTTGATTGCGTCTTCTGGAAAGACTCTGATCTGAGTTTCGTCGCCGGGAATGCCGACTTCGCCAAGGTCGCCGGGCTGAAATCGCTTGAGCAGATCAAAGGTTTGACCAACGATCAAATCCCAAGAACAGAGATCGCAGAATTAGAACGTGAAACGGATCGGACAGTCGTCGAAACGGCGCGCCCCATCAAAAATATTGATTTCATTCTGACGATTGCTCCGGGGCTCACGATATCATTCAAGATCAGTAAGACCCCCATTTTCGACTCCGATGGCACGTTCACGGGCGTTATCTGTCAGTACAAAGACGTTTCGACCGAACAGATATATAAACAGAAACATCGCCGTGTGGTGCAAGAACTTGAAATTACTGAAGCTGTCGCTGAAATCGCCAATAGCGCCGAAAGTGCGAGCGAAGCATTTGAAAAATCCATGACAATGATGGCCAAATTCCTAGGTTGGCCGGTCGGTTCGTTTTTGCGGGTCCAGAAAGACCAAGGCGAAATTTTGCTGGTGCCAACCGGGCAGGTCTACATCGCGGATGAAGAAAAATTCGGCTATTTGCGGAAGCTGACTGAAACGCGTGTTTTCCGCCCTGGTGAGGGCGCGCCAGGGGTGACCTATAAGCGCGGTGTGCCGCAATGGTATGAAAATATTTATGAGCAGGATGATTTCACTATTCTGCGTGGCGCAGACAAACGGATCATCTATTCCGCGCTGATGGTTCCGGTCTATGTTGGTGCCAAGATCGTTGCCGTTTTGGAATTCTTCTCTGACGAAATCATTCCCCGCGACGCCCATTTGTTCGAATTGGTGCATCGGCTAGGGGTGCAGCTGGGCAGGGTGGTAGAGCGGGAAAACACGACGAGTGCATTGTTGCAAAAACACACAGCTGAAGCCGCGAACAAGGCGAAGTCGGTGTTTCTGGCCAATATGAGCCATGAGATCCGGACCCCGATGAACGGAATCGTCGGGATGATCGAACTTCTCAGCCGCAGCGTGTTGAACGATCAGCAAATGCGAATGCTGGAAACGATTCAGGATTCGTCGTTCTTCTTGTTAGGGATTATCGACGACATCCTGGATGCAGCCAAGATCGAAGCAGGTCAGCTGAAAATCGAAAAAACTGAATTTGCTCTGCTCGACGCGGTCGAACGTACTGCCGAAATCCTGGCCGTACCGGCGCAGGATCAGAATGTGATTTTCGTGATGGAAATCGATCCCGGCCTGCCAGACTTCGTCCGCAGCGATCCGATCCGGCTGCGCCAGATATTGTTGAACTTGCTTAGCAACGCGATCAAGTTTTCCAAGCCCGAAGATGATCGCCAAGGTCAAGTCGCGCTAAAGGTTTCGCCGGTCGAGGGGGGGAACAAGCTGTGTTTCGAAGTGCGCGACGAAGGCATCGGGATGAGCCAGGACACCATCGAACGGATTTTCAAACCCTTTAGTCAGGGCGAGGAATCCACAACCCGTCGGTTTGGAGGTACGGGATTGGGTTTGGTGATCACACAAAGCCTGGTCAAAATGTTGGGCGGAACGTTGGACGTGCAAAGCGAACTGGGAAAAGGATCTGTTTTTTCGGTGACGCTGCCCATGGATGCGATGCCGAACAAGAAGACGCTCACTCGGGTCGACGGCGTTCATATTGTGGTGATGACCAACAAGCCGATATTTCACAACAGAATCAGAACCTTTTTCGAACAGTACGGGGCGCGGGTCGACGCGTCATTCTCACGTTCCGAAGTCTCGGATTTGGCTGCCAAGACCGGGCCAGACACCGTTATCGTATTGGCCTTGCAGACCTTGGCGGAATGCGAAGTTTACAAACAGGCGATCTGGCAAATAAATCCGGATTGCCGTTTGATCGTCCTCGATCAATCGCGCCAGAACCCAAAGGGATTATTGAACGATAAGCTTTATGTTTCGTACCGGTTTCCGGTGCATTACTCGGATATTTTACGTGGGGCTGCGATTCTGACCGGGCGGGAAGCTGCAGCCAATGTTCATGTTTCGTTGTCGGAAACTTGCGAAAGTTTGGAGCCGATCACACAGGCAAATCCCGATGGTACAGCGCGGATATTGATCGTGGACGATAACGATCTGAACCTGTCCGTTCTTTCGCGCCAGATGGATCTACTGGGATATTCGTCTGAAACGGCTGTTAACGGGGCAGATGGGTTTGAAAAATGGAAACAGCATCGTCACGCGATGGTGTTGACCGATTGTCAGATGCCGGAATCTGACGGGTTCGATTTAACCCGAAATATCCGCCGTTTCGAAACCGAACACGAACTTGTCCCGGTGCCGGTGATTGCCATTTCCGCCAGCGCCCTGATTGACGAAGCTGAGAACTGTTTCAAATCAGGCATGAACGATTATCTGTCCAAACCAGTGCAATTAAAAGCGCTGCAATCGGTGATCGAAAAATGGAAGAACGGCGTCGTCCCGCGCTGAGTATCGGTTGGGTTCGGCATTCTGTGAGATAGGAAAACGCGCACCCGATTGGGTGCGCGTTGTTTGGTTCGCAACTCGGATCAGTCGGCCGATGCCAGCTGTTTCGGCAGCTTGAATGTCCAGACCATGCCGCCCTGGTTCAGGTAGTTGACCTTTTTGGCCACTTCGCCACCCCAAAGAGGAACTGCGCCGCCCCAACCGGATACGATCGTGACATATTGTTCGCCTTCCATTTCCCAAGTGACGGGCTGACCGACAATGCCGGATCCTGTCTGAAACGACCACAGGACTGCGCCGGTTTCGTCATCCAGCGCGAGGAACTTGCCCTCGGGGGTGCCAAAAAACACCAAACCGCCGGCCGTTGTCATCACGCCGCCCCAAAGCGGAGCGTCGTTTTTGTATTCCCATTTCCATTCGCCGGTATCGGGGTCGATCGCTTTCAACGATCCGATATGGTCTTCGTAGTTGGGCTTGATGGTAAATCCCGCGCCCAGATAAGCCGCGCCTTTCTTATAGGTGATCGGCTCGTTCCAGATATCCATGCCCCATTCGTTTGAGGGTACATAAAAATTGCCGGTATGTTGCGAGAACGCCATCGGCATCCAGTTCTTGCCCCCTAGGAAGGACGGCGCGGCAAAGATCACGTCACCCTTCTTGCCATCGGCTGCCGCGGCCGGATTGCCTGGACGGTTGTCTTCGTTAAAGATCGGGCGGCCGGTTTCATCAATGCCCGAGGCCCAGGAAATATCCTTCACGAAAGGGGTGGCCGAAACGAAGGCGCCGTCTTCGCGGTTCAGAACGTAGAAGAAACCGTTCCGATCGGCGGTAGCGAAACGTTTGTTGCCCGAACGGTCGGTATAGGCGACCACTTCGTTGACACCGTCATAATCCCAGCCTTCGCGCGGTGTGGTCTGAAAATGCCACTTGATTTCGCCGTTTTCGGGATTGATGCCAATGCGGCTGGCGGCATAGAGGTTGTCGCCCTTATTGCCTTCGGTTGGGGTGCCTGCATTGCGCAGGTGGCTGTTCCAGGGGGCGGGGTTGCCTGCGCCAAAGACCAGCGTATCGGTTTCCGCGTCATACGACCCGCCCAACCAGGTGGCGCCGCCACCGGTTTTCCACATATCACCCGGCCAGGTTGCGTTCAGCGTTCCGGTCATGGTCGATTCTTCGCCGTTGAATGTGCCCATGTGGCCTTCGATCACCGGACGTGTCCAAACCGTTTCGCCGGTTTCGGCGTCGCGCGCCTGTACTTCGCCGATGATACCGAATTCACCACCCGAATTACCGGTGATGACCAGGCCGTCCACGATCAACGGTGCTGCAGTATAGGAATATCCGGCCTTGTAATCGGCAATCTTTTTGTTCCACTGCACTTTGCCGGTTTTTAGATCCAGCGCCACGATGCGGGCATCCAGAGTGCCGAAATAGATGTTGTCGCCATAGATGGCGCCCCCGCGGTTGATTACGTCACAGCAGGGCAGGATGCCTTCGGGCAGACGCGCGTCATACTGCCAAAGTTCGTCGCCGGTCATCACGTCGATCGCATAGATGCGCGAATAGGACCCGGTGACATACATCACGCCATCGTAAATCAGAGGCTGGGTTTCCTGACCGCGTTGCTTTTCGCCACCAAGGCTGAAAGCCCAGGCGGGAACAAGGTTTTTGACATTGTCTTTGTTCAGAGTGTCGAGCGGGCTGTAACGCTGTAGGTGACGGCCCATGCCATTTGTCACCACCTGATTGGTCATTGTCTGATCATTTTTTAGATCGCCTTCGGTGACGCCGGCATGAGCTGCGCTCACCGCCAAAACCCCTGCGACAACCGTGGATATAAAACGGTTCATCGGATCCTCCCATATGTATCCATTGTTCCGTAGGGTCGAATCGAGCTGCCCCTAGGACAAGAATCAGTATCAATGCGTTGCCACGTGTTTGATATTGCCCAATGGTCGTAAGCAGCGGATCGGCGTTTTTGAACGTGGAACAGGCCTAAACGGTTGGACGCGGATAGTTATTTTAAATGATTTTTATCAAATCATTGTAGGTCATAGTTAATCTATTGCGAAAGCTGGCATACCAGGGTGTCCCGTTCACCTTGAGAGGCCAGCGTTCTTTTTGAATTCTTCCCATCATCGTTCTGGATGATGTTTCGAATAAGGTTGCGCGGCGCCCAATGGACGCCGCGCATTGTGAATGATCACATCGCCGCAGCAGCGAAGGTTTCGCTATTTTGATATCTCCGCCCCGTCGCGCGTCGTGATGCTTTCCAGATAGGCGAGGATGAAGTCCTGTACTGTGGGATCGGTGATACCGACATGGCGCATTTTGGTGCCCGGCATGAAGCCCTGATTGTCTTCCATCCAGGCGCGTAGGGCGGCTTTGGTCCAGACAATGCCGGAGGCTTCCAACGCAATGGAATAATCATAATCGGGATAGCTGCCAGCAGCGCGTCCAATCACGTTTTCCAGCGGCGGACCATAGCTTTCATGATCGGCGTCGGTGGCATGACAGCGTCGGCATCCCGATGCAAACAGCTCGGCCCCAGCGTCGATCTTGATCTTGTCAAAGGACGTTTCGCTGGCAAAGCTGGGCATTGGTGCGGTCAGGGCGATAAGGCAAATTGCGGGAAATAGGTTTTTCATTTTTTCCTCCGGATAGGGATAGTCACAGTATACACCGGTAGAACTGAAATCGCTTGACCAGGATCAAGAAAATCCCGTGATTTCCTTCATACTTTGGTCGTATTATCAAAAGGTTATTGGCTAATGTTCTACTGAGGATGTCGCAGGGGCGTGGCCGACGGCTGTGCCGCTTCGGAATGCGGAACGTCAATTCCGGATGCACACAGTTTTTGGTCTGTTCTTTCTGCGACCAAAATCAGAAAAGCGGTGCATATTTCCAGTTGTCGGCATCCGGCGTGACTTCATCCAGGTCGTAATCCGCCGCCTGCAATCGTTTGGCGATTTTCAACCCTTCGCGTGCTGCCTGATCCACATATTGTCGCCCCAATACATCATCGCGCGCCACGCCGTGACCGCGCATCAGGTCCAGACCGTAATTGAATTTTCCAACAGGGTCGCCAGCATCGGCTGCGCGCCGATCCCATTCGGCAGCGGCGTCGGGATCATATTCGCCACCCAGTCCGTTATTGTCGAGTTGGCTCATCCAAGTCATCGCACCGGTCCAACCTGCCGCGGCGCAGGTTTCGAACAATTCGCGCGCTAACGCATGGCGACCCGATTTGGTGATGTAATAACCGGTGGCACAGGTGGTCATGTCGGGCTTACCTTCGCGGATATTCTGCATGACCTTGCCCAGTCCCATTTCCAGCGGATTCAACGTCCCGCCCGGATCTTCTTCGGCTATGGCAGGCGGGCTCATCAGGAACAAGGTGACAAGCAGGGCGCGTTTCATGCTGAAATCCTCCATTGCCGCTGAGCGTAGCGAAGTTCAGCCCTTCAAACGACGCGCCTTTGGTCGTAATTTGCGGGTCTTATGGTCGTAAGAAAGGTCAGTTTTTGCGACGTAACATGCCGCGCGCAGGGTCGTATCCCCAAAGCGCCAGCGCCAGCAAAACCAGACCCGACAGGCAGGTCCAACCCAGCGCAGGCAGGTTTAATTGCAGATAAAGCGCGAACCGGATCATTTCGACCGCATGGGTAAAGGGGTTCGCAGCACAGATATCATGCAGGATTTCCGAACTTTCCGCCATTTTCCATAACGGATAGAGCGCCGAAGACAGAAAAAACATAGGGAAAATGACGAAATTCATCACCCCAGCGAAATTTTCCAGTTGCTTGATCATCGACGACAGCGCTAGCCCCAGAGCCCCTAGCATGATGCCAGCGATGAACAAGGCGGGCAGAACGGCAACATAGCCCATCGCGGGGAACCGGATGCCATAAAGCGCAGCAATGGCAAGGAAGCTTAGAACCTGGAGAATTGATATCGAGGTTGAAGCGATAAGACGGCAAAGCAACAGCCACCAGCGCGGCAGGGGGCTGGTCAGCAGCAGCCGCATTGAACCCATTTCGCGATCATAGACCAGACTGAGAGAGCTTTGCATGCCGTTGAACAGGATAATCATGCCGCAAAGACCCGGCACGATATAGATCTCGTAGGTGATGTAGGTCTGATACGGGGGGGTGATGCTGAGCCCCAAAGCAGCGCGAAAACCGGCTGCAAACACGATCAGCCAAACCAGAGGGCGCACCAGAGCTGCGATGAAACGGCCGCGTTGACGTACGAAGCGCAGCGCTTCGCGCAGGACGATGGCACGCAGGGCGATCAGGGGGGCGTTCATGCCGTAGCACCCGTCACGTCGAGGAAAAATTCGGACAGGGGCTGATCGCTGCGCAGATCGGCGCAGACGCCATCGGCCAGTTTACGGCCGTGGTGCAGAATGACCAAACGGTCGTCGTCCCGGACTTCGTCGCTCAGATGGGTGGCCCAAAGCACGGTCAGTCCCTGATGCTGTGACAAGTCATGCACATGGTCGGTAATCGACCGGCGCGCGGCGGCATCCAGTCCGACGGTCGGTTCGTCCAGCAACAACACCGCCGGATCATGGATCAGGCTGCGGGCGATTTCAGTGCGTCGCCTGTGGCCGCCGTTCAGATCGCGCGCACGTTCATGTGCGCGTTCGGCCATATTCAACTGCTCAAGCGCGACATCGATCCGCCGGTCCGCTTCGCGCCCGGCCAGCCCATGCAGCGCGGCAAAATAGCTAAGATTGCGGTAGACGCTCAGATCCAGATCAAGCGTGGATTGTTGAAACACAACCCCGATCCGCGCCAGCGCCTTGCGCGGATCGCGGGCCAGATCGTGACCGGCAATCTCGATCCGGCCTTGTGTGGTGGCAAACAGGCGGGTCAGCAGGGAAAACAGGGTTGATTTTCCTGCACCATTTGGGCCGAGAAGGGCGCAGAACGCGCCCTGTTCAATTGAAAAACCAACCCCGTCCAATGCGGTTTTGGATCCGTAGGAATAGCTGAGATTCTCGACCTTTAGTCCTGTCACTTGATGGTGATCTCCAACCGTTGTGTTTCGCCGGTGCTGCCGGGCACTTTCAGATAATACCGGCCAGGCTTGATAGCGACAAAGCCAATTTCCATCTTGCCTGCTTCGTCGAATTCGACACTGTCGAGACCGAGAGGACGGATTTCCAATCCTTCAACGACGATTTCGTCGATCCAGATGGCGCGAAAAAATTCCGGGCCGACAAGGGCCAGTTCCTGACTGCCATCGCCTTCGATCATGAATTCGTAATAGGTGCCGGATTTCAGGACCCAGGGCGCGTCCGCCAAGGGCATACCCGCCGACAGGGTAATGGGGGGCAGGTCTTGCTTGTTCTTGCCCGACAACAGCCCAGCCAAACCAAAGCCGCCCTCATCGTCCTCTGCAGTCGCGCAAACAGGCAGGGCAAGCATGGCCAAGGTGGCGGTAAGGATCGGAAAGCGCATATTCAAAGTCCTTTGCTCAAAAAAGCGATAGCAAGCGAATTGACCGGTCAGGGGCGAAGCGCGGCCCCCCATGGAAACCTGCCAACTTTGATCGATTTGATCGGTTTCTGTTTGGCGACATCAATCACGGTCACGTCGCCCGAAACGCCGTTGGTGGTGAACAAAAGCGATTTGTCACTGTTGAATGCCATATGCCAGACACGGCGACCAACCAGAATATAGTTTTCCACCTCGAAGGTTTCGGCATTCACCACAGCGATATGATTGGCCGGGCCAAGCGCTACAAATGCGGTTTTTTCGTCCTCGGTGAATTCAAACCCCACGGGCTGTATCCGATCGGGATGGACCCCTTTGACTTTGAAGTTGATTTTGGCTTTTTCGATCTGCGTTTTGGTATCGAACACGGTGACGGTGCCACCGATTTCAGCGCTGACCCAGAGTTCGCTGCCATGGGCGGCAAATTCCGCGTGGCGTGGTCGGGCATCGACCAATGTATTGGCGAACAGTTCGCGTGTTTCGGTATCGATCCAATGCGCCATGTTGGTCGTCTCGGAGGTGGTGATAACGATTTTTCCATCAGGGCTGACCGCCATGCCTTCAGGTTCAATTCCTACGTCAATCTGGGCAATGACTTTGTGCGTTTCGGTGTCGACTACGGTGGTGATCGCGTCATCTTCGTTTGCGATATAAAGATGCCGGTCATTCGGGTGCAGAATGAATTGTTCCGGATCTTCTCCCGATGGCAGATTGTGCAAAATCTCACCGGTTTCGGGGTCCATCACCTGTACCGTGTCGCTGTCGGAGGCGCATATATAGACGCGGGAATAATCATGCGAAAAGGTGATGCCGCGCGGCCGTTCTCCGGTCGGAAGGGTGCGGGTGACTTCCAATGTGGCGATATCGATGACACTGACCGTGTCGTCTTTTTCATTGGTGACCCAAATTTCTTCGGCCGTCAGTGGCGACGCAAACAGGAGGCACATCATCGCGGCGGGGAATTTCATCTCTGGCTTTCCTGTTGCGGGATCAGAAACTTTCGAAAAGTTCCGGACCGTTTCATTTAGTCGAATGCGGTGCAGGGGCTTTCGGGTTTGTCCAGCCCCAAGGTGTCGAGTTCACTGCGTTGATGCAGGTAGCCGGGCAGCGGTGCCTGGGCGACCATGGCCCTGTCGGTCAGTAGCGGTATCGGTTGGCGCATCTGGCCATTCCAGGCGCGAAAGCTCAGGGCGCGTCCTTTGAACCCCGCCAGTTCGAACTGGTCTGACAGGATAAAGCTGCGTAGTACCTTTGGGGCGGCGCTGTTGGTGCGGGTGACGGCTTCGCCGATGCTGCGGATGGCAGCCCAGCCTGCGTAATCGCGCGGTCGCATCTCGCGCCCGGTGGCCGCTTCAAAACGCGATTGCAATTGCGCCGCCCCCCATTGTTCTACCGCGGGTCCCCAAGCGGCGGGTACCAATCCTTCGGACCCCGCCACCGGACGCGGGCGCCCGGTGTTGTAGGCGATGTAGCGACCGAAATCATGGGTCTCATCGGCAATCAGCAAGAGGTCGTAATCGCCAAGTTCCTGAGTGAAAAGCGGTACCTCTTGCGCGGCGTTCCTGCGCATATCGGCATCGAAGGCCCAGGTTTTCGATGCCGCGATCTTCATTCCGAATTTTGCCGCGCTGGCGCGCAAGGCGTCGGCAAATGCCTGATCGACCGGGTAGCTGCCTTGGATCAGGGACAGTTTGTCCCAGCGTTTGGCGCGGGCGAACTGCATCAGCGCATCCGACCGCATTGCCAGCGACGGCATCGTATGCAGCAGGTTGGCGCGGCAGTCACCCCTGCGCAGGGACATATCCGGTGCGGTGGCATTGATCAGCAGCGCATTTTGCGCCTCCGGTAGATCGGCAATCGAGGTCAAAACGCTGGCCGGGGCATCGAGTATAACAATCTGGCTGTGGCCGAGAGCGAGGCGCGCGGCCGCGATCGGGTCATCGCCCAGACCCACCTGGTGTATTTCCAGATCATAATCATGCCCAAGGAAGCGACCGGTGGTGATATTGTCCTTAAGGCCCAATTCAATTCCAGCCACAGTTTCATCGTTGGGAACAGGGTCCAGATTTGACAGGACCGGGGGGCGTTCGTGTTCTTGTTGCAGCAAAACGATCGGAATCGACACGTCGGCCCGGGCCGGCATGGCCAGTAAAACCGCAACGGCGATGGCGAAAATTCGGTGCATAAAGACTTCCTCTCCTCCGCCCCATGCCAATTCCCGCAATATTAAGAGGTGGAGCAAACCCCGCCATGCGACCATTGTCTAAGGTGGTTTGGCGGTGGCTAAAACTAAGGTCGCGTAGCCGCCTGCCACGGCGTTGCTGTAGATATCGAAGCAAGACGTCGAACGGGAGGAAAAACCGATGTTCAAACTGCCAGTTTCCGCGATGGCTCTGATCGCTGCCACCTCGATGGCATGGGCGCATGGCGACGTAGCACCGCAACCTGTCAACACCGAAGCGCTGCCAGATGTGGGCGAAGAATGGCTGACCGAAAACCCCTACCGCGGCATGGGCGCGGATGTCTGGAAAACCGCAGTCGACATTGGCAGCAGCGGGTACAACCAGAATTGCGCGCGGTGCCACGGGCTTGGAGTGGTTTCGGGCGGTCTGGCCCCCGATCTGCGCTATCTGGAGGCCGAGGAATACGGGGACGAATGGTTCGTCGAACGGTTCCAGACCGGCTATACCCAGAATGGTATCACCAAGATGCCCGCGTTTGGCGAACTTCTGGGCCAGAAGGCCGCTTGGGCGATCCGCACCTATATCGAAACCCGTCCCGATGATGGTCAGCTGGACGACGCCACCCCGCGTTTGTTGCAGATCCGTGACGAACTTAAGGCGATGGCCGAGGGGGCAGGTGGCGATACCGCAGCGTTGCAGGCAGAGCTGAGTGGCGTCGCCGAAGGCGTCGAAACCGGTTCCGGCGCACCGGTTGCCGACAGTGCGGCCTATCGCGCTGCCGAACTTCTTTCCGGCGAACATCCCGATTTCGCAGCTGCCGCTGAACAGCTGACGATCGGCTTGTCTGCCGCCCATTAAGGCGGCAGATTGGGGCACATGAAACAAGCGTTTGCCAGACTTCTCCTCTCCCTCACGCTGGCCTGTCTGACCGGGCAGGCCGCACTGGCCCGCTGCGCTGATTATGTGCCCCAACCTAAACCCCAGAATGCGTCCCGCGATGTGGTGGGGCAGGATCTGGACACGATCCTCGAAAAGGGCGTCATCACCTTCGCTGCTTATGAGGATTTTTCGCCTTGGTCATATCAGGATAGCGGTCAGCCTGCGGGCGTCGATATCGAGATTGGCAGATTAATTGCCGCAGATCTCGGTGTTGAAGCGCGTTTTAAACTGGTCACGCCGGGCGAGAACCTGGAAACTGATCTGCGCAACTGGATCTGGAAAGGTCCAGCAGTGGGCGGCGAAGTGGCCAATGTGATGCTGCACGTCCCTTATGACAGCGAATTCGCTTGCCGTGTTGAACAGGTCACTTTTACCGGTCAGTACCATCAGGAAAAAGTCGGCATCGCCTATCGCCGTGATGCCTATCCCGAAGACCCACCGGTCCCGGCCTATTTCCGTTTCGACACAGTGGCGGTGGAAAACGATTCGATCGCCGATTTCTATCTGTCCTCCTTTCCCGGCGGGCAGCTGGGGCGCAATGTGCATCGGTTCGCGACAATGGCAGCGGCGATGGCGGCATTGGCGGGTGGTGAAACCAAAGCCGCAATGGGGCCATTGGCGCAATTGGAATTCGCTCTGTCTGATGATTTGGCTGTCCATACGCCCCCCTTGCCGGGATTTTCCGTCGGTCAATGGACCGCTGGCATCGCGGTTAATTTCCGTTATCGCGCGCTTGGATATGCTGTCGGCGACGCCATATTCGCGGCAGTGGATGACGGGCGCATGAAGGCGATTTTCGACCAATATGACCTGACCTTCGCGCCTCCTGCATTGCGTTAGTCGCGATTGCAGACCCGGTTTTGACAGCTGTGTTCATATTTCAAAGCAGCCGAGTACCCGTCGCGGACGAAAAAATGCTCGCGCATGGTCCCAAGCCGGGTGTCACACCGTTTCCACGTCACCGTTGTTGTTGACAAGCGTGACTTGCCGCAGATCGGACAGTTTTCGCATGACGTGTTCGATCTGCGGTCGTGGCATCAGACAGAAAGCGGTGGAACAGGCATCGGCCAGAGCGGCCGACTCCGCCTCGACGCTCACGGTCGACCAAACTGGTGGTGCCAGTGATTTCGGATTGAGAATGTGACTATGCCCGCCGATGGTCTGTATCTCCGGGCTTGACGTGGCGATTGCCGAATTGCGGAGTGTCCTTGTCGCGACAATGTCCCGTTCTGGATCGGCAATGCCAATCCTGAACGGTCCGCCGATTGCGTTGAACTCCCCGATATTCACCAATGCTTTGGTCATACCATTGCGGACCAGACGTTCCTTTATGATATCGGTGGCGAAGCCTTGGGCTATACCATTGAAAGTGAGCTGCTGACCCTCGCCCAACGTGAGTGAATGCGCATTGTAGCGCAATCGGCCCCATCCCATTTGCTGGAGGGCAAGCTGTGTATCCTGACCACGGGCCAGCGCCTGCCAAACGGGCTGAACCGTCGGGTCGAACACGCCATCGGTCGCATTATGTACCTGCGTCGAAACCTCTGCCAAATCCAGAAAAAGTCCCGGCACATCAGTTAGCCGACCTACGGTGTTTAACTGTGAAAGCGTACTTTGAGGATCATAGAGGCTGAACAGCTTTTCGATCTCTTTCAGCATTAATTGCGCATCGCGTAATGCGGCCTCTGCGATATCCTTTGGCCCATAAAGCTTCATCGACACCTCAGCGCCCAGAGCAAAGCCAGACCAGCTATGGGTCTGCCGGGCCTCGGCGGTGCCAGCGGTCATTGCGGCGCTAATGGCAAGGAAACGGCGGCGGGTCATGCGTAAGGCAGACATCAGGCGGCGTCCTTCCTCTGAGATTGTTTTGCTTGCAGGATCAGCGGCACACAGCGGTTTTCATCGTTGTGAATACTGACGCAATCAAGGCATTGGAAACATTCCGAATAGTTGATTGATCCATTTTTCCGGATTGATCCGTAATTGCATTTGACCCGGCAGAGCTGACAAGGGCTGCCGCATTCGGCGCGCCGTGCAATCCAGTCGCGGCCACGAAGCAATCCGCCGATGGCCATTATTGCCCCCAAGGGGCAGACATAGCGGCAAAACCCTTTGAACAAAAACATGCCCATCAACAGCCAGAAGACCGCATACGCCACGTAATACCATTCGCGCAGGAACAAGGTGGTGATGGCGGTTTTGAACGGCTCGATCTCGACCGCCTTTTCGGTGTGTTCGGGTGCCAGGAACGCAACCGCGATCAAACCGGCCAGAGCCACATATTTCAGGGCTTTCAATCGCCTGTCCCATTTTGCAGAAGGTTCGAGCCGGGGCAGGCGCAAAAGACGGCCCAGATGGTGGAAAAATTCCTGCATCGCTCCAAAGGGGCAAAGCCAGCCACAAAACAGCCCACGTCCCCAGAGCAGGAATCCCAAGATGGCGACGCCCCATATCAGCAGTGAAAACGGGTCATAGGCCAGAAAGGCGAAACTGCCGCCCCCAGTCGTAGCGCGCAGTACTGCCAAGACCGTGACGATGGACAACTGGCCCTGACCCCACCAGCCAACAAATCCGATCACGACGGCCAGAATGGTCAGGCGGACCGGGGTGAAATAGCGACTATCCGCCAGCCGGTTCATCGCGAAAAGCAACGCGGCACCGAGGGCTGTCAACAATACTGCCAAACCGATCATGTCGGCCTGTCGGTTCCTGAGCGCATCAAGCCACGGCGGTACCGGTTTGATTTCGACCGGGCGAGAGAAGAACCGATCATCCGTTTGATGCGGTACGGTCAATATCACTGTCCCGATTTGCGGCTGGAAAATGCCGTGCTGCCGCGTCGCAGTCACCTGCAACAACCATTTCCGCGCCGGATCGAACCCCAACCTGCGGTCAGAGCGCAGGATCAGGGTGGCACCATCCGGTACGTCGTCGTTGAGCTCCGCGAAAATGTCGCTGTCGCGCAAAGGGACCGGCAGGCCACCTTGTTCGGCGGCCAGCCAATCGGGCGCGGTATTGCGGACAAATTCGTCGCTGACCAGCCCGTGCCGGGCGGTTTCGATCACCAGAATCGGTTCGTCATCGGTTGAAATGCTGAGGAACTGTTGAAGTTCGGCGTAACCGTCTTCGGTCAATACGGCACGAGCGATGGACGGCGGACCCAGATCGACGATCCACAGATCCAGATAGGGATCATCGGGATGGGCTTTGGCCTCGGGGTCGTCGTCTTCCCATAGCGTGTCGGCAAACATCGCATCGACCTCGCCATTACTGACGACCTTATGGGTGGCGATGCCCTGTGCGACCAGATCATCCCAGTTTAGCATTTCCTGATGATCTGGATCAGGAAACGCGGGCGGGGTGGTGGCGATACCCTGCATTTTTTCCCGCGCCACAGCCAATGCCGCCGCCATTACAGATTCATGGGCGATTCGCACCGACGCGGTCGCCTTGGTGACCCCGTCGAGATAAACCAGAGACGTTCCTCCGCCTGCGTTTCCGTAAGGTGTTCCCACGACGATTGAAGATGAAATTGACAGCCCGGGATATTGTTCGAAAAACTTATGTAACGGCGCTTCGCCCAGACCCGACACGAAAATCGGTTCATTCTGTTCGATCAACCTGACATCAAGGAATTTCCCGTCCAGATCGAGCACGACCAGAACATTGATCGGCGCGCCGGAAAAGCCGGGCAGGGGGGCCAAGGGTTCGGTTTCGAACACATAGCCTGCTTCGGCCCCGCCGGAATTCAGCAAACTGTAGACGCCGTTGTCGTTCAACGGTTCGCCCAGTGAAAATGGCGGCATGATCATTTCAGCCAATGCCGCACGTTCCAATGGCTCTGCCGACAACTGCAAAGGCATCCAAATGGCGGCGAACATTAGCGCCAGTAGTCTGAAAGTCGTACACATACGAGAGACTGTATGCAGGGTCGACCCCGTTCCATATACGACCTTTGTGCATCACCGGCGGTGTTATGGGGGGGCGACCGTTTACGACCATTAGACAATACCCATCCGGGGATTGCTGTAGTTAAGCTTGGGTATTGCAACCAGCCTATGGGAGGAAACAAAATGGCCTGGACCGCTCCGAAACTGAAAGAAGTCAACTGCGGCATGGAAATCAACATGTACGCGCCGTCCGAAGACGAAGGTCGCGAATACGAACAGGACCTGTTCTGAGATCAGCCTAGCAGGCAGCCATCATGAAATTTCTGGTTCTCGGCGCGGCAGCCGGTGGAGGGCTTCCGCAGTGGAATTGCGGCTGTCCCAACTGTATCGACGCCCGCGCCGGTAAAATTCCGAGCGCGGGTCAGTCGTCTTTGGCGGTATCTCTGGACGGCAAGTCGTGGAGCGTGTTGAACGCGTCCCCCGATATCCGACAGCAGATGCAGGTCAACACCGCCCTGCATCCACGCGATTTGCGCGATACGCCGCTGAAATCGATCCTGCTGACCAATGGCGATATCGATCATATCGCGGGGCTGTTGTCGCTGCGCGAACAGACGCCGTTTACCTTGTTTGCAACCCATGAAATTCAGGCTGTTCTGACGGAAAACCGTATTTTTGATGCCGTTTCCAGGGACAAGGTGGATCGCCTGACTATCACTTTGGGCGAAGAATTCGACCTTCAGCCAGGGCTAGAGGCGACGGTTTTCCCGGTCCCGGGCAAAGTCCCTTTGTTCATGGAAGGCGATACGGTTCAAACGGACCTCGTCGGCGAACAGACCGTGGGTGTACGGCTGAGCGATGGGGGTAAGGTGGCCTATTACATCCCCGGTTGCGCGGAGGTGACGCCTGAATTGCTGACCCGTATCGGCGACGCTGATCAGCTGTTTTTCGATGGTACGCTATGGGACGATCATGAAATGATCCGGGCGGGAACCGGGGTGAAAACCGGGCGTCGCATGGGGCATATTTCGATCAGTGGCCCAGATGGATCAATGGCGAAAATGGACGCTCTGAAAGCGGATAAATGTTATATCCATATCAACAACACAAATCCTGTCTGGCAACCGGGCGGACCTGAACGCGCGCAGGTTCTGAGCGCGGGGTGGCAGATTGCCCATGATGGACTGGAGATCGAGCTATGAGCAGGGACAATCTGGAAACCCGGTTGCGCGCGATCGGCGCGGAACGCTATCACGACAAGCATCCGTTTCATCACAAATTGCATGGCGGCGACTGTACGCCGGATCAAGTGCGGGCTTGGGTGATCAATCGCTGGGCCTATCAGGCTGCGATCCCAATGAAGGACGCCGCCTTCATGTCACGTTGCGCCGATCCTGATATGCGTCGCGAATGGCGGTCGCGCATCGAAGACCACGATGGCGGGATCGAAGACGGAGGCGGCATCCGCCGTTGGTTGAAGCTGGCCGAAGCGGTGGGGCTTGATCCCGATTATGTCGCGTCAGGCCGGGGCGTTTTGCCCGCGACGCAATTTGCGGTCGATGCCTATGTTCATTATGTCCGGGAAAAGCCGTTGTTGCAGGCGGTGGCGTCCTCGCTGACCGAGCTGTTTGCGCCGAAAATCCACGAGAACCGTATCGAGGGGCTGCTGAAACACTACGATTTCGCCAACGATGCCAGCCTGAGCTATTTCCGCAAACGCCTGACCGAAGCGCCCAAGGATGTGGCTTTCGGTCTGAAATGGGTTCTTGATCATGCTGATACCGCCGAAAAAGAGGATATGGCCTGCGCGGCGCTGATCTTCAAAACCAATGTGCTCTGGGCACAGCTTGATGCGCTTTGGGGCGCTTATGTCGAACCGGGCCGCATTCCACCCGGTGCCTGGCAACCCGGTGAGGGCATGTCGTGATGCAATTGGAACTTGCCGACGATGACCGCCCATTTCTGCCGCGCGGAGTACGCGTGATCGAAGACAGGGTGCGCGGCGGCAAGGTTCTGCTGGCACCGGAAAAGGCCATCGCGTTGGACGCAATCGGAGATGCAATCCTGATGCGGGTCACCGGGCAGGCGCGCTTTGCCGATATCGTTGCGGACCTCGCCGCCTCATATAACGCGCCCAAGGATCAAATCGCTGCGGATGTGCAGCGTTTTATGATTGGTCTTAGGGCGCGGATGTTTCTGGCGGTGCAGCCATGACAGTTCAGCCGCCCATCGCCATGCTGGCCGAGTTGACACATCGCTGTCCGCTGGCCTGTCCATATTGTTCCAACCCTCTCGCCCTGCAGGGCAAGGATGGCGAGTTGGACACTGAAACCTGGGCGGATGTATTCCGGCAGGCCGCCGCTCTGGGAGTGTTGCAGTTGCACCTTTCGGGCGGCGAACCGGCGTCGCGCCCCGATCTGGTCGAACTGACCAGCAAAGCGCGCGAGGCGGGGCTTTATACCAACCTGATCACCAGCGGTATCGGATTGACGCCCAAGCGGATCGATGCGCTGGAACAGGCCGGGCTTGACCATATTCAGTTATCGCTACAGGGGACCACCGCGGATTTGGCGGACTGGATCGGCGGGTATAAAGGTGGGTTTGAGCGCAAGATGCTGGTGGCCAAGGACCTCAAACGCCGCGGTATTCCATTGACGCTGAACGCCGTTATGCACCGGCACAATCTGGACGATCTGGACCGGACGATCGACATGGCGGTGGAACTCGGGGCGCGCCGGTTGGAGGTCGCCTGTGTGCAATTCCACGGCTGGGCGGTCGAAAATCGGGCCATGTTGCTGCCGACGCGGGAACAGACAGAAACGGCCAAACGGATCGTGGCCGAGGCTTCCAAACGGTTGCGCGGCATACTGGCCTTCGATTTCGTGCCGCCCGATTATTATGCGGATTATCCCAAGGCCTGCATGGGCGGATGGGGTAGTGCCGGGCTGAACGTAACGCCGGACGGCACCGTTTTGCCTTGTCATGCGGCCGAAACCATCCCGCATCTGAAGTTTGAAAACGTCAAGGACCGGCCTCTGGCCGAAATCTGGACCGACAGCGCCGCTTTCAACGCCTATCGCGGCACCGACTGGTTGCCCGAGCCGTGCCAGGGATGCGAGCGAAAGGAAATCGATTTTGGCGGCTGCCGCTGTCAGGCGATGGCGATTGCGGGGGATGCCTCGGCCACCGATCCGGTCTGCGGTAAATCCCCGGACCATTCCAAAGTCGAAGCGATGCTGCAGCAAGCGATGGCGGCCGGGGAAACCGGGTTCACCTACCGCCGGATGCCACCCCGTTCCTGACGTTGTAAATCTCTTGCTCACGGCTGTTCCGACGTGGCGGCAGGCCTATGCGCTTGATCTGAAACATGCTAGGCCGGTGCCGGGGTATATAGGGGGCCGACGATGAATCTGGCTTTTGTGACGATGGTGTGGCGCGACCATTGGCTGCTGGAAAAATGGGTCAAGCACAACGTTCAATATGTTGATAAACGTAGCCTTTACGTGATCAATCATGGTGGCGATTCAAAGGTGCATGAGATTGCAGAGGGCTGCAATGTCATCGACATCCCGCGTGATGAGGTTCCAATGGATCTGACCCGCCGCCGCTGGGATCTGCTGGGTGGACTGACCAATGGCCTGCTGGCGTTTTATGATCGGGTGATTTGTACCGACGTGGATGAACTCATCGTCTATGTCGGTCAGCTTGACAGCCTGCAGGCGCATCTGGAAAACAGTTCTGCCGATACCGTTGCACTGTCTCCTGTCGGTTTGAACCTGATGCCGCGCGGCGAAGGTGACATCGAAGACGGTGTATTGCGGGCTTTTCCCCATGCCATGCTCAGTGCAAAATATACCAAGCCCTGTATCGTCAAGGACCGTGTGGTTTATACAGTCGGTGGGCATGGATTGCAGCGCGGTCAGTTCACAATTGATCCAGATCTGCTGCTGTTTCATCTGCATTATGTGACGCCGGATTATGCCGACCGGATGGAAGAGCGCCGCCAGATCGTGTTGCAGTCGCGTGAACATAATCAGGCGCTGGAACAGCCCAAGGATCTGGGCAAGCGCTACTGGATCAACTGGGCCAAGCCGCACACGATACGCGACAAGGAATTCGGCATTTATGAGCGGGCCAGCGAAATGCCGGTCGATCAGGGCTTTGAAAAGGCTGCCGAAGCGTTGCGTGGCGCGGTACGTATTAGTGGGAAAAAGATCGTCGTCGATCATTCGGCGATGCTGGAAACGCCGTGCCGGATAACGATTCCCGACCGGTTGCGCGACCTGCTTTAAGCGGTCCGATTGGACCCGAGGCCGCCTGATTGCGATAACATTGTATGCAATTGTATGCCGACAAATTGTCGCAGGCTGTGCCGTAACGTCAATTGGTGACGTCGAAACCCGAAGTTGCAGCGACTTACTACCGAATGCCGGGGTGATTTCCTTGACAGGGATTGACCTGTTTTTACTAGGTTTTGCATTGATGCAACAAAAATAGTTTACAATAATCATGAATTATAGAGAAATAGTTTACACGTAAATCATTATATTTCATCTACTTATTTCTTTGTTTTCATTGTTTGCTATGATCGGCGCCAGCATGTTTGCAGCTTGTCTTCATGCGTTGGGCCATCCTTGGCCCATGTGTAATTTCCAAGGGAGGAGCCTTGAATGACCGCCGGGAACCCAGCTCAAACCATAGAAAAATCTCTGCGCGAAGCCTTTGGGGCTTCGGCCCATGTTGATGCTGCGCGTTATGATGCGATGTATGCGGCGTCGGTGTCGGACCCGGACGGGTTCTGGCGCGAACAGGGGCAGCGAGTGGACTGGATCAAGCCCTATACCAAGGTCAAGAACACCA
>NZ_JAXMOH010000005.1:0-215155 GCF_034670005.1 Thalassovita sp.
TCGGAAAAGAGGGCTGCAGATGCGTCAGATGCGCCTCGGTCAGCCAGAAGAGATCAGACATGTCACCGCTCGTTTTTCGAACGATGAATCACGCCACCCGGAGGAAATCAATGGGTCCTGACCCTAGGATCAGCTCCCCTTGCGCATAGCCGACATTCATGCTCCGCGCTGCATTTGACACTTCGGGCTCCTAGCGGACTTGCGGCAATGCAGCACCATGATCCTTCACCCGGGTAAGGATGATGCAGCCGCGCGTGACTGCTGCCAGCCCGAAGCGGACAAGGGTATTCTGAAGGTCGGGCGGAGAGCGGTCCTTCACCGCTACTTCTTGACCTTCCCCCAGATCGTGACGGGGGTGGAAAAGGCTAACGGTTTCATCTAGGGGATAGGCTTCCTACCACCCCAGCCATTCACTCGCAGAGCTCGTGAAGTCCTTCTTTCCTTGGGGATTGCCCTCTGGGGCAGTTGACGAATGCCCCAAGCGATGCCCCATACTGGCACCCAACGACAGGTCATTATTCACCCTGCCAACTTGCATCTTGTTGCTGCCCTCTGATCCACAACCGAGAACAGCCGCAAGCAGCTCCCAGATGAATACTGGATCACGAAGACCTCATTTTGTCGCTTACCTGCCCACAGCAACTGAGAGCCGCGCCTGCGAGGGTTACTTGTTTCCGACAGACCACCTCGTTATCTGTTCGTTAAGATCAGAAATACTGAATGGTTTGATCAGAACCCCATCCATACCGGTATCCAAACAGCGATCAATATCGGCTTGCATGGCACTGGCCGTGACGGCAACGATCGGCACTTGAGCTTTTGATCTGTCACTGAGAGACCTGACCTTCTTGGTTAGTTCATACCCGTCCAATATCGGCATTTGGCAATCGGTGAATATCATGTCGAAATCACCGTTTTCATAAAGCTTGATAGCTTCGATGCCGTCAGAAGCGATCTCGTGGTCAATCTCCAGCTTGTCCAGGCAAACTTTGAACAGCCCGCGATTGATCTGGTTGTCTTCGGCGACCAGTATCCGGATTTTCTCAGAGCTATTCCTTGTTTCTCGTTGATCCTCGGACTTTGGTTGTTGATCCACGGGGATTGTACGATCTGCCTCAGGTAGAGGTACTGCAAACCAAAAAGTTGAGCCGACTCCCTCGGCGCTGGAAACTCCAATTTCCCCACCCATGGCTTCAATGATTTTTTTGCAAATCGGCAACCCCAATCCAGTGCCACCAAACTCTACATGAACCGACGTATCCGCTTGGACAAATCGCTCAAAGATTTGATTTTTCCTATTACCGGGAATTCCCACGCCTGTATCTGATATCTCGAAACGAACAACATTCGTATCCGCTTGAACATCCGGGCGCTTCAGAAGGATGCCAACCGATCCTTCGTTGGTAAATTTGATTGCGTTGCCGAGGAGGTTCAATAAAACCTGCTGCAATCTGGGCCCATCTCCGACAGCAAATTCGGGCAAATTCGGGTCGATTTCCTTTTTAAGAGCCACGCCCTTTTGATCAGCGACAGACGCCATTATTGACAACGAGTTGTCGATGATGGTGTCGATCGAGAACGGTTCCGGCTTGATATCTAGCTTCCCAGCCTCAATTTTGGAAAAATCCAATACATCATCGACAAGAGAAGTCAGACTCTGACACGCATTCTGGATGTTATTGAGATACTCCCTTTGCGTCGCGGACAAATCAGTCTCTGATAGAAGCTCGGAGTAGCCCACAAGACCAGTGAGCGGTGTGCGCAACTCATGAGTCACTGACGAAACAAATTCGGTCTTGGCCTTGCTTTCACTTTTGGCTTTCTGATGCGCCCTGCTATGAGCGTCTGCAGTCCAACTTAGCTCAATCTCGTCATCAACGATCTTAGCGAAATTATACATAATCTCTCTGTCACGATCACTCCAATCCCGCTTGTCAGCCGAGTGTACACAGAGCGAACCTATGACCCTGCCTTTGAGGTGGATAGGAACGCCAAGATAAGATGCGATGCCGGTTTCGACAATTGCCAGATGATGTGCGAAACGCGAATCTTTGGGGCCATTACCGATGGCAAGAGGCCTTCCTCCTTTGGCCACAAGCGCGCAAAGAGAATGACTCAATGGTGTTTCGCAGGCGCCGGACGGGTCGTCCAGCAAACTGGCCGCACTTTTGAAGAACTGTCGCTCTTCATCAATTATGGTGACCGTGCACTCATCCGTATCCAAGATGTTCCGGATCATTTTTGTAAGACGATCGAAGCGCGCCTCTCGCTCTTCATCGAACAGGCCGATCCGACGAAGAGTTTCCAAGTGTCCCTCGCCGCCAATTTCATAGCTTTCTAGAGCAACTTCACCCAAAATATAGCGTTCCTTATTACATATCGACGGCCGGTCAAAGGTGGCTGCCTTAATTAAAACCCGATCCTCGTACGGTATGGATGTCGTCAACCTGGCTCAGGTGCCCGAACGGCTCATACGCCTACGGGTTTAGTGCATGACCTTCCTTTGGTCCATCTGAACGCTGATTTCTGAGGTTGAACCGCCCCGATGCCGAGCAACAGGGCATTTATTTAGTTGTCTGGTTCGGTGCCAATGAGAAGGTGGCGGGCGTAAAAAAGGCATAGCATTTCCAGCGCAGCGGAACTCAAAGACAAGTTGGAGAGCGGGCTTCCTGACGAACTAAAGGGCTTGATCGACGTCTTTATGCTGTATGTTTCCAAGAAAACCAAGGTGAACAAGCCTCCGGGGAATGTCGAACGTATACATTCTTGGCCAATTACACCAAAGTCAACTTGGGGCTGTTCGCTCCAGTTTGCAAACTCCGCTTCCTGCGCATAGCCGACCTTGATGCGCAGCGCAGCATGTGGGCTTAGGTCTGCTAGGGCTTGAATGGCCGCTTTAGCCAGTCTGGCACGGAACCTTCGCAGACGCAGCTAAGGTCCGGTTGGCGTTCTTCGACTGGATCAATACCGGAGCTGATCTTGCGTTTCATCTCCAACGCCTTCTTGCGCGCTTCGGCGAGGGATACTTCCGGGTAAGGTCCGAGGCCGATATGTCGGCGGTTGCGTCCAACCGTGCCCCGGAATATCCATGATCTGGCGCCGGTCTCGGTGATGTTTAGGCTCAGGCCCGGAGGGATTCCACCGACTGCGTGGCGGCCTGGTTCCGTCAATCTTTTAACTTGGATTGCCTTCAGCTCTTTGGCCTATTTCGGCAGTTAATGCCACCATCCTTGCCACCAATGATTTCGGCATTGATTGCATTAACCTGCAAGCGCGTGCAAGCGGGTATCTCCGTAATTTGCTAAAAAATAAGAGATAATTTCTACTTTCTGCAGGCGTCTGCACTGTGCAGCAAGTCATCAATGGCGGTTCCTCGGTCCGCCAAATTCCCCAAAAGTGACCGGAAATTTTGTCGATTGGCAGATTGTACCATCAGAAATACGCTATCTTGCACTTGCTTGGTTTCATCGGGACGCCGGTTGGATTAGGCGCTACGTCGTCTCATCGGGAGCGCCCCTGATCTCCGACCTATGAACCTTGATAGCTTTATCTTTCAGGCGGGCCGAAAAATTCGGCATTCGCTGGATTTGCACAGCGCATTTGGGCCTGTCGCGACCTGGCGCGGCGGCTGGCACTGGACATGTTGCGCCTGCCGCCGAAGAGAAGTGTGCGACGCGTAAAGCCGCTCTGGTGGCCGATCTCGCATGATCCACTTGCGTCGCTTCGTACACCGCCATCGACGGCAGCACCGCGCCGAACTGCGCCGCAAATGTAGCGCTAGAATGGGGCTGAAAACAGACCCTGGAATGTCAGCTCGCGCGGTTTTCAACGTTGGAACGACCGCCCATGCACTGTGCCACAGGAGGGGGCAGGCGGCGCTTTAGCGGCCGCGCACCGTATCGACCATCAGTTGCACATTGTCGGGATCGGCATCCGGCGTGATCCCGTGGCCCAGATTGAAGATATGCGGACCCTTCGAGAACGCCTTCACGATGCGGCGGGTCTCATTGATCAGGTCCTGCCCGCCGGAAACCATGTGGCGCGACGCCAGGTTGCCCTGCACGCAGCCATCGACCTGTACGTGTTCGGCCGCCCATTCGGCGGTCACGCTGTCGTCGACAGCGACGCAATCGGCTCCGGTCGCCTTGGCAAACCCGATATACTTATCGCCCGCTTCGCGCGGGAAGGCGATGACCGGGATACCCGGGTGGCGGGCCTTCAGTTCGGCGATGATCTTTTTCGCCGGTTCCAGCGCGTAACGGTCGAAATCCTCGCCCTTCAGCGATCCGGCCCAGCTGTCGAATAGCTTGACCACCTCGGCCCCGGCCTCGATCTGTTTCGACAGGTATTCGATCGTGCCGTCCGTCAGCAGGTCGAGGATGCCTTCGAACACGGCGCGGTTTTCCGCCTTCAGCGCATGCGCCGGGCCCTGATCCTTGGTACCGCGCCCGGCGATCATGTAGGTCGCCACGGTCCACGGTGCACCGGCGAAGCCGATCAGCGTGGTTTCCTTGGGCAACTCGCGCGACAGGATGCGGACGGTTTCATAGACCGGGTTCAGAACCTCGTGGATCGCGTCCTTGTCCTTCAGCGCGGCCAACTCGCTTTCGGTCGTGGTGGTGGACAGGCGCGGACCTTCGCCGGTGACGAACCACAGATCGGCACCCAAAGCCTGCGGCAACAGCAAGATGTCGGCAAACAGGATCGCCGCGTCGAAACCATAACGGCGGATCGGCTGCAATGTCACCTCGGCCGCCAGATCGCTATTGTAGCATAGCGATAGGAAATCCCCGGCCTGCGCCCGGGTGGCGCGGTATTCGGGCAGGTAACGGCCCGCCTGGCGCATCATCCAGATCGGCGGGGTGGGCAGGGTTTCGCCCGCAAGGGCACGCAGGATCAGTTTCTGCTCAGATTTTTGCTCGGGCATCGGGTTTCCTTTCGCTTACCCGGGTTCGTCCCCTTCCCACGCGGGGATGTCAAGCTTTCAGGCCACATATGGCCCAAAGGCCGCAGCAGAGGGGCTTGTCGCTGGCGAAAACGCCGTCTAAGCCTTGGCGCATGACATTGACTTTGCCCAGCCCCGCCTCACCGCTGAAAATCGGCACCCGTGGTTCCCCGCTTGCGCTTGCGCAGGCCCATGAAACGCGCAAGCGCCTTTCCACCGCTTTCGACCTGCCGGAACAGGCGTTCGAAATCGTGGTGATCAAGACCACCGGCGACAACCGCGCGCTGATCGCGGCGGACAAGCCGTTGAAGGAAATCGGCGGCAAGGGGTTGTTTACCAAGGAAATCGAAGAGGCGATGATCACGGGCGCCATCGATATCGCGGTGCATTCGATGAAGGACATGCCGGTGGAACAGCCCGAGGGGCTGCTGCTGGATTGCTACCTGCCGCGCGAAGACGTGCGTGATGCCTTCGTGTCGCTGAAATACGAGACGCTGCAGGATCTGCCCGAGGGCGCGCTGCTCGGCTCGTCGTCGCTGCGCCGCCGGGCGCAATTGCTGCACCGTTTCCCGCATCTGAAAGTGGCCGAATTCCGCGGCAATGTGCAGACCCGGATGCAGAAGCTGCAAGACGGCGTGGCCGACGCGACCTTCCTCGCCATGGCCGGGCTGAACCGGTTGGGTATGGCGGAGGTGGCGCGATCGGGCATCGACCCCGATTATATGCTGCCGGCGGTGGCGCAGGGGGCAATCGGGATCGAACGGCGCGCTGACGATACCCGCGCAGCCAACATGCTGGCGGCAATCCATGACGGCGAAACCGGCCAGCGGTTGGCGGCGGAACGGGCGTTTCTGGAGGCGCTGGACGGGTCATGCGAAACCCCGATTGCCGGGCTGGCGGAACTTGAAGGTGGGACTCTGCGTCTGCGCGGCGAGGTGCTGCGCCCCGACGGGTCCGAGGTGATCGCCGAGGACCGCAGCTGCCCCATCGAGGACGGCGCCGAACTGGGCCGCCAGATGGCCAAGGACATGCTGGCCAAGGCGGGGCCGGATTTCTTCAGCTGGCGGTGAATTTCATCTGCAAGGCCGATCATTCATGAGAATTTAGCCCGGATCAGCGGCGCGTTCCGCGCCACCGGACAGCGCCCGGGGGCCGGGCGCTTCGCCAACGTTTGCGCGATGAATGACCTTTGGATTTGACGGGGCGATAAATTGGCGACCTCACTCGCGCTCGGTCGCTGCCCGGTGCCATGAACGTCAGGCGCCGCTTTCCACCTTTGCCCCTTCCGGGATCGTGCGCTCGGCGCTGTTCAGCTTCTCGATGGCAAACCCGGCGGCGGCCTTGTACTTGGCCATGAACTCGGCGCGTTCCGCGGCCGGGATCACCTTGTCGATATCGTCGAATTCGCCGCCGCAGCGGTCGTTGACCATGTTCAGCAATCCGAACGGCCCCGCGCCCCGGTTGCGCAGGATTAGTTCCGACACCGGGCCGCAGAGTTTGTCATTATAGGCTTCCAGCGCCGCAGCCGTCACCCCGTGTTCCAGCATCGCCACACCCAGTTCACGCGCGTCGATCACCGCCTGGCTGGCCCCGTTCGACCCGGTGGGATACATCGCGTGGGCCGCATCGCCCATCAAAGCCACCGCGCCATCGCGCCAGCTCGATACAGGATCGCGGTCGATCATCGGGTTTTCATAAACCACCTCGGCGCCGCGCAGCAGGTCCGGCACGTTCAGCCAATCATATTCCCAGCCGTCGAAATGATGGGTGAAATCAGACAGTTCCACCTGGCGGAACCAGCCGGTGGTTTCATGCGCCGACGGATCGTCATAGGTCACTTCTGCGATCCAGTTAACCTGCGCCAGTCCGGTTTCGGGATCCGGATGTGAAATCGGATAGATCACCATCCGGTGCTTATGCGTGCCCAAGCCGACGAAGGACGATCCAGTCCTGATCGGTTTTGTCATTGTGGTACCACGCCACATCACAGCGCCGCCCCAGTGAATGGGGGGCTGATCGGGATGCATCTGCGCGCGCACCGCCGAATGAATGCCGTCGGCACCGATCAGGATCGTGCCGGTTTCGCGCGTTTCCGACCCGTCGGCCTGTTCGATGATCGCGGTGACACTTCCATCAGCGTTGTTTTCATAGCCAGTGACACGCTGGCCCAACCGCACCGCGTCCTTGCCCGCCCGTTCGATGAATTTACGGTAAAGCAACATGTGGAACTTGCCGCGATGCACCGCGTATTGTGGCCAGTTGTAGCCCGCCAACTCGCCGCGCGGTTCGGCATAGATGTCATTGCCGTTCAGCCCGACCAGCGCCCATTCCTTCGCCGGGACGCCGACCTGGTCCAGATCATCAGCCCCGATTCCAAGATCGTAAAGTTCGCGTACAGCGTTGGGCTGAATGTTGATCCCCACGCCCAGCGGTCGCAATTCCTTCACCGCCTCGAACACCACGCAAGCCACGCCGATCTGTTGCAGCGTCAGCGCCAGTGAAAGTCCGCCAATGCCGCCACCGGCAATCATCACAACGGGTTGCGACATCTGTTTTCCTCCAAGGTCAAACCTTGGCGGTTTGTAACAAGACATAACTATCTGCGGAAGGCCAAAACCGCCCCGTCAGGGTAGAACCTTGCCGGGGTTCAGAATGCCGTTGGGATCGAGCGCCGCCTTGATCGCCTTCATTGCCTGTAAAGCCACCGGGTTCTTGCGCCGCCGCATCGAGGGCAGTTTCGACGTGCCGATCCCATGTTCAGCCGAAAAGCTGCCGCCCAGATCCAGCACCACATCCTCAACCGCTTCCATGATCGCGTCATGCGTTTCGGGGTCCTGGCTGGCGGGCCAGACGGTGTAATGCACGTTGCCGTCGCCCAGATGCGACACGATGATCGGTTCGGCACCGGGATCGACCTGCGGCAATACGGTTTCCATCCGGGTCAGGAACGTGGCGACCATGTCCACTGGAACAGCGATGTCGTTGACCACGACGGGGCGGCGCGACATGGCAATCTCGGCGGCGGCTTCGCGCCGTTCCCACATTTCCCGTCGCTGCGCTTCGTTCTGTGCCACTACGGCGTCCAGCAGCATGCCTTCTTCGAACATGCTGGACAGCACCTCTTCGAGGTAAGCGGCAATCGGAATTTGCCCGTCGGAGCCAGGAGTGCAATCGCGCGGCGCGGTGGCACCGACTTCGACCAGGATATTGACCTCTTGCGGCTCTTCAAAGGGTTCACGGGCCTCCGGTTTGATCTGGCAATAGACCTCGACATGCTTGCGCGGCATGTATTCGAACGCCTCTACCGCGCCGCCTGTTGCCTGCTGCAGCCGGTTCAGTAGCACCAGTGCATCGGGCAGGGCGGGCACGGCGACCATCGCGGTGGCATAGGCACGCGGCTTCGGATGCAGTTTCAGCACCGCAGCAGTGATGATGCCCAGCGTCCCCTCGGCCCCGATCAGCAGGTGCTTCAGGTTATAACCGGAATTGTCCTTGTGCAGTTCGCTCATGATATCCATGACCTCGCCGGTGGGCAGCACCGCCTCGATCCCCAGAACAAGGTCGCGGGTATTGCCATAACGCAGCACGTTCGATCCGCCCGCGTTGGTCGACAGGCAGCCGCCGATCATCGCCGATCCCTTGGCGCCGAAGGTCAGCGGGAAGATCATCTGTTGCGCCTCGGCGGCGTCATGCAGGGTGGACAGGATCACCCCGGCCTCGACGATAGCAATGCGCGCTTCGGGGCGGATTTCGCGGATATTGTTCATCCGGTCGAGCGACAGCATCACTGCGCCCTCGGCCTTGGTGCCGCCCGACAGCCCGGTATTGCCCGATACGGGCACGATGGCGGTGCCGGTCCGGTTGGCCCATTTAACGATCTGCGACACCTCGGCCGTATTGGCCGGGCGCACCACCGCAAGCGGGTTGAATTGATAGGTTCCGGTCCAGTCCTGCGACCAAGCGGTCAGATCATCCCCGGTCAGTGCGTAAGCGTCGCCGACAATCGCGCGCAGTTCTTCGATCATCCTCATCCTCCCTCAAGGTCTTGCCAGATGACGCATAATCGCGGGCAATGACAAGGGGGCTTCAGGCGAAGCTTATCGCCACCTGCCCAAACCCACCGAAATCGGCCTCGATCACGCTGCCCGACGGCGCCTCCACAGGGCGGACGAAGCTGCCCGACAGGATCACCTGACCGGCTTCGATCCGCTGGCCGTATTGGTCCATCCGTCTTGCTAGCCAGACGATGCCTTCGACCGGATCGTTCAGCACGCCCGCACCCAGCCCGGTTTCCTCGACCTCGCCATCACGGCTGACAATGGCACCGACCCACCGCAGATCGAACGCGTCCACGGCGTGGTGGTCGCGGCCCAGAACCAGCCCGGCATTGGCGGCATTGTCGGAAATGGTGTCGGTGATGATCCGGCTCCGCCCGCTGTCCGGATCGGTGCGCAGGATGCGGGTGTCGAGGATTTCCAGCGACGGCACCACGTAATCGGTCGCCGCGATCACGTCGTCGCGCGTCACGCCGGCCCCGGCCAAAGGCGATTTCATCACAAAGGCGATCTCGGCCTCTATGCGCGGCTGGATGAAGCGGCCCGCAGGCACCTCGCCTCCGGTTTCGAACAGCATGTCGTCCATCAACACGCCGCTGTCTGGGATATCGATATTCAGCGCTTGCTGCATCGCCTTGGAGGTCAGCCCGATCTTCCAGCCGATCACCTTGCGTCCCGCCGCCCGGCGAGCCTCGACCAACGCGGCCTGAACCGCATAGGCATCATCCATCGTCATGCCCGGATATCGCAGCGACAGAAGCCCGATCTGCTTGCCCGTTTGTTCCGCCTGCCACAAAGCGGCGGCGGCCTGTCTGTGTTCCTCCGGCCTCACGCCTCGTCCTCCACCGTATTGCGCAAGGTTCCGATGCCGGTCGCCTCCACTTCGACCACGTCGCCGGGTTTCAGATACCGCGGCGGATCGAAGCGCGCTCCGGCGCCGGTGGGGGTGCCGGTGACGATGATGTCGCCGGGCACCAGCGTGGTGAAGGTGCTGATATAGGCGATTTCCTCGCGGATAGGGAACATCATGCGCGACAATACATCGTCCTGCCGCAATTCGCCATTCACCCGTGTCTGAATCCGCGCCTCGTCCAGCTGCGCGGCATCGGTGAAGGGCACCAGCCACGGCCCGATCGCGCCGGACTTGTCCCAGTTCTTGCCCTGCGTGACGTTGAACTTGGCGTGCCGCACCCAGTCGCGGATCGTACCTTCGTTGCACAGTGTCAGCGCAGCGATGTGGTCATAGGCATCTTCCGCCTTGATCCGCCGCCCGCCGTTGCCGATCACGATCGCGACCTCGCCCTCGTAATCCAGCGTGTGGTTTTCCGGTGGCCGGATCAGCGGGCACTCGTGGCCGGTGAAACTGCGCGGAAACCGCGGGAACAAGGACATGTGTGCGGGCTGCACTGTCCCATCTTTGTATTCAGCATTGCGGTCGGGAAAATTCACCCCGACGCAGATGATCTTTTCGGGCGCCGGCACCGGGATGTCGTAGTGGAAAGTCCCGTTCGGATGGGTCACAGCGCGGTCCTGCACCGCCGCGCCCAGCCGCTCCAAACCGCCCGCCGCGATCACCTCGCGCAATGTCGGCCAGTCAGGGAAATCGGGGGACAGGGCAATGAACCCGTCCTCGACCACCGCACCGTAATATTGCTGACCCTTGGCCTGAACCGTTGCGAATTTCATCTCGATCCCCTGTTTTCTTCTTGGCAAAAGTACTCCCGCCGGAGGCGTCCTGCCCCCGCCACAGGCGCTTACGGCGCGATGATGGGCTGCGCCTTCATCTTCGATGCCCGAACCTTGACGTCCGCGAAGGTGCTGCCATGCTCGAACCAGCTTTTCGGCGCCGGCGCACCCCAAAGGGTCTGCCGCTGCGGGTCCGTCAGGTCCCATTTGATCGGCTCCAGGTCCGGGTCCACGGTCTGGTAATCGGAACAATAGATTTCGATCCGGTGCCCGTCGGGGTCGAGGATATAGAGGAAGAAGGCGTTGGAAATCCCGTGGCGCCCGGGCCCCCGCTCGATATTAGACAGGTATCCGGTGGTGCTCATCAGGTCGAGCAGGTCGATGATGTTCAAGGGCGTCGGCACCCAGAAGGCGGTGTGGTGCAGCCGCGGACCCTTCCCGTTGGTAAAGGCAATGTCGTGGATGCCGCCCTTGCGATGCATCCAGGCGGCCCACAGGTTCCCGCTTTCCTCGTCCTCGGTGTATTCGGTGACGCGGAAGCCCATTTCGTTATAGAAGGCGACGCTTTCGTCGACATCTGGGCTGAAGCAGTTGAAATGGTCGATGCGCAGCGGCTTCACACCGTGATAAAGCGCATATTTCTGGTGGATCGGTTCCAACCGGTCCATCTTGAAATAGAACTCCATCGGCGCGCCGAACAGATCCGTCGTCCGTAAAGTGCGCCCTTGATAGGGTCGCTCGACCCAGTCCACCGGCAATCCCTTGGCCGCGAACCAGTCGTGGGCTTTGTCCAGATCGTCTTCGGAATAAAGTTTGTAGGACAAGTAATTTACTTCCGGCACGTCACCCTTGCGCAGCACCATGCAGTGATGGCCGCGTTCCTCCATCGCGCGCAGGTAAATCACGGTATCTTCCTCGTCGGTGACCTGCAGGCCCAGCGTGTCGACATAGAACGCCCGGGACGCTGCCAGATCGGTGACCATCAGTTCGACATGGCTCAGCCGGACGATATTGAAAGCCGGATAGAGGTTCGGGGCGGGAATGGGCATGTCTGCTCTCCTTGGGGCCCGGTTAGACCGGGAAGATCACGTTTGTCTGGCCGGTGCCGGAGCTGGGGAAATAGTCGGTCACCACTTCGCATTTGCCGTCATATTTGTCCCAGCCAAGCGCGCCGTAAAGCATCGCGGTGTCGTGCATCGACCCTTCGCCGCAGCAGAACTGCGCGTAATCGCCCAGCATCTTCAGGAATGTCGCATGATCGCCGCGCTGCCACATCTCCAGCGCGTGCAGGTCCATCTGCCGGTTGAATTCGGAACTGATGGTGAAGGTGCCGTTATTGGCCGCGTAATCCTTGTTGGCCCAGATTTTATGGGACAGGCTGCCGCTGGCGACCAGCAGCACCTTGCTGTCGCTGGCTTCTACTGCGGCGCGGATCGCTTCGCCAACGATGCGGCTTTCGTCATGCCCATGCACGGTGCACCACGCGGCGACCGACACCACCTTCATGTCGTGTTCGCGGCTCATGAAGCGCATCGGCACCAGCGTGCCGTATTCCAGCTCCAGACTGTCGAGATGATGCGACAGGGTAAAAGCGCCCATCTCGCTGGCCGCCTTGGCGATGGCGTCACCCAGTTCGGGATTACCGTCATAGCCATAGGGCAGGTCCTGGATGAATTGCGGGAATTCGTTCGATGTGAACAGGCCCTCGAACCTTTTGTTGGCGTTGATGTGAAAGCCCGCGTTGATCACCCAATGGGTGTCGCAGATCACCACTGTGTCGACGCCAAGCGCCTTGGCGCGCCGGGCGATTTCACGATGCCCGTCGATGGCGGCCTGCCGCTTGCCCTTGATCGGACCCTCCTGTTCCGACATCAGCATGGTCGGAACATGGGTCATCTTGGCGGCAAGAACGATTTCTCCCATTTGTCTTCCTCCTCCTCGAAGAAACTTTTCACGCGTTTCCTTGGGGTGCCTGATCAGGCACCCAGCCGGGGAATGTGATGCTGGCCGGTGGCCAGGCCGATGTGTTTTTGTTCCATGTAGAATTCAAACGACCAATCGCCGCCGTCGCGGCCTATGCCGCTGGCCTTGACGCCGCCGAAGGGGGTGGGCAGGTGGCGAACGTTTTCACTGTTAACCCAGATCATTCCCGCTTCAAGGCTGTTGGTGAAGCGCAATGCGCGGGTCAGGTCGTTGGTCCAGACATATCCGGTCAGGCCATATTCAACGCCATTTGCAATTTCCAGCGCCTGTTCTTCGGTCTCGAACTGGATCGCGGTCAGGACCGGGCCAAAGATTTCCTCCTGCGCGATGCGCATGTCGCTTTTTGCCTGCGTGAACAACGTCGGGCGCACGTAATAGCCCGGCTGATCCAGCGCTTCGCCGCCCGCCGCGACGGTGGCGCCGTCGGACTTGGCGATGTCGAAATAGGAACAGACCTTGGCGAAATGGGTCTGGTGAATCAGCGGTCCGATCTCGGTCTCAGGGTCCAGTGGGTGTCCGACCTTGATCCGGTTGACCCGCTCGATCAACTTGGTGGCGAACTCCTCGGCGATGCTCGATTGCACCAGCAGCCGCGAGGACGACGTGCAGCGTTCGCCGTTCAGCGAATAGATCATGAAGATCGCCGCATCCAAAGCGCGGTCCAGATCGGCATCATCGAACACAATCACGGGGTTCTTGCCGCCCAGTTCGAAATGCACCCGCTTCAGCGTGTCGGCGCCTTGTTTCATGATCATCGAACCGGTCTTGGATTCCCCGACAAAGGCGATGGCCTTGATGTCGGGATGTTCGGTCAGCGCTTTACCTGCGTCTTCGCCGAAGCCATTGACGAGGTTCCACACACCCGGCGGCAGACCGGCCTCTTCGGCGATTTCCATCAGGATGCGGGCGGTGACAGGGCTGAATTCGGCCGGTTTGTGAACCACCGTGCACCCGGCGGCCAGCGCCGGAGCGATTTTCCAGGTCGACAGCATGAAGGGCGTGTTCCACGGGGTGATCACACCGATCGGGCCGATCGGCACCCGCGTCGTGATGTTCATCAAGGTCGGCGAAACCATGTGCTGACCATCGCGCGCGGTCAGCGCGCGTTCGGCGAAGAAACGGAAATTTTCCGCCCCGCGCAGCGCCGCCTTGGACATGAAACGCAGCGCCTGACCGGTGTCCCAGCATTCGCAGAACGCGATCTCCTCGGCCCGTTTGACAATGCCATCGGCAATCTTGTTCAGGATTTTCTTGCGTTCGGTCGCGGCCATATCGCGCCACGCCGGGAAAGCGGCCTTGGCGGCCTGTGCCGCGGCGTCGATATCGGCAGCATCGGATTTCGCCACGCTACAGATCAATGTTTCATCCACCGGCGAATGGTTTTTGAAGGTTGCGCCGCTTTGCGCGGGCAGGTCTTGGCCAGCGATCCGGTTCAGCACACCGGTTTCGCGGAAACGGGCCAGATAGCTGTTCAGTTTGTCGATATTGGCTTGCAGATCGGACATGGGTCAGCCTTTCAGATGATCGCGTATGGAGCCGGTTTTGGGCGCGAGATCGGCGTCGATGTCGCGCATTTCCAGCGACAGCGCGACAGAGCGGGACGCCATCAGCGGTTTCAGATATGTTTCGATGGCGGTGAAAATGTCTGCGGTGGCACGTTTGCGCGCCTCCAGCGTGCGACCCGCACGCAACCGTATGGAAATGTCGATATAGCCGTGATCGGGATTGCCATCGGCGATGCTGACATGATCAGCGCGAAAGGCACGGACCCTTATCCCGGCCATAGGAAACACGCCGGTGTCTATCGCCGCACGCCGGATCAGGTCGCACAGGGCGGGCCAATCCACCGCCGGTTCCAGATTGGCGGAATAGTCGATTGCGAAATGTGCCATGCTTCCTCCCCTCAATATTATTAACATGTTAAATATAAAAGGAGACCTGCGTCAACCCTCCATCTTGCTCATTTGAAAAAACGAAGGCAAACAACGGTATGGGTATGAACCAGCCAAGACCAACCGAAACGAATCGATCCCTGCCGATTGCCTTGCTGCGCGCGCGGGAAAAGGTCATGGGGCCAATCCGGAATATGTTATCCAATGCCGGTGTCACCGAACAGCAATGGCGGGTGCTGCGGGTGCTGGACGAAATGGGCACGCTGGACCCGACAGAAATCGCCGACCGGTCCTGCCTGTTGCTGCCATCGCTGACCCGAATTCTTCAGACGTTGCAAAGCAAGCAATTGATTCTGCGCGAACCGCACCCTACGGACCGGCGCAAACAGCAAATTTCGATTTCCAAAGCGGGGCGGCAGCTTATCCTGGACAATATGGAAGAAAGCCAGCAACTGACGACCTGGCTTGAGGATGAGTTCGGGCAGGACAAGCTGAATGCGCTACTGGATCTGCTGAACGAACTGGATCAGATGGAACGGCATACGCCGTCCTGACCGCCAAACCCCTGGGGAAAAATCATATCCCGGCGACCGCAATCGCGGGCCGGGTCAGCCCGCGTTCTGTTTTTCGATATAGGCGCGCAGCTCTTCGGCTTCGTGCCGGGCTTCGCGCAGACCGTCCATCGTGGCGGTCAGTTCCGCCTCGGTCTGGGCCAGCTGATTTGTCAGCTCGGCTTCGCGTTGCTGCATATAGGTGATCGCCTGGTCGCGGGTTTCTTCGGCTTCGTGCAGTTCCTGCGCCATGCGTTCCAATTCGCCGATATCGGATTTGGATACACGGGTGAATTTGTGGATCAGCCAATAGGCGAACCAGCCCATGCAGAAGGCCACGAACAAAATGATTGCCGTGGCAATGATGAACTCGGTTCTATTCATTCTGGGTTCCTTCTTCGGCTGTACCGGCCTCGTTCGCGGCATCGTCTTTGGGGTCGTCCGGCGCGTCGGTGGCGTCGTCGGATCCGCCCCCTGCGGTATCCGCAGCTTCGTTTTCAGCGGTATCGCCATCGTCTTGTTCGGCAGTCTCGCTGGCAATGGCTTCGAGCGTGGTTTCGGTTTCAACCACACTCGGTTTGGGGCGGATCAGTTTGAATTCGATCCGGCGGTTGGCGTCGCGGCCTTCTTCGGTTTCATTGCTGGCCACCGGCATGGATTCGCCATAGCCCTTTGCCGTGAATGTCGAGGTTAGAACCCGCCGTTCGCGTAGTGCGTTTAGCACCGCCTGCGCCCGTAGCTGGCTGAGCGCCTGGTTCATGCTTTCGCGGCCCTGGCTGTCGGTATGACCACTGACTTCCATGCGGATTTCGCCGCATTGCTTCAGAATTTCGGAAATGTCGTCCAGCACACCCTGAGCATCGGCATCGGGTGTGTCCGAACCCGGTTCGAAATTGATCTTGCGGGTCTTCAGAATCTCGCCGATCTCTGTTTCGCATTCCTCGGGCGTCGGGATCGACGCGACCGGATCAAGCTTTTCCAGATATTCGACGTGAATGTCGAATTGCGCATCTTCGCCCAGCTTAGCGACCAACAGGCGGGAAATTTCGGCGCTGGCATCCGGTTTGCCTGTCTTGCCGGAGATCGCGATAACGTCAGGTGTTACCGTCGCCACGCCGTGCGACAGGTGCGACAGCGCCTCAAGCCCGGCCAACACCCGCATCGGCCAATTGTCCGGCAATTTGTCATCCAGTCGGGCGGCAACATAGACCGAATCCGAGCCGAACCGTGCCTTGGCATAGCTGTCGGTGGCAGACCGGGCGAGCTCATCGCTTAGCCGGCCACGCAGTTGCACCAGCCCCTCGGGCGACAGGGTGGCGGTGAATTCAGGTGTTCCGCCGGTCTCGACGGTTTTTGGTTTAGGAAGCACCGGATGCAGCGCGAACAGGTCGGGCAGGGTATTTTCCAATTCACCCACCACCCGGTCGAACAGCGCTGGATTTGTGCCTTCCGGTGCGGCCAGAGTGATATCGGCATCTGCGAAAGTCACCGATCCGGCCCCTAATTCGGCGACGCCCGTAATCGCCATTTCGACCGCCTCTGCCCAATGTGGCGACGGCACGCCCAGACCGATGGTGCAGGCAGCCTCGCCCTGCAATCCGGCGGTTTTCGCGGCTGTCAGAATCCGTTTTTGCGCCTTTTCATCCTCAGCCGAACAGGCATCGAACCGGGCCGCCCCGTCTTCGATCACAAAGCGCAGAGTGAACGGGGTGATGACCGGGCGCGGCGCGGATATGTCCAGCGCCAGTTTCAGGTCGCGACCCGCGGTACGCGACAGATCGCGTTCCAGCGTACGTTTGTTGTCGGCGCTATCGGTCATCGCGCGCACGGTGATTGCGCCCGCTTCGACAGAAATCTTTGAACGCGGCAGTTTCCGTAGCGCCTTGAGGGCATAATCGACGCTATCATCCCAACTGTCAGGCATGTCGTAATCAGCGGTCTGCAGCAGGTCCGAAACCGTGGCGTTGCCAGCAATCGATTTGATACTGGCGACCAGTTTTTCGCGGTCCATGTCTGCCGGAACCAGACCGATCAGGGAAATGCCGCTATCATTGCGCAGAATTTCGATGGAAAATCGCGGCGGTTCAATCGAAGCGCTTTCGGCCACCGTCATTTCATCGATCACACGTGCCGCATCGACCACGCTGCCGGCGGTGGATATCGCATTGAACCGTTGCGCTTCGGACGGGGCCTGACCGGTCAGAAAGACCTGAAGCCCATCGGCATGAATCTCGGCCCAGACCAATCCATGATCATCCAGACTGTTGCGTATGGAAAGTTCGGAATTATCTTCGATCACGTCGGCCACGCTTTGCGCGACCACCAATCCTAAAACGGCGGCAATCGCGAAGGGTGCGGTGGTAAGAAAAAGCGAAGACAGGCGCATGGGACCCCAGCAGGTATTTTCAGCTTGTCCAGTTGTTTAGGCGTGCTTGACGCATTGTGCAATCACACGAAGGCGGCACCGGCGAAAAACAGCAAGGGGATCAGTCCGGCATCGCGGTTGGCGCGAAACAGTCGCAGGCAAATCGCGTGATCTTCGGTGTCCAGTTGACGCAATTGCCACACCATGTGGGCCCCAAATGCCCAAGGCCCCAGCAGCGCCAGCAATACGGCAAAGGGCGACCCGTCCCGCCCCGCCATCGCCAGCAGAACCGCCACCGACATCAAAACGACGCCAAGCACCAGAAACCGTTTCAGCCATTGCGGAGTATGGTCCGCAAACAGACGCGCGGTCGACTTCACTCCGATCAGCGCATCATCTTCCTTGTCCTGATGGGCATAGATCGTGTCATAGAACAGCGTCCAGGCGATGCCGCAAAGATACAGAACCACGGCGGCGGGGTGCAGCGATCCGCTATGCGCCACCCAAGCCAGCAAAGCGCCCCAGTTGAACGCGAGTCCCAAAAATACCTGTGGCCACCAGGTGAATCGTTTGGCGAAGGGATAGATGGCGACCGGCAGCAGCGAAATGATGCCCATCACGATGGCGGCCCGGTTGAAGGTCAACAGAATCGCAAGGGCGATCAAAGCCTGCAGCGCCATATAGGCGGCGGCCTGTTTCACGCTGACCTGGCCTGACGGGATCGGGCGCGACCGGGTGCGTTCGACGCTGCCATCAATGCCGCGGTCGGTGATATCGTTCCAGGTGCAACCCGCGCCTCGCATCAGCCAGGCCCCCAATCCGCAGGCGATGAAAATCCACAGATCGGCCAGCCGGGGTTGACCGTCATGCAGGATTGCCAGTGCCAGCCCCCACCAGCAGGGCAGCAACAACAGCCATGTCCCAATCGGCCGGTCGGCCCGTGACAGCCGCAGATAAGGCCGCGACCAGGCCGGGGCAGTGTGATCCACCCAATTGCCGCGCACGGCGTCGGAAACCTGGCCTGCGGACTCTGGCGTCTGGGGATTCTGCGGCATATGAATAGGTCCATGACAATGAAGATCCGCCTCTATGTAGATCATCCGCTGGGGCAGGGGCAAACCATTCCCCTGGACCGCGATCAGGCGCATTACCTATTCGGGGTGATGCGGCAGCAGATCGGTGCGCAGATTGCCCTGTTCAACGGGCGCGATGGCGAATGGCGCGCCGAGGTCACCGAGGCGGGCAAGCGCGGCGGCACCCTGGAATGCCGCGAGCAGACCAGGCCGTTGCAAATGCCGCCCGACCTGTGGTTGCTGTTCGCCCCGATCAAGAAGGCGCGTACCGATTTCATCGTCGAAAAGGCCGCCGAGATGGGGGCCGCCAGGATCATCCCGGTGCAGACCGATTTCACCAATTCCGAACGTATAAGGCAGGATCGGTTGCAGGCCCATGCGGTTGAAGCGGCGGAACAATGCGGCGGCACCTTCGTGCCCGAAGTGACTGACCTGCAGAAACTCGATCGTCTTCTGGCCGATTGGCCGAAGGACCGGAAACTGATGTTCTGTGACGAGGCCGAGGTTGGCGCGGGCAAGGCGCTGGGTGACGCGGGGAACGGACCTTGGGCGATTCTCATCGGTCCCGAGGGCGGCTTTTCCGAACCCGAGCGCAAGCGGCTGCACGGGCTGCCCTTTACCCATGTGGTCAGCCTCGGTCCCCGCATTCTGCGCGCCGACACCGCAGCGGTGGCGGCCTTGACCATGTGGCAGCAGGCGCTGGGAGACTGGCAATGATCAGGGCGGCGCGACCCGGCGAAGAGGCGGCGATTGATGCCTTTCTTACGGCCCATGCGGACAGTTCGATGTTCCTGCGCAGCAATCTGGCCGCACATGGGTTGGACGAAACGGAACATCCGCATGGGACGCGGTTTTACATTACCCCCGCAATTGGAGAGTTCAGCGCTATCTTCGGTCGGACCAATGACGGTTTTCTGATGTGTCAGGCACCACAGGCCGGACCCGAGACATGGCGCGGTTTCGCCGATATTCTGCAAGGGCAGGTGATACTGGGCATGACCGGTGTGGATGGGCAGGTGATGCAGGCGCTTGCGGCCCTCGAACTGCCGTCGGATGCTTTCAGGGTGAATCATTCTGAACCGCTTTACAGGCTGGATCTGGCGCTGGTCCAGGAGCCGCAAGAGGTCACATTGCGGGCACCGACACCGGATGATCTGAATGTGTTGGGCCTGTGGTATGCGCAATATATGCGCGATACAGGGCAGGCAGGCGAAACCGCCGCCGATATCCGCACCGCCATCACCCGCGCGGTCGAAGCGATCGCTGGCGGGCAGGTCCGGCTGCTGATCGAAGATGGCCAGCCGGTGGCGATGACCGGGATCAATGCCCGGGTAGGGGATATGGTGCAGCTGGGCGGCGTGTTTACCCCGCCGGACCGGCGCGGCAAGGGATATGCCCGCAACGCGGTGGCCGCGCAACTGGCGGAGGAACGCAAAACCGGCACCCGTGTGGCGGTCCTGTTTGCCAATAACGCCGCCGCCGCGCGCAGCTACGAAGCGATCGGTTTCAAAAAGGTTGGCACCTACCGGGTCGCGATCCTGAAACGGGCCTGCGAAATCGGAGTCGCAGCATGAGCTTTCTGCGTCCTGAAGCCGCCACCCAGTTGCGCCGTTGGCGCGAGGCGCTGGTCGCGCTGGCGCTGAGCCTGCTGGGGCTTTACTGGGCGCTGACTTCTTTCGGGCTTCTGCAATGGCTGGGATATTTCATTACGGCATTGGGCGCGCTCTGGGTGTTTCTGGCGGTTCGGCGGGCGCGCTTCCGTGTCGGCATGGGCGGGGCCGGGATCGTCGAGGTGGATGAGGGGCGGATCAGCTATTTCGGGCCGCTGGTCGGCGGATCTTTGGCGGTGCCTGGGTTGGTCGCGGTGCGACTGATCCGGCGCGACGATGGCGGGCTGGCGTGGTTTTTGCTGGCACAGGATACCACGCCGCTTAACATTCCCGTGAACGCCGATGGGGCGGAGGCGCTGTACGATGTCTTTGCCACCCTGCCGGGCCTGAATATGCAGGCGCTGTTGAAGGCGCTGAAGCATCCCCCTTCGGAAGATGTGTTGATCTGGCATTCCGAGATGCGCCGGTTGCATTGACTTTGCCGGGAATTGCCCTCAATTCTGCCGGACCTAAGGCAAGAAAGAGCGGAGCCAGACATGTCTATTCCCCAATCCGGCGGCGGGCCGATCGAACATCGCGACCAGCTGGCCGAATATCTTGCCTCGGGCTGTAAACCCGACGCCGATGACTGGCGCATCGGTACCGAGCACGAGAAATTCGGCTATTGCAAGGATGCGCAGAAGCCAATCCCCTATGACGGCGAACGCTCGATCCGGGCCGTTCTGGAAGGTCTGCGCGACCGCTATGGCTGGAACGAGGTGCTTGAAAGCGGCTACCTGATCGGGCTGGAAAAGGATGGCGCCAACGTGTCGCTGGAACCGGGCGGAGCGTTGGAACTGTCGGGGGCGCCGCTGGAAACCATCCACCAGACCTGCGACGAGGTGAACACCCACCTGCGTGAGGTCAAGGACATCGCCGACGAGATCGGCGTCGGTTTCATCGGGCTGGGCGCCGCGCCGGTCTGGACTCACGATCAGATGCCGCTGATGCCCAAGGGGCGCTACAAGCTGATGGACGCCTATATGGACAGGGTCGGCACCTCCGGCACCACGATGATGCGGCGTACCTGCACGGTGCAGGTGAACCTCGATTTCGGGTCCGAGGCCGACATGGTGCAGAAATTTCGCGTCGCACTGGCATTGCAGCCGGTGGCCACCGCGCTGTTTGCCAATTCGCCCTTCTTCGAGGGCAAGCCCAACGGCATGAAAAGCTATCGTTCCTGGGTCTGGCAGCATCTGGATCCGGCGCGCACCGGGATGCTGCCATTCGTCTTCGAGGATGGGTTCGGATTCGATCGCTATGTCGACTATGCCTTGGATGTGCCGATGTACTTCGTCTACCGCGACGGTAAATATATCGACGCGCTGGGTCAGTCGTTCCGTGATTTCATGAAGGGTGAACTGCCCGCGATGCCGGGGCAAACCCCGACCCTCAGCGACTGGGCAGATCATCTGACCACGATCTTCCCCGAAGCGCGGATCAAGCAATACATGGAAATGCGCGGCGCCGACGGCGGTCCGTGGCGGCGCATATGTGCGTTGCCGGCGTTCTGGACCGGGTTGATGTATGATCAATCCTCGCTCGACGCGGCCTGGGACCTGGTGAAATACTGGGATACTGAAACCCGCGAAGCCTGGCGCGTCGAGGCCGGTGTGCGCGGATTGCAGGCGATCGTCGGCGGTCGTCGGATGATCGACTTGGCGGCCGAGGTGTTGGATATTTCGCGCGCCGGTCTGAAGGCGCGGGCACGCCCGGGACTGGGCGGTATGGTGCAGGATGAACGCCATTTCCTGCACGCGCTGGAAGACAGTGTCGAAACCGGCAAGACCCCGGCGGACGAATTGCTGGAACATTATCACGGCGACTGGAATGGCGATCTGAGCCGGATTTACGCCGAATATTCGTACTGATTGGCCGGGCGACAGGGCGAAATCTGATTCTGATTTCTCCTTTGCGTTTTTTGATCCAAAGAACGCCTCGCCTTCTGGCGATGTGGTAATATGGCCTTTTCAGGGGGATTCTTGAGATGATGTTTCAAAAAACACGCCGGATTTTCATGGCCAGCCTTGCTGCTAGCCTGATCGCCGGCACGGCTTTCGCGCAGTCGGTTGAAGGAATGTATCGCGCAGAGGGGCGTAATCCCGATGGATCGACCTATACAGGCACCGTGATGGTGACAGACCGTGACGGATCGGTGCAGTTCAATTGGCAGGTTGGGAATTCGGCCTATGTGGGCACGGGCACGCGCAATGGCGATGTGATCTGGGTCGATTGGGGCAGCCAATACCCGGTGGTCTATGTGCGGATGCCGAGCGGTGAATTGCACGGCACTTGGCAGAATGGCACGGCGCTGGAACGGTTGATCCCCTGATTCCACCCCAGCCGGGCTTAAGCGGGGCGTTGCGCCCAACGCAGATTTCCCCGGGTTTCCCCGGGATATTTCTGAAACGAAGAAGCTTTTACTTCTGGCCGATCTTGGGTTCTGTCCCGGCGCGCAGCCGGACGATATTGGCACGGTGGGTCCACATGATCAGCAGGGTCAGCGCCGCGCCCAGAACCATAATCGTGCCATAGCCAAGCCCGAGCATCCAGATCGTGCTGAGTGCGGCGGCCACCAGCGCGGCAAAGGAAGAGGTCCGGGTGACCAGAGCGGTGACCGCCCATGTCGCGCAGCAGGCCAGCCCGACCGGCCATGCCAGTGCCAGCAGCAGGCCGAGGAACGTCGCTACGCCCTTGCCGCCCCTGAAGCCGAGCCAGACCGGGAAGCAATGACCGATAAAGGCGGCAAGGCCTGCCAGTTGTGCGGCGTCTTCGGCGGCCAGCGCACGCGCCAGCAACACCGCCGCCGCCCCCTTGCCACCATCCAGCAGCAGAGTGAGAAACGCGGCCCGCTTGTTGCCGGTGCGCAGCACATTGGTGGCCCCGATATTGCCCGATCCGATCTGGCGCAGATTTCCCAGACCCATCAGCCGGGCCATCAACAGGCCAAACGGGATCGACCCGAGCCCATAGCCGATCAGGGCCCAGAGCAGTAAAATCGAATAGGGGGAGGTCAGGTCAGCCATCAGTTTGCTCCAAACACCGCGTTGCCGCCGACATAGGTCGCCAACACCTTGCCCTGCATCCGTTGACCGTCAAACGGGGTGTTCTTGGATTTCGAGTGCAGTGTGAAACGGTCGAGGATGAACGGCGCGTCGGGGTCGAACAACACCAGATCGGCCGGCGCACCGGTGGCGAGCCGTCCGCCAGGCAGACCGAACCGTTTCGCCGGGTTGAGCGCCATCGCACGGAACAGTTGCGGCAGCGTCAGGTCGCCGGAATGGTATAGCCGCAACGCCGCCGGCAGCAGGGTTTCCAACCCGACCGCGCCGCTGGCGGCTTCCTCATAGGGCAGCCGTTTGCTTTCTTCGTCCTGTGGGGTATGAAACGAACTGATCGTGTCGATCAGCCCGTGGCGCAGCGCCTCGACGATGGCGAGCCGGTCGTCTTCGGACCTGAGCGGCGGCTTTACCTTGAAGAAGGTGCGGTAATCAGCGACGTCGAATTCATTCAGCGTCAAGTGATGGATCGAGGTGCCGGCGGTCACGTCCAGCCCGTTCTTCTTGGCCCGTTCCAGCGCGGGCAGGGCGCGGGCGGTGGTGATCTGGTCGAAATGATATTTCGCCTGCGTCATTTCCAGCAGCGCAATATCGCGGTCGATGCCCATCCGTTCGGCCATGGATGACACCGCCGGAAGACCCCGCAGCGATGCGAATTTACCGCTGGTGACCGCCGCGCCCAGTGAAAGGCCCGGATCCTGCGGATGGCCCATGACCAGAGCATCCAGACTGCGGGCATAGCTGAGCGCGCGCGACAGTACCTTGTTGTCGCTGACGACATGATCGCAATCGGTAAAGGCGACCGCCCCGGCATCGAGCAAAAATCCGATCTCGGTCATTTCGCGGCCCTGTCGGCCCTTGGTTAGCGCCGCCATCGGTACCACGTTGACCGGCGCGGCTTCATTGGCGCGGCGGGTGACGAATTCCAATGTTTCCGGGCTGTCGATGGCCGGAGCGGTGTCGGGGCGCGTGACCATCGTGGTGACGCCGCCGGCCGCAGCCGCCTGACCGGCAGATTTGAAGCTTTCCTTATGGCGTTCGCCAGGTTCGCAGACCTTTACCCCGATATCGACGATGCCGGGGGCCAGGTATTTGCCGCGCCCGTCGATCACCTGTGCGCCTTCGGGCACGGACAGTTCGGCACCATGACCGGCGATCATGCCGTCTTTGACCAGCAGCGAACCATGAGTGACGGCACCGGCTTCAGGGTCGATCAAGTGGACATCGGTGAACAGCAACGTTGTCATGGCGGGCTTCCTTGGGCGGCGGTGGGATGGGTATAGCCGGAGTTGGCCGGAAAGGGGAGGGGAATCATGCTGTTGCCGCCTGCTGGTAGCCACATTGACTGTCGCGCATCAGGCGATAAATCTCGGCTCCGTGGGCGTGCTGGCCGGTCAACTCCAGCCCCCGATTTGGGCCCGTTCAATCCGGGCGATGGTGTCGTCGCGGTTGGCTTGGAATTTCAGCATATGCTTGTCGCCTGAATGGGTGATCAGCTGCACCGCGCTGCCCTGCGTACGGATATGCTTGATTTCGGCCAACCGCAGATTGCGTCCCTGCGGCCCCAAAAGCCGGGTTTCGGTCAGGTCCCAGCGGGCCTTCAATTCGTCCGAAGCCAGGTAAAAGGCCCGCACCGCAACGGCAGCCAGCCCCCCTACCGCGCCGGTCCAGACATCCGGGTTGCCGATCGCCCAGAGGATCGTCATTCCCAGCGCCATTGCGCCGGCCGCCATCCAAGCGTGATCGCGCCAATAGGCCCCCCGGTCTGGCAGGAAACTGTGAAGGACGGATTCGCCGTCGTTCAGAGGTGTCGTCGGTATCATTTCCGGGATCATCCAAACGCCCCTTTCAGGCCCGCGATTATCGCCGCAATGGCCAGCGCAACGATCAGGATCGCCCCCCAGAACCAGCGCGGCAGCGCTGGGGGCGGACCGGCTGCCATTTCGCCCCCCGAGCCAAAGGCGGCCCGGCTGCGCAGCGGGGTGAATTCCAGTTCCGGCGGCTGTTCGTCCCAGGCTCCGATCAGCCGGACATGCGCGGCCGGGGCCAGCGTCACATGCTGGTTGTGAAAGGCCCGCGAATAAAGAATCATCACTGTGCCGTCCAGCGCCTCGATCCGGGTGCGGTCGTGGTCCAGAGCGGCTTCGGGCAAGCCATTGGCTTTGATCAGATAGTTGAACAGGCCAAACCCCGACAGATCCTCGACAGGGAATATCTCGATCCGGGTGGCATCAACCGCCGCAACGCCCAGAAGGTCGGCCAGCCGTCCTGCTGCCAGCCCCGGTTCTGCGACCTGCAGGATTTTCTGCAACCGGTCCCTTTCGACCTGATCCACGTCGAGGGAAAACAACCGCAGCCCCTTGCCTTCATCGGGCCGGACCTGCACCGGGTCGATCACACCATCACCTCTTTCCCGGCCCGCGCGGTGCGCAGGTTGCGCGCCAGCAGGTCCATCGCGGCCATCCGCACCGCCACGCCCATTTCCACCTGTTCCTGAATCACTGACCGGTTGATGTCGTCTGCGATGGTGCCGTCGATTTCGACGCCTCGGTTCATCGGCCCGGGATGCATCACGATGGCGTCGGGTTTCGCCACGGCCAGCTTTTCCGCATCAAGCCCGTAGCGGTGGTAATATTCGCGCTCGGACGGGATGAAACCGCCATCCATCCGTTCCTTCTGCAGCCGCAGCATCATCACCACATCGACGTCCTTCAGACCCTCTTTCATGTCGTGATAAACCTCGACCCCGAATTGATCGATTTGCGCCGGCATCAATGTGGGCGGACCGACCAGACGCACCCGGTTTTCCATCTTGCCCAGCAGGATCAGGTTCGACCGTGCCACACGGGAATGGGCGATGTCGCCGCAAATGGCGATGTTCAACCGGTGCAGCCGCCCCTTTGCACGCCGGATTGTCAGCGCGTCCAACAGCGCTTGGGTGGGGTGTTCATGGCGTCCGTCACCGGCGTTCAGCACAGCGCAATTCACCTTCTGCGCCAAAAGGTCCACTGCCCCCGAATGCGGATGGCGGACGACCAGAAGGTCGGGATGCATCGCGTTCAGTGTCAGCGCGGTATCTATCAGCGTCTCGCCCTTCTTGATCGAAGACGCCTGCATCGCCATGTTCATCACATCCGCGCCCAGCCGCTTGCCCGCCAGTTCGAAACTGGCCTGGGTGCGGGTGGAGTTCTCAAAAAACATGTTGATCTGGGTGAGGCCTGCCAGAGCGTCGGAATGTTTCATCTCGCGCCGGTTCAGATCAACATATTGATCTGCCAGATCCAGCACTGCGGTGATTTCTGACGGATGCAAGGGCTCGATCCCCAGAAGATGCTTCTGCGTGAATGTCATCGATCCCTCCATGGCGGCATTGCACCGCTTATAAAAACCCGCCTCTCCCCCCGCAAGCCTTCGCGTTTCATCTTGGCGAAAATACCCCTTGGGTGAATGCGCGCCCCGCGCGCAGAGGGGACAGCGCCCCCTTCCCCCCGCCCGCCGCAGGCGATAGCGTGGCGGCTATGGAATCGGCATTGGATTATGACACCGCCAAGGCGCTGCTGGAATGGCAGGTCGAACTGGGCGCGGACGAAGCGCTGAGCGAAGCGCCGGTGAATCGGTACGCGCTCGATGCAGAGCGGCCAAAATCCAGGGCGCAGTCAAAGGCGCCGCCCACCGCAGCGGCCAAACCGGCCGAAATCGACGCGGTTCAGGCCGCCCGGGCGGCCGCAAACGCGGCGCAGGATCTGGCAGGGTTGCGTGCCGCATTGCAGGAATTCGAACATTGCGATCTCAAGCGCGGCGCGAAGCAGATGGTCTTTGCCGATGGCAACCCGGCAGCGCGGGTGATGATCATCGGCGAAGCACCGGGGCGCGACGAAGATCGCATCGGCCAGCCTTTCGTTGGTGCGGCAGGGCACTTGTTGGACCGGATGCTGGCCGCGATCGGTCTTGACCGGAAATCAGATGATGCGGCCAGCGCAGTCTACATCACCAATGTTCTGCCGTGGCGACCGCCGCAGAATCGCGACCCGAAACCGGATGAAATAGCTTTGCTGTTGCCATTCCTGACCCGCCATGTGGCATTGGCCGGTCCCGATATCGTGATCCTGATGGGAAATATCAGCTGCGAGGCCGGGCTGGGCAAACGTGGCATCACACGGCTGCGCGGGCACTGGGCCGAAGCCTTTGGCAGGCCCGCTTTGCCGATGTTCCATCCTGCCTACCTATTGCGCACCCCACAGGCCAAACGCGAAGCATGGGCCGACCTGTTGGAACTGAAGGCCCGGCTGGAGCGCAAATCGTGATCGTTGATCCACTGACCCTGTTGGCCTTCATTCCCGCCGCGCTGGCGCTGAACCTGACCCCGGGGGCGGATATGCTGTTTTGCTTGGGGCAGGGGGTGCGATCGGGACCCAAAGCCGCCGTAGCCGCCAGCGCTGGCATTTCCGCCGGGGCCTTTATTCATGCCGCCGCCGCAGGGCTGGGGCTGGGGGCCCTGATCGCGGCACTGCCTTGGGCGTTTGATGCGATCCGGTGGGTCGGCGTGGCCTATCTGCTTTGGTTGGCGCTGCAATCGCTGCGCGGCGGGACGCAAAGTGCCGGTGTGGTCGCCAGCCGGGCGGCGCGGGCGTTCGGCGACGGGCTGGCGGTGAACCTGACCAATGCCAAGGTTATCCTGTTCGTGCTGGCCTTCGTGCCGCAATTCGTCATCCCTGCGAACGGTAGCATTCTGGCGCAGTTCCTGATCTTTGGCATGGTCCTGTCGCTGGGTGGGTTTATTATCAACGCAGCCGTGGGGCTGTTCGCTGGTGGCATTGGTCGGCGCTTGACCGGCAGCCCGGTTTTTGCCCTTTGGCTGGGACGGATCAGCGCCGGTATCTTCGCCGGGTTAGCGCTGCGCCTGGCGCTTCTGCAAAAAGGATAAAAGCGATGTCGCCCATCGACGAAAGCAAAGAATTCATCCCCGTCCGCATCGCGGTTCTGACCGTGTCGGATAGCCGTGGCCTGGCCGAGGACCGGTCCGGCGACACGCTGGTCGGGCGGATCGAAGGCGCCGGCCATATCCTGGCCGACCGCAAAATTCTGCCCGACGAACGGGATCAGATCGCCGATCAACTGCGCGCGTGGATCGCAGACAAGGACGTCGATGTCATCCTGTCGACCGGCGGTACCGGATTGACCGGACGCGACGTGACCGTCGAGGCGCATCGCGACGTCTACGAAAAGGAAATCGAAGCCTTCGGCACGGTTTTCACCATCGTTTCGATGCAAAAGATCGGTACCAGCGCGGTCCAAAGCCGCGCCACCGGCGGCGTGGCGGGGGGCACCTATCTGTTCGCGTTGCCCGGCAGCACCGGCGCCTGCAAGGACGCCTGGGATGAAATCTTGCGCTACCAGCTGGATTACCGCCATCTGCCGTGTAATTTCGTCGAAATTTTTCCACGACTGGAAGAACATAAACGACGGAAATAACAATTCACTGCGTAAGATGCTTAATGTCTTGGTTTTACCGCCCGACCGACTAGGTTGTGCGGCGACAGGTCGGTTTGACCTTTGTGCAAGGAACTGAAGATGCGATTTCTGCGTCAAAGCATGATGGGGCTGTTCTTGTTCGCCCTCACGCTGGGATTGGTTTTCTATGCCGGATCGATGGTCCGTGATGCCATAGACGAGCGGTTGTCGCGTGACGCGCGTAAACCGCAGGTGCGCGAACGTGTGTTCAGCGTGGCGGTGGTGACGGCGGCCCCGCAAACGGTGACCCCGGTGTTGCAGGCGTTCGGTCAGATCGAAAGTCGCCGGTCATTGCAAATCCGTTCCGCCGTGCCGGGCACGGTGATCGAGCTGGCAGAGAATTTCGAAGAAGGCGGGGCGGTAACCGCAGGACAGATCCTGCTCAGGATTGATCCTGCCGATGCCGATGCGGCATTGCAACGGTCCGGGGCTGATTTGCTGGACGCCGAAGCGGAAATCCGCGATGCCGAACGCGGCCTGCAACTGGCGCGGGATGAATTGGCGGCGGCGCGGGAACAGGCAGATCTGCGTCAGCGCGCCTTTGAACGTCAAAAGGGACTGGCCGAACGCGGTGTGGTCACCGAAACAGCGGTGGAAACCGCCGAACTGGCCGCGTCTTCGGCGCGGCAATCGGTGGTGACAAGACGGCAAGCGCTGGCGCAGGCCGAAGCCCGGGTCGACAAGGCGAAAACGTCGCTGCAACGGGCGCGGATCGCCCGGGACGAAGCCCAGCGGCTGCGCGATGAAACCGAGGTGCGGGCCGAGTTTTCCGGCACGCTCAGCGATGTGTCGGCGGTCGCCGGTGGATTGATCGGCGGCAATGAAAAGCTGGCCGATCTGATTGATGGCGATGCGCTGGAAGTCGTTTTCCGCGTCTCGACCAGCCAATATGCCCGGCTGCTGGGCACGCAGGGCGCTTTGCTGCCTGCGCCGGTACGGGTGACGCTGGATGTCAGCGGCGTTGATCTGAGCAGCAGCGGCGTCCTTTCCCGGGCCAGCGCGGCGGTGGGCGAAGGTCAGACCGGGCGCTTGGTCTTCGCCTCGCTGGACAGCCCGCGCGGCATGAAACCGGGCGATTTCGTCACCGTTGCGGTCGAAGAACCCGAATTGCAAAACGTGGTACGGTTGCCCTCCAAGGCGCTGGCCGCCGATGGCACCGTCCTGGTGCTGGGCGAAGGCGACCGGCTGGAAACACTCCCGGTAACGCTGCTGCGGCGGCAGGGCGATGATATTCTGATCCGCGCCCCGGGGCTGGGCGGGCGGTCCGTGGTGCGCGAACGCACACCGCTGCTGGGGGCCGGGATCAAGGTGCGGCCGTTGCAACCTGAAGCGGCTAATCAGGTGGCTGAACCCGAAATGGTGGACCTGAACCCCGAAAAACGTGCCCGGCTGGTGGCCTTTGTCGAGGCCAACAAATTCATGCCCGACGATGTCAAAACCCGGATCCTGACCGCGCTGCAGGCACCGCAGGTTCCGGCGCAGATGGTACAGCGGCTCGAATCCCGGATGGGGGGCTAACCCGTGGTGCGCGCAATCCCGCAGGCGGCGGGTGGCATCCTGTCCTATTTCACCCGTCACCGCACGGCGGCCAACCTGTTGCTGGTGGTGCTGCTGGTTCTGGGCATGGCGGCGGTGCCCCGGATGCGGGCGCAATTCTTCCCCGATGTGGTCGTCGATGATGTCTCGGTTTCGGTCAAATGGGACGGGGCCGGGGCAGAAGATGTCGATACTGCCATCGTTCAGCTTCTGGAACCGGCACTACTGACGGTTGAGGGCGTCGAAAGCAGCGAAAGCGCCAGCCGCGAAGGCCGCGCCAACATCTCGCTGAGTTTCGAACCGGGCTGGGACATGAGCCGGGCCGCCGATGACGTGCAGGCGGCGGTGGACGCGGTAACCTCGCTGCCCGACGACGCCGAAGATCCCCAGGTCACGCGCGGGGCGTGGCGCGACCGGGTTACGGACGTTGTGATTACCGGCCCGGTGGAACCGCGCCAATTGGGGCTTTTTGCCGATGAATTCGTCGCCCGGCTGTTCAGTGTCGGGGTGACAAGGACCACCATTCGCGGCGTTGCCGCGTCCGAGACTTTGGTGGAAATCCCCTCGGTCAATCTGATCGCCCATGATATCACTATTCAACAAATCGCCGGAGCCATCGCCGAAGAAGTGGCCGCAGATCCGGCGGGCGACGTGACCGGGGCGAATGCCCGCGTCCGCACCGGCGTGGAAAAACGCAGCCCTGCTCAGATCGCGGCGATCGTGCTGCGCTCGAACGAAGACGGATCAACATTGACCGTGGGCGATGTGGCTCGGGTCGAAATTTTGGGCTCGGATCGCAGCCGTAGTTATTTTGTCGGTGAAAATCCCGGCGTTTCGGTCCGGATTGACCGGTCCGCCGCAGGTGACGCGATCAAGATTCAGCATCAGGTGGAACAGGTCGCCGAAGAACTGCAGGCGACCCTGCCCGAAGGCGTCAGTATCGATTTGATCCGCACCCGTGCCGAAGCGATCAGCGGGCGGTTGAATATCCTGCTCGATAACGGGCTGATGGGGCTGGGACTGGTGGTGGCGCTGCTGTTCCTGTTTCTCAATGCCAGAACCGCGTTTTGGGTGGCGGCGGGTATTCCGGTGTCGATGCTGTCGGCAATCGCGTTGATGTACATGTTCGGCCTGACCCTGAACATGATCAGCCTGTTTGCCCTGATCATTACGCTGGGCATCGTGGTGGATGATGCCATTGTGGTGGGCGAACATGCCGATGCGCGGTTGCGTAAATATGGCGAAGGTCCGCTGGGGGCCGCCGAAAACGCTGCCCGTAAAATGGCAATGCCGGTGTTTTCCGCGACGTTGACCACGATTATCGCCTTTTTTGGCCTGACCGCGATTAGCGGTCGGTTCGGTGATTTGATCGGGGATATCCCGTTTACGGTGATCGCTGTTCTGCTGGCGTCGCTGGTTGAATGCTTTCTGATCTTGCCCAACCACATGTCCCATGCGCTGGCCCATCAGCACAAAGACCACTGGTATGATTGGCCGTCGCGCATGGTCAATCGCGGGTTTCGCTGGCTGCGTGATCACCTGTTTCGGCCTCTGACCGCGCTGATCGTCCGGGCCCGGTACCCGGTTTTGGCCGGAACGCTGCTGATCCTGTCCAGTCAGATCGCCCTGTTTGCCAGTGGCGATGTCACATGGCGGTTTTTCAATGCGCCCGAACGCAGTTCGGTCACCGGTAATTTTGCCATGCTGCCGGGCGCGTCCCGTGACGATACGCTGGCGATGATGCGCGAAATGCAGCGCGCGGTGGACGAGGTCGGCACCCGCTACGAAGAAAAATACGGACGTAACCCGGTCGATTACGTGGTGGCAGAGATTGGTGGCAATTCCGGGCGACCGCTGCCCGGGGCCGATAACAAGGATGCCGACCTGTTGGGCGGGATCGCGATCGAACTGATCGATGCGGATCTGCGGCCCTATTCGGGTTTTGCCTTCGTGGCTGATTTGCAGGATGAGGTCCGCCAGCATCCGCTGGCCGAGGTGGTCAGCTTCCGGGGCTGGCGCTCGGGGCCCGGCGGCGATGCGCTGGATGTGCAATTCTTCGGGGCCGATGCGGCGGTGCTGAAACGGGCCAGCGAAGCGTTGCAAACGGCGCTGGTCCGCTATCCGGAGGTTTCGGCGGTCGAAGACAACCTGTCCTATGACAAGGAAGAGCTGATCCTTGATCTGACCCCGCAGGGGCAGGCGCTGGGTTTTACCATCGACAGTCTGGGCCGGGTTTTGCGTCACCGTTTGAACGGGCTGGAGGCCGCGACCTATCCCGATGGGCCGCGCAGTGCCTCGATCCGGGTCGAACTGCCTGCCGATGAACTGACTGCTGATTTTCTCGACCGGATGCAACTGCGCAGCAGTAGCGGCATTTACGTGCCGCTTTCGGATATTGTAACCGTGGTTTCGCGCAGCGGCTTTTCCACCGTGCGGCGCGAAAATGGTATCCGGCTTATTTCTGTCACCGGCGACATTTCCGAAGACGATCCGGTCCGCGCGGCCGAAATCACAACAGCGCTGGGCGACGAAATCCTGCCCGAGATTGCCAGCAATCTGCAGGTGGAATGGCGGCTGTCGGGCCTGTCCGAACAAGAAGACAGTTTTTTGCAGGATGCGCAGACCGGCCTGATCCTGTGCCTGACCGGCATTTATCTGGTGCTGGCGTGGGTATTTGCCAGCTGGACCCGGCCTTTGGTGGTGATGGCGATCATCCCCTTCGGTCTGGTGGGGGCGATTTGGGGTCACTACCTCTGGGATGTTCCGCTCTCTATGTTCTCTGTCGTCGGGCTGTTGGGGATGACCGGAATCATCATCAACGATTCCATCGTTCTGGTCACCACAATCGACGAATATGCCGAAGACCGGGGGCTGATCCCGTCAATCATCGACGGCACCGCAGATCGTCTGCGCCCGGTGATCCTGACCACCCTGACCACGGTTCTGGGGCTGGCACCGTTGCTTTACGAGTCCTCGCAACAGGCGCAATTCCTGCGCCCGACGGTGATCACGCTGGTCTATGGTCTGGGGTTTGGCATGTTGCTGGTACTGTTGGTGGTGCCGGCGCTGATCGCGGCGCAAAGCGATGTCCGGCGGCAAATCAATGCGCTGCGGCACGCAGTGCGGGTTGCCGGGCTGCGGCTGCCGGTCCTCGGGGCTGCGGCCGGTCTGTTGGCCTGGCTCGGACTAAGCCTGCTCTGGCCGATCTGGCAGGGTGCTGCGCATCCGGTTCTGACCCGGGCAGTCCCGGCACTGGAAAACCTGCCCCCGGTCGCTACCGGTCTGGGGCTGTTCCTGTCCGGTGCTGCGCTGTTGGTGCTGGTGGTGTATGCGGTGTCCGCCACGGTGCTGGCGCTGCGGCTGCGCCGCGCCCGCAGCTAACCGGGGGGCTCAGGGCGCGGGGCAGCCCTGAATGTCCACCGCCCTGTCGCTGCCCAGCACGGTGATACGAATCCCCGACCGGTCCAGCGCGAAGCCGCCACCTTCGACATGCATCATTTCGGTTTGAACATGCAGCATATCGCCCCGGCGCCGGGTTACTGCCTCGGCCACCCACACTTCGGGATTGGCGGTTTCCACCACCGCATATTCGGTGCCGCCGGTCGAGGGCAGCAGGAAATCGGCGCTCAGCGAAAGCCCGTCAGCGGTCACCGAGACAGAGCAGGTGATCCGGCCCAGCCCGGCATCGCGCCCGGCAACCGGACGATCCGCCAACGCGGCACTGATCTGCGGATCGCGCCGTGCCGATCCGGGGGGCAGCGCGGCATCGAACATCAATTCGGCCGGGACGCAGATATCCTTGCAAATTCCGATCTGGAGACGCCCGCGCAAGCTGATCGGTGCGTCCGGGCTCTCGGGCGTCAGGATGATCGGCAGAATCACATCGTCGCGATACCCGACAGACCGCATTCCGTTTTGCGAAAATACATGCGGTGTTGGCCATTCCGGCACCATGGCCGACAGGTTGCGCGATCCGTTCAGTTCGATCAGGGGCGGGATGCCGGCATCGCCGGGCGCACGCCAATAGGTTTTCCAGCCGGGCGGCAGGGTGATATGCAATCCGACCACCCGGGTGCCGTCGGCACGGTCCCATCCGGGCAAAACCTCCAGCTGCGCCAATGTGGGCACTGTACCCTCGGCAAGCGCGGATTGTGCGACAGGTATGGACAATGCGGTTATCGCGGCAAGGCTGAATAAAAAACGTCTGATCATTCTTCAGACATGGGACATAAAGCCGATTTTGCCAACTCACTTTCCGGCGAGCATAGAGTGAATTGCGGCGTGATGTGTTTTTTTATCAATGAGGTGCTGGACCGCGTCCCGGGCAGTACCTATCCTTATACTATCAGCATTCCGGAATATGACATGGATTTGACGGGACAATTATTGATCGCAATGCCGGGCATGGGCGATCCGCGCTTTGACCATGCGGTGGTCCTGATCTGCGCCCATTCCGATGATGGGGCGATGGGATTGATCGTCAACAAGCCGACCGAGGAGGTTGCGCTGAAGGACATGCTGGAACAGCTGTCGATTGACAGCGGCGCCAACACGCCCGAAATCGGTGTGCATTTCGGCGGGCCGGTCGAAACCGGTCGTGGCTTCGTGTTGCACAGCCTTGATTACGTCTCTTCGCTCAATACGTTGCGGGTGGCTGATTCATATGGTCTGACCGCGACGCTGGATGTGCTGGAAGAACTGGCCGAGGGGCGCGGGCCAGAGAAGGTGCTGCTGGCTCTGGGCTATGCGGGTTGGGGGCCGGGACAGCTGGAAAGCGAAATCGCACAGAATGGCTGGCTGACCTGCGCTGCGGCCAGCGAGTTGATCTTTGCCACAAAGGATGCGGCGAAATGGGACGCGGCCCTGCACAGTATCGGTGTCGACGCGCTGCTGCTTTCGGCCGACGCTGGCCGGGCCTGACCTGATTGAGCGCCCAAGGCGCGCGCAGGTTTGTCTCGTCTCCGGCCTTTGGCCTCCGTCTCGGGAATGCCTCTGGCGGGAGTATTTCGACCAAGATGAAATCACAAGGCTCTGTTTCTTCTTGGGTGAAATACTTCGGGGGTTTGGGGGCTGGCCCCCAATTCGCGCGTAGCGCCAGACCTGCCTGCGGATCACGCGCAGTCCTTTTAACAGATCAGCGTGGCGCGGCGGCGCGGCGCAACCGGTCATTGATGGCACGGCCCAGGCCGGTTTCGGGGATCGGCGAGACCGCGATGCCGTTCGGGTTCAGCGCATCGAGCGCATGCAGGTGGCCAAAAAGATTTGCCGCCGCTTCGGTCAAATCGCCGGTTGCGGACAGGTTCAGCGCGCAATCCACGGCTCCGAAACCCAGCAGGATTTCACCGTCTTTCAGTTCGGTCGCGTTCAGGCGGACGCTGGCGCCCGGCGCGTAATGCGAACGCAGCTGGCCCGGGGCGCTGATCGGGCCGTCCGGTGACGGGTGTTCCAGCGGCTGGCCCAGGACAGCCTCGATCTCTTCGCCCGGGACCCCGCCGGGGCGCAGCAATGTCGGGCGCCCGGTCAGGCCAACGATCGTCGATTCCACCCCGACCGGACAGGCGCCGCCGTCGACCACCGCGTCGATCTTGCCCGACAATCCGTCCAGAACGTGGCGTGCCTCGGTCGGGCTGATCCGGCCCGACGGATTGGCCGAAGGTGCCGCGACCGGTCCACCGAAACGCTGCAGCAGTCTGCGGGCCAGCGGGTGGGCCGGAACCCGCACGGCCAGGCTGGGTAAATCTGCGGTCACCAGTGGTGAAAGGCCGGCCTCTGGCCGCAATGGCAGGATCAGGGTCAGCGGGCCGGGCCAGAACGCATCGGCCAGCTTCTGGGCCATGTCCGGCCATGCAACGTAAAGTTGAGCGTCTTTGGCGTCGGCCAAGTGGACAATCAGCGGGTTGAAGCGTGGTCGCCCCTTGGCCTCGAAGATTCGGGCCACGGCCATGTCGTTGCGCGCGTCGGCAGCCAGCCCGTAAACCGTTTCGGTGGGCATTGCGACCAGCCCGCCTGCGGAAAGGATTTCTGCTGCGCGGGACAATCCGGCGGGGTCATCGCCAAGCAGTTCGGTTCGGGCGGTAATCATGGCCAATGACGCGGCGTTCCAATTGAGGTGATCGTGCGGTTCACTACTTTGCACGGGTAACACCAATCGAATACAGGCAGTGCGACCGGAAGCCAAGCCGCATGCCAGGAGGAGACACCAATGACCTATCGCGCCCAAGTTGAGGATATCCGTTTCATCTTCGACAATGTCGCCGACCTGGACCAGCTGCGCGGCACCGAAAAATTCGCCGAAGCCAGCGCGGATCTGACCGATGCGGTTCTCGAAGGGATGGGGAAGCTTTGCGAAGAAGTGATCTATCCGACGCTGCGCAATGGCGATCTGACACCGGCGGTGCTGGAAAATGGCGTGGTGCGGACCTCGCCCGGGTTCAAGAAAGCGTTCGAGGCAATCGCCGAGGGTGGTTGGGTCGCGGTGTCGGCACCCGAAGCACAAGGCGGCATGGGATTGCCGCTGTCCTTGACCACCGCCTTCAATGAAATGATGGCATCGGCGAACATGGCGCTGGGCCTGTGCCCGTTGCTGACGCAAGGCCAGTGCGAAGCGCTGGAACATCACGCCAGCGAAGAGATAAAATCGCTGTATCTGCCCAAGCTGATCAGCGGCGAATGGACCGGCACGATGAACCTGACCGAACCCGGGGCCGGGTCGGATGTCGGGGCGCTGAAGACCAAGGCCGAACCGAACGGCGACGGCACCTATGCGATCACCGGGCAGAAGATCTTCATCACCTGGGGTGATCACGATTTCGGCGGCAATGTCTGTCATCTGGTGCTGGCGCGGCTGCCCGATGGGGTGGCCGGGACCAAGGGGATCAGCCTGTTCATGGTGCCGAAATACATCCCCGACGCCGATGGCAATCCCGGCCCCGCCAACGACCTGAAGGTGGTCAGCCTGGAACATAAGATGGGTATTCATGGCAGCCCGACCGCTGTGATGCAGTTCGACGGTGCCAAGGGGTGGCTGGTCGGAGAACCTCATAACGGTATGGCCGCGATGTTCACCATGATGAACAATGCCCGTCTTGGGGTCGGCGCGCAGGGCGTCGGCGTGGCCGAGGCGGCCTATCAGCAGGCGCTGGACTATGCCAAGGAACGGCAGCAATTCGGCCCTATCGTCAATCACGCCGATGTGCGGCGGATGCTGCTGACGATGAAGGCCGACACGTTCGCGGCGCGCTCCATCGTGATGGCCTGCGCGATAGCTCTGGACATGGCGTCGGCCACCGGGACTGCCGACTGGCAGGCCCGCGCCGCGTTCCTGACCCCGATTGCCAAGGCCTTTGCCACCGACACCGGCATCGATGTCGCCGAACAGGGTGTTCAGGTGCATGGCGGCATGGGTTTCATCGAAGAAACCGGTGCGGCACAATTCAGCCGCGACGTACGGATCACGGCCATCTACGAGGGCACCAACGGCATTCAGGCAATGGACCTGGTCGGGCGCAAGATGATGGACGGGGGAGAAGCCGCCAATGTCCTGATCGACGAAATCGAGGCCCATGCGGAAATCGCCCGTTGCACGCTGCCGGAACTGGCCGAACCGGTCTGGCAGGCCTGTGAAAGCCTGCGCGAGGCTGTGGAATGGCTGGTGACGCAGACCGATATGAACACCCGTTTTGCAGGGTCGGTTCCCTTCACCCGCGCGTTCGCCCGGGTTCTGGGCGGCCATTATCACCTGAAAGCGGCGATGGTCGAAGGTGGAGAAGGGGCGCGGTCGAAGCTGGCGCGGTTCTACATTCGCCGGTTGCTGCCGGAACATGAATCACTGCTGGCGCATGCGATGGCCGGGGCGGATGACCTTTATGCCTTCAGCCTGGACGAGTTGGAGGCATGAGCCTCGATACCGCCGGCATACGTTACCCTTGGGCAGAAGCGCCCGAAAATGGCACCGCGATAGAGGTCGCAGACGGCATCCTGTGGATCAGGATGCCTCTGCCGATGACATTGAACCATGTGAATATCTATGCACTGGACGAAGGCGACAGCTGGACCCTGATAGATTGCGGTGTGTATTCGAAAACCTCTGTGGCGCTCTGGGAGCCTCTGCTGGCCGGGGCGCTGGGCGGCAAGCCGGTGGGAAGGGTAATCCTGACCCATCACCATCCCGATCATGTCGGAATGGCGGGGTGGTTCAAGGCCCGCTTCGGCGCCGAGATCGCCACCACCCGCACGGCGTTTCTGATGACCCGGATGCTGATCCTGGACGAACAGACCGAAGCCACGCCGGAATTGATCGCGTTCTGGAAAAGTGCCGGGATGGACCCCGAGATACTGGACAAACGACGGCAGGAACGCCCGTTCAATTTTTCCGATATCTGCCATCCGCTGCCTGTGGGCTATACCCGTATTCAGCAGGGCGATGTGATCCGCGCCGGTGGCCGCGATTGGGATATTCATATCGGTCATGGCCATGCGCCCGAACATCTGACGATGTGGAGTCGCGATGACGATCTGATCCTGTCGGGCGATCAGATCCTGCCGTCGATCAGCCCCAATATCGGGGTGCATCCGACCGAACCCGATGCCGATCCCTTGGGCGAATGGATGGAAAGCTGCGAACGGTTGCGGCTACTGGTGAATGAAAATCAATTGGTGCTGGGCGGTCACAAACTGCCCTTTACCGGCGCGCCGACGCGGATGCGTCAATTGCTGGATAATCACCATGGCGCATTGCGCCGGTTGCGCGATCACCTGCAGACACCCCGCACCGCTGCGGACTGTTTTCCGCCACTGTTCAAACGGAGAATCGATGGCGGCACCTACGGCCTGGCACTGGTCGAAGCGGTTGCGCATTTGAACCATCTGCATCAGACAGGAGAAGTCACGCGCGAACGGCGCGAAGACGAAGCCTGGTTATGGCAGATGAGGGGCTGAGCGATGGAAACCAAGATTTCGACGACGGCTGAGGCCCAGGAAATGTCTGCCTTGCCGCGCCGACACGAAGTCCATGCCGATCCCGCAACGCCCTGCAATACCGATGTGCCTGCCGAAGTAACCGACATCCCGCTGGAGGACAAAAGCCCGGCGGAATGGGCTTATGAGCGGCTGATCCTCTATATCCAGAATTTCGAACAGACGCTGGATAACGAACATGAAATCGCCATGGGCTTCGCCGGCGGCGATGCCGGGGTGCTACGGATCGAAGGTCTGGGCTTTTTCGATCCCGATATTGTTACCTTCTACGGCACTGACGATTTCGGCCTGAAAACTCAGCTGATTCAGCATGTCAGCCAGCTCAGCGTGATTCTGCGGGCGCTGCCGAAGGAACCCGAACAGGTTGAACCCAAGCGGATCGGCTTCCGTCTGGCTGCCGATCTGGCAAAAAGGGGATGATCCGGCACCTGCGACCGTTTTGTCGTGGTGACAGGGCCGGAAAAATCCGCTAATCAAGCTCGAAACAGCTACTATGAAGGAACGTGAAAATGGCTGAACACAAGCATGGCGAAATGGACATTCATGTTCAGGAAGAAACTTTTGCCGGTTTCGTGAATTTCGTCAAATGGTCGGTTGTTGCCATCATCGCCATCCTGATCTTCATGGCGCTGGTCAACAGCTAATTACCCGCCTCCCAAAACCGGAAGCGATGAGCAGGGGATTGTCATGCGTGGATTTATCCTGGCGCTTTGCGCTGTAACGGTTACGGCAGGGTGTGTCGTCAAGAAAGATCCGCCGGTTTCCGACGAGGTGTTGGCCAAATCGGTCTATCGCCATGACGGCCCGCCGGCGCTGACCCTCTATACGATGGTCAATAACAGCAACGGCGCGGGCGCGCATTCGTCGCTGATGATCAATGGCAGCCAGCGGGTGATCTTCGATCCCGCCGGTTCGTTCCGCAAGCACGGTATCGTGACCCGGAATGACGTGGTTTATAATGTCACCCCACAGCTCAAAGATGTCTATACCCGGTTCCATGCCCGTAAGACCTATCATGTTGTGGTGCAGCGGATGGAGGTTTCGCCCGAAACCGCGGAAAAGGCGCTGCAATTGGCGTTGAGCTATGGCGAAGTTCCTGATGCGATGTGTTCGCAAAGCACATCGACAATCCTGTCGCAGCTGCCTGAACTGAACATCAAACCGACATATTATCCCAACAAATTGTCCGAACAGTTCGGTCAGGTTCCCACGGTTAGCACGCAGCAGCTATACGAATATGACGACGAAGACCGGTTCAAGGCGCTTGAAGCCTATGATCCCGAACGCGTTCAGCAGCAAACCAAATCCTAGCCGCTATCCCAGCAGATAGAGCAGGGCATAAAGACTGGCTGCGCCGGACCCAATGGCGGCCAGCACGTTTTTAGTGGCATAGCCGACGCCAAGTGTGACCAGCGCGGCAACCAAACGGGGTAGATCGAAATTGCCACCTGTTCCGGTCGGCCAGATCACCAGCGGCGCGACCAGTCCGGGCAGCACCGCCACAGCCGTGTAACGTAGATGCCGCAGCAACCATTCCGGCATCACCCGGTCGCCAACCAGCCCGGTGAAGACAAAGCGCAATCCAAAACTGCCCAGACCCAGAAGAATGATCACCGTCCAGAGCGTGGTTCTGTCGATTCCTTCCATCACAGGTCCTCTTTCCGGCGATCCTGCCACAGTTCGACCTGCGCCCCGGTCATCATCGCGCCCAGACCGGCCACCAGAACCCCAAGGTTATAGGGCAGGAAACTGAACGCCAGCGACAGCAGCACAGAGGCCAGCGCGGCCGCCCGGTGGGCCGGCGTTTTCAGCGCCGGGGCGATAATGGCAAGGAACGTGATCGGGATGGCGAAATCCAGCGCCAGCCCCGATGGCATCGCAGAGCCGATCAGCGATCCGACGAGGGTAAATCCATACCACATTGGACAAATTGGCGTGACCGTCCCCATGAAGTAGGCGGTCTTCTGCGCTACGCTCCAGCTTGGGTTCTCTTCATAGGCCACGATGGAGCAGGCATAGCTTTGATCCACTGTGAAATAGGCTATCACGGCGCGTTTCCACAGCGGGGCCGCCCCGATATGCGGGGTCAGAGATGCCGAATACATCGCCATGCGCAGGTTTACCGCCAGAGCCGAGGCCAGAACGATCGCGGTCGGTGCGTGTTCTGACATCAGTTGCAGGGCGGTGAACTGGGCCGCCCCGGCGATCACCACGACGGAAAATGTCAGCGTTTCGAACACGCTCAGCCCGGCTTCGGTGGCGACAACGCCAAACAGCAGTCCGAACGGAGCGATGACCAGCAGGAAAGGCAGGCCATCGCGGAAACCTTGCCAGTAAGGCGTGCGGGGATGTGAAGATGGCATTGGCTATGACGCTTAATATGTGAAGAATGTCAGTCGTAACTGCGACTGGCCCGGGATGCAAACAGCAGAACGATTTTTTCGCTCAGTTATGTTTTTCGCTCAGTCAAAAATTCCGGCAACCCGACCCAACAACATGAAGGCGCGGGCGGTGCGGGTTTCAGACATTTCGGAAATCTCGGTATCCGACGCGGCCTGTTCGAAATCCTGAAACATCTTGTCAAAGCGGCGCAGGAAATGATGCGCCGCGTCGCGGAAAATCGGGTCCTGCTTCATCCGGCCTGCAGTCAGGGCCAGCGAACTGCGGTCGTGAATGCCGCCGATCTTGGCAATGGTGCGACCGCGTTCCCCGGCGGCGAACCGGCGCCAGATTTCCGGCCGTGCCAGATCTGCGCGCAGATCGTCCATATAGATGCCATCCTGGCTGAGCAGGGTCAAAACGTCCTGGCTGGCCTGGATCAGTTGTGCCGCCTGACGGTCCCTCAACGCCTTGCGCAGCGCGACGAACCCTTCTTCGTCCTCGGCGGTTTCGGGAAAATTCATGGCCCGCAGGAAATCGGCACGCGACAGCGGCGGACCGATTTCGTCGGCCGGGGTGCCCAGTGGCAGTGGCGCCTGATTCTCGGTGTCTTCGGTCGCTGCTGACTGAATGGTCGGGCGGATCGTACCCGGGCCACGATCACGGCTGCTGGTAAAGGTCGCCAACGCGGATTCCGTTTTGCGCTGCGCATCCGCTATTTCGTCCAGCTTGCGGGTCACAGCGGGTTCGTTGGCCAGATCGCGGCCCTGTGACTGTGCCACATAAGCCTGTCGAATGGCATCGATCGCGGCCTGTAGCCGGGCGCTTTCTTCGCGCATCACCCTGCTGGACCGTGCCGCCGTCGCGCCGACCCAGATCATCGCCACCGGCAAAAAGATCACCAGCAGGGTCATCAGGAACCGTAATCCGTCCGGGCCTTCGACCTCTATCGGGGTTTCAAGCGTCATGAAAAACCAGCCCGCAACAACCATCCAGACCACGCTGAGCAAGATCGCGACAAGCTCGATTGTCGTGACTTTTGCCCGGCTGGGCTTGTCATATAGGCCCAACGGCGTGGTCGGGCGGCCGTTTTGCTTGTCAGCCATGTTTGGGCACTCGCTACCCTGAAATCAGGATTAGATAAATTCGATCTTCAACACTTCGTAGGATCGGTCCCCACCGGGGGTGCGCACTTCGACGCTGTCGCCTTCTTCTTTGCCGATCAGGGCGCGGGCGAGGGGCGATTTGATGTTCAGCAGGCCCTTTTCGATATTGGCCTCATATTCACCAACGATCTGCCAGACCTTTTCTGCGTCGGTATCTTCATCGACCAGTGTCACTGTCGCGCCGAATTTGATCGCGCCTTTCAGCCCGGCGGGGTCAATCACGTCGGCCAGTGAAATCACGCCTTCCAGTTCCTTGATCCGGCCTTCGATGAAGCTCTGCTTTTCGCGGGCGGAATGGTATTCGGCATTCTCCGACAGGTCACCCAGCTCTCGCGCTTCGGCGATTGCCCGGATGATGGCCGGTCGTTCGACCGATTTCAGGTGCTTCAATTCCACCTCAAGTGCAGCGAACCCCGCGCGGGTCATCGGTAACTTTTCCATGGGCCCCTTTCCATGACAGAACGGCGGGCGCGGGACGCCCGCCGTTGATGTTTTTTAATTCGTGTTGAATTACCTGAACCAATGCATGGGCATAATGCAAGGGGGTGGCGCGGGTAGCCGTGCGAAATATCGCCAAATTCTCTGGCGGGGCCGGTCGTTACGCATAGCTGACCACCTCGAATTCGATCCCGTCGCCATCGAGGAAATAGAACCGCCGCCCCGGTTCGTAATCGGCGTGGTTGATCGGGGTGAAGCCGGCGGCCTTCACCCGTGCTTCGATCGCGTCGATGTCATCGACCACCACGCCGAGGTGATTCATCCCGCCTATGGTGCGGTACCGCGACGTGGCCGCCTTTTGCGGCGCGACCGGCGGGGCATAGACTGCGACATAGCTGTCATCCGATCCGACATGGATGGTATGGCCGTCGTCTATTGCGGTGCCCTGCCAGCGGATGTGCCAGCCGAAGACATCGCAAAGCCATTTTGCCGTGGCTTCGGGATCGGTGACTGTAAAATTGGCATGTTCCAGTTGAACGGTCATTGGGAAGTCCTTGTTGTTGATTTTCAATGTGGATGCAGGCTAATTTCTAAACCTAACTTTAGGTCAAGGATTTAGAATTGCCTGAAAACAGAAGCTTGCGGAAAAAGGCCGGGCTGCCCATCGGGGCATTGGCGGAACGCACCGGACTGGCCGTTTCGGCGATACGCTATTACGAATCGCAGGGACTAATTGCCGCCTGGCGCAATGCAGGCGGTCAGCGCCGGTTCGAACGGGCCGATATCAGGCGGCTGTCCTTTGTCATGATTGCGCAGAAATTCGACTTCTCCATCGCCGAAATCCGCGACCTGCTCAACGGTCTGCCCAACGGACGCGCCCCGACGCCCGCCGATTGGCGGCAGATTTCACGACAGTTCCGCCAAGCGCTGGATCAGCGCATAGCGACGCTGGAAAAGCTGCGCGACAATCTCGATGGCTGCATTGGGTGCGGCTGTCTGTCTTTGCCCAAATGCGCATTGTATAACGATCACGACCGCGCCCGAAACAAAGGGCAGGGGCCTCGTTATTTGCTGGGCGACAGCCCGGAAGTCAGCGATAATTACTAAGATCAGGCAGTTTTAACGCCTCGTCGCGATTGACGGACAATGCTGCAGCGCGGTAATCACGTTTGAAATTTAATTACGTGCCGGATCCAGAGGAGGACCATCCATGTCGGAAACCGAACGGGAAGCGATGGAATATGACGTAGTGATTGTCGGCGCAGGTCCGGCGGGCCTGTCAGCAGCGATCCGGTTGAAGCAGTTGGATGCAGACCTTGACGTGGTCGTACTGGAAAAAGGCTCCGAAGTCGGGGCGCATATCCTGTCGGGCGCGGTTCTGGACCCTTGCGGGCTCGATGCGCTGATCCCTGACTGGAAGGAAAAAGGCGCGCCGCTGAACGTGCCGGTGAAAGAAGATAATTTTTACATGCTGGGCGAAGCGGGTGAAATTCGGGTGCCGAATTTCCCGATGCCGCCGCTAATGAACAATCACGGAAATTACATCGTCTCGATGGCGAATGTGTGCCGCTGGATGGCCGAGCAGGCCGAAGAACTTGGCGTGGAAATCTTCCCCGGTATGGCCTGTTCCGAACTGGTTTATGGCGACAAGGGCACGATCAAGGGTGTCGTCGCGGGCGAATTCGGCAAGAACCCCGATGGCACCCAAGGACCGGGCTATGAGCCGGGGATGGAACTGCATGGCAAATACGTGTTCCTGTCCGAAGGCGTGCGTGGCAGCCTGACCAAGGAAGTGATCGAACGCTACGGTCTGTCCGACGGCAAAGAGCCGCAAAAATTTGGTCTGGGCATGAAGGAAATCTGGGAAATCGACCCGGCCAAGCACCGCGAAGGGACCGTGACCCACACGATGGGCTGGCCTTTGGGCAGCAATGCCGGTGGCGGGTCGTTTATCTATCACCTCGACAACAACCAAGTCTATGTCGGTTTCGTGGTGCACCTGAACTACAAGAACCCGCACCTGTTCCCCTACATGGAATTCCAGCGTTTCAAACATCACCCGATGGTGGCGGAGCTGCTGAAGGGCGGCAAGCGCGTCGCCTATGGCGCGCGGGCGATTTCCGAAGGCGGCTATCAGTCGATGCCGCAGATGGTGGCGCCCGGCGTGGCGCTGCTGGGCTGCTCGGTCGGCATGGTCAATGTGCCGCGGATCAAGGGCAACCACAACGCCATGCTGTCGGGCAAGGCCGCGGCGGAAGCTGCTCATAAGGCGATCAAGGCCGGGCGCTCAGCGGACGAATTGCACGATTACGAAGAAGAGGTTCGCAAGGGCGCGATAGGCAAGGATCTGAAAAAGGTCCGCAACGTCAAACCGCTATGGTCGAAATTTGGCCTGACCGCGTCGCTGGCGATTGGCGGGTTTGACATGTGGACCAACACGCTGGGGTTCTCTCTGCTCGGCACGCTGAAACACGGCAAGACCGATGCGGCCGCGACCGAACCGGCCTCGGTCCACAAGCCGATTGATTATCCGAAACCGGATGGCACGCTCAGCTTCGACCGTTTGACCAATGTCAGCTTCTCCTTCACCAATCACGAGGAAAGCCAGCCCTGCCATTTGCAGCTGAAGGACCCGATGGTTCCGATTTCCAACAATCTGCCCATGTATGACGAACCGGCGCAGCGCTATTGCCCGGCCGGGGTCTATGAAGTGGTGGAAAAGGACGGCAAACAGGAATTCGTGATCAATTTCCAGAACTGCGTCCACTGCAAGACCTGCGATATCAAGGACCCGGCCCAGAATATCAACTGGACCACCCCGCAGGGCGGCGACGGGCCGAATTATCCCAATATGTGATCCCTGCCAGAAGGGAGAAGAAAAGGACGCCGTTAGGCGTCCTTTTTTTGTGCGATGGCCGATCTGTGATGTAGGAGGATAGAGCCATTGTTTGATGTCGGATGCAGATGCCAAACGTATCTGTGAACCGCACTTAGAACCGTTCACGCTACCGAAAGGGCGATACTTACGATCTTCTGGCCTGACATTTCGGTGATTCCCCGCCCACCTTGCGGGGTTTCCCGCCCATCCTGATTGCCTTTGCCGCTGGGCGCGTTACTCTGTTTTGAACAGGATCAATAAATGCGGACCAAGGGTATGATGAAAAACTGGGTGACAAGTGCTGTTCTGACGATTGCCATCGGTGTCAGTGGGGTGTCCCCGGTACAGGCGCAGGGGCTGGCCGGGTCCTATCTGGCTGCCAGACAGGCCGGTATGACCGCTGATTACAAAACCGCCGCAGAATATTACGCCCGCGCTTTGGCCCGTGACCCGTCCAACCCGGCGCTTCTTGAATCGGCAGCGCAGGCGCAATTGTCGCTGGGGCGGCTGGATCGCGCCATTCCGATTGCCCGCAAGCTGGAAGAATTCGGCCCGGAAAGCCAGATCGCGCAAATGATCCTGATGGCCGACGATGCCGAACATGAACGGTACGACAAGCTCGACGCGCGCAGCAATCAGGAACGCAGTGTCGGTCCGCTGGTCGACGGGTTGGTTCAGGCTTGGGCGAAGATGGGCCAAGGCCAGGTTTCGGCGGCGCTGAAAATCTATGACGACGTTGCTGAAAAACGCGGATTGAAGGGGTTTGCCCTGTATCACAAGGCGCTGGCGCTGGCCTCGGTCGGTGATTTCGAATCCGCCGAAGCGATTTTTGCAGAAAACGCCGGCACCACTATACAGGTGACCCGTCGCGGCGCGATAGCGCATGTGGAAATGCTCAGCCAGCTGGATCGCGGCGAAGAGGCGGCGCAAATGATCATTGGCCTGTTTGGTTCTGATCTGGACCCGGTGCTGCGCGACATGCATGCCGCCTTGGTCAAGGGTGACAGCCTGCCTTTCACCATGGTCAGATCGCCCAAGGACGGCGTGGCCGAAGTGTTCTATTCGGTTGCTGCCGCGCTGAGCAATGAAACCGGGCAGGATTATACGCTGCTGTATTCCCGCGTTGCCGAATATCTGCGCCCCGATCATACCGATGCGATCCTGCTGAGCGCGTCCCTTCTGGACGATTTGCAACGCTATGATCTGGCCGTGGAAACCTATAAGAGGGTCAGCCGCGACAATCCCGCCTTTCATGCCGCCGAACTGGGCCGGGCAGAGGCGTTGCGCAAATCCGGACGTGTCGACGCTGCGGTCGAAGTTCTGGAACAACTGGCCAAGAGCCACGGCGATCAGGCCATCGTGAATGTCACGCTGGGTGATCTGATGCGGCAGCTTGACCGTTTCGAAGATGCCGTTGCGGCCTATGATGCCGCACTGGCGCTGCATGAAGGGACCGATCCCAGCCAATGGTTCATCTATTATGCCCGCGCGATCTGTTTCGAACGACTGGGCGAATGGGACCGGGCGGAAAAGGATTTCCGAACCGCGCTGGAACTGAACCCGGAACATCCGCAAGTGTTGAATTATCTGGGCTATTCGATGGTCGAACAACAGGTCAAGCTGGACGAGGCGCTGGACATGATCGAACGCGCCGTCGCGGCGCGACCCGACAGCGGCTATATCGTTGATTCGCTGGGCTGGGTTCTGTTCCGGCTGGGCCGCTATGAAGAAGCGGTGCCGCAAATGGAACGTGCCGCCGAACTGATGCCGGTCGATCCGGTGGTGAACGATCATCTGGGCGATGTGCTCTGGGCGGTGGGCCGCAAGCGCGAAGCGGAATTCCAATGGCGTAGGGCACTATCCTTCGTCGATTACGAAGATGCCGCGGGCGAAGTCGACCCCGACCGTATTCGCCAGAAACTTGAAATCGGCCTGGATGCGGTGTTGGCCGCCGAAGGTGCGGCCCCTTTGAAAGTGGCGAATGGCGATAAGTAAAGTCTTTGCCCCGGCAAAGGTGAACCTGACCCTGCATGTAACCGGGCAGCGATCGGATGGGTATCACCTGCTCGATTCTCTGGTAATGTTCGCCGATGTCGGCGACCGGTTAGAGCTTCGCTTGTCAGGCACCTCGTCGCTGACCGTTTCCGGCCCCAAAGCAAACGGTGTGCCGGCCGGCGCGCAAAACCTTGTGCTCCGGGCGGCCGGATTGATGGCGGTTGATGCGGAAATCGCGCTGGAAAAACATCTGCCCGCAGCGGCGGGAATTGGCGGCGGATCGTCCGATGCTGCGGCCGTCCTGTCCGCGATCCGTGATCTGACCGGGCGCAGCATCCCCGATCAGGGTCTGTCTCTGGGGGCCGATATTCCGGCCTGCCTGATCGGACAGGCCGCTGTCATGCGCGGGATCGGCGAAGACGTGAAGGTCTTGGACAACATGCCTCATCTGCCTGCTGTCCTTGTCAATCCGGGTGTGGCAGTGCCGACGGCGGCGGTTTTCCAAGGATTGGCACGCAAGGACAATCCGCCGATGGACCCGCTGCCGCCACAACTGAGCTTCGAGCCGCTGATCGATTGGCTGGCGCAGCAGCGCAACGATCTGCAAGCCCCGGCCATCGCGGCGCAGCCCGTTATCGGCGATGTGCTTCGGGCGATTGTCGCTACCGAAGGGTGCCGTTTGGCGCGGATGTCGGGATCGGGGGCGACCTGTTTCGGTCTCTATGAAACGGCCGAGGCCGCGACAAATGCCGCAACCGTGTTGCGCCACCCTGATTGGTGGGTTGAGGAATGCAGTCTCAGTTGATCCGCGCGACCACGTAGTCGGCCAGATCGATCAGCAACTGGCGCAGGCTGTGATCGGGCAGTTTCGCCATCGCCTGCTTGGCCTTTTCGGCCCAGTCCAGCGCGTCCTGACGGGTGTCATGCAGCGCGTCATGCTTGTTCAGCAGCGCCAGGGCATGATCCAGATCGCCGTCTTCCTGTTTGCCCTTCTCGATGGTCCGAGTCCAGAATGCGCGCTCTTCGGCATCTGCCTTGGCCACCGCCTTGATCACCGGCAGGGTCAGTTTGCGTTCGCGGAAATCGTCGCCCACATTCTTGCCTGTGGCTTTGCTGTCGCCCTGATAATCCAGCAGGTCGTCAACGATCTGGAACGCGATGCCCAACGCGTCGCCATATTCGTACAGCGCGTTGATTTCGGTTTCGTGTGCTTCGGCGATCACCCCGCCGACCTGCGTTGCGGCTGAAAACAGCGCCGCCGTCTTGCCGCGCACCACCTGAAGATAGATCGCCTCATTGGTGCGCAGATCCTGCGCCGCCGTCAGTTGCAGCACTTCTCCTTCGGCAATCGTGGCCGAAGCATTGGACAGGATATCGAGAACCCGCAGGTTGCCCGGTTCCACCATCAACTGAAACGCGCGCGAAAACAGGTAATCACCGACCAGAACGCTGGATTTATTATCCCAAAGCAGGTTGGCGGTGGGGCGGCCCCGGCGTTGGCCGCTTTCATCCACCACATCGTCATGCAGCAGGGTGGCGGTGTGGATGAATTCCACCGTTGCGGCCAGATGCACGTCGAACGGCCCTTGATACCCGCACAATTCAGCCGCGGCCAAGGTCAGCATCGGGCGCAGACGTTTGCCGCCTGCATCGACCAGATGTGCCGTCACCTCTGGGATGCGTGGTGCGTGCTCGGATGCCATCCGGTCATGAATCAGGACGTTCACGGCCTGCATCTTGGCTTCAAGATGCGCCGCCAGAAGCTCATGTGGTTTGCTGGATGCCTGGTGCAAGTTCATCACAACCTCGTACATGGCTCGACAAATCTGCCGCTATGCCCATATTTCCCATTATGAAACAGCTTCTCCGCACCACCGATCCGACGTCGATCGCTTTCGCCAAGGCCCTGCTTCAGGGCGAGGGTATAGACTGGTTTGAAATGGACGTAAATATGAGCGTTCTCGAAGGCAGCATCGGCATTTTGCCGCGTCGGCTGATGGTTCGGGATGAAGACCTGTCATTGGCCCAGGGCGTTTTGAGGGATAATGGAATCGCTTTGGATGGATGAACTGACCCATACTCAATTTCTGGATGGGCGTGTTTCGGCCTGGCAACCGGCGCGGGGGTATCGCGCCGGTGTCGATCCGGTTCTGTTGGCTGCGTCGATACCGGGTGAACCGGGGCAAAGCGCGCTGGAACTGGGTTGTGGGGTTGGGGTGGCGTCCTTGTGTCTGTTGGCGCGCGTGCCGGACATGCGAGCGACTGGGCTGGAGATTCAGCCCGCTTATGCCGCGCTGGCACGCCGCAATGCGACCGAAGCGTCTGCCGCTTTCGATGTGGTCCAGGCCGACCTGACCCAATTGCCAACCGATTTGCGCAACCGTCAATTTGACCATGTTTTCGCCAACCCACCCTATTTTCAGCGTGAAACGTCAGTCTCGGCGGCGGATCCCGGGCGGGATATCGCTTTGGGTGGTGAAACGCCGTTGGCCGATTGGGTCGAAGTTGCTGCCAAGCGGGTCAGGCCCAAAGGCTATGTCAGTTTTATTCAGCGCGTCGAACGTTTGCCTGAATTGCTCTGCGCGATGCAGGCGCGGCTGGGCAGTCTGCAGCTTTTACCACTGCTGCCGCGCCGGGGCAGGGAATCACAACTGTTCCTGATCCGGGGTCGAAAGGGGGGGCGGGCCGCCTTTCGCCTACACGCCGCTATCGTGATGCACGAAGGCGATACCCATACCAGCGATCAGGAAAGCTATACTTCCGATATTCAGGCAGTGCTGCGAGAGGGGGCAGCTTTGGCGTTTCCCAAATAATTTTGGTGGAGGGCAGGCATTTTTCCGCTTCTTGCTGCGTCGCGGCGTGACAGAACGAAAAAGTTGTGATGCACTTGTCATATTACTTTCACAGAGAGGAGACTGCCTATGCCCTTGAGTTCGCATATTGAAGAACTGAAGAAGAAACACCTCACCCTCTCGCAACAGGTCGAAGACGCGCAGCGCGCGCCGGGAATGCCTGATGCGGAAATCTCTGCGATGAAGAAACAGAAACTGCGACTTAAGGAAGAAATCGAACGGCTGAGTTCGGAATTGGTCTGATCAATTCGACAGGCTGGCGCGCGCAGCCAAGGCTGCGCCGCCGGTGATGAGCAAAGCTGCCAGTCCCAATGTCCAACTTGGGGCGGCGGCACCAAACACCACCAGCACCACTGTCGACAACAACGGTGCTGCATAGGACGAAACGCCAAGTAGCTGAATATCGCCGCGTTTCACCCCGATATCCCAGACATAAAACGCCAGGCCGACCGGCCCCAACCCCAAAGCCAGCGCCGATCCCCAGCCGACGACGCCCTGCGGCCAGACAGTAGTTTCCAGCGCCAGATGCAGCCCCGCCGACAGGATCGCGGTTGCGATGCAGAACACCGCGACAGATTCGGTCGGAGCAGCCCCGATGCGGCGCGACAATACCGAATAGCCCGACCAGGTGAATGCGCATGCCAAAGCCAGCAGATAGCCGGGCAGGGCGGCGGCATCAAAGCCCGCGCCGCCTCCGCCAATGATCAGCGCTGCGCCGAGAAATCCCAGTATTCCTCCCAGAAAATGCCCCGGCTTCAGCCTCTCGCCGGGCAGAAGCCCGGAAAACAGAACGATCAGAAGCGGCCAAAGATAGGCAATCAGCCCGGCCTGTGCCGGTGGTGCCAGACGCAGCGCGCTGAAATAAAGCGCGTGATAGCCGAACAGCCCCAGTGTGCCAAACCCGTACACCCTGAGCGGAACCGTTTTCAGCCGGTACAGGCTGCCGCTGGCAATCGTCCAGATCAGCCCCAACACCCCGCCAACGGTAAAGCAGATCGCATTCAGCAACAGCGGCGGCGCTGGCGCGGTGCCGACGGTAAACAGCGCCAGCAATGCCCATAAAAGCACGGCAATAAACCCGATCGCGGTGGCGTGCTTGCTTGTCATGCTGGGGGAATATCCTCGACCGGAATGATGCTGAAACCGTCCGAGATATGCGCAGTTTTTTCGATTTCGGCAAGGAACCAGTCACGGAAGGCGGCGATCTGGGGCCGGGTTTCCGCCCCGGGCAGGCAGACAAAGCGAAACCGCGCCTGGGTTTCGATGGCCACCTTGAACGGGGCAACCAGACGGCCCTCCAACAGGTCCTTGATGATCATCGGGCGGCGCCCCAGAGCCACACCGGCCCCCGTCGCTGCCGCGTCGATGGCGTGGTCGGCATTGGAAAAATGAGCACCGCGGCTGGGCGTAAATTTTATGCCCATCGCCCGGAACCATGTTGGCCAATCGCAGGGCGGGGTCAGAAACGCAATCGAATCGTCGAAAATCAGAGGGGCATCTTTCAGGCTTTCCGGTGTGCGATACTTTTCCGCCAATTCCGGTGACATCACCGGGGTTAGCCATTCCTTGCGCACTGGAACCGAATAGAGCCCGTCATCTGCGCCATAGCCAAAGCGGATGGCGACATCGACCGCATCCCGTTCCAGATCGACCATACGAAGCGAGGCGGCAAGGCGCAGTTCGATGTCCGGATGGGCCCGGGCGAAATCATACAGCCGTGGCGCCAGCCATTTCGCTGTCATGGCGGGTCCTGCGGTGACGGTCAGCGTCGTGTGATCCTGTAGCCGTCTGGTGGCGCGCCAAGCGGCGGTCAGGGCCTGAAACCCGTCAGATGCGCCGGGGGCCAGCGTTTTGCCCGCTTCGGTCAGTTTTACCGCCCGGTTCAAACGGACGAACAGCGGCGCCCCGAGATGCTGTTCCAGCGCTTTGATCTGAAAGGACAGCGCCGCAGGGGTCACATGCAATTCCTCTGCGGCCTTGGCAAAGGACATATGCCGCGCGGCGGATTCGAAGGCGCGCAGAGCTGTTAAAGGGGGTAATTGATCCGACATTTCACTTAAGTACAGCTTAATTGAAGGTGTGAAAAGTCTCGTTTGTGAGTCGTAACGGTGAGGTTCAGATTGTAAGCAGTTCAAAAACTCTTATCCATAGAGGCCGCCATGATCGAAACCGCTCAAAACACCCGTGTTGCAAACGCCTATGCCACTGCCCATGCCGAACGCGCCAAGGCGTTTGGCGCTTTGTTCGGATGGCTGTTTACACGTCCTTCCGTTCCGCTGGCCACAAACGGCCTTACGGAACCGTGCCGCTGACCATTCCCGGACTTACGGCATGAAAAAGGGCCGGTCGCTCGACCGGCCCTTGGTTTTTTTCAGATCGGCAGGGCTTAGACGAAGAACTGCCCGCCATTGGCCGAAATGGTCGATCCGTTGATGAAACCGGCATCGTCCGAGGCCAGAAAGACCACGCAACGTGCGATTTCTTCGGGTTCACCCAGACGGCCGGTCGGGATCTGAGCGATAATCGAATCGCGGACCTTTTCCGGCACCGCCATCACCATTTCGGTGGCGATATAGCCGGGGCAGATCGCATTGGCGGTGATGCCTGCGCGCGCGCCTTCTTGCGCCAGCGATTTCACGATGCCCAAATCGCCCGCCTTGGTCGCGGCATAGTTCACCTGAGCGAACTGACCCTTCTGACCGTTGATCGAGCTGATCACGATGACACGGCCGAATTTGCGTTCGCGCATGCCGGGCCAGATCGGGTGAACGGTGTTGAACACGCCGGTCAGGTTGGTGTCGATTACCTCGGACCACTGTTGCGGGGTCATTTTGTGGAACGGCGCGTCGCGGGTGATGCCGGCATTGGCAACGACCACGTCGATCGGGCCCAGATCGGCTTCGACCTTGGCGATGCCTGCCGTCGATTCCTCGTAATTGGCCACGTTCCACTTGTAGGTCTTGATCCCGGTTTCTTCGGTGAACTTGGCGGCGGCCTCATCGTTGCCGGCATAGGTTGCGGCAACATCATATCCTTCGGCCTTCAGCGCTTTGGAAATAGCTGCGCCGATGCCGCGTGATCCGCCGGTGACGAGTGCGATTCGAGCCATGGGTGTCCTCCAGTCTGGCAATACGTGTTGGTAACACTGTTACTTTGATGTGAAAGTTTGCGCAATATTATTACGCGTTGAAATTTGGTCTTTCGGCCACTTTTTTGCAGTTGCGGCATTATGTCTAAGAAAAAGGGGCACCAGATGGCGCCCCTTGATATGTCGTCGCATCTGGCAGCGCCTGCTTATGGGCGTTCCAGACACATGGCCACGCCCATGCCGCCACCGATGCAAAGCGTTGCGAGGCCTTTATTCGCCTCGCGCCGCTTCATTTCGAACAGCAGGGTGTTCAGGATACGACAGCCCGACGCGCCGATCGGGTGGCCGATGGCGATGGCGCCACCGTTCACGTTAACGATCGACGGGTCCCAGCCCATGTCCTTGTTCACCGCGCAGGCCTGAGCGGCGAAGGCTTCGTTGGCTTCGACCAGATCCAGATCGCCCGCGGCCCAGCCCGCCTTGTCCAGCGCCTTGCGCGACGCGGCAATCGGACCGACGCCCATGATCGACGGGTCTACCCCTGCAGTGGCGTAGGAGGCGATCCGCGCCAGCGGTTCCAGCCCGCGCTTTTCGGCCTCTTCGGCGCTCATCAGCAGCACGGCGGCGGCACCATCATTCAAACCGGATGCGTTCGCGGCGGTGACCGATCCATCCTTGGTGAAGGCGGGGCGCAGTTTCTGCATCGCTTCCATGGTGGCGCCGTAGCGGATGTATTCATCCTTATCGACCACGATGTCGCCCTTGCGGGTCTTGATGGTGAAGGCGATCACCTCGTCGTCGAATTTGCCAGCTTTCTGAGCCGCTTCGGCTTTGTGCTGCGACGCAACGGCGAATTCATCCTGCATGTCGCGGCTGATCTGCCACTGTTCAGCGACGTTTTCCGCCGTCTGACCCATATGGTAGCCGTTGAAGGCGTCCCACAATCCATCGCGGATCATCGAATCGATGTATTTCACATCGCCCATTTTCACCCCGGCGCGCAGATGCGCGACATGCGGGGAAAGCGACATGCTTTCCTGACCGCCGGCGGCGACGATTGCCGCATCGCCCAGCTGAATGTGCTGTGCGCCCAGAGCGACGGCACGCAGGCCCGAACCGCACACCTGGTTGATGCCCCATGCCGCGCTTTCGATCGGCAGTCCGGCATTGATATGCGCCTGACGGGCGGGGTTCTGACCCTGACCAGCGGTCAGAACCTGACCAAGGATCGTTTCGGACACGTCCGATTTGTCGATGCCAGCGCGGGCGACAATGGCTTCCAGAACAGCAGCGCCCAAATCATGGGCGGGTGTATTTGCAAAAGAGCCTGTGAACGAACCGACAGCCGTCCGGGCCGCGGAAACGATTACAACATTGGTCATAGTATCCTCCACCAATTTCAGGATCGAGGAGCCCGAGGGCCGAGCGGTTGTCGCGGACCCATGACTCATCGCCTTCCGCTTCGTCATAAATTATTCGCCGCGTTGCGGCAACCGGGCGAAAGTACCGTATCGCAGGAATTGGTGGTTATCCTGCCCTTATTTGCTCTTCTTGCCAGACCATATTGACCCGCGGAACGCCGAACAGATGCCCTTGCAGGCAGTCGATTCCATGATCGGACAGCCACAGCGCTTCTTCGCGGGTTTCGACGCCGCAGGCGACGGTCAGCATCTCGAAATGTTCCGCGATCATCCGCAACCCCGACACCAATACCTGATTGTCGGGGGTCCGGTGGATCGACCGGCTGAACCCGCCGTGGATTTTCAGGATGTCGAAACTGAAGTCGCGCAGATGGCTGAGTGACGTGATCCCGGCACCGAAATTATCCAGCGCGAAAGCGACATTCTTACCCCGTACATGATCCATGAACGGGGTTACCAATTCCGGCACCATCATCGCCGAGGCTTCGCTGATTTCCAGGATCAGCCGTTCCCCAACCGTGGCATCCCGGGCCAACCCGCGCTCCAGACTTTCCATCCAGCGCGGATAGCCCGCCGAACGGAGCGACATATTGACGGAAAGACGGACATGCGGGTGATCGGCCAGGGTTTGCAGCCCCTGTTCCAGCGCAACGCAATCGATCAGCCGCCCGACTTCGGTGTCTTCGACATGGTCCATGAATTCGCGGGCCGGAATGACCCTTTTGGTGTCATCGAAGATCCGCATCAGCCCTTCGTAGAAGGCGATTCGACCGGTGTCGCCCGCCTCGACCACGGGCTGAAATGCCAGCGCCGCTTCGTTATGGCGCAGGGCATTCTTGACCATTTCCAACACGTTGCGGTCACGTTCAAACACGGCATAGGACAGCGCGCTGTCCTGCCCGTCCGGAACGTCTGCCATTTCCCCGAATCTTCTATCCGACATAGTCACCCCCTTCTGATGCTAGGCAGGGGTACCGTGCGGCAAAGGTTCTAATGGTGCCTTAAAATTAAAATTTGAATGTTTTTCAGACTCAAATCTCCATTTTTTCTACCAAGGCATCGCGAAACACCTGCGGTCGCGATGCCAGATCGGTCAACTTTCACTGGCGATCAGCGCTTCGATTAGTGCCCGCGCCTCGGTACCGCTCCAGTCCGCATCGCCCATCAAACGGCCGATTTCGCGTCCCTCAGGATCAAGCAACACCGAAACTGGCAATCCCATCACGGCCATGCCGCGCGCCAGCATCTGCTTGGGATCGCGGTGCAGGGGCAGGTTTTCAACCCCGGCATCGGCAAAGAATTTCTTCATGGCCGGCGGCGGATTGTGACCGGTGGCGATGGTGACAACCTCGAAGCGATCACCGCCATAGCTTGCCTGCAATGCGTCCAGCATCGGCATTTCGGCCCGGCAGGGCGCGCACCAGGTAGCCCAGAAATTCACCAAGACATACTTGCCTTGATAATCCTGCAGCCGGGCCTCTGCACCGGTTTCCGACATGAATCCCACATCCGGCAGCGGTTTTGGCGTGCTGTGGAAATTCATTTTCTTCATGTCGCCCTGGCGCAGCGCCGACAGCGCGGCGGTGTCCGCCGCCAGCGCGCCATTTGCACCAAGCAGAAAGGCCGTATAAAGGACCAGTGAAACGATTTTGCGCATATAACCTCCCAAGGGGCAGACATGAGTGACACTTCCTCGAACCAGATGTGGGGCGGCCGCTTTGCCGCCGGTCCGGACGCGATCATGGAGGCGATCAATGCCTCTATCGGGTACGACCAGCGCATGGCAGCGCAGGATATCGCGGGTTCAAGGGCCCATGCCGCCATGCTGGCGGCGACGGGCATCATAACTGATAGCGATGCCGACACCATTCGGGAAGGGCTGCTCACGGTCTTGTCAGAGATCGAGACCGGCACATTCGAATTTTCCACCGCGTTGGAAGATATTCACATGAATGTCGAGGCGCGGCTGAAGCAGATCATCGGCGAACCGGCGGGCCGGCTGCACACCGCGCGGTCGCGCAACGATCAGGTCGCGACCGATTTCAAACTCTGGGTCCGCGATCAGATCGACGCCGCAATCGAGGGGATCAGGGCGCTGATCGCCGCGCTGATCGGTCAGGCCGAGATTGGCTGCGATTGGGTGATGCCCGGATTTACCCATTTGCAGACCGCACAGCCAGTGACCTGGGGTCATCATATGATGGCCTATGTGGAAATGTTCGGCCGCGACCTGTCCCGTTTTCAGGATGCCCGCACGCGGATGAATGAATGCCCGCTGGGTGCTGCGGCGCTGGCCGGGACCTCTTTCCCGATCGACCGCCATATGACTGCCGCTGCCTTAGGGTTTGACCGGCCCAGTGCCAATTCGCTGGACGCGGTGGCGGATCGCGACTTCGCTTTGGATTTCCTCGCCAGCGCCTCAATCTGCGCCATGCACCTGTCACGCTTTGCCGAGGAACTGGTGATCTGGTCCTCGGCCCAGTTCCGCTTCGTTACCATGTCGGACAAATGGTCGACCGGGTCCTCGATCATGCCACAGAAACGCAATCCGGATGCGGCGGAGCTTCTGCGTGCCAAGATCGGCCGCATCTTCGGGGCCAACGTGGCGCTGATGACGGTGATGAAGGGGCTGCCCCTGGCCTATTCCAAGGACATGCAGGAAGATAAGGAACAGGTGTTCGACGCCGCCGACAACCTGATGCTGGCACTGGCCGCAATGACCGGAATGGTCAGCGACATGACCGGAAATCGCGATGCATTGGCCGCCGCCGCGGGATCGGGTTTTTCCACCGCGACCGATCTGGCCGACTGGCTGGTGCGGACGCTGAACATGCCATTCCGCGATGCCCATCACGTCACCGGATCGCTGGTGGCGCTGGCCGAATCCAGGGGTTGCGACCTGCCTGACCTGACGCTTGAGGATATGAAATCGGTGCATGGCGCGATCACCGCTGCCGTATTTGACGTGCTCGGGGTTGATAATTCCGTCGCCTCGCGCATGTCCTATGGCGGTACTGCCCCGGCACAGGTGCTGGTGCAGATCAAGCGTTGGAAAAAGGTGCTGGAATGAAACCTGTCCTGATCGTGATTGCGTTGTTGGCTCTGGCCGGTTGCGGGGCCGATGGTGAACCGACGGCGCCGGCGCCGAAAACGTCTCAACCCGGCATCACAATCAGCGGCGAAGCCACGATTGGGGTCGTGCTCTGATGTCGCCGCTGCGACTGGGATATCTGATACTGGCGATCTGGGGGGCGGTGCATCCGCTGGCGCTGCTGCTGCCCTGGCTGCGACAAAACGGCCTTGATCTTGCGGCGTTGATCGCGGCCTGGCAGGCCAATGGCGCTGTGGCGGGTCTGTTTTGGGACCTGACCATCACCGCCATCGCCCTGACCCTGTGGATTTTCGCTGAGGTCAGCATTCGCCGCAACTGGTCGGCGCTGCTGGCCGTCCCGGCAACCTTCCTGATCGGGGTCAGTTGCGGACTGCCGCTTTACCTCTTCCTGCGCACCCGTCCGGTGTGAGACGCCCATTGGGGGCCAGCCCCCAAACCCCCGGGATATTTTTGAACAGAAGAAGGGGATTGGGGCGCCCGTTTCACGCTGATGTATATGTGCCTGCCGGAGGCGAAACAGCTATGGGCACACCAGGGGCGTGCCTTTTGATCAATTGAATTGCGGCGCGGCTCTGGCTAAGAGGCATGAGACGCAAGCAAAGGGCGGGTGAAATGGATCATTTCCTGTATAAAGACGGGGCGCTATACGCCGAGAATGTACCGGTGGCCGAGATTGCCGCTCAGGTCGGCACGCCGTTCTATTGTTATTCCACCGCCACGCTGTTGCGCCATTTCCGGCTGTTCGACGAGGCGCTGGCCGGGATGGACCATGTGGTCTGCTACGCGATGAAGGCGGCCAGCAATCAGGCGATACTGACCACGCTGGCGCAAGCGGGCGCGGGGATGGACGTGGTTTCGGGCGGCGAATACGCCCGCGCGATCGCAGCCGGTGTACCGGGGGACAAAATCGTGTTCTCCGGCGTTGGCAAGACCCGCGATGAAATGCGCGCCGCGCTGGCGGGGGGCATTCGGCAGTTCAATCTGGAATCCGAACCCGAAATGGAGGTGCTGAACGAGGTCGCCACCGCGATGGGCGTTGTTGCGCCGGTGACGGTGCGGGTCAATCCGGATGTGGATGCCAAGACCCATGCCAAGATCGCCACCGGCAAGAGCGAAAACAAATTCGGCATCCCGATCGCACGCGCACGCGCGGTCTATGCCCACGCTGCGCGTCTGCCGGGGCTGAAAGTGGTCGGTATCGATGTGCATATCGGCAGCCAGCTGACCGAACTGGAGCCATTCCGGCAAGCCTATCGCAAAGTGGCCGACCTGACCCGGACCCTGCGCGCCGATGGCCATGGTATCGACCGTCTCGATCTGGGGGGTGGTTTGGGAATTCCCTACACGCGTTCGAACGAAGCGCCTCCTCTGCCAATAGAATATGGTGCGATGATCCGCGAAGAACTGGGCGATCTTGGCTGCGAAATCGAAATCGAACCGGGGCGGCTGATCGCGGGCAATGCCGGGATCATGGTGTCCAAGGTGATTTACATGAAATCCGGCGAGGGCCGCGATTTTCTGATCCTTGATGGGGCGATGAACGATCTGGTCCGTCCGGCGATGTATGAGGCGCATCATGATATCATCCCGGTGATCGAACCGGATGCCGGGGTCGAACAACGCCCCTATGATATCGTCGGTCCGGTTTGCGAATCCGGAGATACCTTCGCCAAGCAGCGGATGATGCCGCCGCTGGCGGCTGGCGATCTGGTCGCCTTCCGCTCGGCCGGGGCTTACGGTGCGGTGATGGCCAGCGAATACAATACCCGGCCTCTGATCCCAGAAGTTTTGGTGCATGAAGATCAATTTGCGGTTATTCGCGCACGTCCGACCTTTGACGAAATGATAAATCGAGATACCATTCCCGAATGGCTGTAGCGCGATCCCCGCGTATGGCCGTTGGGATCAGGTATGGCGACACCCGAACGCGCGTTTGAAACCACTATCCGCTGGCCGCTGCGACTGACCTGGGCTGGGTTGATCGCTGAACGTGCGACCCGCGCCTTTTGGCCGTTGTGGAGCATCGCAATGGTCTGTCTGGCGCTGCTGATGCTGGGTCTGCAGCAGTCAATGGCGGTGGAACTGGTCTGGGCCGTGGTAATTGTGGCCGCGCTGGCGCTGATCTTGGCCGGCCTGTATGGGCTGTGGACATTCCGCTGGCCGCGGCGCGCCGACGCGGTAGCGCGGCTGGATGCCACACTGGCCGGGCGGCCCCTGCAAGCGGTTCACGACGCGCAGGCCATCGGTATCGGTGATCCTGCGTCCCGGGCGTTGTGGCAGGCCCATCAGGCGCGCATGACAGCGCGGCTGAGCGAGGCGCGCGCGGTGCGGCCGGATCTCAAGGTGTCACGCAACGATCCTTTCGCGTTGCGCTATGTCGCCTTGATGGGGATTGCGGTCGGGATACTTTTCGGGTCGCTGGACCGGGTGGGCGAAGGCGGCACGCTGTCCCCGGGTGGCGCGGCTCTGGCGGCTGGACCGTCCTGGGAAGGCTGGATCGAACCGCCAAGCTATACCGGGTTGCCGGTTCTGTACCTGCCGGATCAGACCGGCGAATCGCTGGATATTCCGCAGGGCAGCCGCATCATCCTGCGCTTTTATGGTGCTGTCGGCCGTTTGACCCTGGCCGAAACCGTGTCGGGGCGCCGCGGTGAAGTGCCGCCTGCCTCGGACCCCGAACAGCAATTTACCGTCGCGCAGGGTGGCCGGTTGGATATCAACGGCACCGGCGGCCGGTCCTGGGATGTCGCCCTGTTGCCGGATGCTGTGCCCAGCGTGGCGCTGACCGGTCCGTCCGAGACGTCGTTCGATGGGCGGATGAGCCTGCCTTACCGGGCAGAGGATGATTACGGGGTGGAGTCCGGCCAGGCGCGAATCGACTTGGATATTGGCGCTCTCGACCGGCGTTACGGGTTGGCGCTCGATCCCGAATCGCGCCCAGCGATCGAAAGGGACCTGACGCTGCCGATCACCGGTAGCCGGGCGGAGTTCAGCGAAAACCTGATCGACGATTTTTCGCAACATCCCTGGGCCAATCTGCCAGTGACCGTCAGCTTGCAAGTGACCGATGCCGCCGGGCAGACTGGTTTTGCGCAGCCTGTCACGATGGTTCTGCCGGGGCGGCGGTTTTTCGATCCGCTGGCCGCGGCCGTCATCGAACAGCGCCGCGATCTGCTATGGAACCGCGACAATGCCGCACGGGTGGGGCAGGTGCTGCGGGCTGTTTCATGGAAACCCGAAGACCGGTTGTTCCGGTCCGAGGCAACTTATCTGCAATTCAGGGTGATCCTGCGCCGACTGGAAGGTTTTGCCAAAGCCGGGATCAGCGCCGAACAGCGCGATGAGATCGCGCAGGCGCTGTGGAATCTGGCGGTGCAGTTGGAAGATGGCGATATCGACGACGCACGCGAACGTATGCAGCAGGCGCAGGAACGGCTGAACGAGGCGATGAAGCGCGGCGCCAGCGAAAACGAAATAGCCGAACTGATGCAGGAATTGCGCGACGCGACACAGGATTACATGCGGCAATTATCGCGTCAGGCGCAGCAACAGCAACAACAGAACGAAAATTTCGACAGCGCCGAGAACCAACAATCCATGCAGATGGATATGAATGATCTGCAACGCATGATGGACCGGATTCAGGACCTGATGGAACAAGGCCGCATGGCAGAAGCGCAGCAGGCGCTGGAAGAGCTGCAACAGTTGATGGAAAACATGCGGGTGACGCAGGGTGGCGAAGGGCAACCTTCGCCCGGGCAGCAGACGATGGACAATCTGGCTGAAACCCTGCGCGATCAGCAGGGCCTGTCGGATCAGTCGTTCCGCGATCTGCAAGAGCAATTCAATCCCGGTGCCAATCAGGGCCAGTCGCAGAACAATCAGGGCCGCAACGGCGGCGAAGGACAGGGACAGTCACATGACGGTCAGGGCGACGGTCAGCAAGGTGAAACCGGCCAGCCTGGGGAACGCAGCCTGGCCGAACGGCAGAACGATCTGCGCGAAGAATTGAACCGCCAGCGCGGCAACCTTCCGGGACAGGACACTCAGGCGGGGCAGGCCGCCCGCGACGCCTTGGAACAGGCCGACCGCGCCATGCGCGGGGCCGAGGATGCGCTGCGTCAGGACGATTTGGCCGGTGCGATTGACCAACAGGCCGAAGCGATGAACGCCTTACGCGAAGGGATCCGCAATCTGGGTGAAGCACTGGCCGAAGCTGAACAGGAACGTCAGGGCGGACAGGGTCAGGCACAGGGCAATGCCCGGTCGGCAGAACGCGATCCGCTGGGCCGCAGCCCGGGGACCGGCGGGGCGCTGGGGGGCGATCAGGACCTGCTTCAGGGCGAAGATGTCTATCGCCGGGCGCGTGAATTACTGGACGAAATCCGCCGTCGGTCCGGCGAAGGGGCCAGATCGCGCGAAGAGCTGGATTATCTCAAGCGGCTGCTGGAGAGATTCTGACCTGCCCGGCGATCGGCAGATCAATCCACAATTCACAACTGTCAGCGTGCCGTTTACCGGTGCCGACACCGATGCGACCGTTCATCGCCTTTGCATAAGCGCCTGCAATTGCCATCCCTATCCGGCTGTCCGCCCCGAGATTGAAGCTCGTATCAAGCGGTTCGTCGAACCGGAAAAGGTTTTCGCGTTCGCGTACCGGTATGTTTGGGCCATTATCGCTGACCGAAAGCCGCATGATTTTGTCGCCAGAGATCAGCTCAATCCTGATCTGTCCACCCTGTGTCGCGTTGCTAATTGCGCGGTCGATCAGATGGAACAGGGCTTCGGTCAGCATGGCGGGATCGGCAAGGACACGGATCCCCTCGGCCTTGATGATCTTTACCTTGATTTCTTTCAGTGCAATGTCGTCTTGTAATCTTTCGATGGCCTGTCCGACATGGTAGTTCGGATTGACCTCCTGCGGCACGGCTTGCACCGATCCGGACAGCAGGCGTGTAAGAGCGGTGGTGCGCTCGGTCTGCGCCAGAATATCCAGCCCGGCGCTGCAAATCGCTTCGGCGGTGCGCCGGATTTCAGGCGGCGCATCGGGGTGGTTCTGCAACAGTTCCGACGCTCCGATGACCGCATTCAGCGGCGTCCGTATTTCGTGACTCATCGAAGACAGAAAGGCGGTCTTAGAGCGCCCCGCTTTCTTTTCTGCGCGCAGAGCCTTGCGCAGGGCCAGATCGTATCGCTGTGCGATCCAGTTATAGAGAGTGAAATCCAGCAACACGAAAATCACCGTATAGGCCGCATAGACATAGCGATAAGCGACTGCCTGATCTTGCCCAACTTCGACATAGGCCAGATTGCCGAAATTGGTCGCCTGCAGGATCAGCCAGCAGATGATCGGCAGGATGGCGAAGGCCAGGACCAGCGCCCTGTTGTCACGCCACGACAGGACCAGGAAAGGCAAACCGACATAAAGATAGAAATGATACCAGTAGTTGCTGTCGGGATGGATGGTCAAACTGCCCAGTAAGGCGCCGAGATTGAGCATGCTAAGCAGTATCAAACGTGCACTCAGGTGCCGGCCACGGCGATGCAGGAAAACCCCGGCCACCGCGCCGATCAAGACCAAGAGGCTGCCAATCGCCGTCATATATGCGCCCGCTACGAACAGGGTCAGCATTTCGATGAAGGCAATGATCGCGATACTGATGGCAATGTTGAACGCGGCGCGAACCTGGCGTCGGTTCCTGGCCGGTTGCGGATAGAACCGAAGCGTACCGTTATCAAAGCGCTCGAACACGTCTTGCTTGCCTCCTGTTGGTTCGCGTTACCATCGCGTCGCGCGGCTGATTGTTTGTGTAACTCTAGTTAAACGTCAAATCCGCATTTTTTTTCAGGCGACCGCCGGTATCAGGCACGGCCAGCGCCGTGGCGCTTCGTTTCATTGCGGAAAAGCGACTAATTGTCAGCAATCGGCAGCTCGACCCAGACATGGGCGCCGCCATCTGCACAGCTGCTGATTCCGATATCGCCCGACATTGCTTCGACATAGGCTTTGGCGATGGTCAGGCCAATGCCACCGCCCGGTTCCGTCCCCAGAGATTGTTCCAGACGTTCGAAGGGTAAAAACACCTTCTCTCGTTTGTTCCGCGGGATGCCGGGGCCGTTATCCTTGACCGAAATGCGCAATTTGTGGTCCAGCCCATGAGCTACAACGATCCGGATTTTGCCATTTTCCGGCGAATATTTTGCTGCGTTGTCAACTAGTTGAGAAAGCGCTTCCTTAAACATCCGGCTATCGGCCAATACCAGATCGAAACAGGTCCGCGTGGTATCGATATGGATATTTTTCGATTGGACGAGGTCCTTGGACTGGTCAAGAACCGAAGAGATCAATTCCATTGGATCTTCGTGCCGCAGCGTGACATTAACCTCGCCGCCGCTGATACTGGCGTAGGACAAGCTTTTTTCCATCAGGGACAGGATGTCCTGTCCGGCTTGGCCGATATAGGTCGCCAGCCTGAGCGTGTCCGCGGTCGCATCGGGATGGTTGCGCAACAGCTCTGCGCCGCCAATAATGGTGTTCAGCGGTGTCTGCAGTTCATTGTTCATTGATGACAAGAACGCGGTCTTGGCCCGGCCCGCCTTTTTCTCTGCGCTCAGAGATTGGCGCAACGCCTCGTAATAGCGATGCGTCACGAAATCGAAATAGCCGAATTCCAGCGCGAGGAAGACAAACACCAAGAAGGAATGCCAGTAGGAAAAGGCCTTTGACGTCTCAACATCAATCTCGACATAGGCACCGTTGCCATAATTGGTAATGAGCAGAATGTTCCACAGGATCAACGGCAGGACCGACAGGCCCATCACGACTTTCTGGTTCTCGCGCCAGGAAAAAACGATGAAAGGAAGGCCGACAAAGGCCAGCATGATCAACGAAGCATTGCCGACCGGGTCTTCGAAATAGCAGGATACAAACAGCAGCAGGTTGGAAATCAGCAGCATCAGAACCCGCCCGGCGGTATGGAGGCCGACGCGGCTCAGCAGTCCCGAAACAGCAAGTCCAACCAATCCAGCCACTGACAAAGCGGTCGAAACCGGCGCGCTCAGCAGCGCGTTAGTGATTATCGAGTAAACCGCAAAACCGATCAGGATCAACAGGACCGTATTCGACGTCTTCTCCCGCCGCCCGAAACGGGCCGGCACGGGCAAGGAGCGATATTCGCCGAAGTTGAATCGCTGGAACACCGCTTTTCACTCCTAATAGCAGCAACACAAAAGCCTGGCGCAGCATTCCAAGACCTGGTGAAAGGTCCGGAAAGGCGTCCAAGCCCACTCAAAATCAGAGAGATAATAGCATTTCCGGAAACAGGGGAACGAAAATATATACCAAAGGGTTAAAAAAGAAGCCCCGGGAGAACCCCGGGGCTGTCTAATGGATGCATCGCGATTGGATCAATGAACGTCTTTGTAGTTAATCTCCCGGCGGTCTCCACCAGGCGATGTTTTTTCACGTCTTACGATCAATCTGTTAAGGGCGTGTATATAGGCTTTCACGCTTGCCACAACCGTATCCGTGTCGGCCGATTGTCCGGTCGCGATTCTGCCGTCTTCTTCGATTCGGACCGAAACCGTGGCCTGTGCGTCGGTGCCTTCGGTGACCGCATGGACCTGATACAACTGCAACTTTGCATTGTGCGGGTACAGCATTTTGACGGCGTTGAAGGCTGCGTCGACCGGGCCGTCGCCAGTGGCGTCGATGGTCTTTTCCTCGCCATCGACACTCATCGTCAGTTCGGCTTCCTGCGGGCCCTCGGTGCCGCAAACGACCCGCAGCCGCTTCAGTTGCAGCACGTCCGTGCCACCCTGCACGACCTCGTCCTGCACAAGCGCGATCAGATCATCGTCAAAGACTTCCTTCTTGCGATCGGCCAGTTCCTTGAACCGCACGAAGATGTCATTCAACTGATTGGCAGCCAGATCGAAGCCAAGCTCGTTCATCTTGGCGCGCAGCGCGGCGCGGCCGGAATGTTTGCCCAGCGGCAGTGAAGTGCCCGCGATCCCCACATCTTCGGGACGCATGATTTCGAAGGTTTCCGCGTTTTTCAGCATACCGTCCTGGTGAATGCCGCTTTCGTGGGCAAAGGCGTTTTTACCGACGATGGCCTTGTTGAACTGCACCGGGAATCCCGACACGGTCGCGACCCGCCGCGAGATATGCATGATCTTGGTGGTGTCGATCCGGGTCTGGTAGGGCATGATGTCGTTGCGCACCTTGAGCGCCATCACCACTTCTTCCAGCGCGGTATTGCCAGCCCGTTCACCCAGACCGTTGACGGTGCATTCGATCTGCCGCGCGCCCGCTTCGACCGCGGCCAGCGCGTTGGCGGTCGCCATGCCAAGGTCATTATGGCAATGAGTGGCGAAAATTACCTCGTCGGCACCGGGTACTTTTTCGATCAGCATCCGGATCAGATCGGCGCTTTCGCGCGGCGCGGTATAGCCCACGGTGTCGGGAATGTTGATCGTTGTAGCACCGGCCTTGATCGCGATCTCGATCACCCGGCACAGGTAATCGTGTTCGGTGCGCGTCGCGTCCATCGGCGACCATTGAACGTCGTCGCACAGGTTGCGCGCGTGGGTCACCGTGTCGTGGATTTTCTCGGCCATTTCATCCATCGACAGGTTGGGAATGGCCCGGTGCAGCGGCGATGTGCCGATGAAGGTGTGGATGCGCGGCTTTCCAGCGTGTTTCACCGCTTCCCAGCAACGGTCGATATCCTTCAAATTGGCACGCGCCAGCCCGCAGATCACGGAATTCTTCGACCGCTCGGAAATCTGTTTCACCGCTTCGAAATCGCCCTCGGATGCGATCGGGAAACCGGCTTCGATAATATCGACGCCCATATCATCCAGCAGCTCGGCGATTTCCAGTTTTTCGTCATGGGTCATGGTTGCGCCGGGGCTTTGTTCGCCGTCGCGCAGGGTCGTGTCAAAGATCAAGACTTGGTCTTGCTTGGTCATATCGGTCATGTCGGGTCTCTTTATCTAATCTTGCTTAAGCCTGGGCGCGAAGGAACACATCCTCTGAGCGGTCGCGCCGGGGCTGGCACGCTCAGAGGCGGCTTAGCAATAGCAGGGCAGCAAGCGACAGCGCGCCGTCAATGCGGCGTGGTGCGGTCGTGATATGGCCCTTGGTCATCATGGGATCATTTTATAGCCGCTGAGCTGTGAAAGAAAACCCTCAATCGATAGATTCTCCACTCCGCCATATCCAGATGGATCAACGAAGGAGGCGTTCTTGGGGTTTTACCTTTGCCCGGAATAGAAAAACCGCCCCGGTATGGGGGCGGTTATCAATCGAAACTTCTGTGGCTCGAGGCTCAGAGCAGGCTCAGATCCACCGCGCTTTCACGACCGTCGCGGCCCGATTGCAGATCGTAGCTGACCTTTTGATCGTCTGCCAGCCCGGTCAGGCCGGACCGTTCCACTGCGGAAATATGGACAAAAATGTCCTTTCCGCCGTCGTCGGGGGCGATGAAGCCATAGCCTTTGGTGGTGTTGAACCATTTAACAGTGCCGGTGGGCATGTCGTGTCTCCTTTGATAGTGCTGCCCGCGGAATTGCGGCAGCTCGGCTCGTCAGTCCAAGATCGAAAAACTGAGCCGTCAAAGGGCCGTGGTCGATAGAGAGTAACGTCGCCCTGAAAATATGAGCGCAGTATTGAGTCATGGCAAGTGTGATCTTGATCTGTGGTCTTGTCGTTTTGCCGGGGCTTATTATATTCGAAAATGAATATATGAACAAAGGAGGCCGTGATGGCGCCGAAAAAAATCACCTGCCTGGACTGCGGTCAGGTCAACCGCGTTCCCGAAGATAAACTCACCGCAGCGCCGAAATGCGGAACCTGCGGCGCAAAGCTGATTTCCAGCAAGGCGGTCGAGATTGATTTCGACACGCTGCAAAAGGCAGCGCGCAACGACGACCTGCCTCTGGTGGTTGATTTCTGGGCACCGTGGTGCGGTCCCTGCCGGATGATGGCGCCGGAATTTTCCAAGGCGGCCGGGGTGTTGAACGGTCAGGCGCGGCTGGTCAAGCTGAACACCGAAGCCCACCCCAAGGCCGGAGCGGCCTATAATATTCGTGGCATTCCGACCATGGCGGCCTTTGCCAACGGTCGTGAAAAGGCGCGCCAATCGGGGGCAATCCCGGCCCCGGCCATTGTCGATTGGGTCAAAGCTGCGGTTTGACTTGATCGGTTTGGCCCTACAGCGTCGTCAATTGAAACTGTAGGCCACGTCATACATGACCGGCTCGAAGCTTTTACACAGATCGGCAATCTTGCGATTGCGGCTGCGCATCTCCTTGGTGCGCAGCATTGCTTGAAAATCCTCGCGCTTGCGCCATTGCGAATAGCTGGCGATCCGGGTCTGCGCATCATTCACATGCAAACCCGCAGCGATGAACCCCGGTTGCTTTGAGATGAAGCTTTGATAGGCATCCGTCAGCGCCTCAAGCAGGTCCTGACAGGTGCCGGGCGTCATTTCAAAGGTGGTGAGGACCGTCTGAAAATCATTATCTTGCGAGATCTTGGGCATTTTTTTCCTCCCTTTGATGCCTTAGCCTAGCACCGGGGCAGGAAAATCCAAAAGCGCGAAATCTTTAATTCGCTATTTACTAAAATCCGTCAGAGTTTGCGGAGGAGCGGAGCGATGCGCAAAATCCTCTTGGCGATCTGTTTTGGATTGATCCCCGTTATAGCCCCGGCGGGGGCGTGGCTACGTGAACAGGGAACGGGTTTCTTTTCTTCAAGCGTTTACCTGATCGATCCCAATTCGGGCGGCAATCACTATGCCGGTCTCTATCTGGAATATGGGGTGGCGCCGCGGCTGACCTTGGGGCTTGATCTGGGTCGCGGCGTGTCGGGCAATACCAAAACCATCGGTTTCCTGAAATTTCCCATCGGGTCGACACAGGGTCCGCATCATGTCGCGCTGGATTTGGGATTCGGGGAAATCGCCGGCAATCCGACATTCCGTCCTGGATTATCCTATGGACGTGGGTTTTCCAGCCGCTTCGGGGACGGATGGATATCGCTTGAAACCGCGATCGAGCTGAATCTGCGCGATGAAACCTCCGATTTCAAAGCCGACCTGACCTTCGGGTTGAACCGCGATGACCGCCATAAAATCATGCTGCAACTCCAAAGCGGCAAAGCGGTGGGCGATCCCCCGTTCTTGCGACTTGTTCCCTCGGTGACACGCGCAATCGGCAACGGCTGGCTGTTGGAACTGGGCGTTACCCAAGAAGTGATCGGCGGCACTGCAAGCGGGTTGAAATTCAGCCTGTGGCGGGATTTCTGAACTCCGGCGGGGCAGGGCGCATGGCCGCCCTTGTCCTTCAATCGTCATCGCCCTAGCGTTCTCCCATGCCTGATCTGATCCGACCGACCGATGACGACGCCCGCCAATTGGCCCGCGATCTGCTGGACAGCGCCCGTTACGGCGCACTGGCCGTGCTCGAACCCGACAGCGGTCAGCCGCTGGTCAGCCGTGTTGCCGTGGGAACCTCGCCACAGGGGCAGCCGGTCAGCCTTGTTTCGGACCTGGCGCATCACACCCGTGCCCTGCAGAAAAACCCCGCCTGCTCTCTGTTGGTGGGGGAACCGGGGGACAAGGGCGATCCGCTGACCCATCCGCGCCTGACATTGCAGGCGCAGGCCCGTTTTCTGGGCCATGGCGACCGCGGACATGCCGAATTGGCCGCGCATTATCTGCGCGACCACCCCAAGGCAAAGCTCTATATCGGCTTTGCCGATTTTTCATTTGTCTTGTTCGACGTATCCGGGGCGTTTCTCAATGGCGGGTTCGGTAGGGCCTTCACCCTGACACCTGATGATTTGCGCCTCTAAACTCAATCATTGTCCATGCGCACGGTGACCGCGACACTGCCCTGAACCGGTTGCGACCAGAACAGTTGTATCTGGTCCCGATCAGCCCCCTGTTCGACGGCTATATACGGCATGTCATAGACGGCGACATTCGCGGCATTCTTGATCTTGGACCGTGTCACCAGACTTTGAACGTTCTGGGCGTAGCCGCCAAAGGGTAGCGGGCCTTCGCAACCAATGGTCCAGACACCGGCTTCGGTATTCTGCTCGAACTGCAAAACGGCCGGATTGGAGCAGCCCTGGCTGATCGCATTGAACATATTGCCTTGCACGGTGATGTTGCGCATGCGGCTGTAATCCAGATCGGAATAGGTCGTGTCCACATGTTCGACCCGGTCCAAGGTGCCATGGATCGCCCGGAAAATATTGCCGGTGATGTTCAAGCCGCTCACAAAATGGCCCGCCCCATGTGGTTTGACCACGATGAAGCGGAACCAGGGCGCCGACCCGATGGATTGGAAAATATTGTCGGTAATGCTTAGCGCGCTGAAGGAAAATTCATTGCTGAAACCCGGTTCGTGGTCATGTTCGTTGGTCCATTCGACCGAACAGTTGTCGATATAGTTGCCGTTGATCGTGGCGCGGTTATGCGGGCTGGTCAGAACCAGCCCGGCGGTGCGCACGCCTTCGTCCTCATCGTCGCCCTGAAACCAGTGATTGCCGGTGATGATCGAACTGGTCCCGCCAAGAACCGCGAAATGGCGGAACTGAGTGATCCGGTTGCTGCGCAGCTTGACGTCATTGGCGTTGGCGTTCAGCGCGATCGACACCCGGTCCTGCACCCGCATCCCGGTTTCGTTCGACAAAAACTGACAGCGGTCGATCAGCATGCCCTGACAGCCTTCGCCGATTGAAGTGATCCCCCGGTTCCGGGGCGCGGTCATGAAACAGTCCCTGAGGTGAAAAATCAGCCCGACCGGGGCCAACATGATGCCGCTGGCCCGCCCATTGCACAGAAATTCGATATCCGACATCGAAAATTTTGACAGCTTCTGAAAACCGCTGAAATCCAGCAGGTATTTGTAGCGGGTGAAGGTGTAGGTCTGGGTCCCCACCGCATCGAAAATTGGGGCTGACAAGGTGATTTGCTGGGCGGCCACGTTTTTGGCGCGGACATAGACCTCGCGCCCGACCCCATTCCCGGTGACCAGCGCACCGATAGGGATATTGGCGACGTTGGCGACATTGCTCAACCGCAACGGATCGGACGTTGAATAGCTGGCGGTCGAGGTGAAAACCTCGGTGTCCCAATCGCTGGATTCTTCGCAATAGAACTGACCGTTGCGGATATGACGCCGCTGGGCAAATTCGGTGCGGTTGGGCACCGCTGCCTGCATGTCGATCGGCCCGGTAACGCTGATCCTGAGCCCGCCCAGATCCAGCGATTCATGATCGGAATTGTTCAGCAGTGATTGAAACGCTTTGCGGAAGGCCTGCATTTCATCGCCGAAAGCATCCACATAGGTCGGCAGGTCGAAATTCTTGGTCAGTGACAGGATCGCGCTGTCGGGCATCACCAGGGTGCCCTCGAATTGGGTCGGGGCGGACAGTGTCACGCTTGATCCCAGATAATAGCTCCCCCGCGACACCAAAACCCGGCGTCCGGCGGCGGCGTCGTTCGCCGCTTCAAAGGCGGCGCTGTCATCGGTGACCCCATCGCCAACAGCACCGTAATCGCGCACATCGACCCAGTTCATCAAATTACGGTGGAACACGTTGGTGATATCTTCGATCTCGATATCGTCGATCCTGATCACGCCGCCATTTGGCCCGGTCAGGTCCAGCCCGAAATGGGCGTAAACCGGCACATTGCCCCAGACCATATCGACCCCGCCACGATTGCCCGATCCGACAATTGCACTGACCTCTACGACCTGACCATAATCGGTCAGCGTCACGCTGGGTCCGGCCTCGGTCAACCCGGTGACATGGGTTTCGCTGCCGGTCCCGGCCCAGCCCGCGATTCTGACCGACGGCAGGTTGCCGCTGATGGCCTTGATCCTGGCGCGTATCCGCAGATAGCACCCCGGAAAAAGCGGCGTCTGGCCCATATAGCGCAGCTTCTGCGAAGATGCGGTTTTCTGCAATTCCAGACACCCGGCGAAATCGGCATCGGCGGGCACATAGGCGGCATTCGCCGCGTTTTCATATGTATCCGATCCTGGCGTGCCGTCACCGCTGGACCAGACATCCAGCCCGAATTCAAACGCGGGAGGCATGAATACCACCCCGTCGGTAATCGCCTTGTTCATACTCTGTCCTTTTCTCAGGCCCTCACGCGGTCAGGCGCAGTGCCGGGCATCCTTGCGTAATCCGGGTCGTTCCCGGGCTGGTGAGGGGATAACAAATGAGGCGTTAACGACAGTTGAGACCACCGTGACGCGGGGGGCGACCTTGAATCGACAACTGGAATGAATAGATGACAAGAAATTCCGAAATTATAGCGCAAAGACAATGGCCTATCGCCTGACCCGCAAAGACAATTCACTGCAATCCGCACTGCGCCGGATCGCGTTGGAACAAATTGATGCAGGATTGCGGGAACTGGCCGACCCGGCAATGGATCGAAAAATCTTGGTTCACAACCTGCGCAAACGATGCAAGAAACTGCGCGGGCTGATCTGGCTGGTGCATCGCGGTTTCCCACAGGCCCGGCGAGAAGACCGCGCGATCCGCGATCTGGCGCGCCTGTTGGCGGATCGCCGTGACCGGACGGTCCTGCTGGACACCCATAGCCGTCTCGGTGGTGATGCGGTGTCATTCCAAGAGAAATCTCTACCCAATGAGGTCGGGGGCCGTTTGCGCGCCCTGCGCGCCCGCGCGGCCCATTGGACGCTCAAGGGCAAGGATGCCGCCATCCTCAGGGCTGGCCTGACCGAAGTGGCGGGGCGGATGAATGCCGCTTTGAAAAAGGCGTTGAAAAAGGACAGCCCGGAAAACCTGCATCAATGGCGCAAATGGGCGAAGTACCACTGGTATCATGCCCGGCTGATGCAATCGGCCCGGCCCGGCCCGATCCGCGCCCGCCGGTTCGAGGCGCAGGCGCTGGCCGAGGCGCTGGGCGATCATCACGATCTCTCAGTTTACCGCAACAGGCTGGATGGGCAGCCGGCCGCGGATCGCGACGCGCTCGACGCCCGCGCGCACAAGCGGCAGAAGAAGCTGCAAAAACGCGCCTTCGATCTGGGCCGCGGTTTCCGGGCCGACAGGCCGGAGAATCTGGCCAAACGTTGGGTCAAATGGTGGGCACTCAGCCGCCAAAGCTAGGCGCCACGAACCGGAACGCCCGCCGCAGCATGGCCGTCCGGCGGCGGTCAGCAGGATTGTGTGCGCCTTTCGGCGCACGCTTTATGTCTCAGAAAAATGCTTCCAGCCTTTTTCTTCGGACTTTGCCTCCGGCGGGAGTAGTTGGGCCAAGAAGAAGCATGAAAACACCTTTGTGTTTCTTCTTGGTGAGAAACTCCGGGGGTTTGGGGGCTGGCCCCCAATCTGCTTTGCCTATGGGGAAAGCAGACACGGCGCGCCCTGAAAGAGCGCACCGCTTGGCGTCAGAAAGGGCAGGGTGCCCGGCTTAGCCCAGATCGCCTGCCAGCGCCTTGTCGATCAGCGCGATGGTTTCCTCGATGCCGTAAAGCGCGATAAAACCACCGAAACGCGGGCCTTGGCTGGCGCCCAGCAGAACTTCGTACAGCGCCTTGAACCAATCGCGCATCGGGTCGAACCGTTCGCGGCCGACGCTGAATACCAGCCCCTGCAGTTCCTCGGCATCCAACCCGCCATCCCATTCGGCCAGCTTGTCGCGCAGCTCGGTCAGCGCTTCGCGTTCCAGATCGCTCGGCGCGCGGAACACCTTGGTGGGTTTGACGAAATCGTTGTAATAGCGCACCGCGAACCCGGCCGCCTGATCCATATCGGCATTGGTTTCGGGCGACGCATCGGGCGCATAGCGGCGGATAAAACCCCACATGGTTTCGGTGTCCTCGGCGCCGGAAACAGAGGCGAGGTTCAGCAGCATCGAGAACGGCACCACCATGGTCGAGGCCGGCGGGTTGCCGCCGTGGATATGCCAGACCGGGTTGTTGACCTTCTGCGCCGCGTCCTGATCTGGATAGGCGCGCAGCTGCTGGTGATACTCGTCCACCGCCTTGGGGATCACGTCGAAATGCATCCGCTTGGCGGTTTTCGGCTTCTGGTACATGAAATAGGACAGCGACTCGGTCGAGGCATAGGTCAGCCATTCGTCGATGGTCAGCCCGTTGCCTTTTGACTTGGAAATCTTCTCGCCGTTCTCATCCAGGAACAGTTCATAGGTGAAGTGCTCCGGCTTCTTGCCGCCGAGTATTTCACAAATCCGGTCATAGATCGGCGTGTTGGTGCTGTGATCCTTGCCATACATTTCGAAATCCACGTCCAGCGCCGCCCAGCGGGCGCCGAAATCGGGCTTCCATTGCAGTTTCACCTGGCCGCCGGTCACCGGCAGGGTCCATTCGCGGCCGTCTTCGTCGTCGAAGGTGATGGTGTAATTTTCCGCATTCACCTCTTTCATCGGCACGTAAAGCACGCGGCCGGTTTCGGGATGGATCGGCAGGAAGATCGAATAGGTCTGCTGGCGTTCTTCACGCAAGGATTTCAGCATCACTTTCATCACGTCGTCATAACGTTCGACGGCACGTTTCAGTACCTCGTCAAACTGGCCCGACTTGTAGAATTCGGTGGCCGAATAGAATTCGTATTCGAATCCGAACGTGTCGAGGAACCGGCGCAGCATCGCGTTGTTGTGGCCGCCGAAACTGTCATATTCGCCGAACGGGTCGGGCACGGCGGTCAGCGGCTTCTGGATATTGGCGTGCAGCATGTCCTGGTTCGGAACGTTTTCCGGCACTTTGCGCATGCCGTCCATGTCATCGGAAAAACAGATCAGGCGGGTCGGGATGTCACTGATCAGCTCAAAGGCGCGGCGGATCATCGTGGTGCGCGCGACCTCGCCGAAGGTGCCGATATGGGGCAAGCCCGACGGGCCATAACCGGTTTCAAACAGGACATGGCCTTTCTCGGGCGCCTGTTTCTCGTAACGCTTCACCAGCTTCCGGGCTTCTTCGAACGGCCAGGCTTTCGATTTCAGGGCGGCGTCACGCAATTCGGACATCGGTAGTCTCCAACAGGTCAGGGTCCGCCCGCGCCCCATGCGCGGCAGACCGCCGTTTCCTATGTCGCAACGGAACGCCAGTCAACATGGCCGCGACGCAACAGATTGCCCCATTGCGGGGCGCAGCGTTGGCAAAGGAATGAACCCCTATGACAAAACCCGTGCCGTGGCGTCGCGATACCTTGTCGGCAGCAGGTCGAAGGCTTATCTTTCCTATGAAAGCGCCCCGGTACATTGATCGGGCGAAAACGGAAGGAAAACCGGTGTCCGAACAGATTTCTCATCCACTTAGCCCGCAGGATTGCCTTGTTGCGGTGATGATTGCCGTGTCGGCGTCGGATGAAAACATGCGCACCGCCGAATTGCTCAAGATTCAGAACGCGGTCAATCACCTGCCGGTTTTCGCATCCTACGATATCGACCGGATGACCAAGATGTCACAAACAGTGTTCGATCTGTTTTCCGAAGAGGACGGTCTCGATGCCCTGTTCGGCCTGATCCGCGATAACCTGCCGGAACATCTGTTTGAAACCGCTTATGCGCTGGCTTGCGATGTGGCCGCTGCGGATGGTCATATTCTGGAACCGGAATTGCGCCTGCTGGAAGAGATCCGCTACGAGCTGAATATTGACCGTTTGCACGCCGCTGCGATCGAACGTGGTGCCCGCGCCCGGCATCTGAGCGGTTAATCCCCCTTCTGTCAGCAGCAACCATTCTCGGCCATCCCCCGGTCAGGCCCCGTAAAGCGTTCCCCAGCGTTCCAGCAATGTCTGTTGCAGCCGCTTGGATTTCCGGATCCAAGTGCGGCTGCCCGTGGGCCGTTCCCGGTCGTCTTTGCCCAACGCGCTGCGTCTTTGCTGATCGGCGGTGAAAATAGCAAATGCCAGTTCCGATCCGTCAGTCGCGGTCACATATCCGGCCAGGGCGCTTGCGAAATTCAGCGTGCCGGTCTTTGCCACGACTTTCAGCGGATGGTTTTTATTAGGTTTGCCATCGGCATGGCGCAGGGTGATCTGTTTCAGGATCGGCTTCAACTGCTGTCTGGCCACCGGGGTATCGAGCGCGCGAACCATGTCGGCGGCAGTCACCCGCGACGCATCCCCCAAGCCGGAATGATCGACGAAACGCGCTTGGGTCATGCCCAGATTGGCGCGGGCCCAGCGGGTCATCGCCTGACCCGATGCCACCAGGGACGCGGCTTTGGGGTCTTCCACCCGGGTCGCGGCCAGACCGATCATTTCCGCGCTCAGGTTGGTCGAATATTTCAGCATCAGACGCAGTATATCGCGCAGCACCGCGCTTTGATGCGTGACCACCGTGGTCCCGGCTGGCAAAGCGTCCGTGATGGTTTCCGTCTTCAATTGGATGCCATGAGCGCGGGCCAGGGTGCGGAACACGTCGCCGGCATATTTGTCAGGCCGCCGCACCGGCAACCAGCGCGATCCGCCATTGCCCAGCGCGCCACTGGCCACCGTCCAGTGATCGGTGCCGCCCCGGCTTTCATAGGTATAGACCGGGAGCTGCCGGTTCTTGACCGTCATTTTAGCGACCACGACGTCCGGGCGATATTTGGCGCTGCGCGCATCCATGCTGACACCCCAGCCCTTGCCGCTGCGGCGCCATTCGAAATGGACCCGGTTGAAATTCAGCGCCAGTCCGGAAATGGACGGGTTATAGCCGACATGGTCGGGCTGATTCTGGTCGATTTTCCCGACATAGGGCAGCGTCCCGGCCCAGACTTTGAACTGGCCGCGAACCTCTCGCACACCGGCGGCCTTCAGTTTGCGGGCCATATCGGCCAAAGCATCGGTGTCGAGCGTCGGATCGCCGCCGCCCGCCAGGACCAAATCCCCTTTCAACACGCCATTTTCCACCGGCCCGGTCGCGATCAGCCGGGTGCGGAACCGATGTGTCGGCCCCAGCTTTTCCAACGCATAAAGCGTAGTGATTGATTTTGTCACGCTGGCAGGGGGCAGGCCCAGCGACCCTTCGTGGCTTTCCAAAACCCGTCCGGTGGCGGTGTTGGCGACGGCAAAACCGATCTGCCCACTCAGCCCCGCTTTGCGGATCAATGCCTCGGCTGCCGGAATCGCCTGTTTATGCAATCCAGACGGGCGCGTATGGGGGCGCAGGGAAATTCCCGGCGGTGCGGCCCAGGCCGGCACTGCTGACGCTGCAGCGAGAACGGTCAGAAAACCGCGTCGGGAATAGTTTTGAACCATAGCGGAATTCTAACCTCAGCCGCGCCTGCTGGACAAGCGCTGCAAACGCCATGCCGTTTCGATTTTATTCCCAATCGCCCCGTTCGCGGATCATTGTTGACGAAACCGCAACCATCGGCACATTCACGAAACACCAGCACGGGGCCGGGCAATGGCCCAGCAGATGACTGGCCCGTGCAGGAAGCCGCGCAGCGCGGAACATCCGTGCGGCTTTCGACGACCGGGCCGAGATTCGCCGCCGGGGCCGTGCCAGAACGCCAATCGGCACCCGCGCCACGATATCCTGCCAATCCTGCCATTGATCAAATTGCACCAGGTTATCCGCCCCCATCAGCCAGACGAATTTCACATCCGGCCGTTGCCGCTGCAGCGCGGCGATGGTTTGGGCGGTAAACCGGGTTCCGATCTGGGCTTCGAAATCGCTGATCTTGACGCGCGGATGATCGATCATCCGGCGCGCCATTTCCATCCGCCGTTGCAGGTCGGCAGGGCCCCTTGCCTTCAGCGGGTTGCCCGGACTGACCAACCACCAGACCTGATCCAGACCGAACCGTTTCAGGGCTTCGCGGGTGATATGGGCATGACCTTCATGAGCCGGGTCGAAAGACCCGCCCAGCAGCCCGATCACCTGTCCGGCACGTGCATATGGCAATTCGTAACGCATTGCGTTTCCTTGGCCTTTCGCGGCTTGCGCTGTCAATGGTCAAGGCGCCGCTTGACGCTGCGAAAAAGTTGTCCTAGGTAAATCAAAAATGGTTTACCAGAGTCAACGATCATGCCGCAAGACCCCGTCGCCCGCATACGCCGCTTCAACCGTGCTGTCACCCGCGAAACCGGCGCGCTGGACCAGTCCTTCCTCGGCCGTGGCCGCCCGCTCGGCCCGGCGCGGGTGCTGCACGCCATCGGCCCGGACGGCACCGATCTGGAAAAAATCCGCGATTACCTCGACCTGGAAAAGGCGCTGCTCAGCCGTTTCCTGAAAACCTTGCAGGATGACGGGCTGATCTCGCTGGCCAAGGACCCCGCCGACGGCCGCCGCCGCATCGCGACGCTGACCGAACAGGGCAGGGCGGAACAGGACGCCTATAATGCGCTGTCTGACACCCGCGCCCGCGCCCTGCTGGACCGCCACCCGAAACCCGAAGCATTGCTGGCGGCGATGGACCTTGTCGCCTCGGCGCTGGGCCGCGACCGGGTGGATCTGACCGAGGCCGACCCGCGCAGCACCGACGCCGTCTATTGCCTCTCCGAATATTACGCCGAGTTGGGCCGCCGGTTCGACACCGGCTTCGACGTCAATCTCAGCCGCGACCCCGAGGCCACCGACATGATGCCCCCGCGCGGCAGCTTCCTGATCGCCCGCTCCGACGGGCTGCCGCTGGGCTGCGTCGGGCTGAAGGGCACCGACAAGGGCTACGGCGAAATCAAGCGGCTCTGGGTCTCCCCCGCCGCCCGCGGCCTCGGCATGGCCCGTCGGTTGATGGACGCCGCCGAGGATGCGGCCCACGCCCTCGGCATCACCCTCCTGCGGCTCGATACCAATTCGGCCCTGCCCGAGGCGGTGGCGCTTTACCGCAATTCCGGCTGGACCGAGATCGAGCGATTCAACGACGACCCCTACCCGGATCATTTTTTTGAGAAGCGGCTGGGCTGATTCCCGGGATCGCCAGCGATCCGGTTCGCGCCTTTGAGGTCAGAACCCGCCCGGCACCGCCGGGCAGCGCCTACCTGCCCCCCGGCAGGCGCTTCATACCTCGAGATTGAGGATGTCGCACCGCATTTCATTTAGGTCCCGCGCTTGGCTCGGTTCCGCATATGCGCCCGCCCAGGCAGGCGCTGCCCTCTCCCACCTTCAACGATTGCCCCCATCCCTGCACTCAGTTATCACACCGTCCAACGTGAAATCCCTGCAACGGAGCGACCCTGATGGCCTCTTACCAGTATGTCTACCACATGTCCGGCGTCTCCAAGACCTATCCGGGCGGCAAGAAATGCTTTGAAAACATTCACCTGAACTTCCTGCCCGGGGTCAAGATCGGCGTCGTAGGCGTCAACGGCTCGGGTAAATCGACCCTGATGCGGATCATGGCCGGGATGGACAAGGATTATCAGGGCGAAGCCTGGGCCGCAGAAGGGGCCAAGGTCGGCTACTTGCCGCAGGAACCGGACCTCGATCCCAACCTCGACGTGCGCGGCAATGTGATGCTGGGCGTGGCCGCGAAAAAGGCCATTCTGGATCGCTATAATGAACTGGCGATGAATTACTCGGACGAAACCGCCGATGAAATGGCCCAGCTTCAGGACGAGATTGACAGCCAGAACCTGTGGGATCTCGACAGTCAGGTCGACATCTCGATGGAGGCGCTGCGCTGCCCGCCCGACGATGCCGATGTGGCGTCGCTTTCGGGCGGTGAAAAACGCCGCGTGGCGCTGTGCAAACTGCTGCTCGAAGCGCCTGATATGTTGCTGCTCGACGAACCGACCAACCACCTGGATGCCGAAACCATCGCGTGGCTGCAACAGCACCTGATCGACTACAAGGGCACCATCCTGATCGTCACCCACGACCGCTATTTCCTCGACGATATCACAAGCTGGATTCTGGAACTCGACCGCGGTCGCGGCATCCCCTACGAAGGCAACTATTCCAACTGGCTGGAACAGAAGGCCAAGCGGCTGTCGCACGAAGCCAAGGAAGACAAGGCGCGGCAGAAAACGCTGGAACGCGAACTTGACTGGATGCGGCAGGGCGCCAAGGCACGGCAGGCCAAGTCGAAGGCCCGGATTCAGTCCTATAACGATCTGGCCAACCAGTCGGAGCGCGAAAAGATCACCCGCGCCCAGATCGTCATCCCCAACGGCCCGCGGCTCGGGTCGAAAGTGATCGAGGTGAAGGGCCTGAAAAAGCACATGGGCGACAAGCTCCTGATCGAAGACCTGTCGTTTGATCTGCCGCCGGGCGGCATCGTCGGCGTGATCGGCCCCAACGGTGCCGGTAAGACGACGCTGTTCCGCATGCTGACCGGGCAGGAACAGCCCGACGAAGGGACCATCGAATACGGCGACACGGTGCAATTGTCCTATGTCGATCAAAGCCGCGACGACCTGAAAGACGACGAAACCGTGTGGGAAGCGATTTCCGGCGGTGCCGAGCTGATCGAACTGGGCGACGCGCAGGTCAATTCGCGCGCCTATTGTTCAAGCTTCAACTTCAAGGGCGGCGACCAGCAGAAGAAACTGAACCTGCTGTCGGGCGGGGAACGCAACCGGGTCCATATGGCGCGGCTGCTGAAAGAAGGCGGCAACGTGCTGTTGCTCGATGAACCGACCAACGATCTGGACGTCGAAACCCTGCGTGCTTTGGAAGACGCGCTGGTCGATTTCGCCGGCTGCGCCGTGGTCATCTCGCATGATCGTTTCTTCCTCGACCGGATCTGTACCCACATCCTCGCCTTCGAGGGCGACGCCCATGTCGAATGGTTCGAAGGCAACTTCGACGATTACGAAGAAGACAAGAAGCGCCGGCTGGGACCGGACGCGCTGGAACCCAAGCGGCTCAAGTACAAGAAGTTCACGCGGTGATAAGAAGGCGGCCTCCGGGCCGCCTTTTCCTTTTTAGAGAGCCTTTTATAGTCAGATTTAGAGACCTTCGGTTTTGGCTGAATCATGCTTTGTGGTTTGTACCTAGCGAGCCGTGGACTGCGTGTTCACATGCACCCTCCTTGCCCAACCACACCCCGCCCGGAATAAAGTCGCGCTTTGCGCGCCGCCGGGCATCGCCCGACCGCCCCATGGGCGGGCGATTTTGCACCGCCATCGCGACGCCCCGGCGTGGGCCATTGATTGTACCATAAACCGCTGCCGACTGGCCGTCGGATCGCCCGCCCGCGCTCGGGCGATGCCCGGCTCGCCCCCTCAATCCTTTTCGAAATACCCCTTGTTCCAGTTCTTGCTGGAACATTTGGCGGTCATCGTCATTGATCTGCGGGCCGGGGCAGACGACGCGGTCAGGCTCACATCCACGAAGCGGGGCGCGAATTCGATCTGAACCCGGTTGCGTTCCATCGTCGGCAATCTGGCAATACCGGCGCGGAACGTCGCATATCTACCGGTTGTCAGGTCCCGCACCACGAACATGTCGTCCTGCATATCGCACAGGTTGTTGAGCTTGATTTTGGCCTCAATGCGGGACGGCGGCCCCGAAATCAGGTCCACGATATCGTCACGCAGCATGAACGCCACGATAAGGCCTGACAGGCCAAGACCCAAGCCGATCCAAACGCGGGGCAAATTCATCGAAACCCTTTCCTCAGGAATAGATTCATTCCGGGGAAATGGAATAATCCGATGCTGTTCATTATTAAAACGGCTTCAAGACGATTTTTTTAAGAGAATTCCCGACGTCACGAACAACCTGACCTGTGTCAAAGTTTGCCGGAACAAGCTGTGGCACCGTGTCTGCGGAAAAGAGGAGAAACCGCGATGTATGAAAATGTTCTCGTCCCTGTGTCGTTCGAAGAAAACCGCGACTCGATCGGGGCACTGGAAATTGCCGATGCGATCCGTTCGGATACCGGGAAAATCACGCTATTGCATGTGATGGAAGAAGTGCCGGGCTATGCGCTGACCTATATTCCCGCCGATTTCCACGACAATGCACGGCAATCGATTGCCGAGGAACTGGTGAAGATTGCCGGCGATATGAAAGACATGGACGTCCGTGTGGTCGATGGGCATTCGGGCCGCACGATCGTCGATTACGCCGAAGAAAACGGGGTCGACTGCATCGTGATCGCGTCGCACCGTCCGGGCATGCAGAACCTGCTGCTGGGCAGCACGGCGACTCAGGTCGTGCGTCACGCCCAATGCGCGGTCCACGTTCTGCGCTGATCGCCGCCTTTACTGAATAAAAAGACCCGCCTTTCGTGGCGGGTCTTGTCGTTTTCGGGGCAGGGCGATCACCGTTTCAACAATGCGCTTGCGATGGCCGCTTTCATCGCATGGCGAAGCAAACGGCCATCCGATAAAGCGTCACACGACCTTACATCTTCGCCACGCGATAGATCGCCGGGATCACCAGCACCGTCAGCGCGGTCGAGGTCAGCAGACCAAACAGCAGCGAAATCGCCAGACCCTGAAAAATCGGGTCCATCAAGATCACTGCCGCGCCGATCATCGCCGCCAGCGCGGTCAGCAGGATCGGCTTGAACCGCGTGGCTCCCGCCGCGATCAGGATATCGATACTGACCTCGCCATCGTCATCGGCGTTGCGGATGAAGTCCACCAACAGGATCGAGTTACGCACGATGATCCCGGCCAGAGCGATGAAACCGATCATCGAGGGGGCCGAAAACGGCGCGTTGAACAACCAGTGGCCGAACATGATCCCGAGGAAGGTCAGCGGCACCGGCGTCAGGATCACCAGCGGCAGGCGGAAGCTGCCGAATTGCGCCACCACCAGGATGTAAATGCCCAGCAAAGCCACGCCAAAGGCTGCTCCCATATCGCGGAACGTGACCCAGGTCACTTCCCATTCCCCGTCCCACAACAGCGTCGGATGCGTGGTCTCAGCGGGCTGGCCGTGCATCGAAATTTCCGGCTTCACGCCTTCGGGCCATTCCATGCCGTCCAGAATGTCGCTCACCGCCAGCATCCCGTAAAGCGGTGCTTCGAACCGGCCGGCCATTTCCCCCATCACCATGATGGTGTCGATGCCGTTATGGCGGAAAATCGGGTAGGATGTCTTTTCCTCCGTCACCCGCACAACATCACCCAACTCGACAACCCCGCGTCCCCCCGGCAGCGCATCGGCCGGGACCGGTGTCGACAACGCGGTGGCGTCCAGCACCCGTTCGGAACGGTCGCGCGACAGCACGATCGGGATCGGCCGCCGGCCGCCATCGCGATGCGAATAGCCCACCTTGCCGGACCCATAGAGCAGCGACAGCGTGGTCAGCGCATCGGATTCCTGAACCCGGTAGAAATCCAGATCCGAGGGGTCCAGCACGACCCGCACGCGGCGCGCCTGTTCGCCATAATTGTCATCGACGTCGACCACGTAAGGGATCTCTTCGAAGGCCGACCGCACCCGTTCGGCCACCATGCGACGGGTTTCGGCATCAGGTCCGTATATTTCCGCCATCAGGGTTGAAATCACCGGCGGGCCGGGCGGTGGTTCGACGGTCTTCAGAACGGTGCCTTTGGGCACTTTCAACTCGTCCAGCCGGGACCGCAGATCCAGCGCGATATCGTGGCTGCTGCGATCCCTTTCACCTTTCGGTGCAAGGTTGATCTGCACATCGCCCATTTCGGGGTTCATCCGCAGATAATAATGCCGCACCAGCCCGTTGAAATTGAACGGCGACGCGGTGCCCGCATGGGTCTGAACCGATATCACCTCCGGCAGCGCCAGCGCGATCCGCGCCACTTCCTGCGCGACCGCATCGGTCGCCTCGACGGAACTTCCCTCTTGCAGGTCGATCACCACCGACAGTTCGGACTTGTTGTCGAACGGCAGCAGCTTAACCGTCACATCGCGGGTATAGAGCGCGGCAAGCGACCCGAAGGACAGAACCGCCACGACCAGCAGGAAAAACACCGAGGTCGATTTGCGCTTCAGCAATGGCCGCGCGATTGCGGCATAGGCACGGCCCAGACCGCCACCGGGCACCCCATCCTTGTCTTCGGTATGGTGCAACGGCGCACGACCAGCGATTTTCAGCATCAGCCACGGGGTGATGATCACCGCCACGAAGAACGAGAAAATCATCGCCGCCGAGGCGTTGGCCGGAATCGGGCTCATATAGGGGCCCATCAGCCCGGACACGAACAGCATCGGCAGCAGCGCAACCACCACGGTCAACGTCGCCACGATGGTCGGATTGCCGACCTCGGCCACAGCCGCAACGGTAGCCCCGAACCGACTCTGTTCGGCGCTTTTTTGCGACCAGTGCCGGGCGATATTTTCGATCACCACGATCGCATCGTCCACCAGGATACCGATTGAAAAAATCAGCGCGAACAACGACACCCGGTTCAGCGTATAACCCATGATCCATGCGGCGAAGAGAGTCAGCAGGATCGTGACGGGGATGACGATTGCCACCACCAACGCTTCGCGCCAACCGATCGCCAGCAGCACAAGAACCACGATGGACAGCGTCGCTAGGCCCAGATGAAACAGAAGCTCATTGGCTTTTTCATCTGCGGTTTCGCCATAATCCCGGGTCACTTCAACCTCGATCGAGGACGGAATGATATCGCCCTCCATCGCATGAACCCGGTGCAGGATTTCCTCTGCGACCACGACCGCGTTGGCCCCGGCGCGCTTGGCCACGGCCAGCGTGACGGCCGGACGGCGCTCCACGCTGTCGTCGCTACGGGTCAGGGTCGACACGTAATGCCCGCCGATATCCGTTTTCAGCGATACCTCGGCCACGTCGCGCACGTATATGGTGCGCCCGTCGCGGGCCGTCAGTTCAAGATTGCCGATATCTGTCGGGGTCGTCAGCGTTTCGCCGACCATCAACCCGACCTGTTCGCCATGTTCACGCAGCATCCCCACTGGGATAGAGGTGTTGGCCCCCTCGATCTTGCCCCAGAGCTGTTGCAGCGTGACCCCGTAAAGCGCCAGCTTCGACGGGTCCGGATTGACGCGCAGTTGCGTTTCGGTGCCGCCAATGATGTAGGTCAGGCCGACATCGTCGATCGCGGCAAGCCGGGTTTCGACTTCTTTCACGGTTTGTGTCAGATCGGCGGATGTAACTGCATCCTGCCCTTCAACGGGCGCAAAGGTCAGCGCAACGATCGCCACGTCGTTAATGCCCCGACCGACGACCAAAGGTTCGGGAATGCCGACCGGGATCCGGTCGAGATTGGCAAGGATCTTGTCGCGCACGCGCAAGATCGCGGTATCGGCGGACACCCCGACCATGAACCGCGCCGTCACCATCACGGCGTCGTCCCGGGTTTCGGAATAGACATGTTCGACGTCGTCGATGCCCTTGACGATGGTTTCCAGCGGTTCAGTCACCAGCTTGACCGCGTCGCCGGCCTTCAGCCCGACCGCCTGAACATGAATATCAACCAGAGGCACCGAAATCTGCGGTTCTTCTTCGCGTGGCAGCGCAGCAAGCGCAATCAGCCCAACCGCGAGAGAGGCCAGCAGGAAAAGCGGCGTCAGCGGCGAAACAAGGAAAGCACGGGTCAGGTGACCGGCGAGTCCGAGGGCCCCGGTTGGGCCGGAACCTTGATTACTCATTGCCAATCACCACGCGGTCGCCTGCTTCCAGACCGGTCAGGACCTCGCGCCAGACGGCGCCGTCCCGCATAACCTCGATGCCGGGGATGATCACGCGGCCAACCGGGCCTTCCGGCGTTTCGATGGTCACGAAATCAAGCCCGCCTCCACGGCTCAACGCCGCCTCGGGGATCAGGATCACCTGACGTTCCCCGACCGGCAGCCGCACCGGCAGCCGCAGGCCAAGATAGCGATCATCGAGGTCCGTTACCTCGACATCCGCCTGTACCCGGCCACCTTGGATTTGCGGATAGAGTTTGGCAATCGTACCGGTACGCTGCCCCGCGCTGCCTTCGATCTGGATCTCGTCGCCTTCCTCAAATGCGCCAGCAAAGCGTTCCGGGATCGACAGGCGCAGGAACACGCCGCCGCTGCCGATCTGAGCCACCGCTTCTCCCGGTCCAAGGACCGATCCCTGCGAAACCGGAACCGCAAGCACGATCCCCGCTTCCGGGGCCAGAACGTCGCCTTCTTCGATCTGGCGACGGATCACCTGGCGTTGCGCTTCGGTCGAACTGATCTGACCGACAAGAACATCCACCGCCGTTTGCAGCGCGTCCAGACGCTGTTCGGTTATTGTGCCACGTTCCAGCAATTGCTTGCCGCGCGTCAGTTCTGCTTCGGCGTTGGTCATCTGGGCTTCCAGAGAATCGAGGTTGGCGTTCAAGGCGTCGATCTGCACGCCCAGCTTGTCATCCTCGATCGTCGCAATGACCTGTCCGGCTTCGACCCTGTCCCCTTCGGTCACCGCGAGTGACACCAACGTGCCGGAAATCCGCGCCCGCGCCGGCAGCAGATTGCGCGCCTTTATCTCGCCGTAGACGGGCTTCCATTCCGTGACAGGCTCAAGCCTGACAGCCAGAGTTTCGGCCGACAACGTCGATCCAAGGAAGAGTAATAGCATCGAAATATATGAAAATTTCATGGGAACCCCAGCGACGAATCATGTTATATTCATTATTTAGCATGTTTAAGCGGGCTTTAAATACCAGTTCTGAAAAAACGCTAATAACGACAGTCTTGTACCGGTCGCATATCATGTCGGTCCGCGTGATTTCGCGGCCTTCTGCGGTCAATACTTGCGGCACTCAGAGAGGCGACGACTATGTGCTCCTCTGACTACTCCCATCCTGTACATTGGGGTGTGGTCCGTCAACAACTGGAATGCACCACACATTTCCGAATTCGCCGGCGTCGCTTCATGGCCGCATCGGTCATGACGGGTCCGCAATCGCCGTCACCGGCGGGCGGTAAGGCCCGCCGCGCAAAAACGGACCAGGTGCTGAATTTGATCGTCTTCGGGTGCCGCGGTGCCGCCAAGCGCGCCGATCCGTCCCTGTGAGGTCAGCAGCGCCAGCATCGCCGAGACACAGAATACGAACCCTTCGGCGGCCTCGTGGCGGGGCACACCGGGCGCGAGGCCGACGATTTCCGACAGGAAAACCTCGGCCGTGGGGTCGAAGCATTCCTGCGAAATCATCTGCCAGCGGTCGTCAGCCGATGCAAAGGCGACAAGCCGGGCATAGTCGCGCCAGCGGGGGTCTTCCCGGGACAGGTCGAAAAACGGTCGTATGAAGGCCGACAGCAGCGTTTCCATCGTTAACGCGCCCTCATCGCGCAGCCGGGTCAGCGCATCGAGGCGCGCGCGCGACAGCGGCTCGGCCCGGCGCGCGACCGTCTGATGAAACAGCACCTCCTTGCCGCCACCATGATGATGCACCGACCCGACCGGTTCACCGGCTTCGGATGCGATGTCGCGGATGGTCGCCCCGTCGAATCCCCGGTCTGCAAACACCTTCTCGGCGGCATCTAGAATCCGTTTTCGGGTTGCCAGAGACCGCTTCGAAGGCGCTCTTTTACGTTTGGCATCAAATGGTTCTGTGGTGGTCATGAAAATATCTTGCCTTATTTTGAACAACTGTTCAAGTTAAGAGTATCTAAGGGAGGATACTATGATCGAAGCGCGCGACCGGCTCGCCCTGATAGGGGCGGGGCCGATGGGTTTGGCAACGGCGCAGCTGTTGGCCGAGCATGGGATCGATTTTCAGGGCTTTGAGTTGCATACCGATGTCGGGGGGCTGTGGGACATCGATGCGCCGCGTTCCACGATGTATGACTCCGCGCATTTGATTTCGTCCAGGAAGATGACGGAATTTGCCAATTTTCCCATGCGCGACGACGTGGCGGAATACCCGTCGCATCGGGAACTGAAGCGGTATTTTCAGGATTACGCCCGCCATTTCGACCTCTACCGGCATTACAGGTTCGGGGCCGAGGTACTGTCGTGCAAACCGTTGGGTGGGTCCGGCGACGGTTGGGAACTCACCTGGCGCGACGCCGGGGGCGAACACACTCAGACCTTTGCCGGGGTGCTGATCGCCAACGGCACACTCAGCACGCCCAACATGCCCGAATTCAAAGGCGACTTCAGCGGCGAGTTGATCCATTCTTCGGCCTATCGCAACGCCAGCCAGTTCGACGGCAAGCGGGTTCTGGTGATCGGGGCGGGCAATTCCGGCTGCGACATCGCGGTCGACGCGATCCATCATGGCACGGTCTGCGACCTGTCGATGCGGCGCGGCTATTACTTCGTACCCAAATACGTTTTCGGCAAACCGGCCGATACGCTGGGCGGTGCGGTCAAGTTGCCGATGGCGCTGAAACGGGTCGTGGATGGTCTGATCCTGAAATGGTTCGTCGGCAATCCGCAGAAATACGGCTTTCCCAAACCCGATTACAAACTCTACGAAAGCCACCCGGTGGTGAATTCGCTGGTGCTCTATCATGCGGGTCATGGCGACATCAAGATTCGACCCGATATCGACCGGTTCAACGGCAACACGGTGCATTTCAAAGATGGGACGCAGGCGGATTACGATATGGTCCTCGCCGCCACCGGCTACAAGCTCGACTATCCGTTCATCGACAATGCGCTGCTCAACTGGCAAGGCGATGCGCCGCATCTCTACCTCAACTGCATGCATCCAGACCGCGACGACCTTTTCGTGCTTGGCATGGTCGAGGCATCGGGCCTTGGCTGGCAGGGGCGCTATGAACAGGCCGAAATGGTTGTCCGCTATATCGAAGGATTGCGCGACGGCAACGCGGCGGCCCGCAGCTTGCAGAAAACCAAACATGACGGCTTTGTCCGCGCGACAGGGGGAATGAACTATATCGACCTGCCGCGCATGGCCTATTACGTCGACAAGGCGACGTATCGCAAATCGGTTTGCCAATGGATCGGCAAGCTTGAAGGAGCCTCGGCATGATAGACGAGGCTGTTCTGAATTTTGCGCCCGGCTCGCTGATGCTGCTGAACGCGATCCTTGCTGTTGTGATGTTTTCCATCGCCATCGATCTGCGGCCTAGCGACTTCAAGCTGCTGGTGCAGGTGCCCAAACCGCTGCTTGTCGGGCTGCTGTCGCAATTCATCGTGCTGCCGCTGCTGACCTTCCTGATGATCCTCGCGCTTCAGCCACAGGCGTCGGTGGCGCTGGGTCTGACGCTGGTGGCGGCCTGTCCCGGGGGTAATATTTCCAACTTCATCACCCACCGCGCCGGTGGCAACACCGCATTGTCTGTGTCGATGACCGCGCTGGCGACGGTTGGGGCCATCGTGTTGACCCCGTTCAACATTGCGTTCTGGGGCGGTCTTTATGAACCCTCAGCGGCGATCCTGCGCGCGACCGAAATAGACCCGGTGCAGATCGCGATCACGGTCGGGTTGATGCTGATCCTGCCGCTGGTGCTGGGCGTGACGCTGAATGCCAAACGGCCCGGGCTGGCGGCGCGGATGCGGCGCCCGCTGCAATGGCTGTCGATGGGGATTTTCGTGGCTTTTATCGTGCTGGCTCTGGCGGCCAACTGGGCGCAGTTTCTGGCCTATGCTGGCGGTATCGCGGGGCTTGTGGTGTTGCATAATGCGCTGGCCTTTGGCGGCGGCTATGCCACCGCCACGGTGGCTGGGCTTTCGCCCTTCAACCGCCGGGCTGTCACGATCGAAACCGGCATCCAGAATTCGGGCCTCGGACTGGTGTTGATCTTCAGCTTCTTCGGGGGCTTGGGCGGCATGGCCGTGGTCGCGGCATTCTGGGGGATCTGGCACGCCATTTCCGGCATCGCGCTGGCCGCTGTCATGAACCGGACGAAGGCGCGCCGATGACCAATATCCTGATCACCGGCGGGGCCGGAATGGTGGGCCGGGCCTTGGCTGACGAATTGCCATATGCCGATATCGTCGCCACCGATCTGGCGCGGGGAAAATTGCCGGACGCGGTGCGGTTTCGCAGGATGGACGTCACCGGCGCCGACCCCGCGCGGATCATCGCGGAAGAAACCCCCGACGTCGTGGTGCATCTGGCGTCGATCGTCACCCCGCCGCCGGGGATGACCCGGCAAGACGCCTATGCCGTCGACGTGACCGGAACCCGCAACGTGCTCGACGCCTGCGTGAAACAGGGGGTGAAACGGCTGGTGGTGACCAGTTCGGGCGCCGCCTATGGCTATCACGCCGACAACCCGGTGCCGCTGCGCGAAACCGATCCTTGCCGGGGCAATGCCGAATTCGCCTATTCCGACCACAAACGGCTGGTCGAGGAAATGCTGGCCGAGGCGCGCAAAACGCATCCCGACCTGGAACAGGTGGTGTTGCGGGTCGGAACCGTGCTGGGGGCAGGGGTCGAAAACCAGATCACCGCGCTGTTCCATCGCCCGCGAATTCTGGCGATCCGGGGCAGCGACAGCCCGTTCGTTTTCATCTGGACCCGCGATCTGGCCCGGATCGTCAAACGGGCGGCGACGGACGGCCCGCCGGGCATCTTCAACGTGGCGGGTGACGGTTGGCTCAGCGTCGATGATCTGGCCCGCGCCTTGGGAAAACCGGTGCTGCGACTGCCTGCCTGGGCACTGAAGGCGGCGCTTGGGGTTGCGCATCCGCTACGCCTGTCGCGCTATGGACCTGAACAGGTGCGGTTCCTGCAATACCGCCCGGTGCTGGCCAATGACCGGCTCAAGCAGGTGTTCGGCTATGAACCAGAACTCAGCTCTGCCGCGGTGTTCACCCTGTGGAAACGGGGGGCAGGTCTATGAAGACGGCGGTGATTTCGGGCGGCAATGGCGGGCTGGGACGGGCTTTGGCAGCAGCGCTGGAAGCCAAGGGATGGCACTGTGTGCTGATGGACGTGAATATCGACGGGCTGGACCCGGGCGAAACCCGGACACCGGTGCAAGTGGACCTGACCGACGCGGCAGCCCTGCGGCAGGCAGCGGCGAAGGTGATCACGGCGCGCCCCTCCATCGACATGGTGATCTATAATGCCGGGGTGTCGCAGATCGGTCCCTTCGCCGGGACCGATGAGGCCAGTCACCGGCGGGTGTTCGAGATCAATTATTTTGCCGCAGTGGGCATGGCCCGCGCCTTTCTGTCGGCCGTGCGCCAATGCGGCGGTACCCACCTGGCGATTTCATCGGTCGCAGGCTTTGCGCCGCTGCACAACCGTACCGCATATGCTGCGTCGAAACATGCGTTGGAGGGGTTCTTTGGATCGCTACGTTCCGAAGAAGCCCCCTTCGGTGTGCGTACGCTGATCGCTGCACCCAGTTTCGTGGCGACCAATATCGGCAATGACAAACGCTCCGGCGATGGGATCATGCGGCCCGGCGCGGCGGCGGACGGGGTCGATTACATGCTGCCCGATGATGCTGCGGCGGTGATCCTGCGCGGTGTCGAAAAAGGCCGGGAATTCATCCCGGTGGGCCGGGTGGCAAGGCTGGCATCGTGGATGATGCGTGCCTCGCCACGGTTTTATCAATGGGCAATGCGGCGCAACATCAGCGGTCAGCATTGAGCGACCCTGCGCCCCGGCGCGTTTTTCGCCGTTCCACCCCGGGGCGAGGGCTTGACACTTCGCGGCACAGCCAGTCCTCTCGCGTCGAAAGGCAGGGAAACTCATGCACACCAAATTCGACAGGGAACTCGAAGATCGTCTCGTCCGCTACGCTGCAATCGACAGCCAGAGCGACGAAGACTCGTCCACGTCCCCCAGCACGGATATTCAATTCGATATTCTGCGATTGCTGGAAACCGAACTGACCGAAATCGGGGCGCAGGATGTCCAGCTCACCGATTACGGCGTCGTTCTGGCAACGATCCCGGGCACTGTTGACGGGCCGACCGTCGGGTTGCTGGCCCATGTCGATACTGCGCCGCAATTCAATGCCACCGGCGTCAAGCCCCGGGTCATCCGGGGCTATAATGGCGGCGATATCAGTTTCCCCGACGACGCATCGCTGGTGCTGTCGCCGCAAGTGTCGCCCTATCTGGCTGGCAAGCAGGGGCATGACATCATCACCGCCTCGGGCACCACGCTGCTGGGCGCAGATGACAAGGCGGGTGTGTCGATCATCATGACTGCCGCCCGCCACCTGCTGGAAAATCCCGATATTCCGCATGGCCCGGTCCGCATCGCCTTCACCCCGGACGAAGAAATCGGGCGCGGCGTGTCCCAGCCCTTGCCCAAGGATCTGGGCGCCGATTTCGCCTATACCTTTGACGGCGGCAAGGTGGGCGAGATCGAGTATGAAACCTTTTCCGCCGACGGGGCCGAAATCACGATCACCGGCGTGTCGATCCATCCCGGTTTCGCCAAGGACAAGATGGTGAACGCCATCCACCTTGCGTCCAAAATCATCCAGACCCTGCCACAGGCCACCATGACGCCCGAAGTCACCGATGGGGTCGAGGGATTCATTCATGCCACCGAAATGACCGGCGGATCGTCGGAGATGAAGATCAAGCTGATCCTGCGCGATTTCGAACGCGAAGGTTTGGCCGAAAAGGGTGAATTGCTGCGACAGGTCTGTGCTGCGGTGCAGGCCACCGAACCGCGCGCCACCATCACCTGCAATATCCGTCCGCAATACCGCAATATGCGCTATTGGCTGGAAAACGACATGACCCCGGTCGACCTGGCCCGCGATGCCTGCCGTGAACTGGGAATGGACCCGGTTTCGGTGCCGATCCGGGGCGGCACCGACGGGTCGCGGCTGACCGAAATGGGCGTGCCGACACCAAACCTGTTTACCGGGATGCAGAATATCCACGGCCCGCTTGAATGGATTTCGGTGCAGGACATGGCGGTTGCGACCGAATTCTGCCTGACGCTTCTGGGGCTGGCCGCGAAAGGCAATAAGTGACCCCGACAGGCAGGCCATGGGCTGGTGTCGGTATCGCAATTTGAACGGCTGAAGGGATAGACGCGTGGACCTGACCGGAATTCGTCACAGCCCGTATTGGCTTGAACAGGTGGGGCCTGCCCCGGATACGTCCGGGCCGCTTCCGGCCAAGGTGGATGTTCTGGTGGTCGGCGCGGGCTATACCGGCCTGAACGCGGCGATCATGACCGCGCGCGGTGGACGTTCGACGCTGGTCGTGGATGCCGAAGATCCCGGATTCGGCTGCTCAACCCGAAACGGCGGTCAGGTCAGCACCAGCGTGAAACCTTCGCTGCAGGCACTGTCGGCGAAATTCGGGGCGCATAAGGCGCGCGCGATACGCGACGAAGGTGCGCAGGCGTTGGACTGGATCGGGGATTTCGTGGCTTCTGAAGGGCTGGATTGCGATTTCCGCCGCTCCGGGCGATTTCATGCGGCGCATACGCCGGGCCATTACGAAGCGCTGGTGCGCGACGCAGAGCTGATGCGCCGCCGCGAAGGCATCGAAAGCTTCGCTGTCCCCCGCCATGACCAGCGCAGCGAACTTGGCACGGACAGCTATTTTGGCGGCGTCGTATTCCCGCGTCACTGCGCCTTGCAGCCGGCGAAATATCATCGTGAACTGCTGCGCCTCGCCATCGCGGCGGGAACGCAGGTGGTCGGGCACTGCACCGTTTCAGACATCGAAAGGACCGGCGCGGGATTTGCTGTAAAAACCGCCAATGGCACGGTTTTGGCGCGCGACGTGATCGTTGCCACCAACGGCTATAGCGGCAAACTGGTGCCTTGGCTGGCTCGTCGGGTGATCCCGATCGGCAGCTACATCATTGTCACCGAAGACCTGCCGGAACAACTGGTCGATGACCTGTTTCCAACCGACCGCGTTGTCGGCGATACCTGTAAGGTCATCTATTACTACCGCGCAACACCGGACCGCAGGCGGGTTTCCTTCGGCGGTCGCGTTTCAGCCGGAGAGATCGACCCGCATATCAGCACCCCAAGACTTTATCAGGCGATGTGCCGGATTTTTCCCGAACTCCGCGAGTATCGGGTGTCGCACGCTTGGAACGGTATGGTGGCCTATAGTTTCGACGAATTGCCGCATATCGGCATCCATGACGGGGTACATTACGCGCTGGGCTACTGCGGGTCCGGGGTCTCGATGGCAGGCTATTTGGGGATGCGGTTGGGTCAGAAAGTACTGGGCCTGTCCGAAGGCAGGACGGCTTTCGACGATCTGCGTCATCCGACCCGCCCGTTTTATACCGGCAAACCTTGGTTCCTGCCCGCAGCGGTGGCTTGGTACAGATGCAGGGATCAGGTGCAACACCACTGGGCGCAGCGGATGAAGTAAAGCTGTTCGATGGAACCAGACTTGCGAAACACCGACCCGTGCCGTTCACGTTTTCGGTGAAAACTTTCAGACTGGGTGCCCGTTGTTCGGGCACCCATTGTTTTCTGACTGGCGCAGGGTCAACTTTGGTTCGCGGGCAGCAGGAAGCGTTCGAAGAAATCCGACAGATATTCACGCGCCTCCAAAGGCAACACATGGGCGATGTATTGATCGGGACGGACCACGATCATGCAACCCCGGTCGCGGTCAATGCCGCGCATGTCAAAAATGTCACCCGCCCCTTTGTGATCCACGCAGAAGATTTTCGAATGATCCTGCAAACCCAGTTTGCCCGTTCTGGGCTTGAGCAGTGACGGCATGTCCTCATAGGCAAGCTGGTCGAAGGTCTGTTGGAACACCGCCCGCAGGTCGATGACCGCGTCGATATCTTCATCCGCGCGGGTGAATTTCACCACCGGCGAGGCCGGATCGGATTCAAGCCAGTCGGCAAGCGTGTGGATCTTCGACCCGCGATCCGAACTATCGTCTTTCCCGGCAAAGGCGTAAATCCGCCACCGGCCATCGGCTTCTGCGGCATGGCCAAGCTGCATCTGCTTGGCATCCGACAGCCGCACCACCGGGGCCGAATGGAACCGGCGACCGATCTCTTCGCCGGTGGCCAGACCCTGATGGGCCGGGGCGCCAACCAGTGCCGATTGATGATACTGCACCGCCAGCCCACCGGTGAATTCAAGGTTCTCGATGAACTGTTTCTGAAACCTCGGCATGTCGGACCCGTCGAGTTCGGATTCCCCCGGCGGGGCGGACATGATCCTTGCCCATTCGTGGTCGGTATCGACCAGCCGCTTGGCTTCGGCCCAGCGTTCCGCCGAATAGCTGTGCAAAAGGTGCGGCTCGGACCGGCCCTGCAGCACATGCGCCAGCTTCCAACCAAGGTTGAACGTGTCCTGCATCGAAACATTCATTCCCTGACCCGCCTTGGGGCTGTGGGTGTGGCAGGCGTCACCGGCGGTAAAGACGCGCGGGAAACGGGTCTCGGCTTCGCCCTCGGGCACGTCGTCGAACTTGTCGGTCATCCGGTGCCCGATTTCGTAAATCGACCACCACACCACCTCTTTCACGTCGATCGTGTAGGGCTGCATGATCCGGTTTGCCGCCACGATCATGTGCTCGGCGGTGAAATTGCGGCTGCTGACGCGCTCGTCTTCGTTCAGCTTGTCCAGTTCCACATACATCCGGAACAGGTACCCGCCCTCGCGCGGCAGGATCAGCACGTTGCCCTCATGCGCCGATGTGATCAGGCATTTCTGTCGCACGTCGGGGAAATCGGTATTGGCAAGGATATCCATCACGCCCCAGGCCTGATGCGCGGCATCGCCATGCAGCGTGCCGCCGATCGCCTTGCGAACATTCGACCGTGCCCCGTCGCAGCCGACCACGTAATTGGCCCGCACGGTTTTCGTCGCGCCCGCGTTCACCCCGGTATTTTCCAGCGTCACGGTGACCGGGTGATCATCGGTCGTGGTGTCGATGGTCAGATCCCGAACCGCCCAGCCATAATCGGGTTCCAGCCGCGAAGCCGAATTTTTCATCACGTCAAGGAACAGTTCATGCACCCGCGCCTGATTGATCAGAGTGTGGGGCATTTCGGATGAATCGTCTGCCACATCCTGCACCCGGCCAATCCGCCTGATATGCGCGGGATTTTCCGGGTTGGGGGTCCAGAAGGCGGTCTGGTTCACCCAATAGCTTTCGCGCTTGACCGTTTCGGCGAAGCCGAAAGCCTGGAACATCTCCATCGTGCGGGTGTTGACGCCATCGGCCTGACCCTTTTCGATCGGGCCGGGTTTGCTTTCGACGATCATCGTGTCGATCTCAGGAAATTGCGACAGTTGAGCCGCAAGGCAAAGCCCCGCCGGCCCGCAGCCCGCGATCAGCACGTCGACCTTTTCGGGCAATGGCGCGAAGGGACCGCGATCGCGGCGGCACGGAGCTGCGGTCTTGATGTCCGGGTCACCCCCACGAAATCCGTCCACATAGAATTGCATTTCGGTTCCTCCTCGTCCTGCGGTCTGCGCAATAGGTCTGAATGCGACAATTAGTAATTGCACTACCTAACTTGAGTCAAGCATTAATAAGCGTACGACTTATTAATGCAGAATGCATCGGCTTCAGCACCGTGACCAGTTGCCCCCTCCAAGCATGGCGCGCCTATACTGTCGGCGCGCAAGGTGGGCGGGATCGGGCTGGAATCCTCTCGATCACCCGGCGCCCGAACGATTTGAACGGCTTGACAGTTGTCTTGCGCGGGACGCGCCTGAGCGCGCGCCGCGCCGACGATCTGGGTCTGACCGGGATTTGCCCCCCTTGCCGGGCTATCGGATCATGTGAGCGACAACAGGGCTTCGCACACTTTTACCGGATCGTATCGCTGCGGATTGTCCGCCTTCTTCAGGGGCAAAGCCACCAAGGGAAGGCCGAAACGCGCCTTGAGTTGCGCGGTTTCTGCGGCGTCGAAACTGTCGCCATCGCACAGCACCACGCTGATCAGATCCGCGACCGGACAATCCGCACCGGCATCCGCCCGCAAGGCAGCAAGGATCGCCGCCACCTGATCGGTCAGGCTCATACCGGGGCATTCAGGATCGGAGCCAAGGCTGGGCAGGTAAACCTTGGGCACGCGCCGCTGCGCGATCGACCGTCCGGTGTGTTTCGGCAGCAGGTTCGCAATCACGCTGCTATACAGACTGCCGGGCGGGTAGCAGATCAAATCGGCCTGCCCGATAAGCTTGCGGTTGCGCTTGGGCAGGACAACGTCGTCGCGCGACAGCCGGGCACCGTTCTGCGACAGGAACAGCTCGCGGATTGGCGCGGTGATCGGGGCCACTTCCTTTCCGGTCATCAATCGTTGCGTCGGCACCATGCTGCCATCGCTCAATACCGCCCCGATATCGAGATTTTGGTCCACGATCGCCCGCACGGTCCCCTGTACCGCCACCATCTTGGACATCAGAAACAGAACCGGTTCCAGCGCCCGGTCATTGGCCAGATACCCGCCCGCCAGTATCAGGTTGCCGACGCTGGCCCCGGCAAAATCGAAATCCGTTGGGCACTGGGCCGCAAAGACCTTGATTTGCGACAGGATCAGGCTTCGCATCGGTTGGGAAATCGCTTTCATCAAGCGGTGGCACCCGTCCAGAAGTTCAGTGAATTCCGCCGACAGTTCCGCCGCTGACGCCCGCGCCGGCAACCGATAGGAAAACAGCCGGAAAATATCAGGCTGACCCAGCACGGATTCGTCGGCCAGCGCCATCAGGCGGCTGCGAAGATCACCGACCGCAGGCATCCCGAACGCGTCCCGCAGAACCTGAGAACTGCCACCGCTGTCGAACGGGGTGATCAGATGGATCGAATTATGAGTGTAAAGCTTGAGAACCTGAGCGATCTCGTTCAGCGCGCTGCCGCCCGAAAAAAACAACATCAGCGGCCCCAGATTGGGCAGGCTCCGGGCCCGTGCCACGCGCAATGTGTCGGGAAATTCCGCGTTGCGGGTGATCTGAAGGTCTGACATTCTCGAAGCCTCCCGAAGACCCGCGCATCCGATACAATTCTGTTTCATTTGGACTTTACCACCCATGGACAAGACGTCGAATGGATTTCTTGCAGGCCTGCGTCCCTGCGCGCGGGCGGTGATCGTACGGAACGGAGAATTGCTGGTGCAGGTCAAATCCAAACCGGCCCGCGGGAAATACCTGTCTCTGCCCGGCGGCAAGCAGGAACCGGGCGAAACGCTGATCCAGTGCGTGATCCGCGAATGCGCCGAAGAAATTGGCGCGACCGTCACCGTGGGGCCTTTGCTGCATGTGGCCGAAGTTTTCCGCAACAAGACCGGCCAGCGCCGTCACCAGATCGATATTTTATTCGCCTGCTCAGTCCCTGCGGATTACGTGCCCCGGCTTGGCCCGTATCCGGACCGGTCACAGATCGCGACCGCATGGGTGCCGGTGCAAGAGGCCGCACAGCGGCTGCACCCGGCCTTCGGTGCCGCACTGACCGACAGCGATCCCGCTGTTTATCTGGGCGTCTATGATGACTAAACTGCCCCGTGGTGTGCGCGAAAACCTTCATTTCCTCTGCGCCGAACTGGATGGGCAATTGTCCAGTGCCGAATCCTATTTCGAAGCCCCCGATCCGGCCAGGGCGCAAAACGTCATCCTGCGGGCGGGCTATTCCTATAACCTGTGGTCGCGGGTGCAAAGCGCGGCCTTGCGCGGCCTTGCCGCCAAGAAAACCACCCGCGAAGCGCAGGCACAGTTGCACAATGCGGCGCTGGTGGCGCGCAATCTCGATCTGATCGCGCGCATGGCGCGGCGCAGCCTTGAACATGCCGAAGAGGTCGAACACAAGGCCCTGCTGCGTCCCGAAGCCTATCCCAAGATCATTCGGCGCGTGCGCAAGCGGATCAGGGCGATCCTGCCCGCGATCGAATCCCGCGACAGCGAAATGGCGATCAAGATCGGCCGGACCAAGGCCGAACTGGATGCGCACTATGACCAGTTGTTCCGCACCTATACCCGCGACATGCGCAAATCCAAACATACCGAGGATCTGGCGATCAGCCTGCTTGCGGCAAATGAAATTCACCGTATGGGCAACGCGTTGCAAGCGACGAGCGAAGCGATCTTGTCGGCAAGCATCGGGCAATCGGTTCATTTCGACCGCTATTTTTCGCTCCGTAACATGCTGTCTGACGCCGATGGAGCGCCGGGCGATCTGGAACTCGAACCGCTGGCCGAAACCCGTTCGGGCAGCACCATCGCGGGGGTCCGGGCCAGGGACACGGCGGGCGACAGCTTCGACGCGGTGTTCAAGGACGGAGACCTGGGCAAGGTCCGCGAAGAACGCGCTGGCGTGAAACGCTGGGATTCGATCTATCCCGGCTTGGCCCCCAAGATCCTGTCTTATGAAAAAAGCGGCCAATCCGCCGCGCTGCTGATCGAATATCTGCACGGACAGACCTTTGAACAGGTGCTGCTGGGCGAAAGCGACGCCGATCTGGAACAGGTGCAGGTGGTTCTGGCCAAGACGCTGCGCGACATCTGGAAACGCACCCGGACCGACGAACCGGCCGACATGGCATCAATGAAGCAGTTGCGCAAACGCCTGCCGGAGGTCTACCGGGTGCATCCGGAATTCGAAACGACCGCGTCGCGGATCGGCGATCTGGGGTTGGACGGGTTCGAAACGACGGTACGCCGCGCCGCTGACCGTGAAACAGGTCTGCCCGCGCCTTTTTCGGTCCATATTCACGGCGATTTCAACCTCGACAACGTGATTTTCGACGCGACCGAGAATAAAATCCATTTCATCGACCTACACCGGTCGCGGTTCATGGATTACGTGCAGGACGTGTCGGTCTTCATGGTGTCCAATTACCGGCTTCAGGCGCATGATGCGCAAACCCGGCGCCGGGTGGCGCAGGTGGCGTCCAACGTGCATGACATGGCCGCCAGATTTGCCCGGTCTCAGGGCGACAAGACCTTCGAATACCGGCTGGCCCTGGGCCTGGCGCGCAGTTTTGCCACCTCGACCCGTTTCGTTTATGACAAATCCCACGCCCGGCGGATGTTCGTGCGGGCGCGGTTCCTGCTGGAAACTGCCATCGCCTGTCCGCCGGGCAAAGAAAGCCGGCTGAAACTGCCGATTAAGGAGCTTTTTCGTGGCTGAACCTAAAATCGGGATCATCGGTATCCCGGGAAAATGGTCGACCGAGGCACTGGCCGACGCGGTCGCAGCGCGCACCGGAATACGCCGGGTGATCGACATGAGCCGGGTGATGCTGGATCTCGACAGCGGCGCGCTGATGCATGACGGCGAAGACCTGTGCAGCTATGACGCGCTGATCGTCAAGAAGATCAGCGAAACCTACTCTCCGCACGTTCTGGACCGGCTGGAACTTTTGCGCATGGCCCAGGCCCGCGGCGTTCGCATCTTCTCTAACCCCGAAGCGATCCTGCGGCTGATCGACCGGCTGGCCTGTACCATGTCGCTTCGGTTGGCCGATATCCCGATGCCGCGCACCCGCGTGACCGAAGATCTGACCGAAGCCGAAGCAGCGGTCGATCTTTACGGCAGCGCGGTGTTCAAACCGCTGTATTCCACCAAGGCGCGCGGCATGTATGTGATCGAAAGCGGGGCAGGGGCTGCCGCGCAGATCCGCGATTTCGCCGCCGGGAACCCGGTCATGTATATTCAGGAAAAACTGGACCTCTCGGGACAGGACCTTGGAATGGTGTTCCTGAACGGCGATTACCTGTGTACCTATGCGCGGGTCTCGGCCTCCGATACCTGGAACACCACCATTCACAGCGGCGGAAAATATGCGCCCTATGACCCGGACCCCGACCTGATCGACCTGGCGCGCCGGGCACAGGCCCCGTTCGGGCTCAGCTTCACCACCGTGGATGTGGCGATGACGGCGCAGGGTCCGATCGTGTTCGAAGTCTCGGCCTTTGGCGGGTTTCGCGGCGCGCGCGACGGCTGCGGCATGGATGCGGCGGCGCTATTGGCCCGGCATGTCATCAAAGAGGTCGCAGCATGACCCTGCTCAGTGTTTCCGATGTACTCGACAGGCTCGACCGGGCGGCCTTGCGCGACACCCCGCCGATTCTGATCGCGGTCGGCGCCCTGCGCTTGCGGATCAATTGTCTCGACCCGTTGCGGAGCCAACTGGCGCAATATTTCTCCGAAATCCTGACCACGGACGGCCCGGCGGATATCGAGATCGATATCCTTGACGGTCAGACGCTCGACCCGGCCCCCGATTGGATCGACTGGGCGCGCGATCCGGGTAAAACCGGGCGCAAGGACGCCGTTCACGACCTTGCCGATGGGCGGCTGATCCACAAACGGCGTACCGGCGTGACCTTCCTGCAATCGCGCGCGGCGCTGGTGGCGTTCGGCCCGGTGCATGACAATCCCAGCCAGATGATCAATTTCGCCAACACTCAGGTTCTGAACGCTTGTCTGCGCGACAATTGGCAGATCTGCCATGCGGCGGCGGTCACCACCGGGACCACGACGCTGGCCGTTGCCGGGTTGTCGGGCGGCGGAAAGTCGACCTCGGTGCTGCGGAAGATGGATATTCCCGGCACGGCTTTCGTGTCCAACGACCGCCTCATGGTGCGGTCGGGCGATCCCGTGCCTCAGGCTCTTGGCATCCCCAAGCATCCCCGGATCAATCCGGGCACCATTCTGCACAATCCACGCCTGCACCCGCTGCTGCCGGAGGATCGTTTGGCTGAACTGGCCGCTATGCCGCCCGGCGACCTGTGGGATCTGGAAGAAAAATACGACCTGATCGTGCCCGATATCTATGGACCCGGCCGGATGCAGATGGACGCGCCTCTGACCGATTTCTGGGTCCTGAACTGGCAGCGCGACGGCGCAACGCCGACCGCGGTAACCGAAGTTACGCTGCCCGACCGACCTGACCTGCTTGCCGCGATCATGAAAAGCCCCGGACCGTTCTACGAAGATGCAGGCGGGCGGTTCCTGACCGACCGCACGCCGCTTGATCCCGCACCATACTTGCACGCCCTGCACGGGGTGCGGGTCAGCGAAGTGTCCGGCCGGGTCGATTTCGACGCGCTTTTCGCCATCGCGGACCGCCTGTTGGGTTCCGGCGGATGAACGGGCGCATTGTCGCCCTGATACGGCACGGCGCCTATCATCAGCGCCCGGACACGCCAAGCGCCCTGCAACCTTACCCGTTGACCGAAACAGGCATCGCGCAGGCCCGCACCTGCGGCGACGGGATCGTCCGGTTGCTGGATGAAAACGGCTGGCGGCTTGATCCGGTCGCCCATTCGTCGCTGCAATTGCGTGCATGGCAGACGGCGCAGACCGTGGCCGAAACCCTGATATCCGCAGGCCACGCCCTGCGGATTGAACAAACGCCGGACCTGTCGGAACGCGCACTCGGCAGCGCCGCCAACCTGACGATTGGGGAAATCGAGGAGGTGCTGCGCCGCGACCCGCGCTTTGACGTGCCGCCGCCGGGCTGGAAGGCTGACCGGGACTACCAATTGCCGCTGCATGGGGCGGAATCGCTGAAAATGGCCGGGGCGCGGGTCGCGGCATGGCTCCGTGATCTGGTGGCGCAGCCCGCCGTAGCGGACCCGCCCCTGCTGACGCTGGTTTTCGGCCACGGCGCTGCGTTCCGGCATGCGGCGCATGATCTGGCTGTGCTGACCCTCGCGGAAATCGCCAGATTCAGCATGTATCATGCCCAACCGTTACTCCTGTGTTACAAAGGCAATGATACTTGGTCCCATTGCGGTGGCGCCTGGAAGCCCCGCCGCAGTCAGGAAACTGCGCTGGACTGAGGACCTCACCCTTGGCTGACCAAGATTTGATGCGGCAGCGCCCTGCCGCGCTGTTGCCAACCGTATGCGATGCCTTTTGCGATTTTGCGACGCTGCCCCGGCGCTGCACGGCGTGGCCGCTGGCCGAAGGGCATTCCGGGGGCGGCACCCATGCCAGCCTGCGCGATGTGCAGCAAAGCTTGAAAACCGCCGCCACCCACGGGCGCTGGCAATGGCCCGGCCGCCCGATCGTATTCCTGTCCGATCCCCATGCCGACGCCGAAGGGTTCCTGCGCTCGCTGGCGGCGGCGGGTACGATCCGCCGCATTGGCCCGCGCCCGGCGGATTTCGCGCTGACCCGGTTCGGGTGGCAGGCGCAGATCGTGGTCGGGGGCGATTGTCTCGACAAGGGGCCAAGCAATCTGGACATGCTCGACGCGCTGGCCGCGCTTCTTGCCAGCGGCGCGGATGTGCATTTGCTGGCCGGCAATCACGATCTGCGCTTCATGCTGGCGGTGCAGGCGCTGACCGGGCCGCGCAGCACGTTGAGCGAACATCTCTTCGTGCGGATGGGGCGCAAAACAGTTCCCTTGCTGCGCGAAGTCTGGGACCGGTTCCCGACCGCCGACCTGATGCATGATCTGCCCGACGAAGCGACCTGCCGGGCCCGGATCTTTCCGTCGAAAAAATGGGCGCGGGCCTTCCCGGACCGTGCCGCCGCGCATCTGTCCACCTCCGCAATCGGCAAGGAACTGCGCCGCCTGCGGTCCAAGCAGGGCCAGTTCGACACCGAAGTCGCCAAGGCCGGGATGACCATGCGGATGGTCTATGCCGCCGCGCTGATGTGCAGGGACCTGTTCCTCGCGCCCGGCGGGGCCTATGCATGGTTCTATGACCGGATGGAGATGATCCAGCGCAGCGGGTCGCTGCTGTTCGTTCATGCCGGTCTGGATGATGCAATGTGCGCCTTGCTGGCCGCGGGCGGACCCGACGCGGTCAATGCCCGGTTTCGCCATGAGGCCCGCAGGGATCCCTTTGCCTTCTATTTCGGACCTGTGGCCAATCTTGTCCGCACCAAGTATCGTGAAACCGACAAGCACCTGACCGACGCCGGAGTGCGTTGTCTTCATGCGAAAGGGATCAAGATGGTCGTGCAGGGACATGTGAACAACCACCACGGTCAGCGGCTTCTGGCCAAGCGCGGGTTGCTGCATCTCGAAGGCGACGTGACGCTTGACCGCGCATCGCGCCGGCTGGAAGGGCTGTCCGGCATCGGCGCGGGCGCGACGCTGATCCACCCCTCCGGCGATATCATCGGATTGAGCGCGGATTTCCCGCAGGCGAAACATTTCCATCCCGAACACAGCGCCATCGGCAGGTTGCCCGCATGAGCCATCCAGACGGCAAGTTCCGCCACGAGTCGCTGCAGGACCGCAAGACGATCAAGACACTGCTGAATGCCCTGACCAAAGGCATCGCAGCAGGAGAGATCACGCTGAGCGATGGCGACAAGGAATTGATCCTGCCGCTTGACGGATTGATGACAATGCGGATCAAGGCGGACCGGCTGGACGGGGCCTGCCGGGTCGATCTGCGGATTTCCTGGACCGAAGATTCCGCCGACACCAGCAAGACCGCGCCGCAGATCAGGTAAGGCCCCGCCTTTCAAAGTTGAAACTTGACCTCCGCCCGCCGCTGGGTCACCTCTGAGGCAACTGACAATAAAGGGCCGGATGATGGCGGGCAGCACTGCACCTTTTGCACCTTTCGAATGGATGATCGCCTGGCGCTACCTGCGCGCCCGCCGCGCCGAAGGCGGGGTCAGCGTGATGACCTGGATTTCGCTGATCGGCATCACGCTGGCGGTCTTTGCGCTGATTGCCACACTGGCGGTGCGGTCAGGTTTTCGGGCCGAATTCGTCGATACCATTCTGGGTGCCAACGCCCATGCCACCGTCTATACCATCGGCACCGTCGATCCTGCGACCGGCCGGATTGATCAGACCATCGCCGATTATACCGGCATGGCCGACCGGCTGCGTCAGGTCCCCGGCGTCACGCGGGTGGCGCCCTTGGTCAAGGGGCAGGTGATGGCCAGCGCCCGCGATCGCAATGCCGGGATCGAAGTCTTTGGCATTGCGCTTGACGATCTGAAAACCATCCCCCGCATCGTGGCCGAAGATACCGGCCGTGGCGATATCTCCCGGTTTGCCGACGGCATCGCCATCGGGTCGGGCGTGGCCCGCGAACTGGGTGTCACTCTGGGCGACAAGATCAAGGTGATTTCGCCCAACGGGGTCAAGACCGCCTTTGGCACCTCGCCCCGGGTCAAGGCGTTCGAGGTCGTCTATATTTTCTCTGCCGGGCGCTATGACATCGACCGGGTCCGGGTCTACATGCCTTTTGCTCAGGCACAGAGCTATTTCAACCGCGATGGCGTCGCCGATGAGATGGAGGTGATGCTGTCGGATCCCGAAAAGGTCGACGATCTGACCCTTGAACTGCTGCAAGCGGGCGGCGCGGGAACACAGGTATGGACCTGGCGCGATGCCTCGGGCGGCTTCTTGCGGGCGCTGGATATCGAAGACAACGTCATGTTCGTCATCCTGTCGATCCTGGTGCTGATCGCAGCAATGAACATCGTGTCCGGCCTGATCATGCTGGTGAAAAACAAGGGTCGCGATATCGGCATATTGCGCACGATGGGACTGACCGAAGGCTCCGTGCTGCGGGTGTTTTTCATCTGCGGTGCCTTTACCGGGCTGATCGGCACTCTCTTTGGCGTGCTGCTGGGCTGCCTGTTCGCGGTCTATATCGACCCGATTTTTTCACTGGTGAATTATGTCGCAGGCGGCGGTGTCTGGGACCCGGCGGTGCGCGGCATATACCAGCTTCCGGCGCAGCTGCGACTGGGCGACGTGCTCAGCGCGGTGTCGCTGTCGCTGGGGCTGAGCTTTGTCGTCACCATCTTCCCCGCCCGCCGGGCGGCACGCATGAACCCGGTAGAGGCGCTGCGCTATGAATAAACCCGCCCTGATCCTGTCCGGCCTCACCAAGACCTATAATCAGGGCCTGCCCGGCGCGGTCGACGTGTTGCGCGGGATCGACCTGACCATCGCGCATGGTGAAGTGGTCGCGCTGGTGGCCCCGTCGGGCGGGGGCAAATCGACCCTGCTGCATATTGCCGGGCTGCTGGATACGCCCGATGCCGGAACGGTGCAGATCTGCGGTAAGGACATGACCGGGCTGCCGGACCGCAAACGCACCGCCGCACGGCGCGAAGATGTCGGGTTCGTCTATCAGTTTCACCACCTGTTGCCGGAATTCACCGCGCTGGAAAACGTGATGCTGCCGCAGCTTGCCAATGGCTGTAACCGCGCCGAAGCGACATTGCGGGCGGCGGACCTGCTGTCGCGGGTCGATATTGGCGACCGCGCCGATCACCGACCGGCGGAATTGTCTGGCGGCGAACAGCAGCGTGTGGCGTTCTGCCGGGCACTGGCCAATGAACCCAGCCTGCTGCTGGCCGATGAACCGACCGGTAATCTGGACCCGGACACTTCGGATCACGTCTTTGATACCTTGATGGAACTGGTCCGTTCGACCGGCATGTCAGCACTGATCGCCACTCATAACCTGGACCTGGCGCATCGCATGGACCGGGTGTTGCGGCTGGACAAAGGTATGCTGGTTGCAGGGTGATCTCTTGGTTTTGGGGATCACCTGCGCGTGCGCGTCCGGCTAAACCTTGCGCGCCAGATACAGACCCAGACACATCGTCGCGACCCCCAGAGCCCGTTTTAACGTCAACGGGCTTAGCGCTGCGCCGAACAGGCCGAAATGATCAATCGCGGCGGCACAGAAAATCTGTCCCAGAAGCACGAAAAACACCGCGTTTCCGATTCCGAATTTGGGCGCGATGATGGTCACGGACAACACGTAGAACACTACGAACAATCCGGCCAGAAACAGGTGTTTCGGTGCTCCCCACGCCTTGGCCAACGGGGCTGGCCCATGCACCAGAAGCACTGCTGCGGTGGCAAGCCAGGCCACGGTGAACAGGATGGCAGCTGCGGCCACCGGCGATCCGATCCGGGTGCCAAGCGCCGCGTTCAGCGCCGCAAGAATCGGAATGCCGACACCGGCGGCAAACATGATCAGGGCATATGTGGTGGTCTGGGGCACTTAAGGGCTTCCTTTCTGAAGGTTTGCCGGGACAATGGGCAAAATCCGCCCGCTTGTCACCCGTGTTGGGGCCGCCGCACAAGGGGGATGGCGTCCGTCCAGCGGGATGATAAGGGTAACGAAACGAGAGGGATATCCTGATGAAGCGACTGATCGCGGTTCTGTTTGTGGCTGCGTGCAGCGAAACCCCCGACCCCAACGGGCAGGACCTGTTCAGCGCCTATTGCGTGATGTGCCACGGATCTGCCGGGCGGGGCGACGGCAAGCTGGCGGGCGATCTCGATATCCCGCCAGCCGACCTGTCTCTGCTGGCCGATCGCAACGGCGGGGTGTTCCCGCGCGATCTGGTGATGGAAACCGTCTATGGTTATCCGGGCAAGTTTCAAAAGGCCGCGATGCCGGAATTCGGGCCGCTTTTGTCCGGTCCAACCCGGGTGCTGCGCAGTCAAAGCGGGGCGCTGATCGAAACCCCGCAGGCGCTGATCGCGCTGACCGACTATGTCGAAAGCCTGCAACAGCGCTGATCCGGGCTATATGATACGTGTCAATGTGGTGCACCCTGGTCTGTGTCAGACTGGAACCGCGCACTCTGCACAGAGAAGGAAATGGCGAATGTACAAAACACTCTTTGCCGCCACGCTGATCGGGATGATTACCACCGGTGGTATGGCTCAGGAAATCGACACGTCCCAAACGGTCGAAGCGGGGCGCGACCTCTACATGCGCCATTGCGCCACCTGTCACGGGCTCGAAGCCAATGGCGACGGGCCGATGGCACCGATTCTGCTGATTCAGCCCAAGGCGCTGGCAAAGCTGAGCGCGGAAAACGGTGGTGAGTTTCCGATGATCCGGATGATTCAACGCGTTGACGGGCGCGATCCGCTGGTCAGTCATGGTAGCTCAATGCCGGTTTACGGCGAATTTTTCGAAGGCAACGATACCGCGCTGAAAACATCGACCGGTCAGCCGGTTATGACCAGTCGCCCGATTGCCGATCTGGTGGCATATCTGCTAACCATTCAGGAATGAAGCACGGATCGGAGACGCGGATGAAACCCAAATTGATCTTGACGGTCGTGGCCACATTGGCCCTGTTGGCCGCCTGCGTCGAAACCAGCATGCCCGAAGCCGACGAGGGGGCCGCGCTTTATGCCGACAACTGCGCCATCTGTCACGGCGCTGCGGGGCGCGGCGACGGCGAACTGGCAAAAACGCTGCGCCCGGCCCCGGCGGATCTGACCACCATCACCCGGCGCTACGGAACATTTCCCGGCGCGCATGTGCTGTCGGTGATCGACGGCTACACCAGAATGGAAAATCCCGGCGAAGACATGCCGGAATTCGGGCTGCTGCTCGAAGGCAGCACCGTGCCGGTCGATATCGGCGATGGCACGTTTTCACCGGTGCCGCGCCCCTTGGCTGCGCTGCTGGTCTATCTCGACTCCATTCAGCAATAAGGGCTGGCGGCGGCTCTAATCGCAAATCCCGCGCGTTTGCACCCCGCGCCACGGCACCACCGCCAAGGCATCCACCCGGCTTTGCAGCCGCGCCACCGGCAGTTCCTGCGCCAGCAGATCATGCAGCCGCCCGGTACGCGCCGCCTTGGGCGCGAGCGCCCGGCAGCAAACGAATTCCTCCACGATCGAGGCCTGCTGTTCATAGGGATAATCCAGAAACCGCGCATCGCTTTGCAGATTGAACAGGTAGGGGTCGCTTCCCCCGCCATGTTCCTGCGCCGCTTTCAACGGATTGTAATGGGTCCGTTTGCGGTTTTGCCATTGCCAGACATGCGCCATTTCATGGGCGAACAGCATCAGGGCATAGAGATTGGTGCCGGGAACGAATTCCTCGGTATAATCTTCCAGGAACAGGTCCTGGCGCAGAAATATCCGGTTGAACAGCGTTGTGGCCGCCGGTGAGGAGGTGACGATCTCTTCCTCGACCGGCGGGAAAATCCGTTCCTGACAGGTCACACGCGGCCGTTTGGCATAGCGGAAGGTAAAGCTGCGGGCGAAATGCCCATCCACCAGCCGCACCCGGCTCGGGTCCAGCTGATCGCCGTAAAGCGTCGTGGCGAATGACATTTCCCCCGTGGTCAGGGGGCGGCCGCAGGCGGCAAGACACAACAAGAGAACCCAAGCGAAACGCATGGGCCGATTAGGCACAGCGCGTGACGCGTCGTCCAGCCCTTATCGCTGCACGATATGCGGGAAACTGCCCGCAACCGGGGGCGAAGGAATGGCAGCGGTCGGCATCAGCAGCGACAATGCCGTAACGGCAAGCGCAAGGCCCAGAATCAAAGGGATCATACGCATCTTAAAATTCGCTTTTCAAAAAAACCCGGCGCCCTGAAATACTGTGGCGCCGGGTCAGGTTTCAGGCCTATCCCACAGTCACCTGTGGCAGCGAACTGGAATCGGTCTCGGGGATCCAGGTCAAAGCAGACATGGCCGAGGCCGCGATAATCCAGCCCAATACGATCGGCAGAAATCGCATGTTTGTCCTTTCGGAGTTAGGTCTTCGGTCGTGAGTTGAGCTGATTGCAAATTACCTGCCAAGCCGCTGCCGGGACAGTGAGGAATTCCTGACCTGTGACCGCTATGTCGCAACCCGGACCAGGCGCGCGGTCAGCGGCATCCGGGTGAAGATGTTCAGCACAGGTATCTCGGCGTCTTTCTCGGCCACGGTTGGTCCTGGTCTCGGAGACGCGCTCGAAAACGTAATTGAAAAATGCATGATATTGCACGTTTGGCTTGTGGGGTGTGAAGCTCTTGGTGAATAGAACGTAATAGTTTGTATCTAATATATTTTACGTTCGAATAATTGTTTGTGGTGCTGCGGGTGTTTTTGGATTTAGCCCAAAAAAGTCGATCAATCTGGCCGAAAAGCGGCACTTAACCCGTCAGTGAATTTGAAAGAAATTGCATTATAATGCGAATTGTGAAAAAAGAATCTTAGCAAGTCAGCGATGACGCGCTATGGTCCAGCGAGAAGTTGGCAAAAAATGCTTCTAAATGGAAGTAACGGGAGGAAATATGACTACACGTAGAAAGCTTTTCGGCTTTGTTGGTGCGGCCGCGGTTGCGGCAGCGGCCAGTTTTGCTGCACTCCCCGCTCAGGCGGCGGACGTAACCCTGACAATGCATCAGTTCCTGCCACCGCAGGCGAATGTGCCGAAGCTGGTTCTGGATGTTTGGGCCGATAAGGTCGAAGAAGCCTCCGGCGGGCGGATCGAAGTCGAACGCTATGCGTCGATGGCGCTGGGCGGCAAGCCGCCAGAACTGATGGATCAGGCGATTGATGGCATCGCCGATGTGGTCTGGACCGTGGTCGGCTACACCCCCGGTCGGTTCCCGCGTACCGAAGTCTTTGAACTGCCTTTCTTCGTCGAAGATGCCCGCGCAGCGTCCCACGCGTATTGGAAACTGTTCGAATCCGACATGAAGGATTCCGATTTCAAGGACGTGAAAATCCTTGGTACCTGGGTGCACGGCCCGGGTCTGCTCCATACCAACAAGCCGGTTAAAGTGCCTGGCGATCTGGCGGGTATGAAAATCCGTGGCGGTTCGCGTTTGGTCAACGATCTGCTGACCCGTATTGGTGCCACGCCTGTCGGTATGCCGGTGCCTGCGATCCCCGAAGGTCTGTCCAAGGGCGTTCTCGATGGCACCACCATTCCTTGGGAAGTGACCACCGCGTTGAAAGTGGCTGAACTGGTGCACAATCACACCGAATTTGATGGTCCGGCGCTGTACAACCTGACCTTCGTTCTGGCGATGAACAAAGACAAATACGAATCCCTGCCCGATGACCTGAAGAAGGTGATTGATGATAATTCGGGTCTGGATTTCTCGATCTTTGCCGGTGGCACACAGTCGGATTCGGATGGTCCCGCGCGTCAGATCGCAGTTGATTTGGGTAACAACATCATCACCGTCAGCGAAGAAGATGCCGCCGAATGGCGGGCTCTGGCAGAACCGATCTATGCGGATTGGATCGCAGACATGGATTCCAAAGGCATCGACGGTCAGGCCCTGATCGACAATGCCCGTAAGTTGATGGACGAATATACCGCCGCCAACTGATCGGAAATCCTTGATTATAAGGGCCGCGGCGTTCTGCGCCGCGGCCCTTTTGCATTTTGCCGCACTATTTGCCCTTCGCCGTCAAATCCTGCGACATCCCGTTCAGGGGGCGCATTGGCGAAACAGGGGCGGCAGGCGCCACCCAGTCGCGCCGCATCAAGAGATATGCATTAAATTGCACAAAGTATCGCAAAATAATTGCAATACCGTTGTGGTTGATGCAGAATAACGCATAAGACGACTCGTATTTTGGGAGGATCACGTGTCACAGCAGCAATTCAATGCATTGGTGGGAAAACTGGCCGACAGCATCGCCGGGCTGTCGCTGGATCAGACGCTCGAAGATCGGCTGAATGCCGATTTCGGTGCCGGGTCCGATGATTTTCAGGCCCTGTCGCGGCTCTGCGCCGAAGGCGAAGCCGAAGGCTGGCTGATGTCGCGCGAAGCGGGCGGTATCAAGTTCGGTCGCGCACTCAAGCCGGGCGCGGAGGCGGGAACCTTCAGTGTCGATGTTGTCCGCATGAAGGACGTGCGCGGCCCTCATCACATCCATACCACGGGCGAAATCGGCGCGATCATGCCGCTGGAGGGCGATCCGCGTTTCGATGGAAAGCCAGAAGGCTGGTACGTCTATGGTCCGGGGTCACAGCATCACCCAACTGTTACCGGCGGCGATGCTTATATCCTGTATCTGTTGCCTGAGGGCGCAATCGAATTCACCGGCCAATAGGCCGGGGCGGGGGAGGACGCCATTCATGACAGAAAACAAAAACGCAGCGGTCTGGTTCGTAGATCGCCATATAGACGAAGGCCGCGCCGATAAGGTCGCCTTCCGCGAAGCCGACGGTGCCAAGCGCGACCTGACCTATGGCCGCTTGGCCCGCGAAACGTCGCAATTTGCCGGCGCTCTATATCGCCACGGCGTGCGCCGCGAAGAACGCATCGCCATGATCGTGCGCGATCAGATCGAATTCCCGGTGGTGTTCTGGGGCGCTCTGAAAGCGGGCGCAATCCCGGTGCCGATCAACACCCTGCTGTCCAGTCAGGTCTATGAAACCATCCTGACCGACAGCCGTGCGTCGATCCTTGTGGTGTCGCAGGATCTGTGGGACGTGGTCGAACCGGCCATTCAGGGCAATCAGTACCTGCGCGCGGTTCTGGTCATCGGCGACGCGCCCGAAGGCACCGAAAGCTATACCGAATTCACCAGGGGCGCCGACCCGGTCGAGGCGGTCGAGGTCAACAAGGACGAATTGGCCTTCTGGCTCTATTCTTCGGGCTCTACCGGCTTGCCCAAGGGTGTGCGCCATGTGCATTCCAGCCTGCGCGCCACGGCTGAACTGTTCGGTCAGGGCGTGGTTGGCATCACCGAAGATGACGTGGTGTATTCCGTTGCCAAGATCTTCTTCGCTTACGGCCTGGGCAACGCGATGTCTTTCCCGCTGTCGGTTGGCGCGACCACGATCCTGCTCTCTGGCCGTCCGACGCCAGAAGTTGTCTTCGACATCTTCGATACGCATAAACCAACAATTTTCTGTGGTGTGCCAACGCTTTATGCCGCACTGGTCGCAGCACAGGAACAACGCGGGGGCGCGAACCAAAGCACGCTGCGGCTTTGTACCTCTGCTGGTGAAGCCCTGCCGCGCGATGTCGGTGAACGCTGGAAGTCGCTGTTTGGCGTCGACATCATCGACGGCGTCGGGTCGACCGAAATGCTGCATATCTTCCTGTCCAACCGCCCCGGCGATGTTGCCTATGGCACCTCTGGCCTGCCGGTGCCGGGATACGAAGTCCGGCTGGTCGATGAACATGACGAAGACGTCGGTACTGGCGAAGTCGGCGAATTGCTGGTCCGCGGCCCGTCTTCTGCCGATGGCTACTGGAACCGCCGCAACAAAAGCCAATCGACCTTTCAGGGCCATTGGACCCGCACCGGCGACAAATACGAACGCAATGCCGAGGGCCGCTTTGTCTACTGTGGCCGGACCGACGACATGTTCAAGGTCTCAGGCATCTGGGTGTCTCCCTTCGAGGTCGAACAGGCGCTGATCGAACACCCCGCCGTGCTCGAAGCTGCGGTGGTGCCGTGGCACGACGAAAAAGGACTGGAAAAACCCAAAGCCTATGTGGTGCTGAAAGACGGCCAGAGCGAGGCCGAAATCGGTGATCTCAAGGAGTTCGTCAAGGATCAGATCGGCATGTGGAAATATCCCCGCTGGGTCGACATCGTTGCCGACCTGCCGAAAACCGCCACCGGTAAGATTCAGCGCTTCAAATTGCGGGAATCGGCATGATGCAGGTGGATTGGACAGACGGCAAAACCGGGTTCCTGACCGCCGGGGGCAAATCGTTGGAATATGCCTGCATCGGCCCCGCGCCGGATCAGGCCCCGACCATCGTCATGCTGCACGAAGGGCTGGGATGTCTGGCGCTGTGGCGCGATTTCCCGCAACGGGTGGCGCAGGCCACCGGCTGTGGCGTCTTTGTTTATTCCCGCGCGGGCTATGGCCAATCCGATCCCGCCGACCTGCCGCGCCCGTTGGATTACATGACCCGCGAAGCGGTCGATGTGCTGCCTGAGGTGCTGGATGGTTTCGGGTTTCGGCAGGGTATCCTGATGGGGCATTCCGACGGGGCCACCATCGCCGCGATCTATGCCGGGTCGGTCGAAGATTTCCGCGTTAGGGGTTTGATCCTGATGGCGCCGCATTTCTTCACCGAAGAAATGGGGCTGACCGAGATTGCCAAGGCCAAAGAGCTTTTTGAAACCGGCGATCTGAAATCGAAAATGGCGAAATATCATCGTGACCCGGAAAATACCTTCCGTGGCTGGAATGATAGCTGGCTGGCGCCGGGCTTCAAATCCTGGAACGTGGGCGAAGTGATCGACTATCTGCGGATTCCGGTACTGGCCATTCAGGGCCGCGACGATCAATATGGTACCCTGGCCCAGATCGACGAAATCGACAGCCGAATCTATTCCCCGCTGGACACCGCGATCCTTGACGATTGTCGCCACTCCCCGCAGTCCGACCAGCCGGAACAGACCTTGGCGGCGATCGCCGATTTTACCGCCCGGCTGATCCGCATCGAACAGGAAAGCGTGGAAATCAGGTGACCCCGGCAGGTACCATATCCGGTGCGGACGGGGCAGGGGCCAAAGTCGGGTACCCTTCGATATGGCGACCGGCCTATGCCTATGTGCCGGGCCGGTCGCCGCGTCACGACGATGATCTGTTCGATCCGATCAAGGCGACGGTGACACCCGGCCCGGCCGATCTGTCGCGCAGTCAGGTCTGGCGCATGGGGCTGGATTTTCTGACTGACGGCTATTTCTGGGAATCGCACGAACTGCTCGAATCCGTCTGGATGGCCTGCCCTCCCAACAGTGCCGAAAGCCTGCTGGTGCGGGCGATCATCCAATACGCCAACGCCGGTCTGAAATGGGAAATGGGCCGTCCTGCTGCCGCGGCGCGGCTTCTGGGATTGGCCGAGGCGATGGGCCGGGATGCCTTCGGGCGTGGCGGTGTAGTGATTCTCGGGCTGCGTCAGGATGATCTGGACCAGCTCGCCAAGACCGTATCAGTGCGTCAAAATGTGAAAAATATTGCATTATAATGCACATATTTTGACTTGAGTGTGGCTTATTGCTAAAAATAGGCCATAAAAAACAAAATACTAAGTAATAATGTGCAATATCATGCTTTACTGAAATAATTTTAGCATTATATTGCAATCAAAGAGATGAAAGGAGACCGTCATGACCAAGGTCATCGACTTCCAGACCGACCCTAGCAAATACCGCCACTGGCGGGTGGAATATGATGGGCCCGTCGCCAATCTGTTCATGGATGTTGACGAAGATGGCGGCCTGTTCGACGGCTATAAGCTCAAGCTCAACTCCTACGATCTGAGCGTCGATATCGAACTGTCCGATATTGTGCAGCGGATGCGGTTCGAACATCCCGAGGTTAAGACCGTGGTGATGCAGTCGGCCAAGGACAAGGTGTTTTGCGCCGGCGCCAATATCCGCATGCTGGGCGGCGCCGCCCACAGCCACAAGGTCAACTTCTGCAAATTCACCAACGAAACCCGCAACACCTACGAAGCCGCCGAAGCGGATTCGGGTCAGAAATACATCGCTGCGGTCAAAGGGGCCTGCGCCGGGGGCGGCTATGAACTGGCGCTGGCCTGCAATCACATCATGTTGACCGATGACAGTTCCTCCGCTGTGGCGCTGCCCGAAGTGCCGCTCTTGGCGGTTCTGCCCGGCACCGGCGGGTTGACCCGCGTCACCGACAAACGCAAGGTCCGCCGCGACCGCGCTGATATCTTCTGTTCGATCGAAGAGGGCGTGCGCGGCAAGCGGGCCAAGGATTGGCGGCTGGTCGACGAAGTGATCCCGAATTCCAAATTCGACGAAACAGTGCAGGAACGGGCCCGTGAATTCGCCGCAGCTTCGGCCAAGGCGGATGTCGAAAAGGGCATCGCGCTGACCCCGCTGAACCGCACCATCGGTGACGACGGGTCGGTCACCTATTCCGCGGTCGAGGTCGCATTGGATCGCAAGGGCCGCAAAGCCACGATCACCATTCATGGCCCCGATGCCGACGCGCCCGCCGACATGGCAGCCTTCACCGCACAGGGCGATCAGGCCTATATGCTGCGGGTTGCCCGCGAACTGGATGACGCCATCCTGCATCTGCGCCTGAATGAAATGGAACTGGGCCTGCTGGTGTTCCGCACCCAGGGCGATCCCGAACGGTTCGCGCAGCACGAAGCACTGCTGATGTCCAACGCCGATCACTGGCTCGCCAACGAGGTGCTGAAATACTGGAAACGGATTCTGAAACGGATCGACGTGACCTCGCGCTCGATGGTGGCGCTGGTCGAACACGGCTCCTGCTTCACCGGTATCCTGGCCGAGATCCTGTTCTCGGTAGATCGCAGCTATATGATGGAAGACGAATTCGAGGGCGATAACCGTCCCCTCGCCACCGTCACCCTGACGGATGCCAATTTCGGTCCTTTCCCGATGGGCAACGATCTGACCCGGCTGCAGACACGTTTCCTCGGGGAACCCGAATCCGTAACCCAGGCCGAAGCCGCCAAGGGCAAGGCGCTGGAAGCGGAAGATGCCGACGAGCTGGGTCTGGTGACGATGATCCTCGACGATATCGACTGGGAAGACGAAATCCGCGTCTTCATGGAAGAACGCGCCAGCTACTCGCCCGACGCGATGACCGGAATGGAAGCCAACCTGCGCTTTGCCGGGCCGGAAACCATGGAAACCCGCATTTTCGGTCGCCTGACCGCTTGGCAGAACTGGATTTTCAACCGCCCCAACGCGGTTGGCCCGGACGGTGCGCTGCAACGCTACGGCACTGGCATCCGCGGCGATTACAACATGGAACGTGTGTAACAGAACGGTGGGGTGAAACCCCACCCTACCCAAGCCCGCAGGGTGGGTTTTAATCCACCTGCCAGAGGAGGAATGAAATGATCGATCTCATCAATGTCAGCTACGACACTCAGATCCCGAACAATGTCGGCCTGAGTTCCGACAAGCGCGTTCTCAAGGCGCTGGAAAAATGGCACCCCGGTTATATCAACTGGTGGAGCGACCTGATCCCCGACAATTTCCAGCAATCGCTTGTCTATCTGCGCACCGCCGTGTCGGTTGATCCCAAAGGCTGGGCCAAGTTCGACTATGTGAAAATGCCCGAATACCGCTGGGGCGTCTTGCTGGCCCCGGAAGTCGAAGATCGCCGCATTCCCTGCGGCGAACATGCCGGTGAACCGGTCTGGCAGGAAGTGCCGGGCGAATACCGCAACCTGATGAAGCGTCTGATCGTGATTCAGGGCGATACCGAACCGGCTTCGGTCGAACAGCAGCGGTTCCTCGCGCTGTCGGCGCCGTCGCTTTATGACATGCGCAACCTGTTTCAGGTCAATGTCGAAGAGGGCCGCCACCTCTGGGCAATGGTTTATCTGCTGCATAAATATTTCGGCCGCGATGGCCGCGAAGAAGCCGATGACCTGCTGCGCCGGTCGTCCGGATCGGAAGAAGCCCCGCGCATGCTGGGCGCGTTCAACGAAGAAACACCCGATTGGCTGTCCTTCTTCATGTTCACCTATTTCACCGACCGTGATGGTAAGATGCAGCTGGAAAGCCTCGCACAATCGGGTTTCGACCCGCTGTCGCGCACCTGCCGCTTCATGTTGACCGAAGAAGCGCATCACATGTTCGTCGGGGAAACCGGCGTTGGCCGCACCATTCAGAAAACCTGCGAAGTGATGAAGGAACACGGGATCGAAGATCCCTACGACATCGAAAAAATTCGCTCTTACGGTGTCATCGACCTGCCGACGATCCAGAAAAAACTGAACCTGCACTACACCCTGTCGCTCGACCTGTTCGGTCAGGAAGTTTCGACCAACGCCGCGAACGCGTTCAATGCGGGCATCAAGGGCCGTTATCAGGAACACCGGATCGACGATGACCACATGCTGAAAAACGACACCTACACCGTGTGGGATCTCGAAGACGGCAAAGTGGTGCGCAAGGATGTCCCGGCTCTGACCGCGATCAATATGCGTCTGCGCGACGATTACACCCGGGATGCCTCGGGCGGGGTTGGCCGCTGGAACAAGATCATCGAAAAGTCGGGTATCCAGTTCGAACTGAAACTGCCGCATGAATCCTTCCATCGTCAGATCGGCGTCTTCTCGGGGCATAATTTCAACCCCGAAGGCGTGCTGGTTTCCGGCGCGGAATATGATGAAGGCGAAAAGAACTGGCTGCCGACCCATGCCGATGGCGATTATATCCAGTCGCTGATGAAGCCGGTGATGGAACCGGGTAAATACGCCAGCTGGATCGCGGCCCCCAAGGTCGGCATTGATAACAAGCCGGGCGATTTCGAATATGTTAAGCTGCATCAGGCCTAAGGCCCGATCATAACATTCTCGGGCAGGGCGGTGCGCCGCCTTGCCCAAACCGAAGACCAACAGCAGGAGACCCGACATGGAAGCGCAACGACTCTTCGGCCACGCTCCCCGCACCGCCGCGCTTGGCCAGCAACTGACGCAGTTGGATGGCCCATGTATCGGGTGTTCGGAATGTCAGGGCCTGTGCCGGGTCCTGATCGACATGATGACGATCCCCGATACCCTGCTGCACCGGGAGACCGCGGCATGAACAAGCCGATCAAACAACATCTGATCGATCCAGAGATTTGCATCCGCTGCTATACCTGCGAAATGACCTGTCCGGTCGAGGCGATCCACCACGACGACAATAACGTCATCGTCGATGCCGAAGCCTGCAATTTCTGCATGGACTGCATTCCGGTCTGTCCCACCGGGTCGATTGACGAATGGCGGGTGGTGACAACCCCCTATTCGATGGACGATCAATATTCCTGGGACGAATTGCCGGAACAAGAAGACCTCGGCGCTGACGAAGCGGCCACCTCGGTCGAAGCGCTGGACGATTCCATGGCGCAACTTCTGGCCGACGCGCATAAAGGGGCAGGCGGCAAGGCCAAGGCCCCCGCCACCGCCGCCAAGCCCAGCGTCAACATGTATAATCTCGGTAAACCCGCCACCGCGCGGGTGCAGGGTAACTACAGCCTGACCGATGACCCCGAACACGATGTCCGCCATATCATCCTTGATCTGGGCGCGACCCCGTTCCCGGTGCTCGAAGGGCAATCCATTGGGATCATCCCGCCGGGCACCGACGAAAAAGGCAACCCGCACCTGCCGCGGCTGTATTCGATCTCCAGCCCGCGCGATGGCGAACGGCCGAATTTCAACAATCTCTCTCTGACCGTGAAACGGGAACAGAACGGGCTTTGTTCCAATTATGTTTGCGATCTGAAACCCGGCGACGAAGTCCGCATCACCGGACCGTTCGGCGCGACCTTCCTGATGCCCGACGATTCACAGGCGCGTCTGCTGATGATCTGCACCGGCACCGGGTCGGCCCCAATGCGCGCCTTTACCATGCGCCGTCAGCGCAGCGCGGGTGGCAAATCGGGTGGAATGACCATGTTCTTCGGTGCCCGAACCCCTGAAACCCTGCCCTATTTCGGCCCGTTGAAAAAAGTACCGCAGGACCTGCTGGATCAGCATCTGGTCTATAGCCGTGTCGAGGGCCAGCGCCGCGAATACGTGCAGGACCGCATCGTGCAGGAACAGGACAAGGTTGCCGATCTGCTGCTGGACCCGAAAACCCATATCTACATCTGCGGTTTGCGCGGCATGGAAGAAGGCGTCGATCTGGCCTTTGCCTCCATCGCCGAAGGACTCGGGCAGCAATGGACCACGCTGCGGGACGTGATGCGCGAAGAAGGCAGATACCACGTTGAAACCTACTGAGGCAGATCGCCCCGATACGGCCTATGAACATGTCATCCGGGTCACCTGGGGCGATTGCGACCCGGCCAAAATCGCCTATACCGCGCGTATCCCGTGGTTCGCGCTGGACGCGATCAATGGCTGGTGGGAACATAATCTTGGCGGCGACGGCTGGTTCCAGATGGAACTGGATCGCAACATGGGCACGCCCTTCGTGCATATGTCGCTGGATTTCTTCGCGCCGATCACCCCGCGCTACCGGCTGGTCTGTCTGGTCTGGCCGACCCGGCTGGGCGACACGTCAGTCGAATTCCGCGTCGACGGGTTTCAGGACGGTACGCTTTGCTTCTCGGGCCGGTTCGTCAACGTGTTCACCATTGCCGACCAGTTCCGCAAATCACCGCCCCCCGACGCGGTGCGCAAGATCGTGCAGGCCCGGCTTCCCGCCACGATACGCCCCACTGAACCCGACGGCGATACTTGACTTCGGTGATTGATTCACACCGGTATTCACGTATGATTTGCATTATATTACATACGGGGGCAGCATGGCGGAAATCACCACATTCAGCGGCAAAGTGACCGATATCGACGGTACACGAACCGCTGAAGACGCCGTTTCCGATCTGCTGTCGCAGGTCGGGCTGCGGGTGCGCCGGGTGCGCGAACGCAAAGGTATCCCGCGCCGGGTGCTGTCCGAATTGTCCGGCGTCTCTCCGCGCTATCTGGCACAATTGGAAAGCGGCGAAGGCAATATTTCCATCGGCTTGCTGAAACGGGTGGCCGATGCGCTGGATCACCGGATCGAATGGCTGGTCGGGGACGAAGACCCGTGGAATTCCGATGTGCAGCGGATGGCCGAACTCTATCGCTCCGCCGACCGCGAAACCCGCAAGGCGGTGACCCGGTTGCTGACCTATGAAACCGAAGGCAGCCTGCGCGCCTCGCGAATCTGCCTGATCGGTCTGCGCGGCGCCGGGAAATCCACCCTCGGCCGCCGGGTCGGTGACGAACTGGGCATTCCCTTTCTCGAACTGAACCGCGAAATCGAAGACCACGCCGGGATGCCGGTGTCGGAAATCATGGCGCTTTACGGGCAAGAGGGTTATCGCAAACTGGAATCCGACGCGATGGACCGGGTCGTGGCCACCCATGACAAGGTCATCCTGGCCGTCGCGGGCGGTATCGTGGCCGAACCCACCACCTATTCCAAGCTGTTGTCGCGGTTTCACACGATCTGGCTCAAGGCGAGCGCCCAAGACCATATGGACCGGGTCCGTGCGCAGGGCGATGAACGCCCGATGGCGGGCAATCCCGAAGCGATGGCGCAGCTCAAGGCGATCCTGCACAGCCGCGAGGTTCTGTATGAACGGGCCGAGGCGATGCTGGACACCTCCAATATCAGCGAAGACATCGCGCTGGGGCGTCTTCTGACGCTGATTTCCGAAAACGGTTTCATCGATTGACGGCCCCGGTGGGCCTGATTTCCCGCCACGTGCACTATAACGCAAACGACCGGAACATATGATGGCTGCGACACGCCCCCCGGCAACCCCTGACGATCCTGACCCGGCAACCGTCGCGGCGATCACCAACCGTCTTCTGGCCCGCTATCACGAAGCCGCCGACACCGTCTTCATGGACGGGTCCACCCCGTGGGAAGTGGACGAGGCGATGGTTGAATTCGGGTTTACAATGGGCCCTTACGAAGCGCAGGACCTGACCGGCCTCGACATCGCCGATGCCAACCGCCGCCGTCAGCACGCCAGCCGCGACCCCAATCGCCGCCATATTCCCATCGTGGGCCGGATGCTCGAACTGGGCAAACTGGGCCGCAAGGCCGGGGCAGGCTGGTATCGCTATCCCGGTGGCGGCGGCAAGGTCGACGATCCCATCGTGGCCGACCTCGCGCTGGAGGAATCGCATTTCGAACGCCGCACCCGCACCGATTACAGCGCCGATCAGATCCGCGACCGGCTGTTGCTGGCCCTGATCAACGAAGCCTGTGACATCCTGCATGATGGCACCGCCACGGCCCGCGACATCGACCTTGTATCGGTCCAACAGCTTGGCTTTCCCGCCGCGCGCGGCGGGCTGCTGCGCTACGCCGACGGGCTTGGCGCGGCGCATATCGTCGCGCGGTTGCAGGCGCTGACGGCCGAAGACCCGGTAGCGTGGAAAATCAGCCCGCTGCTGCAGGTCGCCGCCCAGAGCGGCAAGAACCTGACCGACCACGGCACATAGCCCGTCCGGGCCGGGGGCTGCGGACCGAAGGGGACATTCGCCCGTGGCACCGTTTCTCTCCACTCAATCCAAAGCCTGATGCGAAGCATCAGGCGACGCGCCCGACCAAGGCGATTGCCTGCAATCGCCGCGACCGGCAGTGCATTGCCCCGCAATGCACGAAAGGCCCGCCCCGTTTTTCCGGAGGCAGATCTTCGGTTTGACGGCGGGCGCGTAGCCTGTGGTTGGTTGGGGATTTATGGGAAGGGGTAGGGTGGAGTTTTACGCAACACAAAAGGTTAAAAAAGTCTTGGCTCGTCGACACTGTTTTGTTTTTGAAATTTTACTAGATGGGCTTCTATTTCTGAGGTGTCAGCGTACTGAAAGTCCCTAGTCACATATCGAGGCGCGCGTTTTCCGAGCGCGTCTTTAGGAAACTCAAAATAGTGAAGTTCAAACGTCTCACTATATCCGCTCAAGGGAAGAGATAACAACTGGACTATAAAATCGCGTTGGACATCATAAAGTGCGATGTTTGAATGCGGGCAGAATATCACGCAGGCTATTCTGTTTCCCTGTCTTAGGGCCAGGTCGAAGGGTGGAAAAAACTCAATCCCATCACCTATTGTTTTTGTCTCGGCTCTTAGATCGATAAGCTCCCACTCATTCGGTGGAAGATTTCCAAAAATCTTAGCGGCAATTACAGACTTCGCAGTCTTTTCTTCTTCATACTTGGAGCTTGAAATCGTTTCTTTGACTTCTTTTTCAGACCCGATTTTGTAGGCCTGACCGAGTAGGTTCTGAAAGCCCTTATAAGACCAATCTACACGTGGGCCTTTTCTTCTGTATTGAGAAACAACCGCTGCGATCTTTTTGTCTGTTTCTGGACTATTCACTTCACGATCACGAAAGGCCGGGAGGCAACTTGCGGCACGAAAAAGAACGTTTTTTGAGATAGCAGTCATTGTACCCCCTATGTGGTTTGGCAGTTTACCTCTAAACATCCAGCTCCTCCACGAACCGCGCATTCTCCTGGATATACTGGTAGCGCAATTCCGGCTTCTTCCCCATCAACCGCTCGACCAGATCGCCGGTTTCGCCGGGTTCGTCCTCGTCGATGGTCACCCGGATCAATTTCCGGCTGCCGGGGTCCATGGTGGTTTCCTTCAGGTCCTTGGCGTCCATTTCGCCCAGGCCCTTGAAGCGGCTGACGTCGATCTTGCCCTTGCCGCCCAGACCCTTTTCCAGCATCGCGTCCTTTTCCGCCTCGTCGGTGCAATAGACGCGTTTCGCCCCCTGCGTCAGCCGGAACAGCGGCGGGCAGGCCAGGTACAAATGCCCGGTGTCGATCATCGGCCGCATCTGGGTGAAAAAGAACGTCATCAGCAGCGACGCGATATGCGCCCCGTCGACATCCGCATCGGTCATGATGATGATCTTGTCATAGCGCAGATCGTCGACATTGAACCGGCTGCCCAATCCCACGCCCAACGCCTGCGTCAGATCGCTGATTTCCTGATTGGTGCCCAGTTTCGAACTGGCCGCGCCCAGCACGTTCAGGATTTTACCGCGCAGCGGCAGCAGCGCCTGATTTTTCCGGTTCCGCGCCATCTTGGCCGATCCGCCCGCGCTATCGCCCTCGACGATGAACAATTCGGTGCCTTCGCGGTTGGTGGCCGAACAATCGACCAATTTGCCGGGCAGGCGCAGCCGCTTGGTCGCCGTTTTCCGCTGGGTTTCCTTTTCCTGCCGCCGCCGCAGCCGTTCCTCGGCCCGCAGCACCAGGAAATCCAAAATCGCCCCGGCCGATTTGGTATCCGCCGCCAGCCAGTTGTCGAAATGGTCGCGCACCGAATTTTCGACCAACCGCTGCGCCTCGACCGTGGCCAGCCGGTCCTTGGTCTGGCCGACAAATTCCGGTTCGCTGATGAAGCAGGACACCAGGGCACAGCCGCCGGTGATCAGGTCGTCGCGGGTGATCTGCGCCGCCTTCTTGTTGTTGACCAATTCGCCGTAAGCCTTGATCCCTTTCAGGATCGCGGCCCAGAACCCGGCCACATGGGTGCCGCCCTCGGGCGTGGGCACAGTGTTACAGTAGCTCTGGATGAACCCGTCGCGCGACGGGGTCCAGTTGATCGCCCATTCGACCTTGCCCGGTGCGTTGAATTTTTCCTTGAAATCCACCGTCCCGGCAAAGGGCTGGTCGGCATAGGTGGACGATCCGTTCATCGTTTCCTTCAGGTAATCGGACAACCCGCCGGGGAAATGGAACACCGCCTCTGCCGGGGTTTCACCGTCGTCAATCGCGGTTTTCCAGCGGATTTCGACGCCGGAAAACAGATATGCCTTGGACCGGATCGATTTGAACAACCGCGCCGGTTTGAACCGGTGCTGGCCGAAAATTTCCGCGTCGGCATGAAACGTCACCGTGGTGCCGCGCCGGTTCGGGGCCGACCCGACCTTTTCCACCGGACCCTGTGGTATCCCGCGCGAAAACCGCTGTTCATACAGTTCCTTGTTGCGCGCGACCTGCACCACCATCAGATCCGACAGCGCATTGACCACCGATGCGCCGACCCCGTGCAGGCCCCCCGAGGTCTGATAGGCCTTGCCGCTGAATTTCCCGCCTGCATGCAGCGTGCACAGGATCACCTCCAGCGCCGACTTGCCGGGGAATTTCGGATGCGGGTCGATCGGAATGCCACGACCGTTGTCGCGCACGGTGATCGAATAATCCTCGTGCAGTTCGACTTCGATCCGGTTGGCAAATCCCGCCACCGCTTCGTCCATCGAGTTGTCCAGAACCTCGGCCACCAGATGGTGCAACGCGCGTTCATCGGTGCCGCCGATATACATGCCCGGGCGCTTGCGGACCGGTTCCAGCCCTTCCAGCACCTCGATAGAGGAGGCATCGTAATCGTCGTTCTGGGGTCCGGAGAGAAGATCGTCGGCCATGCTGCTGCTCTTTTTTACTTGGTTGGGGGGCATTATGGCAGCAAGCCCACAAAGGGAAAAGCCGCAAATGCGGGGGGCGGGGGCACAACAGGTGGCAAATCAGGCGCTTGTCGTGCAACTCGCCCCACCTCGGCCATGCGTCCGAACCGCCGGGCACAGGGCAGGAGAGGTTTTCACCCCCCGCGCTGCAGGTGCCGTCGGCGCTTCGGGGGCGTGGTGTTAGCCTTCGACTTTTTCTTCCAGCAGCAGGCACAACCGCGACACGTCGAGAGGCTTGGCCAGGACCGCCGTCGCGCCCGCTTCTTCAAAGCGCTGAATGTCGTCGCCCACCACCGCTGCGGTCAGACCGATCATCGGGATGTCGATATTTTCCTCGCGCAGCCGCTGCACCAACTCGTCGCCTGCCATTTCCGGCATGAACAGGTCGGTGATCAAAACATCCGGCGGGTTTTCAAGGATCTTTTCCAGCGCCACGCGCCCGTTTTCGGCCAGCTCGATTTCGCCGAACACCCGGCCCAGCTGCTTCGAGGTCACCTGCGCCACCAGCGCGTTATCCTCGGCCAGCACGATGCGCAATTCGCTCAGGTTCTTCATTTCCGCCAGCGGCTTGGGCGTCTCCGCCACCAGTTCCTTGGCCGAAGCCGGGGCGTCCGGCAGGCACAGCCAATAGCCCGCGCCGCCTTCGGGTGCGGGGGAATAGTGGATACTACCGCCCAGCAGGTCGACGGTCTGTTTGGCGATGAACAATCCCAACCCGCTGCCATCGGCCTGATTGCGGGCATCGGCCGACCCGCGCTCGAAGGGCTGGAACAGCCGGTCCACTTCGTCCAGCGGAATACCGATGCCGTTATCGGTGACCGACCAGCAGGCGTCGTTCATCGCCGACGGCGTTCCGCCATCCTGCGGACGGTAGGAAATGCGAATTTCCGACCCCTGGCTATGGATGATCGCATTGCGCACCAGATTACCCAGGATCTGTTTCAACCGGTTGCTGTCGCCCATCATCACGTTCGATGCGCCGGGGCCCAGTCTCAGGCTGATGCGGATATCCTGACCCTTTGCCAGCATCTGATAAGTGTTGCGCACCCGTTCGGCGACATCGGCAGGCGTATAGGGGCTCATCGACACGGGTTGATTTTTCTCAGGATTGACCGCCTGACGCATATCGTCCAGCACGCTCAGCAACTGGGTCGAGGCTTCGCGCATCTGCGCCGGCAACTGGGCGGACCCATGACCGTTTTCCAGATCCTCGATCAGCATCGACAGAACCGAGGCCGGTGTTCGGATTTCGTGCGACACGATGGAAAACAGCTGTTGCTGGCGGTCCTGACGCAACGACAATTCGTTCAGCGCGTCGGTCAGCGCCTGTTCCTGCAGGTATTCCTCGGTCACTTCGACCATCAACCCGTACACCACCTTTTCGCCGCGCGGAGTCGGTTCGGCCCAAAGATGCAGCCGCAACACCCGGGCATCCCCCGATGACAGAGTTTCCGCCAACTGCAACAGCAGGGTGATGCTGGCATGGCTTTCGGATTCGAAGGCGTGGCGCAGCAGATATTGTTCATCCGACCGGAAGCGCGACAACAAATCGTCGGTCCGGGTCTCGCCGGGCAACCCGACAAGCTGCTGTCCCGCCGGGTCCAGCCGCAGCGTCTTGCGCGGCACATTGAGCGTGAACAGCCCGACGCCGGCAAAACCGCGCACCGTGCTCAGGCGCCGGATGCTGGAAAGATGCTGTTCGCGTTCATACCGTTCCCGGCCGCGCAGCGCCATGACGACGATGATCAGTATCAGAACGACAATCGAATAACGGTCCAGCAGTCCCGATTCCGTCCCCAGCGGCGGGGCGGCATGCAGAAATTGCCCGGTCATCCCGGCATAGATCGACATGCCCATGATCACGATTATCGGGGCGGTTGCCATCGGCAGGGTCAGCGTCAACAATATGGACAACAGCCCGATATCCATCATCGGGAAACCGCCATAGCCAAGATTGTGCAGCAGCGCTATCACTGGATAGGCCAGAAAGGCGGGACCAGTCAGTTTCATCTGCCGCGCAGTGGGAAGCTGTAGCACCGCAATCAGAAAGGCGGCATCGACCACGCTGCCGCGCAGAGTACGTTCAACGCCGTATTGGATGAAATGCTCGTTAAACCCCAGGGCAAGGGCCTGGGCTGGTTCCAAAAAGCTCGAAAACAAGTTTGCGAACAGCACCTGGGGGATGCCGGTGGCCAGGAACAGGATGAATAACGCTGCGATCACCGCCAGATCCGCGTGTCTGGGATGAAGCTTTGACACCATCGCATTGAACAGCCCACGGGCTATCAATCCGGTCATCGCTCCGGCGATCATGTTGGAGATGAAAAAGTACAGCGCAACACCGCTGGTCACTTCCGGTGCGAACGCCCATTGCGGTTTGCCGGTAAAGGGTATCGCAAACGGCAGGAAAAACAGCAGCGCAAAGCTGGCGACAGGCACCCACATCATCCGTGCCGGATAAATCAGCAGGCCGACGATAATGGCATGAATGGCAAGGTTGGGGCTGAGGTTGATCGCCACTTCGTTTTTGGTGAAGAACGTGGCACCATAAGACAGCGACAGCACCCAATAGGCATGAAAGCCAAAGAAGATCAGTGTGCTGAGATAGGGGCGTTTGCGGATGGTTTCGCTAATGCTCTGAATCCGGGAAATCTCGAAATCGCGAAAGACATATCCCTTGTCCTTCGTGACCGTCGAAACGGACTGCGTGTCATCCTCAATGATGAGGCGTTCCAGATTGAAGTCAGGTTGCTTTGTCACATTCTAACCAAGGTGCGCAGAATCCGCAGCCGCCCGTATGCCCAGCGGTGCTGTTTTCGACGAAACCTGTCTCTTAATCCCCAGTAGGGCATGTATGGCCCATGTCCTGACCATATGGGAAGCCCAAGGAGGGATGAACTAACCTAAAGTATGTATGCCGTGGCCGAAAGAGAGCGCTGCAATTTCCTAAAAGAGGAAATAAGAGACGCTCCGCTACTTTGCGTTGTGAATGGGGCCGGTGGCTTGCCTGTGCCGCGATCACTTATGCCGCAACCAGGACCGGACTTCCGCGGCCACCCGCTGTGGCGCCTGATGCAAAATCCAGTGATCTGCACCGTCGATTTCGACCCGGGTCAGGTCGTCGCAATACGTCTCCAGCCCTTCGGTGGCTTCGGGCAGAAGCGCGCTGTCATTGGTGCCCCAGATCAACAGATGCGGCATCCGCACCTTCAGCGCCTCTACCGGCATCGCGGGCAGATCGGTGATCACGTCGCCCGGTTGCCCCAGTTTCAGAGGTGACGCGCGATACCAGTTGACCATGCCCCGCATCCGACCGGGTCGTGCCCATTCAGTGACATAGGCAGCCCGGCGCTCCGGGGTCATCCACCCCATATCCATCCCGGCATTGAACAGGTTCAGAAGCTTGTCGAAATCCGACTCGGCCAGATGGGTTTCCGATCCCTCCCGGCGCAGGTAGTGGATGTATTGCGACGCCGCCGTCTGTGCCCCGCCTGCCGCCAGCGCGTGCTGGAACGGTCCCGGATGCACACCGTTGGCAATGATCAGGTGGCTGACCAGATCGGGTCGGGTGATCGCCAGCGCATAGGCCACGGCAGCGCCCCAGTCATGGCCGAACACGATCACCGGGCGGCCGCCCAGATACTCGATCAGCGCCACCATGTCGGCCACCAGCTTGCCAGCCTTGTAATCGCTCACATCCGCCGGTGCCCAGCTTTGGCCATAGCCGCGCTGGTCCGGCGCGACGCAATGGTAGTCGCTGGCCAGCTCTGCGGCGACCTCGGTCCAGGCGCCGGAATATTCCGGGAACCCATGTAGCATCAGGATCACCGGATCGGCCTGGTCGCCCCAGCCGAGGTAATGAAACGGGCGGTCGCCCAGATGTATATGATGGCTCAGCATGGCGCAGCCTAACCCGGCGGCCGGGCGGCAACAAGACGCGATGCGCTTGACCCCGATCAAGGCGCGGCCCGCAGGAATCCGCTATCATTAAAAGATTGATAAAGGAGATATGGATGACCGTGACGAAAGCCGCCGCGCAGGCAAAGACTGTCAATATTTCTACCCCGGCCCCTGTCATTCCCGACGCCGCCGTCGCGCCCGGGCCTGCCGAAATTTCCGCGGCACCGGCCCCCCCCGCCGCGGATGATGCGCTGCCGCAACGGGGCCACCGTCACGCACCGACCCCCGACGAGGTGCGCCGCGCATTTGAGACTGGGGAATATCCCTATTCGACCAAGATGAAGCGCCTGATCTACGAAAGGCAAAAGGCGAAACTGCAAGCCGAATTGCTAAAGGCGCAGCTTTGGGCTCAGGAAACCGGGCAGAAATTCGTTCTGCTGTTCGAAGGCCGCGACGCGGCGGGCAAGGGCGGCACGATCAAACGCTTCAACGAACATCTCAACCCGCGGACCGCGCGGGTGGTGGCACTGAATAAACCGACCGACGAAGAACGCGGCCAATGGTATTATCAGCGCTATATCGAACATCTGCCGACATCGGGGGAAATGGTGTTTTATGACCGCAGCTGGTACAATCGCGCCGGTGTCGAACGGGTCATGGGGTTCTGCGAACCCAATGAATATCTGGAATTCATGCGGCAAACGCCGGAATTCGAACGGATGCTGGTGCGGTCGGGTATCCGGCTTTACAAATACTGGTTCTCGGTCACCCGCGAAGAACAGATACGCCGGTTCAAATCGCGCGAAACCGACCCGCTGAAACAGTGGAAGCTCAGCCCGATCGACAAGGCGTCCCTGGGCAAATGGGACGATTATACCGAAGCGAAAGAGGCGATGTTCTTCTATACCGATACCGCCGACGCGCCTTGGATCGTGATCAAATCCGATGATAAGAAACGCGCCCGGCTGAACTGCATGCTGCATTTCCTGTCGACACTGGACTATCCCGGTAAGGATCTGAGGGTGGCTCATGCACCCGATCCGCTGATCGTCGGCGGCGCGGCACATGTGATCCATAAATCCAATCACATCCTTGGCGCGGCGCTGCATCCCGACCTGCGCAAACCGCGCGACGAAACGGTCTAAGCAAGCGGTTTATGGAAACAGGCGCGGCGGTCCCGGTCCGCCGCGCTATCGCAGCGCCATCAGCCATTCCTGCGCCGGCATCAATTCGGCAAACCCATTGCGCAGCGCCTTGACAGGATCGCCGCTGTCATCCTTCACCGCCTTCCAGAAAGTGAAGGTTTTCCGCCGTAGCAGGTCGCCGCGCGGATGATCGGCCGGGTAGGGCGACGGCACCCGTTTCAGCTCGGGCTCGGAAAAGCTGATCCCATGCGCCTGCATATCGGCCATCAGCCGCATTAGATCGGCGCCTTTCGGCCCCTCGGCACGTTTTCGGAATGCGGTCAGCTTGTCCTTGTCAAACCCCATCGCGCCGCCGCCCAGAATGGTCCGCCCGGGTTCAATGCCAAAGAAAAACGCGGTCTTGCCCAGGCCGTCGCCGACCGTCCACATCATGTGCAAATGGCTCTTGTAGGGCGTCTTGTCCTTGGAAAACCGGATGTCGCGCTGCGGCCGGAACAATTTGGTTTCCACCGGTTTGCCGGTCAACCGCTGCAAATCGGCCGCCACCACGTCCAGCAGCGCCAGAGACGGCGCTTTCAATAGCGTTTCATAGCGGTTCTTGTGGGCGGTGAACCAGTCGCGGCTGTTATTGGCTTTCAGGTCGATCAGAAACGCGCGGGCATCGGGAATAAGGGTCGCAAAGGGCATCAGGGTCACCGCCGGTCTGGATTGAATTGCCTCAGCTTAGGGCCAACAGACGGGACTGAGAACGAAAAAGACGACGCGACCGCGTTCCGTCACAGTCCAGATATGATCATGTCCCGGATCTTGGCCGCCTTTTCGAAGTGATTCAGCCGATGCGTCTCGATCCACCATGTCGCCGCTTCCATCAACAGCTCGGGATCATCGTTCCGATTGGCAAAGAACGCATAGAAGGACAGCCCGACAGCGTCGCCCTTATTTGCGATTTTCTCGTCGCAAATCGTGATTGCCTTTTGGCGCAGGCTCGGTCTCATTCGGGTGCTCCGGCGGAATTCGACTGTGACCTACCCCAAAAGCTGACGGCGCGAAACCCGGCAACAGGGTCGGCGCTTTACCCGGCTCTACCACAGGATGCAGGTCTTTCGCACTTGCCGCTCCGGCGTTCCAAGGCTACGCCTTCTTGATGACCCGCGCCACGATACCACCCATGACCAATTCCCAGCATGTCAGGAACATCCTGACATTGGGGCTTCCGCTGATCGGCAGCCATCTGGCGCATTTTGCCATCACGCTGACGGATTCGCTGATGCTGGGCTGGTACGATGTCGAAATGCTGGCAGCGCAGGTGATTGCGATGTCGCTGTTTTTTACGCTGTTCATCATGGGCGAAGGGTTTTCCTTTGCGCTGATGCCAATGGTGGCCGAAGCCGAAGAGGCGGGCGAACAGGGACAGGCGCGGCGGCTGACCCGGATGGCGATCTGGGCCTCTCTTATGTTCGGGCTGGTGGTGTTGCCGGCGCTGATATGGTCGGGGACGCTGCTGCGGCTGACCGGGCAGCAAAACGAACTTGCCGGCAACGCGCAGGATTATCTGCGCATTGCGGGCTGGTCTATATTCCCGGCGCTGTTGACGATGGTGATGCGCTCTTTCCTGTCGGCACTGGAACGGACCCAGATCGTGCTTTGGGTGACGCTGGCGGCGGTGGGGCTGAACGTCGTGGTCAACTATGCGCTGATCTATGGCCATTGGGGCTTTCCTGAAATGGGCATCCGTGGCGCGGCGGTGGCAACGCTGCTGGTGAACGTGGCCTCGTTCGCCCTGTTGGCGCTCTACGCGGTGATCGCGACCCCTGAACACGAATTATTCGTCCGGTTCTGGCGCCCTGATTGGGAAGCGTTCTGGCGCCTGTTCCGGCTCGGCTGGCCGATTGGGATCAGCCTGCTGGCCGAAGTCGGCCTGTTCGCGGCGGCCTCGATGATGATGGGCTGGCTTGGGGCGCTGCCACTGGCCGCGCATGGCATCGCGCTGCAAATCGCGTCGATAAGCTTCATGGTGCATCTGGGGCTCAGCAATGCGGCCACAGTCCGGGCTGGCCGGGCGATGGGACGCAAATCGGTGGCCGATCTGCGGCGCGGTGGACGGATCGTGGTTCTGATGTCGCTTTTCATTGCCGGGTTGTCACTGATCGTGTTTCTGGCGGTGCCCGAAACCCTGATGGGGTTGTTCCTGTCGCCCGACGAACCGCAGCGCGACGCGGTAATCGCGTTGGGCGTCGGGCTGCTGGCGGCAGCCGGACTGTTTCAGGTCAGCGACGCGGCGCAGGTCATGACGATCGGCTTGCTGCGCGGCGTACAGGACAGCAAGGTGCCGATGATCCTCGCCGCCATTTCCTATTGGTGCATCGGGATGCCGGTCAGCTATGTGTTTGGCTTCGTGCTCGGGTGGGGCGGGGTCGGAATCTGGGTCGGTCTGGCGCTCGGTCTGGCCGTGGCCGCGATCCTGCTCAGCCTGCGGTTCTGGGGCCCGGTGCTGCGCCGGATCGAGGCAGAGCAGGGCTAAGCGGCCCGCGATCCGCTTGCCGTCGGTCCCGCTTTCCCCGACACTGCCCGGCAAAACCACCCGACCGAAGGACCCAAGTAATGGCCCACGCCCTGCCCAATGCCGACACCGCCCCCGCCGCAGCCCCGGAACGCCGCAACACGCCCGATCTGAGCTCCGACGCGATCCGCACCGCGCGCGAAGACCTCGCCGCCTGTTTCCGCATGGCCGCCCGCAACGGGTTCGAAGAAGGCATCTGCAACCACTTTTCCGCCGTGGTGCCGGGCCATGACGAGTTGTTCATCGTCAACCCCTACGGCAAGGCGTTCCGCGAAATCACCGCCTCCGATCTGGTGATCTGTGATTTCCACGGCAACGTGGTGGACGGGCAGGGCACGCCCGAGGCCACGGCGTTCTATATCCATGCCGAGATCCACAAGCGCCTGCCGCGCGCGCGGGTCGCGTTTCATACCCACATGCCCTATGCCACCGCCCTGTCGATGACCGAGGGCGATCCGCTGATCTGGGCCGGGCAGACGGCGCTGAAATTCTATGGCCGCACGGCGGTGGACGGGAATTACAACGGCCTGGCGCTGGACCATGCCGAGGGCGCGCGCATCGCCGAGGCCGCGGGCGAGGCCGACATCGTCTTCATGAAGCATCACGGCGTGATGGTGCTGGCCAACACGATCGCCGAGGCCTGGGACGACCTGTATTACCTCGAACGCGCCGCCGAGGTGCAGGTGCTGGCGATGTCCACCGGGCGCAAGGTGCTGCCGGTGTCGCCGGACGTGGCGCAGGCGACCTATGATCAGATTCACGAGGAAGACGCCGAGTCGGCCCGGCTCCACCTCGCCGCGATCCGCCGCCAACTGGACGCCGAGGAACCGCAGTACCGGCATTGAGCCAACCTCAAACTATAACGCCCGCCCGGAACAGCGGCGCCTTGCGCCGCCGGGCCGCGCCCGACCGCCCGTCGCACCGGAGGTGCGCCGTTCATCGTCGGCTCGCCTCTGGCGAGACGGGGCGGGCGCTTCTTCAACGTCCGCGCGGGCACGGATGTCCGACGGGACGTAGGGATAAAGCGCAGACCCCAAAGCGCAGCGCGCCCACCCGCGGCCGGGCGCGGCCCGGCGGGTTGTCAACGCTGGGTACTGGGGGAAGATGCCCATGCTTGAAGAGGAATTGGGGCAGGGGGCAGAGTGGCCGCTTTGCGCAGAAAGCGGGCTTTGCAAAGTTCGTGCCTCGCCCCGAAACCTGCCGTTCGGGAGAAAGCAGAATTCGAACGTTCAGAATCTCTAGATAGCGACGAGAATGATTGATAGAAAAGTCGAGAAGGAAAATTCATCTCTAGAGCTTTCAGGGCGTAAAATGGATATTGAGACAACCGCTGCCTATTTCGAATCCCGGCAATATCTTTATGAAAAATTGGTCAATGAGGTGGAATATATTCTTACCGAAAAAATCAAGGAAACTGGAATCAAGCCGGCATCGATCAGTAGTAGAGTTAAGTTGCTCGAAAGCTTTCGTGAAAAGATAAGTCGGAAGAAGTATCGCAACCCCATGGATCAGATGCACGATTTAGCTGGAGTGCGCGTGGTTTGCGCGTACCAATCTGAGCTAGATACGATTGCAGAAATTATCGAAAGTAATTTCGAAGTTCTTGAGCGAACTGATAAGGCAGAAGAACTCGGCGTAAACAAGATGGGATATAGCGGCAGAGCATTTGTCGTTAAGTTGGGCAGCAGATATTCTGGAGGTCGATACGAAGACCTAACTTCTCTTCGTTGTGAGATTCAGTACCGGACAATTTTACAAGATGCATGGGCGATTATTGACCATCAGCTAGTTTACAAAGATGAGGCGTCCGTTCCTGAGGGTATGCGCAGGGACATTAATAATGTCGCTTCACTTCTGGAAGTAGCTCAAGGTGTTTTTGACAGGGTTAAAGAGAGCCGCTCTGAGTATATAGAAGAAATCAAAGATATGGCAAAAAACGCCTCTGCATTTTTACGCCTCCCTCTCAACTTTGATACCGTTTTGGAGTATGCAAGGCGCAGCTATCCAGATATTGAACCATCAGAGAAACTCACACGACTACTTCTTGACGACTTGAGTATGGAGAAATACCCAACTTTGCGGGAGCTTGATTGTGTTGTTGGGCAAGCCAAAGAAGCGGTCGAGGTGTATCAACAAGAGAATCCGGATTGGTTCAAAAATAGCACAGACTTTTTAACTAAGTCGCTCGGCTTCATCGATCCTGATTTTCGTCAGAACCACGCTTTTGCTCCGAGAACTCGCGAGGCATTCGAAAAGTACCAACACCTACTTCCATCTCACGACTGATGTTCTCGCGCGTCCGCCGTATGATGCTTTTACTGGACACAGATAGACCGCTTCGTCCACAAATCTGATGAGATGCTGCGCGGCACCATGTCCGCTTCGGGCTGGGAGCGGTCATCCAAGCCCACTCACCAACCCCTCACCCCTTCTCGCCGCCCTTCATCAGCCGGTCGGCCTTCTTCCGCACCAGCACCGTGCGCAGGTCGTGCATCGCCAGCAGCAGCGCGTCGGTGATGCCTTCCAACTGGTCATCCGTGGCGCGGCTGTTGGCCCAATGGGTGGTCAGGTTCATGTGATCGATGGCGCGGTGGATGTCGTCGATGTCACGCGCGGCCAGCAGATCGCGGCGGTCGGCCATCCAGTCGCGGATCACCACCAGATCGTCGTCGCTCAGCTTGCGGTCGCCATGCGGCTTGATTTCGCCATTCTTGATATTGACGTTGGCGATCTGTTCCAGCTCAATCCGGCGCTGGCGGTTTTCGGTATCGACACGAAACACGAAAGCGCCGTTTTCGCGGACGCGAAAATAATAATCGGGCAGGTCGACCGACATGCGTTTTCCCTCTCCGTCAGGTCAGCTCGGAACAGAATTTTGCGATCCGGTCGCAGGCTTCTTCCAGTGCTGCGTCCGAAGTAGCGTAGCTGATGCGGAAATTGGGCGAAAGCCCGAAGGCCGCGCCGAACACCGCCGCCACGCCGGTATCGTTCAACAACTCGGTCACGAACACCTCGTCATTACTGATCTCGACGCCCTTGGCGGTCGTCTTGCCGATCAGACCAGCAATCGAGGGATAGACATAAAACGCGCCTTCCGGGGTCGGGCAGGTGATGCCGTCGATGGCGTTCAGCCTGTCCAGCACCAGATCGCGGCGGCGCTTGAAAATCTCGTTATGCGGGGCGAGGAAATCCTGCGGCCCGTTCAGCGCCTCTACCGCCGCCCACTGGCTGATCGAACAGGGGTTCGAGGTCGATTGCGACTGCACCTTGCGGATCGCCGCGATCAACGGCTCGGGCCCGGCCGCGTATCCGATGCGCCAGCCGGTCATCGCGTACGCCTTGGACACGCCGTTGACGGTCAGGGTGCGGTCGTAGAGCTTCGGTTCGACCTGCGCCGGGGTGCAGAATTCGAACCCGTCATAGGCCAGATGTTCATACATGTCGTCCGACAGCACCCAGACATGCGGATGCTTCAGCAAAACGTCGGTCAGCGCCTTCAATTCGTCGCGGCTATAGCCTGCGCCGGTGGGGTTCGACGGCGAATTGAACAACACCCACTTGGTATTGCGGGTGATCGCCGCGTCAAGCTGTTCCGGCGTGATCTTGAAATTGTTGTCCAGCCCGGCTTCGATGAATACCGGCACACCTCCGGCCAGCAGCACCATATCGGGATAACTGACCCAGTAGGGCGCCGGGATCACCACCTCGTCATCATGGTTCAGCGTCGCCATCAGGGCGTTGTACAGCACCTGCTTGCCGCCGGTGCCGACAGTGACCTGCTTGGGGTTATACTCCAGCCCGTTATCGCGCTTGAACTTGGCGCAGATCGCCTGTTTCAGCTCGGGAATGCCGTCGATGGCGGTATAGCGTGTCTTGCCGTCTTCGATGGCGCGGATGCCCGCAGCGCGGATGTTTTCCGGCGTGTCGAAATCAGGCTCGCCCGCCGACAGCCCGATGATATCGCGGCCCTGAGCCTTCAATTCACCGACAAGTCCGGTAATCGCCATGGTGGGTGACGGTTTCACACGCGCAAGCGTCTCGGATAGAAAAGACATCGGTGGCCTCGACTGGTTTGTGTTCCCTGACGTCCTGTCTTAAGTTCACCAGCAAGGCCGATCAAGCGGGATCGGCGCATAGAGGCATAAGATGCAACAAACCGGCACAGAAACCACAGGCGATTGGTACGGCCCTGAATCGGCAACGTTCGGGGATCGTGTCGCGGCGGCGCGCGAACAGGCGGGCATGGATCAGAAAAAGCTGGCCAAACGGCTGGGCGTGAAGCTGAAGACGCTGCAGGATTGGGAATACGACCTGTCCGAACCGCGCGCCAACAAGCTGAGCATGATGGCCGGGCTGCTCAATGTCTCGATCCCGTGGCTGCTGATGGGGCAGGGCGAAGGGGTCGAAGACCCCGGCGATCCGGCGACGCTGGACCCCGATGTCGCCGAACTGCTGACCGAATTGCGGGATCTGAAAGTTCAGATTTCCAGCGCCGCCGACCGGCTGGGAAAAATGGAAAAACAGCTGCGGCTGAAGCTTAAGGGCGACTGATACGATGGGCGAATTGCGCGAACACAGGTTGAAACGTCTTGCCATGCGCTCGATGCGGCGCGGCATCAAGGAAATGGACATCATCCTGTCGCGCTATGCCGCGGCCAGACTCGAAACCATGACCGAAGCCCAGCTCGACGCCTATGACCGGTTGTTGGAAGAAAACGACCAGGACCTGTATCAATGGGTGTCGGGCCAGATCGCGGCCCCGGCGCATGTGTCCGGCCTGATCGCCGATATCAGGGCGCAGATGGACACGGTCTGACGGTCCGAAAAAGTAGATCGCATTTTAGCGATAAACCAGTCGGATTTAACACATTATTGGGCTTTTTCCCCGAGCCTCCTGTCTGAGCAATTTCGGACGGAGATCGGTATGACCATTTACAACGCGATGCAGAACGGTGACCGCACCGGGTTCATGACCAGCTACCTTGATACGCTGGCGTTGGTGGAACGGTTGCACCGTCTGCTGTTGGACGTGATCAAGGATGAATTCGAACGCACCGGCGTGTTGGACATCAACGCGGTGCAGGCGCTGCTGCTGTTCAATATCGGCGATAACGAAGTGACGGCGGGCGAATTGAAATCGCGCGGCTATTACCAGGGCAGCAATGTCAGCTACAATCTGAAAAAACTGGTTGAAATGGGTTATATGCACCATCAGCGCTGCGAAATCGACCGCCGCTCGGTCCGGGTGCGGCTGACCCCCAAGGGTCGGCGTATCCGCGATATGGTGGCGGAACTGTTCGCCCGCCATGCCGAAGGGTTGCAGGACAGGGGCGTGCTAGGCCCGGACGGGGTAACCGAAATTTCCAACTCGCTGCGCCGGGTCGAACGCTACTGGACCGACCAGATCCGCTATATTTACTGACCTATCGGCTGCGATGGCCGCCGCGACCTCTGCGGCCGCTCGGCCTGGGACAGAACCAGCCCCTGCAATTCGCGGATCAGCTTGCGCACCATCGCGTCTTCGTAATCGTCAAACCCCGCTGCGGCTTCGGTAAAGGCCCCCGGTCCGCGGATCACGTAGGCCTGAAAATACCCATCAAGCGACGCCTGATCAGCGGCACCGTGCATCCCCGCCACCGTCCCGGCATCGGCGATCACCAACCCGTTCACCGTCACATCGGACAACACCGCGCTGTCGCGGATCGCCTGCGGCAATGGCCCGGTATTCGACGGCCCGTCGCCTGAAATATCCAGAACCTTGCGGGCGCAATGGCTGCGGCTGCTCAGCTGTGCCGCCCCGGCCCGCATCGCCGCGCCCAAAGCGGTCGAAGGATCGCCGGGACCGCGCATCGTGGCCTGCAGCCGCCCCGCAATGGCGTCAATCGCCGCCGCGCCGGTCACCGATTGCCATGGCTGCACCACGCGCTGATCGCCCGGGCCGCTCCATTCGAACACCATCAATTCGACCGGGTCTTCGGGCATCGCCAACAGCGCCGACCGCACCTCGGGCCGCAGCAGCGCGGCGGCCAACCCGTCCATCTGCAACCGGTATTCACGACCATCGACCGACCCCGACACGTCCAGTCCCAGCGCCAGCGCGACCCGGCACGCCGCGACCGCCGCAATCGGTGCCCCGCTCAGCGCCAGCGCCAGTCCTGCCAGCAGCAGCTTCATTTCGTCCGCTCCAGCATCCCGGTCATCATCGGCGCCAGTTCCCGTTCCAGCTTGCGCCGCAGCGCGGTTTCGTAATCCTTGTACCCATCGGCGATTTCCAGAAATGCGCCGGGACCATGCAGCACCTCGCGTCGGTAATACCCCACCACATCGGCGCCATAAGTCTCGATCGGCATCTTGATCACAAGCCCATTCACTACCACCCCTGCGAACGGGAAGGCGCTATAGGCTTGGTGCGGCTCGAACCCTTCGTTGTTTACTCCGTCGCCACTCATATCAATGGTTTGAAAAAGGCAGCGCGGACCGCGTTGTAACAGCGTCGCGCCATATCCCAGCGCATGACCCAGCGCGGTGGGGAATTCTTGTGTGCTGCGTTTCGACCGGCCCAACCGTTCGGCGGCGGCAAACAGATCGGCCGGGGTCGAAATCAGCACCCAGTCCAGCAACAGTTTCTGATTGCTGCGTCCGCTCCATTCGTAAACGGCCAGAGCCACCGGCGCGGGAGCAGAGAAAAACGCCGCCTCCACCTCGGGGGCCAGCAGCGCCGCGGCCATGCCGCGCCGCTGCAACCCGTCCTCGGCCGCAGACACCGATGACGATACATCCAGCGCCAGAACCAATGCCAGACGGCACTCCACGGCGCGGGCCTGCGGCGCGATCAAACCCGCCGCCAGCAACGCCAGAGCGGCCGCCCGCCGCCGCATTACCAGTGCCCGGTATTTTCCATACTGGCCCAGGGTTCTGCCGGAGGCAGTGCATCGCCGATCTGCAGCAATTCGACCGAGATATTGTCGGGCGAGCGGACAAAGGCCATGCGCCCGTCGCGCGGCGGCCGGTTGATCACCACGCCGTTGTCCTGCAGGTGCTGACACATGTCATAGATGTTTTCCACGCCATAGGCCAAATGCCCGAAATGGCGGCCATCGGCAGGCAATTCGTCATCGCCATCCCAGTTATAGGTCAGCTCAACCGGGCAGTCTTCCTGCCCCTCCGGTGCCATGAAGATCAGGCTGAACCGGCCTTCTTCGCTGTCATAGCGTCTTGTTTCCTTTAGCCCCAGCAGAGCGTAAAACGCCATGCTTTTTTCCAGGTCTTTCACCCGGACCATTGTGTGCAGATACTTGATTTCCATGATGCTCCCTTTCCCGGTCCTTCAGAAGCTGGATTCGATCCCGAAGGAAACCGACATTTCATTGGTTTCGAACCGGCTGACATTGCTTTGCGTCTTCCGGGCCTGCACCCTCAAGGTCGGGACAAATCCGGCATAGTCAAGCCGGTAGAAGCTGAAATCGACCGCGCCGAACACTGTTTTGTCCTCGCGACCGCCCGGAACCGGCCACAGGCCGACGATATAATCGCGATAGCGTTGCAGGCTGCCGCCGATACTGGCCGAGATTTTGACCGGCCCGGCCGGTTGCGCCAGATGATACCCCAGATACCCGGTCGCGCCGCGCTGCCGCGCATTGGCGGTGTCGCTTTGCGCCGCCTCCAGCGTCAACCCGATGCTCAACCGGTCGCCCGATTGCAGTTTGTGGCTGTATTGCGCCCGCAGGTCCAGCTTGTCGACCGGGCTTTGCAGCGGGCTGTCGGGGCTGCGGTGCTGGATTTGCGCCGACAAATTCAGCCCGGCATCGGCGGACAGGCTGAACCCGCGGGCCACCCCCGCCCGTACCAACCATTGATAGGGCGCACCGCCATACCAGCTGCGTCCGATCCCGGCGTCATAGCTGATCGTTCCGCGACCCGCGCGGGTGACATGGCGCAGCCCGAATTCCGCAAGGTCGAAAGAATAATCCCCATTCTCCGCCGTCGGTGCCAGCGTCTGGGCCGCGTCGGACAGCCGCACGCGCTGGCCGTAATACCGTGCGGTCAGGCTGGTTTCGTGGGTTTTCGATCCCGACAGGCGGCGGGCATAGCGCAGATCGGCAACCGCCCGCAGCCCCGACAGGGCCTGCGCGTCACCGCTCAGCCATCCAATCCCTGGCACCCCGTCGACGATCACATAAGGCCCGTCTGCGCCGTTGTTGAGATTGTTGCTGGGCGACAGCGTAAACTGCGCCGAGATCGACCACGGGGAGATCTGGCGCAGGATCTTGTAATCCTTGATCACCCGCTCGCGGTAGCTTTCATGCGGCAAATGCAACAGCGACCGGCGCAGCCATACCTGCGCCAACCCGGCCTGTTCGTTGTCCAGTGACAGTTTCGCGGCCAACTGCGCGGCCTGAAACTTTTCATCTCCATTGGCCGCGTGACGATAGGCCAAAGCGGCGGCGCGTCTCGCCTCGCGGGGATGTTTCATCTGCATCAGCGCGCGGGCGATGATGAAATGGGCATAAGCGTCGTCGGGATCGCGTTGCAAAAGCCCCCGGGCCAGTTGCAGCGCCAGCTCGGGCTGTCCTTCGCGCAACGCGCGTTCCGCGATGCCGGGGGCCGCCGCGATCGGCACGCGGATTTCACCGCCATCCTCCGCCGCCCCGGCCACAACCGGCAACAGCAGCGCCAAGGCCAGCAATAGCGCCTTAAGACCGGTGTCAGAGCCCGTCGCAGACCGGATCATCATTCGCCGCCCCGCATCGGGTCAGCACGAAGACCCCGTATTCTTCTTCGTTTTCAAGCGGGCCATCGCTGTCGAATTCGGTCAGATAGACGACGCCCCCGACCGCAGTGGCATCCGCCCCGCCGAATATCCCGGCATAGCTGCCGATCGAATTGCCGACATCGCCCTGATACTCCGCCGACCCGGCAAATTCCCCGTTCCCGTCGATCGCGGTCTGGACCAGCATGATATCGGGCAATCGTCCCAACCCGGGCAGATCGTCGGCCAGAACGCGGTTGGAAATCTCCGCATCCACCTGCCCGTTTGCGAAATCGGCATTCAGCAGGATCACCCCGGAAATCCGGTCGGCCTGTCCCGGCGCGGTCAGGTTGGCCGGAATGCCCGAAGCATCCAGCAATTGCGCCCCCGCGCCGTTGACATTCACCACCCCGGCATAGGTGCCGTAATACTGCGCCTCGCCCTCGGCGACCGGGTGGTCATAGGGCGAATAAATGCCCGCGCCCTGCCGGGCAAAGAACCCGCCGCCGAAATAGCGGTTGTTATTGCCGCCATCGGCCACCACACCCGCGACCAATTCGCCGCCGTTGCTTTCCTGAAACAGCGCGGTGTAATGCCGGTCGGCCGGGGTCTGCTGCATCATGTAGCCGTGGTATCCGGCGGTATCCAGAGCCGGGGTGCGCGTATAGGTGATGTTGCGCCCGCCGCCATGGATCGCGTTCACGCGCAGGATCAGTTCACCGCTGTCGGGATTGTAATCCACCGCATCCAGACTGCCCGCCACCGAGGCGGGGACCGGATTGGATACCATGCCGACATCGGTATTGACCCCGCCCGGATCAGAGGTGCAGGCCGCCAACAGGGCGGGCACTGCGAAAAACTTGGCGAAACGGTTCATGGCCCCGGTCCCTACTTATGCATTGCGAGACGCAATTTTTTTATATCTGCTCGCCCAAAGCATCCGTGTGGTTGTGGGAAAAGTCAATGTTTCAAGCCCCGGGCGCGGAAAAAACCACCCCGCTGTTGCATCCGAAATTTAGTACTCATATTGTCGTTTTCCCACGACCTGTAGCTAGATATAGTGGCCCCACCTCGTGATTCACCGAATAAGGAAGCCCGGTATGCCCGTCACCCCCGAACAGCAGGCCGAAATCGACGCGCTGCGCGCCACCCCCCGCCCGACCCTGCGGGCGGTCTCCGACGGGATGGAGGCGCATCTTTACAACATCAACCCGGTGCTCGATCACGGGTTTGTCCGGGTCATTGATTACATGGGCGACGATGCCGCCATCTGTCAGGCCGCGCGGGTGTCCTATGGCAAGGGCACCAAGTCGGTGCAGAATGACGAAGGCTTGATCCGCTACCTGATGCGGCACTGGCATTCGACCCCGTTCGAGATGTGCGAGCTGAAACTGCACGTCAAATTGCCGGTCTTCGTGGCGCGGCAATGGATTCGTCACCGCACCGCCAACGTCAACGAATATTCAGCCCGCTATTCGATTCTCGACCGCGAATTCTACATCCCTTCGGCCGATCAACTGGCGGCGCAATCGAGCGTCAACAATCAGGGCCGGGGCGAAGCCCTCACCGGGGCCGAGGCCGAAAGGGTGCTCGACATCCTCAAATCCGACGCCGCGCGCTGCTATGACCATTATCAGGACATGATTTCCGACGACGGTCAGCAGGGTCTCGCCCGCGAACTGGCCCGGATGAACCTGCCCGCCAACATCTATACGCAATGGTACTGGAAGGTGGACCTGCACAACCTGCTGCATTTCCTGCGCCTGCGCGCGGATGCCCACGCCCAGTACGAAATCCGCGTCTATGCCGACGAGATTTGCAAACTCGTCGCCGACTGGGTGCCGTTCGCCTACAAAGCCTTCGAAGATTATCGCATGGGTGGTGAAACGCTCAGCGCCGCCGCCCTTGATTGTGTCCGCCGGATGTTGAAAGGTGAGGAGGTGAGCCAGGAGACAAGCGGGATGAGCGCGCGCGAATGGCGGGAGTTGCAAGAGGTTTTGGGTTAATTGGAAGAAGTTCAGACCTATATGTTGAATAAGGAGCAATTCGACACATTAGTCGAAACTCTCGGCTCTGAGCCCGCGTTCAATTTGTGGTCTGGAATGCTCTGGATAGGATTTGCTTCATTTCTTGTTGGTGTTGTAGCCATTGCCTTCACGGTTCGAGAAAGCCGAAGATCAAGGGCGGGAGCAGACGCTGAACTGATCCTTATGAGCTTTAAAGACTATGAAAACCTGTATGACTCTCTGAGATCAGTGCCTGATTTAGAGAACGAGCATCTGGAGTTATTGGCTAATATTCCGGATGAACTTTTCTATGATGAAGCGTTGTTTGATGTTGTTGGGGCTTACAAAGGCATTGATCCTAAAAAATGGGGCAAAGCTCGCGAAACTAAGATGTATTTTAAGAGCCGGTTTGAATTGGTCGGAAAAGGATTTTTCTCTAATAAGGCAATCGCAAACACGATGGATCATGCTGGTGCGAACCTTGTGCGCCGACAACTGCGTAAGCTTGACATAATAATGTTTTATCAAGTTAGGCAGGAGAAGTTCAGACGCGGTGAATTCACAAAAGATTATCTCGCTAGAACATTTCGAGAAGATCTTGACTGGTATGAGCAACTTCCGAAATTCATGAAAGGAAATAAGACGACTTTCGGATGGGATACTTAACAACCCGTAGGGTGCGTGCTCGCACGCACAATTGACCCCGTCGCCCAATATGCCGCGTGGCATTACGCCCCCACACTCCGCAATCTCCCACATTCCAACCAATCACGAAGGGCTGCCCCCGACCGCGGGTGGGGGTGAAGCCCCCGCCCATGGGGGCGGTCGGGGGCTGCCCGGCTTGCAGCCGGGCGGGTGCTTCGATTCGAGCGCGGCGCATGAGACGCCGTTTTGGGATGGCGGTAGGCCGGGCTTCAGCCCGGCAAATTCCGATCTCAGAAATCCCGCGCTGGCTTATGGCCGCGATTGGCGGGCTGAAGCCCGCCCTACGTCGCTGATCCCGGGCGGCCCGCAATGCCGGTCCGATTTCGATCCCGGCACAAATCCGGCCCCTCTGCGCGGGTTAACAAACCGTTACCGGCATCCGTAGCGTTTGGCGCTGCAAATTGTACAAATCGCATCAAAAAACATTGCGCCAGATCAATCCGGCCCTACCTGAATAGGCGTAGCCTGAAGAAAACCAAGAAGGAGGCACCGGATGCAAATCCAGATCAATACCGACCATAATATTCAGGGCGACGAACGGGTGGCCGAGGTGTGCGAACAGATCGTCACCGACGCTTTGGCTCCTATATCTAGCCGTCTGACCCGGGTCGAGGTCCATATCAAGGATATCCGTGGTCCCAAGGGCGGCGAAGACATCCGCGCCACCGTTGAAGCCCGCCCCGAGGGCCTGCGCCCCTACGCCGCCCATCACGACGCGACCGACATCCCGGTCGCCGTACGACAGGCCGCCAAGAAGCTCAAACAGCGTCTTGATGCCGAATTTGGTAAGCTGTCAAGCCACTGAATCTAAATTATAAATCGGCCCGCTCACGTGGCGGGCCGGCGTCGTTTCCACCCCCGCAACACTGCGTTTCCCAATATTCGCCTTTGACATGTGCAACGGGTCATTTACCCTGATTGCATCGGTATTTTCAAACGCGTTTCCATCGGTCCGAAGGGGGTCCCATGACGACATTTCACAAGCTTGCCCTGCTCAGCCTCGCCGCGATCCTGCCCGCCGCCGCCGCTCAGGCTGACCCGAAAATTTATCCCTACCAGTCAACCGCCAACTATTGCCCGTCCGGGTTGCAGCCGGTTCAGATCAATGGCGTGATCTGCTGCGGCACCCCGAACCAATCGGTCAGCTATCAATCTATGATGCGGGAAACTTCAACGCGCAGAGGCACTTACCGCGCATCCCGCGCGATCTGCCCCGAGGGCGAAAAGGGCTGCTACACGCAATAGCCTCTGTCGAACCGGGTGACGGCGGCCGTCACCCGGGCCAGTATTTTATCAAAGCAGTTTGAGGTCGCCTGCCATCTGACGGCCGTCGCGGCCATCAGCCAGGTCGAATTCGACCTTCTGATCATCGGCCAGCCCGGTCAGGCCTGACCGTTCCACTGCCGAGATGTGAACAAATACATCCTTGCCACCGTCATCGGGGGCGATGAAACCATAACCTTTGGTGGTATTGAACCATTTCACGGTGCCCGTCGGCATTTCCGTGTCTCCTTCTTGCCGTTCTTCCCCCTGTGAATGCGGGGCCCATGTCACACTGGCCTGGCGGTCTTATTGAATTTGAAACAACCTTAACGAAATCCGTTATGCCCATGTCACAGCTTCGAGCATTGCAGGGGGAATGTAAAAATCAAGCAAAACAGGGGTGATTGGCAGCGATATGCGCGTTATTGATGCAAAAACGATGGTTTGAAGGTGATAAATGAAGATCTACGGACTTAAAAACTGCGATACCTGCCGCAAGGCGGCCAAGGCGCTGGCAGCGGCCGAACTGGTGGATATCCGGATTGCACCACTGGATTCGGCGCTGCGGGACGCGGCCTATGCGCAATTTGGTGCGGCTTTGGTCAACACCCGGTCGACCACATGGCGCGGTCTGGACGAAGCCGAGCGTGCCCGCCCGGCGCTGGAGCTGTTGACCGATCACCCGGCGCTGATGAAACGACCGCTGATCATCGACGATCAGGGCGCGCTGCATCTGGGCTGGGGCAAGGACGTACAGGCGGCGTTGCTTGGCAAATAGATCAGACATGCTTATTTGCTGTGACGGACCAATGGAGGACCAGAAATGCGCAATGCGGCTTTGATGCTGGGTGTGATCGGCGGGATCATCGGGATGATCGTCGGCTTTTTCAGCTTCGGCTATACCGAGGTGATCGACCGCTATGGCGAAGTGGAGGGGATGTTCGAACAGGTCTCAAATGTTCAACTGATCCGGATTTCCAGCTTCGCCGCGCCATTGCTGGCCATTGCCGGCGGTGCGATGGCGCGGGCAAGGGCGCTGTGGGGCGGTGTTCTGATGCTGCTATCGGCGGCGGGGATGATGTATGCCTTTGGCTTCAACGCATTCACCATGTTCCCGATCGGTTTCGTTGGGATCGGTGGCTTGTTGGCTATTGCGGCTGGGAAACCGGACGAACCGAAGCCACATTTCTGAGCAACAGCCGGTCCAGCGACAGCGGACCGGCCCCTTTCATCACCAGCACGATCAGCGCCAGCATCCAGAATCCGCGCTGATCCAGGATCACCCCGTCGGGCATCCGGTCGAACCAGGCGCCAAGCGTTTCGCTATGCTGAATACCGCCATGACCAAACAGATCGGTCAATGATTGCACCACGATGAACCCGATCATGCCCAGCGATGCCAGCCGGGTGAACAGGCCCAGCACGATCACCGTGGGCAACAGGAATTCGGCCCAGGTTCCGGATACCGTCACGGCCCAGTGATACAGGCCCAATTGGCCGCTATCATAGCCAACCGCTTCGAAAGCTTTGGGAAAAATCTGCGCATAGGCTCCGGTCGAAGGGCTGAACACCCCGAAAACCCCATCGCCCAGCTTGGTCGCCGCCGAGGCCCAGAAATACCCCAGAAGCGAGGCGGCGAACAGAAACCGGGCCAGCGTAGGCAGGACCCAATCAGCGCGGTTCAACCGCTCAGCGATGGCTTGGTAGATTTGGATAAGGGCGGTCATGTAGGTCCTCCACGTCAATATCTGTCAGCGCGGACTGCGCCAGGAGCAGGGCTAGAAGCTGGCCCAGATCGGCCTCGGGCGCGCGGATCATTGCCTTGGCCAATGTTGCACCCGATTGCAAAGCAGTGATTAACTCTGCGGTCTCTCGGGTCAGCGGATGCAGTACCGGATCGTATTGCGGCCGGGTGATCAGAACCGGCTGCGCGGTGCCGGGCGGGGCTGGGGCGTTGGCGTTCAACGCCTTTTCCCGGATCGCCCAAATTGGCCAGTCGGACCGGATCAGCTGCACCGCAGGGGAAAAATTCAGTCGGGCGCGGTTCAGCGCTTGCGGCGCAATATCCGCCAGCCGGCCAGGGTCAAGAGCGGTGCCGTCGGCAGCGTGATAGGACAGGTGAATCGCATATTCCAAACGCGCGATATCGGGCAAATATCCTAATGATTTCAAGGCTGGAATGGCGGCAATGTAACTGGCGAAATTGTCCCCAAAAAACATCATGCAGGGTGATTTTGGTGGATGGCTGCGCAGATATCCCTGCGACACCGTTTCGAAATTATCCGCGCCCAACAGCCGGGCCGTGGCCGGAAAACCTGTTTCCAGCGCGTCTTTCAACGACACGGTGACATTGTTGCGATACACCGAAAACCGTTTGCCCGCCGGGCGCCCCATGCCGTCTGTCAACCCAGTTGGAACCGGTTGCATAGGGTCTAATAGGGCGGTGCGGAACACTGTCTGGTTCATGCCGGCACCCGGTCCAGCGCAGCCGCTGCCCGGTCCGCTTCGGCGGCCAGCATGGCCCAGTCCGGCACATCCGTATCCCATTCGATCAGGGTGGGGCGCGGGCCGGATCGGTCGAGCACATACTCAAGCAGGGTCCAGACCGGATCGGCAACTTCACGTCCGTGGCTGTCGATCAGCAACGGCGCACCGTGGTCGTCCTGATCCTCGTCATGCCCGCCCAGATGGATTTCTCCGACCTGATCGAGCGCGAAAGCATCGGCATAGGCGTAAGCATCAAAATTCAGGTTGGTGGCGGAAACGAAGATGTTGTTGACGTCCAGCAGCAATCCGCAGCCGGTACGTTCCGATACTTCCTTCAAAAAGGAAGGCTCGTCATAGCTTGACGCCTCGAATGCCAGATAGGAAGACGGGTTTTCCAGCAGCATCCGCCGGCCGATCACGTCTTGTAACTGATCAATGTGATTGCAGACGCGTTGCAAAGTGGCCTGCGTATAGGGCAGCGGCAAAAGATCGTTCAGAAAGGCGCTGTCATGGGTCGACCAGGCCAGATGTTCGGAAAAACTGGCCGGGTTTAACCAGTCGCAAAGATGCTTCAGCCGGGCCAGATGATCGGCGTTCAGCGGTGCTTCGCCACCGATAGACAGTCCGACACCGTGCACCGAGATCGGAAAACGGTCGGCCAGATGGCGCAGTTGCGCGATCGGACGGCCACCGTCGCCCATGTAATTCTCGGCGTGGATTTCCAGCCAGCCAACCGATCCCGGATCGGCCAGAATGTCACTGTAATGCTGCGGCTTGTATCCGACGCCCGGGGCGGCGGGCAGGCTGTTGGCATGGTCGAACATCGCAGAATTCCCCCCTTTGAGTTGAAGATGGGACGGGGGTAACCCCGTCCCAACCGGGCGTTAGCCGTCCATCGGCAGGTCGCGGTCAAGTGCTTCCAGCGACCCTTTGCGCGCAGTGCCGTCGGCCATCGCGGGCAGTTCGATTTCCATGCAGGTGCCTGCATCGACCAGCGACCAGGAATTGCCCTGGTAATCGACCTTGGAGGTGCCGGCGCAGGTGGTGCCGGCACCGGCTGCGCAATCGTTTTTGCCGGCCAGCGACACGCCAAAGCATTTTTCCTTTGCCATTTCGTCGGCGGAGGCGGTGGTGGCGTGTGCGGACAGCGCGGCAGCAACGGCGCCTGCAACGGCGAGGGTCTTGATTGTATTGGACATTACTCTTCCCTTTCGGTTTTTTATTCAGATCGCTTCGTGGCGATGACCAAAAGGTAGGGAATAGAAGACGTAACAGACCACTCACGTGCGTGTGTATCACGTCCGCGTGTGACGGCGTGACTGGCAGACTGGCAATTGTGGCTGATAGCCCGGAAATGTTACGGCCCGCGGCGGGTTTTCCGTCGCGGGCCGCACATTATTTCAGATTTTGTTACAGAAGATCGGGTGGCGTCGCTTCGATCTTCAAAGCGCTCACGATCTCGTCCAGAGTTGTAACAGAGGTTTGCTTCTCGCCCAGGCGGCGCACCGACACGGTGCTCTCCTCGACCTCTTTCATACCACAGGCCAAAATCACAGGCACTTTGCCCAACGAATGTTCGCGGACTTTGTAGTTGATCTTTTCGTTGCGAATATCGGCCTCGGCGCGGATGCCGGCAGCGGTCAGATGGGCGACCACTTTGTGCACGTAATCATCCGCGTCCGAAGTGATCGAGGCAACCACCACCTGCCGCGGCGCCAGCCAGAACGGCAGTTTGCCCGCATGTTCTTCGATCAGGATGCCGATGAACCGCTCGAAACTGCCCAGCGTCGCGCGGTGCAGCATCACTGGGCGGTGCTTCACCCCGTCGCGGCCAATATAGTTGGCGTCCAGCCTGTCGGGCAGCACGAAATCAACCTGCAGCGTGCCGCATTGCCAATCGCGCCCGATTGCGTCGGTCAGCACGAATTCCAGCTTGGGCCCGTAAAACGCGCCTTCGCCCGGATTCAGTTCGATATCATTGGTCACCTTGCGCGTGGCCGTCAACAACGCCTCTTCGGCGCGGTCCCAAATCTCGTCCGACCCAGCCCGCATGTCGGGGCGGTCAGAGAATTTGATCTTATAGCTGGGAAAGCCGAGGTCGCGGTAGATTTCGCTGAGAAATCCGATGAATTTCTCGGTCTCCGCTGCGATCTGGTCTTCTTCGCAGAAGATATGCGCATCATCCTGGGTGAAGCCGCGCACCCGCATGATCCCGTGCAGCGCCCCCGAAGGTTCATACCGGTTGCACGATCCGAATTCGGCCATCCGCAGCGGCAGGTCACGGTAGGATTTCAGACCCTGATTGAAAATCTGCACGTGACAAGGGCAGTTCATCGGCTTCAGCGCGTTGATTGCCTTTTCACGGGCATGTTCTTCGTCCACTTCGACGATGAACATGTTCTCCTGGTACTTTTCCCAGTGACCGCTGGCTTCCCACAGCTTGCGGTCGACCACTTGCGGGGTGTTGACCTCGACATAGCCGCCCTTTTCCTGCTGGCGGCGCATGTAATCCTGCAGTGTGGTGTAGATGCGCCAGCCATTCGGGTGCCAGAAAATCTGGCCCGGGGCTTCTTCCTGCATGTGGAACAGGTTCATTTCGCGGCCCAGCTTACGGTGGTCGCGCTTGGCGGCCTCTTCCAGCATGTTCATGTGGGCCTTCAGCGCTTTGCGGTCCTTGAAAGCGACGCCATAAATCCGCTGCAACATCGGGCGGGTGTTGTCGCCCAGCCAATAGGCCCCGGCCACATGGGTCAGCTTGAACCCGTCGGCGGGCAGTTGGCCGGTGCTTTGCAAATGCGGGCCGCGGCACAGGTCCATCCAGTCGCCATGCCAATACATCCGCAGGTCTTCGCCTTCGGGAATGCGGTCGATCAGCTCGATCTTATAGGGCTCGTGGCTGCCGCGATAATGCTCGATCGCGCGGGCGCGGTCCCAGACCTCGGTCTTGACTTCGTCGCGGGCGTTGATGATCTCCTTCATCCGCGCTTCGATCCGGCCCAGATCTTCGGGAGTAAACGGTTCTTCACGGTCGAAATCGTAAAACCAGCCGTAATCTCGGACCGGGCCGATGGTGACTTTTACATCGGGCCAGATGTCCTGCACCGCGCGGGCCATTACATGGGCCAGGTCGTGACGGATCAGTTCCAACGCCGGCGCGTCGTCCTGCATCGTGTTGATGGCGATGCTGGCATCTTCAAGGATCGGCCATTGCAAATCCCAATGCTGCCCATTCACGGATGCGCTGATCGCCTTTTTCGACAGGGATTTGGAAATGTCGGCGGCGACCTCGGCGGCGGTGATCCCGGCCTCGAATTTGCGCGCATTGCCATCAGGGAAAGTAAGGGTGACGTCTGCCATTGCATGGCCTCCTCGTCAGTTTGGCGCCCACGGAACGCCCGGTTGCGGGTTATGTGTGTTCGCGCCTTTAATGATGGCGCGGCAAAGGCAAGTCAAGCAGCCCCGCGCGCTGGGGAACACAGCGCGGCTCAATGTTCCGGCGTGACTATCGCCAGTTCTGCCAGCCGTTTGGTCGCCGCGATATAGTCGTCCTGCGACCAACCGCAGTCCTGCCGCAGTTGTTCCCAGTTGCGCACAGACAGCAGGGTCCAGATCAGGTCGGTGGCGGTTTTGCGGTTCAGGCCCGGCACCAGCAGCCCGTCGTTTTCGATCATTTCGACGGCAGCCTCGCACCCTTCGCGCACTGCCTGCATTCGGTTGGCCCACGCATTGCGCGCTTCCTCGTCGCTGTCCTGCATCGCCATCAGGGCGCACGCGACACCATGGATTTCGGGGATGTAGTTGCCCCATGCCTCGACGAACAGCGCCAGTCGTTCGCGCCCCGATCCGGCGGCGCGGCTTGCCGCCAGCCGGGTATCGACCTCCTTGACCTCATCCAGATGCCGGGTGGTGGCGATCAGCAAATCCGCCCGTGTGGGGAAATGCAGGTACAGCGCCTGACGGCTGATCCCGGCCTGCTTGGCGATATCCGACATTCGAACGGTGCCGCCGGATTCAAGAAGATGCCAGGCGGCGGTGAGTATGCGGGTACGGGTCTGTGAGCTTTGTCTTGACATGATGTCAATCTAACCTTACGCACTGCGATGTCAACTTGACACGGTGTCAAGTTGCGGAAAACTTAAACCATACGAAAGGAAAGACAGATGAAAGTGATTATCTTCGGGGCGACCGGCACTGTTGGACGTTTGGCGGTCAAACAGATGCTGGCCGATGGGCACGAAGTGACGGCCTTCGCACGCTGGCCGGAAAAATTAGGCACCCGGGCGGATGCGCTGACGTTGCTGGCAGGCGATGCAATAGACCCGCAGGCGGTGTCGGAGGCGGTACAGGGACATGATGCGGTTGTGGTGACGCTGGGTGCCGGGACCTCGCGCAAAAGCGTGATCCGGTCGCGCGGCACGATGAACGTGATCCAGGCCATGCATGAACACGGGGTCCGTCGGCTGGTCTGCCAATCAACGCTCGGCGCGCATGAAAGCTGGAGCAATCTGAATTTTTTCTGGAAACGGATCATGTTCGGGATGCTGCTGAAACCGGTTTTTCAGGATCACGAATTGCAGGAAACGCTTGTCCGGGCCAGCGGCTTGGACTGGACCATCGTGCGCCCCAGCGCCTTTACCGATGGTCCGGCTTCGGGCGTCTTCAAGGAAGGTTTTCCACCGACCGAGCGGCGTTTATCGCTGAAAATTTCGCGCAAAGAGGTCGCTGCATTCCTGAGCCGCCAACTGTCCGACAGGCAGTATCGTCAACGGGCAGTCGGTATTTCGACGTGAATAGCGTTCCGGGCAGGCGCAAAACCTGCCCGGGTCCGTGAGCGTGAAACCTGTCCGATCAGGCCGCGCTTTGGCTTTGCGCCGGGCTATGGGCGAAATCCCAATACAGTTCGCGGGCGCGCAGTGTCACCGGGCCAATGCCCAATTCGCGATCGTCCAGCCGTGACACCGGCATCACCTTGGCGATATTTCCAGTGGCGAAAATCTCTTCGGCGGCGCGGAAATCTTCGACCTTCAGTGTAGTTTCGATCACCTCCACCCCGTCTTCACGCAGCAGTTTAATCACCCGTTGCCGGGTCAGCCCGTTCAGAAAACAGCCGGTGGGGGCGGGCGTGAAGACCACGCCATCGCGGACCATGAACACGTTGGTCGATGCGGTTTCGGCCACGTTGCCGTCGATATCCAGCGATAGTGCGTTGGAAAACCCATGCTGGCGGGCATAGACCATGATGCGACCGTTATTGGCGTAAAGCGATCCTGCCTTGGCCTCGGTCAGCGCCATGTCCTGGCGTGGTCGGCGATAGGGCGCGACGGTCAGCGAAAACCCTTCGGTCGAGGGCATGGCCAGTTCTTCGATACAGATCGCAAAACTTGTGCTGTCGGGGGCGAGTTCGATCAGACCGGGCCCGCTATCGCACGACCACATCATCGGACGGATATACAGCTCTGCCCCCTTGGGAAATTTCTTCACCCTTTCGCGCACCAGCGCGGCGATTTCTTCGCCGCTGACGCTGGGGATCATGCCAAGCGCCTGCGCCGAACGGGGCAGGCGGGCGCAATGCAGGTCCAGATCGGGCATCACGCCTTCGAAACAGCGCGCGCCGTCGAAAACCTGACTGCCAAGCCATGCAATGTGATCGGCGGCGCCGATGATCGGCGTGTTCCCGTCATGCCAGTCGCCTTCGAACCAGGTTGTGATCTTACCCTTGCCAATCGCCATGTGATCCTCCCAAAGACATTTTTGATGATTTCTGAATCTGCAAGAAGTTTACCGCAGTGTGGCGAAATTATCTGTGAAAATTGGGACTCTGTTCGCTATTATCAAAATCTAATTTTGTATATGTTACATAATATGGATGAAAATTTTGTGGTGATGCGATGAAACTGGCTGAGTCCGATTTGCGTATTCTGCGGGAAATGGCCCGCGACGGACGGCAGACCAATGCGGAACTGGCCGAAAAGGTGGGTCTGTCGGCCAGCCAATGCTGGCAGCGGCTGCGGCGGCTGGAAAAAACCGGCGCGATCAAGGGCTATGGGGCCCGCATTGATCACGATGTCCTTGGGGTGCCCGAAACGGTGTTGCTGGAATTGGCGATGGAACGCAACGAAGGGGTCGAGGTCGAAGCGGTCTGTGAAACGCTGGCACGGTTGCCCGAAGTGTTGGAAGTGCGGATGACCACCGGCGATTTCGACATCTTCGCCAAGCTCGCGGTCAGCGGGACCCGCGGCTATGAACGGTTCCTGCGCGAACGGCTTTATAAGATCAAGGGCATCCGCCAGTCGCGGTCGAGCTTTTCTCTGCGATGCTACAAGAACGAAATTTCAGTGGTGCCTTAATCGACCAGTCCCAACCGGAACCGCATCGCGTCATCCGCCCCCGGGCCGGGGCGCGGGGTGGCTTGTTCGGGGCCGACCGGGGCACCGGTCACGCTGTCGATCAGGTTCAGGGCCAGCGGATGACCGGTTTCCCGGTCAACAAGGTCCAGTGGTGGACCGTCCGCGCCATGCGCCTGCCACCGGTCGCCCCATTCGCGCAATGCGACCAGCACCGGCCACAAATCGCCGCCCTTTTGGGTTAGCCGGTATTCGTCGCGCGGCGGGTTTTCCTGATAGCGGTGTTTTCTGATCAGCCCCGCCGCTTCGAGCTGTTTCAGGCGGGTGGCCAGCGTCTGGGCCGGGATGCCGCTCGATTTCTGCAATTGATCGTAGCGGTTGAGGCCGAGCATCAGATCGCGCAGGATCAAGATGCCCCAGCGATCGACAATCGCTTCAATCGCGCCCGCAACCGAACATGCCATACCGGAAAAAGATTTCGCTTTCACCCTTGTGCCCCTTAATGCTCACCCCGGAAAACAGCGCCCGAAGGCCCGGAACAGTTTCATATCCCCTTTAACCCGGATTTTCCGCAATACAATCGCGTTAATCACACTGTATTGCCGGTTGATTACCCGCGTCCAGGTTTCCGCATCCGCCGTGATCCTGACGTCGGGGTCGCCATGATGGCCCTTCGTGACCTGCAATTTACGGTCCGCGATACGTATCGTCACCTCGATGTTTTCTATGCCGGTGAAGGTCCAGTGATAGGTGGAGTTCAGCCCCTTTGACCGACCGCGCTGAAACGCCAATGGCAGCTGCGCAATGAATGCCGCCACCGACCGGGTCAGAACCCCACGCCGAACCCGTTTGATGTCTTTGTGCGGATAGCGGTTCCTGGCAAAGCTTTCAGCATCCGATCCGGGCAGTACGTAAAGCGTTTCTTCCTTGTCTTGAAATGGTTTGACGACCCTTTCGACATAGCCGGGCCGGTCTTCGAGGAACGGATTGATCACATCTTCGCCCGCCGGACAGACCGCAAGGCAATAGGCCGCCTTGTACCCCGGTTTGAACGACAGCGATTGCCACAGCGACGTGGATTCCTGATCTGAAAACCGTTTGCGATAAGCGTTCATATCCTTCGATTCCACGACCGCATCGACGAAATCGTTAAAGTTTCCCAGAAAATCCCGGTAGTTGTGAGTGAAACAGGTCAAGAAGTCGAAGCTTTCATCGGGCTTCAGCGCCCCCACCGGGCAGGCCGCCACGCACAATTTGCAGCCCAGGCAGGGATTGTAATCCAGCGGTTGATCATAGGCATCGGCCTCGACCCCGATCAATACTGTATCAAGCAGGATGAAAGACCCGAATTTGGGGTGGATTACACTGCGATGGACCCCCATTTTGCCCAATCCCGCTTCGACCGCGATCGGCTTATGCGCCACCGTCCATGTGCGGCCGGGCAATTGCGCCTCCATCGGAAAGGCGGCGACCGCGTTGCAGGCAGGAATGCCCATATCCGACAGTTCGGTGACAATGGCGCGGGCGGTGTCGTTCACATCGTCATAGACGGTGTGGAATTCCTGGTTTGCCACCGACCGGACCGGGGACCGGACCGGTTCGCGGTTCATCCGTGAACAGATCGCCATCACCATTTTCGTTTCTGGAAAAACATCGCGGATATAGCTGCGCTGATCAGCCAGTCCGGGGCGGTCGACCTCGACCAGGCCGACATCGCCAGCGCCATGGCGCAGCGCCAGTTGTTTCAACCAGTCCGCCGACAGCGGCGCGTCGGATTTGGCCACCGGCGCCTTGGCGCGGACGCGTTGGACGGTGGGATGATCGTCTAGTTTCATCTGGGACTCCATTGCAACTCTAATTATTAGAGTTACATTTCGGAAGCTCCGTCAGGCAAGAGTTTCGCGTGGTGACGTTACGGCAAATCCCGGTCTCGAAACCGCGTCAGGCTGTGCTTGGGGGCTTTCCCCTGCTGCGCCATTGCGGCACAGTCGCGGCCAAACAGGAGGGACCCGATGAGCGACGCAAGCTTTATCACCACGGCGCAGGGCCGCCGGATTGCCTACGAGAAAACCGACGGGCAGGGGCCCGTCGTGATCTTTTGTTCCGGGCTGAAATCAGACATGGAAGGCACCAAGGCGGTGCATCTGGAGGCCTGGGCAAAGGCGCGCGGTCAGGCCTATATCCGCTTTGACTATTCCGGTCATGGCCGTAGTTCGGGCGAATTTGCCGATGGTAGTATCGGTGATTGGCACGAAGACACCTTGGCTGTGGTAGAGCAACTGACCGAAGGCCCCATCGTGGTGGTGGGCAGTTCGATGGGCGGTTGGCAGGCGCTGCTGTTGGCCCGTGCCATTCCTGACCGGATCGCCGGCATGGTCACAATCGCCGCGGCCCCAGATTTCACCGAAGACGGCTATTGGGCCAGTTTCACCGACGCCCAAAAGTCCGAACTGAACAGTCAGGGCTTTGTCCGGATGCCATCGGATTATGACGAAGATTACATCATCTCGAAACGGCTGATCGAAGAAGGTCGCGACCGTTTGGTGCTGCGCGAACCGTTGCGGATGAATTTCCCGGTGCGGTTCTTGCAGGGCACCGAAGACACCTCAGTGCCGACCGAAACGGCTGTGCGGTTGCTCGATCATGCCGAGGGCGATGATATTCGTCTGACCCTGGTCAAGGGTGCTGATCACCGGTTTTCCGATCCTGATTGCCTGACCCTGATCGAAAAGTCGGTGGAAAAGGTTCTGGCACGGGCCAAGGCTTGATATGCTTTTGGGTGTGAACACGCATACCTTAACCTGAACGGAGCCTTTTCATGGACCAGCGCATTTCCCTGATCACCCTTGCGGTCGATGACCCGGATCGGTCTGCTGCGTTCTACGATGCGCTGGGCTGGCAGCGGCAGGACACGCCTGACGGCATCATCGTTTATGATCTGTTGGGGCAATCGCTGGGGCTTTATCCGAAATCCGATCTGGCGCGCGATATGGGGCTGAAACCCGAAGACCTGGGCACCGGCGCGATGACGTTGGCCTGCAATCAGCACGACAAAGCGTCGGTCGATGCGGTGGTCAAGGCGGCGCGCGCCGCCGGGGCACGTATTCTGAAAGATCCGCATGATGTGTTCTGGGGCGGTTACATCGCCTATTTCTCCGACCCCGACGGCCATGTCTGGGAAATCGCCCATAACCCGTTTTCACCGTTACGCGACGATGGTGCCTTTCGTTGGCTGGGGTATGGCGGGAAATGATTGACAGGCGCCCATATGCGCCCGATTCTGCCTAACGAGGTCTAGAGCGGAGCAGCAGATGGCAGAGCCTTTGGTATTCCTTCCCGGAATGATGTGCGACGCGCGCCTTTTCGCGCCGCAACTGGCCGAACTCAGCCGCGAAATGGTGGTTTCGGTGGCCCCGATCACTCAAGGTGAAACGATCGAGGAAATCGCGTCGGGTTTGCTGGATGCCTTGCCCGCGAAGTTTGCTTTGGCCGGGCTTTCCATGGGCGGCATCGTGGCGATGGAGATCCTGCGCCGCGCGCCTGACCGGATCAGTCGGATCGCACTGATGGATACCAATGCGCTGGCGGAAACACCGCAATCTTCGACCGCGTATGAACCGTTCATCACCAAGGCACGCTCGGGACAGTTACCGCAAGCGCTGCGCGATTTCATGAAACCTGATTTTCTGGCCGCCGGGCCCGGGCGGATCGCGGTGCTGAACGCGTTTTTCGAAATGGCCGGGGATTTCGGCCCCGATCTGTTTGTACAGCAGATCCGGGCAGTACAACGCCGCCGCGATCAGCAACCGACCTTGCGCAAATGCAAATGCCCCGCGCTGGTGCTTTGCGGTGAAGAGGACGGGCTGACGCCGGTCAAGCGGCATCGCTTCATGGCTGAGCTGATTCCCTATGCGGAACTGAATATCATCCCCGGGGCCGGGCATTTGCCGACCCTGGAACAGCCACGGGCGGTCACCGATGCGCTGCGCGCCTGGATGGCGCAGCCGCTCGTTTTGCGGGCATGAGCGGAGATAAAAAAACAATCCTGAAGCGCCGTCTTGCGCAAGTGCAGGACTGGACCCGCCGTCATATCCCGCCGGGTCTGCGGCTGTTGGCCGGGCTGGTTCTGATGGTGGCGGGGGTGTTCGGGTTCCTGCCGGTGATCGGGTTCTGGATGTTTCCGCTTGGCGTTACTGTCGCGGCATTGGACGTCGTGCCGGTCTGGCAGGCGTTGCGCCGCTGGTGGTTCGCAAAGAACAAGAAATGATCAGGGCATTGCCTGACCCAAAGCAACATAAAACGGCGGAAGGGTGGGCCTCCCGCCGTTTTTGCGCCTGTTGATCGTTCAGATCAGCGGGCTGCTGCGTTTTTATTCGCAGGTTTCGCTTTGTTGTCGCCGCTATTGGCGTCGATGAAGTCCAGCACCAGCGGGCGGATGTTGTTGCGCCAGCTTTTGCCGGCGAAGATGCCGTAATGGCCCGCGCCTGGCTCGACATGGCTGGCCTTCTTGGAATCGGGCAGGCCGGTGCACAGGTCCAGCGCCGCGATACACTGGCCGGGGGCGGAAATATCGTCATTCGCGCCTTCGACCGTCTTCACCGCGACCGTGGTGATTTTGCCGATATCGACATGTTTGCCGTTCACGATGAATTCGTTCTTGGCGATCTCACCATTCTTGAAAATCCGTTCCACCGTCGACAGGTAGAATTCGGCGGTCATATCCATGACCGCCAGATATTCATCATAGAACCGGTTATGAGCGTCGTGATCTGACGATTCGCCCTTCATCGCGCGGTTGATCTGATCGCTAAACGCCTGACCGTGACGGTCGGCATTCATCGACATGAAAGACGCCAGTTGCAGCAGCCCGGGATAGACCAGCCGGCCCACACCTTTGTATTTGAAACCGACCCGCTGGATCATTGCTTCTTCCAACTGACCCATGGTGACGCGATTGCCGAAATCGGTCACATCGGTTGGCGTGGCGTCGGGGTCGATCGGGCCACCGATCAGGGTCAGCGACCGCGGCTGTGCCTTTGGTTCTTCGCCCGCCAGATAGGCGGTGGCAGCCAGCGTCAGAGGTGCCGGTTGGCAAACCGCGATCACATGGGTATCGGGGCCCAGATGGCGCATGAAATCGACCAGATAGAGCGTGTAATCTTCGACATCGAACTTTCCGGCAGAAACCGGGATATCCCGGGCATTGTGCCAATCGGTCACGTAAAGTTCGCAATCCGGCAGCAAGCTAACCACCGTAGACCGCAGCAGGGTCGCATAATGTCCGGACATCGGGGCAACCAGCAGCACCTTGCGCGGCTTGGTTTCGCGACCCAGAACCTTGAAATGCAGCAGGTCGCCGAAGTCGCCTTCGACCACCACTTCCTTCTCGACCAGATGGTCCCTGCCGTCTGCACAGGTCATCGACCGGATACCCCAGCTCGGCTTCACCGCCATGCGCTGGAACGTCCGTTCTGTTACTTCGCCCCAAGCAGCCACCCACTGCAACGCAGGGTTTGGCACCATCGAAAAAACCGGATAGGATGCAAGCGATAGGGCGGAGGCACCCAACCATTGGTTCGTATTACGGAACGTTTCCATGAAATCGTACGTGGCCATGTAGCGCATGCGTGTTTCCTTTTTGCTCCGGTGCTATATCCGGTCGATGTAGTCGTGAAGCCCTGCTGCTTTGGCGACAACGAGGCACCGAATACAAATTGCTGCACAGCAGCGATGATAGGGGGGATTTATTAATATGACAACTAAAGAGGATGCCGCAGGGCAAAATCTGGAAAAGCTGAATGCCAACCTGGCCAAGGTTGAAGAGCTTTCCAAGCGTTTTATCAATGCAGTGTCCCAACGCAACCCTGCGAATCCGACTCTAAATTCGCCGGATCAGGATCTGTTTCTGAACGCAGCGACCAGCTATTGGGCCGAAATGTTGCAGAACCCGGCCAAGCTTTTCGAGAATCAGCTGGAATATTGGGGCAAGTCGGTCAAACACTATATTGAGGCGCAGCAGGCGCTGGCCAAGGGCACCTTGCAGGCTCCGCCGGACGAGACCAGCGACGACCGGCGTTTCTCCAATCCTTTGTGGAAAACCCATCCCTATTTCAACTTCGTCAAACAACAATACATGCGCAACGCCGAAGCGGTGCGCAACGCGGTCAGCGATTTGCCGGATCTCGACGAAACTGAACGCAAACGGCTGAATTATTTCGCTCAGCAGATCACCGACATGATGGCGCCGACCAATTTTCTGGGCACCAACCCGGATGCGCTGGAACGCGCGGTCGAAACCGAAGGCGAAAGCCTGGTGCAGGGGCTGGAAAACCTTGTTGCAGACCTGGAGGCCAACAAAGGTGAAATGCTGGTCCGGCTGGCCGATGACAAAGCCTTCGAATTGGGCCGCAATATCGCGACAACACCGGGCGAGGTGGTTTTCCGCAACCGGATGATCGAACTGATCCAATACGCCCCGACCACAGAAGAGGTCCATGCCACGCCGCTCGTGATCTTTCCGCCGTGGATCAACAAATTCTATATCCTTGACCTGAAGGCGCAGAACAGCCTGATCAAATGGATCACCGAACAAGGGTATACGTTGTTCGTGGTCAGCTGGGTCAACCCCGACACCAGCTACCGCGATATCGGGATGGAAGAATATATCGAAGAGGGTTTCCTCGAAGCGATCCGTGTCGCCAAGGACATAACCGGTGAAAGCAAGGTCAATGCGGTCGGATACTGTATTGCCGGGACCACCTTACATATGGTGCTGTCATTGCTGAAAAAGCGCGGCGATAAATCGATCAAGTCCGCCACCTTCTTTACCGCCCTTGCCGATTTCAGCGATCAGGGCGAATTCACCCCCTTCCTGCAAAACGATTTCATCGACGGGATCGAAGTTGAAGTCGAACGCCAGGGCATCCTGCGCGGTTTCATCATGGGGCGAACGATGAGTTTCCTGCGCTCTAACGATCTGATCTACAGCCCGGCGATCCGCAGTTATATGCTGGGCGAAGCGCCGCCTGCCTTCGACTTGCTCTATTGGAATGGCGATGCCGCCAACCTACCGGGCAAGATGGTGATGCAATATCTTCGAGGCTTGTGCCAGCGGAACGAATTTGTCACCGACGGGATCGAATTGCTGGGTGAAACCCTGCATGTGCGCGATGTCGACGTGCCGATCATGTCGGTGACCTGCCAGAACGACCATATCGCGCGCTGGAAGGACTGTTATCGCGGCTTTCAGCAGACCGGCTCGAAGAACCGGACTTTCATTGTGTCGGAATCGGGTCATGTTGCCGGGATCGTCAATCCGCCATCAAAGAATAAATACGGCCATTACACCAATGAAGACCTCAGTCTGGACGCCGAGGACTGGATGGCCGGGGCAACCCATCACGACGGAAGCTGGTGGCCGCGCTGGGAAGCATGGCTGAGCAAGCGGTCGGGTAAAATGGTGCCGGCACGGGAACCGGGTGATTCGAGCTATCCGCCGCTTGCTCCGGCCCCGGGAACCTATGTTGCCGTTAAGGCAAGTCACTGAAATTTCAGTACAACCTAAAATTCTTTCTGCAGTGCAGCAAATCACTTGATTTTCTGCGCTGCAGCATGCATATTGTTTGCAGATGCAGAAACGCCGGGGTGGGCCCGGATGCATAGAAAAGGATTTTAGACCAATGGCAAATACTCAAGATTTCACCGCCGTCATGAAAGACATGATGGGCGCATTCCCCGTCGACACCAAATCGGTTGAAGACGCGTTCAAAACCCAGGCCGCGCTGAACGAAAAGCTGAGCACGGCTGCTCTGTCGGCTGCTGAAAAGTCGTCGGAACTGTCGAGCAAGTGGACCAAAGACACTCTGGCCAAACTGGGCGAGTTCACCAAGGTCAAAGACGAGCCGGCCGATTACGCCAAAGCACTGAGCGATTTTGCTTCTGCCTCGGCTGAAACCGCCGCCGAAAACATGGCCGCCTTTGCTGAAATCGCCAAAAAGCTGCAAACCGAAACCGTCGAATTGATGATGGCTGCCGGCAAAGACATGACCGCAGAAGCATCGTCGGCTGTTCAAAAAGCTGCCAAAGACGCGACCACTGCCGCCAAGAAAGCCGCAGCGAAGTAAGCGACAAGAATTCGCCGCATCCTCTCCTCCCAATTTGATGCGTAGCGTTGGGCGGGCTTGTAAAAGCCCGCCCTTTCTTTTTTTTCTGCGCTAGCATAAGCTTTTTCGGTAATGCCGCATTTTGGGAGGACCACCCATGGCCGACGAAAAAAAACCTCTGCTTATAAAGCGTTATGCAAGCCGTCGTTTGTACAATACCGAAACCAGTGACTATGTGACACTGGAAGATATCGCCGGATTTATTCGCGATGGCCGCGAGGTGCAGATCGTTGATCTGAAATCTGGCGACGACCTGACCCGGCAATATTTGCTGCAGATCATCGCGGAACACGAAAGCCGTGGCGAAAACGTCCTGCCGGTCAACGTATTGTCCGATCTGGTGCGCACCTATTCCAATCAAACCGGTTCGATGGTGCCGCAATTTCTGCAAATGTCTTTTGACATGCTGCGCGATGGTCAATCCAAGATGGTCGAAAACATGGCCAAGGCCAACCCGATCCCCACCATGCCCGGATTTGAGGCATTGCAGGCGCAGCAAGAGGCCTTCCTCAAGGCGATGACAGGCGGGCTTGCCGGGGTCTGGAGCGGTCCCGAGCGCGAAGAAACCAAAGCCACCGGGGCGGCGGATGAAGAGGAAGAAGACCTTGACGTCATCAAGAAGCAGCTGAGCGAGCTGCAGGACAAACTGACCAAAATGAGCAAGTAGCCAGATGGTGGACAGCCCCGGCCGAATCACGCTCTGGGGCGTCGAAGTGTTCGTCGCGACAGCGGAAGAAGGCAGCATTTCCGCTGCCGCGCGCCGTCTGGGGGCCAGCGCTTCGGCGGTCAGCCAGCAACTGACCAATCTCGAAGCGGCGATTGGCGCCACTCTTCTCAACCGCAACACCCGGCCCGTTGCCCTGACCCCGGCAGGTGAAATCTTTCGCCGCCGGGCAGGCAATATCCTGAACGAAGCGGCCCTGGCGCGGGCCGAACTGGCGATGGCCGACATGTCGGCACTGACCCGTTTCCGGCTCGGCATGATCGAAGATTTCGAAACCGAAATCACACCGCGGCTGCTGACCCGGCTGGCCGGGGAAATGAAGGGCTGCCAGTTTCTTCTGGAAACCGGGGCCAGCCATTCGCTCTACGATCAGCTCGACGCGCGCGCGCTTGACGTGATCGTCGCCGCCGATATGGGCGGTGAAGCCGAATGGATGGAAGTGCACCCACTTTTGTCCGAAGGTTTCGTGGTTGCCGCTCAGAAGGGCGCGGTCGACCGGGCGCAACCTCTGTTGCCGCAGCTACAGGCGCTGCCGCTGGTGCATTATACCACGCGTCACCATATGGGGCGGATGTTGTCGTCGCATCTCGCGCGGCAAAATCTGACCCTGGCGCATCGGTTTGAACTGGACAGTTATCACGCCATTCTGGCGCTGGTCGGGCAGGGGGCCGGCTGGACCATCCTGACACCTCTGGCACTGATGCGTGCGCGGCGTTTTGCCGATCAGCTCGATGTTTTCGAACTGCCGTTCGAACCGTTGTCGCGGCGGATTTCGCTGGTCGCGCGCAAGGGGACCTTGCAGGATATGCCCGAGCGGGTGGCCGAAGAACTGAAACCGGTGCTGCAACGACACGTGGTCGAACCTGCGGCGCGGGCCTATCCGTTCATGGCCGGCGTTTTGGAAATTCTCTGACGGCGTACGAGTCGTTTTTTCCCCGCAACCCGCGATCTTTCCGGCGCGGGTCGATTTTGAGTAATTGTAGAACGATGGAAACAGGGGGCGCTTTCATCGTTCCGCAAATATTCCCGCCGGAGGCACCTTCAGGTTCCGAACGCGCGGGTATTGCCCATCACGTCCTGTGCCGCCTTGATCAGCGCTTCGGCGATCACGTCCAGTTCCGGTAGCGTCAGCCGGGCTGGCAGCCGCGCATCGCAGGCTTTCATCAGCATTGCCTTAGTCTGCGGCAGCGAGGGGGCCTTGCCAAGGAATTCCCAGTTCCAGAAGGCGCGCGCATTATCGGTACTCAGCCCGAAAACCTGCACTTTCACACCGCGCGCAGCCGAGGCATCCTGAAATGCCCGCACCTCGTTTTCGCCCATGCCGACCAGATTGAACTGAATCGAATCCGGGGCCCGTTCTTCCGGGCCCAGTTTCTCGGGCACCTCGATCCAGGGCGACAGGTTCAGCTTTTCGGTGACGTAATCATGATTGCGACGGCCATCAGTCACCCGGCGCGGCACCTCGGCCAGTTGTGATCGCACGATGGCCGCGGACAGGTTGCCCAGCCGCAGATTGTACAGGGGCAGCTTGTTTTGCCAACGGGCAAAGGCCGCCTGCAATTCAGCGGCGTCTTCTTCGTTGCGCGCCAGATGCTTTTTCCAGTTATGTTCATAGGCGCCCGACATGATCGTCGCCTGGGCCAGAATATCAGCATCGTCAGTGATCAGAATGCCGCCTTCGCCTGCATTCAGCAGTTTGTAGCTCTGGAAGGAAAAACAGCCGATCTTGCCGATGGTGCCGATATTGCGGCCATGCCATTTGGTGCCCAGTGAATGCGCTGCATCCTCGATCATCGGCACGCCGCGGTCTTCGCAAAGCGCCGTGATTGCATCCATGTCCGAGGTATGGCCGCGCATATGGCTGATCATGACTGCGCTAATCGTGTCGTCCAGCTTGGCATCGAAATCTGCGATGTTGAGCCGGTAATTTTCCCCCACCTCGGCCAGCACCGGAACGCAATCGGCATGCACGATCGAAGATGGCACTGCGGCAAAGGTAAAGGCCGGGATCAGTACCCGCGCACCGCGCGGCAGGCCAAGCGATTTCAGCGACAGGAACAAAGCGGCCGAACAGGACGACACCGCCAGCGCGTATTTGCTGCCCAAGGCGTCGGCGAAATCGCGTTCCAGCAGAGATACCGGCGCGTTTTCCGGCGCGGTATAGCGAAACAGGTCGCCCGATTGCAGCAGGCGTTCAATTTCAGCCCGAGCTGAGGACGGGATTGGTTCTGCGTCATAAACGTTTGGCGGCAAACTCATTGTCTTCGGCTTTCCTGAATTTCTCTTTCAGGAATTATTAAACTAGCGGGCGGGAAAAGAAAATGAATTTGCGATGACACCCATGCTTGCGCGACAGTTTCGGTCAGATGTTGCCCCCGGGGCGCAGCATCGCCGCGCGGTTACAGGCCCAGCCGGTCGCGCATCGCGTACCAGCTCATTGCCAGCACCAACAGCGGCGACCGGAACGCAGGCCCGCCCGGGAACGCCGGGACCGGCAGCGCCGACATGGTGTCGAAGCCTTCGGCATCACCCTGGATCGCTTTTGCCATCACCATGCCGCAATGGGTGGCGGTGCCCAGACCATGGCCGGAATAGCCCGACGCATTCAGAATATTGGGGGCAATCCGCGCCACAAAGGGCAGCCGCTTCATCGTGATCGCCAAGGTGCCGCCCCAAGCGTAATCGATCTGCACATCCTTCAGATGCGGATAGATTTCAGTCATCGGTTTGCGCACCGTGGCGGTGATGTCGCGCGGGAAACGGTAGCCATAGCTTTCACCGCCACCGAAAAGCAGCCGCCCATCAGCCGACATCCGGTAATAATTCACAACGAATTTGCTGTCGCAAACCGCGATATCGCGGGTCAGCACCTTGGCTGCCTCGGCACCCAACGGTTCCGTCGCCACCACGAAATTGTTGATCGGCATCACCCGCGCCGCCACTTTCCGGTTCAATCCGCCCAGATAGCCATTGCAGGCCAGAACCACATGATCGCAGCTGACCCGGCCATGTTCGGTCCGCAACACCGGCTTGGCCCCCTGTTCGATATGATGCACAGGGGTCTGCTCGTAAATCCGGACCCCCGCCTCGATCGCTGCCCGGGCCAGCCCCAGCGCGAAATTCAGCGGATGCAGATGCCCCGCCCCCATGTCCAGAACCGCGCCGTCATAGGCAGGCGAGGGGCAGATATCGGACCACTCCTGCGGCGACAGGGCCGATATCTGGTCATAGCCGTAATCGCGCTGTAGCTTTTCGGCATAATCATGCAGATGGGTCGTGTCGCGCTTGCCGAACCCGGTCCAAGCGATGCCGGGTTTCAGGTCGCAGTCAATCGCATGTTTTGCCACCAGATCGCGCACCAACTGCTTGGCCTCTTCGCCCAGATCCCATAACCGATGCGCGGCATCGCGCCCCAGCATCGCTTCCAGCTCTTCCTGATCGCGGCGCTGGCCGCTGCCCAACTGGCCGCCATTGCGCCCCGAAGCGCCAAACCCGACCCGGTGCGCCTCCAGTAGCACCACGTCGAAACCCGCCTCGGCCAGATGCAGCGCCGCTGACAATCCGGTAAACCCACCGCCGACCACACAGACATCGGCTCGGGTCTCGCCCTTCAGTTCGGCGCAAGGGGGCAGCGGCCGGGCGGTCGCTGCGTACCAGCTGGTCGGATACTGTCCCTTCTGGTCATTCGAATATAGCAGGTTCATGGACGGTCTCTTTTTCTTCTTTTCGCAAATATCCCGGGGGAACCGTTGGAAATCGTCTTTAACTTTCAACGATGGGGGCAGCGCGCCCGAGGCGCGGCACTGTTTTGCCGGGGTCTCAGACGTTCAGCAGCAGGTGCTCACGTTCCCATGGGCTGATCACCTGCAGGAATTCTTCATACTCCGTCCGTTTGATGATCGAATAGACCCGGGCAAAATCGGGATGCAGAACCTCGTGCAGCGCTTCGGCGTTTTCGAACAGGTCCAGTGCGTCGCCCATAACCCGCGGCAGATCGGTTTCGTCCTCATAGGCATCGCCCTTGAAACTGGGCCCCGCCCGCTTCTCTTCCATCAGTCCGAGATAGCCACAGGCAAGCGATGCGGCGATGCCCAGATAGGGGTTGCAATCCATCCCCGCCAGACGGTTTTCAACCCGTCGTGCGCTCGGTCCCGAAATCGGGATGCGGATGCCGGTGGTGCGGTTGTCGCGGCCCCAGGCCAGGTTGATCGGGGCGGCGTGATCACGCACGTAGCGGCGATAGGAATTCACATAGGGTGCCAGCACCGCTATGGCCGAAGGCAGATAGGTTTGCAGCCCGCCGATAAAGTGGAAAAACGCGTCCGTCTCACCGCCCTGGGGGCCTGAAAACAGGTTTTCGCCAGTTTCCATGTCAATTACCGAATGGTGGATATGCATGGCGCTGCCCGGTTCGTCTGCGATCGGTTTCGCCATGAAGGTGGCGAAACAATCGTGGCGCAGGGCAGCTTCGCGGATCAGCCGCTTGAAGAAAAACACCTCGTCGGCCAGCTTCACCGGATCGCCGTGGCGCAAGTTGATTTCCAACTGACCGGCGCCGCCTTCTTGGGTGATGCCGTCGATTTCGAAGCCCTGAGCTTCGGCGAAATCGTAGATATCGTCGATCACTGGGCCGAATTCGTCGACAGCAGTCATCGAATAGGCCTGCCGTGCTGCGGCGGGGCGACCGGAGCGGCCCATCATCGGTTCGATTTTCTTGGCCGGATCGGTATTCTTGGCAACGAGGAAAAATTCCATCTCCGGGGCCACCACCGGGTCCCAGCCCTGCTTGTGATACAGATCGACCACCCGTTTCAGCACGTTGCGCGGCGCATAGGGGATCACGTCGTTTTTGCGGTCATAGGCGTCGTGGATCACCTGCAGCGTCCAGTCGCCGGTCCATGGCGCGGCAGTGGCGGTTGACATGTCCGGTTTCAGGATCATGTCGCGTTCGATGAACCCCTCTTCGCCTGCGGCTTCGCCCCAATCGCCAGTGATGGTCTGGAAAAAGATCGAATCGGGCAGGTGGAAATAATCCTGCTTGGCGAATTTCGAAGCTGGCACCGCCTTGCCACGGGCAATCCCGGGCAGGTCAGAGATTATGCATTCGACCTCGTCCAGACGGCGGTCTTCGAGATAGGCCTGTGCGGCTTCGGGCAGGCTGTCCATGAAGTCATTCATCTGATTTTCCTTTGAAAAATGCGGCCATCTTTTGCGCCAGCCCGTGATCGTCCAGCGGTTGATCCAATTGTTCTGAAATCTGCTTGATCATGGGGTCGGGCAGCACGCCGGGCGCCCGGTGTTGAAGCAGCCCTTCCATCATGCGCGTGGTGAATTCCGGATGCGCCTGTACCGTCAGGATACTATCGCCATAGATCAGCGCCGCATTGGCGCAACTGTCATTCGAGGCCAGCACCCGCGCCCCTTCCGGTGCGGTAATGACCTGATCCTGATGCCAGGCGTTCAGCACCACCTCGTCATCACCGAAACGATAGCGTTGCGGTCCGGCGATCCAGCCGTGGTCGAATTTCTCCACCCGGCCGCCGAGGGCCTGCGCGATGATCTGATGACCAAAACAAACCCCGATCATCGGCTTACCCGATGCTTTCACATCGCGGATGAAGCTTTCCAGCGGCGCGATCCAGTCATGGTCTTCGTAAACCCCGTGTTTCGACCCGGTGATCAGCCAGCCATCGGCTGCGTCCACGGAGGCGGGGAATTCATTGTCCACGACATTGAAGGTTTCAAAATCAAAGCCATGCCCCTCGAGAAGTTTGGCGAACATGGTGGCGTAATCGCCCAGTTCGCCTTTCACTTCATCGGGCGCATGGCCGGTTTGCAGGATGCCGATTTTCATGGGTCACCAGTTTGTTCGATAATTGCGAAAGTATGTGCGGGTTAGGGAGAGGACGGCAAGGGGCGCAAGCGCCCCGTCACACCGTGTCGAGGTATATCTCGACACGTTCCGCTGGCGTCAGCTCACCCATGTAATGCAGCTCCTGCCGCTTGGTCAGGATGAAATTGCGGATCAGTTCGGGCGCAAAAATCCGCTTGATGACCTCGCTTTGTTCAAAGGCGTCGATCGCCGCGCCCCAAGTGTTGGGTACCTGTGGCAGGTCCAGCGCATAGGCATTGCCGGTGATCGGGTCTTGTGGTTCTATCCCGTCCTCGATCCCGGTCAGTGCCGCACCCAGAATCGCCGCCAGCATCAGGTAGGGGTTCACATCGCCCCCCGCAAACCGGTGTTCGATCCGCCGCGCCTTGTGGTCGCCGGACGGAACCCGGATCGCCGCAGTGCGGTTTTCATAGGCCCAGCAGATCCCGGTCGGCGCATGTGCGCCCGGCACCATGCGGTCATAGCTGTTCCAATGCGGCGCAAAGACTAATGTGCTGTCGGCCATCGCATTCAGGCAACCGGCTATCGCGTGGCGCAACGTGTCGGTGCCTTTTGGGCCGCCATCGTCAAAGACATTGTTACCATCCTGATCCAGCACCGAAAAATGGGTGTGCAGCCCGGACCCGGCGTAGTCTTCGTAGGGTTTAGCCATGAAGCTGGCCGCAAATCCGTGACTGCGCGCCAATCCCTTGACCAGCATCTTGAACAGCCAGGCATCGTCGGCCGCGCGCAGCGCGTCGTCGCAATGCATCAGGTTAATCTCGAACTGACCCAGACCCGCTTCGGAAATCGCGGTGTCTGCGGGAATGTCCATTTCTTCGCAGGCGTCATAAAGGTCGGTAAAGAAGTTGTCGAACGCGTCCAGCGCCCGGATCGACAGCGTTTCGGCGCCTTTGCGCCGCTTGCCGGATTGTTCGCTGATCGGAATTTGCAGTTTGCGGCCTGAATCGTCGATCAGGAAGAATTCCAACTCTACCGCGACGACCGGGGTCAGTCCGCGTGCCTTGTAGCGGTCCAGTACCGCGCGCAGCGCCTGACGGGGGTCGCCATCATAGGGGCTGCCATCTTCGCGGAACATCCAGATTGGCAGCAAAGCGGATGGGGCAGACAGCCATGGCATCGGCATGAAGCCGCGCTCGGTCGGTTTCAGCACGCCGTCGCGGTCGCCGCTTTCGAACACCAGCGGGCTGTCGTCGATATCTTCGCCCCAGATGTCGAGATTAAGTACCGACACCGGAAAACGGGTGCCGTCTTCGACCACCTTGTCGGCAAAGCGTGTTGGAATCCGCTTGCCGCGCGGCTGACCGTTCAGGTCGGCGGCGGCTACACGGATGGTGCGCACCTCGGGATGCTTTCTCAGCCAGTTTTTCATATTCATCGTCATACGCCTGATGAGGCCGTGCCCGTGCGGGAAACGCAAGCCCGTAGAAACGGGGGCGTTCAAGCGTCAGGTCCATGCCCTTGGTCCTAGTTATTTGATCAAAATTTCTGTGATGGGTTGTAGCAATCCAGTTTAACGGAGTTTTCCCGCAAACAGTCACCCAAAAATTTGATCAAATATTGTCTACTACCGGATCAGGTTCGGACGCAAGCGAATTTTTCGCCGTAATCCGTGTGGCAAATGCCGGTTCAGACGGCGGTTCATCAGACCAAAGCACGACACCACGATCAAAGTCAGCAGGATGAAATAGCCCGCCAGAATCGGGTAGGGGATGAACGGGTTAAAGGTCTTGTCAGCGAAATAATTGGCGTAATAGAGCGCATCGCCCTTTTGCCGCCATGCCGGGAAGCCGGAAAAATACACCAGCGTGGTGGCGTGAAACAGAAAAATCGCTTCGTTGGTATAGGCCGGCCAGGCCAGCCTGAGCATGGTCGGCCAGGTGATTTTGCGGAATTTTTTCCAACCCGAGAACCCATAGGCATCGGCGGCTTCCAGATCGCCCTTGGGTACTGAGCGCAGCGCTCCATAGAAGATTTCACCGCTATAGGCGGCAGTGTTGAAAAACAGTGTCACCAACGCCCCCAGCCAGGCGGCGGTGAAGGGCGCGAATATCGGGCTGACCTGTTTCAGGCTGAGAAACAGGAAATAGGCAAAGAAGAACTGAATGAAGAGAGGCGAGCCGCGGAAAATGAAAATGAACCATTCCGACGTTTTGCGCAGTAGCGGGTGTTCGGCGTTTTTGCCAAGCGCCAGTGCGGTGGCCAGAAAGAACCCCGACAACAGCGCCAGCGTCCCGAAATAGATGTTCCAGATCATCCCCGACCCGATCAGGGTGAATTGCTGGCACAGGGTGAAATCTTCTTTCGGCAGCAGTCGCGCGCCCACGCCGATCGAACGCAGTGCATAATCCTGAATGGTGATCCAGCAGCTCATGCTTTGGCCTTTCTCTGCTTCTCACCGCTCAGCGTCGCCTGTCCGTTGCTGAGTTTGACCATCAGTCGTTCCAGAACGACTTCGGACAGTTTGGTAAAGACCAGATAGAACACCAGCAGCGCCAGGAAATACCACATGCGCCAGTCGCCATGCGGGTAGCTGGTGAATTTCGCGGTCTTCGCCCCGCCCAGTTCCCGTGCCCAGTAAACGATGTCCTCGACGCCGAGCAGGAACAAAAGAGGGGTCGCCTTGATCAGCACCATCCACAGGTTGGACAGGCCGGGCAGGGCATAGACCCACATCTGCGGCACCATGATGCGCCAGAATGCCTGTCGGCGGTTCATGCCGTAAGCTTCGGCGGTTTCCATCTGCGCATGTGGCACTGCGCGCATCGCGCCATAAAGCACATTGGCGGCAAAGGCACCGAACACGATGGCAAAGGTGATCACAGCCAGAGTGAAGCCATAGACTTCGTGCACCCATTGCGCCGCGCTTGACAACGGCATTTTCGCCGCGTCGCAGACCACGAAATCGTTGCCCTGCCGGATAGGATCGGTCCAGTCAGGGCACAGTGTTTTATGCCTGATCCATTCAATCGCCTGATCGAATGCAATTACGAAGAACAGGAAAAAGGCGATATCGGGCACGCCCCGGACAATCGCGATATAGGCTTTGCCGATCCAGGCAAGCGGCAGCACACGTGACCGGGCAAGCATCGCACCGACGAATCCAAACCCCAGCGACACCGGCGCGGTGATCGCCAGCAGCAGAAGAACCGTGCCGAAAGACACGTAGAAGCCCATATGCTTACCAGTAGTGAGGTAGCAAGACAGCCAACTCAGGCCGGACAGCGTGTCGGGATCTGCGCAATAGGAAAAAATGGTGAGCCTCGCTTGGACGGAGAGGGCGGGTTTGAATATTTGTGGAACAGTGTCAGGGGGAAGGCAGCGCCTCCCCCTGACAGGGGCGCTTAGAACGTGGCGCCGATTTCCCATTTTTCGATCAGCGCGTTCAGGCTGCCGTCGTCTTTCATCGACTGGATAGCAGCATCGAACTTAGCTTTCAGTTCGCCATCGCTTTCGCGCACGCCCATGCCGACACCGCCACCGATCAGCTCTTCCTTGCTGAGCAGCATCAGGTCGTCGTTTTCGTCCGCGATCGGGGCCAGATAGGATTTGTCGGCCAGAACCGCGTCGGCTTCGCCATTGCGCACGGCGGCGATGGTTTCGTCGGGGCTGGAAAATTCCACCAAAGTCGCGCCGGACGCCGCGACGAACGCGGCCTGAATGGTGCCGGTCTGCGCCGCGATCACGCCGCCGGACAGATCGACATCGTCAGTCATCGCCATATAGGCGGAGGGATCGGGCTGCGAATAGTTCTGGGTGAAATCGATCACCTCGTCGCGTTCGTCGGTGATCGACATGCCGGCGATGATGGTGTCGTAGTTACCCGATACCAGGTTGGGGATGATCGAATCCCATTCGTTGGTGACCCATTCGCAGGTCAGTTCGGCGCGCTTGCACAGCTCATCGCCCAACTCGCGCTCGAAGCCGTCGACTTCACCACTGTCGTTGATGAAGTTCCACGGAGGGTAGGCGCCTTCGGTTCCCATACGTACGGTGTCGGCCATGGCCATCCCGGCGGTCAGCGCCAGAGCAGCCGTGCTGAGGATCAGCTTTTTCATTCATGTTCTCCCAATGTTGAACTTCGGTTTATTCAGCCGGACCCGTGCTTTTACCCATGCACGGTGGCCGACAGAAACTGTTTGAGCCGTTCGCTTTTCGGTGCGCCGAACAGCGTCTCGGGCGGACCCTGTTCTTCGACCAGACCCTGATGCAGGAACACGACATGGCTGGAAATATCCGAGGCCATTTTCATGTCATGGGTCACGATCAGCATGGTGCGGCCTTCGGCGGCCAGATCCCGGATCACCCGGATCACTTCCTGTTCCAGTTCCGGATCCAGCGCCGAGGTCGGTTCGTCGAACAAAAGCGCCTCGGGTTCCATGCACAATGCCCGCGCGATCGCCGCGCGCTGCTGCTGGCCGCCGGACAATTGCGCCGGGAACACGTCGCATTTGTCGCCGATCCCGACTTTGTCGAGATAGCCGCGCGCCGCCTGTTCCACCTCGGCCCGGTCGCGGCCCAGCACGGTGACCGGAGCCTCCATCACGTTTTGCAGGATGGTCATATGGCCCCACAGGTTGAACTGCTGGAACACCATGCTGAGATTGGTACGGATGCGCAGAACCTGTTTTGAATCCGCCGGTTGCCGCGCCAGACCTTCGCCATGCCATTTTACCGGTTCGCCCTTGAACAGGATTTCACCCTGCTGGCTGTCTTCCAGCAGATTGGCGCAGCGCAGAATGGTGGATTTACCCGATCCGGAGGATCCGATCAGAGATACCACATCCCCTTTGCGCGCGATGATATCGACCCCCTTGATCACTTCAAGGCTGCCATACGCCTTGTGCAGGCCGTTGATTTCGATGACTGGATCCTGTTCGGACAAAGCCGCCCCTGTTCTTTCTATCCCCGTTTGAAGCAAAGAATAGGGACGAAAAAAACGATCAGTGCAACTTTCAAAATGGGAAAACCTACAGAGAAACCGCCAAATTGACCCTCGGTCATCTGCAATTTGTCATTTTTTCGTCAAAGCAGCCAGCCTGCGCCGGGGCGTCTTCAGCCGGCTTTTTCCACCCGTTGCCGGGCCAGCGCACTGTCGCGGTCGTTGATGCCCAGCAGATTCGACACCATCCGCAATAACGCGTCTTCGTGCTGATCGCGCACACCATCGGCCAGAACCACCGACCACAGCGCCTCGATCACGCCGATGCGGTCGTCATAGGCGACCGCGTCCTTGATCGCGCGGGTGAATCTCACGGTGTCTGGGGCTTCGGCTTCCAGCTGTTCGGCCTGGCAACGAAGGTCCTGCACCCCGGCCGGATCCAGCCGGTACCGGGTGGCGGCGATCCTGTCGATCCGGGTGATTTCATCGGGGTCATAGCGACCATCGGACCGGGCGACGCGAACAAGAAGCGCGGTCAACGCCAACCGGGCATCCGGGCCATTCATCGGGGCGGGGGCTGGTTGCGCCAGCCGTTTCAGAAAATCAGCAAACATAGTGAGGATATAGACCCGGCGGGGTGGCAATCCAAGTCGGCATCACGCGCTTTCCTGTGCCCGGTTGCGGGCGGTCAGATTGTCGGCCTCGCTCAATCCCAACGCGTGCTGTACCCGGGTGACGATCTCGATCTCCTCGTTGACCTGAGCCCCGTCTGACAGCACCACCTGCCAAATTGCTTCCAACGCCATCAGGCGGTCTTCGAAATCGACGCCCTCGCGGATCAGTTCGGCAAAGATTTCGGTCGGCGGCGCGCGTTTTTCCAGCTTTTCGCAAGTGGCGCGCATCTTGGCGGCCGCGACCACCGACAGGCCATTGATATGGGCCAGAAGCCGGTCGATGCGTTTGATTTCCTCGACCTGATAGCTGTGATCGGACTTCGCGACCCTGACCAAAAGCGCGCCCAGAGCCAAGGCTGCATTTGGCTCTGGCAATTCTTCTTGTGCTTTATGCCCGGTCAGGGCGTTGAGGATGTTTGCAAACATATCCACAGGATAACGCATTTATGCCGCAAGTGAGAAAGCGAAATTTATCCGAATCGCCTCGGGCCGGGAAAAAAGGTAGGGTTGGGTACTACCTGTGTTTCGCCGGACCCCGGTTTCAGCCGTCATAGCCCGCAACGATCACCAGATCTCCGGTGGAAATCGGATCACGAAGCGCTTTGGCCTTCTGGTAGCCTTCTGATTCGTAACAGGCCACCGCGGCCTCATAGCTGGGGAATTCGATCACCACGGTTCGGGCGCGCGATGCGCCTTCCTTGGTCACCCCGGGACCGCCCCGGACCAGAAATTTCGCGCCGTATTCGGCGAAGGGCGCAGCATTTGCCCGTTTATAATCTTCGTAACGCGCGGGATCGTCGATATCGACATGCGCCACCCAGTAACCTTTGCTCATTTTGGCTCCTCCTGATGGCCGCGAGGGTGGAGTGTTTTCCAAAAAAAGCAAAGTGCGAAATAAAATTAAGTAGCTTTGGACTGAAAAGTCACGAGTTTGCCTTTTTCACACCCAAGTTTTCCCGCCAATGCCAGTAAATAATGACTGAAACGACTTATGGACAAAATCCAAGGCTAGCAGGTAAACGCTATGTTCCACATCAGACACAAGACCGACAACGCCCCGTCAGAAACCGGTCCGTCTATTATCCCCCGTGACGACGGAATTGAACCGATCCGGGCCGAAGCTTTGGCCTTCGACTGGGGGGATGGCGATCTGCGCTATCTGGGACGGCTTATGGCCAAGCTGGGGCTGGACCTTGCCACCGCGATACGGGTGTTCCTGAATGGTAAACCCGAACAGTTCAATTATCTGGACTGCTACGAGGTGCCGCTGGAACATACCGCGCGGGTTGCCTTGCTGGATTGTCTGCACAAGAAAATCAGCTGTGGCTTCTATTTGCCCGATCCGAATATCGGTCTTGGCCCGGTCCGGGAAGAGGCGGGTCAGTGGATCGCACGTCAGTCTGAGGATCGTGATCAGGGGCGGCAGGGGCGTTGGGTGTTCGACGAAACCCGGCTGGAATCGATTTCGGATCTCGCACCGCGCCCCATCCTGATGGCCCCCCAAACGCGGCCCAGATCGAGCCTGCTGCGGACTCTTTTCGAACCGATCTGGCTGCATAGCTGAACCGGCATCGATTCGAGACAACTCGATCTGAAGCCGTGTCTCGCGCCCATTTGTACGGGTGCCCCCACCATGAATCTCGCATTGCCAGCCTGCCACCATGCAGCGCTGGCCTGCCCCTGTGTCGCGCAGACCCCGTGCGCCTTAGACCAGGCGCGACGTTTCCACGGCGGCACGCACGAAATCAGCGAAAAGAGGATGCGGATCGAACGGTTTCGACTTCAGTTCAGGATGGAACTGAACCCCGATGAACCAAGGATGATCGGTCCATTCCACGATCTCGGGCAACCGGCCATCGGGTGACATGCCGGAGAAGTTCAGCCCGCAGGCCTCCAGCTTTTCCCGGTATTTCATATCGACCTCGTAGCGGTGGCGATGGCGCTCGTCGATTTCGGTGGAATGATAAACCTGGGACACTTTCGACCCTTGTGTCAGGTGGGCGTGATAGGCGCCCAACCGCATCGTGCCGCCCTTGTCGTCATCGGCTTTGCGGCGCACCTTGGCATTGCCCTGCACCCATTCCTTTAGGTGATACACGACGGGTTCGAATCGCTTTTTACCCGCCTCATGGTCGAATTCCTCGGACCCGGCGGTTTCAATCCCGGCGACATTGCGCGCCGCTTCGATCACCGCCATCTGCATACCCAGGCAGATGCCGAGATAGGGCACCTTGCGTTCGCGGGCGAATTGCGCCGCCTTGATCTTACCTTCGGTACCGCGTTCGCCGAACCCGCCGGGCACCAGGATCGCGTGGAACCCTTCCAGATAGGGAGCCGGGTCTTCATTGTCGAAAATCTCGGCATCGACCCATTCGACATTCACTTTGACCCGGTTGGCCATGCCGCCATGAGTCAGCGCCTCTTTGATCGACTTATACGCGTCTTCCAGCTGCACGTATTTGCCGACAATCGCGATATTGACCTCACCATCGGTGTGGTGAATCCGGTCGACCACGTCATCCCATTTCCGCATGTCGGGGCGCGGGGCAGGGGCGATGTCGAACGCATCCAGAACCGCCTGATCAAGCCCTTCACGGTGATAGGCCAGAGGTGCTTCGTAGATCGATTTCAGGTCATAGGCCGCGACCACCGCCTCTTTGCGCACGTTGCAGAACAGAGCGATCTTTTCGCGCTCTTTCTCGGGAATCGGATGCTCGGACCGGCAGACCAGAATGTCCGGCGCGATGCCAATCGATTGCAATTCCTTCACGCTATGCTGGGTCGGTTTGGTTTTTAGCTCACCGCTGGCGGCCAGATAGGGCAGCAGCGTCAGATGCATGAAAATGCACTGTCCGCGCGGTTTGTCATGGCTGAACTGGCGGATCGCTTCGAAAAACGGCAGACCTTCGATATCGCCGACAGTGCCGCCGATTTCGCACAGCATGAAATCGACCTCGTCCTCGCCGATGGCCAGGAAATCTTTGATCTCGTTGGTGACATGTGGAACCACCTGGATTGTTTTGCCCAGATAATCGCCGCGCCGTTCACGTTCCAGAACATTTGAATAAATCCGTCCCGAAGACACCGAGTCGGTCATCCGAGCCGGCACCCCGGTGAAGCGTTCGTAATGGCCCAGATCCAGATCGGTTTCGGCACCGTCATCGGTAACGAAGACCTCGCCATGCTCGAACGGGCTCATCGTGCCGGGATCGACGTTCAGATAGGGATCGAGCTTGCGCAGGCGCACCGAATAGCCACGGGCCTGCAGCAATGCGCCCAACGCGGCAGAGGCAAGCCCCTTGCCAAGCGAGGAAACAACACCACCGGTAATGAAGATGAAACGAGCCATATTGAAGGCATCCCCCGTGAATTTCGATTGGTGATAGCACACCAAAAACCAAGCCCCTACGGTTCCGAAAAACCGTAGCACCACGGGACTCAAGCCATACTAGATTCGTGAATAATTAGCAAGACGACCGCAAGATGCTGTTGCGGTCATCTTTGATGTCTCAATCGCTTGTGGTCAGTCGGCGCGCGGAACCAGTGGCGCGTCGTCACCCGACGACGGCGGCAACAATCCACTCCCCGCAGCGGGGGCGGTCGTTTCGGCTTCGGCGCCGGTTTCTTGTGTCGTGGCGGCATCGGTGCCGACACGATCCAGAACCGAGCTTCCGGCCGATTTTTCCGCCGCGATAACGGTCAACGCGATCGAGGTGCAGATGAATCCGATGGCCAGGACCCAGGTCACTTTGCCAAGCGCGGTTGCTGCCGCGCGGCCCGTTACGGCCCCGCCGCCACCGCCCATGCCCAGACCGCCACCTTCCGAGCGTTGCATCAGCACGACACCGATCAGCGACAGCGCCAGAAGAAGGTGGATGATGAGGACGACGTTTTCCATGGAGCAGCCTTCGGATTTGTTCGATGCGGCTACTTAAGGTCTATGGCCCGATGGCGCAACCCCGAAGCGCCGGGCCAGACGCAATTCCGATCCCCGGACTTGTTCCTGTGTGCGCAAGGTATCACAAAGGCGCCATGAGCACACAATACCAGATTCGCCCGGCCACTCTCGACGACGTTGCCAGCATCGCGCAGGTTCAGGTCGCCAGTTGGAACACCACCTATCGCGGCATCCTGCCCGATGCCCTGATCGACCGGATCGGGATCGAGGATCGCGCCAAATCGTGGCAGAAAATCCTGACTGAATTCACGCAAAGCGGTCAGGGTGGTGCGCTGGTGGTCGAAACCGATGGCCGTATCGTCGGCTTTGGGTCGTACGGCCCGCAACGGGATGCGGTGCTCGTGGCAGAGGGATTTGGCGGCGAATTCACCTCGCTCTATCTCGAACAATCCCATCAACGCACAGGTCTGGGCCGGGCGCTGATGGGCGCGATGGCGGCGGAACTGATCAAATCCGGGGAAACCGCAGCGGCGCTTTGGGTGATTTCGGCCAATACGAATGCGGGTGCGTTCTATCGGGCGCTGTCCGGGGAAACCGTGGCCGAACGCGCGGATCCACAAGGCGGGGATATGAATGAACACGCCTATGGCTGGTGTGATCTGTCCGCTCTGAACGGATAACAGGTAACGTTTTCAAGGACCGCTGCGCTCTGGCTCAGCGCACGGGGCGATTATTCGTCCACATCGTCAATATCGTACTGCCCCGACAGCATCCGACGGATGTGGCTCCAGCTCAGCCCGATGCCCAGAACGATCGACAGCGCCAACAGCGCGATCCACGTGTTCATTGTCGGATTGTGCAGATCGAGCATCTTGTAATCATACAGAACCCAGATCAGCGCAGCGATCACCGCCAGAACCAAAAACATGCCGAAGCCGCCTATCGAACGCAGCGTGGCGCGCAGATAGATGATATAGCCGATCGTCAGCAACAGCCCCAGCAATACCGCCATTGGCAATTGGTCGGCATAATGCGTCATCGCCCAAGTGGTATAGTTCCATTCCGTCGGGTTGAACGTGGCTGCCAGTAATATGAAAGCCACAACCCAGCGCAGCAATAATCCCATCTTGTCCCTCTTGCACAGCCCGGCGCGTCGGTCATGAATCGCGCAAACGGCGGCCCCTGTCCAGTGCCGCGGCGAATTTCCGGTTTCCCTGTGGTATCGTGGGATATATACGGACGCGGGTTTGATCCAGAAAAGGAACCAGTAATGGCAAACGTCGTCGTGGTCGGCGCCCAGTGGGGCGATGAAGGCAAAGGCAAGATCGTGGATTGGCTGTCGGAACGCGCCGATGTGATCGCGCGCTTTCAGGGCGGCCACAATGCCGGCCATACCTTGGTGATCGATGGCAAGGTCTACAAACTGCACGCGTTGCCTTCTGGCGTGGTGCGCGGCGGCAAGCTGTCGGTGATCGGCAATGGCGTCGTGCTGGACCCCTGGCACCTGATCAGTGAAATCGAAACGGTCCGCGCCCAGGGGGTCGAAATTTCTCCCGAAACCCTGATGATCGCGGAAAACACCCCGCTGATTCTGCCGATCCACGGCGAATTGGACCGCGCCCGTGAAGAAGCCGCCAGCAAGGGCACCAAAATCGGCACCACCGGTCGCGGCATTGGCCCGGCCTATGAGGACAAGGTGGGCCGCCGGTCCGTCCGTGTCGCCGATCTGGCGGACCCGGCCACGCTGGAAGCCCGGGTCGACCGCGCGCTGCAGCACCACGATCCGCTGCGCAAGGGGCTGGGCATCGACCCGGTTGACCGTGACGCGCTGATCGCCAAGTTGAAGGAAATCGCGCCGCAGATCCTGCCCTTCTCCGCTCCGGTCTGGAAGGTGATGAACGAAAAGCGCAAGGCGGGCAAACGCATCCTGTTCGAAGGCGCGCAGGGCGCATTGCTGGATATTGATTTCGGCACCTATCCCTTTGTGACCTCGTCGAATGTAATCGCCGGGCAGGCCGCCACCGGGGTCGGCATCGGCCCGGGATCGATCGATTACGTGCTGGGCATCGTCAAGGCCTACACCACCCGCGTCGGCGAAGGACCTTTCCCGACCGAACTTCTCGACGAAGACGGTCAGCGGCTGGGCGAACGCGGCCATGAATTTGGCACCACCACCGGGCGTAAACGCCGCTGCGGCTGGTTCGATGCGGCGCTGGTGCGGCAAACCTGCGCCACCAGCGGGGTCAACGGTATTTCGCTGACCAAACTCGATGTACTGGACGGGTTCAATGTGCTGAAAATCTGCGTCGGTTATGACCTCGACGGTGAACGGCTGGATTATCTGCCCACCGCCAGCGACCAGCAGGCGCGCTGCAAACCGATCTACGAAGAAATGCCCGGCTGGTCGGAATCGACCGAAGGGGCGCGGTCGTGGAACGATCTGCCCGCCAACGCGATCAAATACGTTCGCCATATCGAAGAACTGATCGACTGTCCTGTCGCCCTATTGTCGACCTCGCCCGAACGCGATGACACCATCCTCGTTACTGACCCGTTCGCAGACTGATGGCGCTTAACTACAAAGCCCGCCGTCGCTGGTCCTTGGTCATCCTGCTGATCGGCCTGCCCGCCTATATCGTGGTGGCGGTCAGCGTCGTGAACATGATCGACCGCCCGCCGATCTGGCTGGAATTGCTGATCTATATCGGTCTGGGTATCGTCTGGGCACTGCCGTTCAAGGCCGTGTTCAAAGGGGTCGGACAGGCCGACCCCGACGCCCCTCAGGACGATCAGGACTGACCCTGCACCTGTTCAAGTTCTGGTGAACAGACGTTTTCATTCATTGACCTTCCTGCGCTGGAAGGTGGTTCAACCGGACCGGAAACGCGCTCAACAGGGCAGGAACAGATCATATGAACAAGAAAATCTTCGCGGCGGTTGCTATCGCGGCTGCCGCTGGTGTTGCCTACTCTTTCATTGGTACAACACCCGGTGGTGAGGCCGGCTTCGCGCAGGCAGAGCCGCCGCGCGGTACGCAGATCGTACAGGTGACCCTGCCTGCAACCTTGTCTGAAACGGCCCGGATGGGCCAACGTGCATTCGATGCGAAATGCGCCAGTTGTCACGGCCCAAACGCGGCGGGTCAGACCGGAATTGCCCCGCCATTGATCCACAAAATTTATGAACCGGGCCACCACGCGGACCTGTCCTTTGTGATGGCAGCAAGGCGCGGGGTAAGGTCACATCACTGGCCGTTCGGCGATATGCCTCCGGTCGAAGGTGTCACCGATGCGGATGTGAAAATGATCGTGCGCTATATCCGCGAAGTCCAACAGGCGAACGGAATTTTCTGACTGGGAGTCAGGCGGCAAATACCATTTTTTGGAAAATGGTATCCCGTAGGGGAATCGAACCCCTCTTTCCAGGTTGAAAACCTGGCGTCCTAACCGATAGACGAACGGGACACGCTGTGGTGTGGAGCGCTTTCTAAGCAAAAGGCATTTTTAGCGCAAGTGCCAAAATGCGTCGTTTGCAGCAATTTTTTTAACGACAGTGCGGCACAGAATTCCGCCGCGAAACCGCCCCGATTGGGGGGCAGTCCCGTCGGCGGACCCGGTTACAGCGCCTTGCCTTCGAAATCCGCCGCCGAATGGCGTTCGGGAACCTGTTCGTTTTCGTTGCCGCGCAGCCGGTTGACCATCACCCCGCGCTTGACCGCCGGACGGGCCGCGATTCTTTCGGCCCAGTCCTGAACATGGGTGTAACGGCCCACATCCAGAAACTCTGCCCCATTGGGATAGGACTTGTCGCGCGCCAACTGGCCATACCACGGCCAGATCGCGATATCGGCGATGGTATACTCATCGCCCGCGATATAGGGCCGTTCGGCCAACTGCCGGTCCAGAACATCAAGCTGGCGTTTGACTTCCATCGCGTAGCGGTTGATCGGATATTCGAATTTTTCCGGCGCATAGGCAAAGAAATGGCCAAATCCACCGCCGAGGAACGGCGCGCTGCCCATCTGCCAGAACAACCAGTTCAGCGCTTCGGTTCGCCCCGGGCCTTCTGCGGGCAGGAAGGCGCGGAATTTGTCGGCCAGATGCAGCAGCATTGAACCGCTTTCGAACAGCCGCAGCGGGGTTTCCCCGGTCAGATCCAGCAGCGCCGGGATCTTGGAATTGGGATTCACCTCGACAAATTCCGACCCGAACTGGTCGCCGTTGCCGATATTGATCGGCCAGGCGTCGTATTCCGCGCCTGAATGCCCGGCTTCCAGCAGTTCTTCGAACATCACGCTTACTTTCACCCCGTTGGGCGTGGCCAGTGAATAAAGCTGGAAATCGTGGTCGCCACGGGGCAGGGCGGCATCATGGGTTGCCCCGGCGATGGGGCGGTTGATGCTGGCGAATTCGCCGCCGTTTTCTTCGTCCCAGGTCCAGACCTTGGGCGGAACGTATTGCGTCGTCATGTGATCACCTTGAAATGCGGGGTCAGAAACAGGGCCGTGCAGCCCGGTCCGTAGTTATAACGGCGTTTTCGCCACTGTCATGGTCCCAGACGAGCAATCCTCTGTGCGAAAGTGCACATTGACGCGCAATACGACGGAATGTCTGCGATAAGACAGAGAATGTCGATGAGAAGGGGAAACGCGCTACGGCAGTGAATGGCATCCCGTAGGGGAATCGAACCCCTCTTTCCAGGTTGAAAACCTGGCGTCCTAACCGATAGACGAACGGGACATGCCTGTCGCGTGCGCGGTATGTAGGCAAAGCCCGCCGCCGCCGCAAGCGGAAAATGCCGCAGTGGTGGCGGAATTCGACGCTCAGAGCTGTGTGGCCTCGGCGGCGTCTTCCAGCCGCAGCTGAACCGATTGCCGCCCGCCCCAGCTGTTGATTTCCAGCCGCCCGGCCAGATGGAACCGCGCGCCGCTGCGATCCGACAACCGCGGACCCAGCGGCCCGTCGAAAGCTCCGAAGCAAATCGCGTCGATCCGTGCGCCCAGCCCGTCACCGAAACTGAGCTTGAGATGCGATTCGCCAACCCGCTTGGCGAAACTGATCTGAACGTCCGGAAATACATAGCGCGGGGCAGGGGCGCTGGCCCCGAACGGCCCGGCCTTTTCGATCTGTTCGACCAATTCGACCTGCGCCGCGCCCGGCATCAAAATCCCGTCCAGTTTCAGATCCGCCGGTCCGGCATCGCCCGCGCCCTGCCGGGCCAGCAATTCCGACAGCCGTGTCATCGCGGCGTCTACCTTGTCGCGGGCCACGGTCAGACCGGCGGCCATCTTGTGACCGCCCCCTTTGATCAACAGACCCTCGGCTGCAAGCCGCTGAATACTGGCCCCCAGATCGACACCGCTGATCGATCGGCCCGATCCCTTGCCCTCATCCCCCTCCAGCCCGATCACGATGGCAGGGCGGTTGGTCATTTCTTTCAGCCGGCTGGCCACGATACCGACCACGCCGGGGTGCCACCCTTCACCCGCCGCCCAGACCAGCGGCGCGTCCAGTCCCCGGTTTTCGGCCTGCTCGATCGCCGCCGCGCGCACGGCGTTTTCGATTTCGCGCCGTTCGCTGTTCAACTCGTCCAGTCGTTCAGCCATTGCCCGCGCCTCTGCAGGGTTGTCGGTCGATAACAGCCGCGCGCCCAGATCGGCGGCACCGATCCGGCCCCCCGCATTGACCCGCGGGCCCAGTACAAAGCCCAGATGATAGGACGTCGGGGCCTGATCTATCCGGCCTACATCCGACAGCGCCACCAGCCCGGGCCGCGCCCGTCGCGCCATGATCTTCAACCCTTGCCGCACCAGCGCCCGGTTGACCCCGATCAAAGGCGCCACATCGGCCACCGTGGCCAGCGCGACCAGATCCAGCATCGCCATCAGGTCGGGGCCCTGCGCGCCCTCGCCGCGCATCTGCCGGTTCGCCTCGACCAGCATCAAAAACACCACCGCGGCGGCACAGAGATGCGCCAGGTCGCCGGTTTCGTCCTGCCGATTGGGGTTCACCACAGCCAGACAATCGGGCAGGGTTTCGCCACCCAGATGGTGGTCCAACACCACCACATCGGTGCCCCTGGCTGCTGCAATCGCAGCGTAGCTCAGCGTGCCACAATCGACGCAGATAATCAGATCGTGATCGCGCGCCAGTGCTGCCATCGCCGGTTCGTTGGGGCCGTAGCCTTCGTCGATCCGGTCCGGCACGTAAAGCGTCGCCTGCCGCCCCATCCGGCGCAACCAGTCGATCAGCAGCGCCGCAGAGGACCCGCCATCGACATCGTAATCGGCGAAAATGGCAATCTTTTCGCGCGTCTTCACCGCACGCAGGAAACGCGCGGCGGCCTTTTCCATGTCTTTCAGGGACTGTGGGTCGGGCAGCAGGTCGCGCAGCTGCGGGTCGAGGAACCCCGGAACCGCCTCGGGGGCGACGCCGCGCCGCGCCAGTGTCTGGCACAGGGGGCTGGGCAGGTCAGTCTGCTGGCGCATCGCCTCAGCCATCCGCTCGACCTCCGGTCCCGGTCCGATCCAGCGCCGCCCGGTCAGCGACCCCTCAACCCCCAGATATGCCCGCTCACCCGTTTTCAAAAAGCCTCCTGGCCTTTTCGCTGTTCCCAAAATACTCCCGCCAGAGGCGTCCCGCCACAATCGCCGTCGTGACGGTCCAGGCGGGGATCACACGCTTTCGATCCGCAGCGCCACCGGCGCTTCGGCCATCACGTCGGTTTCGGCAATCGCGGCCAGCGCGGCGTCGACATCAGCCCGCGTCGCTTTGTGGGTCACGATCAGCACCGGAGCCTTATCATCGACATGGCCGTATTGCCGCATCCGGTTGATCGACACGCCTGCCTCGCCCAGAATCGAGGCGATCTTGGCCAGCGCCCCCGGTTTGTCCTTCAACCCCATCCGCAGGTAATACGGCGCGGGCAGGGTGGATTTGCCTCGTGTAGCCTGTTTCAGGGTTGTGGCGGGCTGACCAAAGACCGGGTAGCGCACACCGCGCGCTATATCGCAAACATCGCCCATCACCGCGCTGGCGGTCGGGCCTTCGCCCGCGCCCGCGCCGCGCAACACGATCTGACCGACGCTGTCGCCTTCGACGACCACCATGTTGGTGCCGCCTTCCAACTGGCCCAGCGGGCTGTCGGCAGGCACCAGGCAGGGCGACATGCGCTGTTCCAGTCCGCGACCGGTTAGCTGCGCCACGCCCAGCAGCTTGATGCGATAGCCCATATCGGCGGCCTGACGGATATCTTCCAGGCTGATCCGCTGAATCCCTTCCAGTTCGACCCCGTCGAAATCGACCTGAGTGCCGAAGGCCAGCGCGGACAGGATTGCCAATTTGTGCCCGGCATCAATCCCGCCCACGTCGAGATTGGGATCGGCTTCCAGATAGCCCAGCTTGGCGGCTTCATCGAACAAGGTGTTGTAGCCCTGTCCGGTGGCTTCCATCCGGGTCAGGATGTAGTTGCAGGTGCCGTTCATCACCCCCATGACGCGGCTGATTTCGTTCGCTGCCAAACCCTCGGCCAACGATTTGATGATCGGGATACCGCCCGCCACGGCGGCCTCATAGCGGATCACCCGACCCGTCGCTTCGGCCTGTTCTGCCAATGCCTGACCGTGACGGGCCAGCAGCGCCTTGTTGGCCGTGACCACGTCTTTACCCGCGGCCAAAGCGGCCTCGATCGAGGCCTTCGCCGGGCCGTCTTCGCCGCCCATCAATTCGACATAGACGTCGACATCGTCACGCTGGGCCAGCGCGACAGGGTCGTCTTCCCAGCCATAGTTCGACAGGTTGACGCCGCGATCCTTGGTCCGCGACCGGGCCGAAATGGCGCTGATCGTTACCTCGCGACCGGTACGTGCTGTCAGAAGAGCCGCCTGTTGACGGACGATTTTCACGACGCCGACACCGACGGTGCCCAGCCCGGCAATGCCAAGGCGCAAGGGGTGGCTCATCTGGCCCTCCTGACTGTTACGGATCTTTGACAGGCGATGTACCGGGTCTTGCTGCCCGGCGCAACGCGGCAATTGGCGGTCCGCGGCAGCGTCGCCTTAATCCACCGCAAGCTGCCGCAACCGGGCGGCGCGGGCGCGCAGCGCCCCGGCACGGGCTTGCAGGGCGGCATCGGTATCCTCGGTGATAGCGCTCTGTGCATTGGCCGCCAGAATCGGCTCCAGCGGCAACAGCGCCGGAAAATCGGCCTGTCGCGCCGCCGGTTCAATCCGGTCATCCAGATCGGGAAAATCGGCGCAGCCGGTCAGGCCGGTCAGGGAAAGGGCAATAAACAGGGCGGTGGTCGCGCGCATGGCGAACTCTCATCAGCAGGGCTTGTCCCGTTCTTGCACCAGAACCGGTCTTGCGGCAAGAGATAGCGATTCGTCGTTGGTGGTATTGGCGGGCAGATGCCTCTTTGATTTGAACGAATGTTCATATAAATTCCCCGCATGGCCAGAACAGCAGGTTCCCATTCCGATATCACCGGTCCGCGCGTGCTTGATGCGGCGATGCGGCTTTTCGCGCGCCACGGCTATGCTGCCGTATCGATGCGCCAGATCGCCAAGGAGGTCGGCGTGCAGGCCGGAGCGCTGTACAATTACACCCCCGATAAGCAATCGTTGCTGTCTGATCTGATGCGGCGTCACATGGATGATCTGCTAGCCGCGCGCGCCGCGCACCGGCACCCCGGCACCGCGCTGGAAAAGCTTGAAGAGTTTACCCGGTTCCATATCCGCTATCACCTCGACCGCTCGGACGAGGTGTTCATCGCCTATATGGAACTGCGCAACCTGACGCCGGAAAATTTCATCGCGGTCGAGGCCCTGCGCCGCCGTTATGAAAACGAACTGGAATCCATTCTGCGGCAGGGAGCAGAGGAAGGTGTGTTTGCCATCACTGATAGCCGGATCGAAACCATGGCGGTCATCGCCATGCTGACCGGCGTGACCACATGGTATCGCGCCGAAGGCCGGCTTTCGGCGGACGAGGTTGAAGGCATCTATTGGGACATGGTGCGCAAGGCCGTCTCGGTCTGAGTGTCGCAAAGCCTCTCGCATTGCGACGACAGACCGGCTATCAGCGGCGCAACAGGCAAAGAGGTGCGAAATGGACGGTTCGGGACAACAGAAAATTCTGGCCACGGCACAGGCATCAGTTCTGCGGCGCTGGACGGGGATCGGTTTGCTGGTGCTGCTGGGGGCGATGATGGTCGCGTTGGCCTTCAGTATCCCGTCCGCTTCGGCGCTGGGACTTCAGGTGGTCCTGATCCTGCTCGGCGCGGCGATGATTGCCTTTGCGGTCAAGATGCATGGCGCGACCCGGCTCGGCCTGCAACTGACCGAAAGCGCCCTGTGTGATAGCGATGGTACCGAAATCGCCCGGGTCGAGGATATCGTTAGCGTCAATCGTGGCACCTTTGCGTTCAAGCCGTCGCATGGCTTCATGCTGCTGCTGGCGCAGCCGCGCGGGCGGCGCTGGCAACCCGGCATCTGGTGGCGGATGGGCCGGCGGGTCGGGATCGGCGGGGTGCTGCCCGGCGGGCAAACCAAAGCGATCGCCGAAATTCTTCAGGTCATGATCTCGGAACGGTCGGACGGCTGATCCCCGGTCAACTGTCCGGGTACCGGTTCCAGGCCAGTTGCGGGGCGAAACGCGGGCTGGTGAAAGACATCTGGTAAATATCCGATTCATTCAGCCCGACCTCGAAGAGCGGCGTGAAGTGGCTCCAGGATTCGACCACGATGATGCGTTCATTGTCGATCAACGAAGGCAACCGGTCTGTCATCGTATTTAATTCGGTTTCGGTCAGCGCCACCGCACCACCGCGCGCTTCGGACCAATCCAATGAATAGGCGGCTTCTTCTTCGTCCCACATCGCCACGGTGATGCGGATGCGGGGCGATGAATTGCCCTTGGCCAGAAACGTGAACAGCGATTGCATACTGTCGATATAGCCGTCATCGACCGCCGCCGTTTCGCGCGACAACAGGTCACCAACGGTGAAATTGGCTTTGATATTGACGCTGGTCTGCCGGAAGGCGTCGAAATAGACATAGCTGGCCAGGAACGCCCAGAAAAGGAACGGCACCACGATTACCGCTTCCAGCGCGACCGTGCCGTCGCTTTCTTTGGCAAAGCGGCGCAGCAGGGCTTTGATTTTACACATAATCCGCATCACATCGGCTCCTGAACAAAGGCGGAAGACGCCACCAAGGCATATTGCCCCGCTCCATCCGTCACCAACTTTTTGCCCAATCCGACCGATGGGAACAATGGGTTGACCTTGAAACAGACCCTGAGCAGCATCAGCTCGTTTTCCTGACCGTTTTCGAACGTGCGCACCGGCGACACTTCTTCCGAGGCATCGGTGCAATCGGCTTCCTGCGGCGGCGCGACCCAGTTGCGCGGATCGAGCTGGATCATTTCCAGCCGCAAATTATTTTCGCAATCGTTCAGGATCGACGCCAAGTCGCAGATCTCCTGCTTGATTTCGTCATGCTGCGGTGCCAATCCGGTGCCAAGGCGGATATCGCGTACCACCAGGTCGGTCGCCCGTTCGATGATCGTGGTGCGCATGGTGATCAACCCCAGTTCCCACGATGACCCCATCAGGACCACGAAGATCGGGAATACGATCACGAACTCGAGCGTGGCAGAGCCTCTTTCGCTGCGGCGGAACCGGGTAAGGAAACGTTTGAACATACTCATTGCGTCAACCTCAGTTTACTGATTGATGCGGCGATGGATTCGAACGCGTCACTGATATCCAACCCGTTCACGTCGAAATGATGGCTGGCAGAGCTGGCACATCTTTCCAGCAATCTCTGGCCGCGGCGGGGGGCCTCGAAACCGATCGTGAATACCACGACGCCTTGGTCCTTTGCCGCGTTGCAGACATGTCTGGCACGCTGATCCTTGGCGGAGGCGTCTTTCTTGGAATAGGCATTGGTAAACCAGGTCGACCACCGATTGCCCTGATAGGAATGGTTGATATCGGCGTTATAGGCCAGCGACACTTGGTTGAAGAGTTCGGGATAGGTCAGTTGAACCGCATCGCCGGGTTCTTCCACCGTATTGCAACCGCTCCAATATGAGCATTGCTGATAGCTGCCGTTGCCATACGGGTGATCGTACCAGTCGCCGTACCAGTTGTTCGCGCTCGGCCACCAGTATTCGGTGCTGTTTCCGTTGCTGTGCTGAACCGAATAGTGTTCGCTATCGAAGTCGAACTCGCCGGTGTCGCGGTAGCCGTTGCCATTGGTGTCGCCGGTAACCGGCTTGTACCAGACATCTGACAGACCGTCGCGCATCGACGGATTCAGCATGTATTGGTCGGTGTTCTGACCGTCCGTCATCAACACGATGATCTTGAGGGTGGTGTCGTCGTCATAGGCGACCGGACGGTCGGTAAAGTCGGCATCGACCACGTTCTTGTTGATCAAAGCATTGACCACCGGCCGGGTGCTGGGGTCCAGCAGCAGCGATCCCCATTTCAGCCCGATATCGATCGACGTGTTGCCCTTGGCCTGCAGCGCGTTGATACGTTCGTGCAGCAGGTTTTTGTCGTTGGACAGTGGCAGGATCTGCGCATAATCCGCGATCGGGCAGACCCAGTATTGGTCCCGGCTCGAAACCCGTGGCCAGACATCGAAATGCCCTGTCAGTTCCAGCATCTCGGTCTGCGACACGCTGCTGCTGCTGAACTGGTCGTCGTTGAAATTGACGCAATGGGAATAATCGTGTTCGGCGGTCGTGGTGTATTCCTCCAAAATCGACCGTCCCGCATTTACCTGCATGGCGTAGGGAATGATCGAAATCGAAGCAGTCCCCGAAGAAGACGCATCCAGAATAGCATCGACGAATTCGATGGCAGCCGGTTTCAGCCGTGCAAGCCGCGAATTGCTGCCCATCGAACCCGAGACATCGAGAACCAGCGAAATTTCCACGCTGCCGATGCTTTCGGCGGCGCCACCCGATGCGGGGGCGGTCAATTCGTTGATGCCTACCAGCGACAGGAAATTGGTGCTCAGATGCGATTGTGCCGTGGCGTTGACCGATTTGTATCCTAACCCTTCTTCGACCGAAACATTTGTTAGGTATTCGGCGATTCCGGCCTTGGTGAAATAGTCGGTGACGACAGAGTTGGCATCCGCGGTCTGGTCCATGTCGGCTGCGGCCAGAACGGCACGATCAAGCGTGTTCTGAAGCTTGGCGCGGTCGCGTTCATAGCGCATCAGGTCAATGCCGATCCCGGCAACCATCAACATGCAGATGAATGCAAAGATCGCAAACATCGTCATCGACCCGGCCTCATCCCGACGAAACCGTCTGAGCCGGTCAAGTCTCTTGGCCAAGTTTTCTTGACGGCCAAAGCCGCAGCAGTCAAAAATCCGCTGTTCCATCATGTCACCTTTACATCCGGCCCGCCGGAGGATGTCCCGATCCCCGGCAGACACATTAAGTGCTTTGAATGTTGTGCTTTGGATTCGTGGCCAAATTTGGGCGCGGCAAAGGCTATGCTGGGATAGTGTTGCGCAGTTTTGGGCAATGCCCAGAAAACCAAATGGATTGTTTCCGGAATTGGCCGGAATCGTTAAAGTCTTACGGACTTGCCTGGTTGACAGCCGGGTGCGGCGCGTTCTCCTTGCGGCGATCTGGATCTGCTGGCATCAAGGGACAAGACGACTGAACCAGAGGTGTTTTATGATCCGTTTACTTTGTCTTGCTGCCCTCGTTCTGGCCACCCCTGCGCTTGCCGAAACCAAACAGCAACGGCAGGACCGCTGCGCCATTCAGGCCGGGATCGTGCGGCAGGCGGTCGATCTGCGCACGCGCAACAAGTCCGAGAAACGCGCAGGCAAGCTGATCCTGAAATCCGACCCCATCGCGGGCAGCAAATACGAACAGAACGTGGATGTGCTGGTGGATTGGGTCTACAATCTGCCAAAACAGCAGCTTGAGCCGGAAACCATCGTCCAGTTCGAAACCGCCTGTAATGAATTCATCCAATAAATCAGAGGCGTGACGCTGTTCCATCGCGGTTGACGCGCTGGCCCATTTTCTTGTGGCGCGGCGCGCTCTATAGTTCCCGGCATGAGTCTCCCACCCGGCTTCCTTGATGAATTGCGCAACCGCATCAGCCTGTCTCAGGTGGTGGGGCGCAAGGTCATGTGGGACGCGCGCAAATCCAATCAGGGCAAGGGCGACATGTGGGCACCGTGCCCGTTCCATCAGGAAAAATCCGCGTCGTTTCACGTCGATGACCGCAAGGGCTTCTATTACTGCTTCGGCTGTCAGGCCAAGGGCGACGCGATCAGCTTCATCCGCGAAACTGAAAACGTCGATTTCATGGAAGCGGTGGGGATTCTGGCCCGCGAAGCCGGGATGCCGATGCCGCAGCGCGATCCGCAGGCGCAGCAGAAATCCGACCGTCGTACCCAACTGGCTGAAATCACCGAAATGGCGGCACAGTTTTTCCGGTTGCAGCTGAAACGCAACGGGGCCGAGGCGGCGCGCGCCTATCTCGACCGGCGGGGACTGAAACCCGAAACCCAGGACAGGTTCGAGATCGGCTTTGCCCCCGATGGCTGGCAGGGCTTGTGGGATCACCTGTCCGGCAAGGGCGTCGCCGAGGATCTGATCCTCGGTGCCGGGCTGGCCAAGGCGTCGAGCAAAGGCAAGAAACCCTATGACACGTTCCGCAACCGGATCATGTTCCCGATCCGCGATCCGCGTGGCCGCTGCATTGCCTTTGGTGGTCGAGCGATGGACCCCAATGATAATGCCAAATACCTGAATTCGCCGGAAACTGAACTCTTCGACAAGGGGCGCAGCCTGTATAATCAGGGCCCCGCCCGCGAAGCGGCCGGCAAGGGTAAACCCTTGGTCGTGGCCGAAGGCTACATGGATGTGATCGCACTGTCCGAGGCGGGCTTCGGGGCCACTGTCGCGCCATTGGGGACCGCGATTACCGAAAGCCAGCTGCAATTGCTGTGGCGGATCGGGCCGGAACCGGTCATCGCGCTGGATGGCGATACCGCCGGGCTGCGGGCTGCGATGCGGGTGATCGACTTGGCTCTGCCGCTGCTGGAGGCCGGCAAATCGCTGCGTTTTGCGCTGATGCCCGAAGGATTGGACCCTGACGACCTGATCCGGGCACAGGGGCCTGTAAAAATGCAAACCCTGCTGGATGCGGCCATCCCGATGGTCGATTTACTGTGGCGGCGCGAAACCGAAGGCCGGAACTTCGACAGCCCCGAACGCAAGGCGACGCTGGACAAGGCATTGCGTGACAAGATCAAGCTGATCCGCGATCCGTCGATCCGCGCTCATTACGGTCAGGCGATCAAGGATCTGCGCTGGGACCTTTTCCGGCAGAACCGGCGCAAGGCCTTCGTGCCCGGAAAACCGTTCCAGCCGGGGCAGGGGCGCGGCGGTCGTCGGGGCGATTTCGGCCCCGCCTTCAATCCCGGCACCAAATCTTCGATGCTGGTGTCTGCCGGGGATACCGCGCAGACCCGGCTGCGCGAAGCGGTGATCCTCGCCACCTTGGTGCGACAGCCCGACCTGATCGCGGAATTCGATTATCAGATCGATCATCTCGATTGCGCTGATCCCGATTTCGCCCTGCTGCGCGATCGGCTGCTGGACCTGTCGCATCACGACGATATCGCCGATCTGGAAGCCCGCTTGCCCGAACTGCTGGGCCCGGGGGTTCTTGAAAATCTGTATTCGCTGCCCCATGTGGCGATTGCGCCCTCTGTGCGGCGTTCGGGCGATATCGAAACCGCACGGATGACCGTTACGGAAGAATTCGCCAAGCTGCAGGCCGAACGCGGCCTCAGCGCTGAAATCGCCGAAGCCGAAGAGGAACTGGGAGGGGTCGCGGACGAAGCGGTAACATGGCGCCTGCATCAGGCCGCAGAAACCAAAAACCGCGCCTTGCGCAGCGAACAGGAAGACAAATCGCGCTATGACATCGGCAAGAACGGGGCCCGAATCAATCGTGACGAACGCGACGCGCTGGACCGGGTTTTGGGACAAATCAGCTTCACAAAACGGCCGCGTTAGCCGTTTTGGTGAAGAATTGGGAAAGAAATACGGGTAAACGGGTTTTCGAATCGGGTAATCGCGCTATTGATTCGCGGTAACGAATCACCCGACACATCCGCGCAGACCGCCCGTGCAGGAGAGCTAAATGGCCGCTAAAGATACCGAAGACCGCAAGCCAGACGATCAGGACGCCGAAGTTTCGCTCGATATGAGCCAGACCGCCGTCAAACGCATGATCGCCGAAGCGCGCGAAAAAGGTTACATCACCTACGACCAGCTCAATCAGGTGCTGCCGCCTGATCAGGTCTCCTCGGAACAGATCGAAGACGTGATGTCGATGCTGTCCGAAATGGGCATCAACATCATCGAGGATGAAGAAGCCGAGGACGAGGAACAGAAAACCACCGCCGTGGTCGACGTGTCCTCGAATAAGGGGGAACTCGCTGTCTCCTCCGGCGGCACGGAAAAGCTTGACCGGACAGATGACCCGGTGCGTATGTATCTGCGCGAAATGGGATCGGTCGAACTGCTTAGCCGCGAAGGCGAAATCGCCATCGCCAAGCGGATCGAAGCAGGCCGCAACACGATGATCCTCGGGTTGTGCGAAAGCCCGCTGACATTTCAGGCGATCACCATCTGGCGCGACGAACTCCTGTCCGAAGACATTTTGCTGCGCGATGTGATCGATCTGGAAACCACTTTCGGCAACACGCTGGAGGAAGAAGGCGAAAGCGAACCCGTCGTCGAGGCGGCCAATGTTGCCGCCGCGCCCAAAACGGCCAAGGATGATCAGCCCGAACTCGATGCCGACGGTAACCCGATCCGCAGCGACGATGATGACGACGATGATGACGACGAACAGGCCAACATGTCGCTGGCTGCGATGGAAGCGGCGCTGAAACAACGGGTGCTGGACACGCTGAACCGTATCGCCGAAGATTTCGAACACCTGTCGGAAATGCAGGACCTGCGGATTTCGGCCACCCTGAACGAAGACGACACGTTCAGCGCACAGGAAGAAGCGACCTATCAGAAACTGCGCTCGGAAATTGTCGAGCTGGTGAACGGTCTGCATCTGCATAACAACCGGATCGAAGCGTTGATCGACCAGCTGTACGGCATCAACCGCCGGATCATGCAGATTGACAGCGCGATGGTGAAACTGGCTGATCAGGCGCGCATCAACCGCCGCGAATTCGTCGAGGCTTACCGGAATTCCGAACTCGACCCGACCTGGCTTGAACGGATGGGGGAAAAGCCCGGGCGCGGCTGGCAAATGTTCATTGAACGCTCGTCCGACAAGGTCGAAGAACTGCGCAATGACATGGCCCAGGTTGGCCAATATGTCGGTCTCGACATCTCGGAATTCCGCCGCATCGTGTCTCAGGTCCAGAAGGGCGAAAAAGAGGCGCGTCAGGCCAAGAAGGAAATGGTCGAAGCCAATCTGCGTCTGGTGATCTCGATTGCCAAGAAATACACCAACCGCGGGCTGCAATTCCTCGACCTGATCCAGGAAGGCAACATCGGCCTGATGAAAGCGGTCGATAAATTCGAATACCGCCGCGGCTATAAATTCTCGACTTACGCGACATGGTGGATCCGGCAGGCAATCACCCGCTCGATCGCCGATCAGGCCCGCACCATCCGTATCCCGGTCCACATGATCGAAACGATCAACAAGCTGGTCCGCACCGGCCGCCAGATGCTGCACGAAATCGGCCGTGAACCGACGCCGGAAGAATTGGCCGAAAAGCTGCAGATGCCGTTGGAAAAGGTCCGCAAGGTGATGAAGATCGCCAAGGAACCGATTTCACTGGAAACCCCGATTGGCGACGAAGAAGACAGCCAGCTGGGCGATTTCATCGAAGACAAGAACGCGGTTCTGCCGCTGGATTCCGCCATTCAGGAAAACCTGAAGGAAACCACCACCCGGGTTCTGGCCTCGCTCACCCCGCGCGAAGAACGGGTGCTGCGGATGCGGTTCGGCATCGGCATGAACACCGACCACACGCTGGAAGAAGTCGGCCAGCAGTTCAGCGTGACCCGCGAACGGATCCGTCAGATCGAGGCCAAGGCGCTGCGCAAGCTGAAGCACCCCAGCCGGAGCCGGAAGCTGCGGAGCTTCCTGGATCAGTGATCGATATCCATCCAGAACTTCCGGAGGTTCTCTTCAAGTATACTTCGGAAGCAGGGCTGTTATCGATCTTACGAAACAAGAGTTTGCGGTTTTCGCGGCCAACTCGCTTCAATGATTTGTATGATGCCAAGCTTCAGTTGAGCGCTGGATATGATCGAGAAGCAGTCATATCCGGCGCGCTTGAGAAGCTGTACGCAAGTATTTCTGGTGAGGACCAAACTCCGCTTGTCGGTTCAATGGGGGCACTAATTGAGTCAATGCGCCCGAAGTTTTCAGAAGATTCGGATAAGGAGCAGTTGTTTGCAGAACTGAGACTTGGCCTTGAGGAGTCTTTGGATAATCTGCCGGATCTCTTGAAGAAGTATGAACCGGAATTTGAAGCACACTTTCAACTGTCTAAAATTCTTTGTCTTTCTTCGGACGGTTACTCACCACCGATGTGGGGGAACTACGCGGATAACCTCAAAGGTGCTGCGGTTGGCTTCACGCCTACAGTAGAGGCTGACAGCTTATTTCTAACGGCAAAGCCAATTCGCTATTTGGACAAAAGGCCAGCGCTATTGGACGAGGAGCCTCTTATTGAGCAGTTATCTGCCCGTAGTAAGAACGATCCAGATGAAATAAGTGAGCGGATCGTGTTTACTAAGGCAATGGCCTGGCAGTACGAAGCTGAGTGGCGGATTGTTGCTGGTCATGGATGGAAGCCGGAGTCCGAAACGGAGCAGGTTCAATTCCATATTGGCGATCTGCGATACATCGTTTTGGGGACAAGATTTGATCTTGAGAAAGTAGCGGAGGTTAAGGAGTTGATGGCTACTTTTCCAAATGCGCGACTTATGTATCTATCGGATGACTATTCATTTATAGAGGCGTAGCTTCAATGCGTTGTAGGGTGGACTTTCAGCCCCCTCACACCCCCTTGCCCTCAACCGCCCAAGCCCGCACACTGGCGCCCAAACGGAACCAACGGGATCACCCTATGTCACTGCTTTCCAAACTCTTCGGCGCCGGTCGGTCGGCGCCAAAGGCCAAACCCGAACCGCAACCCGAAGACTATAACGGCTTCCGCATCTTCCCCGATCCGATGCCGGGCGAGGGCGGGTTCCGCGTTGCCGCCCGGATTGAGAAAGAAATCGACGGAGACTTAAAAACCCATCAAATGATCCGCGCCGACACCATCCAGTCGCCCGAAGAAGCCCGCAGCGCGAGCCTGCGCAAGGCCAAGGTCTTCATTGATCAGATGGGGAACGGCATTTTCCGCTGACATGCAAACCGTTTTCAATGTCCAAACGCGCGGACAGGGGCTTTACGAATTCACCCGGCAGGTGACGGCTTGGGTTTCTGAACAGGGCCGCGATACCGGCCTGCTGACCCTGTTCGTGCGCCATACCTCCTGTAGCCTGCTGATTCAGGAAAACGCCGATCCCGAAGTGCAGACCGATCTGCGCAACTTCTTTCACCGGCTGGTGCCGCCCACGACCGATCCGTCGATGTCCTACCTGACCCACACCTATGAGGGCCCCGATGACATGCCCGCCCATATCAAGGCCGCGATGATGCCGGTCACGCTGTCGATCCCGGTCAGCGGTGGCCGCCCGGTGCTGGGCACATGGCAGGGGATTTACCTGTTCGAACACCGCAATGCCCCGCATCACCGGCAGGTCGCGGCGCATCTCGCCGCCTGACAAATCGGTGATAATGGGTTTCACCCCCTGCGCTGGGCTGCGTTTTTCGTCATATTGGCCGCAACACTACACAGGATATTGTAATGAAATCCGAACGCTTCAGTTTCACCGGCCATGACGGCAGCACGCTGGCGGCCCGGCTCGACCTGCCCGAGGGTCAGGTCTGTGCCACGGCGCTGTTTGCCCATTGTTTCACCTGTTCCAAGGATATCCCCGCCGCGCGCCGCATTTCGTCCCGGCTGGCATCGCAGGGCATTGCCGTTTTGCGGTTCGATTTCACCGGGCTGGGCCATTCCGAGGGGGAATTTGCCAATACCAATTTCACCACCAATGTGGCCGACCTGATCCTTGCCGCCCGGGCGCTGGGGGAAAAGCTGATGCCGCCACAATTGCTGATTGGTCATTCTTTGGGCGGGGCGGCGATGCTGAAAGCGGCGGGGAATATCCCTACCGCCCATGCTGTGGCCACCATTGGTGCGCCGTTCGACCCGTCCCATGTGGCGCAAAATTTCGCCGCACAGCTCGATGAAATCCGCGCGCAGGGCAAGGCAGAGGTTGATCTGGAAGGGCGCCGTTTTACCATCTGCGAACATTTCCTCGACGATATCGCCGCGCAACAGATGGGGCCCGCGATCCGGGAAATGAAAAAGGCGCTGCTGGTCCTGCACGCGCCGCGCGATACCGTGGTGGGCATCGACAATGCGGCTGAAATTTTCGCCGCCGCACTGCATCCGAAATCCTTTGTCACGCTGGATGATGCCGATCATCTGATCAGCCGCGAAGAAGATGCCGAATATGTCGCGGATACCATCGCCACATGGGCTGGCCGCTATGTCGATCTGGTCGAAGAAGACTTCCCCAAACACGCCCCGGACGGTGTGATCCGGGTGTCCGAAGCCGATGCCTCCGGTTTGCTTCAGGATGTCAATATCGCGGGTAAACATCATATGCTGGCCGATGAACCGCTGGAAATGGGCGGCACCGATCTGGGCCCCAACCCTTATCAGTTCCTTGCCGCAGGCCTTGGTGCTTGCACCACCATGACCCTGCGGATCTATGCACGCCACAAGAACCTGCCGCTGGAACATGTGTCGGTCGAGGTCACCCATGACAAACGCCACGGCGAAGAAATCGACCCCGAAAAAGGCACCGGCAAGGTTGATGTGTTCCGGCGTGAAATCCGTCTGTCGGGGGGGCTCAGCGAAACCGAACGCCAGTCGCTGTTGCGCATCGCTGACCGTTGCCCTGTCCACAAAACGCTGCATTCGGCCTCTGTCATCGAAACGGTGCTGCGCCCCGACGATGAATAAGACGACAAATCGCCGGATAGAAAACAGCCGCGGAATGAACCGCGGCTGTTCTGTTTTGCTACATACCGCCCGGATTACGACGCTGCTTTGAAATCTATCTTCTCAGCGCCATCGTCGAGGTCCAGATCGATGACCATCGGCGTATCTTTTCCAGAACCCTCGGCGGTGGGAATGTCCGCGCCGCCCTGCAAGGCACCCGTTTCGACTTTGAAAAAGCCGATGACTTCGGCCAACTGTTCGGCCTGGCTCGACAATTCGGTCGCGGCCGCAGACAGTTCTTCCGATGCGGCGGTGTTGCCTTGGGTCACGCTGTCCAGACGCTGCACCGATTCATTGATCTGGGTCGACCCGATTGCCAATTCGCGTGAGGCGGAGGTGATGTCGCTGACCAAAGACGAAGTCCGCTCGATCTTCGGCACCAGATCCTGCAACATCTCACCGGCTTTGGTCGCCGACGAAACCGTGTCCTTGGACAGGATCGAAATCTCGGCTGCCGCCTGCTGGCTGTTTTCTGCCAGCTTGCGGACTTCCGCCGCGACCACCGCGAAGCCACGACCATGTTCGCCTGCGCGGGCCGCCTCAACGGCTGCGTTCAGCGCCAACAGGTCGGTCTGACGTGCGATTTCCTGCAGGATCATGATGCGATCACCGATGGTCTTCATCGATTCCACCGCCTTGCTTACCGCCTCGCCCGATGTAATGGCGTCAGTGGCCGCCTGGCGAGCGATTTCATCGGTGGTGTTGGCATTGTCCGACGTGGTCGAGATATTGGCCGACATCTGCTCCACCGCCGTGGACACTTCTTCGGTCGATCCAGCCTGTACCGAGGCGCCTTCGGAAAGGGTTTCCGACGTGCCCGAAACCTGGCTTGCGCCGGCGACAAGATTGCTTACTGCCGAACCGACGTTTTCCACCGTATCCCGCAAATGTCTTACCATATCGTTCTGGGCGTTCAGCAGGTCGCTGAGTTCGTTATTGCCCTTAACCGTCACCGTGCTGCGCAGATCGCCCGAAGCCACCTTGCGCGCCAGCGCGATCGACTCGTTCAGCCCGGAAGAAAGCTTGCGGATGATCAACACCGAAGAAATCAGCATAAAGGCGACCGCCCCGGCCATTGCCATGAACAAATTTTGGCGCACTGCAAAATAATCTTCCTGCGCTTTCAGAACCGCCTGATTCATCTCGTCCGAATAGAAGGCTTCGACGTCCTTTGCCAAACTGTTGATCTTGGCCATCGCCGGGTTTGCGTCATGATGGTACACTTCATTCGCGCGTGAATCGCCTGCGAATTCATAGGTGATTGATTGTTCGGTATACTGTGCGAACTTGTCCACTTCTGCTGCCATGCTTTTCAGGCTTGGCTGCAAGGTTTCGGACGAATAGGTCGTCATGTCCGCGATGATCTTGCTTGCTTCGGTGGCGGTATTTTTCAGGTTTTCCTGCAAGTTCGGGATCCTGTTCGGATCGTCCTCGCCGCCTTCCCAACCGATCAGAATATTGGCAACGCTAAGCTGCATGTTCCGGGTCATGATCAAAAGGCTTTCAGCCTGCAGAACATGTGCAGTTTGAACATGAACGACTTGTTCCATGTTCTTCTTACCAAGTTCCAAGGCTCTGAGCGACAAAAGCATACTGCCTGCAAAAATGATGAAAACGGCTGCGAAACTTGCAGCTAACCTTAGTTTTAACGTGAAACGCATCTTACTTCCTTTACTACGTCCGTGGGGGATCCGACAGAAGCCCGGGTGCGGGCGTGGGTGCAAAGGAAGCGATCCACTTTAGAAATGTTGCACTCGCTTGCAAACCGGGTTTCTGGCCTGTGTTCTTGATCCTCCACATCAGGTGTGGCGGTAAAAAAGCTAATGGTCCGGGCAGCGGGGTTTTATGAAATCGGTCGGGAAAATCTGCTATTCTATACACAAGAATAGTGAAAATCTGCCTGTTTTCCATGTAGCCGCGCAGGTGGTATTGTCGGTACGTCTGCCGGTTGTTTTAAAGCTCTGTTCCAAGCGCCTCCGATTCAGCCGGAACTTCACCGGTGCCCCCTGGCGTTTCCGTCAGGATCAGGTTTTGCGGATTGCTATCTATGCGGTCCAAATTAGTTGCTCGCGCACTCTTGGGGTGAACGAGTACACACTTTCGATACCCGCCCGCCCATCATTGCGGATAGACGGAGCAGATTATCGGCTTTTTTCATAAAACTCCCGGGTTCCCGCCGTTTCTTTCACCTGACGCTATAGGTGTTGAGTGATTAGAGTGTGTGGGTGTATTCCCGCGTCGTGAATCCGGAGCGTGCTCCACGAGGGAACCGCGTTGGTTTGCGGTCGTGGATAGCCGGAATCAGCCTCTGATCCTCCCCGAAGGAAGCAGGAGGAAAATTGATGCGCTTCACGTTAAAAACCCGGTTGGTCGTGACCTTTTCGGCGGTATTTCTGATCTTTGCAGGCAGCATGTTCCTAGCGGTGAAAGCCTTGGAACATGCCAATGAAAAGATGGAACATATCGTGGATGTTCAGACCGAACATCTGCTGGATGCGCAGCGGCTTCTCGTTTTGACGCGCAACATGCAGATCGACGCGGCCAATATCCTGATCGGCTGGGCCGGGGGCGAAGACGATCCCGACCGCATTTCGAACCTGCAGACAAGCCTGGCTGGCGCCGCTGACGAAACGGCCACCATTCTCGAAGCGATGAAGCAATATTCCGGCGAAGACTTGCAAAAAACCCTCAAACGTCTTGGCAGCCAGGTCAAGCGGTTTACCCAAAACGTTCGGGGTGCGGTCGCTTACGAACTGGACGGCGATGGGCGGGCGAACGAAGTTTACCACTACGGCGTCAACCCGACGATGATCAAGGTGAACCAATACGCCGCCGATGTCGAAACGTATCAAACCGCCGAAATGGACAAGGCCGTCGACGTGGCGCGGGCAGACTACCTCGACGTGCGCCGCAACCTGTTCATTGCCATGGGCGTCGCTGTTGCCCTGATGCTGGTATCTTCGACCCTGATTATCCGCACCCTGTCCTCGGGTATGACCCGGTCGATCGATCTGGCGCGACGGGTGGCTGCGGGCGATCTGCGCACCACCGCCAAAGTGACGGGTAATAACGAGATTTCCGATCTGCTGAAGGCGCAGAACGACATGGTGGTTCGGCTGCGCGATACGGTGGAAAACGTGTCTGCTGCGGTCAATAATCTCGTCGCCGGAGCAAGTCAGGTTTCCGGCACGTCAGAAACCCTGTCCGAAGGGGCCTCGGTACAGGCTGGATCGACCGAAGAAGTGTCGGCTGCGGTGGAACAGATGTCGGCCAATATCTCGGCCAGCTCGGACAACGCCGCCACCACCGATGAAATCGCTCAAAACGCTGCCCGCGATGCCAAGAGTTCCGGCGATGCCGTCAGCGACGCCGTCGAGGCGATGAAAACCATCGGTGAACGCATCATGATCCTTCAGGAAATCGCGCGTCGGACCGACCTTTTGGCCCTGAATGCCGCGGTCGAAGCGGCCCGCGCCGGGGAACACGGCCGTGGTTTTGCCGTGGTCGCGGCCGAAGTCCGCAAACTGGCCGAAAACAGCCAGCAGGCAGCCGCGGAAATCTCCGCATTGTCGTCCAATACCGTAAGCTCGGCCACCAGGGCGGGCGAAATGCTGCATGATCTGGTGCCGAATATCGAACGGACCTCCTCGCTGGTCAGCGACATCACCTCCGCCTCACGCGAATTGGCGATCGGATCGAGCCAGATCAATGAATCCGTGCAGCGTCTGGACAGCGTGACCCAGGGCAACACCGCGGCATCGGAAGAATTGTCGGCTGCCGCGACCGAATTGTCGAGCCAGGCCGAACATCTGGCCGAGGTGATCAGCTTCTTCCAGGTTGACGATGACAGCGCCACAGACGATCCCGATCCGGTCGAGGCTGAAACCGACGCGGAACCGGCAGACGATCAGAAAGATGAGGCGCTGTTGATCGATCTCGACATCGACGATGATGAAGAAAAGATCGATTTCAAAGCCGTCTCGTAAATCGGCCGGTCCTTTTCGAAAAACTCACAGCCGCGGGTCATGCCGCGGCTGTTTGCATTTGTCACCGGGCCGCGACACGTACCAGGGAACCGCGTCATCTGGTGGCTGCAACTTCCCTCTACCCAAACTCTAGAGGCTGACCTATAGTGCCTGTGGATAAGTGGGGAAAACCCACAGAATGAGGCGGTAATTTAAGAGGGGGCCGACCATGCGTTGCCCGTTTTGCGGAAACATAGATACTCAGGTGAAGGATTCACGGCCTGCGGAAGACCACGTTGCGATCCGGCGCCGGCGCTTTTGCCCGGCTTGTGGCGGTCGTTTTACCACCTATGAACGGGTGCAGCTGCGTGATCTGGTTGTGATCAAATCGAACGGACGGCGCGAAGATTTCGACCGGGATAAGCTGGAACGCTCGATCCGCATCTCGATGCAGAAACGCCCGGTCGAACCGGAACGGATCGACCAGATGATTTCAGGCATCGTCCGGCGGCTGGAAAGCATGGGCGAAACCGACATCCCGTCGAAAACCATCGGCGAGATCGTGATGGAGGCGCTGGCCCGGATCGACACCGTCGCTTATGTCCGGTTTGCCAGCGTTTACAAAAACTTCCAGGCCGCGGGCGATTTCGACAAATTCGTCTCCGAGCTGCGCCCCGATACCACCCCGGAAGAGTGAGCCGCGTAACTGTGACCGACGACGACGCCCGCTACATGGCGCTGGCCCTGTCCTTGGGGCGGCGCGGTCAGGGCAACACCTGGCCCAACCCCGCGGTGGGCTGCGTGATCCTGCGCGAGGGGCGTATCGTCGGGCGCGGCTGGACCGCCCCGGGCGGACGGCCCCATGCCGAAACCCGGGCGTTGGCACAGGCCGGCGCACAGGCGCGCGGCGCCACCGCCTATGTCAGCCTTGAACCCTGCGCCCATCACGGTCAGACCCCCCCCTGCGCCGCAGCGCTGATCAAAGCGGGGGTTGCCCGGGTCGTCTCTCCGCTCACCGACAGCGATCCGCGGGTGTCCGGCAAAGGCTTCGACATGTTGCGCGCCGCCGGGATCGAGGTCACCACCGGCGTTCTGGCCGGGCGTGCCGCGCGCGATCACGCCGGGTTTTTCCAGCGGGTCGAAACCGGTCGGCCCCGGGTTACGCTGAAACTGGCCAGCAGCTTCGATGGCCGCATTGCCACCGCCACCGGCGAAAGCCAGTGGATCACCGGACCGCAGGCGCGGCGCTGGGTGCATGGGCTGCGGTCGCGTCATGATGCGGTGATGGTCGGGGCGGGCACCGCGCGGGCCGACGATCCCTCGCTCACCGTGCGCGACCTGGGTATTGCGCGGCAACCGGTGCGCATCGTGGTCTCGCGCAGGCTCGATATGCCGTTGATGGGCCAGCTGGCGCAAACCGCACGCGACATCCCGGTCTGGATATGTCACGGCCCCGGCCTCGATCCGATCCTGCACCGGACCTGGACCGATCTTGGCGCCATATTGATCGAATGCGATGTGCAACACGGTCAGATCGACCCGACGGCATTGCTTGCCGCGCTCGGGGACAACGGGCTGACGCGCATTTTCTGCGAAGGCGGCGGCGGGCTGGCGGCCTCGCTTCTGGCGCATGACAGGGTCGATGACCTGATCGGCTTCACCGCCGGTATGACCATCGGTGCCGAAGGGTTGCCCGCCATTGGTGCGATTGGCCTGACCCGCCTGTCCGACGCCCCGCGCTTCACGTTGCAAGACGTCCGTGCCATCGGCCCCGATATCCTGCACCGCTGGACCCGGGTTGGCTGAACTTTCTCCTGAAATCCCGACCCGGGTTTCTTCTTGGTCCAAATACTCAAATTCCGCCGCAGGCGGTCAGGCGCGAAATTTTCCGCAGGAAAATTTCGGGAAAATCCTGTGCGCGCCGTGGCGCGCGCCGCCAGATCAGGCTGCAGAACCGCATTAACGCCACAGATGGGCCCAACTGGCCAGCGCACCTTGCAGCTTGGCCAGCACCTTCAACCCGGGCCCCTGACCGGCCTCGGCCGTTGCCAGCCGCGCGACGATCACCTCAACCGGGCAGGGCAGGCCGCTCACCGGATCGCGATAGCGCGGGTAATCGATCAGGGCGGCATGGATCAGCCCGCTCAACCCGACCCGCGCCTGACGCCGCTCCGGCACCGGACCCAGATCGCGGCTCAGACCCCAACCGGCATAGAACGGCGCGCCCAGCGTGGTCACGCTCACCCCGCGCAACAATGCCTCGAAACCCAGCAGCGACGTCATCGTCCACACCTCAGCGACCCGGTCCAGCAGCGCAACCGGATCGGCCTGATCCAATACCGCATCGGCCAGCTCCAGCGCCGCCGCGCGCGGCACTGCGCCGGGGCGCAGCCCGGCCTCGACATCCGGGTGCGGCTTATACAGGATCACCGCATCCGGATTGGCCTCCCGCGCAGCGCGCAGCAGGTCCAGATTGGTCCTTACCGTACCCGCGCCCAACCGGATCGAGGCATCGTCTTCCACTTGCCCCGGCACCAGAATCCGATGGCCTTCGGGCAAATCGGGCAAATCACCGCCCAGGTTATACTTGCTCAACCCCGCCTTGATCACGCCGCGGCGCAGGGCCTCGGCCCGCGCCTCCTGATCGGGACGCAACGTTGCCCGGGACGCGATCAGCCGCTCCAGCCGGCTTTCCCGGCTCGGGTCGTAGTAAATCCCCAGATCGTCACAGACCAGAGACAGCGGCGGCACCAGCTCTGCGCCCAACCCGCGCGAGCGCAGGAACCCGTCTTCGACCCGCACCAGTCCCTCGGGCGGCTCTGCCAGCGTCTCGGCCTTGCCAGCCCAGATCATCTGCCGCCGCGCCGATCCCGCGACCGGAATGCTGCGAAACCGCATCGCTTTGACGCCACCGAAAAAACCGTTCAGCGCGCCGCGTTTCCACAACCTCATGCCGCTGCCGTCCCATCCCTTGCGGTCTTCGCGCCACGCCCGCACCTGTGCTTCAAATCCGTTCAGCGCGTCTTCCAGTGAACACAGCCGGTCACGGCAGGCGTCATACCACAGCGGATAAAGCATCATCGCCCCGGCGAATAATTGCGCCCGGGTCAGATTGCGCCGCCGCCGGGCCAGCGGCTGGAAATCCTCGCTCAACCCCCAGCCGGCATAGAATGGCTGGCCGAACACTTTCGGCCTATGACCGGCCAATATCGCCTCGAAACCCAATTGCGACGACACGGTATAGACCGCCACGGCCCCTTCCAGCAGCGCCCATGGGCTGACGGGCTGGTCATAAAGCCGGATTCGATCGGTTGCGTCCGCATCGCTGAAATAGCCGCTGCGGAACCCCTGCTGGCTTTCGGGATGAGTCTTGATCAGGATTTGCGCGCCGGGATTTTCGTCCTGCGCGTAATACAGCATTTCGCGGAAACTGTTGCTGTCCGCCCCGCCCAGCCGGACCGCCGCATCGCCCTTGGTCTGATCGATCACCAGAACATAGCCCGGCTTGGGCGGCGCGATATCGGGATCGAACCCGGCATATTTCGTCAGTTCCGCCTCGCGAAGCCGCGCCATGCAGCCCCGGGCACGGTTCAGCAGGGCGCTGTCATCCAGCGGATGTTCATTCAGCAGCCGTTCCAGGTCCGACGGTTTGGAACCATCGAAATGCAGCCCCTCGCGGCAGATCACCAAGCCCAGCGGCGGCTCGCCAGCCCGGCCCGGATGCAGCGACCGCAAGAAGGCATCTTCCACCCGGATCAGCCCGGCCCCGGTCTTTTCCGCCATGGCTTCGCCGCGTGCGGCATAAGGTGAATGCCCCCAGACCGCGATCAGGTCCTCCGCCCCGGGGCGGAACAGCCGCAGGTCCAAACCGGCCAGCTGCAGAATGCGCCGTACCCGGCGCTGGCGCAAAAAACCGGCATTGAAAAAGGCAACCCGCCGTGGCGGGGCCCCGGCGGGTTCAAGCCCGATCCAGTCGGGACGCGTCATCAGCCGCCGGCAAGCGTGGTAAGCGAGCTTGCCGAAGTCAGCGACCCGGTGAGCGATGAAATGGTCTTGTTCCACTGAGTGAACGGCGCTTCGGTGACATAAAGCGTGTCTTCGTCGCGCACGGCGAAATCGCGTGCCAGGAACAGGCCGTTGGGCTTGGTCAGATCCAGCACGTAAACCAGACGCTGCGCCCCGACCAGATCGCTGCGGCCCAGTACTGCATTGGCGATTTCGGCCGGTTCGTTACGCAGAATGAACACGCCGGTCGGGTCGGCCGCAGTGGCCACCAACCCGCCAACCTGCGCAATCGCTTCGACTGCCGATACGGTCTTGCTTTCGAACCCGACCCGGGTCTGCGTGCCGGTCGCGCCAAGCGCGGTAAAGCTGCGCGCATCGCCTTCGACCAGAATGCGGTCGCCGCCGCGCAACGCGATGTCCAGCTCAGGGTTTTCATACAGATCCTGCAACCAGATCCGGCCGCGATCACCATTGCGGATCACGGTGACCTGGGCGATGTCGGTTTCAATGGTCACGCCCCCGGCGCGGGCCAGCATCGCGGACAAGGTCCGGGTTGGCCGTTCGATGGCGAACACGCCTTGTGCGCCCACTGCACCGACCAGAGACACCGTCGAGCCGTCTCCGGCGGCCCGGCGCACCTCGACCTGCGGGTCAGGGGTCTGTTCTTCCAGTTTGCGGGTGATCACCCCGCGCAGCGCTTCGGGTGTGTTGCCAGCGGCGCGAATGCGCCCGGCATAGGGCACAAAGATGAACCCGGCGCCATCGACCTGCACATCGGCCAGTGTGGTGGCCGAACTGGCCGAACTGGCCAACAGACCATCCTCGACGTTTTCCCAAATCGTCAGGCTCAGAGTGTCGCCGGGACGGATGATATCCGATCCCAGTTTGCCTGCCCGGGTGAATTTATCGGAAAAGCCAAGCGCAGGGGTCACCGCCGTGGCGCGGGTCACCCGGTCATTGACCGACACGATGAACGCGTCACCCTGACGCTGCACCGATCCGGCAAAGATTTCACGTTTGGTAGGGCCGGTGCGCGGCAAGCCGCAGGACGCCACAAGCGCCACAACGACCAGAAGGGCGACGGACTTCGCCCTGCGAGTTGCTAGGAGTTTCACTGCTCGGTCTCCTCGACCTGTTATTATATGCCTCAAGTCTTTGCCCCAAACCTATAGGAATACAGAGCAAAAATCCAGCACTACAGCTTGTGTCCGTCAGTTCACCACACGCAACTGTTGCCTGGGAGCCGCGGTTCCCGACTTCAGCGCGTCATAAGGATCTTCTTCGCTCAGCATCATATCGACCACATGACGCAGCAATTGCTTGCGTCCGCGGGCGGAATAAAACCCGCCGGGCACCTGGCTGGTTTCCAGCAAGAAGCGGCGGTAATCTCGATAGGCGGGCAGATCTGGCCGCCTTGCCGCCTTGAAAAATTGCGGCAGCGGCTGATCGGAAACGAATTCGGGCTTGGCGTAAACCGCGTCACCGTAGACTTTCAACGGGATGCCCCGCCACAGCACCTGCTGCCCGGCGGTGGAATTGACCGTCACCGCACTGCGGGCATCGTTCAGCAGCCGCGCCAGCTTTCCGCCGCGCACAAAATGCACCCGGCCGGCAACGCCCGCCTGTTTGGTCAGACGGCGGATTTCGCGCCGCAGCGGCACCCGGCCATTTTCCAGCGGATGCGCCTTGATGACCAGATGATGATGCCCCGGCGCGCCTTGTGCAAACCCATCGATCGTCAATTCCAGAAACTCCGTCATCGTCGAAAACGGTGAATGTTTCTGGAACGCGCTGTCATGTTCCAGTTGCAACAGCGCAATGTGATAGGGGAACCCGCCATGACGGATGCGAAACGTGGCCAACCCGCGTTCGGCCATCTGCACCGGCGTCATCAGCAGCCGGTTGAGGTAAAGATGGAATTCACGCGCCACCGGCAGGTCCCGATGGGGCCGGAATTGGCGGTACTTGCCATTCCGGAACATCACGAACCAATGATATAGCGCTCCGTAAAACACATGTTGGCGCATATCGCCCCAATGGCCCGGCGGCAGGAACGTATCCATGTCCGACCGTTCCAGCGCCGTGCGCATCTCGTCCACGCTCAGCCGCATCAGCCGGGAATTGCCATTGCTGCCGCCGCGCTCATAAGTGACCCAGAACGGGCGCAGATAGCCTTCCTCGAACACATGCACATACAGGCCAGCGCGTCGGGCCCGTGCCACCACTTCGGCATGGATCGGGCGGGTGTCGCCATATAGGACGATATCGGTGACGCCCTTTTCGGCCACCAGCGCGTCAAACCTGTCCGGCCAGTCTTCGGGGCGGCCTTGATAGGGGATATAGCTGGCGCCGTGGAACCAGAACGCCCGGTCGCCGGCATTGAACCCGACGCGCCAGACCTCGGCACCGGCGCGGCGCAACATGCGGCCAAGCTGGTGGAAAAATGGTCCATGTGGCCCCTGAAGGCACAAGAATACGCGTTTATTGCCGAATGCTTTGATCATATCGAAAAGATCTGTCCTGCCGGGGTTTAGAATGTCCTAGCCTGTCTAACGGGCAAAAATAAGGCAAAAAGTGACGGCAAACCGGCTTGTTTCCCTTAAGGTCAACGGCTAGGTCAGGGATCAGTTTAGACAGGGGGCGGGAATGTTCACCGGCATCATCACCGATATTGGCGAGGTTCAGGCGCTGGAACAGCGCGGCGATTTGCGGGCGCGGATCGGCACAGGCTACGATATGTCCAGCGTCGATCTGGGGGCCTCGATTGCCTGTGATGGCGTCTGCCTGACGGTGGTTGCCAAGGGCGCGGATTGGTTCGAGGTGGACGTGTCGGCCGAAACCGTGTCCAAGACCAACCTCGACACTTGGGGGCAGGGCCGCAAGCTCAACCTGGAACGCGCGCTCAAGGTCGGTGACGAATTGGGCGGGCATATCGTGTCGGGCCATGTCGACGGCGTGGCCGAAATCGTGACGATGACGCAAGAGGGCGATAGCACCCGGGTCACGCTGCGCGCGCCCGAAGCGCTGGCCCGCTTCATCGCGCCGAAAGGATCGGTGGCGCTGAATGGCACTTCGCTGACGGTAAACGAAGTTAAGGGCTGCGATTTCGGTATCAATTTCATTCCGCATACCAAGGACGCGACGACTTGGGGTACGGCCCGGGTCGGCGACCGTGTTAATCTGGAAATCGATACGCTTGCGCGCTACGTCGCCCGGCTGCGCGACTTCGGCTGAGCTGTTAAAAGGTCTGCGCTTGCAGCGCAGTCAGCAATTGCGCTGACGCGCGCATGTTGGGGGCACTGCCCCCAAACCCCCGGAGTATTTTTGCCAAGATGAAACCAGAAAGACCCAGTGTTTCATCTTGGAAAAATACTCCGGCCGGAGGCAATCCCGAGGCAGAGGCCGTGGGCCGGAGCCGAGACAGGACTGCGCACGCTCCATATGGCAATAATAGTGTGCATGTCCTCCAACCTCTTGTCGTGACGGGGCCGACCGCTTAAGTAGGGCTTTGGCGGGTGCTGCTCTTCTCGTTACTCGGTTGAATTCCAGTGGCCTTAAGCAATTCCGAGGGGGCTGGCTCTGTTCAGGTCCTGGCCTGATTACCTGGCGCCCACCTGTACATACAGGTCCTCGGGAATGAGATAACCCCACGGTTGCTGCGGGCCCGCCACTTTTTACCTGAAGTTTGTCGGCATTTGCGCGATTTGCACCGCCAAACGCTACGGATGCCCCATCGGAGCCATCACAACAAAAAACCGGCCTCGATACGGGCCGGTTTCAGACGGTTCAAACCGCGCGTGAGATCAGCGGGGGGACCGGGTGTTGCGCGCTTTCGCTTCGGACCGGACCGGCACCATACGGGTCATGTCGACGCGGATCGGGTCGCGGCGACCGCCGTGATGATCGTCGTCGTCCTTCAAGCGCATCACTGCGATACCGAACTGAACCCCGGCGAAAACGATGCCATTGGCGAACCACAAAATGAAGACCGCCAGAAGGCCACTGCTGGAATGGCTGACCAGATGCCACAGGTTGGCGACGTTGAACCACAGCAGCATCGCCACGAAGGCTGCTGCGATAGCGTAGCCGATCAACACGTTGACGATATACAGTCGGATCAGTTTCGGCATGGTATCGGTCCCCCTTTGCACCTTTATAAGGTATCCCAGTTCTGGAATACTTCAAGGCGCTGGCGTTTTTCCGGCGGGGTTTTGTTCGATCCGTACCAATTTGCCGCAGATTTCGGCGCTCAGAACGCCTCAGGCTGTGCTTCGCGCGCCATGTGGTCAAGCACGGCATTGACGAATCTGGGTTCCTTGCCTTCGGGAAAAAAGGCGCGGGCAACATCGACATATTCGGTGATCACGACCTTGGGCGGGGTGTCCGATTGGGTCATTTCGGCCCCAGCGGCGCGGAACAGCGCCCGCAATGTCGGGTCGATCCGGGCGATCGGCCATTTAGCCACCAGCGCCCGATCGGTCATCTGATCGATTTTGGCCTGCCAGTTCACCGCGTCCTTCATGATCTGTCGAAACAGCGCTGCATCGCCGTCCAGCATCTCGTCGTCTTCGTAAACCGCACCGAAGCGATGCTCGAGGAATTCGACAATGACCTGTTCGACGGTCTGGCTCGACTGTTCCATCTGGAACAGCGCCTGCACCGCGTAAAGCCGGGCTGCCGATTTCATCTTGCGCTTTTGATTGTTGGAAAGCGGTTTATCGTCGGAGGCAGAGGTCATGCGGTAGGGTTGTCCTTGAGTTCGCCAGCCAGCTTGTATTCTTCGGCGTCGGGCACGAATCCCACGCCCTTGCGCTGGCCGCCCCACTTACGGCCGAGCGCGATCAGATGCAAGGCCGCAGCCGCGGCTCCGCCGCCTTTGTTCTGATCTGCGGGATCGGCGCGGACTTCGGCCTGTTTGCGGTTTTCCACCGTCAGGATGCCATTGCCGATGCATAGCCCCTGCAAGCCCAGCATCTGCAAGGCGCGCGAACTGTCGTTGCAGACCGTGTCGTAATGGGTGGTTTCTCCGCGAATGACGCAGCCCAGTGCGACATAGCCGTCAAAATTGCTCATCCGCTCGGCAATGCCGATGGCGGTGGGCACTTCCAAAGCGCCGGGCACTTCGACGATGTCCCAGCTACCGCCGCAAGCCTCGATCTCGGCCTTGGCCCCGGCGACCATATTGTCGGCGATATCCTTGTAATAAGGCGCGACCACGATCAGCAGCTTCACCGGTTTGTCGAATTCCGGGCGCGGCAGGATGTAATGGGTTTCATGTCCGGCCATGTCAGTCTTCCTTCTCGATCGGGCTTGTGCCGACGATTTTGAGCCCGAACGCGTCGAGCCCGACATATTTGGTCTTGGGCGAGTCGGTCAGCAGGATCAGATCACGCAGCCCCAGTTTGTTGAGAATCTGCGCGCCAAGACCGGTCTGCTTGATGGTGCGCGGGCCCTCTTCCTCGCTGGCAAACAGCGCGTTGCGCGGTTGCCGGAACAGGCAGACAACGCCACGGCCTTCGGCTGCGATGCGTTCCATCGCGTGCGGCAGTTGCCGGGCCGATTTTGGGCCAAGTCCCAGAACGTCGGTCGCTTCATGCAACGCATGGGTGCGGGTCAGCACCGGTTCCGGCGTGGTGATGTCGCCCTTGATCATCACGACGTGTTCCACCCCGTGGGTCTGGTCGGTGAAGAGGCGCAATTCCCAGTCGCCGCCGAATTCCGAAGTGACGGTTTTACGCGAGGTTTCCACCACCAGATTATCGTTGCGGGCGCGGTATTTGATCAGGTCGCTGATGGTGCCGATCTTAAGCCCGTGCTCCCTGGCAAATTCCACCAGATCGGGCAGCCGCGCCATTTCCCCATCGGGTTTCATGATCTCGCAGATCACCGCCGAGGGGTGCAGCCCCGCCAGCCGCGAAATATCGACCGAAGCCTCGGTATGGCCGGCGCGCACCAGAACGCCGCCGCGCCGGGCGCGCAGCGGAAATACGTGACCCGGGGTGGCCAGCGCCGCCATGGAATTCTGTTCGTTGATCGCGGCGGCGATGGTCAGCGCCCGGTCGCCCGCCGAAATGCCGGTTGAGACGCCTTCGCGCGCCTCGATCGACACGGTGAAGGCGGTTTCGTGCCGCGAGGAATTGTTCACCGCCATCATCGGCAGGCCCAGCCGGTCGATCCGTTCGGCCGTCATCGGCAGGCAGATCAGCCCGCGGCCATGAGTGGCCATGAAATTGACCGCCTTGGCGTCAGCGAATTCGGCAGCGATGATCAGGTCGCCTTCGTTTTCACGGTCCTCGTGATCGACCAGGATATACATCCGGCCCTGGCGGGCATCTTCGATGATGTCCTCGATCGGGCTGATCGCGTCGCGGAGTTCGGCCTCTACAGGGCCGGGCGTTTCAAAGGCGGAAGTTTCGGGCATGGGACCCCCAGTCAGATTTCCCCCCGCAGATAGCGCAGCCGCGCCGCGTTGGCCAGAGGCAACGCGGCGTTCCACAGCCCCTGTGCGGCAGAGATCAGAACGAGGATCAGAACTGCCAGAGCGCGGGAACGAAACTGAACCTGTCGTTTTCACGCTGCACGTGACCGACGCCGGGGAACGGGAAATGGTAGCCCAGCACCGCCATCCGGTCAGCCGCCGCCATGTCCAAAAGCCGCTTGCGGGTAGCCACGGTGGTTTCGCCGTCGGCATCGGTACCGTTAAACCAGCCCGGCTGACGGAAGCTCATATAGGCATGGGTCATGCTGTCGCCCAGCGCGATCAACTGCTTGCCGCCGCTTTCCAGCACCACGCTCATATGGCCCGGCGTATGGCCCGGCGTGTCGATCAGCCGGACGCCCGGAGCGACCTCGTGACCATCCTGCGCCAGAGTCCAGTCGACACCGTCGCAATTGATCGAATTGACCGCGCCCAGCACGAATTGCTGATCCTCGGGGGCGACCATGTTGACCAGGTCGTCCTGCATCCAGTACCCGTGTTCGGCCGCGCCGAGGATATATTCGGCATCGGGAAAAATCGCTTCGTCGAAATCGTCGCGGATGCCCCAGATGTGATCCGGATGGGCGTGGGTGATCACCACATGGGTAATCGACCCCGGATCTATTCCGGCGGCTTCGATATTGCCGACCAGCCGCCCGACCGTGTCGAAAAACCGGTTGCCCGATCCGACATCGACCAGAACCACCGCATCGCCGATCTCGATCAGCAGATGGTTGGTATGGGAATACCCCGCGTCGGTGGGCAGGAAATACCGGGTCAGGAAGGCCTGAACATCTTCCGGGTCGGCATTCACCCCCAAACCTGCAGCCGGAACGCGGAAATACCCATCTGACAGGATGGTCAGCCGGGCGTCGCCCAGTGTAAATCGGAAATAGCCCGGGTTTTGCCCGCTGGGCGCACCCAGTTCTGCCCGCGCCATCCCCGGCAACGCAAAGCCCGGCGCCAGCGCGGCCAATTTCAGAATATCACGACGGCTGGGTTTGATGATCGACATGGCGGGCCTCCCTTTTCACACAAGGATAACGTGGCGCATCGATATCTCAATATCAATTGCGAATATGTTGTTTGATGACCCGCTTTTTCCGGGGGCGGGGCGCAGTTTTGTGTGGGGTCTGCCTTGGGATTGCCGCGATGGGCGGAGTTCTTGGCGGTCGGCGTCGCAAACAAACCGGATATTCAAAAAAATACGGCACCCCGAAGGGTGCCGTAGCAGTGTATTTGTTTTGGTCGCTTAGAAGCGCATGCTGAGCGAAAGCTGGAGCGCATGGCTGTCATAGTCGCTGCCGAACGATCCAACATAGCCGGCATTCAGCATGGTTTCTTTCCCGGCCGAACCGCCGATCTGGGAACTGACCCCAAGATAGAGCGACACCCACTCCATGTTCATGCCGTCGACAGGCGTGCTGCCCGAGGGCAGGCCGATGAAGCCGGTTTGCACCAGCTGATCGTCGCCCGATGCGCTGTTATAAGTCAGCGCCCCCGTCAGCTTGGTCGGCTGCGCAGAAGCCAGTTTATATTCGCCGCTTAAGCCCGCCGACAGGATCGTGACCTGACCCGATTGATCGCCAACCGACAGGTTCCAGGCCCCGGCACCGGTTTCATTGAAACCGTTAACCGACATGTCATAGTATTCGACCGATCCGGTCGGACCAAAGCGGAAGCCGCCTTGGTTGAACATGTATTCGCCCTTCAGCGCTGCGAAGACCTGCGATCCGCTGGTGCTGCCGGTGGCAACCGAGCCCATCACGTTGCGCGTGGTGTCGAAGGACAGGTCCTGATAGCCCAGCATCGCCTGTGCGGCACCGCCCTTGCCGAAGGCCGCCCGGCCAATGGCTGCGATGAACACGCCCGATCCGTCGACGGAACCGCGGGACAGGGCGGCATCTGCTGTGGCATTCGAATAGCCAGCGACCAGCCCGATGGAGCTTTTCCCGTTGAACCGCTTTTCCGCGCCGAACACGGCGTTCCAGCTATCGACATCGTGTCCGTCGTCAGAGTTTTTCGGAATGCTGAGCTTGTTTCGTAACGGAGGCTCTGGTTCGGTTTGTATTTGAGTTTATGCGGCAGCGGATTGGTGCTGCAAGCGACGTTTTCGGATCGTCTGTTTC
>NZ_JAXMOH010000006.1:0-210572 GCF_034670005.1 Thalassovita sp.
CCTGTTCTCTAATCTGCGCCATGCCCGCCATCTGATCCACGCCTGGCGCGAAGACTATAACTATCACCGCCCCCATACGAGCCTCGACGGGCTCACCCCGTGGGAATATCATCAACGGTCGAAAGAGGACCAAAACCTGAACAGAGCTAACTTATAATCGAGGACTCTCAGGGGAGCACGTCACAACCGGTATGCGTATTCGGGGAACGATCCGGTAAACTTGAGCGATCCGGAAGGGAACTTCTGGGGGGCTGCAATTGGTGGTGCGATCGGTTCTGGGTTTAGCGTAGGTTCAGACTATTTCAATAATCGAGATATTGATTGGGGTTGCGCGTTCGCTAATGGTTTTGTTGGTGCCATCGCCGGGGCAACGGGAGGTTTGGTAAGTGGAGTGATTGCGAAAGACGTAGCTGCGACTGGTATGAAATATGGGGTAGGGGCAGCAACGGCCGCGAAACATGGCAAAGTGCTTGGAAATACTGTAGGAGGCGCGGTCGGTGCTGCAGATGCTAGCGTTCTGGGCCAAGGGGCGGAAGATATGCTGAATGGAGAAGATGTATCTATAGATACCAAAGAGGTTCTTTCTGATTCGCTAATAGGCGGTGTAATCGGATCTGCTGCTGGAGTGATTGGAGTGGGAGAGCTTGTTGAAAAAGCTCCCGTCGGCATTGGTGGTTCAATTGGGGCAGCCTTGAGCAAAAAAAAACGTAAAAGAGGTTTTGGGAAAGATTGCCGAAGGGCTCGCCAAAAAAGTGTCAAGTGTACCGATGGACAAACAATATGAAGAAGATGAAAGTCAAGAAGGTGACAATGAGCCTACATATTCGGGATCATAGAAAGAGGCGAACTTTTTTTGTCATCTTTCTTGTGGTATTTGCGTGTTTATTTTCTTATTCGTACCTTTTTTTCGACTTTGAAGGTGAGGTCGTTGGATTCAAAAAGGTTTTAGGGGCGATCAAATTTTCGATAATTTATATGTATGTATTGATTATGGTGTTGCCGCTATTTTTTAGAGTTGCTTTTTCTTGGGGGTTTCTGATTCTCTATGCCGCCTTTACTTTTTTCTCTCTTTCCGGTTTGTATTACTCCTATGAAGATGGGTCCGTTCGTTTAATGGCTGTATTCAAAGCCGCTTGGGTCGATATTTTGGATATTTTGCATTTGTGTGCCCCGGTATTTTTGATTTCAACAGTTGTCGGGGTGCTGTTAAGGAGAAAATTTTAATAAAACAAACAAAGTAAATTCATTTTATTTCTGAGGCGACAAGGAATACTTTTAATTCGCAATGAATGAAGGATATAACCCTGAAAGGCTGTCTAGGCCGTTGCTTATTTTTTACGTTTACAACGTCATTGATCACGCTTGAGCATTATTCCTAGTACACTCCGCTTCGGTGTCTTCCTGAACCCCACCTCAAACCCGACACCATCAAACTCAACCGCCATCACCTTCGTCTCGAATCCCACCTCCGCTTCGTCCCGCGACAGAGCCTCCGCCCCCAACGGCCGGGCCAGTTCCCGCACCGCCCTGCGCGCCATATCCTCGCGCTGCGCGTAAGCGGCTTTCTTCAGCAGCTTCGCATTCGCCAATCCGGCCGATTGCAGTATGGCGACCACCCCGATGACCAGGACCAGCGTGATCATGGTTGAGATCAGCACGATCCCTCATCTAGGATCACGGCGGGGGTTTTGCATGAAAGGGCCTCGGAACTCGTGCGGTCGTTCACAAAGCCCAGTTTCACCATTTCGCTGCTCTGAGCCGTTATACGGTTCCAATATCCCGATGGTTTGATTTTCGCTGAAACGGCTTCTCTTCATCGTCTGTCTCCTTCGCCAGAGAACAGAGCAAACCTCAAACTGCGGACTCTCGTTATGAGTGAGGGACTAGCAGGGGGCAGGCCAGTACCTATAATCCGTACTCTGACGGGCTCTGTTCAGCGCCCATGAGACGTGAAATTCGATGGGCAGCGGCAACAACCGCGTCGCGAAGCTGTGGCGGTATACCACCAGAGCCATCGGCAGAGGTCGTGGCATTAAGCGCCGCGATCGTGCGGCCAGACAGGTCGCGTATCGGCGCGGCGACCGAAGCGATACCGGCCTCGAAACTCCCGATCTGTTCGACAAACTCGGCTTCGCGGTCGCGACGCTTCTCTGCTACGCCCCTTTTAGGAAGCGGGATCATTGTGCGGCTGACAGCACAATAGGTGTGCCGTGCGGGGTCGCCCGCGCTGCGGCCTGCCAGCGTTCGGTGAGGGCCTGAACGTCTTCGGGGCTGGCGATGCCGGCAGTTTCCAGAATCTCGATCAGGGCTTCAGACCAGACCTGCCAATAGGCATCTGCCCCGACCTGCTGAACCCGGGGGCCAAACACGGATGCCCATTCCGCCCAAGTGAATTGCCCCGCCTCGTTCAGCGCGACGGTGAAGGCGAAAAGCTGCGCCTGCCAGGGTTCTTCGAAGGGGGCTTCAGGCGCGTTCAAGATACGGCTCCCAGGCTTCGATGCTCACGGAAAGTGTCGGGTCGGCGTCTGCACCGTAAAGTTCCACGGCGTCGAACCGCACGGTGTAGAGAGGGCAGGGATGTTCCCCCTCGAAATGGCCGTTGCTGTCGGGATAGACATGGCAGCCGTGGATATCGGTGACGATGCCGCAATGGCCGCGCGCATAGCCGGGCAGGCGGGTGTGACCGGCGGGCTGATGGTTGCGGGTGCGGACACGATCGCCGACGGCGAAGACGGGGTCGGGCCCGGGGCGGTCGGCGGGGCCGCCCTTGGCAAGCACGCCTGCAACGGCTTCCACCGACATACGGCGGTCGGCGCGCTGGCCAGGGGTCTGCGCATGTCCCCCGCTCAACTCGTCGCGGCTGATTTCGCCCGCCGCTTCCAGCAGGTTTTCAAGCGCGCGCAGCCAGATTTCGTAATAGCTGGCATTGTAATAGACCGCCGGAGGCAGGCTTTCGCGCGCATGGCGGGACGCATCGATATTCCAATAGCCCAGCGCGGCGGAGGCAAGGGTGACGCCGAGAACCCGCTTTTCCCAGTCGGCATGGAACCGGGTGGTCTCATCCTCAGGGTGCACCGCGCCGAAGCCGTGCCGCCCGCCGATATCCTGCGGCCCGTTCATGGCGTTTCAGGCCGAAGGGGCTGCCCGCAGCCGATCATGCTGTCCCGGGTCACCAAATCTGCAAGAGCAGCGGCATCCATCCCTTGCGTCCCTTCCGGGCGTTCGGGAATCACCAAATAGCGGATTTCGGCCGTCGAATCCCAAACATTGATGTGGGTGGTTTCGGGCAATGTTACGCCGAATTCTTTAAGGACGGCGCGCGGTTCTCGCACAGCTCGTGACCGGTAGGCGGGCGTTTTGTACCATGTGGGGGGCAGGCCCAGCACCGGCCAAGGATAGCAGGAACAAAGGGTGCAGACGACCATGTTGTGTTCATCGGGCGTGTTGAAACGTGCCACCATGTGTTCACCTTGCCGACCGACGAACCCCATCGAAGCGATGGCTTCATTCGCGTCCTCCCGCAGCCAATCTGCGAAATCCGGTTCGCTCCAGGCCCGGGCGACGATGGCGGCACCGTTTCGGGGCCCGACCTTGTGTTCATAGGTTTCGATGATGGCATCGACGGCGGCCGGATCCACAAGCCCCTTTTCGACGAGGATTGTCTCAAGCGCACGCACTCTGGCCGTCATGTCGTCCAGCTCGTTATCAATGTGCGGGTCGTCATGCATCTGCAATTTCCTCGCCATCAGCGCAAGTGGGGAGAACGGTTTCCCAAGCCCGTATTGAAGTCCTTGAAATCAGTATGTCAATGGACCCCAAACGGCGCAACGCAATAAATGATAACCTGAAACAGAAGCCGTCTTGGTTGTTCAGAGACAAGCGGGGCCGGCAATTCGCGTCGAGGAATGGTCGTGGTGATATCCTCGTTACAGCAACTTCCCGATTTCCGAAGCGGTCAGAACCTTGCCGGCAGAAACCAGCTTTTCGTCGATTACCAGTCCCGGGGTCGACATCACGCCATAACCGGCGATCTGGGCGATATCGGTTACTTTGACGATCTCGGCCTGCTTGCCTGCGGCTTCGGCCGCAGTCTTGGCGTTTTCGCCCAGGGTCACGCATTTCTTGCAGCCGGATCCGAGGATCTTGATGATCATGGTCGTGTTCCTTTCAGATAAACCAGTGGGTGATGGTGTTGAACAATACGCCAATGCCAAGAATACCCCCGGTGACGACGGTCAGGAAAAGCACCAGAAGCGGCATGTTGACCACGCGTTTAAGCATGATGATCGACGGCAGGGACAGCGCGGTAACTGCCATCATGAAAGACAGGACAGTGCCAAGTCCGACACCTTTGCCAACTAGAGCTTCGGCAATCGGCAGGGTTCCAAAAATATCGGCATACATCGGGATGCCAACCAGGGTCGCCACGGGAACCGACCACCATTTGTCCTGCCCCAGCAGCGCAGTGACGATGCCAGTCGGCACCCAATTGTGAATCATCGCGCCGATACCGACCCCGATCAACACGTAAGGCCAGACCCGATGGACAATCTCGGTCACCTGATCGCGCGCAAAGACAAGCCGTTCTGCCCGCGTCATCGCATGGTCGTTGTCCTGAACAGGGGCGTTATGGACGAAATCGGCGATCTGATTTTCCATCCCGGCGCGCCCGATCAGGGTACCGCCGACGACTGCAACCACCAGCCCGACGACGACATAGGCCAGTGCGATCGGCCAGTTGAAGATCGACGCCAGCAGAATAACCGACGCCAAATCCACCAGCGGCGACGAAATCAGGAAAGAAAAGGTGATCGCCAACGGCAGACCCGCAGCCGTGAAGCCGATAAAGATCGGGATCGACGAACAGGAACAGAATGGTGTGATGGTACCCAGAAGGGCGGCCAGGGTGTTCGCCCAGATCCCTGAACGTCCTCCCAGGATGCGGCGGGTGCGTTCGGGTGGAAAGAAGCTCTGGACGTAGGAAATCGAGAAGATCAGCACCGACAGCAGAATGAAGATCTTGATCACGTCATAGACGAAGAACTGCACCGACCCGCCGATGCGCGACGCCGGATCAAGACCTACGCTTGAAATTCCGGCTGTCACCAGATCTGACAGCCATTGCATCCGGAGCAGTTGATCGTTCAGCCAGGCAAAGACGTTCATGCTAGGCATTCCTCGGACAAGGGGCGGACAGTCTGCGTATCAGGCCGGTAAGGGAGAAAAGGGCAAAACGAATCATTGGGCCTCCAGTTTGTGCGAAATTACGCATGGGCGGGAGAGCCTGCCGTTGATTTGGATCAGAACCACGCTCATTTAACTGTACAGGGTAACCTGTCGTCACAAGGCCAAAACGCATGACGCAGATCAAAGACAATTTATCGGCAAGATGAGCTGATGGGAGGACCCCGACACCAATCCAGTGATCGTCTGTCATGCCCAAATCCCATCCCGATTCCCGCGAAAAACCGCAGCCAGCCCATCCGGACAAGCGCAAGGCGGAATTGCCGTGGACAGCGCCGAAGTCTGACGCCGAAGACCCCACGGCCCCACGCCTGATCGCGACTATTATGAACAGTCCGGAATATCGTCAGGCTGATGAAGATGTGGAGTTTCTTCAGGGCGAAGCGACGCGGGGCGTTCGGCTGCAACTCGATTACCTCAAAGCGGAAAACCTGTTCCGCGAGCACGGCATTGCGCATTCGATTGTGGTTTTCGGCAGCACCCGGATTGCCGAACCCAAGGCGATCCGTGAAAAGGTTACAGCACTGGAAGCGCTGGTGGCACAAAACCCCGGAGACCATGAGGCGGAACGCGACTTGCGGATTGCCCGGCGGCTGCTGGACAGAAGCCGATATTACGACGTGGCCCGAGAATTCGGTCAGATCGTAGGCCGGGTCGAGGGTGAAAGCGGCAATCGGCTTGCCGTCGTTACCGGCGGTGGTCCGGGATTGATGGAAGCCGCAAACAGAGGCGCTCATGATGTCGGGGCCCGTACCGTTGGGCTGAATATCACGCTGCCGCATGAACAATTTCCCAACCCTTACCTGACGCCGGGGTTGTGTTTTCGGTTGCACTATTTCGCGATGCGCAAATTGCATTTCATGCAACGGGCCCGTGCGCTTGTCATTTTCCCCGGTGGCTTCGGTACGCTGGACGAAATGTTCGAAGCACTGACTTTGATTCAGACCCGAAAAATCAAGCCGGTTCCGGTCATTCTGGTCGGGCGCAGCTACTGGGAAAACGCTTTCAATCCGGAATTCCTGATGGAGGAGGGGACCATTGATCCCGAGGACCGCGACCTGTTCTGGTACGCCGAAACGGCGGAAGAAATTTGGGACGACATTCAGCGCTGGTATGACAGGGCGGGGCAAACGCTGACTTGAGGGAGGCAAATGATGCGTATTTCATTTCACGGTGCGGCACAGGGGGTGACCGGGTCTTGCCACTTGGTCGAGGTCTGCGGCCTGAAAATTCTTGTCGATTGCGGCATGTTTCAGGGCGGGCACGAACTGCACGAAGATAACGCCGCCGATTTCGGTTTTGAACCAGGCAAGATCGACGTGTTGCTGCTGACCCATGCCCATCTCGATCATTGCGGCCGCATTCCTCTGCTGCTGAAACGCGGCTTTTCAGGCGAAATCATCAGCACCGCCGCCACCCGCGATCTGACCCGGTTGGTCCTGATGGATTCCGCCCACCTGCATGAGGAAGAAGCCAAACGCCGTCGACATCACGGTCAAAAGGACCGTCCACTATACGACACCGTGGATGCGTTCGACGCGATCGGGCTTTTCGGGCGTCAGGCGCAATACGAACGGCCCATCGACCTGGGCCACGGGGTCCGCGCGACATTTTACGATGCAGGACATATCCTTGGATCGGCCAGTATTCTGATTGAGGCGGAAGAAAGTGATCGTCATCGCAGCATTCTGTTTTCCGGCGATATTGGTCCCAACGACCGCCCGTTGCTGAACCCGCCCGCCCCGCCGCATGGGGTTGATGCCGTGGTGATGGAAACGACCTATGGCGACCGTGATCACCGGTCGCTTGATGCCTCGGTCGATGAATTTTACGAAGCCATAAAGGATGCCGATGCGCGTGGCGGCAATGTCATCATCCCAACCTTCGCCCTGGAACGGGCGCAGGAGCTTCTTTATTTCCTGCGTGAAGGAATAGAGGCCGAACAGATCAGCCCATCGCTACAGGTCTATCTCGACTCGCCGATGGCGATCTCGGCCACCAAACTGTTCGAACGTCACCCCGAAGCGATGAAGGAAGATTTGTCGAAAATGATCTCAAGCGGGCGCGACCCGTTCAAATTGCCCGGGCTTCATTTCACCCGCGAAGCATCTGAATCGCGCCGGTTGAACCGGGTCCGGTCGGGGTCGGTTCTGATGGCAGGATCGGGGATGTGTACAGGCGGGCGCGTTCGGCATCACCTGCGTCACAACCTTGCCCATGCCGATTGCAGCGTTATCTTTGTCGGCTATGCGGCCGAAGGAACGCTCGCCCGGATCATCATTGATGGCGCCAAATCGGTGAAGCTGTTCGGCGACCATATTCCAATCCGGGCGCATATACATACCATCAATGGGTTTTCGGCACATGCTGGCCGCAAGGAACTTCTGGAATGGCACCAGCGCACCGGCAAGCCTGAAATTACCTTCCTTGTGCATGGCGAAAGCGATGCGATGAAAAGCTTCGCCAAAGGGCTCAAGGGGCACCGTGTGGAGTTGCCCAAGATGGGGCAGAGTTTCGAAATCTGAGATGCGATAATGTAACTTTGGCGATAGGAGGGAAAAAGATGTCCGATTATATCGACTATCTTGAAAGGCAATTGCACGAGGTCGATCAGGGGATTGAACGCGCGCAGAAACATTTCGAAGCATCCGGCACGTCCGACAAGGTCAAGGCGCTTGCCGAACTAACCCGGCTGCGCCAGCGCCACGCAGATCTTGATCAACGGATTGCTGCGGCAAAGGAAAAGGGAACCGAGGCATGGTCGTCCCTGCATACCAGTTTCCGGGAGGAAGCGGACGCGCTGAAAGACACGCTCGACAACTGGCTGACCCGGATCGGGTAGGAAGGAATGCTATGATTGAAGTCATGGATCAGAGCCGGGGCAATATCATCGGTCTTCATGTTACCGGCAAACTGCATGAAAAGGATTATGCCGAATTCCTGCCAAAGCTCGAAGACCTGTTCACTCAGTACGGCAAGCTTCGGGTGCTGTTTTTCGCCGACCCCGATTTTGAAGGCTGGGATATGTCGGCGGCCTGGCAGGATGCATCTGTCGGGTTCCGTCATGCAGCGGATTTCGAACGCCTTGCTGTTGTTGGCGCACCGGATTGGGTCGAATGGTGTATCCGGCTCAGCGGCTTTCTGTTCAAGGGCGACGTCAAGATTTTTCCGCCCGATCAACTGGACGACGCGTGGGGCTGGATTCAAGGGTAACGCCGGGCCGGGTCCAGTTGCGATTAAAACAGTTCGTCGTGGCAAACATTATGATGGAAACCGCTGAGGTCGATCGTGTGATTATCCGCAACAGCGCCGGCCTCGGATCAGATTTCGGGCTTGTTGAGCTATATCAAGGATTTTTCTTTAGAGCTGTAGGCTAGTGTTACGGCTACCGTAAACCGACCCATTTCAAACTCAGTGTTACAGAGAAAGGCAGGTGCATGGATATTAGTTCGACCTTGCGAGGGACATCTTTGATCCGGAGAAATAGCCTTTCCGCCGTACTTATGTGGGCGGCCGTGTTGGCTGTCGGCTTGGCTCCGGAGCCGCTCAGCGCAGAGGCTTCGCAGGTCGTGACGCAGGCTGACAGAACCCTCTGGGCTGAAACTGCGACCGAGGCCGATTTGAAACAGGCGCTGCAAACCCTGGAAACTGCCGCCGCTCAGGGAGATGTCGATGCGCAACTGGTTCTGGGCCAGCACCTGCTGAATGGCTGGGTTGTTACAAAGGATATTCCACAGGCTCTTGCGCTGCTGCAGCAGGCAGCGCAATCCGGCGATGCCAAGGCGCAGTTGGAACTGGGGCAGGCCTATCTTTGGGGAACCGTCGTTCCGACCGACCCCGCAAAGGCCCGGCACCTGTTGGACGCGGCTGCGGCGCAGGGCAACCCCGATGCGATGCGTGTTCTGGGTGAACAATTGATTGGCGGCTGGACGTTGACCCGCGATCTGGACCGTGGCCGCGCCCTGCTGGATGCCGCGATTACCAAAGGTGATGACAAGGCGCAGGTCGCGTTGGGCAAGCTGCTGTTGTTCGGGCAGGGGTTGGAACAGGACCGCGCTGGCGCGATGACGCTGTTTGAAGCCGCTGCCGAACAGGGCAACGGCAGCGGGCTGGCGGCTTACGGTGAGATGCTTATGTGGAGCCAGCGCAGCCCCCGAGCGGCCGAAGCGATGCTGAACCGGGCCGGTGAACTGGGTGCCAGCGAAGCCTGGGTCTCTCTGGCGCATGGTGCGATGTATGGCTATCTCGGCGGGGGCCGCGTTTCGCGGGCAAAGTTCGATGGATATGCCGAAAAGGGGCGTCAGGCCGGTGAAGAAGAAATCGCCGTGCTGGAAGCCACCCGCAACATGTGGGGCATCAATATGCGCGCCAGTGGTCCCGAAACGATTGCCCGTCTCAGAACCGCCGCCGATGCTGGTAATGCCGCCGCCGCCAAGTTCCTGATCGAACTTCTGCGCGACGGAAACGGGCTGAACTTGCACCGTCGTCGCGCCGATGCGCGGGCGGCGTTGGACGCCTATGGCGATCTTCTGACCAGGAAAGAGCGCGCTCAATTCGCGTTGAGCATCGACGCGGCCACCGCTTTTGGGCCTGCGGCCTATGCGACAGTGGCCGACGCCTATTTCGCCCGGCCCGAACTGAAATCGCGCTGGTTCGGGATGCAAATCCTAAAGGCCAATGAAAATGTCGCCTATTACATTTTGCAAATGCGCCTCAGGGAAGAGGGGCTTTATGGCGGTAGCGTGAACGGGTTTGCCACGCGGCTGACCCTAAATGCGGCGTATCGAACCTGTCTCGAATTGGACAGGCCCGAACGCTGCAATGACAATGTGATGCGTCCCGACGTGATCGGCGATTTGCTGGCGCGGTAATTTTGATGGGAAAGATGACGAATACTCCACAGCGCGATGCTGAGTCGCGAAAGCAAGATGCGCAATTCCGTTTCGTCCTTTGGGTCGGGGCCATTCTGGGCGTTTTTCTGGCCGCTGCCCGCGTCTTTGCGCTCCGCGAAGCGATGAGCGGGGGCGGAGTGGGCCAGAACCTGGCGCTGCTTGCGCGCGGACTGGGGCAGGATTGGCTGATCGTACTGGTGCTGACGCTGGTCTTTACCGCCTTGGTGCGGTCCGCGAATGGCGGTGCCCTGGGCCGGTTGTTCACCATCCTGTTCGGTGCTCTGGCCACGGTTGTCCTGCTGATCGGGCTGGCCAATCTGGTGGCGCTGCGGATGTTGGGGGCACCGCTAACGATGGACTGGGTCGCCTATTCCGACCTGGCGCATACCGATGTGGCGCTGGATTACATGCGCCGGGTGGTGTCGGCCAAGGTGATCATGGTCGGTGTCGGCAGTATCGTTGCCCTGCTGGGATCGGCGGCGGTTCTGGCCCGCGGACAGTCCGGTATCGTGCCCAAGCTGATGATGGGCTTGATGGCCTTTGCGGTCATTGCGGGCTTTGCGCAGCGCAGCAGGTCCGCTGGCGTCTCCGTGGCCCGGCTGCAAAACCCGATCGTCGCCTTTGCGACCTCCGTTGGGCGCGACAGCGGCATTCAGGGGCTGGACGGTCTGGCTGCGGATCAATCGGGGCTTGCGATGCCGTTTGGTCCGTCCGATCCCTTGCCGCGCCCGGGCAGACCGGTGAAACCGATCCGCAATGCGATCATCTTCGCCTATGAATCGACCCCCGCCAATCAGGTCAAAAGCTGGACTGGCCCGCATGATGTCACCCCCAACCTGACCGCGATCCTCGATCGGGCGCTGGCGTTTGACCGGGCCTATGCGCATGTGCCCGCGTCGAACTATTTCCTTGTCTCTGCCTTTGCTGCGCTTATTCCCGAACTGTCACCGATTTCGATGCTGGCCAGCTGGCCGGATCTCGATACGATTTTCGTTCCCGAGGTGATGCGCGCGAATGGGTTGCGCACCGCCTTTTTCAACTCCTCAGACAATCGGTTTCAGGATACAGAAGGCCTGGTCTCAGCGGCAGGTTTCGAACAGGTCAGCGATTACCGGGACTGGGACTGTGAAACGGGTGTCTATGAATATGCCAGCGTGACCGACAAGTATCTCAACACCTCAAGCGATTTGTGTACTGTCACCCAGATCATCAAATGGATCGAACAGCGCCCTGATCTGCCGTTCTTCTTATCTTTCCGCACCGGTATGACCCACTACCCGTATTTCCCCGGTGAAAATCCGCAAGATTACGTGCCCGACGAAACCTATAACGATTATCTAAACGCATTGCGGGTCGGCGATGAAGCCTTCGGCAAGTTGATGAGCTATCTTGATCAAAGCGGGTTGGCCGATGAAACCCTCGTGGTGGTGCTGGGCGATCATGGCGAAGCCTTTGGTCAGCATGGCACCTATGTACACGCCGCCGGGATCAACGAAGAAAACGTTCATATCCCGATGGCGCTGGTCAATCCGCAATTGTTCAACGGGACACGCAGCGACCTGTTCGTGGGGGTCGCCGATATTGGGCCGACGATCACCGATCTGCTGGAATTTCCGACCCCGTCTTCGTGGCAGGGACGATCCGTTTTTGCTGAGGGTCGTAAAAACGGCATCCTGTTCTTTTCGCCGTGGAACGGGTTTCTCGTGGGGTATCGCGAAGGCGATGAAAAATTCATCTACAACGGCAATACCGGCGAAATGGCGCTTTACGATCTGGCCGCTGACCCGGGCGAAATCGACAACCTCGCCGCAGCAAGACCCAAACAGGCGGCCGCAGCGCGCGACAAGCTGGGCGTCGCCATCGCCGCGCATAACCAGTATATCGACTGGCTGTTGGCCCATAGCGGCGCGGCCGAACAGGATCAGGCCGAGGCGGATGAAATCGAAATCGCCGCAACCGGGATGAGCTTCAAATCCCCGCCCGAAGGCTGGGTGATGATGGATGGCGAACATGTCGGCGGTTTCAAGCTGACCTCGGCCCCGTCCAATGCCGACCAGGCGGTGACCCAGGCCGAAATCGATGCCGCGATCACCACCTTTCATTTGCCGGTCTCCGCTGGCCCCTGTCCGCGCAATATCGAGTTGTTTTTTCTGAACGACGAATGGGCGGGTGAAGGCCAGACCGGCGATACCGACCTGTTCATCCGCTCGGTGAAATTCGCCGGTACCACTTACTACTTCAACCGTTTCACCCCCCTTCATGAACGGGTCGGAGGCGTTTCAGGGGACTATTTTCGGTTCTGGCGCAATGGGGGTATTCGCATCGACCTTGATCTCGACCAAAGCTGTCTGAGCCGCGACTTGGTGCAGCAGTAATCCGGTTTGGGTTGCGATTTTCGCGGGGCAATCGATAGGTGGTTGTTTCTAAAAGAAAATGCGCCTCACGACGTTGCGGAAACGATGCAACATTTGTGTTAAGTAAAGAATATGTGCTTTCAAATGTTAAGGTTCATGTCGTTTTGATGAGAGGTCGTTTGGGGGGCAGCCAAAAAAACGGCTAGACAAAGAAGGTGCCAACGATTGTGTATGATGTGATATGAGCAGACTAAATGTTTACGAACCGGGTTTTTTGTCCCAGAGACCTTACCGGTCCGGGCGTACGGTAATTATTGCCGGGGGTGCAGGGTTCATCGGGTCTAATATGGGGGCGCGGCTGATTTCCGAGGGCGACCGGGTGATTTGTGTCGACAACCTCGAAACCGGGCGGCAGGAAAACATTGCCGGGCTTCTCGAACATCCCAATTTCGCGTTTTTCCTGCACGACATCATCGACCCTTTTAGCATCGAAGGGCCGGTCGACCGGATTTACAATCTGGCCTGCCCGGGGTCCCCGCCAAAATATCAGCGCGATCCGCTGCACACCTTCAAGACCTCGGTCATTGGCGGCATCAACCTGCTGGAACTGGCCGAAGAAAAGGGCGCGCGTATCCTGCAAAGCTCGACCTCAGAAGTGTATGGCGACCCCGACGTGTCGCCGCAGTCCGAGACTTATCGCGGGCTGGTCAACACGGTCGGACCTCGTTCCTGTTACGATGAAGGTAAGCGCGGTGCGGAAACGCTTTTTCATGAAATGCACGAACGCGAAGGGGTCGACACCCGCATCGCCCGGATTTTCAACACGTACGGGCCGAAAATGGACCCAGAAGATGGCCGGGTTATTTCCAACTTCATCGTGCAAGCCTTCACCGGTCAGAACCTGACCATTTATGGCGATGGCCACCAGACCCGTTCGTTTTGCTTTATCGACGATATGCTTGATGGTTTGATCGCGCTGATGGAAACAGAAAACAGCTTCGGCAAGATCGACGATCCGGTCAATCTGGGCAATCCGGGGGAATTCACCATCGCTGAACTGGCAGATATCGTGCTTGAACTAACGGGGACCGATGTCGGCATCAGCTATCACGATTTGCCGCAGGACGATCCGCGCCGCCGCTGCCCCGACATTTCCCGCGCTGGCAGACTACTGGGCTGGGCCCCCAAGATTCCGTTGCGCGAAGGGCTTGGTCCCACCATCGAATATTTCCGCGAAGAACTGAAACGCAAGCAACGCCTGAACAGGCAAGTTTCGTGATGGGATCGGAATTGCGCAACATCTTGGTTACGGGTGGGGCCGGTTACATCGGTAGCCACGCCTGCAAGGCGCTGGCGCGGGCCGGGTTGCAGCCGGTGGTGGTTGACAACCTGTCGCGCGGCCATGCCGACGCGGTGAAATGGGGGCCATTGGTTGAAGCCGATCTGCGCGACACCGACCGGGTCCGCGATACATTGCGCGCTCATCGGATCGATGCTGTGATCCATTTTGCCGCCTTCGCCTATGTCGGAGAAAGCACCGCGCAGCCCGAACTTTACTACGATAATAATCTCGGCTGCATGATATCGCTGCTGACGGCGATGCGGGCCGAAGGGGTCGACCGGGTCGTGCTGTCGTCCAGCTGCGCCACTTATGGCATTCCCGAAACTCAGCCGATCACCGAAACCGCGCCGCAGCGTCCGATCAATCCTTATGGCCGCAGCAAGCTGATTTGCGAATGGATGTTACAGGACGCGGCCGCGGCTTGGGGTTTGCGCTTTGCCGCGTTGCGCTATTTCAATGCCGCCGGGGCCGATCCCGAAGGCGAGGTCGGCGAACGCCACGACCCCGAAACCCACCTGATCCCGCTGGCCTTGATGGCGGCGGCGGGGCAGGGTGCGCTGCATGTCTTCGGAGAAGATTACGACACGCCTGACGGCACTTGCATCCGCGATTACATCCATGTGTCCGATCTGGCCCGCGCCCACGTTTTGGCGCTGAACCATCTTGACGACGGTGGTGACAGCCTTGCGGTCAATTTGGGCACCGGACGGGGCCATTCGGTGCGCGAAGTGGTCGATGCCGTGACCCGCGTGACGGGTCAAGCGGTGCCGGTCGTTTCCGCGCCGCGCCGCGCCGGTGATCCCGATAGTCTGACCGCCGACCCGACCCGGGCAGATGAAACCCTTGGCTTTCGGGCCGAATATACCGCGCTCGATCAGATCGTCGCTGATGCCGCCCCATGGTTCGGTCATTCGGGGACCAGATGACCGGCAAACGCCATCCCGCACTTGAACCGCGCCCCAATCTTGCGCCGATGCTGACCGGTGTGCGGGCGCTGAAATACTTCGTCATCGCCGGGATGTGGTTCCTGGCCGCCGGTTGGTTCTGGGCGTGGTGGTTGCAACCACAAAACATGATCGCGCCGCTGCGGTATTGGATCGTCACGGCAGCGATGCTGTGGATCTGGGGGATGCAGCTTTATTTCGTGCTGGTGTTTCTCAGCGCCCGCAAATCCGCCGCGCCCGATCCGCAGCCGGGGCAATACCGGGTGGCAATGATCACCACCAAGACCCCCGCCGAACCGTTCGAAGTGGTGCGCGAAACGCTCGAAGCGATGCTGGCGCAGGAATATCCCCATGACACCTGGCTGGCCGACGAAGACCCAAGCCAGGAAACCAAATACTGGTGCACCGCCAAAGGCGTGAAAATCTCCACCCGCCACGGGGTGGCGGACTATCACCGCGCGGAATGGCCCCGGCGTACCCGCTGCAAAGAAGGCAATCTGGCCTATTTTTACGATCACTGGGGCTATCGCGATTACGACATCGTTAGCCAGCTCGACGCCGACCACGTGCCACAGCCGGGATATCTGCGTGAAATGCTCAGGCCGTTTGCGGATGACGACGTCGGCTATGCCTCGGCCCCGTCAATCTGCGCCGCCAATGCCAAAACAAGCTGGGCCGCGCGCACAAGGCTGTATTCCGAAGCCGCCTTTCACGGCGTGTTTCAGGCCGGATATACAGCGGTGCTGACCCCGATGTGTATCGGGTCGCATTACGCGGTCCGGACCAAGGCGCTGAAAGGCGCGGGCGGATTGGGCCCGGAACTGGCCGAGGATCACTCGACCACGATGCTGATTTCGTCCGCCGGCTGGCGCGGGGTCCATGCGATCGATGCCATCGCCGTGGGGCAGGGGCCCGACACGCTTGCCGATCTGGTGACACAGGAATTTCAGTGGTCGCGTTCACTCTTGTCGCTGCTGCTGCGCTATACGCCGCATTATCTGAAAACCATGCCGCTGCGGCTGAAGCTGCTCTTTCTGCTGTGCCAGACATGGTATGTGTTTTTTGCGCTGTCGATGTCGATGATGTATCTGGTGCCGATCATTGCGGTCAGTCTTGATATTCGCTTTGCCGATGTCACCTATCCCGCTTTTCTGGGCCATTCCCTGCCTGCGGTCGGGGTGATGATCCTGTTTGCCTACGCGATGAAACGCGATGGATTTTTCCGCCCTCGCTGGGCCAAGGTGCTGGCTTGGGAAAAGGCGCTGTTCGTCATGCTGCAATGGCCCTGGGTATTGTGGGGCTGCGTGATGGCGGTGCGCGACAGGATCACCGGCAGGTTCGTGGATTTCCGCATCACCCCCAAGGGCGCGCAGGCTGAAAACCTGCTGCCGGGCAAGATCATCGCTGTTTATGCCGCGCTGGCGCTGGGGGCGATGGCGCCGGTTCTGTTGGTATCCACCGTCACCGAAGCGCGCGGATTCTACCTGCTGTCGCTGGTCAACGCAGTGCTTTATTGCATCCTGCTTTCGGTCGCGCTGGTGGCGCAACTGAAACGCGCCGGCCGAAATAAGCCGTTGAAACGAAAAATAGTGCTCCGCGACCTCTCTACTTTGAGCTTGATCATGTTTCTGCTGGTTGGAGCGTTTACACTCAGAGGTCAGGAAAGTCTTCATGCTCTGGCTGTAGGGTTGCAGCCGATGAAGGTGGTAAAGGTCGAATATGTTGTATCGGGCGCTGGTATGGGTAACGCTGAAAACAGTGTCCGGGTCACGTATTTACCGGGCTGGGCCGAGGCTCTTGTCAATTTCCGCAAGTAAAAAGGGGAAGAGAATGGACAGAAGAACTTCAAAGCTGATCAGCGCTTTTGCTGCGGGACTTACGACGCTCGCCATGACCGTCGCGGCGGCCCATGCGGCGCCTCCGGGTGAATTGCCGTTTGGGGTTTACGATCCCGATGGCGATTTTTCCAAAGATGGCGAAGTTGTCATCGAACATCTCTTTCTGCCGTGGGAAGATGTCTATTTGCAGTCGCTTTATGACGCCGACGAATATGCGCTGGAACGCAATCGGTCGCTGCTGGTGACGGTGGAACCCTGGACCTGGTCGCGCAGTGAACGCAACACCGCACGGTATCTGCGCCAGGGGATCGAGAACGGCACCTATGATCCCAACATGAAGGCCATTTGCGATATCTTGGGCACTTTGAAAAGCCCGGTAACGCTGCGCTGGGCGCATGAAATGGAAGATAAGAGCGGTCAATTCATCTGGGCCGACTGGGAACCGGAGGCCTATATTGCGGCCTATCGCCATATGATTGATCTGTGTCGTGAATCGGCGCCGAATATCACGGTCATGTGGTCGCCGCTCGGCTACGAGAACATGGATGAATATTATCCGGGCGATGATTATGCCGACTTGATCGGCGTGTCGGTTTTCGGATTGCAGGCTTGGGATCAGTACAAGTTCGGCCATGATCAAACCTTCGACGAAATCTTTGCGCCGCGCTACGAACGAGCCGCCAAATACGGCAAGCCCGTGGTGGTCGCCGAACTGGGCTATGTCGGCAGGCAGGCCTATGTCGAGACGTGGAAAAATACCGTGCGTCAGGTCAAAGCGGAATATCCCAGCCTCGTTGGCGTGGTCTATTTTAACTACCCCGAAGTCTACCCGTGGCCCGAAGGGTTTGGCCTGCCGGACTGGCGTGTCAAAAACCAGATTCTGGATTGATCGACAGGAATACGCGCCGTCGGCGGAAAGCTGCCGCCGATCAGGCGCAGGGTTAGTGTATTGATAACGCCCGGGGTTTCCCCGGGCGTTATATCTTTGTTGTGCCTGATTATTCGTCAGATTTAACCACGAAAAAGTCTTCATTGATCGCTAAGATTTTTATGGTTGAATGCCGTTCAATGAATATAAGCACCAGTTTGCATGCTTTTTGCACGGCTTGTGACCGGAACGATAAAATTGAGGTAGGAACCATGAAAAAGAAATTTTTTGTCCGGAACTTCCCGATGGTGGCGTTGGCAGCGGGCGTAATCACGCTGTCTTCGGTCGCTCAGGCGGAAATGACCATGATACCGAACCAGCCTGGTGTGGAGCTCGCAAAATCTTCAGCCGGTACTGGCCGGACGCATTTCGATTGGCTGGCGAAACGTGGTGCGAATGATGCCAATACATCGCGCCGTCTGGTCCGCAAAGCGTCGCTCGGTCGCGGCAGCTGGATTTGTTCCGCCGCCGGTTTCGGCAAGAAATCGAGCTGCTATCGCCGCTGATCCCGACCGGGATTCTCTTGGATATTCGGACAGTTCAAAGCCTCCTGCGCCATGTGTACAGGAAGGTGATGTCGTCCGATAAAACGTGGATATGCGCCACCATTACATTCTGGCCCGCTGTTCCCGTATGATGATTTGGCCAGAGGGGCGGAATGATCGGGCGCGCATTCCAAATAAATCCCCTCATCGTTGATCTGCCTCAACGTACTCTGGATCATTTCGATAAACACTGCCGCAATGCGAGCAGGGTATCGGAGTAAAGATGCAAATCGATAAATCGCCTGATCCGGCTATTGGCCTGACCAGCGCCGAAGCGTCGCGGCGACTTCAACTTCATGGCCGCAATGTCGTGGGCGAATCCCATTTGACCCCGGCTTGGAAAATCTTTCTGCGTCAGTTCACTGGCCTGTTGGTTCTGTTGTTGATTGCCGCCGCTCTGGTGGCTTTGGCGGTGGGCGAATGGGTCGACAGCGTGGCAATCGGGATGGTGGTGGTTCTGAATGGTGTGTTGGGCTTTGTGCAGGAATGGCGGGCGGAAACCGCGCTGACGGCACTGCGTGAAATGCTGGTGGGCCGGGCGCGGGTGATCCGCGACGGGCACCCGATGGATATCGACAGCCGCGATATCGTGCCCGGCGATCTGGTGCTGCTGGATGCGGGCGATCAGGTGCCCGCCGATGCCCGGCTGCAATCGGCGCTGGAACTCAGAATTGATGAAAGCGTGTTGACCGGGGAATCGATCCCGGTGGCGAAATCCGATCGCGACCCGTCCTGCGACACGGTGATGATGGGGACCTTGGCGGTGGCGGGCAGGGCCGAAGCGGTGGTCACCGCGACAGGCGCCGATACCGCCTTTGGCAAGATCGCCACGCTGACCGGTTCGGTCGGTGAAAAGGAAACCAACCTGTCGCGGCAACTGGGCCGGTTGGGGGCACAGTTGGGCATTGCCGCGCTGGTTCTGGGGGCGGTGATTGCCGTGGTCGGCATTCTGGCCGGGCGTGACGCGCTCGATATGCTGATGACCGGCCTGTCCATGGCCGTGGCGGTGGTGCCCGAAGGCCTGCCGGCGGTGGTCACGATCAGCTTGGCGCTGGGGGCAGCCGCTATGGTCCGGCAAAAGGCGCTGGCGCGGCGGCTGCAGGCGATCGAAACGCTGGGATCGGCCTCGGTTATCTGCACCGATAAAACCGGCACCCTGACCGAAAACATGATGACCGGCGAAACGCTGTGGATCGCCGGGCGGCATTACGCGGCGCTGGGCACCGGCTATGACCCTGCCGGGCGCATTTTGCTGGACGACCGGCCCTTGCGCCATGGCGAAGACCCTGATCTCAGCGCTGCTCTGGACGTGATGGCGGGCTGCAGCCATGCCAGCCTGTATCACGAAGACGGGAAATGGCACATGGTGGGCGATCCGACAGAAGGGGCGTTGGTGACCTTTGCCTATAAGGGCTGGACTCCGATGCCAACGGCCGCGCCTTTGGCCGAAATCCCGTTTTCGTCCGAACGCAAACGGATGAGCATGGTGCGGTGGCAAGATGACCGGCTGGTCCAACTGGCCAAGGGCGCACCGGAACATTTGCTTGAAGTGTGCAGTCACTGGCGCGGTCCCGACGGCGCCGCGCCCCTGACCGAAACTGTGCGCGATGAGATTCATTCGGTTTATGCCAAGATGGCCGACCGGGGTCTGCGGGTGATCGCGCTGGCGCGGCGCGAAGTGACCGAGGCCGAAGCGCCCGAGGCGGAGTTGGAATTTATCGGGCTGGTCGGCATGATCGACCCGCCACGCCCCGAGGTCGGGCAGGCAATCCGGGCCTGCCGGAGCGCCGGTATCCGTGTCATCATGATTACCGGCGACAGCCCGCGCACTGCCCGCGCCATCGCCGATGTGCTGGGCCTGCCAGTCGATCGTGCGGTCACCGGGGCTGAACTGAAAACGATGGATGACGACAGCTTGCGGGCGCTGTTGTCACAGCAGGTACTGTTCGCCCGTACCGCGCCGGAACACAAAATGCGGCTGGTCGGGCTGCTGCAATCCGAAGGCCGCATCGTGGCGATGACCGGTGACGGGGTGAATGACGCCCCCGCCCTGAAACAGGCCGATGTCGGCGTCGCCATGGGCATTCGCGGCACCGACGTGTCCAAGGATGCCGCCGATCTGGTGCTGCTTGACGACAATTTCGCGACCTTGGTGCGCGCCATCCGCGAAGGCCGCCGTCAGTTTGCCAATATCCGGCGCTTCGTGCGTTACCTGCTGGCCTCGAACGCGGGCGAGGTGATCGCGATCCTGTCCAATCTGGCTCTGGGCGGGCCATTGATTTACCTGCCGACGCAGATCCTGTGGATGAACCTTGTCACCGACGGGGTCACGGCGCTTGCGCTCGGGCTGGAACCCGGAACGCCCGACCAAATGACTGAACCGCCACGCCCCGCGAAACAGGGGATCATGGACTGGACAGCGGCGGGTCTGATTCTGGCCTTCGGCAGCTATACCGGATCGGCCAGCCTCTACCTGTTCTATGCCTTTGCTGCCGAGGGCGATGTGGTGGCCCGAACAGCGGCCTTTACCGGTATGGTGATGTTCGAGAAACTCAGCGTCTTTGCCTTCCGGTCCTTTACCCAACCCTGTTGGCGACTGGGTTGGTTTTCCAATCCCAAGCTGATCGTTGCGCTGATCCTGATGATCTGCGCCCAGATCGCAGCGGTTTATTGGACGCCGTTGCAGACGGTTCTGCGCACCGCGCCATTGGGGTGGGAGCATTGGCAGATGATCGCGATCCTGTGTGTGCCGCTGGTGGTGGTGCCCGAAGCGCTCAAATCGCTGCGGCTGATCCGGGGGCGCCATCGCGGGAACAAGGATTAAGCCGACGCCACCTTGACTTGAATCATGGTCGCGCCGTTCAAAACGGCCCTATCCTGAGGCGCGGGAGGATGGCCGAATGACATGGGATACCATTGCGAAAACCGAGGATGAACGCGGGTTTGCCGCCTTAGCCGATCCAGACAAGGCACGGTCCGAATTCACATGGGATCGGGCGGCGGACATGCTTGATGGTCTGCCCGACGGCGGTCTGAACATTGCTTACGAAGCGCTGGACCGGCATGTGGTGCATGGGGATGGCGACCGGCTGGCGTTGCGCTGGTTCGGCAAGGATGGCGGCAGCCTTGATTTTACCTATGCCGATCTGACCCGTGCCACCGCGCGTTTTGCCAATGTACTGCGCGATCACGGGCTGGAATCCGGTGACCGGCTTTATTCGCTGATGGGCCGCAAGCCCGAACTCTATATCGCAGCCCTTGGCACGTTGAAGGCAGGGCTGGTGTTTTCGCCTCTGTTTTCCGCCTTCGGGCCCGAACCGATCCGCACAAGGATGGAAATTGGCGAAGCCAATGCAGTGGTCACTACGGAATCGATCTACCGCCGCAAGATCGCCAAATGGCGTGATGACATCCCGTCGCTGAAGCTGGTGTTCCTGGTCGATGTGGATGAGGCGCCGGAAGGCTGCGTTGCATTGGGTCCGGCGATGGCGGCGGCTTCGGCGGATTTCGAAGTTGCGCCAACAGGACCCGAAGACATGGCGCTGATCCATTTTACCTCTGGCACCACCGGGCGTCCCAAGGGTGCAGTGCATGTGCATCAGGCGGTTTATGCCCATGCCGCCACCGGGCGTTTCGCGCTGAACCTGCGCCCCGGCGCCATTTACTGGTGTACTGCTGATCCCGGTTGGGTCACGGGCACGTCCTACGGGATCATTTCGCCGCTGGTGAACGGTGTCACCATGCTGGTGGATGAGGCCGAATTCGATCTGGACCGGTGGTACGGCCTGTTGCAGCGCGAAAAGGTCGACATCTGGTACACCGCCCCCACCGCCATCCGAATGATGATGAGGGCCGGGGCCGGGGCGGCGGAACCTTACGATTTCTCGCATCTGAAATTTCTGGCCAGCGTGGGCGAACCGCTCAACCCCGAAGCGGTGGTTTGGGGCAAACAGGTGTTCGGCCACCCGTTCCACGATAATTGGTGGCAAACCGAAACCGGCGGCATCATGATCGCCAATCTGGCCGCGATGGATATCAAGCCGGGATCGATGGGCAAACCGTTGCCGGGGATCACTGCGGCGGTGGTCGATACCGATGCCAGCCCGGTGCGCGAATGCGCCCCCGGTCGGGTTGGCGAATTGGCGCTGCGTCCCGGTTGGCCGTCGATGATGCGTGCCTATCTGCATGAACAGGCGCGCTATGACAAAACCTTCCGCGATGGCTGGTATCTGTCCGGCGATCTGGCGATGCAGGATGCAGAGGGATATTTCTGGTTTGTTGGCCGCGCCGATGACCTGATTAAATCGTCCGGCCACCTGATCGGCCCGTTCGAAGTCGAAAGCGCCCTGATCGAACACCCGGCGGTGGCCGAGGCCGGGGTGATCGGCCTGCCGGACGAAACCGCCGGTGAAGTGGTCAAGGCCTATGTGTCGCTGAACCCCGGGTTCGAGCCGTCCGAGGAACTGGAACGCGACATTCGCGGCCATGCCCGCAAGAAACTGGGCCCTGCCGTGGCCCCGCGTGAAGTGGTGTTTCGCAAAACCCTGCCGAAAACCCGGTCGGGCAAGATCATGCGGCGTCTGTTGAAGGCGCGCGAACTGGGTCTGCCCGAGGGCGATATTTCCACATTGGAGACGGATGAATCATGACTTCCAAGATCCGCCTGTCGCGCGAACATGTTTTGGACCTGCTGGGCGCGATGTTGCGCGTACGCAAGTTCGAAGACAAATGCGCCGAGCTTTATACGCAGGAAAAAATCCGTGGTTTCCTGCATCTTTATGATGGCGAAGAAGCGATCGCTGCCGGCGTCATCCGGAATTTGACGCCCGAGGATCGGATCGTCGCCACCTACCGCGAACACGGTCATGCGCTGATCCGGGGCGTATCAATGAAGGCCGTGATGGCCGAAATGTACGGTAAGGTGACGGGATGTTCCGGCGGACGTGGCGGGTCGATGCACCTGTTCGACAAGGCTGCAAATTTCTATGGCGGCAATGCCATCGTCGGCGGCGGTCTGCCCTTGGCGGGCGGGCTGGCGCTGGGCGACCGGATGCAGGACACCGGGGCGGTCACCGCCTGTTTCTTCGGTGAAGGTGCGGTGGCCGAGGGCGAATTTCACGAAACCATGAACCTGGCACAGCTGTGGCAGGTGCCCGCGCTTTTCATCTGTGAAAACAATGGTTACGCTATGGGTACTGCGCTGGACCGTTCGGAATCGCAGACCGATATCCATCAGAAGGCCGCCAGTTACGGCATCCCGTCCGAAGTGGTCGACGGCAATGACGTGGTCGCGGTCGAAGCGGCGGCGCGCCGGGCGCTGGCGGCGATCCGCGAAACCGCACATCCCTATTTTCTGGAATGCCGCACCTACCGGTTTCGGGCCCATTCCATGTTCGACGCTCAACTTTACCGCGACAAGGCCGAGATCGAGGTTTGGCGCAAACGCGGGCCGATCCTCCGGTTTCAGACATGGGCGATGGGTGCGGGGCTGATCCACGACACCGACGTTGCCGATCTGGAAACCCGGATCGACGCGGAAATCTCCGACGCGGTGGATTTTGCGGAAAAATCCGACTGGGAACCGCTGACCGACCTCACCCGCCACGTCACGGCAGAGGACCGGCCCGAACCGCTGGCACCTTCCGTTCCCTCGGGTGAAACGGTCGAAATGACCTATCGCGAGGCGGTCAAGCAGGGCATCCGCGACGCGATGATCCGCGACGACGGCGTGTTCCTGATGGGCGAAGACGTCGGTGCCTATGGCGGCTGCTACGCTGTGTCCAAGGGGTTGATGGCGGAATTCGGTGAAGACCGCATCCGCGACACGCCCCTGTCGGAATCCGGTTTCACCGGATTCGGTATCGGTGCGGCTGCGATGGGGATGCGGCCCATCGTGGAACTGATGACGGTGAATTTCAGCCTGCTGGCGCTGGACCAGATCATGAATACCGCCGCTACCATCCGGCACATGTCGTCCGGTCAGTTCGGGGTGCCGCTGGTGATCCGTATGGCCACCGGCGCGGGCAAACAGCTGGCGGCGCAGCATTCCCATTCGCTGGAAGGCTGGTACGCGCATATTCCGGGTTTGCGCGTGTTGGCACCTGCAACGCTGGAGGATGCGCGCGGGATGCTGTGGACCGCGCTTGCCGATCCCGATCCGGTGCTGATCTTCGAAAACGTGATGCTGTACAACATGACCGGGGACATCGACGCCAAGGCCGGGCCGGTCGATATCGACAGTGCCGCGATCCGCCGTCCGGGCAAGGATGTGAGCCTGATCACCTATGGCGGATCGCTGTACAAGACATTGGACGCGGCCGAAGAACTGGCCAAGGACGGGATCGAGGCCGAGGTGATCGACCTGCGCGTTTTGCGTCCCTTGGATGACGCGACCATCATCGCCTCGGTCGCGCGCACCCGCCGCGCGGTGATCGTGGACGAAGGTTGGCGCTCGGGATCGCTGTCGGCGGAAATCGCCGCCCGGATCCATGAACAGGCGTTCTGGCGCATGGATGCGCCGGTGGGCCGGGTCTGTGCGGAAGAGGTCCCGATCCCCTATCCAAAACATCTCGAAGACGCCTCGATCCCGCAGGTGCCCGGCATCGTCGCCGCCGTCAAATCCGCGCTCGGGAAGGGCTGAGCCATGGGCGTGTTCAAGATGCCCTCGCTCGGCGCCGACATGGAGGACGGCAAGCTGGTCGAATGGCTGGTGGGGCCGGGCGATACGGTCAAGCGCGGCGACGTGGTGGCGGTGGTAGAAACCCAGAAGGGCGCGATCGAGATCGAGATTTTCGAAGACGGCGTGGTCGAACGGATCGACGCCGCCTTGGGACGCACATTCCCGGTCGGCGCGCCCTTGGCGGTGATCCGGGGCGAAGGGGAGGCGGCTGCGCCCGCCGCCATGCCCGAACCCAAACCCGCGACCGTAGAACAACCGGCGAAACCCTTTGCCGCGCCGCCGCCCGTGTTGGCGGATGCAGGGGAAATCCCGGCCTCGCCTGCTGCACGGGCGCGGGCGGCGGAAATCGGGGTCGATCTGTCGGGTGTGGCAGGGACCGGCCCCGGCGGGGCCATTGTTCTCGCCGACGTGGATCAGGCCGGGACGGGCAAGCGCAAACCGACCAAGCAGGGGCTCGATCTGGATGCCATGCGCGACGCCATCGCGGCGGCGATGACACGGTCCAAACACGAAATCCCGCATTACTATCTGGAACACGAAATCGACCTGCAGGCCGCGGACGACTGGTTGCGTGCCCGAAATGCGGATTGTCCACCCGAGGGCCGCATCCTGATGGGCACGCTTTTCGTCAAGGCGATGGCGCTGGCCGCAGCGGGCGTGAAAGGGATGAACGGGCAATATATAGACGGTACTTTCCAGCGGTCGGAAACCGTCAATGCCGGAATCGCGGTGGCGCTGCGCGGCGGCGGGCTGATTGCGCCGGCGATCATGGATGCCGCTTCGCTGCCGCTTGATCAACTGATGGCGGCGATGCGCGATCTGGTGGCGCGGGCGCGGTCGGGCCGGTTGAAGGGATCGGAAATGACGGCCGGAACAATCACCCTGTCCAGTCTTGGCGAAAACGGCGTCGACGGCATGACCGCCGTGATCTATCCGCCGCAGGTGGCCATCGTCGCCTTCGGCACCCCGCGCCCAGCACCGCGCGTCGTGGGCGGCGCGGTGATGGCGCGCATGTGCGTCCACGTCACGCTTGCCGCCGATCACCGCGTCAGCGATGGCCGCCGTGGCGCGAAATTCCTGAAACAAATCGACACATTGCTGCAAAGCCCGGAGGATTTATGACCGAAGACGAGCTTAGAACTGCCTTTCTCGAAGAACTGACTTCGGTTGCGCCCGATATCGTCGCCGATGATGTCGGCGGTAACGATCACATTCAGGACGATCTGGAACTCGATTCCATGGATGTCCTGAACTTGGTCACGGCGCTGCACGAACGGCTCGGCGTGGACATTCCCGAAGCCGATTACACCAGGATCGAAACGCTGGACAAGGCGGTGGCCTATCTTGCCGAACGGCTGGGCTGAGCGCGGGAATTTGCGGCATTGGGGGAACAGGTCAGGCGGGTCTTCGCCTTTTTCCTGACCGCATCTTTTGTTGCCGCCGGATTTGTGTTCCGCTGGCAAAAGCTGTTGGCCTGTCGTCGGAACCAAAGGTGGCCGAACCATGGAAACACGATCAAACCAGCCTTCGCGCGCTGATCAAACCGCGCTGATCGGTGCAATTTGCGACGCGGTGGGCAACGATCCTCACCGTATGCTCGATATTCTGCGTTCGGTGCAGGATGAATGCCGCTGGATTTCACCCGAGACGATGCAGATGATCGCCGACCGTACCGGGTTGAGCCGGATCGCAGTCGAAGGCGTGGCAAGTTTTTATTCTTTCCTGTCGCAGCAGCCCCGGGGCCGGGTCACGATCCGGCTTTGCGACGACATCATCGACCGTTTCGCGGGTATGCCGCAGGTTGTGGCGGCGTTCGAAGAAGGGTTGGGCATCAAGCTCGGCGAAACCTCCGCCGACGGGGCGGTGTCGCTGGAATACACCCCCTGTATCGGGTTGTGCGATCAGGCCCCGGCGGCGATGGTCAACGATATCGTGCTGACCAATCTGACACCGGACCGGGCGGCCGAAATTGTCGCGCTGTTGCAGGCGGGACAAAGACCGGAAGAATTGATTTCGCAGGACTTCGACGGCATGACCCCGCATGAGCGTGCCAGCCGTCAGGTTAAAAACAATATCCGCCATGCCGGGGCGTCCCTGCTGTGCCCGGTGCCAGACGGGGCCGGGTTGGCAAAGGCGCTGGACATGGCGCCGGACCGGATCATCGACGAGATTGAGGCCAGCGGCTTGCGCGGCTGCGGCGGTGCGGGGTTCACCACCGGGCGCAAATGGCGCTTTGCCGCCGGGGCCGGGGCCGATCGCCGCGTCATCATCTGCAACGCCGACGAAGGCGAACCGGGCACCTTCAAGGACCGGGTTCTGCTGACCGAACGGCCGCACCTGCTGATTGAAGGCATGACCATCGCCGCCCGCGCCGTCGGCGCAAACGAAGGCATCCTTTATCTGCGCGGTGAATATGTTTACCTGCGCGAATTGATCGAGGAAACCCTAAAGGATCGCCGCGAAAAGGGCCTGTTGGGGCAGGCGATCATGGGGCAGGACGGGTTCGATTTCGACATCCGGCTGCAACTTGGCGCAGGGGCTTATATCTGCGGCGAGGAAGGGGCGCTGATTTCGTCTTGTGAAGGGTTGCCGGGGGAACCGAAAACGCGCCCGCCTTTTCCGGTGACGCAGGGCTATCTGGGGTTGCCCACGGTGGTCAATAACGTCGAAACCTTCTGCCATGCCGCCCGTATCCTAGACCAAGGCGCGCAGTGGTTTTTCGACATGGGCCATGAAGGCAGTCACGGCACCAAGCTGTTCAGCGTGTCGGGCGACTGCCTCAATCCCGGCATCTACGAATTGCCCTACGGCCATTCGGTGCGCGAATTGCTGGCGATGGCGGGGGGCGAAGACGCGGCGGCGGTGGCGGTCGGCGGGCCGTCGGGCACCATGATCGCCCGCGATCAGTTCGACCGCTGTCTCAGCTTCGACGATCTGGCAACGGGGGGCGCGGTGATCGTCTTCAACGGACAGCGCAATATCCTGGAAATCGTCGAATATTATATGTCGTTTTTCGTGCATGAAAGCTGCGGCTATTGTACGCCGTGCCGGGTCGGCAACGTGTTCTTGCAGCGTGCCATCGGTAAGTTCCGCAAGGGGTTGGCCAATCCCGAGGACATCGAGTACCTCAGGGATCTGTCCGGCACCATTATCGAAACCAGCCGCTGCGGGCTGGGCACCACATCGCCCAACCCGATCCTGACCACGCTGGAAAATTTCCCGTTGGTCTACGCGGCGACGGCCAAACCGTCCAAGGACCGTATCCGCGCCAGTTTCGACATTCAGTCGGCCATCGACGACGCCCGCCATCTGGCCAAGCGCCGATCGACAATTTTCGACGAGGATTACAGCAAATGACCGGGTTCAGCTTTACCATCGACGGAATCGAGGTCGAGGCAAAGGACGGCCAGACCATCATGGAGGCCGCCGATGCCGCCGGCATCTACATCCCGAGGCTTTGCGATCACGAAGGGTTGCGCCATCAGGGATCGTGCCGGGTCTGCACCGTCAAGGCGGGCGGGCGCAGCGTGTCCGCCTGCACCCAGCCCGCACAGCCGGACCAAGCGGTGGAAAATGAAACCCCGCATATCACCAAGCTGCGCCGCGATCTGGTCGAAATGCTGTTTCACGAAGGCAATCACCTGTGCCCGATCTGTGAGGCCAGTGGTAATTGCGAATTGCAGGCGATGGCTTACCGGCTCGACATGACGCATCCGACGAAGTTTCCCTATCTCGAACCCAGTCGGCCGTTGGATGCCAGCCATCCCGATATCGCGCTCGATACCAATCGCTGCATCACCTGCGGCCGTTGCATTCGCGCCAGCGAGGAAGTCGATGGCAAGGGCGTGTTCGGCTATGTCGGGCGCGGAATCAACCGCCGGGTCGCGGTGAACGGCGCTGACCTGGCCGATACCGATGCCGCGATCACCGATTTCGCCATCTCGAAAGAGGTCTGCCCGGTGGGCTGCATCATCCGCAAGGGGATCGGCTTTTCCACTCCCATTGGCGAACGCGAATTCGACACCGGCCTGATCGGCCACGAGATCGAGGAGAAGAAGCGTGACTGAGCAGCGCAAGGCACGGATTGCCACCGCCTCGCTGGCGGGTTGTTTCGGCTGTCACATGGCGATCCTCGACATCGACGAGCGGCTGATCGAACTGATGAAGCTGGTCGAAGTCGACCGCTCGCCACTGACCGACATCAAGCGGTTCACCCGGCGCTGCGATATCGGCATCATCGAGGGCGGCTGCTGCAATGAAGAAAACGTCCATGTGCTGCGCGATTTCCGGCGCAATTGCGATGTGCTGATCGCCATCGGCCAATGCGCGATCATGGGCGGGTTGCCAGCGATGCGCAACGCCATCATGCATTCCGACGCGCCGCTGCGCGAATGTCTTGAAGAGGCCTATATCACCGGCCGCTACATTCGCAACACCACCCATCAGGTGCCCAACGACCCGGCTTTGCCCTTGTTGCTGGACGAGGTCTATCCCTGTTCCGAGGTGGTCGAGATCGATTATAACATCCCCGGTTGCGCGCCGTCGGGCGATGTCATCTATGAAACCCTTGCCGGGCTGCTGGCGGGTAAGTTCCACGGCTTCGAGCGCGAACAGATCAGGTTTGACTAGGACATGATGACATGACGGAACCAAGACTGATCGAAATCTCGCCACTCACCCGGGTCGAGGGTCATGGCAAGGTGACCATCCACCTCGATGCCGAGGGACAAGTCGACGAGGCGCGGTTGCATATCGTTGAATTTCGTGGCTTCGAACGGTTCATCCGTGGCCGTCTGCTGTGGGAAGTGCCGGTGATCGTGCAACGGCTTTGCGGTATCTGCCCGGTCAGCCATCACTTGGCGGCGGCCAAGGCGATGGACATGATCTGTGGCGTCGATCAATTGCCGCCGACGGCGGAAAAGATGCGCCGTTTGATGCATTACGGCCAAGTGATGCAGAGCCACGTTTTGCATTTCTTCCATCTCGCCGCGCCGGACCTGTTGTTCGGCTTCGGTGCCCCGGCGGAAAAACGCAACATATTCGAGGTGCTGAAGGATCAGCCCGAACTGGGCCGCCGCGCCATCATGATGCGCAAATTCGGTCAGGACATCATTGAGGCCACGGCGGGCAAGAAAATTCACGGCACTGGCGCTATTCCCGGCGGCATCAATAAAAATCTGCCCATCGAAACCCGCGATGCGTTGCTGGCGCAGATCGGCGATATGCGCCTGTGGGCACAGGACGCGCTGGCGTTGGCGCGGGGGTACATGCTGGACAATGTCGAACTGGTGCAGGGTTTCGCGGCCTTCCCGTCGCATTACATGTCGATGGTGCGTGACGGCGACGGCGCGCTGGACCTTTATGACGGCAACCTGCGGGCGCTGTCTTCGGATGGCGATACGATTTTCGATCATCTCGACACCCGCCGCTATCACGATGCGCTGACCGAAGATGTGCGGTCGTGGTCTTATATGAAGTTCCCCTTCATCAAGGATCTCGGCCCCGACGATGGCTGGTATCGTGTTGGCCCTCTGGCGCGGATGAACACCGCCAGTTTCATCGACACCCCGCTGGCCGATGCCGCCCGCGCCGATCTGATGGCAACCAATCACGGATTGCCGCAACATGCGGTGCTGGCCAATCACTGGGCCCGGATGATCGAGGTCCTGCATTGCGTCGAAAAGATTGACGAATTACTGCACGATCCCGACCTGCAAGGCACCGATCTGCGCGCCACCGGCGAACGTCGGTCCGAAGGGATTGGCGTGCTCGAGGCACCACGCGGCAACCTGATCCATCACTATCAGGTCGATGAAAACGATCAGGTCACCTATTGCAACCTGATCGTGTCGACCACCCATAATAACGAAGGTATGAACCGCGCAGTCAAGGATGTGGCGGTGAAATACCTGTCCGGCCAGCCGCAGATTACCGAAGGCATGCTGAACCATATCGAGGTTGCGATCCGCGCCTATGATCCCTGCCTGTCCTGCGCCACCCACGCGCTGGGGCAGATGCCGTTGCAGGTTGAACTGTTCGATTTCGATGGCAGTTTGCTGGACCGGCGGGCCAGCTGATGCTGCTTATCGGCTATGGCAATCCCGGACGTGGCGATGATGGGCTGGGTCCGGCCTTTGCCGAACGTATCGAACGGGCTGCACTGCCGGGGGTCAGGGTGATGATTGATTATCAGCTGACGGTCGATCATGCACTGGCAGTGGCCGGGGCCGATCGGGTCGTTTTTGCCGATGCGCTGATCGCGGATGAGGGGGCGTTTCAGTTCAAAGCCTCGGCCGCCGTCACTGACGCCGAAATCACCAGCCACGCGTTGTCGCCCGAGGCGGTGCTGACCTTGGCCCGCACTCTTTACGATGTCACGCCCGCTGCTTTCGTCCTTGGCATTACCGGTCAGGACTTCGGCGAGGTCAAAGAGGGGCTGAGTCGACAGGCGCAACGCAATCTTGACGACGCCTTGACGTTCTTCTGCGATTGGGTCGCAGCGTAGACCACGTCGCCCTAACGGCAGGCGCGTCGCGTTTTGACAAGTTGTGTCGCTTTTAAACCTTCTCTTGTCGTATGCTATCCTGGACAGTAGTGTTCAATCGGGCAGTCTGACTCCGTGCAGAGGGGAAGTTTGGTCTGTGAAACCTTGAACGCTGTGTGCATGTTTGACTGGCATAGGAGGGACGCAAAGAAGGGACGCCAAGACGCTTATTGCGGGGCAGTGCTGCTGACGTTGGGGCAATTTGATTGCAGTGGGGAAGATGCCGAATACGGCTGTAACTTTCCTCGGGGACAGAAAAAAACTTTCTACAACAACGCTCTTGAACCACCGAGTCAAATAATGTTCCCTTGAGGCGCAGTGCAAGGCAGCGACCAAATAGCGTTCTCCCCGGCCTGGCGGAAACATCGGCAGAAATGCCGGGATGTGGCGTGGTGGAGTGATCGAACTCCGCCCAACTGGTCAGCCCATGCCATAGGCTTGAAACTTCCCGATCTAGCCAATCACCGATAACGCCCCTGCCGACTGTCGGGTCCGGGGCACGGAACGAAATCAACCTAATTCTATCCAACGAGGAGGCATCTTGATGTCGAAGAAAATTCTTAAAAACGGCGCCGCTGCGGCGGCTATCGCTCTGTCCGCCGGGGCCGCGTCCGCCGATTGCGGCGAAATCACCATGACCGAAATGAACTGGGCCTCAAGTCAGGTCGTGTCCGGCGTGGCCAAGTTCGTTCTCGAACAGGGTTATGGCTGCACTGTCGAGATGATCCCGTCCTCGACAGTTCCGGCGCTGGCCTCGGTTGCCGAAACCGGCGAACCGGACATCGTGACCGAGCTGTGGATCAACGGCGCGCCGTCCTACGAAAAACTGGAAGCCGAAGGCAAAATTACGACGCTGACCGATGTCCTGTCCGATGGTGGTGTCGAAGGCTGGTGGGTGCCCAAATTCGTCGTCGACGAACATCCCGAAGCCGGTACGCTGGAAGGCATCCTTGCCAACCCCGAACTGGTCGGTAACCGGTTCCACCAGTGCCCCGAAGGCTGGGGCTGCCAGCGCGCCAACGATTCCAAAACCAAGGCGTTCGGCGTCGTCGATGCCGGTATCGAAGTGTTCCAGCACGGGTCCGGCGAAACCCTTGCCTCTGCCATCGCGGCGGCATTTGAAAACAAGGAACCTTGGTTCGGCTATTACTGGGGTCCGACCGCGATCCTGGGTAAATACCCGATGGTGAAGATCGATCTCGGTGAATACAACGCCGAGGTCCATGCTTGTGACTCCGATCCCGAATGCCCCGATCGCGGTGTCGGCAAATCGGAATATCCCGTCAGCCCGGTCAAGACCATCGTGACCACGGCCTTCCTCGAAAGCCATCCCGAGGAAGCGGCGTTCATGAAAAACCTGTCTTTCACCAACGCGCAGATGAACGGTATCCTCGCATGGAAAGAGGCCAACACCGCCTCGACCGAAGAGGCCACGGTGAATTTCCTGACCACGCGGCCGGATGTCTGGGGCGCCTGGATCAACGATGCCGCCAAGGAAAAACTTTCGGGCCTGTTACAATAATCAGGTCTGGGGGAAGGGCGCCCAAACGGGCGCCCTTCGTTATTGCCGGGGCTGGACCCGGCCAAAAAAAACAACAGGGGGAAAGACATGGCCACCTATGATTGGCTGTTCAACACATTGGGTCTGCAGGACTGGTGTTCGCAAAACAAGACTGACGCACCGATGACCATGGCGCAGCTGCTGGCAAGGTCTGGTCAGACAGCATCAGGAACCGCAGGAGAGACCCCGGCAGTGTCCTTCTGGGACACGCCGTTCCCGTCGCTTGACGAATTGAACCGGTCCTGTGACGCGGTGGCGCGTACCCGCGACATGACCAGTTGGGTCGAGCAATTGTTCCTGACAATCAAGAACCCGTTGAAAGTGGTTCTCGATCCGATTTCCCAACCGCTGAGCTGGGCCTTGGATGGGTCGCTGTGGCTGTTCGAAACGATTCCGTGGTTCGTGGTCATCCCGTTGTTGCTGATCGCGGTCTGGTTCGCGACGCGGTCCATTGGCCTGATCGTCTTCGTTGCCATGTCCTTCTTCTTCATGGCCTTTATCGATCACTACGTGCCAGCGATTCAGACCCTGTCGATTATCTTCGTCTGTACCGGGTTCAGCGTGTTGCTGGGCGTGCCCATAGGGATTCTCATGTCGCGAAGTAACACGTTGCAACGACTGTCCTTACCGGTGCTCGATATGTTGCAGACCTTGCCGACCTTCGTCTATCTGATCCCGCTGATCTTCCTGTTCTCGGTGACGGAATCGAAACTCTACGGTATCGCCATCATCCTTTATGCGGTGGTGCCGGTGATCCGGCTGACCGATCTGGGAATCCGGCTGGTCGATCAGGACGTGATCGAAGCCGCCGATGCCTATGGCATGACCGACCGACAGAAATTATGGGGGGTGCAGATCCCGCTGGCGATGCCGAATATCATGGCCGGGGTCAATCAAACCATCATGATGAGCCTTGCAATGGTTGTGATCGCGTCTCTGGTGTCCGCCCCCGGTCTGGGTGTGCTTGTGCTGCGCGGTATTCGTAATCTGGAATTGGGCGTCGGTCTGGTCTCGGGCTTTGGCATCGTGTTGCTGGCAATCTTGCTGGACCGGGTGACCAAGGCGTCCCTCGGGCGCATCAACGTAACGCAAAAGCGGTAAGGACAGGGACATGAGCAACGATCCCAAAATTTCGATCCGCAAGTTGTACAAGATCTTCGGGTCCGACCCGAAATCGATGTTACCGCATGTCCATGCCGGCATGGGCAAGCCCGAACTGCTGGACACCTATAACCATGTGCTCGGCCTGCAGGACATCAATGTCGATATGCAGGCCGGGGAAATTACCGTGATCATGGGGCTATCGGGATCGGGGAAATCAACCCTGATCCGGCACCTCAACCGGTTGATCGAACCGACCAGCGGCGAAGTCATCGTCGATGGTGAAAATGTGCTGGACTACAACGAAGACCAGCTGCGCAAGCTTCGCCGCGAAAAAATGTCGATGGTGTTCCAGAAATTCGCATTGTTGCCGCATCGCACGGTGTTGCAGAATGCCGGAATGCCGCGACTGGTCCGGGGCGAAGACGAAGCCTCGGCGGAAACCAATGGCCGGACCTGGCTGGCCCGGGTCGGGCTGGACGGTTACGAGGATCACTATCCGCATCAGCTGTCGGGCGGTATGCAGCAACGGGTCGGGATTGCCCGGGCGCTGGCGGCGGCCAGCGACATCATGCTGATGGACGAAGCGTTCTCGGCGCTTGATCCGCTGATCCGCACCGACATGCAGGACCTGCTGCTGGAACTGCAAAAGGAACTGCAAAAGACCATCGTCTTCATCACCCACGATCTGGACGAGGCTCTTAAACTGGCCGATCACCTGGTGATCCTGAAGGATGGCTATGTGGTGCAGCAGGGCGAACCGCAGGACATCCTGCTTAATCCCAACGATCCGTATATCGAAGACTTCGTCAGCGACATCAACCGTGCCCGGGTGCTGCGGGTGCGCTCAGTGATGTCGCCTTTGAACGGAGAAACGGAATTTGCTGGCGTTGTTGATGTGAATGACAATCTGGAAAAGCTGATCCAGATGTCGGGCGGTGACACCACGCATCATTTCAAGGTGCAAAAGGATGGGGTCGATGTCGGCATCCTGCATATGAAAGACCTCGTGCGCGCGTTGGTTCCGGCGCAGGCCGCAGAAAAGGGTGCGCTGCGCTAGGTCGAGTGCATAACCTCAAACTGGCGCGATCCGGGCGAACGGGCCGCGCCATTAGTGATCTCACTCTGTTGCGAGGGGCAAAGCTACCCCGTCACCAGCAGATACCGCTGCGGCACCCGTCCCTCGGGTATGGGGCCGTCCAGCTTTTCCGCGCTGACAAACTCATGCCCCGCTTCGTTGCAGAAATGCGGGATGTCGATCACTGCGACCGGATCGTCGGCCAAAAGCGCGACCCGCGACCCCGCAGGAAGGCCCGCGATCCGTTTGCGCAGGCGCAAAACCGGCAGCGGGCACAGCAGGCCCAAAGCATCAATTTCCAACGGGTCGGACATGGCGCGACCTTAAGATAGCGACCGGCGACTGTCCATGTCGGACGTTGCCAGCCGCGCGCCGACCTGTTTCTCTGCCAACCACGGTGCGCAGCCGCAATCAGGTACGGCAGGGCGATGACAGGGCGCATTCCCGGGGTGATTTTGGCAGGTGGATCGGCGTGGCGCATGGGCTGCGGCGACAAATGCCTGTTGACCTTGGCCGGGCAGCCATTGCTGACACAGGTGATCGACCGGTTCCGCCCGCAGGTCGGGGCGATGATGCTGAAAACCGGCGGCTGCATCCGACCTTTGGTCTGTGGCCGGTCGATCTGCGCGACGATCTGCGTGCGGCATTGCAGCAGGGCGCACGTAAGATGATGCTCTGGGCCGATGCCCAAGGCGCGGCAGAGGCGGTCTTTGACGACCCGCAGGCGTCGCAATGGTTTTTCAACGTCAACACACCCGACGATCTGGCCCGGGCCGGGACCATCTTGCGCGCCGGGCAGGTCTGAGTGTCTAAATCGATTGTCCGGGGCGAATGGTCGGCGGCAGGGTTTCGGTCCGCGCCTCTCCGCCGGGCCTGTCATAACAATCCAGAACAATTGCGGCCGCCTTTTGGCCGATCTCGAACCGATGCGCGTCGGCGGTGGCCAGTTGCAGCGGCAGACCCTGCAGCATTTCCAGATCGTTGAAACCCGCCAGCGCAATATCGCCGGGCACCGACAGGCCTTCGGCCAGACAATGCATATAGGCCCCGATCGTCATCAGGTCGCTGGAAAAATACAGGCAATCCAGACCGGGGCTGCGGTTCAGAATCTCGCCGGTCAGCTGCCGACCGGTTTCGACTGATGACGCGCCGATATGGAAAACGCTGTCTTCCGGCTCCAGCCCCAGATCGGAAAGTTCGGCCTGAAACCCGTCCATCCGTTTGTGTGCGCGGAAATCGCGCGTGGCGCGGGTGCTGACGATGCCGATCCGCCGGTAGCCGCGCTTGACGATTTCGCGGGCCATAGCGCGCCCGGCCTCAATATGGGATATGCCGACACAATGGGCGACCGGGTCGCCGTCGACATCCATTATTTCGATCACCGGGCAATCTGCGGCCATCATCATTCGCCGCGCCGCATCGGTATGTTCCAACCCGGCCACGATCAATCCTGACGGCCGCCAGCTTAACATTTCGCGGATCACCGCTTCTTCTTCGTCCAGATCGTAACCCGATACTCCGATCACCGGTTTTAGCGGGCTGCCGTTCAGCCGGTCGGAAATCCCCGATAACACCGTCGGAAACACCTGACTGGACAGGGATGGCACCACTACGCCAACCAAATTGACCCGCTGGGATGCCAATGCCCCGGCAATGCGATTTGGCACATAGTCCAAACTCAGCGCGGCTTCCTCGACCTTTTGTTTGGTCGCGCCGGAAACGTCCGATGCGCCGCGCAGCGCCCGCGAAGCGGTCATGTCACTAACCCCGGCGAGCAGTGCAACGTCTTTCAGCAGAACTTTTTTGCCCATGTCCGGGATGGTCCGACACATCGGACAAAGACGCAAGCGGGAAAGCGGTAACGTTACCGGACCCGGTCTGAACTTAACGCTGCCGCCGCGCCCTCTCGCTTTGTCGCTTAGGCTAGGGTTGCGTCGAACCCTGCCGCCTTGATCGCATTCAGCAAAACATCATTGTCATCGCCGCTGTCGATGTCGACCTGGCGGTTGCTCAGGTCGAAGCTCAACAAAGCAGTGGGATCGGTCTCTTGCACCGATTCCTCGATCTTGGCGGTGCAATGGCCACAGTTCATTTCGGGCACGGTAAAGGTGGTCACGGGTTCATCTCCATGCAAGTCGTCGCGATTAATTCCCAAATGGCGGCTTCCTGCGCTGGAAGGTCAAGGGCCAGTATCGATTTTTGCAAAAATGTCGCGACGCCCTTGACCTTCCAGTAGATGGAACCACTATCTCTCCTGTCAGGAACAGCCAAAGGTGCCCCATGACAACGCAGACCCAAGCCAGCGAAACCCTTAGAATCCCCGTCGAAGGCATGACCTGCGCGGCCTGTGTCGGTCGGGTCGAAAACGCCCTGAGCGCCGTGGACGGGGTGGAAACCGCCGCGGTCAATCTGGCCAATGAAACCGCGCAAATCCGGTTTCACGCCCCCGCCGACGCGCCGGGGCTGATCGCGGCGCTGGACAAGGCGGGCTACCCGGCCCGGCAGACCGACCGCAGGCTCAGCATCTCCGGCATGACTTGCGCCTCCTGCGTCGGCCATGTCGAAAAGGCGCTGGCATCGGTGCCCGGGGTGATCGCGGCGCAGGTGAACCTGGCGACGGAAACCGCTCAAATCACGGTCCTCGACGGCAACTTCGATCCAGCAAAAGCGCTGCACGCGGTCAAACAGGCGGGCTATGAGGCCACCTTTGCCGTCGATGCCCAGCCCCAAACGGAAAACCGCAAAGCGGCCGAAGCCGATGCGTTGAAACGGAAATTTCTGCTCGCCGCGGCACTGGCACTGCCGGTGTTCCTGCTTGAAATGGGCGGTCATCTGTTTCCGCCCTTTCACCACTGGATCAACGCCACCATCGGACAACAAAACAGCTGGCTGTTTCAATTCGCCCTGACCACGCTGGTTCTGATCGGCCCGGGCCGGGTGTTTTACCAAAAAGGCATTCCGGCGCTGCTGCGCGGGGCGCCTGACATGAACGCGCTGGTCGCCGTTGGCACCGCGGCCGCCTATGGGTTTTCTCTGGTGACCACCTTCCTGCCCGCCATGCTGCCGGCCGCCAGCCGGGCGGTCTATTACGAATCCGCCGCTGTCATCGTGGTGCTGATTCTGATGGGCCGGTTTCTCGAAGCCCGCGCCAAGGGCCGCACCGGCGCAGCAATCCGCAAACTGGTTGGATTGCAGCCCAAAACAGCCCGGGTCGAACGCGGCGGCGCGGCCACCGACATTCCGCTGGCCGAGGTTGTTCAGGGCGATATTGTGCTGGTCCGCCCCGGCGAACGGGTCGCAGTCGATGGCACCGTGCTGTCGGGGCAAAGCTATGTCGATGAAAGCATGATCACCGGCGAACCCATCCCGGTGGCCAAGGACACGGGTGCAATGGTGGTCGGCGGCACCGTCAACGGCACCGGCGCATTGCGGCTGCGGGCCGAAAAAGTCGGCGCCGACACCATGCTGGCCCAGATCATCCGCATGGTCGAAGACGCGCAGGGCGCCAAACTGCCGATTCAGGCGCAGGTCGACAAGATCACCCTGTGGTTCGTCCCGGCAGTCATGGCGGTGGCGCTGTTGACTGTTCTGGTGTGGTTTTCGTTTGGCCCGGCCCCGGCATTGCCCCATGCGCTGGTGGCCGGTGTCGCGGTGCTGATCATCGCCTGTCCCTGCGCGATGGGGCTGGCCACGCCGACCTCGATCATGGTGGGCACCGGGCGCGGCGCCGAACTGGGCGTGTTGTTCCGCAAAGGCGATGCGCTGCAGGCGCTGCAAGGGGTCAGAACCGTGGCTCTCGATAAAACCGGCACATTGACCGAAGGCCACCCAGTGCTGACCGATCTGGTCGTGACCCAAGGCGCCGACCGCGACGGCGTGCTGCGCATGATCGCGGCGGTCGAGGCCCAGTCAGAACATCCCATCGCAGCCGCGATTGCCGCCGCCGCAGGGCCGGACCTGCCGCTGGTGGAAAAATTCGGATCAGTGACTGGTTACGGCGTGCTCGGCACCGTCGAGGGGCAGCGGGTGATGGTCGGGGCGGCCCGGCTGATGACGCGGCGCAAGGTGGATATCACGGCGCTGGAACCGGCCGCGCAGGCGATGGCGGCACAAGGCAAAACGCCGCTCTATGCCGCGATTGACGGCCAGCTCGTCGCCGCTCTGGCGGTTTCCGACCCGATCAAGCAAACCAGCCGCGCCGCCATTGCCGCGCTGCACCGGATGGGACTCAAGGTGGCGATGCTGACCGGCGATAATCAGGCCACCGCGCAGGCCATCGCCAAGGAACTTGGCATCGATCACGTCATGGCCGAACTGCTGCCCAAGGACAAGGTCGACGCGCTTGAGAAACTGCGCGCCGAAGGGCCGCTCGCCTTTGTCGGCGATGGTATCAACGACGCCCCGGCACTGGCGGCGGCCGATATCGGCATCGCCATCGGCACCGGCACCGACGTGGCGATCGAAAGCGCCGACGTGGTGCTGATGTCTGGCGATCTGACCGGCGTGGTGTCGGCCTTTGACCTGTCGGCCCGGGTGATGCGCAATATCCGCCAAAACCTGTTCTGGGCCTTCGGCTATAACACCGTGTTGATCCCGGTCGCGGCGGGGCTGTTCTATTCCGCCCTGGGCTGGCAGCTGTCGCCGATGCTGGCGGCGGGGGCGATGGCAATGTCCAGCATCTTCGTGCTGACCAACGCGCTGCGCCTGCGCTTCGTGCCGCCCGCTTTCACTGGAAAGGAAACCGCATGAATATCGGGGATGTCGCCCGCCTCTCTGGCCTGCCTGCGAAAACCATTCGCTATTACGAAGATATTGGCCTGATCAAGCCGCAGCGCAGCGCCAATGGCTATCGTAGTTTTCAGACCAGCGACCTGCATAAGCTGGCGTTTCTGGGCCGTGCCCGCGCACTTGGTTTCAGCATCGAAGACTGCCGTCAGTTGATGACGCTCTACGAAGACCAAAGCCGGGCCAGCGCCGATGTAAAACACATTGCCCGCGATCATCTGAAACGGATCGACGCCAAGCTGGAGGAATTACAGCAGATGCGCGTCACGCTGGCCGCGCTGGTGTCCTCCTGCGCTGGCGACAATCGCCCCGATTGCCCGATTCTCGCTGATCTGGCGGCCAAGCCCGAACTCTGACCCCGGTTTCATCTTGCCTGAAATACTCCGGGGGGGAGCGCGCAGCGCGGGGGGCAGCGCCCCCCAAACCACCTTCAAGGTCAGCGATAGCGCCCGACCTGCGCGGTCAGCCGGTCGAATGCGGCAAAATATTCCGTCGCGATCCGGTCAATCAGCTGTGCCGCCGGGACCACGTCCTTGATCGCGCCGATGCCCTGACCCGATCCCCAGATTTCTTTCCAGCTTTTGGGTTTTTCCCGCTCGGTGCCAAAATCCATCTTCGACGGGTCCGACCGTTCCAGATTGTCCGGGTCCATTCCCGCCGCCGCAATGGACGGTTTCAGATAATTGCCCCAAACCCCGGTGAACAGGTCCGAATACACGATGTCTGAGGCCCCGCATTCGGTGATCATCTGCTTGTACCGGGCATCCGCGTTGGCTTCGTTCGTGGCGATAAAGGCCGACCCGGCATAGCCGCCATCGGCGCCCATCGCCTGTGCGGCCAGCAACGCGTCGCCAGTGGCAATCGACCCCGACAGGAACAACGGGCCGTCGAACCACGCCCGGATTTCGCGTACCAGCGCCAGCGGCGACAGCGCCCCGGCATGGCCGCCCGCCCCGGCAGAAACCGCGATCAGCCCATCGGCGCCCTTTTCGATTGCCTTATGGGCAAAGCGGTCATTGATCACGTCATGCAGGGTGATGCCGCCGACCGAATGGGCGGCCTCGTTGACCTCGACCCGCGCGCCCAGGGATGTGATCCAGACCGGCACTTTGTGTTTCACGCAGATCTCGATATCGCGCTCCAGCCGTTCGTTGGACCGGTGCACGATCTGGTTGACCGCATAGGGTGCGGCGGGGGTGTCGGGATTGGCCTGATTGTAGCGGTCCAGTTCCTCGGTGATCCGGGTCAGCCATTCGTCCAGCGACTGGCCATCCTTTTCCCGCGCATTCAGGGCGGGAAATGACCCGACGATCCCGGCCTTGCACTGGGCAATCACCAGATCGGGGTTGGAAATGATGAACAAAGGGCTGCCGATCAGCGGGATGCGCAAATTCTGCAATTGGGTGGGGAGGGTCATCGTAAGATCCTTATTTACCTTTGAATTCCGGTTTGCGTTTCTCGATGAAAGCCTGCACGCCTTCGCGGAAATCGTCCGATTTGGTCAGCGCCTGCTGTTCGCGCGCCTCGGCGCTGAACGCGTCGCCAAAGGACCCTTCGCCGATTGTGCGCAAAATCCGTTTCGCCGCCTGAGCCGCCAGCGGCGCGGCATTGGCGATACGCCCGGCCAGTGCGCGGGTCTCTGACTCCAGCTGATCTTCGGGCACGATCTGATTGACCAGACCGTATTGCAGACACTCCGCAGCCGGGATTTTCTGCCCTTCGATGATTGCCTGCAATGCCCGGTGATAGCCCATCCCCTTCAACAACAACCAGGTATTGCCGCCATCGGGCACCAGCGAAATTGCGGCGAAAGCCATGTAGAGCGACGCATTGTCGGCCATCACCACCATGTCGCAATTCATCGCATAGGCTGCGCCGATCCCGGCGGCCGATCCATGCACCTGCGCGATCCAGATCTTGGACGAATTGGCGATGCCTTCCAGCGACGGGCGGTATTGGGTTTCCAGCATATTGTCGACCTTGGGGTCCAGCCCGCCTTTCAGGTCAGCCCCGGCGCAGAAGCCGCGGCCTTCGCCCTTCAGGATGACCACCCGGAGGGCGTCATCGGCGTCGATCTCGGCCACCGCCGCAATCAGCGCGCTGCGCAGGTCGGCATTGATGGCGTTAAACGCCTCGGGCCGGTTCAGGGTGACAGTGGCAATCGCCCCGTCCTTTTCGATGCGGATCACGTCGCTCATTTCAGTCCTCCTCAGCTCAACACCCCGCGCTCACGGAGGTTGGCAATCATGTCGGCGTCATAGCCAAGCTCGGCCAGAACGCTGTCGGTATCGGCGCCCGGGGCGGGCGGTTGGCCCACCGGTCCCGGCGGGGTGCGGTCGAAACGCGGGGCAGGGGTAACCTGTGTCACCCCGTTCACTTCGGCGAATACGCCGCGCGCCTTCATATGCGGATGCTCGGGGGCTTCGCTCCAGCTCAGCACCGGGCCGACACAGGCATCGCTGCCATCGAAAATCTCGGTCCATTCCGCACGCGTCTTCGTGGCAAAGAGCTTGGCATAGCTTTCGCGCCGTGGCTGCCATAACGTTTCGTCATATTGGGTCGGTTTTTCATCCTGCGGCAGCCCGGCCAGATCGACCAGTTGGGCAAAGAACTGCGGTTCCAGCGCGCCGACCGAGACAAATTTGCCATCGGCGCATTCATAGGTCCGGTAAAACGGCGCGCCACCGTCCAGCCAGTTGCTTTCGCGGTCCTCGCCCCAGCGGCCCTGTGCGATCATCGAATGGACCAGCGCCAGCAGCGCGGGCGCACCATCGACCATCGCCGCGTCGATCACCTGTCCCTTGCCCGATCCCTGCCGTTCGAACAGTGCCGACAGGATGCCCAGCAGCAGGAACATGGTGCCACCGGCATAATCGGCACCGATATTCAGCGGTGGAATCGGCGGTTCGTCCTTTTTGCCGATGGCGTTCAACACCCCGGTCAGGCCCAGATAATTGATGTCATGCCCGGCGGTTTGTGACAGCGGCCCATCCTGACCCCAACCGGTCATCCGGGCAAAGACCAGCGCGGGATTGCGCGCCTGACAAATATCAGGCCCCAGCCCCATCCGTTCCATTACCCCGGGCCGGAACCCTTCGATTACCACATCAGCGCGGTCGATCAGCTGCAATGCCGCATCGACCCCGTCGGGGTCTTTCAGGTTCAGAGCCACCGACCGCTTACCGCGATTGTTGATATCGGCTGGATCGGCCCGTCCCGATTTGCGCGCGATCAGAATGACCTCGGCACCGAGATCGGACAGGAACTGCCCGGCCAATGGTGCCGGGCCAAGCCCCTGCATTTCGACCACTTTCAGCCCCGTCAGAGGTCCGCTCATGCCGCCACGACCTGTTTTTCGCGCAGAATGTCGAAATCCGATGCATTCAGCGCAAAGCGTGCCCCATAGGTTTCGGCCAATTCGGCGGCGCGGGCGGCGAAACGGTCGATGCCAATGCCGCGTATGAACTGGATCGCGCCGCCGGTATGGGCCGGGAATCCGATGGCAAAGATGCCGCCCAGATTGGCCTCGACCTCGGTGCGCAGCACGCCTTCGTTCAGGCAGCGCAGGGTTTCGATCGCTTGCCGATAGAGCAGCCGGTCGATGGCGTCCTCCATCCCCATTTCGGCATTGCCTTTCGCAAACTGGTCCAGCCCTTTCCACAAGGATTTCGACCCGTCAGCGGCGTATTCGTAGAAGCCGCCGCCGTAATGGCGCCCGCCGCGACCCTGTTCGATCATCGCGTCGACAATGGGATTGCCAGCCTCCATGTCGATGGAGAACCCGTTTTCGACGCCAAGCCGTTCGTCCAGTGCCTCATGCGTCTTGCGGATCTTCTGGGACAGTACCAACGAGGTTTCGTCATGCACCGCCAGCGGGCCCACCGGCATACCGGCCAGCCACCCGGCGCGCTCCACCGCGACCGGGGCCATGCCGTCGCGCATCAGCGCCATGCCTTCGTCCAGATAGGTGGAGAACACGCGGCTGGTGAAGAAGCCCCGGCTGTCATTCACCACGATGGGCATATATCCGATCTGTTGCACGTAATCGTAGGCCTTGCGCAGCGTTTCCTCGCTGGTCTTTTCGCCGAGGATGATTTCCACCACCTTCATCTTGTCGACCGGGCTGAAAAAATGCAGCCCGATGAAGCGGCTGGGGTCGGGGCAGGCTTCGGCCAGAATGGAAATCGGCAGGGTCGACGTGTTGGACCCGTAAATCCCATCCTTCGACAGCATCTTGAAGGTTTCGGGAATGACCTTTTCCTTCAGCGCGATATCTTCGAAGACCGCCTCAACGATCAGGTCTGTTCCCTCGTAGGCGCTGTCTTCGGTCGCCGGAACAATCATCGACAGCAGATGGTCCTTTTTCGCCGCGTCCATCCGGCCCCGCTTGATCCGCTTGTCGGCCAGCATTGCGGTATAGGATTTGCCCTTTTCCGCCTTGTCCATCTCCATGTCTTTCAGAACCGAAGGCAGGCCCGCATTGGCATGGGCCCATGCGATACCGCTGCCCATCATGCCGGCGCCCAGAATGGCGGCGGATTTGGCGTGCCAATGGGGGCCCTCGGGGCGCACCTTGCCGCCCTTGATCGCCTGCATCCCGAAGAAAAAGGTGGTGATCGCCGCCTTGCATTCGGGGGTGACCGCCAATGCGCAGATGCCCCGGCTTTCCACCAACAATGCCGCGTCGTAATCCATCCGCATCGAATTGACCGCGATATCGAGGATCTTGGCAGGGGCGGGCAGCAATCCGCGGGTTTTCTGATAAAGCACCGCCGGGGCGGCCATGATCAACTGGCGTACCTTGGGATGCAGTGCATCGCCGCCGGGATAACGGAACCCTTTCTGGTCCCATGGCTGGCTATGGCTGTCGGGATTGGCCTTGATCCATGCTTTGGCAGCGGGGATCAGGTCTTCGATGCCGTCCACCACCGCATCGACCATACCGATTTTCAGCGCTGCCTGCGGTTTCACCGGCGTGCCTTCGGTCAGGTGCGGCAACGCCTTTTCCAGCCCCAGCAGCTTGGTCAGGCGCACAACCCCTCCGGCCCCCGGCAGCAGGCCCAAAGTCACTTCGGGCAGGCCGACAACCGCGCCTTTCACATCTGCGATGACACGGTGATTGCAGGCAAGGCACAACTCGTACCCGCCACCCAGAGCAGCCCCGTTGATGGCCGCGACAACCGGCACCGGCAACTTTTCCAGCTCGCGGTAAGGGCGCTTGTTTTCCTCGATATAATGCAGCGTCTCGGCGTCTGCTTTTTCAATCCCGAGGATCAGGCGCAGGTCGCCGCCCGCGAAGAAGGTTTTCTTGGCCGAGGCGAAAACCACGCCCTTCAGGTCGTCTTCCGCCCGCAGCTTGGTCAGAACCTCGTCCATGCCGGGCACATAGCGTTCGTTCATTGTGTTGGCCGACTGGCCCTGCATATCGATGGTGACGGTCACGATGCCGTCGGCATCTTTTTCGTAAATGAAATCAGTCATGTCCGTCCCCCTCAGACCCGTTCGATGATGCTGGCGATGCCCATACCACCGCCGACGCACATGCAGATCAACGCGCGTTTCAGGTTCCGCCGTTCCAATTCGTCCAGCATGGTCGACACAAGACACCCACCGGTCGCACCCAGCGGGTGCCCCATTGCGATGGCACCGCCAACGACGTTCAGTTTTTCATCCGGTACATCCAGATCCTTCTGCAAGCGCAATGCAACGCTGGCGAAGGCTTCGTTGATTTCCACCAGATCAATGTCGTCGATGGTCAGACCGGCCTTGGCCAGCGCCTTTTGCGATGCCGGTCCCGGCCCGGTCAGCATGATGGTCGGGTCCGTCGCGGTCAGCGCGATCGACACCACCCGCCCGCGCGGGGTCAGGCCCAGATCCTTGCCCGCCTGTTCGTTGCCCAGCAGGATCAGCGACGCGCCGTCGACGATCCCGGATGAATTGCCCGGCGTATGGACATGGTCGATCCGTTCCACATCAGTGTATTTCGCCAAAGCCACCGCGTCGAACCCCAACTGACCGTGCATGGCAAAGCTGGGCTTCAAGGCGGCCAGTTTTTGCATGTCGGTGTCCGGTTTGATGAAATCGTCGCGGTCCAGAATGGCAATGCCGTTTTCATCCCGGACCGTCACCACCGACCGGTCGAACCAGCCGCTGTCGCGGGCATGGGCGGCACGCTTTTGCGATTCCATCGCAAAGGCGTCGACATCGTCGCGGGTCCAGCCTTCGATCGTGGCGATCAGGTCGGCACCGATTCCCTGCGGCACGAACCCGGTCTGGATCGAGGTTTCGGGGTCTTCGGCAAATGGCCCGCCATCTGCTGCCATCGGCACCCGGGACATGCTTTCATAACCGCCGGCACAGACCACGTCTTCCCAGCCGCTGGCGATCTTGGCGGCGGCGGTGTTGAATGTGTCCAGCCCGCTGGCGCAGAACCGGTTGACCTGCGCACCGGCAACGTTTTCGGCCCATCCGGCTTTTTGCAGCGCCACTTTGGGCAATACCGCGCCCTGTTCCATCACCGGCGTCACGCAGCCCAGCATCACATCATCGACCCGGGACGTGTCCAGATCGTGGCGTTGCTGCATTTCGGTCAGCAGCGTGGTGACAAGGTTGATCGGCTTCACCTCGTGCAGCGTGCCGCCTGCCTTGCCCTTGGATCGGGGTGTTCTGATCGCATCGTAGATATAAGCTGTTTCTGCCATTGGGTCCTCCTCCCAAAACCTAGTGCGAACCGGTCATTGCCTCCGGTCGCGTCAATCCTTGCGCCACGGCGGAAAAATCAAGCTGCGGCAGCGGATCGAAATCCACTCTTGCCAGCCGATGCGCTTCGCCCCGGCCGATTCCCAACGCTCGCAGATATAATTCCGCGATTTCCGAACCGGACTTGCGCCAAGTCACTGCGCCGCTCAACACCTGCGATGCCGACCCCATCATCGCGCCACCGCCCAGCGTGGTGACCGACGGGATCTGATCCACCGGCACATCGAACCGGCCGCTTTTTACGCCCTTACGGATGATATCGGCCGGTTCCCTGGCCCAGACCGCCCCCAGCTGTGGTTCGGTCATCGCAAACAGCGCGACGAAGCGGCCCCAGTCGGGTTCGTCATGCACCCGCCGGATCATCTGCCGGATCAGGACCGAAATATTCAGCGCGGGGTCGTCATTCGTTTTCAGCCCGCTGCGGATGCAACTGCGCAATTCCTCGAACAACATCCCGCAGGTGATGTGGAACAGCGTCTCGGGATGTTCCACGTTGTTATAGATCGTGCCGCGCGACAGGCTGGCCGCTTTCGCCAGATCGCTGACGGCGATTTGCATGGCGCCCTGTTCGGCAAACAGCCGCATAGCCGCGTGAATGATGCGAGATTTTACGTTTTTCATGTGAGCTGATCATCAGTGTTGACAGAAATTGAACACGCGTGTTTAGCTAAGTCAACAGCGTTCATTCAGCTTTGGGAGGAGACCGTATGAATGCGCATAACAAGGGTCCTGTCTCAGGACTCGGCCCCCGCACGGGGGCGGTTTTGCCGTATGCTTTCATCCAGACAGCCCCAAAAGACATTTTAAAAGGAGCATCTGCGTGGAATTGATTCAGCTGATCATCGGCGGCATCGCCTCGGGATGTGTCTACGGACTCGTCGCGCTGGGCTTCGTGCTGATTTACAAAGCGACTGAAGGGGTGAATTTCGCCCAGGGCGACATGATGATGCTGGGCGCCTTCGTGGCGCTGGGCCTGGTGAATTCGGACTACTGGGCGCTGCCCTTCATTCCGGGCGTGCTCCTGGCCGCTGCGATCATGGGCGGGGTCGGGTATGGCGTCGACCGCTTCGTGGTGCGGCAGATTTTCGGCCAGCCGCAATTCGCGCTGGTGATCCTGACCATCGCCATGGGGTTCGTGTTCCGGTTTGCGGCCGGTGCGATCTGGGGTTTCACACCGCTGGTACTGGAAACCCCGTTCGCCGGGCGCAGCCTGCATTTCGGCGGCGTCATCATCGGCTACGAAGATGTGGTAACCATCATCGTCACCGCGCTTCTGACCCTCGGCCTGTGGCTGTTTTTCCAATATACACGGATCGGTCTGGCGGCGCAGGCCGCGTCGCAGAACCAGATGGCGGCCTATATTGTCGGCGTGCCGGTACGGCGGATCAATTCGACGATCTGGGCGTTGTCCGGCGCGGTCTCGACCATTGCGGGGGTGCTTTATGCCTCCAAAGGCGCGATTGACCCGAATATCGGCCTGCTGGGGATCAAAGCGTTTGCTGCTGCCGTCATCGGCGGTTTCGGCAGCCTGCCCGGTGCGCTTCTGGGGGGCATCCTGATCGGAGTGGTCGAACCCATCGCAGCGCGCTACCTGCCCAGCGGTTTCAGTCAGATGAGCCCTTATATCATCATGCTTGCGGTGCTGGTCACCCGTCCCAACGGGCTTTTCGCTCAAATCTACGCCAAGAAGGTCTGAGCCGATGAAAGTGATTTTCAAGACAAGCTACGATAACGATATCGACCTGCACGAAGACGGGTGGGCGCGCGGCAAGCTTATCGCGCTGGTCGCGGTGATGGCGGTGCTACCGTTCCTGGTGGGGGAATATTATCTGGCCGAGGCGACCAACACGCTGATCTGGTCGCTGGCCGGAATGGGGCTGATGCTGCTGGTCGGCCATACCGGGCAGGCCAGCCTGGGTCACGCCGCCTTCATGGCGATCGGGGCCTATACCGACGCGGCGCTGATGAATGTGGGTGTGCCGTGGGTCGTCGCCTTCCCGCTGGCTGGATTGGCGGCGGGGGTGTTCGGGGCGCTGGTGGCGATCCCGGCGGTGCGGATGTCCGGCATCTATCTGGCCATCGCAACGCTGGCGCTGTTCGTCATCGTAGAGGAAATGATCATCATCATGGAACCGATCACCGGCGGGGTGGGTGGCATCTTTGCCCCCTCGATCACCATCGCCGGGGTGGATTTCGACCGCTACACCAGTCTGAACAATTTCTATTGGCTGTGTCTGGCCGTGGTGGTGGGGGTCACATGGCTGTACGCCAACCTGCTGCGCAGCCCCACGGGGCGCAGTTTCCTGGCGGTGCGCGACAGCGAAGTGTCGGCGCGTGCGCTGGGCATCAATGTCACCCGCACCCGGTCTCTGGCCTTCGGGCTGAGCTGCGCGATAACCGGGCTGGCGGGGGCGTTGCTGGGCCATTATATCAGCTTCTTCAATTACGAACTGTTCTCGGTCTTCATTTCGATCAACCTGCTTTTGGTGGTGACCATCGGCGGCTTGGGGTTCATTCAGGGTGCGTTTTTCGGGGCCATTCTGATCTCTGCTGTGCCGCAGCTCATTTCGATCCTGCGCGACGGGCTGAACAGCACCACCGGTATTGATCTGGGCTCGATCCCCGGGCTCGATACGCTGATCTTCTCGGGAATTTTGATCGGCTTCATCATCTATGAACCGGCAGGGCTGTATGGCCGCTGGCTGAAAATGCGGGCCTGGGTACAGCTGTTCCCGCTGGCCCGGCGCGACATGTTCCGCCGTCAGAAAACCTATATCAAGACGGAGCGGATGCGATGACCCTGTTGCAAGTCGAAGACCTCGCGGTCCATTTCGGCGGGGTAAAGGCCGTCGATGGCGTTTCCTTCAGCGTCGAAGCCGGCGAGGTGTTTTCGATCATCGGTCCGAACGGGGCCGGGAAATCGACCATCTTCAACCTGATTTCGCGCTTCTATAAACCGACGCGCGGAACGATCCGGTTCGACGGGCAGGACATCACCCATCTGCAGGCCCATCAAATCGGCCAGTTGGGGATCGCCCGCACTTTCCAGAATATCGAACTGTTTGATCATTCCACCGTGCTGGATAACCTGCTGATGGGGCGTCACACCCACCGCTCGACCAATTGGGTGCAGGATATGATGTACCTGCCCAAGGTGCGCCGCTCCGAACGGGGCCACCGTCGACAGGTCGAGGAAGTGATAGAATTTCTCGAACTCGAAGCTTACCGCGACAAGCTGATCGCCGGGCTGCCTTACGGTGTGCGCAAGGTGGTGGAAATCGGTCGCGCGCTGGCGATGGGGCCGAAAATGATTCTGCTGGACGAACCCGCATCGGGCCTTTCGGTCGAAGAAAGCCAGGAAGTCGCGTTCTGGGTCGAAGACATGCGCCGCGACATGGGACTGACCGTCCTGATGGTCGAACATGACATGAGCCTGGTCAATCAGGTCAGCGACCGGGTTCTGGCCGTGGCCAATGGCGAAGCCCTGGCGATGGGCACCCCGGCCGAAGTGCAGGCCAACAAGCAGGTACAGGCCGCCTATCTGGGTACGGAGGTGACTGAATGACCGTTCTCGATATCCGCAATGTCGAAACCTTCTACGGCGCCATCATGGCACTGCGCGGCGTTTCGCTGAGCATCGAAAAAGGGGAAATCGTGACCATCCTTGGCGCCAATGGCGCGGGCAAGACGACGCTGATGAAAACGATTTCCGGCCTGATGGACCCCGAAAAGGGCAGTATAGAATTCAACGGCACCCGTATCGACGGGCTGGATCCCGATAAAATCGTCGCCCAGGGGCTGGCCCATGTGCCCGAAGGGCGCGAGGTATTTCCCTATCTGACGATCGAAGAAAACCTGCGCATGGGGGCCTATACCCGCCGGGGGGCCGATATCCGTGACGATATCGACTTGGTTTACAGCTATTTCCCGATCCTCAAGGAACGCCGCGCTCAATCGGCCGGGTTCCTGTCGGGCGGCCAGCAACAGATGCTGGCGATCGGTCGCGGGCTGATGGCCCGCCCCAAGCTGATGCTGCTGGACGAACCCTCGCTTGGCCTGTCGCCGCTGCTGACGCAGGAAATCTTTGCGATCATCAAGCGGCTCAATGCAGAACAGGGCGTTACCATGCTGTTGGTGGAACAGAACGCCAACGTGGCGCTGCACACCGCGCATAAGGGCTACGTGCTGGAAATGGGCCGGATCGTGATGGCGGGCAGCTGCGAAGAATTGCGCGCCAGCGACGACATTCAGGATTTCTATCTCGGTCGGCAGGAAGAAACCCAACGCGGTCAGAAGCGTTGGAAACGGCGTAAGACCTGGAGGTGAGCATGACACAGATGCCAATGGATATGGCCATTCCCGACGACGCGCCGATCACCATGGACGGCTGCGACACGGTGGTGAAACTGTGGGCCAAGCGCTGCCATGAACTGGGCGCCAGAACCGCGCATCGGGAAAAAGAACTGGGGGTTTGGCAGGCCTATTCCTGGACCGATTACTATCAGGGCGGCAAATGGGCCGGGCTGGCGCTGCTGGCGATGGGGCTGCAAAAGGGCCAGCCGGTACAAATCTTGTCCGAAGATCGCCGCGAATGGCTTTATGTCGATCTGGGCGTGGCGGCAGTGGGCGGCATTCCCTCGGGCGTCTATACAACCGACAGCGCCGAACAGCTGGCCTATCTGGTCAACGATTCCGGCGCGCCGTTCCTGTTCGTGGAAAACGACGAACAGCTCGATAAATTCCTCGAAGTGCGCGACCGGATGCCGGGTCTGCAAAAGGTCATCGTCTTTGATCGCGACGGGCTGGCCGGGTTCAGTGACCCGCTGGTGATGTTTTGGGACGATCTGATGGACCTGGGCCGCGCCGAAGCCGACGCCAATCCGAAAAAATTCGAAACCGCGCTGGAATCGGTGAAACCCGAAGACCCGCGCATGTTGATCTATACCTCCGGCACCACCGGCCCGCCCAAGGGCGCGATCATCACCCATCGCAACATGCTCTATCAGGGCTTTGCCGGGGAACAGACGCTGGAATTCTACGATACCGACGAATTGCTGTGTTTCCTGCCGCTCTGTCACGTGCTGGAACGGCTGATATCGGTGGAATTTCCGATCCTCGCGGGTTGCAAGGTGAATTTCGCCGAAAGCACCGAAACCGTGTTCGACAATCTGCGCGAAGTCAGTCCGCATTCCTTTACCGGCGTGCCAAGGATCTGGGAAAAGATCTACAGCCGCATCACCATCATGCGATCCGAAGCTGGCTGGCTTGGCCAAAGGGCGTTTGACTGGGCCGTGGCGGCAGGCATGAAGAAAGCCCTGGCCAAGGAAGAGGGCAAACGCCTGGGTCCGCTGGACCAGCTGAATCTGGCGCTGGCCGATCTGCTGGTGCTGCGCAATCTGCGCAATCTGGTGGGGCTGCAACGCACCCGCCGCTGCACCACCGGTGCCGCGCCGATTTCGCCCGATCTGCTGCGCTGGTTCGAAGCAATCGGTGTGCATCTGCTGGAAGGCTACGGTATGACCGAAACATCAGGCGTTGCGACGGTCAACACGATTGCCAACAATTTCGTCGGCACCGTCGGCGAAGCCTTGCCGGGCACTCAGGTCCGTATCGCGCCGGACGGGGAAATCCAACTCAAGGGCCCCGGCATTTTCAACGGCTACTGGAACAAACCGGAAAAGACCGAAGAAACCTTCACCGATGACGGCTGGCTGAAAACCGGCGATGTCGGCATGCTGGACAATCACGGCGCCATGACCATCACCGGACGGCTGAAAGACATCATCATCACGGCGGGGGGCAAAAACATCACCCCTGCCGAGATCGAAAGCAAACTGAAGTTTTCGCCCTACATATCGGATGCGGTGGTGATCGGCGACCGGCGCAAATACCTGACCTGCCTGATCATGATTGATCAGGAAAATGTCGAACGTTTCGCACAGGACAGGCAGATCCCATATGCAGATTTCGCGTCACTGACCCGGGCGCCCGAAGTGGTCGGTCTGATCGGGGATGTGGTCAAAGAGGTCAATCAATCCTTTGCGCAGGTTGAACAGATCAAGACATTTCGCTTGATCGACGTTCTGCTTACGGCAGAAGATGAGGAACTGACGCCGACGATGAAACTCAAGCGGAACTACGTGAACACGCGTCATGCCGCCTTGATCGAAAGCATGTACTGATCCGACCACGGGAGGGGCCGGGCCAGTCGCTATAAAAATCAAATGGGAGGAAGTTCAATGAAAACTTGGAAGGCAATTACAGCCGCCGCGGCCCTGTCTCTGGGGCTGGTAGCGCCTGCGGTTCAGGCCGAAATGGGCGTGACCGACGATGAAATCAAAATCGGAGGGGCACACGACCTTTCCGGCATCTTCGCGCCGTTTTCGGTGCCAGCCGTCAAGGCTGCGCAGCTTTACTTCGACGAAGTGAATGCCGCCGGTGGCGTCAATGGCCGCAAGATCAACTACATCGTCGAAGATCATGGCTATCAGGTGCCCAAGGCCGTGCAGGCCGCCAACAAGTTGATCAATCGCGATGGCGTTTTTGCCATGCTGTTGAGCCTCGGTACGCCGCATAATATCGCGATGTTCAAACTGATGGGCCCCAAGGGCATTCCCAATGTCAGTCCGCTGTCTGCGGCACGTCAAATGGTCGATCCGCCCGCGCCGTGGAAATTCGCTGGTACCGCATCCTATTATGACGCGGTCAAGGCGACCACCGAATACATGGCCAATGAACAGGGGTCGAAAACCTTCTGCCTGATGTATCTGCCCACCGATTTCGGGGTGGAAATTCAGCAAGGGCTGATCGACGGCGCCGCCGCATCGGGCACGTCCTACGGGACCGAAACCAAGCACAAGCCGGACGAAACCGATTTCTCCGGTGCGCTTGGCAAGATCAGGGAAGGCGGCTGTGACACGGTCGGCCTGGCCCTTGGGGTCAGCCAGGTCATCAACGTGATCGCCACCGCGCATAAACTGGGCATGGACGATTTGCGGTTCCTGCTGTCTTCGGCCGGGTTCCACACCGTTGTTGCCAAGGGTCTGGCAGCGCAGGGTGTCATGGGCGGCGTCTATGCCGGTGCCGGTTGGCAGGATCTGGAAGCCCGCATCGGCAATCCCGAAGTTGCCAAATGGGTGAAAGACTATACCGAGGCGACCGGGGAAAAATTCCCCGGCACCGGCGCGCTTCTGGGCCGTTCTGCGGCCGGGCTGATGGTCAAGGGACTGGAAGCGGCAGGCCCCGACCTGACCCGCGAAGGTTTCATCAAGGCGATGGAGGGGCTCAGCTATGACGATGAAATCGCCGGCAACTCGGTCGCAATGAGCGCCGACAACCACGTCGCGGCCACCTCGATCTATGTTTCAGCGATTGAAAACGGATCGTGGAAACTGATCAAGACCATCGAATGATGATCTGACCGGCGGGGCGGCTATGACCGCCCCGCCACTCCCATTTTTCCACAGTCTCAGGCAATGATCAGGCGGAGGTATCCGGTGCTGAAACGATCTCTTTACGAGGAAGAACACGAAATCTTCCGCAATTCGGTCCGCAAATGGGCCGAGGCCGAGGTTTTCCCGCATATCGAAGACTGGCGCGCTGCCGGATGTGTCAGCCGCGAGGTGTGGCGCAAGGCTGGGGAACAGGGGTTCCTGTGCATGTATGCGGATGAAAAATACGGCGGGCTGGGGCTGGATGATTTTCGTTATGACATGATCCTGTGCGAAGAAATCAATCCGCGCGAACCGGGCTTTTTCATCGGGTTGCAGAACCGCATCGTCGGTCCCTACCTGCACAAGCTGGGCAATGACGAACAGCGCGACCGCTTCATGCCCGGTGTGGTGTCGGGCGAAACCGTTCTGGCGATCGCGATGACCGAACCGGGCACCGGGTCGGATCTGGGTGGGGTGAAAACCCGCGCCGTGGACATGGGCGATCACTGGCTTCTGAACGGGTCGAAAACCTATATCTCCAACGGTTTGCTGGCGGGGTTGGTCGTGGTGGCCGCGCGCACTGGCGATGGCCATGAAATCGGGCTTTTCCTGGTCGAAGACGGGATGGACGGCTTTGAACGCGGTCGAAACCTGAAAAAGATGGGGCTGAAATCCCAGGACACGGCCGAGCTCTTTTTTGACAATGTCAAAGTGCCAAAGGAAAACGTGCTGGGCGATCCCACCAGCGGTTTCAAGGCAATGATGATGAATCTGGCCGAAGAACGCATCATGGGCGCGCTGGGATTTGTTGCCCGGGCCGAATACGCCTTCGGGATCACGATGGATTTCGTGATGGACCGGCGGGTTTTCGGTAAACAGGTGGGCACCTATCAGAATTCGCGGTTCAAAATGGCCTCGATGCGGACTGAACTCGATGCCGCCTGGGCGCTGACCGATCATTGCGCCCGCGAACATCTCAAAGGCCAGCTCAGCGCTGAAATGGCCGCCGAGGCCAAGCTGTTCACCTCCGAAGTCGAAGGCCGCGTGGTCGATGAATGTCTGCAACTGCATGGCGGTGCTGGCTACATGGACGAATATGAAATTTCCCGACTTTACAGCGATGCGCGGATCAGCCGGATTTACGCCGGCACATCGGAAATCATGCGTGAAATCATTGGTCGCGGATTGGGGTTGGATGAACGAAAGCGCAATTGACAGAATCGCCGAATCGTCCCGACCAATGGTCTGAAAAATGCTGCACCTGCAAGATGACTGCCCCCGATCGCCTGCGATTTTTCGTTGTTTTTCCGTGTTTCACAGCAAAAAATTAGCAAAACTGTAAAAAATAGTTGAGTATTTCGCAGCTGCAGCATTAGCCTGAAACCCCAAGGGATCACAGGATTGGACCGGGGGAAAGCATGATGCGACGGGTCTATATCACGGGCGCTTCTGGGGCAGGGGTCAGCACCTTGGGCAAAGCCTTGGCCGCGACGCTGCACGTACCACAGGCCGATATCGACGATTATTATTGGCTGCCGACAGAAATACCCTTCAGCAAAAGGCGCCGCGTCACCGACCGGGTCCGCCTGCTCAAAAGCGCACTGGGCGCCAAAGGATGGGTGCTCAGCGGATCGTTCGACAGCTGGGCCGATCCGTTGCTCGACGGGCTCGATCTGGTTGTGTTCGTTTCCGCGCCGACCGCCATCCGGCTGGCTCGTTTGCGAGCCCGCGAAAAGGCCCGGTTCGGGGACCGGATTGAGCCGGGCGGCGATATGGCCGCCATTCATGCCGGTTTCATGGCTTGGGCATCGCGCTATGACGACCCGGATTTTTCAGGCCGCAACCGCGCCCGGCACGAAGAGTGGCTCGACTCCAGTCGGCATCCGGTCCTGCGCCTCAGCGGCACTCAGCCGACTGCGGCACAGGTCAAAGCCGTACTCAACCATCCGGCGCTGGCGAAAACCTACGCCTGAACGATTTTGAAATGGGGTGTGCGGGGCGGTGTGCAAACAGCCCCGCGCCGAAATTCACCCCATCCGTTCGGATGCGTAAGATCCGGGCGAGGCGGGGAACACAACCGTCTTGTTTCCGTTCAGGAACACCCGGTGATGAATATGGGCGTGGATCGCGCGGGACAGAACCTGACTTTCCACATCGCGGCCCAGTGACACGTAATCGGACGGGCTTTGGGCATGGGTGACACGCACGGTGTCCTGTTCGATGATCGGCCCTTCGTCCAGATCGGCGGTCACGTAATGTGACGTCGCCCCGATCAGCTTAACACCGCGTTCGAACGCCTGCTTATAAGGGTTCGCCCCCTTGAAAGAGGGCAGGAAGGAATGGTGGATGTTGATGATCCGGCCGGACATTTTCTTGCACATTTCATCCGACAGAACCTGCATGTAGCGCGCCAGCACAATCAGTTCGGCACCGCTGTCTTCGACAATCGCCATCTGCTGCGCTTCGGCCTGTGCCTTGTTGTCCTTGGTGACTTTGATGAAATGGAACGGGATGTCGTGGTTCACCACGACCTTCTGATATTCCATGTGATTTGAGATCACCGCCACGATGTCGATCGGCAATGCCCCGATGCGCCAGCGGTACAGCAGGTCGTTCAGGCAATGGCCAAAGCGCGATACCATGATGACCACCTTCATCTTGCGGTGTTCGTCGTGGAAGTCGTAGGCCATGCCTTTGTCTTCTGCGACGCTTTGGAAGGACACCGACAGGTCCTCCAGTTCCTTGCCTTTCTCGCTGCGGAAACTGACGCGCATGAAGAAATTGCCGGTTTCCGAATCGTCGAATTGCGAACTGTCGGTCAGGTTGCAGCCGTTATCGGACAGGAAATTGGCAATGGCCGCGACAATGCCGCGGGAGGATTTGCATTTCACGGTGAGGGCGTAGTCAGTCATCGGGTTTCCATGCTTTTCCGGCCCGTTGGGCCGCTGTTTGGGATCAACCTTCGTGGTAGAAGGCGCGGTCTGGCGCGGCAATCGCTGAAATGACGGTGTTGAGGATGAAATGCCGTTATTGCCCGAATAAAGGGAGTCGAAACTTTCCGATCAGATACATCCGGCATTTTAAGGAGAATTTCCGTCACAAACAGTGCTTGCCCGGCAATGTGCAGGCCTGGACCAAGGAACCCCTTGGTTTCCGTTCCAAATTCGACTGAAAAGCAGTGGATGACGCGTATGACGCCGGGCGGTTTCCTGACGACCGGTCTCTCGCTTAGGAGAGAGCAAGTAGCGAGACCGGTCGCAAGTCCCAGAACCGCCGGGGCCACACGCGTAACATCCGTTGCTGCACAGAATATTAGGCAAGTCGCGTGCCAAACCCGCGTGCTGGGACGCTTTTCCGCCATTTCGCAACGGAGTTTTCCCAACTAATGTCGGTGCGGAATCGGAAAGGCTTTGAGATGGCGGAACAATCCAAACGGGTGATCATTGTCGGCGCAGGCATCATCGGTGTCGCCGCCGCGGTCTGGCTGCAACGCGAGGGCCATCAGGTCGTGCTGCTTGACCGGGCCGGTCCTGCCGAAGGTGCCTCTTTCGGCAATGGCGGCGTGCTGGCCTCGGCCTCGGTGGTGCCGGTGACGACGCCGGGGCTGTGGCGCAAGGCCCCGCGCATGGTGCTGGACCCCGACAGCCCGCTGTTCCTGCGCTGGTCCTACCTGCCCCGGATGCTGCCCTGGCTGGCGCGCTACCTGTCCCATGCCAACGACCGCGACGTGCGGCGCACGGCAAAGGCGCTTTATCCGATTGTCGGCGACAGCCTGGCCGATCACCGGGCGCTGGCCGCAGGGACCGGGGCCGAGAAATGGATATCGGAGGCCGATTTCGTCTATCTGTACCGGTCGCGCCGCGACTATCTGGCCGATGCCTACGAATGGCAGTTCAACCGCGACTACGGCTTTGCGCCGGTCGAATATGAAGGCGACGCCCTGCGCGCCTACGATCCGGCCTTCGGCGACACGATGGGGTTCGGCGCGGCGATGCCCAATCACGGCCGGATCGCCGATCCCGGCCAGTATGTGAAGGACCTCGCCACCCATGTGGAGGCGCAGGGCGGGCAAATGGTCATCGCCGACGTGACCGGGCTGATCCGCGACGGTGGCAGGGTCGTCGGGGTGCACAGCAGCACCGGCGACCTGCGCGGCGACGCCGTGCTGATCGCCACCGGCGCCTGGTCGGGACCGATGTCCAAAGCCCTGGGGCTGAAGATGCCGCTGGAAACCGAACGCGGCTATCATATCGAGCTGTGGAACCCCTCGGTGATGCCCCGCTCGCCGGTGATGATGACGACAGGGTCCTTCGTGATCACCCCGATGGAAGGCCGGTTGCGGCTGGCCGGGATCGTGGAATTCGGCGGGCTGACCGCCGGCCCGTCGCGGGCGCCGTTCAAGCTGTTGATGAAGCAACTGAAAACCGCAATGCCCGATCTGCGTTGGGACCAAGTCACCGAATGGATGGGCTATCGCCCCACCTTGACCGATTCCCTGCCGGTGATCGGCGCGGTGCCGGATCTGCGCGGTGTCTATCTGGGCTTTGGCCATCAGCATGTTGGGCTGACTGGCGGGGCGAAAACCGGTCAATTGCTGGCGCAGATGATCGCCGGGAAACGCCCCAATATCGACATGGTGCCCTATGATCCGGGCCGCTTCACCGGCTGATCCGCGAACGGGTCGTCGGGATAGCCGACCCCGGCCAGATACAAACCCTGCGGCGGACAGACCGGACCACAGGCGGCGCGGTCACGCGCGGCCAGAGCGTCGCGCACATCTTCGGGGGCCCAGGACCCGGTTCCGACCCTTTCCAAGGTGCCGACAAAGCTGCGCACCTGATTGTGCAGGAAGGACCGCGCCCGCAGGAAAAACCGCAGCTCGGGGCCGGACCAGCCGTCGACCTCTTCAATCCGCAGTTCGTCGAGCGTCTTGACCGGGCTGGCGGCCTGGCAGATCGTCGATCGGAACGTGGTGAAATCGTGCTTGCCGATGAGATGGGCGGCCCCCTGCCGCATCGCATCGGCATCGAGTTGCTGCGGCACCTGCCAGACCAGTCCGGCATCATGGGTGGCCGGGGCCCGCCGCATCAGCAGCCGGAACACATAGCGCCGCTCTCGCGCCGAAAACCGCGCGTGCCAATCGTCATCGACCCGGGCCGCCGCCCGGATCGCCACCGGTTGCGGTTTGAGATGGTAATTCAGCGCCTGCGACAGCCGGAACGAATCCCAGTCTTTTGCCAGATCGCAATGCGCCACCTGTGCGATCGCATGCACGCCCGCATCGGTCCGTCCGGCCGCCGCGATGTTGTGCGGCCCCGGTTCCAGCCGCGCCAGCGCGGCCTCGATCGCACCCTGCACCGAGGGTTGATCGGTCTGGCGCTGCCAACCGACAAAAGGGGCGCCGTGATATTCGATATGAAGGGCAAATCTGGGCATGGCGCGCCCATAAAGCAAATTTACGCATTTGGGAAGCGGCCGGGAATTTCGAGTATTTTTTCCAAGAAGAAACACAAGTGGTTTTGCCGGGCCCGGCTTGTGCTTATGTTGGGGGCGAGGCGAGACATGAAAGGCGGACCCTTGGTCATCACCACATTGGCGGACAGCCTGACCCGGCAGGTCGAGGCGGTCAGCGATACCATATCGGAAACCCTGTTCGAGCCGGTGATCCGGCTGGGCGTGACCGGGCTGGCGCGCTCTGGCAAGACGGTGTTTATCACCTCGCTGATCGCCAACCTGATGGATCGCGGCCGGATGCCGCAACTGGTCGCCGCCGCCGATGGCCGGATCGAGGCGGCCTTCCTGCAACCACAACCCGACGATACCGTGCCCCGGTTTGAATTTGAATCCCATCTGGCCGCTCTGACCGGGCCGGAGCCGCATTGGCCCGACAGCACCCGCACCATTTCCGAATTGCGGCTGTCCCTGCGGGTGCGGCCGCGGGGATTGCTGTCAGGGTTGCAGGGGCCGCGCACGGTGCATCTGGATATCGTTGATTATCCCGGCGAATGGCTGCTCGATCTTGGCTTGATGGATAAAAGCTATGCGGACTGGTCCGGCAACATGCTGGGGCGGATCGCCGGGCGGGCTTCGGCGCAGGGCTATCTTGGGTTGCTTGGCGCGGTCGACGGGACCGCCAGCCATGACGAGGGCCAAGCACAGCGATTGGCGCAGGCCTATACCGACTATCTGCAAAAGGCCCGGATCGAGGGGTTTTCCGACTGCACCCCGGGGCGGTTCCTGCTGCCCGGCGATCTGGCCGGGTCGCCGGTTCTGACCTTTGCTCCACTGCCTGCGCTGGCCAACGCGCCGCGCGGGTCGTTGCAGCGCGAGATGCAGCGCCGGTTCGACGCCTACAAGGCGCAGGTGGTGAAACCGTTTTTCCGCGATCATTTTGCCCGGATCGACCGCCAGGTGGTTCTGGTCGACGCGCTGGGCGCGATCCATTCCGGTCCCCGCGCGGTCGAGGACCTTCGGCTTGCCATGGCCGACATCCTGTCGGCGTTCCGGCCCGGGCGGACGGCGTTCCTGGCCCGGCTTCTGGGGGCCAAGCGGGTGGAAAAAATCCTGTTTGCCGCCACCAAATCCGACCATCTGCATCATTCCCAGCACGCGCGCCTGACCGCGATCATGGAGGCGTTGTTGCGCGACGCGCGCACACGGGCGGATTTCGCCGGGGCCGAAACGCAGGCTTTGGCCCTCGCATCGCTGCGGGCCACTACCGAAGAAACCCTGACCCATGACGGCCGGCGGCTTGATTGCGTGCGCGGCCGGTTGCTGGATACCGGCAAGCGGGCCGCGTTTTATCCCGGCGATCTGCCGACAGATCCGGCACAGTTGCTGGCGCCCGCGCGCAAGGGCGCGGAAAGCTGGCTTGGTGCCGATTACGAGGTGATGAATTTCGCCCCCGCCGTCTTGAGCCTGAAACCCGGCGAAGGCCCGCCGCATATCCGGCTCGACCGGGCGGCGCAGTTCCTGATCGGGGATCGGCTGTGACTGTCACACTGCGCGCCGCCGGGCCGCTGGATGCCGGGCAGGCGGGGGCGATCCTGTATCGTTTCAACAGCACCACCGACTGGCTGCCCGATCTTTATTCGCAGGCTGAAACCATCGGGTTCTGCGGCACGATGATCGACCGCGGCTGGGTCACGGTGGCCGAATGCGCGGGGCGCGTGGTCGGCTTTCTGGCTCGCGATGGCGAGGAGATCTGCGCGCTTTACCTGCAATCCGGTCACACCGGTCAGGGCATTGGCAGGCGGCTGCTGAACCGCGCCAAGGCGCAATGCGATGCGCTGCAGCTGTGGGTGTTTCAGGCCAATACCGGGGCGCAGCGTTTCTATGCCCGCGAAGGGTTTGTGGAAACCGGCCGCAGCGACGGCGCGCGTAATGATGAAACCCTGCCCGATCTGCAACTGACCTGGCGCAAGGAGACCGCCAAATGACCAAGGGACCGATCCTGATTGATCTGGAACACGCCCCCGACGCCCCGGGGCCTGACATCGCCCCGCCGGTGAGCGATGAGGGCCTGCCGCGAACGGCGGCGATGCAATCGGCGATCGCGGTGGCCGGTCGGCGGCCATCCAGGCTGGGGCGCTGGATCTGGGGGCTGGCACTGGCTTTCATCGGTGCGGTGGTGTCGGTGGCGGCGTGGGATTTCGTCACCGGGCTGATCGCGCGGACGCCGGTGCTCGGCATGGCCGTGGCTGTGCTGGGGGGTGCTCTGGTGCTGGCGGTGGCGGTTGCGGTGATCCGCGAATTGGCGGCGTTTTCGCGGCTGTCGCGGATTGACGGGCTACACAAACAGGCCAGCGAAGCGCTGGCCGAGGATGATCTGGCCAAGGCGCGGCAGGTCAGTGATGGCGTGATGCGGCTTTATCGCGGGCGGGCTGAACTGGACTGGGCGCGCGACCGGTTTATCGACCGGCAGGGGGACCAGTTTGACGCCTCGGCGCTGCTGGATCTGACCGAATCCGAATTGCTGGCCCCGCTCGACAAGGCCGCGCAGGCCGAGGTGCAGGCGGCGGCGCGCCAGGTGGCGACGGTGACGGCGCTGGTGCCGCTGGCCCTGGCCGATGTGGCAGCGGCGCTGACGTCAAACCTTAGGATGATCCGGCGGGTGGCCGAAATCTATGGTGGCAGGTCTGGCGCCTTGGGCAGCTGGCGGTTGATGCGGGCGGTGATGGCGCATCTGGTGGCCACCGGCGCGGTGGCGGTGGGCGACGATATGCTGGGATCGCTGGCCGGTGGCGGGTTGTTGTCGAAACTGTCGCGCCGGTTCGGCGAAGGCGTGGTCAACGGTGCGCTGACCGCCCGGGTCGGGGTGGCCGCGATGGAGGTTTGCCGGCCGCTGCCGTTTTCGCGGCAGAAACGGCCCAGCGTGTCGGCAATTGTGTCGGGCGCGCTGTCGGGACTGTTTTCCAAATAGGGCGCGCAGCCGCCTCTGGACCTTTGGTCCATTCACCCCCGGGATATTTGTGAAAAGAAGAAGCGGTTTCTTCTTGGGTCAAATACTCCCGCCGGAGGCGGTCGGCGCGCGCGGTCCGGGCGACGCTAGCGCAGGATCGGCACCCCGCCGGGGCCTTGCATCTTTTCTACCACGCTGGCGCGCAGGCTGGCCCCTATTTTATGGGCCATTGCCGACCATGCGGCGGCCTGATCGGGGCGCAGTTCGGTCCGTAGGGTCAGGTCGAACAAGGCCAGCCAGATTTCGAACATGCCGGGGCGGACATTGCCGGCATCGCGGTGAACCCGCACCGGATTGCCGTCATAGCCGCGTTCGTGCAGGATCGCATTGGCCCAGAAGGCGGCGATCTTTTCCTCATGCGCGGGCCAGTCGGTCACATGGGCGGCGAAAACCGGGCCCAGCCCGGGATGCTGACGCACCAGCGCGTAGAAGCTTGCCACTACCCTTTCGATGTCATGGCGGGTCACGTCGAAACGCGGGGGAAGGGCTGTCATCATCAATACTCCGGAATTCGGGCATAGTTTAGCGCAATCCCGCGTGACCGCGAAAGGGCCAAAGCGCCGCGTTTCCGCCACTGGACGCTGCCCGCGCAGGGGCCTATAAAGCCGGTCATGAGGCAGACTATGGCCATTATCATTCGAATTATTTGCCCGGCGCTCTGATCTGAGACGAGCCGCCGGGACAAGGCGTATGGCATCCCGCGCCGCCCCTGAACCCTGACAGACGACTATATCCTGAAGGACGCCCGAAATGTGCGCCGATACACCCGAGACCCCCGATTACAAATCCACCCTGAACCTGCCGCAGACCGATTTCCCGATGCGGGCGGGCCTGCCCAAGCGCGAACCCGGCTGGCTTGACCGCTGGGCCGAAATCGGCGTTTACGACCGTCTGCGCGACAAGGCCAAGGATGGCAGCCGACAGCCTTTTACCCTGCATGACGGTCCGCCCTATGCCAACGGCCACCTGCATATCGGTCACGCGCTGAACAAGACGATCAAGGACATGATCGTGCGCAGCCATCAGATGATGGGGTTTGATGCGCGTTACGTGCCGGGCTGGGATTGTCACGGGTTGCCGATCGAATGGAAGATCGAGGAACAGTATCGCGCCAAGGGCAAGGACAAGGACGCCGTCGACGTGGTGGAATTCCGCCGCGAATGCCGTGCCTTTGCCGCCGAATGGGTCGATATCCAGCGCGATGAATTCAAACGTCTGGGCATCACCGGCAATTGGGCCGACCCCTACCTGACGATGGATTATCACGCCGAGGCGGTGATCGCAGAGGAATTCATGAAATTCCTGATGAACGGCACGCTGTATCAGGGGTCGAAACCCGTGATGTGGTCGCCGGTGGAAAAGACCGCGCTGGCCGAGGCCGAGATCGAATATCACGATCACAAAAGCCACACGATCTGGGTGCCATTCACAGCGCAAAACGGCACCGGAGACCTGCAAGGTGTCAAGGCGGTGATCTGGACCACCACGCCCTGGACCATCCCGTCGAACAAGGCCGTCGCTTATAATCCCAAGATCGCCTACGGGCTTTACGAGGTCACCGCTACGCCTGACGAATGCTGGTGCAAGGTTGGGGATAAATACCTGCTGGCCGATGCGCTGGCCGAGGATGTTCTGGTCAAGGCGCGGCTGGAAGACAGCATGTGGACACGGCTGCGTGACGTCGCGCCCGAGGAACTGGATGGGCTGGTCATGTCGCACCCGTTCGCGGGCCTTGATGGCGCGAACGGGTTCTGGGATTACGACGTGCCGATGATCGACGGCGATCACGTCACCGACGATGCCGGGACCGGTTTCGTGCATACCGCGCCGAGCCACGGCGCGGATGACTATGACTGTTTCGTCAAGCGGGGCTGGCTGGACCGGATGACCCACAATGTCGGCGAGGAAAGCGAATTCCTGCCGCATGTGCCGTTCTTTGCCGGGCTCAAGGTGTTCAACCACAAGGGCAAGGAAGACAAGGCCAACGCCGCCGTCATCGACAAACTGATCGAAGCGGGCGGTATCATCGCCCGTGGTCGCGTCACTCACAGCTATCCGCATAGCTGGCGGTCCAAGGCCCCGATCGTTTTCCGCAACACGCCGCAATGGTTCGCTGCCATCGACCGCAAGATCGACGACGGTCAGGGCAGCTATGGCGACACCATCCGTGAACGGGCGCTGACCTCAATCGACCAATTGGTGAAATTCACCCCGCAAACCGGGCGTAACCGACTGTATTCGATGATCGAAACCCGCCCCGACTGGGTGTTGAGCCGGCAACGCGCCTGGGGCGTGCCGCTGACTTGTTTCACCAAGAAGGGCGTGCTGCCGACCGATCCCGATTTCCTGCTGCGCAATGACGCGGTGAATGCCCGCATTTCCGAGGCGTTCGAGGCCGATGGCGCGGATGTCTGGTATGTCGAGGGCGCCAAGGAACGCTTCCTTGGCGGGATCGTCGACCCGGACGCCTATGATCAGGTGTTTGATGTGCTCGACGTGTGGTTCGATTCCGGATCGACCCATGCCTTCGTGTTGCGCGACCGTCCCGATGGCACCGCGGACGGTATCGCGGATGTCTATATGGAAGGCACCGATCAGCATCGCGGCTGGTTCCATTCGTCGTTGTTGCAGGCTTGTGGCACCAAGGGGCGCGCGCCCTATCGCAACGTGGTGACGCATGGTTTCACGCTGGACGAGAAGGGCAACAAGATGTCCAAATCGCTTGGCAATACCATCGTGCCCGAAAAGGTCGTGCAGCAATACGGCGCCGATATTCTGCGCCTGTGGGTGGCCCAGACCGATTACACCGCCGATCAGCGGATCGGCCCGGAGATCCTCAAAGGCGTTGCCGACAGCTATCGCCGGTTGCGCAATACGCTGCGCTTCATGCTTGGGGCGCTGAATGACTTCAGCGACGCCGACCGGGTCGATCCGGCCGATATGCCCGAACTGGAACAATGGGTGCTGCACCGTCTGGCGGAACTCGACCACAGGGTGCGCAACGGGTATCAGTCCTATGATTTCCAGGGCGTGTTTTCAGCAGTGTTCAACTTTGCCACGGTGGACCTGTCGGCGTTCTATTTCGACATCCGCAAGGACGCGCTCTATTGCGATGGCGACACCGCCCGCCGCCGCGCCGCGCGGACCGTGCTGGACATCCTGTTCCACCGGCTGACCACCTGGCTGGCCCCGATCCTGGTCTTCACCATGGAAGAGGTCTGGCTCGAACGGTTCCCGGGCGCGGACAGCTCGATCCATCTGGTCGATATCCCTGAAACCCCTGCCGATTGGCTGAACGAGCCGCTGGCGTCGAAATGGGCGCAGGTGCGTCAGGCCCGCCGTGTCGTCACCGCCGCGTTGGAACTGCAACGCACCGACAAGGTGATTGGGGCGTCGCTCGAAGCCGCGCCTGTTGTGCATGTCCGCGATGCCGACACGCTGGTCGCGCTGAAATCGGTCAATTTCGACGATATCTGCATCACTTCGGATATCCTGTTGACCGGTGACCCTCTGCCGTCCGAAGCGTTCCGCCTGCCGGAAATCGAAGGTATCGGCGTAGTGTTCGAAAAAGCCGATGGCGAGAAATGTCAGAGGTGCTGGAAAATCCTGCCCGATGTCGGCTCTCATGCCCATCCGGGCACGTGTAAACGGTGCGATGAAGCGCTGAGCTGAACGACGATAGCGGCCCCAAACCCGGTTTGGGGTCGTTTTTATATGGAGTGTCATGATGTTACGGCTGACTGTTGAAACTCCAACTGGCGCCGTTTCCCTGACCGAAGAAAACGGTGCTCTCACCGGCCTCGACTGGGGCGGGGCCTATGCGGATCACTCGCCACTTTTGGACAAGGCCGCGCAACAACTGGTCGAATATTTCAGCGGCGACCGGACCGAATTCGATCTGTCCTTGCGAGTCGGAGGATCGGATTTCCAGCGCCGTGTCTGTGCCGCCATCGCCGCGATTCCGTTCGGAGGAACAAGAACCTACGGCGACTTGGCAAGAGATTTGCAAGTCCCGGCACAAGCGGTCGGGCAGGGCTGTGGCGGCAATCCGATCCCGATCCTGATCCCCTGCCACCGGGTGTTGGGCGCTCAGGGTCTGGGCGGGTTTTCCGGTCGCGGCGGGGTGGAAACCAAAGTCTGGCTGCTCAGGCACGAAGGCGCTGCGGGACTGCTGATTTGATCCCCAAACCCGAAGTAATGTAAAATATTCGATTATGTATTAGAGTTATCCACGTAATAAGCTGCCAAAATTGCCCAAATGTGATGATTTGTGGATAACTTACTGTATCTCAGCGTTGTTTCGCCGTGGCGAAGCAACTTGACTTATCGTCCAGCCGCGGCAAAGCAATTCGATTTCAAATAGTCACATAAGATGTATTTTCGATGACTTATCCACAGAAATTACCACATTTATTGTCTAATTAGTACAATATGTGGATAACTCAAGCTGACCGTTTTTCCGGCGTCATTTGCTGTACGATACCGACCAGCATCAGGTAGACAGAGGTCGCCACAAGACCCCAATGCGCCCAGCTGTCGGGGTGGAAATCGACCCAGGCGGCCCAGCCTGCAAACAGCGTCCAGGCCAGCGCGACCGGCAGTGACACCACCCGCCAGCGTTCGGTCCGCACCGGGTGAATGAATTTCAGCGGCACGAACATCCCCACCGCCAATACGGTGACAAGCGACAGGATCACCCAAAAATTCGGGGTCAGCGCGAACATCACGATCACCAGCATGTTCCAGCAACCGGGAAAGCCGGAAAAGGAATTGTCCTTGGTCTTCATCCTCGTGTCGGCGAAATACATCGCGCTGGCAAAGGTGATGACGATGATCGCGAACCAACCGGTCCACCCCGGCAACAGGTCGGATTTGAACAGCGCAAAGGCCGGAATGAACACATAGGTCAGGTAATCAATGATCAGGTCCAGCAGCACGCCATCGAATTGAGCAGCGTAGTGTTTGACGTGATACCGCCGTGCCAGCGGCCCGTCGACCCCGTCCACGGCAAAGGCCACGACCAGCCACAGAAACATCAGGCTCCATTTGCCGTCCACGGCGGCCAACATCGCCAGCATGGCGAAAACGGCCCCGGTCGCGGTCAGCAGGTGAACAGATAAAGCTTTGAGTTCATTTGTAATAACCATTACAGATCCCTGTTTCTCTGCTTAGCCTGCTTTCGGATGGGTTCTGTCATATACCTCTATGATACGGGTCAAGTCCACCGCGGTATAGGCTTGGGTCGTCGACAATGACGCGTGGCCCAGCAGTTCCTGGATCGCCCGCAGATCGCCGCCAGCATTCATCAGATGGGTTGCAAAACTGTGCCGCATCGCGTGCGGCGTGGCCGTGGCGGGCAGGCCCAGCTGCATCCGTGCCTGTTCCATCACCTTCTGGATGATACGCGGGCTCAACGCGCCGCCGCGCACGCCGCGAAACAGCGCGGTATCCGGGTCCAGCGGGTAAGGGCATAACCGGACATATCGTGCGACCGCCGCCTGAGCGGCGGGTAAAACCGGCACCAAGCGTTCCTTATTGCCCTTGCCGAGAATCCGCAGGCTTTCGGTCAGCGGCACATCCCGCCCCTTAAGCCCCAGCGCCTCGGAAATCCGCAACCCGCAACCATAAAGCAGAGTCACAACCGCCATATCACGGGCTGCAACCCAATCTTCCTTCGCCTGAATTTCGACCGTGTCGATCATGTCGCGCGCGGCATCCTCGTCCAGCGGCCGGGGCAGTTTGGCGGTGAATTTCGGCATTCTTGTGGACAGAACCGCGGTCGGTTCGAACCCTTCGCGTTCTGCCAGCCAGCGATAAAAACTCTTTACCGCCGACAGTTTGCGCGCCAAAGACCGCGACCCGACCTTGCCCGACCGGGTAAAGGCCATCCAGGCGCGCATATCCGATACGGTGATCTGCGACAGCGGCGTCAACCCTTGGATCTGGCCCTTGTGGCCGGTCATGAAGGTCAGGAAACCGCTGACATCTCGGGAATAGGCCGCGATGGTATGATCCGACGCGTCGTTCAGCGCTTTTTGTCCCTCCAGCCACCGTTGCAGGGCATCCCGCGCAGCCGGAGAGATCAGGCTCATGACAGCCAGCGGCGCATCGAGCGTTCGAAAACAGCGGCGAAAAACGCCAGCAGGTCGGTGCCCTGTTGCGGGCTGAACTGATGCGGATCTTCGGCCCCAAGCACCAACATGCCGGGCAAACGGCCCGCGCCGAAATCCAGTTTCAGGCAGGCTTCGGACCGCATCCAGTCGGCCTTGTCGCCATAGATTTCCGGTGCGCCATCCTGAATCTGCCGCAACGTGACCTGACGCAGCGGGATATTGCGGCCCTGAGTCAGATAATCGGCGATGAAACCGGGTTCAGCCACCGATAATACATCGCCCAACCGCTGCACCGCCGGTTCTTCATCATTTTGCACCGATTCAAGCACCAGCTTGATGCAATCGACCCGCAGAATATCGGCCACCGGCCCGGCCAGATCACGCAGGAAAACTTCGAATTCCATCGGGTCCAGCATGCGCAGAATGGCGCGGTTGACCTGGTTGGTGCCGGCCAGGTTTTCATAGGCGGCGGCGATCACGCTGCGATGGGTGTCTTCCAGCCGGTCGAGCCGGGATTCGAGCCGTTCCATCGCGATGCCGCGCAGATCGACGATATTGCCGCCCATCGCGCGTTCATTCGCAGCGATCAGGGCATGCATAAGGTCTTGATCGTCAAGGATAACATCGGGCTGCGAAATGATCTGTTCGCGCAGCTTGTCGTTGATCTTAGGCTTGCTCATCGGTCCATCATTCATTTTTTGCCTAACAGTAACAGATGGTTCTTCGATTTTCTTCATGTTTTTCACAGGAAAACTCAGAAATTGGCTGTCACGGCCGGGCCTTCCAGGGCCCGTTTTGTGGAAATCTTTGTGAAATACCACAAATACAAAGCGTTAAACTGGTCGTTCCTTGTGGATAACCTCGCGCGGGTTTCTGCCGGTTACAACCGCCGGCATGAAAAAGGCGCGCCATCCGGCGCGCCCCGCATCATTCGCTAAGACTGGCGATTTACAGGATCTTGATACCGGCCGCGTCGATATCGGCCAGGAAGGTCGCCAATCCCTTGTCGGTCAGCGGGTGGTTGACCAGCGATTTGATCACCGCAGGCGGCGCGGTCATCACATCCGCGCCGATCCGGGCGCAATCCAGCACGTGGTTCACCGACCGGATCGAGGCGGCAAGGATCTGGGTTTCGAAGCCGTAATTGTCATAGACGGTGCGGATATCTTCGATCAGTTCCATTCCGTCCAGCCCGATATCGTCCATCCGGCCGATGAAGGGGCTGATGAATGTGGCGCCCGCCTTGGCCGCCAGCAGCGCCTGATTGGCGCTGAAACACAGCGTCACGTTGACCATGTTGCCGTCATCGCTCAGCACTTTGCACGCTTTCAGCCCGTCCCAGGTCAGCGGCACCTTGATGGCGATGTTTTCGGCGATCCCGGCCAGCTTGCGGCCTTCGCTGATCATCGTTTCGGCATCGGTCGCGGTCACTTCTGCCGATACCGGGCCGTCGACCAGATCGCAGATTTGCTTGGTCACTTCCAGAATGTCGCGGCCGGATTTCTTGATCAGCGACGGGTTGGTGGTCACACCATCGACCATGCCCAACTCGTGCAGCTCGGCGATGGCGTCGAATTCGGCGGTATCTACAAAGAATTTCATCTCGGGGCCTCGAATGGGTTGGACTTTGCTCGGCTTGGCTTTACCCCATAGAGGCTGAACCCGAAACCCAAAAAAGGCGACCCGTGACGCAGCAGGATTTCTTTGATCAGGGCGATCTTGTCGGTGTGCTGACGACCCAGCCGCTGGACCGTATTCTGGATTACAAAGCGCCCGAAGGCGGCTGTTGGCGCGGGGCCTTTGTCGAGGTGCCGCTGGGCCCGCGCAAGGTGCTGGGCGTGGTCTGGGGCGCGGGCAAGGGCGATTATGACCGCTCAAAGATCCGCTCGGTGATCCGGGTGCTGGATGTCGCCCCGATGCGCGAGGAAATGCGCGCTTTCCTGACCCGCGCCGCCGATTACACCCTCACCCCGATGCCCGCCATGTTGCGGCTGGCCACCCGCGCACCGGGTCTGGGCGATCCGCCGTCGATGCAGAAAATCTATCGTTTGGGCAGTGGCGAACCGGATCGGAAAACCGACGCCCGCACACGGGTGATCGAGGTGTTGCACGATTACGGCGGGTTGGCTTTCACGTTGAGGGAACTGGCCGAAATGGCAGGCGTTTCCACCAGCGTGGTCAAAGGGTTGGTCAAACAGGGTGCGGTGCTGGAACAGGACCGGCCGCGCGATTTGCCGTTCCCGGTGATGGATCCCGAATATGGCGGCAAGGACCTGACCGAGGATCAGGCCGAGTCTGCCGCATCGTTGCGCGCAGCGATGCAAACCGGGCGCTATGGCACCACGCTGCTGCGCGGTGTCACCGGGTCAGGCAAGACCGAGGTCTATCTCGAAGCCGTGGCCGAATGCCTGCGTCAGGGCCGTCAGGCGCTGGTGCTGCTGCCCGAAATCGCGCTGACGGCGGAATTCCTGACACGGGTCGAGGCCCGGTTCGGCACCAAACCTGCCGAATGGCATTCCGGCGTCACCATGACCGAACGCCGCCGGATCTGGAAAATGGTCGGGCAGGGCGGGGCACAGATGGTGATCGGGGCGCGCTCGGCCCTGTTCCTGCCGTTTCAAAACCTTGGCCTGATCGTGGTCGATGAGGAACATGATAATTCCTACAAACAGGAAGACGGCGTTCTGTATAATGCCCGCGACATGGCGGTTCTGCGCGCCAGCCTGTGCGATGCGCGGGTGATTCTGGCCTCGGCGACGCCGTCTTTGGAAAGCTGGACCAACGCCGAAGCGGGCAAATATGACAAGCTGACCCTGACCAGCCGCTTCGGCGCTTCGGTGATGCCGGAAATGAAGGCGATCGACATGCGCGGCGAACAATTGCCGTCGGACCGCTGGATTTCGGACACGCTGCAACGGGCGGTTCAGGCGCGGGTCGAAAAGGGTGAACAGTCACTGTTATTCATCAACCGGCGCGGCTATGCGCCGGTGACGATCTGCCGGGCCTGCGGCCATCAGATCGCCTGTGATCACTGCGACGCGCGGATGGTGGAACACCGGTTCCTCAAACGGCTGGTCTGCCATCAATGCGGTGAAACCAAACCGATGCCGGAAAAATGCCCCCATTGCGATGCCGAAGGCCGTCTGGCCCCGGTTGGCCCGGGCGTGGAACGTCTGACCGAAGAAGCGGTGAAACTGTTCCCCGACGCCCGGGTCGTGACGCTCAGTTCTGACATGTTCGGCACCGCGCGGGCTCTGAAAGCCCAGATCGCGGAAATCGCCGAAGGGGCTGCCGATATCATCATCGGCACCCAACTGGTCGCCAAAGGGCATAATTTCCCGCTGCTGACGCTGGTCGGGGTGATCGATGCCGATCTCGGGTTGCAGGGATCGGATCTGCGCGCCGCCGAACGTACCTTTCAGCTCATGCGTCAGGTCGCAGGCCGGGCCGGGCGGGCCGAACGTAAAGGCACAGCTTTGTTGCAGACCTATCAGCCCGAACACCCGGTGATCCGCGCCATTCTGGCCGGTGACGAAGAAGGGTTCTGGCGCGCCGAGGCCGAAGAACGCCGCCATGCCGGGGTGCCGCCCTTTGGCCGCATGGCCGGGATCATCCTCAGTTCCCCGGATCCGCAGGCGGTGTTCGACCTCGGCACCGATATGGCCCGGCGCAACGCGCCGTTGCGCCAGATCGGGGCACAGGTATTCGGCCCGGCGCCGGCACCGATTGCCCGTATTCGCGGGCGGCACCGGGTGCGGCTGCTGATCAAGGCGGACAAATCCGCGCCGTTGCAAGCGGCGCTGGCGCGTTGGATCGCACAGTTCAAGCTTCCGAACCAGATGCGCCTGACGGTCGATATCGACCCGCAGAGCTTTTACTGAAATACTGCCTCCGGGACAGGAGGAAGCGTTTATGGAACAGGCTATTGTGATCGGGGCAGGTCCGGCCGGGCTGGCGCTGGCCGCCAGCCTCAGGGCAATGGGCGTCACGCCTGTCATTCTGGACAAGGAAAACAGCATCGGCAGCGCCTGGCGGCGGCATTATGACCGGCTGCACCTGCACACCGACAAGAAACGCTCGCACCTGCCAATGCGGCGCTTTCCCGACGATGCGCCGCGCTATGTTCCGCGTGATCAGGTGGTCGCCTATCTGGAGGACTACGCCGACCATTTCGCCCTGTCGCCACAGTTGAACGCCGAAGTGACCCGCGCAGACCCTATCGAACGGGGCTGGCGGGTGACGCTGGCCGATGGGGCGCAGATCGACACAAAGGTTCTGATCCCTGCCACAGGCATTTCCGAATGCCCCAAATGGGGTGACTGGCCGGGGCTGGCGACGTTCCCCGGCCCGATCCTGCACACCCGCGATTACCGGCGCCCTGCCGACCTGCCGGGACAGCGGGTTCTGGTGGTGGGGTTTGGCAATTCCGGTGGCGAGATCGCGATTGATCTGGCCGAGGATGGCCGTCAGGTCGATCTGGTGGTGCGCAGCGCGGTTAACCTGCTGCCCAAGGAACTGTTTGGCCTGCCCATCGGCAATTTCGAACTATTGCAGAAAATCCTGCCCTATCGCTGGGCCGACCGGATCACCGCCCCGGTGCTGAAGCTGAAAATCGGCGATTACCGCCAATACGGGCTGCGCAAATCCCCCAAGGGGCCGATCACCCAGATCCGTGAAGACGGGCGCATTCCGCTGATTGATCTGGGCACTTTGGCATTGATGAAAGCGGGTAAAATAAAATCCCGCCCCGGGCTCGACAGGATCGACGGCGCGACCGTCACCTTCACCGATGGCAGTTCGGCCGACTATGACGCGATCCTGATGGCGACCGGCTACCGGGTCGATCTGCGCCCGCTTTTCGGGGACTTGCCGGGGGTATTGGATGACGCGGGCTGTCCGCATGCATCGGCCCGGCAACTGGCGCCGGGCCTGTGGTTTTGTTCCTATCACCCGGTGCCGAATGGTCAGCTCAGGGAAATCGCATTACAGGCGCCACGGATCGCGGCCGAAGTCGCCGATTATCTGGTCGCCAGCCGCAAAGAGGGCTGATCCAGCAGGATATCGGTGGCCATTGCTCCCACCCACATGAAGAACAGCGCACACCAGGCGGTGCCGGCAAAGATCGACCCGCCGGTAACGCCTGCGCCAATGGCGCAGCCGCCCGCCAACATGCCGCCAAACCCCATCAACACCGCGCCGATCATCGCCCGGCGCATGGTCGAGGGGCCGTCAAAACCCTGCATTTTGAATTCGCCCATCAGGAACGAGGCCAGAAACGACCCCACGAACACGCCCGGCACCAGCCCGACATCGAATTCCAGCACCGCGTTGCGTTCCAGGAAAAACATCAGCGTATGGGCCGACGGTCCGGTAAAGGTGGCGCTTTCGATTTGTACCGGGTCAAACGCGACCTGGCTCAACCCAAAGGTCAGAACCCAGCCCAATGCGACGGAAAACCCGACGCCCGAGGCAAAGACCAGACGTGAAATCCCGATCCGGTTGCGCCGCGACAGTTCCAGCGCCAGCAACGCAATCGCAATGCCCAACGCCAGCCCGCCCCATTTCGGTACCCCGAAAAAGGCCAGCAGGTCCATGTTGCGCCCGCCTTCGGTGATCCAGATCGCCGCCAGCTTATCGCGCCAACCCGACAGGATGCCCTGCAGGCTCATCTGCGCCACCACGGCGAAAATCAGTCCCGAAACCAGTGATCGCAGGTTTCCGGTCGCCGCCAGAACCAGCAGCCGCCCGGAACACCCCTTGGCCAGAACCATACCGACGCCGAACAGAAGCCCGCCGATGATCGCGCCGGACCAGCTGCCCGGTACCGCCATCATCCTCGCGTCTTCGGCCCGCATCAGCCCCAATAGCTGCGCCGCCTGAACCCAGACCACCGCCGTGGAAAAGGTCAGCAACCACACCGCCACCTTGTCATTCATGTGGCCCCGGGCAAATTCCACCGTCGCCGCGCGCAGGCAAAACCGCGATCGCTGCGCCGCAACCCCGAAAACCACGCCAGTGGCCAGCCCCATCACGGCGGCAGTCGGCGCTTCTCCAATTCGTTCAACGATGTCGAGCAATTCCATGGCCACGACTCCCTGTTCTGCGTCGCGGGCAGTCCATCACAAACATATTCAGATTTCATTGATTCAGATCAGGCCGGGCAGGAAAATCCGTCGCCGGTCGGGGCAGGGCGGCGTTTTGCCAAAACCGCGCCGCCCGCCCTTATTCACGCGCCCTGAGCGTCTCAACCGGACGCATGTTCAGCGCCTGCCAGGCAAATCCGATTCCGGCCAGCACCGTCGCAGCCACCCCGCCCAGCACGATCCCCAGCGCCGAAGTCCAGATCACCTCGAACCCGGTTTCCATCACGAAATGCATCACCGCCCAGCCGCCCGCGACCCCCGCGGCCAGCGCGACCAAAGCCGCCGCCGCCCCCAGCAATGCCGCGCGCAATGCGAAACTGCCAAGGATTTTCGCCCGTGTCGCGCCCAGCGTTTTCAGCACCGCCGCCTCGTATCTGCGTTCCGGGGCACCTGCTGCCGCCGCCCCGATCAGCACCAGAAACCCGGTCAACAAAGTCGCCGCCGCCGCCCAGGACGTCGCCGCAGCGATCCCGTCCAGCATCTGCGACACCCGGTCGATCGCATCGCGCACCCGGATCGCTGTAATATTGGGATAAGCGCCGGTCAGATCGCGTAAAATCGCCGGCTCCGCCGTTTCTTCTGCATAGACGGTTGCGATGAAACTGTGCGGCGCGCCCGCCAGCGCCGCCTCGTTCATCGCCAGGACAAATCCCATCCCGGCAGTGGAAAAATCCACTTCGCGGAAACTGGCGATGGTGCCGGTAATATCGCGCCCAAGGATATTGAGGGTCATCGTATCGCCCAGATGCAGGCCCATTTCTTCGGCCTCTTCGGCGGCGAAACTGATCAGCGGCGCTCCGCTGTAATCGCGCGGCCACCAATCGCCTGCGACCAGCTTGGTGTTCTCGGGCTGGGTGGCGGCATAGGTGACGCCCCGATCGCCGCGCAATACCCAATGATCGCCTGCCACGTCGCGGGCGGGTTGGTCATTGATCCGGGTGATAACCCCGCGCAGCATCGGCGCGTGTTCAACCCGGCTGACTGATGTATCGCCGTCCAGCCGGGCCAGAAATCCGTCGATCTGGTCCTTCTGAATATCGACAAAGAAAAACGACGGTGCCTTGTCCGGAAGGTCCCGGGCAATTGCGCCGCGCAGATTGCCGTCAATCTGGCCGACCGCCGCCAAAACCGTCAGACCCAGCCCCAGCGACAACACCACCGGGGTGGCTTCGTCGCGCATGCCGCCAATCGCGGCCAGCGCCCAACGCAGTGCCGCGTGGCCCCGTGCCAGCGGGGTGCCGACCCGGGCCAATTTGCGGATTGCCCGCGCCGCCAGCGCCAGCGCGACCAATGACAGCAATATCCCCCCCGCGGTCCACAGCGTCAGCCGCCAGGTGCCGGAAAACAGGATCGCCGCCCCGATCAGTGCGACCGTCAGCCCCAGCGTAATCAGGACATAACGCAGCGGCGGCAATATCCGCGCCCCGGCCATTGCATCACGGAACAGCGTCGCGGCCCGCACCTCGCCGGTGCGCGCCAATGGCCACAGGGTGAAAATCAATGCTGTCAATGCGCCATAGATCGCCGCCTCGATCAGCGGCGCAGGAAAGACCGTGAAATCAGCCGGCACTGGCAATTGCGCCGCCAACAGCGGCCCTGCAGCCAAAGGCACCCCGGCCCCCAATAGCAGCCCCAGCGCGATGCCCAGCACCGACAGTGCCCCGATTTGCAGGAAATAGATCTGGAAAATGGTGCGCTGATCCGCGCCCAGACTGCGCAGGGTGGCGATCACCCCGGTTTTTCCGGCCAGATAGGCCCGCACCGCAGCCGATACGCCAACGCCACCAACCGCCAAACCGGACAGGCCGACAAGGATCAAAAACGCCCCGATCCGGTCGACAAAGGTCTTGATCCCCGGTGCCCCGTTGCGGGCATCGCGCCAGCGCAGCCCGCTGTCTTCGAACTGCTGCATCGCCTGTCGTTTCAACGGGCCCAGTTCGGTTTCTGGCGGCAATGCCAACCGGTATTTGCTGCTATAAAGCGTCCCCGGCGCCAACAGGCCGGACGCGGCCAGATCGGCCGTGCGTACCATCGTGCGCGGCCCCAGGGCAAAGCCATCCGCCGCACCATCGGGTTCGCGCTCCAATGCGGCGGTCAGCACGAAATCCTGTGTGCCCAACCGGAACCTGTCGCCAATTTCGATCCCCATCTGCGCGATCAGCAAAGGGTCCATCACCGCACCGGGCAGGCCGTCCTGACCCGCCAGCGCCGCGCCCAGCTCCATCGCCGGGTCAAGCGTGACCGCGCCCACCAGCGGATAGGCGTCATCGACCGATTTCACCTGTGTCAGCATCCGGGTGTCGCCCCGCGTCGCCATCGACCGGAAATCGCTGACCTCGGACACCGCAACCGCCCGCGCCGCCATCCAGTCGCGTTCGTCTTCGCTGGCAAAGCGATAGGTGAATTCCATTTCGGCATCGCCACCCAGCAAAGCCGCGCCTTCGCGCGCCAGCCCGGCCTCGATCCCCGCGCGCACACTGCCCACGGCGGCAATCGCCGCCACGCCCAGCGTCAGGCAGGCCAGAAAGATGCGGAACCCCTTCAGACCGCCGCGCAATTCCCGCCGGGCCAGCCGTGCCGCGATTCTCAGGCTCATGCCACCGCCTCTTGGCTGGCATCTTCGATCCGGCCATCGCGCAGATGCACCACCCGGTCGCAGCGGCTGGCCAGGTCCGGCGCATGGGTGACCAGAACCAAGGTTGCGCCGTGACGGTCGCGCAACCCGAACAGCAGATCAATGATCGCCGCGCCATTGGTCCCGTCCAGATTGCCGGTCGGTTCATCGGCCAGTAAAATCTTTGGCCGCGGTGCCGACGCCCGCGCCAGCGCCACCCGCTGTTGTTCGCCGCCCGACATTTGCGACGGGTAATGGTCGGCGCGGCTTTCCAACCCGACCGTCTGCAATTCTTCCATCGCGCGGTCGAACGCATCTTTATGCCCGGCCAGTTCCAGTGGCGTAGCGACATTTTCCAGCGCGGTCATGGTCGGGATCAGATGGAAGGACTGGAACACGATGCCCATATTGCCGCGCCGGAACCGGGCCAACTGGTCTTCGTCCATCGTGGTCAGGTTCCGCCCCAGCGCCCGCACTTGCCCCGAACTGGCCTGTTCCAGACCGCCCATCAACATCAGCAGCGAAGATTTGCCGGATCCTGACGGTCCCACCAATCCGAGGCTTTCACCGCTCTGGACATCCAGAGTAATGCCGTGAAGTATTTTCACGCGACCGGCATTGCCATCCAGAGAAAGGGTTGCATCTGTAAGGGAAAGAACGGGATCAGACATGCGGTTTTACCAATTTTTGCAAACTCTTGTGTCATATGGGGCCAGCGCCTTGCGCGGCAAGTCCCTTGCGGTGTTGATGCTGCTTCTGCCTGTGCCCGGTTTTGCCGCGCCGGTCACGCTGGTGGCCTTTGGCGACAGTCTGACCCAAGGCTATGGGCTGATCGAACAGGACGGGTTCGTGCCGCAGCTGCGCGGCTGGCTGGCCGATCACGGTGCCACAGCGCGGGTCATCAATGCCGGCGTGTCGGGCGATACCACGTCGGGCGGATTGGCGCGGATCGACTGGACGCTGACCGATGATGTCGACGCGATGATTCTGACGCTGGGCGGCAATGACGTGCTGCGCGGCACCGACCCGGGGCTGGTCCGCGCCAATATTCGTGGCATTTTGCAGGTGGCGCAGGTCAAAGGCGTCGAAGTCCTGCTGGTCGGGATGCAGTCGCCGGGCAATTACGGTCCTGATTATGCCCGCGATTTCAACGCGATCTGGCCCGAACTGGCAACAGAATTCAACGCGCTCTATGTGACCAGCTTTTTTGAGGGGCTGGGCACCGACGATCCGGCACAGCTGCGCGATCTGTTCCAACCCGACGGCATCCACCCCAATGCCGACGGCGTTGCGCTGATCGTTGACGCTTTGGGGCCGCATGTGCTGGAATTGCTGGCCCGGCTGGACTGAAGGCCCGGTTGACAGGTGCCGACCGGCATCTGATTGCCAAGCCTTCGGGTATGCGCATAGTCTCCCGGTAAAGAGTCGGGCCGCGATAACGCGGCCAAGGGAGAGCATTCATGAGTAACAAGATCATTGATCCGGGCCGCGATGGCGCCAGGATGAATTTCCGCGACGCGATGTCTTATGGCGATTACCTGTGCCTCGATGCGCTGCTGGATCAGCAACACCCGCAAAGCGACGCACCGGACGAATTGCTGTTCATCATTCAGCACCAGACCAGCGAATTGTGGATGAAACTGGCGATCCATGAACTGTCCGGTGCCCGCAATGCGCTGAACGCGGGCGACATGGCCCCGATGTTCAAGATGCTGGCCCGGGTCAGCCGGATATTCGAACAGCTCAACAATGCATGGGACGTGCTGCGCACCATGACGCCGGCCGATTACACCCGTTTTCGCGAAGCGTTGGGGCCGTCATCGGGGTTCCAGTCCTATCAATACCGGATGATCGAATACGTGCTGGGCAACCGCAATGCCAACATGCTGAAGCCACATGAACACCTGCCCGACGTGCATCAGATGCTGACGGACGAATTGGCCAGACCCAGCTTCTATGACGATGTGATCCGGCATCTGTTTATCACCATCGACGGACCCGACGCGCAAATTCCCGCCCCGCAGCTTAACACGCCGCACATGCCCGTCCCCGAGGTGCAGGCCAAATGGAAACTGGTCTATGAAGACGTGCAAACCCATTGGACCCTGTATGAACTGGCCGAAAAGCTTGTCGATCTCGAAGATTACTTCCGTCGCTGGCGCTTCAATCATGTCACCACGGTCGAACGCGTCATCGGTTTCAAACGCGGCACCGGCGGCACGTCGGGGGTCGATTACCTGAAAAAGATGCTCAGCGTCGAACTTTTCCCTGAACTCTGGCAATTGCGAGGAGAACTCTAATCATGGCATCGCAACTTCCGCGCAAAGACCTCTTCGATCTGCCAGAGGGTGTGATCTATCTCGACGGCAATTCTCTGGGCCCACTGCCCAAAGGGTCCGCTGATCGCGCCGCGCAGGTGATCGGCGCCGAATGGGGGGGCGAACTGATCAAGGCCTGGAATACCGCCGGCTGGATGGCGTTGCCCAAGAAGGTCGGCGACCGCATCGCCGGGCTGATCGGCGCGCCCGAAGGATCGGTTGCCACCGGCGACACCTTGTCGATCAAGGTCTATCAGGCCTTGGCGGCCGCGCTGAAAATGCGCCCCGACCGGCGGGTGATCCTGTCGGATAGCGGCAATTTCCCCTCCGATCTTTACATGGCGCAAGGGCTGATCGACACGATCGACAAGGGCTATGCGCTCAAAACTCCAGCGCCCGAAGATGTGGCCGACGCCATCACCGAAGATGTTGCGGTCGTGATGCTGACCCAGGTCGATTACCGGTCCGGCCGGATGCATGACATGGCCGCGATAACCCGCAAAGCCCACGACATGGGCGCGGTGATGATCTGGGATTTGGCCCATTCGGCTGGCGCGGTGCCGGTCGATCTGACCGGGTGTAACGCTGAATTCGCGGTTGGGTGCAGCTACAAATACCTCAATGGCGGCCCCGGCGCACCCGCCTTCATCTATGTCCGCCCCGATCTGGCGACCACGGTGCAACCGGCGCTGGCGGGATGGCTGGGGCATGATGCGCCGTTCGCGATGGAACTGACCTACCGCCCGGCGATGTCGACCGAACGGATGCGCGTCGGCACACCACCGATTGTGCAACTGTCGATCCTCGATCATGCGTTGGACGTCTGGGATGGGATCGATATGGCCGATCTGCGCGCGGCCTCGATAGTGCTGTCCGAACGGTTCATTTCCGAGGTGGAGGCGCGCTGCCCGCAGCTGACGCTTGCATCGCCGCGCGATCCCGCACAGCGCGGATCACAGGTGTCATTCGCCTTCGAACATGGCTATGCCGCGATGCAGGCTTGTATCGATCACGGCGTGATCGGCGATTTCCGCGCTCCTGACATCATGCGCTTTGGCTTCACCCCGCTTTATATCGACGAGGCGGACGTCATCGCCGCCGCCGGGGTGATCGAAAAGGTGATCGCAGACGAACTGTGGCGCGATCCGAAATATCAAACCGTGTCGAAAGTGACCTGAAACCGGGGCATTCCCGCGCCTAGCGCGGGAACGCCCCATCGGGTTCGGCGCAGGGATAGGGCGTGCCGTCGGGCAGGTGGCATAGCTGCGTGAAGTAATCCGGCGGCACCAGCTCGTACCGGGGCAGGGCTTTGCTTTCTTCGATCCGGGTCAGGTATGCGTTGCAGATGCTCAGGTAATATTGCTCGACCCGTTCCGGTGACCGGTACCATTGGTCGAACGCGGCGCTGGCCGCATCGCTGGGCGTGTCGCTGACCGCCATTTCTTCGGCAAAGCGGGCCGCGATGTCGCGTGCCGAAGGCCAATCCTCGATCGCCTGCCACGGACCGGCATCGCCGTTCTGGCGCAGCCACCACGTCGCCAACAGCATCACCGCCGACGCGTCGGCCTCCAGCGCCAGAACAGCCCGCGCGGTTTCCTGCATCGACATTTCGGGGGCCGGGCAAACCGCGCTGCGGAACTGATCCAGATGCCTCAATTCATGCAGCAGGATCGCCAACAGGATATCGTCGCCCAACCGGGCGTTCAGGACGATCCGGCTTGCATCAGCCTGCATATATCCATGTTCTTCATATAGCTGCCCCGACAGACAAATGTCGGGACCAAGCTCGCGCAATGCCGTATGCAGCGACGGCAGAACCTCCAGCACAGGCGCCAACCGCAGCAGCAGGCCGGTGATCCTTTGCTGCTGTGGACTGTTCGGCTCTGCACCGGCCGTCAGGCACTCTTCGGGCGCGGCGATACCGGCTTGCGCCGATGCTTCGGCGCAAAGGACGAAAAGCCACAGAATTGCGAACCCGAACACCCGTGTCATGTGACCCAGCATGCCCTCAACACGTCCTTCAGGACAAGGGACCATGCCGTTCTTTTCCGCTTCGGCCACGAAACCGGGTGAAACACATACGGCCCCGCGCACGAGCCCCATTGACCAATCGGCAATTCCACAGCATATCCCGATCCATGACCGATCTCGCACATATCCGCAACTTCTCCATCGTGGCCCATATCGACCACGGTAAATCCACATTGGCCGACCGGCTGATTCAGTCCACCAATACGGTGGCGGAACGGGACATGAAGGCCCAGATGCTTGACGCGATGGATATCGAGCGCGAGCGCGGCATCACCATCAAGGCCAACTCGGTGCGGATCGAGTATGTCGCCAAGGATGGCGAAACCTATGTGCTGAACCTGATCGACACCCCCGGCCATGTGGACTTCGCCTATGAGGTCAGCCGCTCGATGCAGGCGGTCGAGGGATCGCTGCTGGTGGTGGACGCCTCGCAAGGGGTCGAAGCGCAGACGCTCGCCAATGTCTATCAGGCGATCGAGGCCGATCACGAGATCGTGCCGGTTCTGAACAAGATCGACCTGCCCGCCGCCGATCCCGAGCGGGTGAAGGAAAACATCGAGGACGTGATCGGCATCGACGCGCAGGACGCGATCCCGATCTCCGCCAAGAGCGGCCTGGGCATTCCCGACGTTCTGGAGGCCATCGTCCACCGTCTGCCCGCCCCGAAGGGCGACCGCGACGCGCCGCTGAAGGCGATGCTGGTGGACAGCTGGTACGACCCTTATCTGGGCGTGGTGGTCCTGATCCGCGTCATCGACGGCGTGATCAAGAAGGGCGACCAGATCAAGATGATGCGCACCGGCGCCACCTACAAGATCGACAAGCTGGCCGTGCTGAAGCCGCAGATGGTCGATTTCCCCGAACTGGGGCCGGGCGAGATCGGCGTCTTCACCGCGCAGATCAAGCAGGTGCGCGACACCAAGGTCGGCGACACCATCACCCATGAAAAGAAGCCCTGCGCGGCGCCGCTGCCGGGCTTCAAGCCGTCGATCCCGGTGGTGTTCTGCGGGCTGTTCCCGGTGGATGCGAACGATTTCGAGGATTTGCGCGACGCGATCGAGAAGCTGCAGCTGAACGACGCCTCCTTCTCGTCCGAGATGGAAACCTCCGCCGCGCTGGGCTTCGGCTTCCGCTGCGGCTTCCTCGGCCTGTTGCATCTCGAGGTGATCCGCGACCGGCTGGAACGCGAATACAATCTGGACCTGATCACCACCGCGCCCTCGGTGGTCTATCACCTGCACATGAAGGACGGCTCCATGACGGAGCTGCACAACCCCGCCGACATGCCCGACCTGACCTATGTGGATCACGTCGAGGAACCGCGCATCAAGGCCACCATCATGGTGCCCGACGAATATCTCGGCGACGTGCTCAAGCTCTGCCAGGACCGGCGCGGCATCCAGATGGACCTGACCTATGCCGGCACCCGCGCGATGGTGGTCTATGACCTGCCGCTGAACGAGGTGGTGTTCGACTTCTACGACCGCCTGAAATCGGTGACCAAGGGCTATGCGTCCTTCGATTACCAGATGATCGGCTATCGCCAGGACAACCTGGTGAAGATGCAGATCCTGGTGAATGACGAACCGGTGGACGCGCTGTCGATGATGGTGCATCGCGACCGGGCCGAACTGCGCGGCCGCGCCATGTGCGAGAAACTGAAGGACCTGATCCCGCGCCACATGTTCAAGATCCCGATCCAGGCCGCCATCGGCGGCAAGGTGATCGCCCGCGAAACCCTGTCGGCCCTGCGCAAGGACGTCACCGCGAAATGTTACGGCGGCGACGCCACGCGGAAGAAGAAGCTGCTGGAAAAGCAGAAGGCGGGCAAGAAGAAGATGCGCCAGTTCGGCAAGGTCGAGATCCCGCAGGAAGCGTTCATCTCGGCGTTGAAGATGGACGATTGAGGCAGGCGGATCATAGGCCGTAGGCCGGGCTTCAGCCCGGCACCCCGCCCCACCAAAGCCCGCCATCCGGCGGGCTTTTCGTTTCTGGCTCCAAAGCTTTGTGCAGCCCGGCCAAATCGAAGATTTGGCAGCGCCCGACCCGTCCCATGGGCGGGTGTTAAACTTGAGCAAGCCAAGTCGTTGTCTGTTCTTGAAAAAACTTGAACGGGTATCGTTCTTCATGCACAAACATCTAAAATAGTTTAGAGGTGTTCTGATGCAAGATGATACCCAGATTGAGTTGGTAGTTTCGTTGGCTGGTGGAAAGAGCGATACCCACCAAGTCCCAGCTTTTACGGCTTTGGATAGCGCCCATGCAATGTCTCAAGCGCTAATGATGATTATATATTTTGCTCAAACTGGAGAAATAAGAAGGCGAAATTTTAAAGACTTGGACTTGCAACTCGATCTCAAAACTACGCGACCAGGTTCTTATGAGTTCGTTTTTGAGTTTTCGCAGTTTGCTCCATATCTGATCGAGGCTTATGGAAGCGGTTTAGCAAACGCATCTTGGAAGTTGATTGAGACTGTTTTCAACCGGGCTACCGGTCTCTCAGGCTCAAAGGAAATTGAAGAAGCAGAAGATGACGGGCGCATTAATGCCGGAGATCTTGGAGCTTTGATCCAAGCGACCGAACCTTCCGTAAGACGTGCACACTCTGCAATCAACCACGGCTCTTCTAACATAAATATTTTCGTGACGGGTGACGATAATACGATCAACCTCGATGCTGAGAGTAAGGAGTATATGTATGAAAGTATTTTCAACGATGAAACTCGTTCTCAGAGGTTCTTGGTAACAAGCTTCGATGGAAGGAATAGAACAGGGCGCTTGTTCGATTTGGAGCAAGAACAGGCGTTTACCTTTGATTTGCTTGCGGAAGCAGACAGGAAATCGCTCACTGTGATTGTCGATGCAGCGAGAGCATATGCTTTGCGCCAGAAGGGGAAGTTCGACGAGAATATGGAAGCTGTATGTGCATTTACTTCTGTAGATGCACCAGATGGTCGAACTAAAAGACTGAAAGTCTTTGCAGCGGCTCGTGAGTTTGATGAGCTAGAAGTCGGGCAAATTCCAGATGTAACGAATGCGGCGAAACAAATCGAAGATCATAGTGACGATGATGGCGATGTGATCGAGTAATGTTAAACAGCTAATCGCCCCTACAGATCACCAGACCACCCAAGCCCGCGCAAAGCAAGCCGTAGGGTGGGGTTTCACCCCACCATTGCCCACCAACGATGGTGCGCTTCACCGCACCCTACATCATCAAATCCATGTCGCTTGAAAACCGCCCATCCCGATGCACCGACGAAAACGGCCACTCCTCGGGCGTTGCCACCAACCCCGTGTTTCACCGGGTTCATCCAACAATACCGCAAATGCGCGCGGAAATCGGCCTCATCCCGGATGTGGTGGTCCCAAAACCGCCTTTGCCAAATCCCGGCATCGCCTTTGCGCAGCTTCGACGCCGACCTCTGGGTGGGGTTACACCCTGCCGCGATCCCGACCCATCCCGGGCCGGGCGCTGGCTTGCGTCAAATGTCGTGACCCTTGGGGCTGGCAACACCGCGCCGCGCTGAAAATCCGGCGTCTTACCCAGCCAGAAACGGCATCGGAACCCCGAACGTATCCGCCAGCAGGACGAAGTTCAGCGCCAGAACCGCCGTCGCCCCCAGCACCGCCAGACCGCGCAGCACCGGTCCGACGCAGAAATCCCCCATGATGTCGCGGCGGGCGGAAAACACGATCAGTGCGATCATCGGCACCGGCAGGGCGATGGACAGGATGACCTGGCTCACCACCAGGGCCTGCGTTGCGTTCACCCCCATCGCCACCACGACAAAGGCGGGCAGCATCGTCACCAGCCGGCGCAGCCAGATCGGCACCCGGATATGCAGGAACCCTTGCATGATCATCTGCCCCGCCATGGTGCCCACCACCGAACTGGAAATCCCCGACGCGATCAGCGAGGTCAGGAATATCCCCGCCGCCGCAGCGCCCAGCAGCGGCGTCAGCGTGTGATAGGCGGTTTCGATTTCGGCCACCTCCGAATATCCCTGATGAAAGGCGCTGGCGGCCATCATCACCATCGCCATGTTGACCATGCCCGCCACGGCCAGCGCCAGAACGACTTCGATATTGGAAAATTTCAGAACTTTGCGCCGGTCGTCATCATTGCGTACATCCGCGCGCGACTGGGTCAGGCCGGAATGCAGGTAGATCGCGTGCGGCATCACCGTGGCCCCGATGATCCCGACCGCAATGGTCAAGGCCGCGCTGTCTGGCAATACCGGCTGCATCATGCCCTGCGCTGCTGCGGGCCAATCGACCGTGGCGATCAACAGCTCGGCCAGGTAACACAGCCCGATCACCGCCACCAGCGCGCCAATGATCAGCTCCATCGGGCGGAACCCCTGCCGTTCGAACAACAGGATGGCATAGGTCACGACCGCGGTGATCGCCATTCCGACGATCAGCGGCAGGTTGAACAACAGCGCCAGCCCGATCGCCCCGCCCAGAAATTCGGCCAGATCGGTGGCCATGGCGGCGACTTCGCTGACCGCCCACATCACCCAGACCAAGGGTCGGGGGAAATGATCGCGCGACAATTCGGCAAGGTTCTTGCCCGTCACGATGCCCAGCCGCGCCGACAATGACTGGAACAGCATCGCAATCAGGTTGGCCAGCAAAACCACCCAAAGCAGGGTATAGCCATAGCCCGCGCCGGCCTGAATATTGGTCGCATAATTACCCGGGTCCATATAGGCGACCGAGGCAATGATCGCGGGACCGGCGAACAGAAGCCTGCTGCGCCAGCCATGGCGTTGTCCGGTCAGAACGGCGGTGATGCCGCTACGCGTTCTGTGTGTCATGTTTTGCATACAGGGACTCGCTGTTAGCTTGCGCTCGTATTTATAGCCTTTGCTATATAGTGTACAATCGTAAAATTGTAATTGCTCCGACTTGTCTGCTGAATGATCTGGTAATTTTAATAAGCCTTGGCTATACAAGCTTCCTGACCCATAAATTTGGGATTACGCCCATGCCCGACACCCCCGTAGAGCCGCAGCAACAGGCCGACCGGTTTTCCCGCGCCCGGCAGATGCAATCGGTCGCCCTGCTGGAAGATTACGTCGAGATGATCGGGGATCTGCTTGCCGACCTGGGCGAAGCGCGGGTTGCCGATATTGCCGAACGGATGGGCGTGGCCCAACCGACCGCGACCAAGGCCATAGCAAGGCTCAAGCGCGAAGGGCTGGCCACGGCACGGCCCTATCGTGGAGTGTTCCTGACAGAAGCGGGCACCGCGCTTGCCGATCGTGTCCGCGCCCGCCACCGCATGGTGGTCGAATTGCTGATCGCGGTCGGCGTGCCCGAGGATGTCGCCGAAATGGATGCAGAAGGGATCGAACACCATGTGTCGAAACGCACCTTGGCGGCGTTCGAAGAGTTCCTGAAAAACCGGGAATAGAAATCCGGGCGGCAGGCGGGGCAAATTGGCAAGCCGCGGCGGCTGCCCGTTGCTCTGCTCAGCTTTCGGAATCTTTGTGACGGAAACTCGCCTCGGGTTCGGACAGGGATTTGTTGAAATCGAAATCCGGCAGGCTGGCAAAGGCTTCGCGCAACGCCACGCCCCAGCCATCCGAGATTTCGCGGAAATAGGCGTTTTCGGTGTCGATCCTGAACACTTTGCCGGTTTTCCGGCTGTCCTTTTCATAGACATGCACATCCAGCGGCGGGCTGACCGACAGGTTGGCCTTGATGGTGGAATCGAACGACACCAGCAACAGCTTGATAGCATCTTCGAAACTCATCGCCGGATCATAGGCGCGCAGGATGATCGGGCGGCCATATTTGGTTTCACCGATCTGGAAAAACGGAGTGTCGTCGCTGGCTTCGATGAAATTGCCTTCGGGATAGATCAGGAACAACCGCATCTGGCCGTCGCCGACCTGGCCACCCACCAGCAGCGTCGCGTGGAAAGTGCCCTCGGCGCGCTGGCCGTTCTCGCTGTTGTTTCGGATCACTTCGCGCAGGGTTTCACCCACCATTGTGGCGACCTGAAACATGCTTTCGCAGCTCAGAATTCCCGGGTCACGTTCAGCCACTTCCTTGGCGCGTTCCTCCAGCAGGCTGACCACCGCCTGGGTGGTGGCCAGATTGCCAGCACTCATCAGGGTGATCGACCGTGACCCGGGCTGTTCCCAGATACGCATCTTGCGGAAGGTTGAAATGTTATCGACACCGGCATTGGTGCGGGTGTCGGACATGAATACCATGCCGCAGTTCAGGGTAAGGCCGACGCAATAGGTCATGATAGGGGCCCGATTCTCTCAATGAGCGGAATACTGACCCTATTGATCAGTCTGCGCCTGAACTTTCAACGCCACATGTAGGTCTTCGTGTCCCGACCCGTGTCGAATGCCATGAATTGGCGTAGCGTCACGATAATCGCGCCCGATTGCGACCCGGACATAGCGGTCATCTGGACAGATTTCATTCGCCGCGTCAAATCCGATCCAGCCCAGTCCTTCGATCCAGATTTCGCACCATGCATGGCTGGCATCCTGATCTTCGATATCTTCCATGTACAGGTAACCGGATACATAGCGGGCGGGCCATCCGATCATCCGCGCCGCCGCGATCATGATATGGGCATAGTCCTGACACACCCCCTTGCCATCTTGCAGCGCCTCTTCGGCGGTGGTGTGGCTGGCGGTGTGGCCGGGGGTGAAGGTCATCAACTTGGACACTTTCGCAGACAGCCGGTGGGCGCGTTCCAGACCGGTTTCATTCGGTTTCGGCTTCATCTTCGACGCCAGTTGCCGCAGCGTTTTGCCCGGGGCGGTGAACGGCGTTGCCGCCTCGAACAGCCAAAGCGGGGCGCAATTTTTTTGCTGGCCGACTACCCCGGACCGGTCTTCGACCTCGACCAGACCTTCGCTGACGATTTCAACCCTTGTGGTGTCCGGTTCTATCAGCAGCAATTCGACCTGATTGCCGAATTCGTCCTCATAGCCGAGCTGCCGCGTGGCCCCCGTGGTGGTGGTCTGCCAGTCGAGAACATGCTGACCATGACCGGATCGCGGTATCAGCCGCAACTGTTGCAGCGCATAGGCGTCGGGGTGATCGTAACTGTAAGTCGTTACATGAGTTATTTTCAGCCGCATTGCTTTCACCCGTTAAACCGGAAGTCGTTTTCGATATGGCTGGCCAGCATCTGGTTGTCTCGGATCGACGCTTCCAGAAACTCATGCAACCCGTCTTCGAAAACGTCATCGACATGGCGGCCGGTGTATTTCGCGCAGATCGCATCGGCGAAATCCTGACACGGCTGGCGCAGGCCGTAATCCTGTTGCAGATGTTCCAGATTGCCGCGGATCTTTTCGTTACAGAAGGCCAGCGACCGCGGCATCCGTTTGTCGAGGATCAGGAAATCGGCCACTGCGGGGGCTGAAATATCGCCGCCATGCAACCAGCCAAAGGCGCGTTCGGCGGACACCGACCGCAGGATGTTTTCCCATTGCGTATTGTCCATCGACGATCCAACGAAGGACGCCGACGGTAACAGCACGTAATATTTCACGTCGAGGATACGCGCGGTATTGTCGGCACGTTCCACAAAGGTGCCCAGACGGCAGAAATTATAGATGTCATTACGCAGCATGGTCCCCGCCAGCGTACCGCGCACCACCGCCGTCTGGTTGCGGATTTCCTGCAGGACCTTGGGCAGGTTGCGGTCGCTGACCGGGCGGGCCAACGCCGCCTTCATCGCCATCCAGTATCCATTGACGGCTTCCCAGACTTCCGCCGACAGGGCCGTGCGCACCAGCCGCGCATTGGATCGCGCCACCCCGATCGACGACAGGACCGACGACGGATTATCGGTATCGCGCAACAGGAAATTGATTGCATGCGCGCCGTCAAAATCATCATATTTTTGTTCGTAAAGGTCACGGATTCCGGCCGTGTTGATGATCGATTCCCATTCATTGTCGCCATCACCCAGCCGGGTCAGGGCGATGCGCCAACCGGCGTCGATCAATCGTGCGGTGTTTTCGCAGCGTTCCAGATAGCGAAACATCCAGAACAGGCCGCCTGCGGTTTTTCCCAGCATCCGGTCAGTCCCCCAATACCCAAGTGTCTTTGGTGCCGCCGCCCTGGCTTGAATTGACCACCAGGGACCCCTCTTTCAACGCCACGCGGGTCAACCCGCCGGGGGTGATCCGGACCTGTTGCGGCGATACCAGAACGAAGGGGCGCAGGTCGACATGGCGCGGCGCCAGACCTTTCTTGGTCATGATCGGCACGGTGGACAGCGCCAACGTTGGTTGGGCGATATAGGCACCCGGCCGGGCCCGTAATTTCTTTTCGAACCGTGCCAATTCGCGTTTGCTTGCGGCCGGACCGACCAACATGCCGTAACCGCCCGATCCGTGCACTTCCTTGACCACCAGATCGGCAAGGTTGTCCAACACGTATTTCAGGCTGTCAGGTTCCGAACAGCGCCATGTCGGAACGTTCTGCAAAATCGCCTTCTCGCCAGTATAGAATTCGATGATATCGGGCATGTAGGAATACAGGGCCTTGTCATCTGCGATGCCGGTGCCCGGCGCGTTGGCGATGGTGATGCCCCCGGCCTTATAGACATCGAGGATACCCGGAACCCCCAGCAGGCTGTCGGGCCTGAAATTCAACGGGTCCAGATATTCGTCATCGACCCGGCGATAGATCACATCAATCGGGGTGAAACCGCGCGTGGTCCGCATCGCCACGCGACCGTCGATGATCCGCATGTCATGCGCCTCGACCAATTCGGCCCCCATCTGATCGGCCAGAAAGGCATGTTCGAAATAGGCCGAATTGTGAATCCCCGGGGTCAGTACCGCGATCACCGGTTTGTCACCGTCAAAGGCCGGCGGGGCGCAATCGGCCAGCGACCGGCGCAGGCTCTGTGGGTAGGAACTGACCGGGCGGACCTTCAGCTTGGTGAACAGCTCGGGGAACATCTGCAACATGGTTTCCCGGTTTTCCAGCATATAGGACACACCCGACGGGGTGCGCGCATTATCCTCCAGCACGTAGAATTCATTTTCGCCCGTGCGTACCAGATCGGTGCCCACGATATGGGTATAGACACCGCCGGGCGGGTTCACCCCGATCATCTTGGGTTCGAACGCGGCGTTGCGCGCGATAAGCTCCTGCGGCAGACGCCCGGCCCGGACGATTTCCTGCCGGTGATAGATGTCATGCAAAAAGGCGTTGATCGCCCGCACCCGTTGTTCGATGCCTTTTTCCAGACGCTGCCATTCACGCGCTGATATGATCCGCGGAATAATGTCGAACGGGATCAGCCGTTCATCGGCACCCTTTTGACCATAGACGTTGAAAGTGATCCCGATGCGGCGAAAAAACGCCTCTGCTTCCAGTGATTTTTTTCGCAGCTCCTTGGGATCTTCGCTTTCGAACCAGTCGAAATAGCGTGAATAGGGGCTGCGAGGCTGGTCGGCACCGCCGAACATTTCGTCGAAGAATTTTGATTGCGTATCCATGTACTCGCGATCGTTAAAGTGTTTCGTTCTCTGAGCAAAAAAGGAAAGCGCCCGGGATGCAATGAGCCGCGTATAGAATTGCGATCGTTCAGTGATATTTCCTAAGCAGAGAGACTATTTTTTAATCATTTATCAAAGTCGGAATTTTTACAACCTTCGTGTCCCGCTGGTCGCAAAGTGTCTGCACACCCTGTGGTGGCGCTTGGTCAGTGAAAAATGTATCTATTTCGGCCAGGTTGGCGATCCGCGCCGGGGCCGAACGGGTCCATTTCGAATGATCGGCCACCACAAACCGGCGCCGTGCATGGGCCAGGATGGTCTGGCTGACCCCGACTTCGGCCACGTCGAAATCCAGCAGATCCCCGCTTTCGTCCAGCGCGGAACAGCCGATCACCGCGATATCGGTTCGAAACTGTTCAATCATCCGCATGGTCAGGCTTCCGGTCAGGCCGCCATCCGACCGGCGCAGGCTGCCGCCCGCGACGATCACATCGCAATCGGGATTTTGCGCCAGAATATTGGCGATGTTCAGGTTGTTTGTCACCACCATCAGGTCACGGTGGGTCAGCAGCGCCCGAGCGACCGCTTCGGTGGTGGTGCCGATATTGAGAAACAGCGAGGCCCCGTCGGGGATCTGAGCCGCGCAGGCCGCCGCGATCCGGGCCTTGGCCGCAGCGTTCAGGCTGCGGCGGTCGTCATAGCCGATATTCTGCACCCCCGAAGGCAGCATCGCACCGCCATGCACGCGCTCCAGCCGACCTGCCTCGGCCAGTTCGCTCAGATCGCGTCGAATGGTCTGCACGGTGACGCCGAATTGGGCGGCCAGGTCCTCGACGCTGACCTTGCCCTGACGGCGGGCCAGTTCAAGGATTTCGGGATGGCGGAAATTTTGTGTCATGTGCTCGGCTCGTTTTTCGTTATTTTTCCTTTTTGATCCAAAACTGCAAGGAAAATCCCCCTATATGCGGTTGAAACACCAAATAGAGAATACAAACGACTTGACCCGAACATTTTCGAAATCCTAGACAGGGTGGTGAAACCAAGGCGAGTCGTGGACATGCCCGGAACGGAAACCTTTGATCTTTTCATTGTCGGTGGCGGTATCAATGGCTGCGGCATCGCACGCGATGCGTCCGGGCGCGGGCTGTCGGTGGGGCTGGCAGAAATGGGCGATCTGGCTCAGGCGACCTCTTCGGCCTCGACCAAGCTGTTCCATGGCGGGCTGCGTTATCTGGAATATTTCGAATTCCGGCTGGTACGAGAGGCGCTGATCGAACGCGAGGTACTGTTGCAGGCAATGCCGCATATCAGCTGGCCGATGCGCTTTGTATTGCCCTTGCACAAGGATATGAGATTTGATGGCGAAACCCCGGCGTCGCGGCTGCTGTCATTGGTCCTGCCGTGGATGAAGGGGCGGCGGCCGAACTGGATGATCCGGTTTGGTCTGTTGCTTTATGATCATCTGGGCGGGCGCAAGATATTGCCGGGCACCCGCGCGGTGGATCTGACGACCGATCCGGCCGGGCAGGGGCTTCAGGACCGGTTCACCAAGGCTTATGAATATTCCGATTGCTGGGTCGATGATGCGCGGTTGGTGGTTCTGAACGCCCGCGATGCCGCCACGCGCGGCGCGCAGATCATGACCCGGACCAAGGTTGTCGCGGCCCGGCGCGACGGCGATCTGTGGCGCATCAGCCTGCAAACCGACACCGGGATGCAAGAGGTGACAGCCCGCGCGCTTGTCAACGCCGCCGGCCCTTGGGTCAGCGAAACCCTGTCCGATGTTGTCCATGTCGACAGCCGGGCCGCGATCCGGCTGGTCCGGGGCAGTCATATCGTCACCCGCCGCCTGTTCGATCATGACAAATGCTATTTCTTTCAGGGCAATGATGGGCGGATCATCTTTGCCATCCCCTATGAACAGGATTTCACCCTGATCGGCACCACCGACGCCGATCATGCCGATCCCGACGACCCCGCCCGGATCAGTGAAACGGAAACCAGTTACCTGCTCGATTTCGCCAATGCCTATCTCAAAACGCAATTGACGGCGGACGATATCGTCTGGACCTATTCCGGGGTGCGGCCGCTTTACGATGACGGGGCAGGAACGGCGCAATCGGCAACGCGCGATTACGTGCTGAAGCTGAACCGCGATGGCGCGCCGCTATTGTCGATCTTTGGCGGCAAAATCACCACCTATCGCAAACTGGCCGAACATGCGCTGGAAAAACTGGCCCCGTTTATGGGCGTTTCGGACAAGGGCTGGACCGCCGGTGTTGCGCTGCCCGGGGGCGACCTGCCGGTGACACAGGTGGCAGACCACAAGGTGGCGCTGATCCGTCGCTACCCGTTCCTGACCGAAAAATGGGCCGAACGCTTGTTTCGTGCCTATGGCACCGAAGCGGGCCAGATACTGGGCGATGCCCGAACCGCCACCGATCTGGGCCGCGATTTCGGCGCCACCCTGACCGAAGCCGAACTGCGCTGGATGCTGACCCACGAATTCGCGCAGACGGGCGCGGATGTCCTGTGGCGGCGTTCGAAACTGGGCCTTCGGCTGACAGACCGGCAGGCGGCAGAGGTCGAGGATTGGATCAAGGCGCGGTCGTGAGGGCTGGAATCCGGCGCGCGGATTGGCCACTCTGTGACCAAAGGGGGGGGGAAGAAACGAAATGAGCTATATTCTGGCGATTGATCAGGGCACCACGTCCAGCCGCGCGATCCTGTTCGACAAGGATCTGCGCGTGGTGCAGGTGGCGCAGCAGGAATTTCCCCAGCATTTTCCGGCTTCGGGCTGGGTCGAACATGATCCGGCGGACCTGTGGGCAACCACGGTGCAGACCGCACGCGATGTGCTGGCACAGGCCGGGATCGACGCGGCGCAACTGGCCGGGATCGGCATCACCAACCAGCGTGAAACCACACTGGTCTGGGACGCGGACACCGGCGCGCCGCTGTATAACGCCATCGTCTGGCAGGACCGCCGCACCGCCGATACCTGCGCCGCCCTGCGCGCTGCGGGTCATGAGGAAATGATCAGCGGAGCGACCGGCCTGCTGCTGGACCCGTATTTTTCCGCCACCAAGGTGCAATGGATACTCGATCACTGCGACGGCGCGCGGGACCGGGCACAGGCAGGCAAGCTGCGCTTTGGCACGGTCGACAGTTACCTGATCTGGAACCTGACCGAAGGCCGGACCCATGCGACCGACGCCACAAACGCCGCCCGCACGATGCTCTATGACATTCACAAGGGCGACTGGAGCGTAGAGATTTGCGCCCTGCTCGACATCCCGATGTCGATGCTGCCCGAGGTCCGCGATTGCGCCGCCGATTTTGGCGTCACCGGGATACTGGGGGCAGAGGTTCCTATTCTGGGGGTGGCAGGCGATCAGCAGGCGGCGACCATCGGGCAGGCATGTTTCCGCCCCGGCATGATGAAATCGACCTATGGCACCGGCTGTTTTGCGCTGCTCAATACCGGCGATACGCCGGTGCGGTCGCGAAACCGGCTGCTGACCACGATCGCCTATCAACTGGACGGCAAACCCACCTATGCGCTGGAAGGGTCGATTTTCATCGCGGGCGCGGTGGTGCAGTGGCTGCGTGACGGCTTGGGGATCATCGACAATGCGGCGCAGACGCAGGCGCTGGCCGAAACCGCCGATCCGGCGCAGGATCTGGTGATCGTGCCTGCCTTTACCGGGTTGGGGGCACCTTATTGGCAACCTGACTGCCGCGGTGCGGTGTTCGGGCTGACCCGCGGATCGGGCCCCGCCGAATTCGCCCGCGCGGCGCTGCAAAGCGTCGGCTACCAGACCCGCGACCTGCTGCAGGCGATGCAGGCCGATTGGCCGGCTGAGACGCGCGGGCAGGATCAGACCACGCTACGGGTCGATGGCGGCATGGCGGCGTCCGATTGGACCATGCAGTTTCTGGCCGACATCCTGGGCGCGCCGGTGGATCGGCCCGACGTGTTGGAAACCACCGCGCTGGGTGCGGCATGGCTGGCCGGGATGCGGGCCGGAATCTATCCCGATCAGGCCGGGTTTGCCGCGACATGGGCGCGGGCCGATGGGTTCGAGCCCCAGATGGGTCAACCCGAACGCGACCGCCGCTATGCGCGGTGGCAGGCCGCTATTGCCGCGACAATCAGCGTTCCGTCTGCCTGATACCGGTATCTGGACAAGCCCCGGGGCAGGGTGGATAAGCAGCCAACCCAAATGAAAGGAATTCCCGATGTCCGATGCTTGCGCATTCTGTGGTGCTGCCGAAACGCAACCAGTTCAGGTTGCCCCGCGCGACGATAGCGTGGCGCTATGTGCCACCTGCGCCGACGGGGTACAAAACGGGGCTGCCGATACACCGCATTGGAAATGCCTGAACGATGCGATCTGGTCGACCGAACCGGCGGTGCAGGTTCTGGCCTGGCGGATGCTGCACAAGCTGGATGCTGCTTGGGCAAAGGACCTTCTGGACATCGCCTATCTGGAACCCGAAGTTCTGGAATGGGCCGAAGCCGGCCTGTCCGAGGAACCGCAGGTCGTGCACAAGGACAGCAATGGCGCGGTCCTGTCGCAGGGCGACAGCGTGGTCCTGATCAAGGATCTGCCGGTCAAAGGCGCCGGTTTTACCGCCAAGCGCGGCACCCCGGTACGCAATATTTCTCTGGTGCAGGACAATGAAGGCCAGATCGAGGGCCGGGTCGAAGGCCAGCGCATCGTGATCCTGACCCAGTTCGTGAAAAAGACCTGATCCAGGCCCCCGGAGAAAAATGAAAAAACCCGCCTATCCGGCGGGTTTTCTTTTGTCAGATCATCAATTCGATCAGCCGTGGCCCGTCGCCTGCATTGGCACGGTTGAGCTGGTCAACAAAGCTTTCCATATCCGTGGCCTGCGTCGCCGGGATGCCGAACCCCTTGGCGATCGACTGCCAGTCGGTGGCAGGACGATCAAGGTTGAACAACTCCTGCGCCGCCGGGCCCAGATTGGCACCCACGGCGGTCATTTCGCCCTGCAGGATCGCGTAACGGCGGTTCGACAGGATTACCGTGGTGACATCCAGCCCTTCGCGCGCCTGCGTCCAAAGCCCCTGCATCGTATAAAGCGCCGACCCGTCCGCCTGCAACGCCACCACGCGCCGGCCCGGTGCCGCCACGGCGGCACCCGTCGCCATCGGAATGCCCAACCCGATGGAGCCGCCGTTCAGGTGCAGGTAATCATGCGGTTTCGCGGTGGTGAACGCGGGCAACAACGCCCGGCCGTAGCTGACGCTTTCATCGACGATGATCGCGTTGTCCGGCAGGTTCTGGTTGATCGCGGCACCAAGCGCCTCGGGGCTGAGCGCACCGGTGAGGGTGCCGTGGTCAGGGGCAGAGGGCAGCGGCGCGTCTTCGGTCGCCTTGACCGCTTCCGCAATTGCGTCCAGCGCCGCCATGTGATCCTGACCCGGACGGGTGACCAAGTGACAGGTGCAGCCCTCGGGCATCGGTACGTTGGGCTTGCCCGGATAGGCAAAGAAATTGACCGGTTCGCGCGCGCCGATCTGGATGATCTGCTCGACCCCTTCCAGCGCCTTGATCGACTGGTCCACGTTATAGGGGATGCGTTCGATCGGCACCCGGCCCAGCCCGGCCTGCAGGCGCGGGATCTGCGACAGGGTCATCAGCCGCGCGCCGGTCTTGTGCGCGATGCGCCCGGCAATTTTCAACGGTGCTTCGCGCAGGGCGCGGTTCGACAGCAGCAGCACGGTTTTCTTGCCATTGCCCAGCATCTGCGCGGCGCGGTCCACCGCCAGCCCGGTCGGCCCGGTGGGCGGGGCAGGGGGCAGGTAGGCGGCGATCTGACCGCCTTCGGTCCACGCCGCATCCGAGGGCAGAATCAGGCTGGCCACGCCGGGGGCTTCCATGCTGGCGCGGACGCCTTCCATCGCGTCGGCGGCGACGCGGGCGGCGTCGACCGACCGGCGGGTCCAGACCGACAGGGTGCTGGCCAGCGCGGTGGTGTCAGCGGTCAGCGGCGGGTCGAGATGCACGATCGAGGTCGCCTGATCCCCGATCAGGTTCAGCACCGGGGTGTTGGCGCGCCGTGCATTGTGCAGGTTCGCCATGCCGTTGGTCAGGCCGGGGCCGCAATGCATCAGGGTGACGGCAGGCTTGTCCATCATCCGGCCATAGCCATCGGCCGCGCCGGTCACCACGCCCTCGAACAGGCCCAGCACGCAGCGCATACCGGGATGGCGATCCAGGGCGGAGACGAAATGCATCTCGCTGGTGCCGGGATTGGCGAAACAGGTATCGATTCCCGCCGCCAGCAAGGATTGGACAAGGCTTTCTGCGCCGTTCATGAAAAAACTCCCTCTCGTTTCCGGGGGAGTTTGCATGTTTCCGGGCCGGGGCCAAGGGCGCCAGAGCGGTTTCTGTTGAAGCGGGATGCATGACGTGCCGTCTTTGCCGTTTTGGCCCGGAACAAGGCGCTATGCGCCGCCGGGCCGCGCCCTCCCTCCCCCTTGGGAGGGCGCATTGGCGATGTGGCGTACCGTTCAGGCGGCGTTCGGGGCTTCAAGATAAACAGCAGGCCACAAAGGTTTGGTGCGCCCGCCCGAGGGAGGGCGCGGCTCTGCGTCCGCGTCAGGCGATCAAGATGCTGCCTTAGTCCCGCACCCCGGCGAACCGCTCCTGCCAGTCTTCGCGCTGCTCGTCGGTGATCTTGCCGAACAACACGTCGGGTACGGTGAAGCCGTGACCGGCGGGCAGGGCGGCCAGCGCCGCGGGCACGTCGTCGGGCCAGCTGTCGTCCTGGGTGTTCATCGCCGCCAGCATCTTGGCCGAGGTTTCGGGGATGAAGGGCGCCGACAGCACCGCGTAAAGCCGGATCAGGTTCAGGCCAAGGCGCACCTGTGCGGCGGCCTGTTCGGGGTCTTCCTTGAACGTGGACCAGGGCGCGGCGGATTGCAGATATTCGTTGCCCGCCACCCAGATCGCGCGCAGCGCCGAGGCCGCCTTGCGGACTTCCTTGTCCTCCATGAACTGCTCATAGGCGCGGATCTTGACTGTCAGCTCTGCGATCAGCGCCTGTTCCTGTTCGCCATAGGTACCGCCTTCGGGCACCGCTTCGGAAAATTTCGAGCGGCAGAACTTGGTGATCCGGCTGACGAAATTGCCCAGCACGTCGGCCAAGTCCTTGTTCACCGAGGACTGGAAGTTTTCCCAGGTGAATTCGGCATCCGACGATTCCGGCGCATGGCTCAGCAGCCACCAGCGCCAGTAATCCGCTGGCAGCAGGCTCAGCGCCTGATCCATGAACACGCCGCGCCCGCGCGAGGTGCTGAACTGGCCGCCATCATAATTCAGATAATTGAACGACTTGATATAATCGACCAGCTTCCACGGCTCATTCGAACCCAGAATAGTGGCCGGGAAGGACAGGGTGTGGAACGGCACGTTATCCTTGCCCATGAACTGGGTATAGGTCACGTCCCCGGCGCCCTTGTCGGTGCGCCACCAGCGTTCCCAATCGTTGCCCTTGCCCGCATCGACCCATTCCTGTGCGCAGGCGATATATTCGATCGGCGCGTCGAACCAGACATAGAAAACCTTGCCGTCCATGCCGCTCCATGGCGCGCCGTCGAATTGCGCCGGTACGCCCCAGCTCAGATCGCGGGTGATGCCGCGATCCTGCAAACCGTCGCCGTCGGTCAGCCATTTCTTGGCGATCGAGGTGGTCAGGATCGGCCAGCCTTCGCGGGTGTCGATCCAGTCCTCAAGCTGATCCTTTATCTTGGATTGCAGCAGGTAGAGGTGCTTGGTCTCGCGCATTTCCAGATCGGTGGCGCCGGAAATGGTGGAATGCGGGTTGATCAGGTCGACGGGATCGAGCTGCTTGGTACAGTTATCGCACTGATCGCCCCGGGCGCTTTCGAATCCGCAATTGGGGCAGGTGCCCTCGATATAGCGGTCGGGCAGAAATCGCCCGTCGGTGGGCGAATACATCTGGGTCTCAGAGCGCTCTTCGATCAGGCCGTTCTGGTAAAGCTGCACGGCGAAATGCTGGGTCAGTGTCTTGTTCGCCTCGCTCGACGAGCGGCCAAAATGATCGAAGCTCAACCCGAATCCTTCGGCGATCTGCGCCTGCACCAGATGCATCTCGGTGCAGTAATCCGCCACCGGCTGCCCGGCCTTGGCTGCGGCCAGTTCGGCCGGGGTGCCGTGTTCGTCGGTGGCGCAGATGAACATGACCTCGTTGCCGCGGGCGCGCTGATACCGCGCAAACAGATCCGCCGGAAGCTGGCTGCCCACAAGGTTGCCCAGATGCTTGATCCCGTTGATATATGGAATTGCCGAGGTGATCAGATGCCGTGCCATAAAGTCATGCCCTTACTGCGTTTCCCGATCCCTTTACCGCATGGTCGGTTGGGGTTCCAGCACCCAGTTCTGCCCGGGCTTTGGGCCGGGCGGATGCGGAACAAAACATTATATCATGATTTGTACGAATCTTCGGGTATAGTGAAGGTCCAAGTTAGGGAGGAAACACATGAAAAAACTGGTTCTCGCAACCGCATTGGCCCTCGCCCCGCTGGGTGCCTGGGCAGAAGGTGTCGTTCACAAAGTGGCAGTTCATGTCAATGACGGCGACCCCCGGGTTCTGAACATGGCGCTCAACAATGTTCAGAACGTCACCAAATATTATGAATCGCAGGGCGACACGGTCGAAGTCGAAGTGGTCGCCTATGGGCCCGGGCTGGTGATGTTCCTTGACGGAAAAAGCCCGGTCGCCGATCGCATCTCGACGATGGCGTTGGAGAACGACCATCTCAAATTCTCTGCCTGCGGCAACACCCTGCGCAAGATGAGCGAAAAGGCGGGCAAGGATGTCCCGTTGATGAGCGAAGCCAGCGTGGTGCCCTCGGGCGTGGTGCGCCTGATCGAATTACAGGAACAGGGGTTCAGCTACGTCCGGCCCTGATCGCAAAACATAACACCGACCCGTCTGGTCATTTCGGCCGGGCGGGTTATTCTGCGCCCTGACGCGACATGAGGGAGCAGCGACATGAAAAAAAATCCACTGGGCCGGACCGGGTTGATGGTCACCGACCTGTGCTTGGGTACGATGACATTCGGCACCCAGACCGAACCGCCCGAGGCCCATGCCCAGATAGATCTGGCGCTGGATCGGGGGATCAATTTCATCGACACCGCCGAAATGTACCCGGTCAACCCGGTGCGCAAGGAAACCGTCGGTCGGACCGAAGAAATCATCGGCGACTGGATCGCGGCGCACCCGGCGCGCCGTGGCGATTTCATTCTGGCGACCAAGCATTCCGGCGAAGGGTCTCATGCCCGCGACGGTGCGCCGATTTCGGCGCAGTCCATTCCGCAAGCCGTGGAAGGATCGCTGCGCCGGCTGAAAACCGATTGCATCGACCTCTATCAGTTCCACTGGCCCAATCGCGGCTCCTACATGTTCCGCAAGAACTGGCACTACGATCCGTCGACGCAGAACCGGGCCGATACGATTGCCCATATGGAAGACGCGCTGGGCGCGTTGCAGCAACAGATCGAGAAGGGCAATATCCGCCATTTCGGCCTGTCCAACGAAAGCGCCTGGGGCACGACCATGTGGTGCCAGACCGCAGACCGGACCGGTGGCCCGCGCCCCGCGACGATACAGAACGAATATTCGCTGCTGTGCCGGCTCTATGATACCGATCTGGCCGAGGTGACGGCGAATGAAGATGTCGGGCTGATTTGCTTTTCGCCGCTCGCCGCCGGATTGCTGAGCGGCAAGTACCAGCACGGCGAGGTGCCCGCAGGATCGCGCATGTCGCTGGTGCCGGAACTGGGCGGCCGCAAGACGGAACGGGTGTTCCCCGCCGTCGACGCCTATTTGCAGGTGGCGCAAAACCACGGTCTGGACCCGGTGCATATGGCGATCGCCTGGGCGCGGCAGCGGCCCTTCATGGCTTCGGTCATTTTCGGGGCCACGACCCTGGCGCAGCTCGAACATATTTTCGAGGCCAGCGATCTGGTCCTTGATGATGAGCTGATGACGGAACTGGATGGGGTGCACAAACAGCACCCGATGCCCTACTAGCCTGTCGGGTGTAAGGGCCTCGCCCCTCTGCGGTGGAAATCGGGGCGATTTCCACCGCATTCGTTCCGGGGTATTGACGCCCGGATGAAACCGATCTGGTGCTCTGCGCCGAATTCCTGCAAGAGGGCGTCATGATCTGGATTCTGGTATCAATCGCGGCGGCAGCGTTTCAGACGTTGCGCTTCATGCTGCAGAAATTTCTCAGCATGGGAACGCTGTCTTCGGGCGGCGCGACATTGGCGCGATTCCTGTTTTCCGCCCCCTTCGTACTGACATTGGCGCTGGGCTATGTCGGCTGGGGCGGGGCGGGGATGCCGGGGCTGGGGGGTATGTTTCTGCCTTTTGCGCTTAGCGGCGCGGTGGCGCAGATCCTGGCGACCTGGTGCGTTGTGGCGCTGTTCGCCAAACGCAATTTCGCCGTCGGCATCACGTTTAAGAAAACCGAAGTGGTGCAAACCGCGCTGGTGGGGTTTGTGGTGCTGGGCGACACCGTTTCCTTTGCTGGGCTTCTCGCCATTCTGTTGGGTCTGACCGGGGTTCTGGTGCTGTCGCAAGCGCCCGAAGGGCAGGGCGGCTGGGCCCGTCGCATCATGAACAAAGGGGCCGGGCTGGGCCTGCTGTCGGGGGCGTTATTCGCCGTCTCGGCGGTGGGATATCGCGGCGCGACCCTGCAAGTGGCCAGCGATGACCCGTTGATGCGGGCGCTTGTGTCGCTGGCCTTTGTCACCACGGTGCAGGCGATCGGGTTGAGCCTGTGGCTGGTCTGGCGCGAACCGGGGCAGCTGCGCAAGGTGGTCGGATCGTGGCGCACCTCGGTCTGGATGGGGCTGACGGGGCTGGGCGGCAGTCTGGGCTGGTTCACCGCCTTTACCTTGCAGAACGCCGCCTATGTTTTCGCTGTCGGTCAGGTCGAAGTGATCTTTTCCATCGCCGCCTCGGTGCTGTTTTTCCGCGAACGCCTGAACCGCCGCGAAATGGCGGGGATCGCCCTGATCAGTGCGAGCGTCCTGTCACTGGTCCTTTTCCTTTGAGCCGCAGGAACAGGTTCTCTTCTTCGTTATTCTTGAAATAGGGCACGTTGGACGGCGGCCGCAGATCATGCGCACGGGCGGCGACTTCGGCCAGCACGACTTCGGTGATGAAGGGCAGGTCGAATTCGCGCACCTTGGGCAGTGGAATCCATTGCAGATGCGAAAGCTCGTCACACGCAGCGTCGAAATCATCCAGATCGCTGGCGATTTCACCCGCGTCGATCAGGAAAAACCGCGCATCGAAACGCCGCGGCCGACCCGGCGGCGTGATGGCGCGGAATACGAATTGTAACGGATGCGCGGCGGGCAGGTGGCCGGTGGCAGCAAAGCTGGCCCAGTCCGCCGGCGGCGGGATGTCCCAACGGCCCTGCTGGCCAAGGACCAGGCCGGTTTCTTCCCATAATTCACGAATGGCCGCGACCGACAGCGCATGGCTGAGATCTTCGGCGGTGTCTTCGCGCAACCTGTCGCGGCAGACCTCGGGCATTTGGCTGGCCAGAGGAATATCGGCATCCTCGGCGTCGACCGCGCCGCCGGGAAACACGAATTTATTGGGCATGAACGCGGCATTCGCCCCGCGCTGGCCCATCAGAACATGCGGATCTTTCAGCCGGTCACGCAGCACGATCACCGTGGCGGCGTTACGGATGGCGGTCTTGTCTATCGTCATAGGTCCTCCCCGACGGCCGGGGTCAGCGGGTTTCTCCGAAACCATGCATACGCCGGGCCCATTGGAATCCAATGAGCGCCCCCTTCAGCCTGGGCAGAAGGTAAAGCGACAATCCGACGGTGCCAATAGAGAAGATGGCAATCAGCATCAGAGGTTCGGGCCGCCAGATTTCGAACACGACAAGCAACAGCGGCGCCATCAGGTGACCAACGATCAGAATGGTCAGATAGGCCGGGCCGTCATCGGCGCGATGATGTTGCAGCTCTTCACGGCAGACCGGGCAGCTGTCGCGAACCTTCAGGTAACCTTTGAGCATGGGGCCGCTGCCGCAGCTCGGGCATTTCCGCCGCCAGCCACGTCGAACGGCGGGCCAGGTTTCCCGGTCCTGCGTTTCGCCTGCCTGCATTGTCACCGTGTGATCCACAATTTCGTCCTCGTTTAAAGGTAAGCTGAATATCTGGGACATCTTGGCACGAAAAAAAAGAGCGCGGATCGTCATTGCGTCCCGATGTCGCAAACCTTGGGCGCGAAACGATCGAAATCACGTCGCCATCACAGCTGTGTGAACCAAGTGACAATCCGCGACGGAAGCGGTGGGCTGCCGCGTTGAAGCTTCAGAAAACGGGCGATGGACCTGAATTCACAGCGAAGTTTGAATGGAGAATAAACAGATGAAACGTTCTTATATCATTGCCGGCCTGACCGCGTTCGCTTTGGCGGGTACCGCCGTGACCGCATCCGCATTTGGCGGTGGCCACGGGGAAGGACCGCGCCAGCCGCGCATCGAATTCAAGGATCTGGACGCCAATAGCGACGGCAAGGTCACTGCCGAGGAAATGCAGGCGCATTTCAAGGCGCGGTTCGACGCAGCAGACACCGACAAAGATGGCAGCCTGAGCGCCGAAGAACTGGCCGCACGCGGTGAAAAAGACCGCGCTGAACGGATGCAGAACCGTCTGGACCGGATGATCGAACGCCGCGACGAAAATGGCGACGGAAAACTGAGCATGGAAGAAATGCAGCCCAAACAACAGGGCATGATGTTCGATCGTCTCGATGCCGACAATGATGGCGCGGTGTCGCAAGAAGAATTCGCCCGGATGGAAGATCGCGGTTCTCACGGCCGTATGGGCGAAGGCGGTCATCATGACCGTATGGGCGAAAAGGGTGGCGAGCACCGTCACCAGCGTCACGGCGATGACTGCGAGCGTGGACAGAAGAACCGCTGAGGCGAGGCCGATCAGCAGCAGAAGTAAGGTAGCCAGTTGAAGTTTAACAAGCGGGGCCGGAAACCGCCCCGCTTGTTTCCAGAGACGGATTGCCACGATTGCGGGAACACGCTACGCCAGCGGGACGATGACTATGGCCCTTGACGCCTTAAGCGATGTATCGGACGACGCTTTGCTCGTCCTGTTCGCCAATGGGGATGCGGATGCTGCCCGGTTGCTGAATCTGCGGCTGACGCCGCGTGCCTATGCGCAGGCCATGCGGATGCTTCGAAACCGGGCCGAAGCCGAGGACGTGGCGCAAGACGCGATGATGCGGCTTTGGAAAATCGCGCCGGAATGGCGTCAGGGCGAAGCCAAGGTGACAACATGGCTTTATCGCGTGGTGGCCAATCTGTGCACCGACCGGCTGCGCCGGCAGCGCAGCGTTGCGATTGATACGATCCCCGAGCCGGAAGACGGCCGCGCCAGCGCCGCCGACGGAATTCAGGACGCGGCCCGTATGAATGCGTTATATGCGGCACTTGACGAATTGCCTGAACGGCAAAGGCAGGCGGTGGTCCTTCGCCATATCGAAGGTCTGGGCAATCCCGAGATTGCCGAGATACTGGAAATAAGCACCGAAGCGGTTGAAAGTCTGACCGCACGGGGAAAACGGGCGTTGGCGGCCATTCTGGCGGGGCAGCGCGAAGAATTGGGATATTCCGATGACTGAACGGGATCTTGACACTCTGGAGCTTCTTTTCGATGCCGCACGGCATCAGGCTGATGACCCGTCTGCGGATTTGATGCAGCGCGTGCTGGACGATGCCCTGACCGAACAGCGGCGTCAGGGCGTCTCGGTTTCGGGCGGGGTGGCGCGCCCGCGGTTATTGCGCCAGTTTCTGGCGACGATCGGCGGCTGGCCTGCCGTGGCAGGATTGGCAACCGCCAGCGTGGTCGGGCTGTGGATCGGGGTGAATCCACCCGCGACGGTGGCAGATACGGCCGAGGCCTATCTGTCCAGCGGTGCGGACAGCTATCTGGTGGACATGATGCCCGGGTTCCAGTTTGATTTGGCGGAAGGGTAAAGCGATGGACGCGCAGCAAATGCAAAAGCCGGTTAAAAACGGATCGCCGCGAGTGTGGGTGCGGATCGTGCTGTTCACCTCGCTGGCTTTGAACCTTGCGGTGCTGGGCGTGGTGATCGGTGCCTTTGTCCGGTTCGGGCCGCACCGGGACGGGCCGCCGTCGCGGGCCGATCTGGTGGGCGGGGCCTATACCCATGCGCTGTCCCCGGCGGATCGCAGGAAAATTGGCCGTGAACTGATGCGGGAGCAATATAACACCCTGCCGACCCGCAGCGCGCGGGCGGCCGAGTATCAGAAAATGCTGACCGCATTGCGCGCGCAGCCTTTCGATCCCGGCAAGGTGGCCGAGGTTTTGCAGCGGCAACGTGACTTCGGTCGCAAACGGGCCGAACTGGGGCATAAGCTGTTTTTGCAGCATCTGACCGATATGACCGCCGCCGAGCGCGCGGCCTATGCCGACCGGTTGGAACAAGGCGTGAAACGTCACGACCGCGACGACCGACGCCCGCCTCCGGGGCATGTCCGGTTGTTCAAGCGGCCGGCCGACTGAGCGTTACCTGATTGCGACCATCCGCCTTGGCACCATAAAGCGCCTGATCGGCCTGTTCCAGCAACAGCTCGGCGCTTGTCTGGGGTTTGGAGGTCTGGGTGTCATAAATCGACAGGCCGATACTGACCGTCACCGGGACCGGTTGTGCCAGTTCGGGCAGGTCGAACGGGGTCATGCCGATTGCGGTACAGATCCGGCACGCAGATGATCGCGCTGTGTCGGTGGATACATTCGGCATGGCGATCAGGAATTCTTCGCCGCCGATCCGCGCCAGCAGGTCGCAGGGCCGCATCAACCGGTTCAGCCGCCGCCCAATGGTTTTGAGAACCTCGTCGCCAACCGCATGGCCATGAGAATCGTTGATTGTCTTGAAATGATCGATATCTGCCAGCATGACCACCAGAGGCTGTTGCGTGGCCGCGGAAGTTTCGACCATCTTGCCCAGCTGGGGCAGGGCATATCGGCGGTTATAAAGACCGGTCAACGGATCTATCAACGCGGCGCGCAGCCCGTCGCGCACCGAATGGTGCAGCCGGTCGGCCAGATGCTTGCGGCGCGCCAACTTGGTCAGGCGCAGTACCGCTTCGTCGTCGTCGAACCCGTTCAACAGGATGTCACTGGCCCCCAGATCCAGCGCATCGGCTGCCAACGTATTGTCACCGTTCCCGATCACGGCCAGAAACATCGTGCGCCGCATTGCCGGCTGGGCATGCAGCCCGGCCAACAGGGACAGGCCGCTTTCGGGGTTATGACCGTCGATTCCGATGATCAGGATGTCGGGCACGCCCTGTGTTTTGATATCGCTCATCAGTGTGTGTGGCGTGTGACAACTGACGATGTGACGCGGATGCAGGCGGAGGGGCTTTTTCCACATCATCGCGCAGGTGTAATCTTCGGTCACGATGCCGACACGCAGCGCAGGCAGGTAGGGCGCGATCGGTTCGCCGAAGCCAAGGGCCCGGTTGGAATTTTCCCGCAGATACTGTTCCTCGGCGCCGCAGCTCAGCCCCGAAATCAACGCTGATCGGTTGGCGATTGGCAGGATCAGCACGACCGGACGATCGCCACCGCTTTCGGCGATCTTGATCTTCTTGCAGAATGTTTCGCCCGTCATGTCGGGCAAGGCGGCGCTGACCAGGACCAGATCGGGCTGTTCGCGTTCGACGATTGCCATCGCTTCGGCACCGCTACCGGCCTGGCATACGATATAGAAGGCCGCCGACAATTTGGCCCGCAGAACGATCCTGTTGGCAGAATTCCCGTCAACGATTAAAATCTTGCTAGGCATAACAGGGCCTGTTGCTGAAAAGCCGTCTGAATACGGTCGGAAAATACGATTTCTTGTTTGCAACAGGGTTTCATGAGAATGGTTAAGAAACCGTTCTCTTCCGATTAAGAGTTTGAATATGACACTGAATTCCGACGCTGCCGAAACCCTTGCTTTGCAGGCTTTGGCCTGGCTTGTCGGCAATGACGACCTGTTGCCCGTTTTCATGGGCGCGACCGGGGTATCGGTCGATGATATCAAGCAAAATGCGACCGACCCCGAGGTTCTGGGATCGGTTCTGGATTTTCTGCTGATGGATGATGCCTGGATTGTTGCCTGCTGTGCGGCGCTGAATTTGCCCTATGAACAGCTGCGCCAGGCCCGCGCGGCGTTGCCGGGCGGGCAACAGGTGAATTGGACCTGACCGGTACGGGCAGGCAATGACCGCGGCGTTCCGGCGGGATCGGTGTCGCGGGGCCGGACCCGCGCCCGGTCAAAGCGTCTTCAGCGGCCCTTCATAGGCGACCGACAGCTTTGACAGCAGCCGCTCAAGCTCGGTTTCCTCGACTGGCGTCAGAACCTCGGACAACGCGGCGGCATTTTCACGGGCAAAGGGCGTGCCCTTGCGGATCAGGTCGCGGCCCTTGTCGGTCAGCATCACATGCCGGGTGCGCCGGTCCCGGGTTCCGTTGGACCGGTCCAGCAGCCCCTCCGCTTCCATGATCCGCAAAGCGCGCGATGTGGCTGTGCGGTCTATCCCGACAAAATCCGCGATTTCAGAAGGTTGAGCCAAATTCTCATTGCCGACGGCCAACAGGATACACCATGTTGTGCGGGTCAGGCCCAGCGTTTTCAAATTCTCGTCCAGCCGGCGTTCGAGCAGACGCGCGGCGATGGATAAATGATATCCAAGCGATTGATGCAGGCGGTAGCGGGTGTCATTTTCCATAGCCGCTTACCCCACCGGATCGTCGACCGAGAGTCAAGCAACGCGCGGCTTGTTTTTCGGTCGGGATCGGGGCAGCTTGGCCTCAGGGCAGTGGAGGATCGGGGCGCAGCATGAAGATCGCGGGGATTTTATTCGACAAGGACGGCACGCTGTTTGATTTCAGGGCCACCTGGGATGTCTGGGCGGTTGATCTGATCGCCGACCTGTCGGCTGGTGACGCCGGCCTGGCGGATCGGATCGCCGAGGCGATTGCGTTCGATCTCGTCAACCGGCAATTCCTGCCGCACAGCCCGGTGATCGCCGGAACCAATCGCGAAGCCGCCGAATGCGTCGCCTCTGCCTTGCCGATGCACCGGGTCGAAGATCTGGAAATCGTCCTGATCGAAAGCGCTGCCAATGCCCCTTTGGCCCCTGCCGTGCCATTGCCCGCGCTTCTGGATGGTCTGGCCCAGCGTGGATTGGCGCTGGGTGTTATGACCAATGATTCCGAACAGGCGGCACGGGCGCATCTGAGCCATGCCCGGATCGACGGCAAACTGGATTTCATTGCCGGTTTCGACAGCGGTTTTGGCGCGAAACCCGCGCCCGAACCCTTGTTGGCCTTTGCCTCCCAGACAGGATTGTCGCCGGAAACCGTGATCATGGTGGGCGACAGCACCCATGATCTGTTGGCCGGGCGGCGCGCCGGAATGCACACGCTGGGCGTCCTGACCGGGATCGCCCCAGCCGAAGAACTGTCGCTGCTGGCCGATGCGGTATTGCCCGATATCGGCCATATCCCGGCATGGCTGGACGCTCTGACGGTCTGACGGTCTGAGGCACGGCGCGGGCGATTTCCTTTGCAACGGATTTGCCACGTAAAACCTGCCCCGGTTCGCGAATTGTTAAACCTTTGACCGCCAGACTGCCCGCATGGAAAAAGGGGCGGCTTAGGTATGCACGGATTGATAAACCGCGCACTCCAGTGTTTTGTGCGTGACACCTATGGCGAAGACAGATGGTTGGATGTTGCCCGCGCGGCCGGTCTCGATCCGCCCCGGTTCGAATCGATGCTGACCTATGATGACGCGCTGTTTTCCGATACATTGGCCGCACTCAGCCGGTCACTTGGGAAATCGAAAGATGATGTGATGGAAGATGTTGGCACATATCTGGTATCCCATCCGCATGTCGAAGCGTTGCGCCGGCTGCTGCGTTTTGGCGGCGTGACTTTCGAGGAATTCCTGCACTCTCTTGACGATTTGCCCGAACGGGCGCGGTTGGCGGTGCCCGATCTGGACCTGCCGCAGCTGGAATTGCGGGATTGCGGCCCTGATCGCTATCTCTTGGTCTGTCGCAGCCGTCACCCCGGCTTCGGACATGCGATGCTGGGGATATTGCGCACTATGGCCGATGATTACGGTGCGCTGGTCATACTGGACATCGAACGTCAGGAACCGGGGGTTGATGTGATTTCGGTTTCTCTGGTGGAACGCGCCTTTGCACAGGGGCGCAGTTTCGATTTGGGCGCACGGGGGATCAATGCCGACGACTTGTGATACTGCCCTTTCAGAACTGCTCGACACGCTGGTGCCGATGCATTTGCAATTGGACGGCGAAGGCCGGATCATCCATGTCGGTCCGACCCTGACGAAACTTCGCCCGGGGGTCGATCTGATCGGGGAGTCGGTGTTCGATCTGTTCGACATTCAGCGCCCGGGCAATATCAGCACGATGGCGGCGCTGATGGCGCGGCTGCGCGCGAAACTGCATCTGCGGTTCAGGCAGGACCCCTGCACCGCGCTCAAGGGGGTGCTTTCCCGGTTCGGGGATACGTTGGTGCTGAACCTGTCCTTCGGTATTTCGGTGCAGGATGGCATTCGCGATTATGCGCTCACCGCGTCCGATTTCGCACCAACCGACATGACCGTCGAAATGCTCTATCTGTTCGAAGCGAAATCCGCCGCGATGGATGCCAGCCGCAGGCTGAACGCGCGGTTGCAGGGGGCCAAGATCGCGGCCGAGGAACAGGCCTATACCGACACGTTGACCGGGTTGAAAAATCGCCGCGCGATGGACCACGTGTTGGCCCGGCTGATCGCAAACCGGGCCGCATTCGCTCTGCTGCATCTGGATCTCGATTTTTTCAAGCAGGTCAACGACACGATGGGCCATGCGGCGGGGGATCAGGTGTTGCAGCAGGTGGCGGGGATCATGGTCGAACTGACCCGGCAGCAGGACACGGTTGTGCGCTATGGCGGCGATGAATTCGTGCTGATCCTTGCCGGACCGACCGACAAACATGTGCTGCAATCGGTGGCGGAACGGCTGATCGCACGGCTGGAACAACCCATCCATATCGACGGCAAATCCTGCGCCGTATCGGCCAGTATCGGCATCGTCCGGTCGGTGGATTATGACCGTCCGGAACCGGAACGGATGCTGTCGGATGCCGATGCCGCGCTTTATGTGTCCAAACGCAATGGCCGGTCCCAGCTGCATTTCCATGGGGCAGACTGAAAGCACCCGGCGGTGGGAACCGCCGAGTGCATGTGCAATCGGACTGTGGCGCGCTGTCAGCCGGTCGCGCGGTTTTTCGGCTTGAACCCGATCTGGTCGGAAACGGTGAACCGGCCGCCTTGCAGCTTTTCGATCTTGCCCTGGCGCAGCAGTTGCCCGAATGACCGCAGCCCGTCTTCGCGGCTGAACTGGTTTTCTTCGACCTGGCGGGCCTTGTTCATCAGTTGCGGGCGCGAAAACTGTTCGTGGCCCTCAACATAAGACAGATAGGCCGCCGCCGCTTCGAGCAGATCAGGCAGCTTTTCCGCGCCCATGGCTTCGGCGAATTCCGCAAAGCTGCCATAGGCCGAAACATCGGCCTGACTGGCGGAACTTTCGGCGGCCGGTTTCAACGAAACGCGGCGCGGTCTGATCTTGATCGGGGCTGTAACCGGGGCCGCTTCGACCGGCGCATCGATACGCTGCGACGCGACCAGCTTCAGCGGCGCCGGGCGCGGCGCTTCGGGCCGTTCGGCATGGGCTTGCGGGCGGACCGGGCGGCGCGGGCGCACAACGCTGTCAAGATCGTCGCGGAAGGCGTCGACGCTGTCATCGCCGCGTTTCAGCCCGCCACCCGCTTCGGTTTCGGCGCGGGTCGCTTCGACGGCGGCGCGCAGATGGGCGATGGCGTTGCGGCGATGCGCCCCTTCGGGATTGTCCATTTCCGACTGGGTCTTTTCCATCAGCCGCGACACATCGGGTTCTTCCAGCTGGGCGCGTCCGGGTTCTTCTTCCTCTGCCGCAACCGCGGCCGTTTCGGGCTCTTCTTCTTCCGCTGCGGCCGTTTCGGCCTCGTCATCTTCGGCAAAGATCGAGCGCACGTCGTCAGCTTCAAGCTCTTCGTCCGCGTCGCCGAATTCGGCTTCGACCTCGGCCAGTTCACGCAGCAGGTCGGCTTCTTCTTCCGGGCTGAGCGAACTTTCGGCTTCGACCTGTGCGACGTCGGTTTGCTCTTCCAGATGGCCGTTTGAAAGCGCGGCCTCGAAATCGCTACGCTTCATCTTCAGCACCCGGACGGGGCGGGCCGGTGGCGTGGTTTCGGCGGCCGGCGCAGCGTCGTCCTCGGCGGTCTCGTCCGCCTCGGCCTGTTGCATCGCTTCGGATTCAGGTTCGGCCTCATCCTCAACGGCTGCTTCCTCTTCGGCCTTTTCGGCGTCTTCGGCCTTGGCCTGCGCAACCGCGTCGAGGATCGAAGAAAAATTGTCGTCCTCGACCTCTTCTGCCGCCAGTTCGGCCTGATCGTCGGCTTCGATCACCTCTTCGATCTCTTCGGCCGCTGCGGCCAGGAAATCTTCGGCATGTTCGTCTTCGGTATAGTCGGTTTCGACGGTCCGGCTATTGCCACGCGACACCACGGCGCGGATGCGCTGCAATTTGGCGGCGACGCTGCTGTCATCGAGCAGACTGACAGCAGCGTCGGCACTGGGCGCAGCCGGAAGGGGTTCCGGTTCTGGCTGCGCCGGTTCGGCAATGGTTTCGGTCAGGGCGATGTCGGTCGTGGCCGCGGCGTCTTCTGCCATGTCGGGTGTCATTTCAGGACCTGTGGCGTCTTCCACGGTTTCTGAGACCTCCGGTGCGGGGGCTTCCGGTGCCGCACCGGGTTCCTCGACCGGTTCTTCGGTGGCGTTTTCTTCGACCGCCTCGACCGGGGCAGCGGCGTCGACAGGCGCTTCGATCTCTGTATCGGCTTGGTCGGTCGCAACCGGTTCCGATGGTGCGGCATCCGAAGCCGGTACCGGGGCCATTTGCGCGTCCGGGTCGGCCTCCGCCGCATCGGGCTTGGCCTCCGCGGTCAGAACAAAGCCGCCGCTTTCTTCGCGGGCCTGAACCCGCCGGGCGATTTCGCGCTCCGCGATCCGGGCCAGCATTTCGGCATCCGGCGTCGGCGGTTCGGCCCCGAAATAACGATCATCCGCTGCCAGGTCGCGGAAATATTCCGCAATCGCTTTCATCGTGTCGAAGGAGTCATCGAAGCCTTCAAGCGTACATGAAAACGTGCCGTAGGAAACGGTCAAAACTTTATTGTTGGAAACCATTGGTACTCGCCTTCCATTGCCTCTGACTTAGCTGTTTACCATGCACATCCCGTCAAAAGCTGATCGAATCTTAGATATTTACCGTATCATTTTGTGTCCATATTGTGATCTGTTTCCATTCAGGCCAGTAATCACGCTATGACTGATGCTATTGTTCGTTCGCCTTCCCCTATTACGCTGCTTGGTGCAGGAAATGTGCCGCCCGGGGCTTTGGCGGCTGCATTAACCTTGGCTCCGGGGGTTGTCTGCGCCGATGGCGGCGCTGATGTGGCGCTGGCCAACAGGTTGGACCCGCTGGCCGTGATCGGCGATTTCGACAGCCTGTCAGATCGGGCGCGCAATGCCATCCCCCCGGATCGCCTGCATCCGATTGCCGAACAGGAAAGCACCGACTTCGACAAATGCCTGCGCCATATCGCGGCCCCGCTGGTGCTGGGCGTCGGTTTCGATGGCAGCCGGATCGACCATCAACTGGCCGCGTACAACGCTTTGGTCCGGCGGCCCGACCGGCGCTGCATCCTGTTGAGCCGCGAACTGATCACATTCGTCGCCCCGCCCGAACTGCGCCTCGACCTGCCGGTTGGAACGGTGCTGTCGCTGTTCCCGATGGCGCGGGTCGAAGGGCGCTCAAACGGGCTGCGCTGGCCGATCGAAGGGTTGAAATTCGCCCCCGATGGTCGCGTCGGGACGTCGAACGAAGTCAGCGGCCCGGTGCATCTGTGGGTCGACGATCCGCGAATGCTGGTGATGGTGCCGCTGTCGGAGTTGCCACAGGCGGTATCGGCGGTCCTGGCTGCACCAGCGTGGCCCGTTCGCGCAGAATGATGTAGATCCCCGCGCTGACCGAAATGGTGATACCGATTGCCGCCAACCCGTTCGGCAGGTCGGAAAAGATCAGCCAGCCGACAAAGGCGGTGATCGGCAATTCGACATATTGGATCGGTGCCAGCGTGGTCGAAGGCGCATAGCGCAGCGACCATGTCATCAGCAAATGCGCCAATGTCCCGATCAGCCCCATCGTGGCCAACAGGACCCATTCGGTCAGGTTCGGCCATGCCAGATCATCGCCCGGCCCGATCCACAGGTAATACACGGCCAAGACAGGCAGCAGCAGCGCCACCGCCATTGCGCCCGACACAACCTGCAACGCCATTGGGTCGATATCCTTCGACACCGACCGGGTGATCAGAATGAAAAAGGCGAAATTCACCGCCACGGCCAGTGGTAGCAGGGCCTGCCACCCCACCTGCTGAAAGCTCGGCTGAACGATCAGCAAGGTTCCCGCAAACCCCACCGCACAGGCGGCAAGCCGCCTTGGCCCGACTTCTTCTTTCAGGATGAACTTGCCCAGAAGCAGCATCAGGAACGGCAGCACAAAGGCGATGGCAATCGCATCGGCCAGCGGCAGCACCCGCAGCGCCGACACCATCAACCCGATCCCGAGAATGTGCAGCAACGTACGCAGGAACGCCAGCCACAGCACCCGGCGGCCGGGGGTGATAACGCGCTGCATGCTCAGCACCAGCGGTGCCAAGATTACCATCTGCGCGACAAAGCGGATCAGCACGATCAGGCTGATCGGCAGAGTCTGGCCCAGAATCTTGGCGATCGCATCGGCAAACGGGGCCAATGCGGAAAAGCTGAGCATCAAAGCGATACCGAGAAGGGGGCGGTCCTGTGACATCGCCGCAGATTAGAAACCGGCCCCGGCGCTGGCAATGCCGTATAAATCCGGCCCGCCCGGGATCAGCAATTGGGCACGTTCACAGCCAGTCCGCCAAGCGAGGTTTCCTTGTAGTGTTCGTGCATGTCGCGCCCGGTCTGGCGCATGGTTTCAATCGCCGCATCCAGCGGCACGAAATGTTCGCCGGTGCCGCGCATTGCCAATGACGCGGCGCTGACCGCCTTGATCGCGCCCAAAGCGTTGCGTTCGATACAAGGCACCTGCACCAAGCCTTTGACCGGATCGCAGGTCATGCCCAGATGGTGTTCCAGCGCGATCTCGGCGGCGTTTTCGATCTGCTCGGGCGTGCCACCCAATACGGCGCACAGCCCGGCTGCCCCCATCGCGGCGGCGCTGCCGACTTCGGCCTGACACCCGGCTTCGGCCCCCGAAATCGATGCGTTATGCTTGATCAGCCCGCCGATGGCGGCCGATGTCAGCAGGAAATCGTCGATCCGTGTCAGGCTTGCCCCCGGCACATGATCGAGCCAATAGCGGATAACGGCGGGCATCACCCCGGATGCGCCATTGGTGGGGGCGGTCACGACCTGCCCGCCGGCGGCGTTTTCTTCGTTCACGGCGATGGCATAGGTGCTGATCCAGTCATTGATCACATGCGGCGCGGACAAATTCAGGCCACGCTCAGCCAACAGCGCCTCATGGATCGCTTTCGCCCGTCGTTTGACGTGCAAACCGCCGGGCAATTCGCCTTCGGTCGTTAATCCGCGTTCGATACAGGCATCCATCACCTGCCAAATTCGGGTCAGCCCGGTTTTCAGGTTCTGCTGACCGCAGCGCGATGCCTCGTTGGCGGTTTTCATCGCCGCGATGGTTTTGCCGGAATTTTGCGCCATCTCCAGCATTTCAGCGGCGGTCTTGAACGGGTAGGGCACCGGCGCGCCCTCGTCGGTATTCTTGCCCGCCGCCAGCTCGGCCTCGGTCATCACGAAACCGCCACCGATGGAATAGAAGGTCTCGCGCAAGATCACGTCGCCCTGTTTGTCGGTCGCCATCAGCACCATGCCATTGGCATGGCCCGGCAGCGGCGGACCATAATCGAACACAAGGTCGGTTTCGGGATCGAAGGTCAGCACCGGCAGGTCCGCCGGGGTCACGGTCTTGGTGCGCCGGATGTTCTCCAGCGCGGTCTCGCTGGCGGAAAAATCATAGCTCTCGGGCTGGAACCCGGCAAAGCCCAGAATCGTGGCACGGTCGGTGGCGTGACCGACCCCGGTAAAGGCCAGCGATCCGTGCAACGACGCGCGCAGCCCGGCAAATTCGAACGGCGAGGCGCGCATCATGTCCAGAAACCGCGCCGCCGCCACCATCGGCCCCATCGTATGGGACGAAGACGGACCAACGCCGATCTTGAACATGTCGAAAACCGATAGGAACATTCCCGGCCATCCCTTCTTGCAGCGCCTGTGATGTCAGAAGCCTAGCGTCGCCCGTCCCCAACCGGCCACAGAAAAACGACCCATGCGGGAACAAACGCGCATCCCGGGCCGCAATCGGGCATTCAGGAAATATCAATATCCGCTGTGTCATTTTTTATCGACAGGCCGATCCCGGCGGTCCCGATCCGCCCCGGGGTTTCGTGATGACTTCGAAAACTGCAGCAGGGGACCCATGCCGACACTTTCAGCCCTAGGGGCAAATGATCTTAACCTGTCCGGCCCCGACCCATTCCTGTCAGGAACCGGACGCAATACCAGCAGTTTCGACAGCACCACTTTCACCGTGAATGCCGATGCATGGACAGACCTGAGCCTGCGCGACAAGGATCTGGATTTCGAGGATGAAGATCATCGTCAGAGGCTTGCGACTGATACCGAATTTGCAGGACAAACATGGTCCCGCGGCACCGTTGTCACCAATGAATACAGCTATATCGTGCGCCCGGCCGGATCGACTGCCCCCGATGCCGAAGTGACACTGTATGTGCTCGATTTCGATGGCCAGATCACCGGCGTCGCCTCCGATAGCCGTCTGGTGCCCGGGATCACCTATGAAATCATCCCGGGCGGCAGCGATTATCCGACGGTCCGTTATTCCGATCTGGCAATATGCTTTGCCCCGGGGACGCAAATCCTGACCACCAAAGGATATCTGCCGGTGCAGCATCTGCGCGAGGGCGACAGGGTCGAAACGCTGGATGACGGGCCGCAACCTCTGGCCTGGATCGGAGCGCAGGACATGCGCGGCATCATGGCCTTTGCGCCGGTGCGCGTCGGCAAGGGGATATTGGGCAATTCCCGGCCCTTGCTGTTGTCGCAACAGCACCGGGTTCTGATCCGGCCGGGGCAGGGCATTATCCTGTCCCAGCGCGAAGAAACGCTCGTGCCGGTCAAATCCCTGATCGGGCAACGCGGGGTGACTTTGGCGCCGCGGGCCAGGATCAGGTATTACCACCTGTTATTCGACCGGCATCAGGTCATCTGGGCCAACGGGGCGCTGACCGAAAGCCTGCTGCCGGGCCCGATGGCGATCCGGGCGCTCAGTACCGAGGACCGAACGCGGCTGTTCCGGACCTTTCCCGATTTGCAGCGGACCCCGGACTGGCCGCCGGCGCGCAATCTGCTGCAACCGGCGCAATACCGGCGCCTGACCCGAAAACAGCACGAATTGTTGTCACAGGGTGTTTGGTAAGCGTGGTTTCACCAGTCCCGGCCTATTTGACACTCGCACCCAAGCGGCAACTTTCCTATAAGCGACCCAAATTGAGACGGAGTCGCTGACATGACCGGAGAATTGTCGCCCATCGACAAGGCCAAATTCGTAGCCGCCAAGAAATCGGTGGAATTCGTAGAAGACGGAATGCGCGTCGGTCTGGGGACCGGATCGACCGCCGCTTGGATGGTGCGCTGTCTGGGCGAACTGGTGCGCGAAGACGGGCTTAAGATCCGCGGCGTGCCGACCTCGACCCGTACCGCCGCTCTGGCCCGCGAAGTCGGCATCGAGGTGATCAGCCTGGACGAAGCCCGCTGGCTCGACGTCACCATCGACGGGGCGGATGAATTCGACGCCGAATTCAACCTGATCAAGGGCGGCGGCGGCGCGTTGCTGCAGGAAAAGATCGTCGCCACCGCCAGCGACCGGATGATCGTGATTTCCGACGTCAGCAAGGAAGTCGAAAATCTCGGTGCCTTCCCGTTGCCGGTCGAGGTGATCCCGTTCGGCTGGCAGACGTCCAAGGCGTTGGTCGAAGAAATGCTCGACAGCATGGATGTGCTGGGCCAGTCCTCGACCCTGCGTATGAATGGCGACAGTCCGTTTTTCACCGACGAGGGTAACCACATCATCGACCTGCACCTGACCCGGATCGGCAATCCGCGCCAATTGGCGATGGTGCTGAACCAGATCCCCGGCGTGGTGGAAAACGGTCTGTTCATTGACATCTGCGACACGGTGATCGTGGGCTTCGGCGATGGTCGGGTGCAGGTGCGCGACATCAATGACGACTCGGTGGAAGAAGACAAACTGGAATTCGTCGACAGCGACAACCTGTTCACCGACCTGGGTGACTAAGCATGACGGAAGCAGACCTGCTCACCCTTCAATAAGACTGCGGCCCGGAACAAGGCCGCTTGCCCGGCTTCGCTCTTTGCCTGAACCCTTCGCGGGCCACGGGGGGGCAAATAGCTGTGGGTTGCGGGTTGGAACTTCTCCGCCGACGACTTAGATGTGGCCGTAACCGAAGTCTTCAGAACGAAAGATAGCTTCCCATGAGTTTCGACTATGACCTCTTCGTGATCGGCGGCGGATCGGGCGGCGTGCGCGCGGCCCGGGTAGCGGCGGGCGATACCGGCGCCAAGGTCGCCCTGGCCGAGGAAGACCGCTATGGCGGTACCTGTGTGATCCGCGGCTGCGTGCCGAAAAAGCTGATGGTCTTTGCCTCGGAATTTCCCGGCATGGCGGAAGAGGCCCGCGCCTATGGTTGGGACATGCCCACCGGGGCGTTCGACTGGGGCGGGTTCAGGACCAAGCTGCATGCCGAACTGGACCGGTTGGAAGGTATCTATCGCAACATCCTCAAAAACAATGGCGTCGAAAGCTTCGACGCCCGCGCCAGGGTGGTCGATGCCCATACGGTGGAACTCAGCACCGGCGAACGCAAAACCGCCAAGCATATCCTGCTGGCGATGGGCGGACGCCCGGTGAAACCCGGCATCCCGGGCGAAGAACTGGGCATCACCTCGAACGACATCTTCCACCTCGACAAGCTGCCCGGATCGATCCTGATCCTCGGCGGCGGCTATATCGCGTGTGAATTCGCCGGCGTGCTGAACGGGCTGGGCGTCGCTGTCACGCAGTTTTATCGCGGTGCGCAGATCCTGCGCGGGTTCGACGGCGAAGCCCGCGGGCTGGTCTCCGAGGAAATGATCCAGTCGGGGATTGATCTGCATCTGGGCACCAATATCCTGTCGATGACCCGCGATGCCTCCGGCGGCATCCGGGTCAAGGCCAGCAATGGCACCGAGCGGGTGTTCGATCAGATCATGTTCGCCACTGGCCGGGTGCCCAACAGCGACGATATGGGGCTGCAAGAGGTCGGCGTCAAACTAGGCCGTAACGGCAAGGTTCTGGTGGATGAATACAGCCAGACCGCGGTGCCTTCGATCTATGCTATCGGCGATGTCACTGATCGGGTCAACCTGACACCCGTCGCGATCCGCGAAGGCATGGCCTTCGTCGAAACCGTGTTCCGGGGCAACCCGACCCCGGTCGATCACGATCTGATCCCGACTGCCATCTTCACCCAGCCCGAAATGGGCACCGTGGGGCTGAGCGAAGAAGACGCCCGCGATCAAGGCCCGATCGAGGTCTATTGCAGTTCGTTCCGCCCGATGCGCAGCCTGTTTGCCGGCAGCGATGCAAGGGTTATGATGAAGCTGATCGTATGCGCCGATACCCGCAAGGTTCTGGGTTGTCACATCGTCGCGCCGGGGGCGGGCGAAATGATCCAACTGGCCGGAATTGCGGTCAAAATGGGGGCGACCAAGGAAGATTTCGACCGTACAGTGGCGGTGCATCCGACCATGGCGGAAGAAATCGTCACCATGAAAGCGCCGGTTCGGCGCGCTTAACGGTTGAAATTTCTGCCAGATTGCACAGTTTTAGTGCAAGCTGGTAAAATGACATAACAGAAAGGTTCACAAGCCAATGGCAGGCAATTCGGGCGGCCCCTGGGGCGGCGGCGGAAATAGAGGCGGCGATGATGACCGCAATAACGGGGGCGGGCGCCGTCCTCAGGATGACGGGCCGCAAATTCCCGAAATCGACGAGTTGATGAAAAAAGGTCAGGAACAGTTGCGCGTGCTGATGGGCGGGCGCGGCGGGTCTGGCGGACGTGGGACGTCCGGCGGCGGCGGTGGCCCGAAACTGACCAAGGGAACCTTCGGTCTGGGCGCTTTGGTGCTGGTCGCGCTCTGGGCTTTTGGCAGCTTCTATACCGTCAAACCCGAAGAACAGTCGGTCGAATTGATGCTGGGCAAATATAACGCGACCGGCAATCCGGGTCTGAACTTTGCGCCCTGGCCGATCGTGACCGCCGAAGTGGTCAACGTGACCTCGGAACGGACCGAAAGCATCGGTCTGTCGCGGGCCGGTCAGGATGCCGGGCTGATGCTGACCACCGATGCCAATATCGTGGATATTGATTTTCAGGTGGTGTGGAACATCAACGATCCGGCCAAGCTTCTGTTCAACATTGCCGACCCGCGCCTGACCGTTCAGGCGGTGTCGGAATCTGTGATGCGCGAAATCATCGCGGCCAGTAACCTGGCACCGATCCTGAACCGTGACCGCGGCATCATCGCCGACACCGTCAAGGAAAACATCCAGGCCAGCCTCGACGAATATGAAAGCGGCATCAACATCGTCCGGGTCAACCTTGAAAAGGCCGATCCGCCGCGTGAAGTGATCGACAGTTTCCGCGAAGTGCAGGCCGCCGAACAGGAACGCGACCGGTTGCAGCGTCAGGCCGATGCCTATGCCAACCGCGTGTTGGCCGAAGCCCGCGGTAAGGCGGCGCAGACGCAGGAAGAGGCCGAGGCCTACCGTGCCCAGGTCGTCAACGACGCCTTGGGTGAAGCCAGCCGGTTCAGCGCAGTGCTGGAAGAATACAACAAAGCACCGGATGTGACCCGCAAGCGTCTCTATCTGGAAACCATGGAAAAGGTACTGGGCGGAGTCGATAAGATGATCCTCGACAGCGCCATAACCGGGGCCGGTGGCGGTCAGGGCGTGGTGCCCTATCTGCCGCTCAACGAGCTGCGCCGTACCGATGGGGAGAACAAGTGATGCGGAAAATGACTCTATTGATCCCGATCCTTGTCATTGCCCTGATCGGCGTTCTGTCATCGCTTTTTGTCGTGGACGAACGTGAAAAGGCGCTGGTGCTGCAATTTGGCCAGATCAAGGCGGTGAAGGAAGACCCCGGTCTCAGCTTCAAGATTCCGCTGATTCAGGAAGTCGTGAAATACGACGACCGTATCCTGTCGCTGGACACCGAAACCATCGAGGTGACGCCGTCCGATGACCGCCGGCTGGTGGTCGATGCCTTCACCCGCTACCGGATCAGCGACGTGGTCCAGTTCCGTCAGGCCGTCGGCGTCGGTGGCGTTCGGGTGGCCGAAGACCGGCTCGGTTCGATCCTGAATTCGCAAATCCGCGAAGTTCTCGGCGCGGATCAGGTGACCTCCGACACGATCCTGTCCGAAGATCGCCGCGAATTGATGAACCGGATCCGTAATCAGGCCCGCGACAGCGCGCGCAGCCTTGGTATCGAAGTGGTCGATGTGCGGCTCAAGCAGACCAACCTGCCGGAACAGAACCTCAACGCGACCTTTGCCCGGATGCGGGCGGAACGCGAACGCGAAGCGGCCGATGAAATCGCCCGCGGTAACGAAGCGGCGCAAAGGGTGCGGGCACTGGCCGACCGGACCGTGGTTGAAACCATGTCCGAAGCGGAACGCGAAGCGCAGGTGATCCGTGGTGAGGCCGATGCGAAACGGAACGGCATCTTTGCCGAAGCCTTCGGTTCCGATCCTGAATTCTTCGCCTTCTACCGGTCATTGCAGGCCTATGAGAAAGCATTGCAGGGCAACAATTCGACGATGGTGATGACGCCGGATAGCGAATTCTTCGACTATCTGAAATCGGACCGGGCGGCGAAGTAATGCAAACCGCGCTTCTGGCTCTCGGGCTGGTGCTGATTGTAGAGGGGCTGGCCTATGCGCTGGCCCCTTCTCTTGTGGTGCAGGTGCTTGAAATGTTGCGCGCCCTGCCCGAATCCACCCGCCGCAATATCGGACTGGGGGCGCTTGCCATCGGTCTGTTGCTGGTCTGGATCGCCAAAACGCTGGGGGCGTGATCTGATTGGGCGCCCGTACCGGGCGCGCAGTATTCCTCACCGGTCGGCCTGCGGCCTCCGCCTCGGGCGGTTGCGATGTGACGCAGAGTTTCAGCCGCTTTTCACCGCTTCAAGGATGTCGCGCAGCGGCGTAACCGGAAGGGCGGTCATCCGTCCGTCGCGGTCGCCGAACAGGCCGCGCACTTCTTCACCTTTCAGCAATACGCGATCCCCGATCCGCACTTGATAGGGCAGGGTGAAACTGCGCTCCCGCCAGTTCGGCGCGGCCATTTCGACGCTGATCAGGTCGCCGTCGTGCCCGGGGCTGAGAAATTTCGCATCCGCTGACATCAACCCGATCCCGCGTGCGCCCAACCGTTCGCACAGGGCGGCGTGCCCGCCATGCCGGTGTAGCAGAAAGGTATGAAAACAGCGGTCCAGCCAACGGAAGTAGTTGGGATAAAAAACAATCCCTGCCGCATCGCAATGGCCGAAACTGATCTGCACCTCGATGGCAAAGCTTTGCGCGCCGGGCATGTCTGATTTCCCTCTTCTGTCCCCGGACCGGGTCCGGCAAATTTGCGTCAGTCGCGCCTGCCTGTGCAAGCTATATCCGGCTGTCTTCCCCAAATTGACGCCGCGCCCCGTCCGCCGGCCAACAAGACCGCCCCTGCCATTCTTTCGCGGCGGAGCGGCAGCGGTGTTGGCAGCCGGAGTTGCCGTTTGTCTTTGCTGCTGTTTCTTCTTGGGTGAAATACTCCGGGGGTTTGGGGGCAGCGCCCCCATTCTGCTTTGACCTGGCCCATTTGTGACAGTTCTGCGTCAACGCATGATCACGCTCAGTTGAGGCCAAGAGAGCCAGATTGAGTTGCACATTACGACGGCAGCATGGATGGTGGCCGCAGAACACTCAGAACAGAGGAGTTAAGGGAGTGAACAGTCTTACAGTTTCAATTCCCCGCAACCACGATAGCATGATCAGGGCATTTTGGGTCGGCTTGCTTGCCGGTCTGCTGATGCTTGCACAGACGCTTCAGGCCGCCGCGCGTCCTGACAGCCTGGCCGACCTGGCCAGCCAGATCAGCGATTCAGTGGTCAATATCACCACGACGACCGTGGTGGCGGGCAATGCCGGACCCAACCCGATCGTACCAGAAGGTAGCCCGTTCGAAGATTTCTTTCGTGAATTCCAGGACCGCAACAAGAACGGCGACCGGCCACGCCGGTCTTCGGCACTTGGCTCGGGCTTCGTGATTTCCGAAGACGGCTATATCGTCACCAACAATCACGTGATCGAAAGCGCCGACGAGATCGTGATCGAATTTTTCTCCGGCGAAGAACTCGAAGCCACCGTCATCGGCACCGATCCCAACACCGATATCGCCCTGCTCAAGGTCGAAGCGGATAAACCGCTGCCCTATGTCAGCTTTGGCGACAGCGATACCGCACGGGTCGGCGACTGGGTGATGGCGATGGGCAACCCGCTGGGACAGGGCTTTTCTGTTTCCGCCGGGATCGTATCGGCACGTAACCGGGCGCTTTCAGGCAGCTATGACGATTACATTCAGACCGATGCGGCGATCAACCGGGGCAATTCCGGCGGTCCGCTGTTCAACATGGATGGCGACGTGGTCGGCGTGAATACCGCGATCCTCAGCCCCAATGGCGGCTCGATCGGGATCGGGTTTTCGATGGCCTCCAACGTGGTCAGCCGCGTGGTCGACCAGTTGCGGGAATACGGCGAAACCCGCCGTGGCTGGCTCGGCGTGCGCATTCAGGATGTGACCGACGACGTGGCCGAAGCGATGGGGCTGCAAAAAACCAAGGGCGCTCTGGTCACCGATGTGCCCGATGGTCCGGCCAAGGATGGCGGCATGTTGCAGGGCGACGTGATCACCAGCTTCGACGGGGTCGAGGTCGCAGATACCCGGGCGCTGGTGCGCCAGGTCGGCAATACCGATGTTGGTAAGGCGGTCCGTGTGGTGGTGTTCCGTGACGGCAAGACCGAGACGCTGAAGATCACCCTAGGACGCCGCGAAGAAGCCGAAGCGATCCCTGCGGCGCAGACTCAAAACGCCGAACCGGAGGCACCGAAGGAAATGCTGGGTCTGTCACTCAGCCCGGTCACTCCGAAGCTGACCGAGGAACTCAAGCTCAAACCCAATACCCAAGGGCTTGTCGTTCTGGATGTGGATGAAACCACCGAAGCCTATGAAAAAGGGCTGCGCGCCGGTGATCTGATTGCCGAAGCCGGTCAGCAGAAACTGACCTCGGTTCAGGACCTGCAGGACCGGGTAGACGAAGCCCGCGATGCCGGTCGCAAATCGCTGCTGCTGCTGGTGCGTCGCGCCGGCGAGCCGCGCTTTGTCGCCTTGTCGGTCAAGCAAGACTGACAAAGCTTTCGACCGAAACGAATAAAGGCCGCTTGTAACAAGCGGCCTTTTTCATGCGGGGCACAGGGCGCCGGATCAGCCATCGGGGTTTTCAACCGCGATCAGCCCCAGTTTCCGCGCTGCCGCCAGTGACAGAATGCCTGAATCCAACCCTTGCGGTTTTTGGTATTTGCGGATCGCGGCGCGGGTCCGGGCATCCATTTCGCCGCTGAGCGCGCCATAATAGACCCCGCGCGCTTTCAGTGCTCGCTGCAAGGTCTCGACGAATTCAACCGTAAGACTGTCGCTGCATGGCGTTTCGAACCAGGTTTCCTTGCGTTCCCGCACAACAGCCTGATGAACCTCGGTTTTATAGATCGCGGGCTCTATGACGCTGCCATCGGCCAGAATTTCCGCCGGTTGCAGCATGATCTGTTCGGTCACGGTTTCATAGATTGCCGGCACCACATGTTTGCCCCAGCAACTGTTCGGATCGGCCCCCGGCGGTGCGGTTTCGACCTGCCGGGTGACCTCTGGTTCCGGTGTGATCGACGGCAACGGCAGTGAACTTCCGCACCCTGCAAGCAGGCCGCAGACCCCGATGAGGCCCGAAATGGGGGACAGGATACGCATTGCTCGATAACTCATGACGTTTTTTATTCCATTCAGTGTAGCTTGTTTGACCTTTTGGCGAAAGAGACTTGAACGCCTCCGAAACACAGGTGCTAAACGGGTCTTCACGCAAAAGGGACTGGTCACCGGTGCCCAGCTTGGCTAGGAAGTTTGTTGACACGGACAATGGTCAAAATCAGGAGGCCCCCGAATGGCAAAAATTACCTATGTCGAACATAACGGCACCGAGCATGTCGTCGAAGTCGCCAACGGTCTGACCGTGATGGAAGGCGCCCGCGACAATAACATTCCCGGTATCGAAGCCGATTGCGGCGGCGCTTGCGCCTGTTCGACCTGCCACGTTTATGTCGATCCGGCCTGGGTGGAAAAACTGCCCAAAAAGGACGACATGGAAGAGGACATGCTGGATTTCGCCTTCGAACCCGATGCGGACCGGTCGCGCCTGACCTGTCAGATCAAAGTGACTGACGATCTCGACGGCCTGGTCGTGAACATGCCCGAAAAACAAATCTGATGCAGGTGCGGGCGCGGCGATATCCGTCCCGCCCGTGGCATTCGCTTGCCTGCCGCGCGGCCTTGTCACTGGGACTGTGGGCGGCGGTACAGGTGGCCCCGGCGGCGGCCGATATCCAATCGGCCCGCTATGTCGATCCGACACCGCGTTATGCGCATGGTGTGTTTGGCGACACTCTGGAATGGGCCGGATTGCAGATCCGCTTGTCAGACGGGCGCAGGGTGCGCGTCACCTTGCCCTCCGATCAGGTGTTCGAAGATCAGGCCCCGCGGCTGATTGATGTCGACCTTGATGGCGATGTCGAAATCGTGGTTGTGCAGACCGACATCGCGCGCGGCGCCTCTCTGGCGATCTATGACGAAAACGGATTGATCGCGGCAACGCCCCCGATCGGCCAGACCCATCGCTGGCTGGCGCCCTTGGGTGGGGCCGATCTGGATGGTGATGGCCGGGTGGAGCTGGCCTATATCGACCGGCCGCATCTGGCCCGGACGCTGCGGGTCTGGCGTTTCGAGGCCGGGGCGCTGACCGATGTCGCATCGCTGACCGGCCTGACCAATCATCGTTTTGGTCAGGCTCGCATTTCCGGTGGTATCCGTGATTGCGGGACCGGGCCGGAAATCATCACCGCCGATGCCGATTGGCGCGATGTGATGGCGGTTCGGCTGACACAGGGGCGTCTTGTCGCCCGTCCTCTCGGGCGTTTTGACGGGCCGGACAGCTTTGCCCGGGCGCTGGACTGTCAGGACTGAGCCGCGTCGCGGACCCCTTGCACCAGCGCAGGGATGTCCGAGGCTGGCAAGCTCAGTACCGGTTTCCACGGCGCATAGAACCAACTTACCGCCGCCCCTAGAACCAGAAGCCCCCCCAGCGGCAGCGCCGCGTCACCGGCCCGCGATCCGGCACTGATCAGCACCGCGATGCCCAATCCCACAGCGCTCATTGCCCCGGTCACGCCAAGCGCAAACATGATAAGCCGCGCCCGGCCATAGTCGCCTATACCGACCGGAAAACCGGGCCGCGTTTCGGCAAGTGCGCGCGCGACCGCTTCGACCAGCGCCAGATGGGCCGCGCCATCGGCCGAATCCGCCGCCTGTGCCGTGTCCAGCTTGACGCCGATCCTGTGGCGCCCTCCCGGTCCGGCCAGATCCAGCCGGCGCAGGACGGCTTCGCCGTTGCGGGTTTCCACGAAATCAACGCGCCTGACCCGATGCAGGTCGATCTGCCAGAGGACCGCGCCATCCTCGGCCAGCCGCATCAGCAGCGCACCATCCAGTAAAAAACGGATCGACCCGCGCAAAGCGTCGGGTTTGAACCGGATTTCAAATGGCTCAGTGGCCAACGCTGCTGACCACACGCTCACCGCCAATCGACACCAGCGACTGAAATAGACCGGCAGTATTGGACGCGCGAAATTTCTTCAGCAGGCGCGAACGATGCACTTCGACGGTACGGTGAGATATGCCAAGGCTGATCGCTATTTCTTTCGACGTCTTGCCTTCGCCAATCAAGGTAAAGACCTCACGTTCGCGCCGGGTCAGCGGATAATAGGGCCTTGTGTCCGACAGATCGGCAAACGACCACACCGCCCGCCGGATCGGATCGTCCGGGGTGAAACTGTGGCCGCGCACCCGGCACCAGAACAGCTCGCCGGTTTTACGCATCATGACCCGTTCGTCCCAGTAGGAATTGTTCTCCCGAAAATCCTTGTCGCCGCGATGGCGGATATTCACGAATTCTTCCTGCGTCGGATAAAGCGGCGCGAAGCTCTGGTCGCGCAATTCCGACGCGTTGTATCGGAACATGTGCGCAAAGGTCGGGTTGCAGTCGCGGATCACCCGGCTTTCGGTCACCACAAGCCCAACCGGCGCGAATTCGTAGATCAGTTTGGTGAAGTCACCGCTGTCATACGCGTCAGATATCAGGTTTTCCATATGTCGTGCCGCTCCGGGCCCTGGGGGATTGCAAGCCTTGCCATGATAGGGATGTCACCGGTTCGACGCAATCGTCCGCTGCGCCGGACCGGTGTCCCTGTTTCACAGCTCAGAGCGCACGCCAGCCGATGTCGCGGCGGCAGAACCCTTGCGCCCAGTCGATCTTGTCCACCATCGCATAGGCGCGATCCGCCGCTTCGCGCAACGACGCGCCGCGCGCGGTCACATTCAGAACCCGGCCACCGGTGGCGATGATCTGGCCATCCTTCTTGCCGGTTCCGGCATGGAAACACATTTCGAAACTCGTTTCCGGCAGATCGTCCAGGCCGCGGATCACGCTGCCCTTTTCATACGCGCCGGGATAGCCATTGGCGGCCATGACGACCGATACCGCATGATCGTCACCCCAATTGACCCGCGCCTCGGCCAGTCGGCCCTCGGCGCAGGCCTGCATCAGGTCCAGCGCCTGCGCGCCCAGACGCATCATCAGCACCTGACATTCCGGGTCGCCAAATCGCACGTTATATTCCACCAATCGCGGCTGGCCGTCCTTGATCATGAACCCGGCATAAAGCACGCCCTGATACGGCGTGCCGCGATCAGCCATAACTTTCATCGTCGGCCTGATGATTTCCGCCATCGCTTTTTCTGCGATCTCATCCGACAGAACCGGGGCAGGGGAATAGGCCCCCATGCCGCCGGTGTTCAGGCCGGTATCGCCTTCACCGACGCGCTTGTGATCCTGCGCGGTGCCAATCGGCAGGCAGGTCTCGCCATCCACCAGAATGAAAAAGGACGCCTCTTCGCCCTCCATGAATTCCTCGATCACCACCTCGGCCCCGGCCTGCCCGAATTCACCGCCGAACATATCGTCGATGGCGGCCAGCGCGGTCGCTTCGTCCATCGCCACGATCACGCCCTTGCCCGCAGCCAGCCCGTCGGCCTTGACCACGATCGGCGCGCCCTGCTGCCGGATATAGGCCTTGGCGGCCTCTGCATCGGTGAAATGGGCATAGCCCGCCGTCGGGGCCTTCGCCGCATCGCAAACTTCCTTGGTGAAGCTTTTCGACGCTTCCAGCTTCGCCGCCGCTTCGGACGGGCCAAACACCAGAACCCCTGCCTCGCGCAGCCGGTCCGCCACCCCCGCGGCCAGCGGCGCCTCGGGGCCGATGATGACGAAATCGATGGTGTTTTCTTCGCAGAAATTCACCACCGCCGCGCCGTTCAGAATGTCCAGGTTGGCACAGGTCGCAATCGCGGCGATCCCGGCATTGCCCGGTGCCACGATCAGCTTGTCGCATTTGGGGTTCTGCATCACCGCCCATGCCAGCGCATGTTCGCGCCCGCCGCTGCCCAGGATCAGGATATTCATACCGGCTCTCTCCGCTTGGCCTTCTGTTTGAGGCGTTCTAAGGTGGCTGGAGGCAGGAAACAAGACAGGCAAATTCCGATGTCCGATCTGATCGACGATCCCCGCGAAGGCGAAAACGCCCCGGAATTCAGCGTGTCGGAACTGTCCGGCGCGATCAAACGGATGATCGAAGGCGAATTCGCCCATGTCCGTATCCGGGGCGAAGTCGGCCGGGTGTCGATGCCGCGCTCGGGACATGTCTATCTGGATCTCAAGGATGACCGCTCGGTGATCGCCGGGGTAATCTGGAAAGGCGTCGCCTCGAAACTGACCACCAGACCCGAAGAAGGCATGGAAGTCATCGCAACCGGCCGCCTGACCACCTTCCCGGGCCAGTCGAAATACCAGATCGTGATCGAGGATATGAAACCGGCGGGCATGGGCGCGCTGATGGCGATGCTGGAAAAGCGTAAACAGATGCTGGCCGCCGAAGGGCTGTTCGCGCCCGAACGTAAAAGGCCGCTGCCGTACCTGCCCGAAGTGATCGGCGTCGTGACCTCGCCCTCTGGCGCGGTGATCCGCGATATCCTGCACCGGCTGCGCGACCGGTTCCCGCGCAAGGTGCTGATCTGGCCGGTGGCGGTGCAGGGCGAAAAATGCGCCACCGAAGTGGCCCGCGCCATCGCCGGGTTCAACGCGCTGAACCCGGGCGGCGCGCTGCCGCGCCCCGACCTGTTGATCGTGGCCCGTGGCGGTGGCTCGATCGAAGACCTCTGGGGCTTCAACGAAGAAATCGTCGCCCGCGCCGCTGCCGCCTCGGACATCCCGCTGATTTCGGCGGTTGGGCATGAAACCGACACCACGCTGATTGATTATGTTTCCGACATGCGTGCGCCGACCCCCACGGCGGCGGCGGAACTGGCGGTGCCGGTGCGGCTGGAATTGCTCGGCTGGCTCGATCAGCAGGGCGCGCGGCTGACCCGGGCGCTGACCCAGGGGATCGGTCAGCGCGGTCAGCGTCTGCGCGATCTCAGCCGCGCCCTGCCACGCGCCGACACCTTGCTGGAAGGCCCGCGGCAACGGCTCGATGGCTGGGGGGATCGGTTGCCGCAGGCGCTGATCCGCTCGGTGCAGTTGCGTCAGGTGAGGCTCTCTGACATTCGCGGCGGGCTGCGCCCGGCCAACTTGACGCGCCGGATCGAGGCGGAAAAACGCGCCCTTACCGCACTCTCGCCCCGCCTTGCGGCAGGTCTCCAGCGGGGTGTCGATGCCAAGCGCGAAGCGCTGGGGCGGCGCGCGGACCGGCTGAAGATCGAACCGCTCAAACGCGACCTGACGCGCAAACGCGATGAATTCACCGGCTTGTCAAAGCGGCTGTCGGAGGCGGCCAATCGACAGACCGCCGATTGGCAGGGCCAGATCGACGCGCTCGACCGGCTGCGCGAAACGCTGGGCTACAAGGCGACGCTGAAACGGGGCTACGCGGTGGTGCGCGGCGATGGCGATGTCGTCACCAGCAAGAAGGCGGCAGGCAAGGCGCAGGAACTGGAAATCGAATTCGCCGATGGTCGCCTCACCCTTGGCGCCAAGCCGGTAAAACCCCCGGCCAAGTCAAAACCCAAACCTCCCGAACAGGGCAGCCTGTTCTGATCTTCTTCTTTTGACTAAATCCCCAGGGTTTCAATCCGTGGGTCCATCACCCGCCGCCACAGGTTTGGCCACAACGCGATCACCGCCATCACCGGCAGCGAATGCGGCAATACCGGCATGTCCGGGGTCAGCCGCAGGGCCGGGTAATGCCGGGTTGGATGGATGTGATGATCGGAATGGCGCGGCGCGTTCAGCATCATCGCGCTGGAATAGCGATGCGGCGTGTTCCAGCTATGCTCGGGTCCAACCGCAACCGGCTTGCCGGACAGGCCCTGACCGCGCTGCAACCCGTAATGCTGAACATAATCCGACAGCAGCATTTGCAGCTGGGCATAGGCGGCCACTGCGATCAGCGCGGCAAACCCTCCGGGTCCGAAAATTGCGGTGGCGATCATCAGGGTCGCGGCGGCGCCCCCGACATACCGGGAATAGGGATGGCTCAGGACCGATGCCCGCCCGATCCGGGCGCGGCGCTGGTTTTCGGCGGCCAACCCGGCCTTGAACGCGCCGATCCAGCCGCGTTTGACAAAGCGCCAGAACCCTTCGCCCCTGCGGGCGGAACTGGGGTCGGCGGCGGTGGCGACATGGCTGTGATGCACCAGAAGATGCGCCGAAATGTGATGCCCGATCAGCAGGGTGATATAGACCATCTTGCCCAATCCGGCGAGCCAGCGATTGCCGCGATGGATCAGTTCATGCGCGTTGGGGTGGCCGATCTGGCCGAAAAATAAACCAAACCCTGCCAGCAGCCCGGCGCGTTCCCATCCGCCCAGACCGCTATCGCCGCCAATCGCCCAGACCGCCAGGGTCAGCATCGGCAGATGCAGCAGCGCCAGCAAAGCCGACAACCCGTCACCGGCGGGAAATTCGCTGTCGGGGCGGGATGTTGGCCCCGGCGGGATCAGCCGGTCCATGGTAAAGGTGAAAACGGTGATGAACAGCAACGCGATCAGAATCCACATTCCGCCATACAGCGCCGACAGGATCAGCAGGCAGGCCGGGGCCAGCGTGGCGAAGGTGAAAAGGGCCATAAAACATTCCTGCGGGCGGTGGGTTACGCGTCGCAGGCTACCCCGAAGATCGCGCGGCGACAATTCTTTCAGGCGTTAGGCGGTTTTGTTGTGTCTCGGCATTAAATTGCGAATTACGAGCCAAATTCTGAGAATAAAAGTTGAAAAATAAAAATTATACCCCGACATCCGGACCCAGACACAGCATCGGTTCATCCGATTTATTGACCTCATACAGCACCGTTTGCGCCGGATCGTTTTCGAACCGCGCCACCAATCCACCCGGGCTTTGGAAAAAGGTCCAGCATTGAGGATCCGGCCCTTCTTCATAAACAAAACAGATCATGCCGCCGGATTCATACCATGTGCCATCCTTGCATTTGCCATCAAGGAAGGACCAGCGCACCCGGCGGTTCTCAAGATATTCCTCGCCGCCATAAGGCGCATCGCCATCCGCGTAATAAAACGTCTTGCCGCGCGTGTAGGCGTCGAATTCGGCCCCAGACATGGCCTGCTCAGCCTGTAGCGGCGCGGCGAAAAATAGCAGTGGCATAATCCATTTCATGCCGCCATCCTGAGCAACAAATGGCCAAAGGCCAAGTCACAATTGCGCGTGTGGGGTTCCGGCAGGGATGGGACAGATTTGATGATGACCGCAGCACCCTATGGCATCGCACCCGGATTTCTGCTGATCGGGGCGGCGTTGTCCCTTACCTATCTGATCGGATTTTGCTGGCGCGGGCCGGGGCTGATCAAAACGCTGGTCAAAACCGGCGCGGTTGCAGCACCCGCCTTCGGGATCAGCCTTGCCGGGGCTTCGGGCTGGGCCTTGGCGGGGCTCTGGGCCTGTGTTGCGGGGGATTTCCTGTTGTCGCGCCCCGGCGAGGCATGGCTGAAATCGGGGATCGCGGCCTTTGCGCTGGGGCATATTTTCTATGTTCTGGCCTTGCTGACAGGGTTCGGCCCGGGGTTCGGTGCCGATTGGATCGGCGGGGCGGTGCCTTTGGCTTTGCTCCTGCTGGGCCTGTCGACCGAACTCTGGCTGATCCCGCATTGCGGCCCGCTGAAGGGACCGGTGCGGTTCTATGTCCTGCTGATCCTCGTCATGGGCGGCATTGCCGCGCAATTACCGATTCCTCGGATTCCGGTCCTGGCCGGTGCGCTGACCTTCATTCTGTCCGATCTGATCCTCTCGGTGGAACTTTTCGTGCTGTCTGGGGGATGGTTCGGCCGGCTGGCGCCATTCTTCATTTGGTTCTTTTACTACGCGGCGCAAGTTCTTCTTTTCATGGGATTTATGGGCTAAAGATACACGCTGCCCCACAGGGTTTTCCACAGCGGTATCCCCAAGGAAATAAGGCCCGGGGCTTCCAATGCCGGGTCAGAGTGGCTAGGTCAATTCAAATACCTACGGAATCCCCCAGATGTCTTTTTTTGGAAAACTCAAACAACGGCTGATGAAAACCTCGTCCCGGATCGAGGACGGATTGGATTCCATCGTTGAAGACGGCGGCGATACCGAAGCGGCTGACGCGCCGGACGCAATCGCCAACGACGCGCCGCAGCCTGATGCGGCCGCCGCGCCGCAACCCGCTCCGGCCGATCCGGAATCAGCCAAACCCGAACCGGCACAGGACAGTCCACAGGTCACGGCCAAGCCGGGCCTTCTGGGCCGCATCATCGGCCGCAAGGATGCCCAACCGGTTGTCCGCCGGGTGCTCGATGACGATATGCTTGAACAGCTCGAAGAGCTGCTGATCGCATCTGATATGGGGGTCGACACCGCGTTGCGCGTCACCGCCAATATCGCCGAAGGGCGCTTTGGCCGCAAATTGTCGGTTGCCGAAATCAAGGGCCTGCTGGCGGATGAAATCGCCCGGATCATGGAAAACGTGGCAAAACCGCTGCCGATCTTCCCCAAAAAACCGCAGGTGGTTCTGGTCGTCGGCGTCAACGGGTCGGGCAAGACCACCACCATCGGCAAGCTGGCCAGCCAGTTCAAGGCGGCGGGCAAATCGGTGGTGATCGCGGCGGGCGACACGTTCCGCGCCGCAGCGGTTGAACAATTGCAGGTCTGGGGTGATCGCGCCGGGGTGCCCGTGCTGACCGCGCCCGAAGGGTCGGACCCGGCCAGCCTTGCCTTTGACGCGATGACCAAGGCCGAAGCCGACGGCGCTGACCTGCTGTTGATCGACACCGCCGGGCGATTGCAGAACCGTGCCGACCTGATGGAGGAGCTGGCCAAGATCGTCCGGGTCATCCGCAAGAAAGACGAAACCGCACCGCATAACACGCTTCTGGTGCTGGATGCGACCACCGGCCAGAACGCGCTGAGCCAGGTCGAGACGTTCCAGAAACTGGCCGATGTGTCGGGTCTGGTGATGACCAAGCTCGACGGCACCGCCAAGGGCGGCGTGCTGGTGGCACTGGCCGACAAGTTCGGCCTGCCGATCCATGCGATCGGCGTGGGCGAGCAGATCGACGATCTGCAAGCCTTTGATCCCGAAGAATTTGCAAAAGCGCTGACAGGTCTTGATGCTTGAGATACATGATACACTACAAGGCGACCACGGCTGGGATATCGTGGCGGTTCACATGGCTGTGGATGAGGTGATGGAATCCTCGCGCCTGAGCTATCCCTATCTGGGCGACGACGATTGGTCGGCAGGACGCATCCTGTATTCCGAATGCATCGTGACCGATGGTGACGAAGTCGTCGGGGCCGGGCGTCTGATCTGGGATGCCGAGCGCGACAATGCGATCCCGCGGATACAGGATTTCTGCCTGATGCGGGCCTATCGCAGCAGTTTTGTCGTCGATTCGATGATTTCTGCGCTGATCGACGGCTATGCCGAAGACGCCGCAGGCGGCACCACGATATTGTCCCATGACGGTCAGGAAATCGACATTTCCGAACGGGTCGAGCGGTTGCGCGACATCGCAGCGGGCCAGTTTGAACCCCGCGTGATATGAGCGCTTGGCTGATCGGGCTGGAAGGCACCGAAGCCGGGCATCAACTGGCATTGATTTTGGCCCTGAGCGCGGCCTTGCTGCACGCAGTGTTCGGCGCGCTGCAAAAGGGGCGGCACGATCCTTGGCTGTCGCGCGGGGCGATTGATTTCAGCTATGCGGTGATGGCCGCGCCAATCGCCCTTTTCCTCGTGCCTTGGCCTGAACCGCATATGTGGCCGATCTTTGCCACCGCGATCGCAATCCATATCGGCTATAAATTCCTGCAGGCTTTCGCCTATACCAAGGGGGCTTACACCGTCGTCTATCCGGTGGTGCGCGGCACTGGCCCGTTGTTCACGGTGATCGGGGCCTATTTCCTGTTCGGGGAAACCTTTGCGCCGTTGCAATGGCTGGGGGTCGCGACCCTGCTGGCCGGGATCTTCGGCTTGGCGCTGTATAATCTGATTTTTCTGGAACTGAACCGGGACACGCTGGGCATTGCCCTGATGCTGGCGGGCATGACCGGCCTGTTCGTTGCGCTTTACACCACCTATGACGCTTATGGCATCCGCGCCACCGCCAACCCTTTTACCTTTCTGGCATGGTTCTTCCTGTTCGACGGCTTGGTCATGCCGCCCGTTGCGTTCCTGCGCTGGCGTAACATGGCGCTGCGCCCGGCTGTTGCTCCGCTGATGCTGCGCGGCGTGGCGGGCGCGCTGGTGGCGTTTCTCAGTTTCGGGTCAATCATGCTGGCGACGCGGCTTGACAAGGTGGGCGAGGCTGCTGTTCTGAGGGAAACATCGACCGTTTTCGCGGCACTGATCGGCTGGCTGGTACTGAAAGAAACGGTGGGACCGCGCAGAATTGCGCTGATGGCCTTGATCGCGGTGGGCGCGGTCATAGTTGAATTGGGAAGCTGACGGGAAATCTTATGGCAGGCAAGAAAATCAATCCGCTACTCAAATCGGGGCTGGAAATCGGTCCCATCGTGGCGTTTTTCGCGGCTTATCTGCTGTTGAAGGACAATGTCTATACCATCGGCGGGACCGATTATGATGGGTTCATACTGGTTACTGCCGGATTCATCCCGCTGCTGATCCTGTCCACTCTGGTGCTGTGGCGGCTCAACGGGCACCTGTCGAAAATGCAGGTGGTGACGCTGGTTCTGGTGGTGGTGTTCGGCGGCATGTCGGTCTGGCTGAATGATGACCGGTTTTTCAAGATGAAGCCGACCTTGATCTACCTACTCTTTGGCGGTGCCCTTGGATTCGGGCTGCTGCGCGGCAAAAGCTACCTCGAAGACCTGATGGATGCCCATTTGCCGCTGACCAAAGAGGGCTGGCTGGTGCTGACCCGGCGTCTGGCCGGATTTTTCTTTGCATTGGCGGTCCTGAACGAAGCGATCTGGCGCACCCAAAGCACCGAAACCTGGGTGTATTTCAAAACCTTCGGTCTGACGGCGGCGGTGTTTTTGTTTTTCATGACCCAAGGGGCCTTGTTCAAGAAATATGGCATCGACCCCGATCCGGAAGATGGCGGCGACACAGAGTGAGTGCCGCTTGCCTGACCTGAATGTCGGTGCGGCCCTATCGCAAATCCTCCTTCTCCATGCCCAACCCTGGCCGCTGCAAAGCGGTGACCTGAACGTCGCATATCAGATGTCAGCAAACGGTTAACCCACAGTTCATCGCTCCTGTTGCCAATCCCACGGCAATGGCAAATCCGTCCCCGGATCGCGTGCCTTGATCGCCTTCCATTGCGCGTAAAGCCGGTCCAGCCTGCGGCGCTCATCGGCCAGACTGCGGCCTTCCCATTTTTCCAGCAATTCGCATTGTTCCATCGGCACCACCGCACAACTCGCTGCACCGTGCTTGGTGATCCATATCCGGCCGCCGCGATGCTGGACCCATCCGCTCAACCTTGTGGCGTCGCGGCGGAACTCGGTGACGGGGATGATGCGATAGGGGGCAAGACGGGGCATGGGTGATCCTTTCGCGCCCATCCTCGGGCGGGTGGATTAACGCCACACTGACCCGACGCGCGGCGGGATGGGGGATTTGTAGTCTTTGGCACTACAAATTCCGCAAATGTCAGAAAATAACGCTACGGCAGGGGCGGCGATCCCGGTTCATTGCCAGAATAATTGATGCATATCAAAGTCATGATATTCCAAATATGCTATATTTTTTTATATTGGATCGCGCGACAGCAAAGGAGGTTGCCATGTTAAGGCTGGGTTTCATTCTGCATCTCTTCATCGGCTCTACCCTTGCCGGATCGGCGATGATCGCGGCGTTGGTGCTGGGATTTGCCACCCTGCAACCGATTCTTCTGTCGGCGCTCGTCGGATTTGTCGCCGCGTTTCCCGTAACTTACTTCGTTTCCAGGGCGATCTATAACGCCTGACGAGATGCCCGCCACAAGCGGGCTATGGTGGTGACGGCGCAAAGGGAAGGGGTCCCCCGCGTGTCGTCGCCACCACTTTTTATGTCAGAAAGGCCCGCACGGCGGCTTCGAATTCACGCGGCTTTTCTGCATGCAACCAATGCCCCGCATCGGGGATCTTGGCGAATTTCGCCTGCGGGAACAGCATCTTGACATGGGGCCGGTCTTCGCGTTTGACATAGTCAGATTTCGCCCCCGACAAGAATAGGGTTGGCCCATCGAAACGGCCGTCAAGATTAGGAAAAGACAGGATTTTATCCATGTCCCGTTCCAGCGCGTCAAGGTTCAGCCGCCACCGTTTCTGCGCGACGTCCAGCGACTGGGTGAAAAAGGTCGGCAGGATCGGATCATCCACCAACGCGCGCAATTGCGCTTCGGCATCTGATCGTTTTTCCACCTCGTCCAGATCCACCGCCCGCATCGCCTTGATATACTGTAACTGCGAATGTCCATAGGGGACTGGCGCGATGTCGGCGACGACCAAGCGATTGACAAGGCTAGGATATTTCAACGCCAGAACCATAGCCGCCTTGCCGCCCATGGAATGGCCCAGGACGTCCATCGGCGCGCCCTTGGCTTCGATCACCCGTGCCAAATCCTCTGCCATGCTTTCATAGTCATGGTCGTCATGCCAAGGGCTGAAGCCATGATTGCGCTGGTCGACGGCAATCACCTGACGGCTGTCGGACAAACGCTTTGCAATCACCCCCCAATTGCGCCCCGACCCATAGAGGCCATGAACGATCAAAAGCGGGGGCAGGTCGGTTTTTTCACCGTGGACAATCTGGTTTAGCATAGGGTTTAGATAGAACAGGGCGCGGCCGGAGGCCAGTACCCTTGGGATCAGTACGGGATGAGATCAGTGTTCGATCCAGTAGAATTTGAAAAGAAACAGGCAGAACTGGCGCAGCTTTTGTCCGAAAAATTCGGAGCCTCCTCGGGCGATTTGCAGCGCCGCATGCGTAAGGTCGGTCGACGGGTGCCAAAACGACTGCACAAGGCAGCCAAGACGATCACCGATGCCGAGGCGCAGGCGGGGCACCCTAAACTGAGGCAGTTCATCGACCCAGCTGCGGTGAACCGGGCCTATGCGGACATACGTACCTACCTGAAAACCATCGACGTGACCGACCGGCGCAAAAGCGCTGTCTTGAGTGTACTGGGTGGGCTGTCCTTCAACCTGCTGCTGGCGGTGGCGCTGCTCTTGGGGTTTCTGCTTTGGCAGGGTTTACTTTGATTATCGCTCGGCGGTGCAGCACTCGCCGGAACACCAAGGTTACGGTGACGAAACTGACATAGAGCAAAAGATACCAGGACCCCATCTTTGCAAAGCTCACCCGGTCGAATGGATTCTGCCCGGCATAGAGCCAAGTGCCGGTTAATGTCCCGATATTTTCCGCCAGCCACAGGAAGAAACTGGAGAAAAACGCTGCGAGTGGAAGAGGCATCCAGTACCAGTTTTCGCCGATCCGGAACCATATGCGGGTGCGTAGGAAAAGGATCAATGTCGCGGCGAAGAGCGCCAGCCGGATATCGGCGAGGAAATGATGGGCGAAGAAATTGACATAGATACCCGTGGCCAGGGCCAGCGTGGTCCAATAGGGAGGGTAGGGGGCGAATTGCATGTCGAAAAGACGTATGACCCGCGCCATATAGCTACCCACTGAGGCGTACATGAACCCCGAAAACAGCGGCACGCCATAGAGCTTGAACAGCGCTGGTTCAGGGTAGGCCCAGCTGCCGGCATTTACCTTGAATAGCTCCATCGCAGTGCCGGTCAGGTGAAACAACACGATGATCCGCGCCTCGTCCCAGCTTTCCAGCTTGAGCCTCAGAAACAACGCCTGCAGCAGCACTGCAAGCCCAAGCAATATGTCATAGCGGTGTAGAATCCACTCAGGTTGCCAAACCGCCTTGCTGATCAGGATCGCCAGCAACAGGCAGATGCCGAACAGGCAAGCCCAGCCCTGTTTCAGCACGAACATGACGAATTCGGCCGCCCAATGTGGCAGGCGTGCGCGCATCCAGTCGCCAAGCCGGCGCTCGATGCGAAGGGTGAGGGGGGCGTGGTGGGTCATATACTCTGATCAAATAAACTTTGGAGCACATAAAAACGCCGCCGCAGGTTTGTCCAGCGGCGGCGTTTCTTAGATCTGTGAGGTGTGATCAGAGCTCAGGGTAAAGCGGGAATTTCGCGCAGAATGCTTCGACCTCGGCCTTCACCTTGGCTTCGACTTCACCGTTGCCTTCTTCGCCATTGGCGGCCAGCCCGTCGACCACTTCGACGATCCAGTCGGCGATCTGGCGGAATTCGGCTTCGCCGAAGCCGCGGGTGGTGCCGGCCGGGGTGCCCAGTCGGATGCCCGAAGTCACCATCGGTTTTTCCGGATCAAACGGGATACCGTTCTTGTTACAGGTGATATGGGCGCGGCCCAATGCCTTTTCGGTAGCGTTGCCCTTCACGCCCTTGGGACGCAGGTCGACCAGCATCACATGGGTGTCGGTGCCGCCCGTTACCATGTCAAGACCGCCCTTCATCAGCTGATCGGCCAGAGCTACTGCATTGGCGCGCACCTGTTTCTGATAGGTCTTGAATTCGGGACGCAGTGCTTCGCCGAAAGCCACTGCCTTGGCGGCGATCACATGCATCAACGGGCCGCCCTGAAGGCCGGGGAAGATGGCCGAGTTGACCTTTTTGGCGATGGCTTCGTCATTGGTCAGGATCATGCCACCGCGCGGACCGCGCAGGGTCTTGTGGGTGGTGGTGGTTGCGATGTCGGCATAGGGGAAGGGCGAGGGATGTTCGCCCGCCGCGACCAGACCGGCGAAATGCGCCATGTCGACCATCAGGTAGGCGCCCACGGAATCGGCAATCTCGCGGAACTTGGCGAAATCAATCTGGCGCGGGATCGCCGAGCCACCGGCGATAATCAGCTTGGGCTGGTGTTCCTTGGCCAGCGCCGCGACCTCGTCATAGTCGATCAGGCTGTCCTGCTTGCGCACGCCGTACTGGATCGCGTTGAACCACTTGCCCGACTGGTTCGGCGCGGCACCGTGGGTCAGGTGACCGCCCGAAGCCAGGTTCATGCCCAAAATGGTGTCGCCAGGCTTGATCAGCGCCATGAAAGCACCCTGGTTGGCCTGGCTGCCGGAATTGGGCTGCACATTGGCGAAGTCACAGCCGAACAGTTGCTTGGCCCGTTCGATGGCCAGGTTTTCGGCCACATCGACGAATTGGCAACCGCCATAATAACGCCGGCCGGGATAGCCTTCGGCGTATTTGTTCGTCATCACCGAACCTTGCGCTTCCATGACAGCGGCCGAGACGATGTTCTCGGAGGCGATCAGTTCGATCTCATTGCGCTGACGGCCAAGCTCGTCGGTGATCGACTGAAACAGTTCGGGATCGCGGGAAGACAGTGCTTCGGTGAAGAAACCGGTATCGGACATCGGGGACTCCGTCATGGGAATTGGGATTGGCCGCTAGGTAAAGGAAATAAGACAGATGGGGAAGGCCCTATTGCGACGCAACGGCGAACACTCGCGGCAGGGGTGGCGCCGCCCCGCAACTTGTGGTTCGATTGGCGTAAATTGATCCCAATCGGAAACAGGCCGCCGCCGAATGAGTTTGAAAATCGCTTTTGTCGCCAGCGACAACCCATCGGCTCAGACAGCGAGGGCCGTGCTTGTGGGCCGTTATGGTCAGTCCGAGGAACAAACCGCCGACATCATTGTCGCTTTGGGCGGTGATGGTTTTATGTTGACGACGCTGCACCGCACTCAACATCTGGATGTTCCGGTCTACGGGATGAACCGTGGAACGGTCGGGTTTTTGATGAATGAATATTCCGAATCCGACCTGATGGAACGGCTGAAAGAAGCAGAGGAAGAGGTTATCAACCCGCTGTCGATGCGCGCCACCTGTGCTGACGGAACGGTACACCAGGCCCTGGCGCTGAACGAAGTGTCAGTGCTGCGCAGCGGATCGCAGGCGGCCAAGCTGAAAATAACTGTGGACGGGCGGCTGCGGATGGAAGAACTGGTCTGCGATGGCGCCTTGCTCGCCACCCCTGCAGGCTCAACCGCATATAATTATTCAGCCCACGGCCCGATTCTGCCGATCGGGTCCGACGTACTGGCGTTGACCGCGATTGCGCCGTTCCGGCCGCGCCGCTGGCGTGGAGCATTGTTGCCAAAAACCGCGAATGTGCAATTTGATGTGCTGGAGGCCGAAAAACGCCCGGTGATGGCCGAGGCCGACAGTCATCTGGTGGAAAACGCGGTCTGCGTTGAAATCCGGTCCGAACCCGGTATCAAGCACCGGATATTGTTCGATCCGGGTCACGGGTTGGAAGAGCGCCTGATCCGCGAACAATTCGTCTGAGCAAAGCGGGAGACCCCGGGGGTATCCCGACTTGGGGGCGAGCTTTGCTTGTCGGCTCCGCCGGGTTGACCTAGCATGGCGGTAATTCTTGCCCCATTTTTCAAGGCGTGCCATGTTTTCGACCCGTATTTTCATCCTGCTGGCGGCTTTCAGCTTTGTTTTGTTGCCTACAGTTCGTGTTGAGGCATCGGATATTCTCAAGGAATGGGACATCGCCGTCACCAGAGGCGCAGCTGCCGGCTATATTCCCGACGCCACCTGCGCCGAATGTCATCAGGACAAGGCGGAAAGCTTCAGCGAAATGGGGATGGCGAAAAGTTTCTACCGGCCATCGCCGGATAACGTCATCGAAGACTTTGACAATGCTCATTTCTTTCACGCGGCATCAAACCGCCATTATGAAATGCAGTTGCGCGATGGGACCTATTGGTTCACCCGCTATCAGCTGAATGAGGCGGGCGAACGGATTCATCTATTCGAACAGAAAGTCGATTGGATCCTCGGATCGGGCCATCATACCCGGGTGTATCTGTATCAGACCGCCAGCGGCGAACTGTTTCAGCTGCCGCTGGCCTGGTACAGTCAGGAGGGCGGCAAATGGGAAATGGCCCCGGGATTTGAATTTGCAGATCACCTAGGGGTCAACCGGTCGGTCCGGCAACGCTGCATGGCCTGTCACAACGCCTTTCCAGATGTTCCCGAAGGCAGCGACCGCCCCGGAATGCCCGAAGTTTTCCCGGCGCATCTGCCCGAAGGCATCGGTTGTCAGCGCTGTCACGGACCGGGGGCGGATCATGTCGAAAAGGTGCTGGGCGGCGAAAGCGAACTGGGAGACATCCGCGCCGCCATCGTGCATCCGGGCAAGCTGCCGCAGACGCAGCTTTATGGCATTTGCTATGGCTGCCATATGCAGCCCAGCGTGGCGGTGACGCCGGAACTGAGGCTTGGCCGCTCGGTGTATTCCTTCCGGCCCGGCCAAAGCTTGAGCGAATACAAAGTGTTTCTGGATATCGACGACGCCTTGCGGATGCGCGACGACCGGTTCGACATCAATCACCATCCGTTCCGGTTGGAACAAAGCCGCTGTTTTATCGAAAGCAAGGGGCAACTGGGTTGTCTGAATTGTCACGACCCGCATGTGAAAATCAAACCGGAAGAACGCGCCGAGCACTACCGGGCGGCTTGCCTGTCCTGTCATGAAACCGACGGGCAGGGCTTGCCTGTGATGCAAAGCGGTATGTTCCATCCTGATATAGCGCCCGATGCTGATTGCACCGCCTGCCACATGCCTGAACGCCGTACGCAGGATGTTATCCACGTCACCATGACGGATCACCGGATCGTGCGCGACCCGGGGCCGCGGCAGTCGCTGACGCAGCCGCTCGCCAAGGTTCCTTCCGACGTCATCGAGGTCAGCCTGTTATATCCTGAAACAGGGCTTAGTGCCGCCGAAAAGCTGCTGGCCAAGGCCAATGGGGTTTTGGCCAATCAGAACTACAAGGCAGATTATGCGGCAGAGGCGATGGCGGATGTCATGGCGTCTGGTGAGGTTTCGCATTATGAACCCTGGCTGTCTCTGTCGCGGGCTTACTACGAACAAAAAGCCTATGAGAAATCACTGGCGGCAGCACAGCAGGGGTTGGATTTGGCCCCGGATATCGCGCAGCTGCGATTGCAGCGGGCGGTCGCGGACTATGCTTTGGGGCGGCAGGAGGACGCAATTGCGCAGATGCAAGCGTTGATCGACGACCATCCCAATTACACCCATGCCCAATATGACCTTGCTGTCTTTTATTTTGGCACCGACCGTCTGGAGCAGGCACGGGAACAGGCGCTGCTGGTGACACAACTGCACCATACCCATTGGCAGGCATGGCGGCTTCTGGCCCGGATCGAGGCGCGTCAGGGCCATGCCGACGCGGCGATCACGGCTTATCTGCGGGGGCTTGCCATTGAACCTGGGGCTGTGCGGATGCAGGAAGAGCTCCGCGCCGAACTGGAAAACACAGGCAGGTCAGAGCAGGCGCAGCAATACGAGGCTGCAAAGTAGAACCAAGCTTTCGTGCGCCTGACCCTGAACGACGCGCAGGGAACCGGCCCGCCCTGCGTACCGGTCCATCTGTTCCCTGAATGCTCTATTCCCAGCCGGGGAGTTTCAGAGCCGAAGCCTATCATGAGCCGGAAATCGGGAACGGATTCAATTCAGGCACCGTTCTAGACAGCGCTGTCTTCGTCCTTGCCTTCTTCTTCGCGGACGATTTCGATCTTAACTTTGGTCGCAAAAGCGGCAATTGCGCCGATGATTGCCAGCACCGGAGCGGCAAGCACAACAACACCCCCGGCAATCGCACCCACCGACAGCGGAATGTCGACAGCAACGTCGCCATCAGGTTCGATGATGCGCACACGGCGCACCTGAGCCTCGGCGGCCAGATCCTTGATCTTGGCGATCAAAGCGTCGCTGGAAATTTCGATTTCTTCTTTCCAGGTTTTCTTGTCTTTGGAGTCTTCGGTCATCTTCGTAGCCTCTGATTGAACGAAACAAGCCCAGACTACCCTATTGGGCGGGGTCTGGGCTTGATTCAAATCAGATCAGGCACGTTTACGCCGTGGCATAGCCGATGGTCTGCAGCGCATCCTTGATTTCATCCAGGATCGCCGGGTCGTCGATGGTGGCGGGCAGTTTGAAATCCTTGCCGTCGGCGATCGAAACCATGGTGCCGCGCAGGATCTTGCCCGACCGGGTTTTCGGCAGCCGGTCCACCACCAGGGCCAGCTTGAACGCAGCAACCGGGCCGATCTTTTCCCGCACCAGCTTGACCACTTCCTTGATCACCTCTTCGTGTGGACGGTTCGACCCGGCGTTGAGGCACAGGAAACCGACCGGAAGCTGTCCCTTCAGGTCGTCGCTTACGCCGATCACGGCGCATTCGGCAACATCCGGGTGGCTGGCCAGCACTTCTTCCATGCCGCCCGTCGAAAGCCGGTGGCCGGCCACATTGATCACGTCATCGGTGCGCGCCATGATGTAGAGGTAGCCGTCTTCGTCTTTGTAGCCGGCATCGCCGGTTTCATAGTGGCCTGGGAAACTGTTCAGGTAGGATTTGCGGAACCGGTCTTCGGCATTCCACAGCGTTGGCAAAGTGCCCGGTGGCAGCGGCAGCGGGGTCACGATCGCACCCAGTTCGCCCGGCGGCAATTCCTTGCCGCCATCGTCGAGGATCTTCATGTCATATCCGGGCATCGCCACACCGGGCGACCCCAGTTTGACATCCATCAGCTCGATCCCAACCGGGTTGGCTACCGCAGGATAGCCCAGCTCGGTCTGCCACCAGTGGTCGATCACCGGCACGCCTAGCTGATCCTGCGCCCAGACGATGGTGTCCGGATCGGCACGTTCACCAGCCAGGTAGACCGTTTGCAGGCAGCTGAGATCGTACTTGCCGATGAACTCGCCCTTGGGGTCTTCGCGCTTCACGGCACGAAACGCTGTGGGGGCTGTGAAGAAGCTTTTGACTTTATGTTCGGAAATCACCCGCCAGAATGTACCGGCATCGGGGGTGCCGACCGGCTTGCCTTCGAACACGATGGTGGTGTTGCCGTGGATCAGAGGGCCATAGCAAATATAGCTGTGCCCGACGACCCAGCCCACATCGGAGGCCGCCCAGAAAACATCGCCCGGATCGACATTGTAGACGTTTTTCATCGTCCAGTTCAGCGCGACCAGATGGCCCGCGGTGGGGCGGATGACCCCCTTGGGTTGCCCGGTGGTTCCAGAGGTGTAGAGGATATAGGCGGGATGATCGCCCTCGACCGGCACGCAATCGGCCGGATCAGTGCCATACTGGAAGCCGTGCCAGTTGTAATCGCGGCCCTCTACCAATTCGGCCACTTCGTTTTCGCGCTGGAAAATCACGGTGAAGTCGGGCTTGTGTTCGGCCAGATCGATCGCCTCGTCGAGCAGAGGTTTGTAATGCACCACGCGGCCCGGTTCGATGCCGCAAGAGGCAGCGATGATGCATTTCGGGGTGGCGTCGTCGATCCTGACTGCCAATTCGTTGCTGGCGAAGCCACCAAAGACCACCGAATGGATCGCGCCCAGACGGGAACAGGCCAGCATCGCTTCCAGCGCTTCGGGGATCATCGGCATGTAGATGATGACGCGATCGCCTTTTTCGATCCCCTTGGCACGCAGAGCACCGGCAAGGCTTGCTACGCGATTGCGCAGCTCGACATAGGTGATCCATTTTTTCGATCCCGTGACCGGGCTGTCATGGATGATGGCGACCTGATCACCACGACCGTTTTCAACATGACGGTCGACCGCGTTCCAGCAGGTGTTGACCCGGGTGTCCTTGAACCATTCGTAGAGAGGGGCATTTTCATCTGACAGCGCCTTGGTTGGTGCCTTGTCCCAGTCGATCTCTTGCGCGGCTTCGAGCCAGAACGCATCGGGATCCTTCTGCCAGCCTTGGTAAACGTCTTTATACGACATCACGTGCCTCCTCCTGAAGTGTTGCAACAGGTGTATCGGAGCGGTCAGATTCTTCGCAAGCGCGTTACCGGTCACAGCGACCGTTTTACGCAGAAAATTTGCAGAATTGGCGAAATTCGCTTAGCAAAGTTTGCAAACCATTGCAAAATATACCGAAAAACGGGGCGATATAGTCAAATTTGCAAAATTAGCAGACTCGGTCGGGCGTCTGGTCGCCCGACCTTGTGTCGGTCAACCGTAATGCGCCACCGGGGTTCCGGCGATGGCAGCCATGTTCAGCAACCCGCGCGCTGTGATCGAAGGGGCCACGATATGGGCGCGGTTGCCCATACCCATCAGGATCGGCCCGACCTCCAATCCGTTCGCACGCATTTTCAGGATGTTGCGCACACCCGAGGCCGCGTCGGCATGGGCAAAGACCAAAACATTGGCAGCCCCCTGCAGCCGCGAATTGGGGAAGATCCGGTGGCACAAGTCCGGGTCCAGCGCCGATTCCACGTTCATTTCGCCCTCATAGGTGAAATCGCGCGGTCTGCTGTCCAGGATCGACAGCGCCTCGCGCAGGCGTTTGCCCGACCCTTCGCTGTGATTGCCGAATTGCGATTGCGAACACAGCGCGACCTTGGGGTCCAGCCCGAACCGACGCACATGGCGGGCAGCACCTTCGGCGATCCGTGCGATGTTGTCCGGGCTGGGCAGTTCATGCACTTGGGTATCGGCGATGAAAAGCGGCCCGTCTTCGAGGATCATCAGCGATAGCGCCCCATGCGGCGACAGGGCGTCACTGCCGAGAATCTGGGTGATGTAATTCAGGTGCCAGCGGTATTCGCCAAAGGTGCCGCAGATCAGGCTGTCCGCATCGCCCCGATGGACCGCCACCGCGCCAATTGCGGTGGTGTTGGTGCGCATGATCGCTTTGGCCAGATCCGGGGTAACGCCCCGACGCTGCATCAATTCGTGATAGGATTGCCAGTATTCGCGGTAGCGGGAATCACTTTCAGGGTTCACTACTTCGAAATCGCGATCCGGGCGGATGGTCAAACCGGCGCGTTCGCAGCGGCTTTCGATGACCTCGGGGCGACCGATCAGGATCGGGGTTTCGGTGGTTTCCTCGAGCACTGCCTGGGCGGTGCGCAGCACCCGTTCATCTTCGCCCTCGGCAAAAACGATGCGGCGCGACGCGGCACGGGCGGCTTCGAATACCGGCCGCATCAGCAGGGCGGATTTGAACACTGACTGGTGCAGCCGGTGTTTGTAGGCGTCCAGATCGTAGATCGGTTTTGTGGCGACGCCGCTGTCCATCGCCGCCTTGGCAACCGACGCGGACACCACGCCCACCAGACGCGGATCGAAGGGTTTCGGGATCAGGTAGTCGGCACCGAAGGTCAGCTGTTCACCCTTATAGGCTTCGGCAGCTTCGGCGCTGGTGGTGGCGCGGGCCAGTTCGGCAATACCCGCGACGCAGGCCAGCGACATGTCGTCGTTGATTTCGGTGGCGCCGACATCCAGCGCACCGCGAAAGATGAAAGGGAAACACAGGACGTTATTGACCTGATTGGGAAAATCCGACCGGCCGGTGGCGATGATTGCATCAGGGGCGACCGCACGGACATCGTCCGGCATGATTTCAGGGGTCGGATTGGCCAGCGCAAAGACGATCGGTCGTTTGGTCATCTTGGCGACCATTTCGGGCGTCAGCACACCGGGGCCGGACAGGCCGAGGAACATATCGGCCGCCTCGATCACGTCATCCAGGGTGCGTTTGTCGCTCGACTGGGCAAAGTTCGCTTTCTGCGGCGTCATGTCCTCGGTGCGGCTCTGATAGACCAGCCCGTGAATGTCGCAAAGCCAGACATTTTCCCGTTTCACCCCCAGCTTCAGCAGCATGTTCAGGCAGGCGATCCCCGCCGCGCCGCCCCCGGTGGAAACGATCTTGATATCCTCGAAGCGTTTGCCCGCCACTCTGAGCGCGTTGGTGGCGGCAGCCCCGACCACGATGGCGGTGCCGTGCTGATCGTCGTGGAAAACGGGGATGTTCATTCGTTCGCGGCAAAGCTTTTCGACGATAAAGCAATCGGGGGCTTTGATGTCTTCGAGGTTGATTGCGCCAAACGTGGGCCCCAGAGCGCAGACGATATCGGCCAGTTTTTCCGGGTCGGGTTCGTCCACTTCGATGTCGAAACAGTCGATATTGGCGAATTTCTTGAACAGGACCGCCTTGCCTTCCATCACCGGTTTCGAGGCCAGCGCGCCGATATTGCCCAGCCCCAGCACGGCGGTGCCGTTCGACACAACTGCTACCAGATTGCCGCGCGCGGTGTAGCGGCTGGCATTGGTTGGGTCTGCCTTGATTTCCAGACAGGCTTCGGCCACGCCGGGACTGTAGGCAAGGCTGAGATCGCGGCCATTGGCCAGAGGTTTTGTCGCGCGGACCTCAAGCTTACCCGGTTTGGGAAATTCGTGATAAGCAAGCGCCGACTGACGCAGCGATGGGTTCTGATTATCGGTCATGGGGCTCCTCCGGTCCGGTTAGTTTAGTGTTAAACTATTATTTTGCAGGATGAAACCCGTTGTTTTTAGGTTGTTGGCAGGCTGATGCTTGCAAATGGTGGCGCGTCAGGCCAGAGTTTTCCAAACGGTCAAAAGGGTCTGCGGGCCGAAACCGGTTTGCATAACGTTCAGGAGGTATCGGAATGTCATTGCTGGATGCGGCGCGAGATGTGCGCGAACGGGCTTATGCACCTTATTCGAATTTCAAGGTCGGCGCGGCGGTGCGGTCGAAATCGGGAACGATTTTCCAGGGTTGCAACGTGGAAAATGCCGCCTATCCCGAAGGGACCTGTGCCGAAGCGGGCGCTATCGCGGCGATGATCGCATCCGGCGAAACCGAGCTGGTCGAGGTCTGCGTGATCGCGGATGCAGAGACCCCTGTGACCCCCTGTGGCGGGTGTCGTCAGAAGCTGGCGGAATTTGGCAAGGGAGAGGTGACTGTGCGCATGGCGACGCTTGACGGACCGGAAATGACCATGACACTGGCCGAGCTGCTGCCCGGAGCCTTCCACAAAAGCCAGATGGATCGGAGCTGAGAGCCATGGATGCCCGTGCTATCATCGTCAAAGTCCGCGACCGTCAGCCGGTCACGCAGGAAGAACTGAACTGGTTCGCGCAAGGTCTGGCGGATCATGGCGTCAGTGACGCGCAGGCTGGGGCTTTTGCGATGGCCGCGCTGCTGAATGGGCTGGGGGAAAAAGGCAGGGTCGAGCTGACCCTTGCGATGCGCGATTCCGGCGATGTGATGCGCTGGGAAATGGACAAGCCGGTGCTGGACAAACATTCCACTGGCGGGGTCGGCGATTGTGTCAGCCTGATACTCGCTCCGGCGCTGGCGATGTGCGGGGCCTATGTGCCGATGATTTCGGGGCGCGGGTTGGGCCATACCGGCGGCACGCTGGACAAGCTGGAAGCGATCCCGGGCTATCGCACCGACCTCGACGAGACACAGTTTCGCAAAGTGGTGGGGCAGGTGGGTTGTGCCATTGTTTCAGCCAGCGGCGATATCGCCCCGGCGGACAAACGGCTTTATGCGGTGCGCGATATCAGCGGTACAGTCGAAAGCCTTGATCTGATCACCGCATCGATTCTGTCCAAGAAGCTGGCCGCCGGTCTGGAAGGGCTGGTGCTGGATGTGAAGGTCGGCACCGGCGCGTTCATGAAAAATGCCGAGGATGCACGCGCCTTGGCGCAGGCTTTGGTCAGTACCGCCAATGCTGCGGGATGTCAGACCTCGGCCCTGATCACCGATATGAACCAACCGCTGGCCCCCGATTTGGGCAATGCGCTCGAAGTGGCAAGCTCGATGCGGGTTCTGACCGGACAGGTTCAGGGCCGCTTGCTGGATTTGACGGCGCAACTGGGTGGGGTGGCGTTGGCCAATGCCGGACTGGCCGGGGATGCCGAGGCTGGGGCGGAACAGATCGCCAAGGTTGTCGCCGATGGCAGCGCGGCAGACTGTTTCGGCCGTATGGTAGCGGCGCAGGGCGGGCCGGTGCAATTCGTCGAAAATTGGCAGCGGTTCCTTCCCGAAGCTCCGGTGATCCGTGAAGTGGTTACTACGAAGGATGGATATATTTCTGCAATGGACGGTCAGGCACTGGGGCTGGCCGTGGTCGGGCTGGGCGGCGGACGTCAGGTGGAAAGCGATGTGGTGGACCCGGCGGTGGGCATATCCGATATGCTGCCCCTCGGCACCAAGGTGCAGAAAGGCCAGCCTCTGGCGCGGATTCATGCCGCGCGTGAAGAGGCGGCGGATGTCGCCTGTAAATCCGTGCTGGGGGCTGTAACCCTGTCGTCCAAGGCCCCCGAGCTGCCGCCGCTTGTGCATGAAAGGATTGGCTGATGGCGCGCGCCTTCCTGATCGTGATCGACAGCGTCGGCATTGGCGGTGCGCCGGACGCTGACAAGTTCTTCAATGGCGACCGGCCCGATACCGGGGCGAATACGGTCGGCCATATCGCCCGCGCCTGTGCGGCAGGGCAGGCCGAAGAGGGTCGCAGCGGGCCATTGCATCTGCCCACGCTTGACGCTTTGGGGCTCGGGGCGGCGGTCAAGCTGGCCTCGGGCGAAGTGGCCCCGGGGTTGGGGGCTGACCACCCCAAAGGCCGCTGGGGTGCGGCGAGCGAAGTCAGCCGGGGCAAGGACACGCCCTCGGGCCATTGGGAACTGGCAGGTGTGCCGGTGCCATGGGATTGGCATTATTTCCCCGATACCAAACCAACCTTCCCGCCCGACCTTTCGGCGCGGGTGGCCGAACTGGCGGGAACCGAAGGCATCCTGGGCGATTGCCACGCCTCGGGCACCCAGATCATCGCGGAGCTGGGGGCCGAGCATATCCGCTCCGGTTGGCCGATCTGCTACACTTCGGCTGATAGCGTGTTGCAGATCGCAGCGCATGAGGCCCATTTCGGGCTCGACCGTTTGCTGAAGCTTTGTCAGGGCATCGCGCCGATGGTTCATCAGATGAAGGTGGGCCGTGTTATCGCGCGGCCCTTCATCGGCACGGTTGAGGACGGGTTCACCCGCACCGCCAACAGGCATGATTATGCAATTTCCCCGCCCGCCCCGACGCTGTGCGACTGGGTGCAGGGGGCTGGCCGCCACGTCTATGCCATTGGCAAGATCGGTGACATTTTTTCGATGCAGGGCATCGACGAGGTCCGCAAGGGTGCCGATGCGCAGTTGATGATCCATCTGAACGATCTGGTGAACGGGGCCGCAGAGGGTAGCCTGACCTTTGCCAATTTCGTCGAATTCGACAGCCTGTATGGTCATCGACGGGACATTTCGGGCTATGCGCGGGCACTGGAATGGTTCGACGCGGAACTGGGAAAAATTCTGCCGCGTCTGCGGCCTGACGATATGGTGCTGATCACCGCCGATCATGGTAACGATCCCAGCTGGAGCGGCACCGATCACACCCGCGAACGGGTGCCGGTGCTGATTGCGGGCAAAGGCGCAGGCAGCTGTGGATTGGTCAATTTTGTCGACATCGCGGCCAGCGTGGCCGCTCATCTGGATGTTCCCGCGCAAGGGCAGGGGCGGAGTTTTTTATGAGTTGGAAAGCGTTTCCCAAGGTTGAATTGCACCTGCATCTCGAAGGTGCAGCGCCGCCTGCCTTCGTACGCGGACTGGCGCAGGAAAAAAGCATTAATCTGGATGGGGTGTTCGACGAGAGGGGCAATTATGCCTATCGTGATTTCACCCATTTTTTGCAGGTTTATGAGGCCGCGACACAGGTGTTGAAAACGCCCGAGGATTACCGCCGCCTGACCTTTGCGGTTCTGGAACAATGCGCCGAAAACGGTGTGATCTATGCCGAAAGCTTCCTCAGCCCCGATTTCTGCGGTGGCCGCGACGTGATCGCGTGGAAGGAATATCTGCACGCAATGCAGGAAGCCGCCGATCAGGCCGAGGCGCAGATGGGCATCACCCTGCGCGGGATCGCCACTTGCATTCGTCATTTCGGCCCGGACAAGGCGCGTGAAACCGCGATCTGCGCAGCCGAAACCGCTGGGGACTGGATTACCGGCTTCGGTATGGGTGGCGACGAAGGTGTAGGCAAACAGGGCGATTTCGCCTGGGCTTTCGATTGCGCCCGCGAAGCAGGATTGCGGCTGACCACGCATGCCGGGGAATTCGGTGGGCCGGATTCGGTGCGGCAGGCGGTGCAGGATCTGAAGGTCGAACGGATCGGTCACGGCGTGCGTTCGATAGAGGACCCGGCGCTGGTCGATATTTTGGCCGAAACCGGTGTCGTGCTGGAAGTCTGCCCCGGTTCGAACGTCGCGTTGGGACTATATCCCAACTATGGTGCCCATCCCATCGCGCGGCTGCGGGAAGCGGGGGTCAAAGTGACGGTGTCGACCGACGACCCGCCCTTTTTCAATACCACCATGACGCGGGAATTCGAAGAACTGGAACGTGCTTTCCGCTGGGGAACAGAGGATTTTACCGCACTGAATGCGATTGCCATCGACGCGGCCTTCTGCGACGAACATACCCGCACTGGCATCAAGCAAAAACTGGAGCAAGCCGCATGACCGAGCATCTGACCATCGTGACCCACCCCTTGGTGCAGCATAAACTGACCCTGATGCGCGACAAGAAGGCTTCGACCGGGGAATTCCGACGCCTGCTGCGCGAAATCAGCCAGTTGCTGGCTTATGAAATCACCCGCGATCTGGAACTGACCACGCGCGGGATCGAAACCCCGATGCAGGAAATGGAAGCACCGGTGCTCAAGGGCAAGAAGCTGGCGCTGATATCAATCCTGCGGGCCGGAAACGGGTTGCTGGACGGTGTTTTGGAACTGATCCCTTCGGCCCGGGTCGGGTTTGTCGGCCTTTACCGAGACGAGGAAACGCTGCAACCGGTGCAATATTATTTCAAGGTTCCCGAAGGGTTGGAGGATCGTCATCTGATCGTCGTTGATCCGATGCTGGCGACTGGCAATTCATCGGTCGCTGCGGTGGATCTGCTGAAGAAGGCCGGTGCCAATAACATCAGCTTCATGTGTCTGCTGGCCGCCCCCGAAGGCGTGGCCCGGATGAAGGAAGCACACCCCGATGTTCCGATCGTCACAGCGTCTCTGGACGAGCGGCTGAATGAAAAGGGCTATATCCTTCCGGGACTAGGGGATGCGGGCGACCGCATGTTTGGCACAAAATAGGCTGTCATTAGCTTTACTCAGGGAAACAATTCGTGCACAGTGCCTCTACATTTCGTGTGGGGGCACAGATGAAGTTTATCACAGCAGCCGCAAGCGCCGTTATCGCTTTTTCGATGGGGTTAGGCATGGTTCAGGCCGCCACCCTGCGGGGGGCAGACGAACCGGCGGAATTTCCACCGGCCAGCTATAAAGGCAGCCAATATGTTGATAGCCGGGGCTGCGTCTATATCCGCGCCGGGATCGATGGCAATGTAACTTGGGTGCCGCGGGTGACCCGCGGGCGTGAACATCTTTGCAATGCCAAGCCGACCTTTGCCCAACCTGTCACGGCGAAATTGCCGGTGATTGCCGATGGGCCCGAGACCAGCGCGCCCAAGGCGGCGCCGCAAGTGGCGGTCAAGCCGCGCAAAGTGGTTCAGGCCCCGGCGGCGAAACCCGCGCCGCGGACGGTGCGCAAACCGATGACCACGATCGCGTCGATCTTTACGCCGCCCAAGATGATCAAGCCGGTACAGCCTGCGCCGAAAGTGCGCGTGGTGAAAGCAAAACCGGCCCCGAAACCGGCCCCGAAACCGGCCCCGGCGACGATGGAAACAGCCTGTGCAGGGGCGTCGGCGGTCAGTCAGAAATATCTCAAAGGGTCGGGTGTGCGTTGCGGTCCGCAGGCGGAATCGCCAGTGTCTTACGCATCGGGAAACAATGGCCAACGCCGGACCATTGCGCCCGCACCGGTTGTGCCGGCCTATGCCCGCACCACACAGGTACGCCCGTCCGCCCCGGCGGCATCGGCGCAGGTGTCTACGGTGTCGCCCAACGCCCGTATCGTGCCCCGTCATGTCTATGAACAACAGCAAAACGCCAAGCTGTCCAACCCGATTCCCAAAGGGTATCGGCAGGTTTGGGACGATGATCGTCTGAACCCCTACCGGGCGCATCAGACCCGGGCCGGGCAGGCGCAGATGGCGTTGGTCTGGACCGATACGATCCCGCGTCAATTGGTCGATCGCGCGACCGGGCGGAACGTGACCCGAATGAATCCGGGACTGCGTTATCCGTTCACCGATCTGACCACGCAGACTCAGACCTTGGCGCAGATTGAACGCGATAAGGCCAGTGGCCGCACAGCCGGGGTGATGTCGACCAAGTCCCGCGCCCCGGTGAAATCGATGCCCGCCAAACCCGCGCGCAAACCGGTCGTACAGGCCAGCGGTCAGAGCTTTGTTCAGGTCGGCATGTTCGGTGTGCCGTCGAACGCTCAGAAAACAGCCCTGCGGCTGAAACAATCCGGTCTGCCGGTTCGGATCTGGAGCGCCAATCGCAAAGGCAAAGCCTATCAGATCGTGGTGGCGGGTCCGTTCCCGTCCAATTCCGGGGCGCAACAGGCCCTTGGCACAGTCCGCAAGTCCGGATTTAGCGACGCATTCCTGCGCCGCTGACATCCCGAACAGCTAAGAATGATGGACCCCTGCCATATCGGTGGGGGTCTTTTAGGTTTCGCAGATGCTTTGCAGCCTGATCCAGTCGCCATCGGACAGAACCGGGCTGGGCGCTTCGCCGGGATAGGGGTCAGCCTCGATCAGTGGCAGGGTCGCTTCGCCCGATACATCCAGAGCATAGGCATAGGGGCTGGATTTCACCCCGGCCTCGTGGAACCCTTGCAACAGGGTTTCGACGGGCAGCTCGGTCACTGGCTGCGTCAGCAGGGTTTCGGCATAAGCCTTGAGCGTATCGTCGGGCAGCGTGCCCGTGGTCAGCAGCCTGAGACTACTGAACATGCCGCTGTGACGCAAAAGCTGGTCCAGCGGGTCTGAGGCACGGGCGCGCAACATTTCGGCGATGACGTGACCGGCGGCGATATCGGGGACTTCGTAATCTTCGAACAAGGCGCTGTTCAGCACCATGATACGGCCCGGCAACATGACGCTGTCGGGCACGCCGGTCTTGACCACGGTAAGGTGCAGATCGTCCTCGGTCAGCCGGTCGGCCAAATGGTCCAGCGCCAATCGCGCACTGGCGGTGTCGCAAGATGGACCGGAAAGCCGCTGAATATCCGCCAGCAGGCGCTGACCGATATCCGACCGTTTGGCGGGCGGGACCACGCTGAGCGCGTGATCCACCATCGCGCCCGGCAGCCAAAACACCCCAACCGCCAGAACGGAAGTCAGGGACGCCGCCATCATCACCGCCCTGAGTCGCCCGGGTCGGGGTCGTCGCCGTTCGATGGCATTGCGCAGCTTTTCGATCGCCGCAACCATTTCGGTTTCGGCTTCGGTCAGTTCCAGAGTCTCACCTGGATCACCATCGGGATGATAGATCGCCGGCCAGTCGCCCGGGTTGGCGCGCATCACAGCGGGTAGCGACCAATGGGTCAGCGCCCGATCCTGCAGATCGGAAATCACCAGCGTGGCATCCCCGATCGACACGATCACTTCGCGGCGCTGATCTTCTGGCGAAGCGCGCCAAAGGCCGGACGCTTCGATCCGTTGGTATTTTGTCAATGCTGTCATGCGGGCGCTGCTCTGCCTCGGTCTTTGAGACCTGAATAGCACGCTAAGGGGCAGGGCGGCAATCGGCTAGCAAAGGCGTGGTGAAACCTGTCGTGTGCAGATCAGGCGGCTTTGAAGCCGATCTTGCGGAAGATAGAGGCCGCCGGACAGACCCGGGTGAAGGCCGACTGGAACAGGTTGACGCCGACGAAGGCGGTGAGCCAGACGAAGGCCGGGTGCACGAAGTAGGTCAGCACCAGCGAAAGAAGTACCATGAAGCCCGCAAAGGCGGTGACGGCTTGATTGACGGTCATTTCTATATCCTCTTGTATGGAACGCACCGGGCGAAGAAACCGTGAAACTGTGTTTACGAAGCCCGGTGTGTTAATTAATATTCCATATATGGAATGTTTTGAGCCATTGCAAGAGGCGAGCCGGTCAGAATCCTTTGGCCAGCGTTCTCAGCTCGAATTTCTGGATCTTGCCGGTCGAGGTCTTGGGTAATTCCTGAAACACCACCTTTTTCGGCGTCTTGAACCCGGCCAGCCGTTCGCGGGCAAAGGCGATCAGCGCGGCCTCATCCGCCTGATGCCCGTCCTTTAATTCCACAAAAGCGCAGGGCACTTCGCCCCATTTTTCATCCGGTTTGGCCACCACCGCGCAAAGCAGCACATCGGGATGTGCCATCAGCACGCCTTCGACCTCAACCGAACTGATATTTTCGCCGCCCGAAATGATGATGTCCTTGGCCCGGTCGGCGATCTGCACAAAGCTGTCGCGATGCTGCAAGGCGATGTCGCCGGTGTGGAAATAGCCGCCCGCGAAGGCCTCGGCGGTGGCGTCGGGGTTTTTCAAATACCCTTTCATCACACCGTTGCCGCGCATGACGATTTCGCCCTGCGTTTTGCCATCCATTGGGATCTGCTGCATTTTTTCGTCCATGACGGTGATATGTTCATAGATCGGCATCGCCACGCCCTGCCGCGCTTTGATCGCGGCGCGGTCATCACCTTGTAAGGGGTCCCATTCGGATTTCCAGGTGCATTCGGTGGCAGGACCGTAAACTTCGGTCAGGCCATAAACTTGCGTGACGTTGAACCCCATCGGTTCGATCTTGGCCAGGGTCGCAGGGGCGGGCGGGGCACCGGCGGTGAACACCTCGACCACGTGATCGAAATCGCGGCGGTCGGAAGCGGGGGAATTGACCAGCGTGTTCAAAACGATCGGCGCGCCGCCGAAATGGGTCACGCCTTCATTCGCGATGGCGTCGAATATTGCCTTGGCTGTGATGTCGCGGCAGCACACCACGGTTCCGCCCAGAACCGGCATCATCCAGGTGTGGCACCAGCCGTTGCAGTGAAACAGCGGCACGATGGTCAGGTAGCGCGGGTGCAATGTCATCCGCCAGCTGATCACCTGACCCATCGCATTCAGATAGGCCCCGCGATGATGATAAACTACGCCCTTGGGCCGTCCGGTCGTGCCAGAGGTGTAATTCAGCGCAATGCTTTCCCATTCGTCCTCGGGCATGATCCACTGGAAATCCGCGTCACCGGTTTTCAGCAGGTCTTCGTATTCCATGTAATGCCCATGGGCATGAACCCCGGCCTGATCGTCGGCCACTTCGATCAGGATCGGTGCGGGGCCGTCCATGATTTCGATCGCCTGAGCCAGAACCGGCAGGAATTGCGGATCGACCAGCACCACCTTGGCCTGCCCGTGGTCCAGGATATAGGCGATGGTGTCGGCCTCGACCCGTGTGTTGATCGTGTTCAGGACGCCACCGCAGGCGGGCACACCGAAATGCGCTTCCGCTTGGGCCGGAATATTGGGCAGCACGGTGGCGACCACATCGCCGGGATTGACCCCCAGCTTGGTCAGCGCCGAGGCCAGCCGCGTTACCCGGTCATGGTATTCGACATAGGTTTTGCGATGTGTGCCATAGACCACCGCCGGGTGGTCCGGAAATACTGTCTTCGCGCGGTTCAGCCATGATAGCGGGGTCAGCGGCACGTAATTCGCTGCAGTTTTCCCCAGTCCGGTTTCGTCGGCCATCCAACCCATGATGATTTCCTCCCTCTTTCATGGCGCATATTGCGCAGGGGGGAGGGGCTTGAAAAGTCCGTAAGAACACCAATCGGTCTTTTATCCCGCTCAGGCCATAAGGTCGTATTCGACACCGTTCAGCCAAAGCGTGATTTCCGATTGCGCGGCCCCGTCTACCAATGCCCAGATAATTTGGCCGGTCGGCCGGTAGATGACAAAGGCTTCTTCCACACCAGCGCCGCCCGCGCCGTCCGTTTCGACGAAATTGACCTGAAACTGATCGCGTGTCCCGGTGCGTCCGAATTGCAGGACATCGCCGTCAGCGGCGCTGTAATCCTGTATCCAGTCCGACCCGTGATCTGCGATCCCAAGGTGAAAAAACCTGTCGGCACCGTCACCGCCATTGGCCTGATCGTATCCGAAACCACCGTTGAGGAAATCATTGCCCGCGCCGCCATACAGGATGTCGCCCCAGGCTTGTGCGGTCAGATTGTCGTCGCCGTTTGCCCCGATAACCGTGTCTGCGCCAAAGCCGCCGATCAGGGTGTCCTGACCGTCATCGCCGCGCAATTCGTCATTGCCATAGCCGCCGTCGATATAATCGTCACCCGTCCCGCCGAAGACGGCATCGTGGCGGTCTGCCGCGGTTTCGCCGCCCATGATCGTATCGTTGCCATCGCCACCGATTAGCGAATCCAGACCATCCCCACCGGTCAGGCTGTCATCGCCGCCGCGCCCGTTCAGGGTATCGTTACCATCCAGCCCCTCCAGTCGATTGGCCAGATCATTCCCTTCGACAAGATCATTTCCAGCTGTGCCGATGGCGTTCTCGATGTCGACCCCGTAAGCGACCGCGATCCGGGCCTGAACTCCGCCCGATGCATGGCCCAGTTCCGAAAATCTGCCCTCTCTGAGGTCCAGCACCGCCGCCGTTGTGCTGGCCCCTGCGGTCAGAGTGTCAGTGCCGCCCGCATCCCAAATGACATAGAGATTGCCGTCTTCGCGTAAAACGTAGGTATTATTGCCAGTGTGAAAGCTCTGATTGCCGCCCCAACGTTCCTGAAGCGCAGCAATGTCATAGAGCATCAGGCTTTCCGGTTCCTGACCAAGATCCGGGTTCGGAGTGTAGGACATGACTGTGAATTGGTAATTGTCCTCTTCCTCGGGCAGATACGGTCCCGGCGGAGCGTTGAGCGGATTCACATCGTAATTGCCCGGATGTTTCAAGGAAAACGCATGACCGATCTCGTGCAGGATCAGGTTTATTTCGCTGGGCTGGGTCAGGTCTCGATCGGTGTTGAACACGACAAAGCCGTCATATTCCAGGCTGGGCCAGCTATCGTATTGAAACCGGCCTCTCCCGCCAGACAGCCCATAAGAGGCGCGCAAGAAGGTGATATCGACCGCGTTTTCGTCCAGAGTTTCGACGAACTGAACGTTCAGAACGCGCTCATATTCCCTCAGCCCCGCGCGCACCGCATCGCGTTCGGCTTCGGTATATGTGCCCCAGCCGCCGACATCGGTCCAACTGGTTTCACGCAGATCATCGGGGCGGTCATTCTGAAAACTATAGCTGATCTGCAGAGGCGGCGCTGCTGTCGTATGATAAGTGTCATAGAAGGTGGGCCACTGAACCGCGTCAATCCGTTCGGGCATGTCTTCGGGGGCTACGCCTTGCTGTGTCATGCTTTAACTCCCAAAATTTATTTAACGTTTGAAAATTACCGAAGTCTTGCGTGGACTAGGTCTTTTGGCAATGCTTCGTTTGAGTTAGCATCGCGCCATGTTTATTTCGCACGGTCGGCAATATATCTTCATCCATATCCCCAAGACCGGCGGCACCTCGATGGCGCTGGCGCTGGAAGACCGTGCCAAAAAGGACGATATCCTGATCGGCGATACGCCCAAAGCGACCAAGCGCCGGCGCAAGTACCAAAGTTCCGATTGCAAGGGGCGGTTGTGGAAACATTCCACCTTGGCCGATATCGAAGGCTTGGTCGGCGCCGACGAGATCGAGCGCTATTTCACCTTTACTATGGTGCGCAATCCGTGGGACCGGGTGGTAAGCTATTATTATTGGCTCAGGGATCAAAACTTCGATCATCCGGCGGTGAAGCTGGCCAAGGGCGAAGCGTTCAGCGGCTTTCTCAGCCATCCGCTGACCTGGCGGACGCTGCAGGAAACACCGGCGCGATTTTACATGACCGACGCGCGCGGCAACGAGATTTGCGATACCTATATCCGGCTGGAACATGTCGATCAGGATGCTGAACCGCTTGTCGAACATCTGGGATTTTCACTGCGGTTGCCGCGGGTGAACGAATCGTCGCGCCGGAAAGATTACCGCAGCTATTACAATGACAGCGACGCAGAGTTTCTGGCCGATATCTGTGCTGAGGATATCAAACGGTTCGGCTATCATTTTGATCCGGTGAAAACGCCGGTGGTGCTGTAAGGGTTGCGGCCGGGACTATACGCCCGAAGTGCGCGGCGATCCTTCGTCTACCCATCATTCTCAAAAAAAACGCGCCCCCGAAGGGACGCGCCATACTCGGTAACGCTGTGCGGGGCCGTTAGGCCGCCGCTTTGTCTTCCTTGCCGAACCGGCCATAGAAGGTCTGACCTTTTTCGGCCATTTCCCGCAGCAGCGGCGGGCAGGAAAAGCGGTCGCCATAGGCTTCGGTCAGCTGATCGCAGCGCTCGGCGGCATAAGGCGTGCCGATGATGTCGATCCAGCTCAGCGGGCCGCCCGACCAGGGGGCAAAACCCCAGGCCAGGATGGCACCGACATCGCCCTCGCGGATGTCCATCAGAACGCCTTCCTCCAGCGCACGAACTGCTTCCAGCACCTGCGCGAACATCAGACGTTCCTGAACTTCGATCAGGTCGGGCTGCGGATCGGCCAGCGGGTATTTGTCTGTCATACCTTTCCAATAGCCCTGCCGTTTGCCTTTTTCGTCATAATCGAAGAACCCGGCCTTGGATTTGCGGCCCAGACGCCCTGCGTCTTCCATCCAGAAGATCAGGTCGTCGGACGGGCTGTCGGGATAGGCGTTGCCCATCGCGGCCTTGGTCGCCCGGGCGATCTTGGCCCCCAGATCGATCGAGGTCTCATCCGTCAGCTGAATCGGCCCCACAGGGAAGCCAAGCTGCTGCGCGGCATGGTCGATCAGCGCGGGGGAAACGCCCTCGGTTACCATCCGCATCGCTTCGTTCATGTAGGGAATGATGCAACGGTTGCAGTAGAAGAACCGCGCATCGTTGACCACGATCGGTGTCTTGCGGATCTGGCGCACATAGTCCAGCGCCTTGGCAACGGCCCGATCACCGGTTTCCTTGCCCTTAATGATCTCGACCAGCAGCATTTTTTCGACCGGCGAAAAGAAGTGGATGCCGATGAACTGCTCGGACCGTTTGGAAGCCTTGGCAAGCTCGGTGATCGGCAGGGTCGAGGTGTTGGAGGCGAAGATGCAATCCTCGGGGATGATCGCCTCGACCTTTTGGGTCATCTCGGCCTTGACGCCGGGGTCTTCGAACACCGCCTCGATGATCAGATCGCAGCCTTTGAGCGCGTCCAGATCCGGCGTTGCGGTGATCAGCGACAGCATCGCCTCTTTCTTCTCCGCGGTGACCTTGCCACGCTTGATGCCCTTGTCGAGATAGGCCTCGGTATAGGCTTTGCCCTTGTCGGCGGCGGCCTGATCGCGGTCGATCAGCACGACTTCCATGCCCGCTTGTGCCGACACCAACGCAATGCCCGCGCCCATCATGCCGGCGCCCAACACGCCCAGTTTCTTGACCGACTGATCGGGGATGTCTTTGGGCCGTACCGCGCCTTTTTCCAGCGCTTCCTTGTTCAGGAACAGCGACCGGATCATTGCAGCCGAAGACGGGTTCATCAGGATATGGGTGAACCAGCGCGCTTCGATCTTCAGCGCGGTGTCAAACGGCACCATCGCGCCCTCATAGACCGCGCTCAGCAGCGCCTTGGCAGCCGGGAAGGCACCATTGGTGTTGGCGTTGACCATAGCAGAGGCGCCGACAAAGGTCGGGAATCCGGCAGGGTGATAGGGCGCGCCGCCGGGCATCTTATACCCCTTGGCATCCCACGGCTTCACCAGATCGGCGTCTTTAGCGTTCAGCACCCATTCGCGGGCCGCGGCGACCGGATCACCGACCACGTCGTCGATGATGCCCGCGCCCTTGGCTTTCTTCGGATCGACCAGCTTGCCCTGCAGCAGGAAGGGCGACGCGCCCATCGCGCCCAGCTTGCGCACCAGACGGGTGGTGCCGCCGGCACCGGGGAAAATCCCGACCATGATTTCCGGCAGGCCGATCTTGGCCTTGGGATTTTCTGCGGCAAAGATGCGGTGGGTCGACAAGGGCAGTTCCAGCCCGATACCCACGGCAGTGCCGGGCAGGGCGGCCGCGATCGGCTTGCCGCCTTTCTTGGTCTTGAAATCCATCCCGGCCAGTTCGATTTTCCGCAGCAACCCGTGCATCTGCATGATGCCATCGAACAGCCCCTGTGCCGGATTGTCCCCGGCAGCGGTTTTCATGTCGGCCAGAACGTTCAGGTCCATGCCACCGGCGAAATCTTTCTTGCCGCTGGTGATCACGATGCCTTTGACGCCCTCGTCGGCAAGGGCCGCGTCGATCAGATCGCTCAATTCGATCAGAGCTTCGCCGCTCATCACGTTCATCGATTTTCCAGGGCAGTCCCAGGTGACGATTGCGACGCCGTCGGCGTCTTTTTCCATGGTGAAATCAGTCATTTGTCTCACTCCTGTCCCCGCTTAAACGCGTTCGATGATGGTTGCCGCACCCATGCCGGACGCGATGCACAAGGTGGCCAGGCCCATTTCCTTGTCGGTCCGTTCAAGTTCGTCCAGTAGCGTGCTGATGATGATCGCGCCGGTGGCCCCCAGCGGGTGGCCCATCGCGATCGAGCCGCCATTGACGTTGATCAGGTCCGGGTCGACGTCGAAGGCCTGCTGGAACCGCAGCACGACGGCGGCAAAGGCTTCGTTCACTTCGAACAGGTCGATATCCGAAATGGACAACCCGCTTTCGGCGAGGATTTTCTGCGTGGCCGGAACCGGACCGGTCAACATAATGGTCGGATCGGTGCCGATTTTTGCGGTGGCCCGGATGCGGGCACGCGGGGTCAGACCGTATTTCTTGCCGAATTCTGCGTTGCCGACCAGAACCCCGGCCGATCCGTCGACGATGCCCGAAGAGTTGCCGGCATGGTGGATGTGATTGACCTTTTCCAGATGCGGATATTTCAGCATCGCCACCTTGTCAAAGCCCGGCATCACTTCGCCCATGTCCTTGAAGGACGGCTTCAGCGCGCCCAAAGTCTGCATGTCGGTGCCGGGGCGGATGAATTCGTCATGATCGAGAATGGTCAGCCCGTTCACGTCGGTGACCGGGATAACCGATTTTGCAAACCGGTTGTCATCCCACGCCGCCTTGGCGCGGCGCTGCGATTCCACCGCCAGCGCGTCGGCCTGATCGCGGCTGAAGCCGTATTCGGTGGCAATGATATCGGCCGAAATACCCTGCGGCACGAAATACTGGTCCAGCGCGACGGAAGGATCGACGGCGATGGCGGCGCCGTCACTGCCCATCGGTACGCGGCTCATCATTTCCACGCCACCGGCGATATAGGCCTCACCGGCCCCGCCCCTGACCTGGTTGGCCGCAAGGTTGACCGCTTCCATGCCGGACGCGCAGAACCGGTTGATCGACAGCCCGGGGATCGATTCATCGAGATCTGAGGCCAGAACCGCGGTCCGCGCCAGACAGGCCCCCTGTTCCATCACCTGGGTGACGTTGCCCCAGATCACATCCTCTACCGCGTGGCCATCCAAGCCGTTGCGGCCCTTCAGCGCGTTCAGAACGGTTGCGGACATCCGCAGAGAGGTGACTTCGTGCAGGCTGCCGTCCGGGCGGCCCTTGCCGCGCGGTGTACGCACCGCGTCATAAATATAGGCTTCGGTCATCAGTTGCCTTCCTTCTCGTTTCAGGCCCGGTCGGCAGGCGAGCCGGGCATCAGGTCATAGGGGTGTTTCCAACCGGGCTGGTCGCTGATGTTGCTCAGCCAGCGGTCGATATTGGGCCAGTCGGCGCGGTCAAACCCGAACGGTTCGGGATAATAAAGATAGCCGCAGCAGGAAATGTCGGCATTGGTGATGCCATCGCCAACGATCCAGTCTCGGCCCTCAAGATGGGCATTCAGGGTCTGGTAGGCGGCTTTGAGGCGGCCCAGATTGAAACCGATGACATCCGGGTTGCGGTGCTTTTCGGGCAGGAAATTCATCAGGAACCGGGTCATGCCAGCCTGCGAGCTGAGCTTGTGATTATCCCACAGGACCCAGCGGAGTACTTCGTATTTCTCCTCCTGTGTCCGACCTCCGAATTTGCCTGATTTGTCGGAGACATATTGCTGGATCACGCCGGACTGACTGAGCTTCAGGTCGCCATCGACCATCACCGGCGCTTCGCCCATTTCATTGATTTCGCGGTATTCGGGGGTTCGGTTCTCGCCATTGAAGAAATCGACAAAGACCGGTTCCCAGTCCAGCCCGCTGAGTTGCAGCGCCAGCGCCGCCTTGTAGGAATTCCCGCTTTCTCCGAAGCAATAGAGTTTGATTGTCATGCGTGCTCCCTCCCGATGGTTTGCATGTGGACAGGCTTGAGTGTGAGTATTTTTGGCAAGATGAAAAGCGATGCCTTTCGAAGTAACGCGCCGTTAAGGTTAATCCATTAAGCATAACGCTGCGTTACAGGCTGGAGAGCCGATGGACGTGCAAGGTGAAACCCCGTTCCGCGCCCCGGTTCCGGGTTTGTGGGGCGGGGCGCCTCTTGTGGGTTCATCTTGCCAAAAATACTCAAAAAAGCGCAACTTTTCAGCAGCCTGAGGCTTGGTCTATGGCGCGTTTGGATTACGTCTCCCTTTGCTTAGCGTTTCCGCGCATCCAGTTCTGAATTGAACAATCGCAGCTTGTGGCCGAAATTCTCGTGGTCGATGATCCCGTCGAAATTCTCGAACACGAAGGAAATCGCCTCGCCCTCGTCAAGCCCGGCCTCGGCCGCGAACCTTTTCAGCCGCCGGTAGGCGTCTTCGGTCATGGCGATTGGCATGCGCCGGGTCAGCCGGAAGCGTTTGGGCATTGATCTCCTCCTTGTCGGATTCAACCGGCGCGCATCCCCTGCGCGCCGGAGCCGTGAGTGGGGCATTCCCCCCCCCTGTCAGCCTAAACAGGCGCGGTTAACTCCGGGCTCAGAACTGATCGGCGCTCAGCGCCATCACCGGATCGGCACCGCTGTTGATCCGCGCCAGGTGCATTCCGGTCGCGGGCAGGCGGCGCGCCATGTAATAACGCCCGGTTGCCAGCTTGGTTTCATAGAACGCGGTGTCCGAGGTACCTGCATCCAGCGCTTCCTGTGCCGCCTTCGCCATCTGCGCCCACATCAGGCCGAGGCAAACATGGCCGAACAGATGCATGAAGTCATAGGATCCCGACAGCGCCGCGTTGGGGTTTTTCATACCGTTCTGCATGAAGAACATGCCAGCGGCCTGCAGATCCTTGGACGCCTGTTTCAGCGGCTCGAGGAAACCGTTTTTCAGCGCTTCATTGTCGCCGTTGTCCTTGATGAAGTTCTTCACAAGGTCGAAGAACGCCATCACGTGCTTGCCGCCATCCTGCGCCAGTTTGCGGCCAACCAGATCAAGCGCCTGAACGCCGTTGGCGCCCTCGTAGATCATCGCGATCCGGGCGTCGCGGGTGAATTGCGACATGCCGGTTTCTTCGATATAGCCATGGCCGCCATAGACCTGCTGAGCCTGCACAGTGGCCTGATAGCCTTCGTCGGTCAGGAAGCCTTTGACCACCGGGGTCAGTAGGCTGATCAGCCCGTCGGCATCCTTGTCGCCCATGCGGTGCGACCGGTCGATCATCTGCGCGCCCCACAGCATGAAGGCGCGCGCGCCTTCGATGAAGCTTTTCTGGTCCATCAGGCTGCGGCGGATATCGGGATGCACGATCAGCGGATCGGCGGGACCATCGGGGTTTTTCACCCCGGTGACGTCGCGGCCCTGAAGCCGGTCCTTGGCATAATCCAGCGCGTTCTGATAAGCCACCTCGGCCTGCGCCAGACCCTGCATGCCGACGCCGATGCGGGCTTCGTTCATCATGGTGAACATGGCGCGCATGCCCTTGTGTTCCTCGCCCAGCAGATAGCCGGTCGCCTCGTCATAGTTCATGACGCAGGTGGAATTGCCGTGAATGCCCATCTTTTCTTCGATCTTGCCGCAGGTGACGCCGTTGCGCGCGCCGGGGGTGCCGTCTTCGGTGACGATGAACTTGGGCACGATGAACAGCGACACGCCCTTGATGCCGTCGGGGCCGCCGGGGATCTTGGCCAGCACCAGATGGATGATGTTGGAGGCCATTTCGTGTTCACCGGCAGAGATGAAAATCTTCTGGCCGGAAATCTTGTAGCTGCCGTCGTCCTGCGGCACGGCCTTGGTGCGCATCAGGCCCAGATCGGTGCCGCAATGCGGTTCGGTCAGGTTCATGGTGCCGGTCCATTCACAGCTGACCATTTTCGGCAGGTAGGTCGTTTTCTGCGCGTCGGTGCCATGGGTCAGGATGGCCGAGGCCGCGCCGTGGGTCAGGCCCTGATACATGGTGAACGCCTGATTGGCCGAGCTGAACATTTCGCCCATCGCGGTGCCCATCACATAAGGCAGCCCCTGTCCGCCATATTCCTCGGGCATGTCCAGACCGGTCCAGCCGCCGTCGCGGACCTGATCGAAAGCTTCCTGAAACCCGGTCGGGGTGCGCACTACGCCGTTTTCCAGCACGCAGCCTTCGGTATCGCCCACCATGTTCAGCGGCGCCACAACTTCGGAGGTGATCTTGCCTGCTTCCTCCAGCACGGCCGAGGTGAAATCGGCATCAAGGTCTTGGTAGCCGGGAATATCCGACTGGCTGATCTTCAGAAGATCGTGCAGCACGAACTGCATGTCCTTGGTGGGGGCGGTATAGCTGGGCATGTCTCTCTCCCTTTCAGGCCACCGTCATTCGGCGGCTTTCTTTTGCTGACGGAGCGAAACAATCATCTTTTCGCCCCATTTCATCTGTTCCTTCAGCTCTTCGATGGCCTTGTTCAGCTCATCGCGCTGTTCTTCCATGTCGTGCAGGCGTTCCTGCGCGACGTCATAGGTGCGGCTTAGCTGGGTCAGCTGCGCGTCGCCCATGTTGTAGAGGTCCAGCAATTGCCGGATCTCTTCGAGGCTGAAGCCGAAGCGCTTGCCCCGCAAAATCAGTTTCAGACGCGCCCGGTCCCGTTTGGTAAACAGCCGCTTCTGCCCTTCGCGTATCGGGAACAGCAGCTCCTTGGCTTCATAGAAGCGCAAGGTGCGCGGTGTGACCTGATACGCATCGCACATTTCTCGGATCGTCAGTGTTTCTTCGGTCATTTTTCGCTCGTGGATGTCGTCTGCAGACCAAGAATGCGACCCGTGATCCTTGGTTACAACAGGGGTTGACGTTTACGTAAGCGGGACGCTGCGTCACTTTACAGGGTGACGTAGGATCAATCAAGGTAATCCAGAGGGTGTCATGATTTTCATGCGAAAAGCGAGCGTGACAAGGCTCGTAAAACGAAAAGGAGGCGGGAAACCCGCCTCCTTTTTTGTCGTCTGTTTGAATTGTGTCACATGGATTTCAGCGCGTCTGCGGTTTCGTCGCGGGACTGGGTCAATTCTTCGATGGCTTCCTCCAACTGGCGGCGCTGCTCTTCCAGTTCAGCCAGTTGGCGGGTTGAGCTATTGACCCAGGCTTCCATCTGCGCCTTGGTGCCTTCCTTGTCGTAGATCAGCAACCACTGGCGAATCCCTTCCAGCGAATAGCCCCATCTGCGCCCGCGCAGAACCAAGGTCATCCTCGCCACTTCGCGCGGCCCATAGTAGCGCGACCGGCCTTCGCGTTCAGGCTGCAACAGCTCGATATATTCGTAATAGCGCAAGGTACGCGGCGTCACATCGAATTTGGCGCACATTTCCTTGAATGACAGTCGTGTTTCGGACATTTCTTCGCTCCCTTGCCGGCAGGTTAGGATCAAGTTCGGGCAAGGGCAACCGCCGCCCTTGCGATTTCGGTCGAATGAAGCTCATAAACGTTACGTGAAAAATCAGGAGTAATTGATGGCTGCCGATCAGACCCAAATTGCCCAGCAATTCATCGAAGCGATCCCCCATGCCAAGGAATTGGGGATGCAATATACCGAGGTCAAAGACGGCTTTGCCGCGATGACGATGCCCTATGACGAACGGTTCGTCGGTGATCCGCAGACGGGGGTGATCCATGGCGGTGCGGTTTTTTCCTTGCTTGATACAACTTGCGGCGCGGCAGTAATGAGCCACCCCAAGATGAAGGGCCACCCCGCGACCATTGATCTGCGCATAGATTACATGCGCCCGGCAACACCGGGGCAGGCCATTCGTACCCGTGCGACCTGCTATCGCATGACCCGTTCGGTCGCGTTCGTGCGGGCCGAGGCGCTGGATGACAATGATGAACACCCGGTCGCTTCGGCTGCGGGAACCTTTACCGTGGGGGGCAACTGATGGGACGCAAACCGCCAGAGCCCGTGCAAGTGGTCAAGCAACGCCGTGATGCCGCGCTGAATGCCCTGGTCCACGGCGTGCCCTATATTCAGTTTCTGGGGATTGAATTCGAACGGCGTGGCGATGAATTGACCGCCATCATGCCGTTTCGGGACATGTTGATCGGTAACCCGATGCTGCCGGCAATCCACGGCGGGGCCACGGCGGCATTTCTGGAAGTGACCGCGATCATCGGTCTGAGCTGGTCAATCCTGTGGGAAAAGATCGAAAGCGGCGAAATTGACGCCGACGCGCTGGTGCAGGGCCATCTGCCGAGTCTGCCAAAGACCATTGATTTCACCGTGGACTATCTGCGTTCTGGCCTGCCGCGCGACGCTTATGCAAGGGCTCAGGTGAACCGGTCCGGGCGTCGCTATGCCAGCGTCCATGTCGAAGCATGGCAAGACAACAGGAACCGCCCCTTTGCTCAGGCCACCGGGCATTTTCTGATGCCGCGCCCCGAGGACTAGGCGGTTGTCGACGCCGCCAGTGACGCATCGCAGGGTGTTGAAAATCGCCCTGCCGATTGTTCTGTCGAATGCCACCGTACCGTTGCTGGGGGCGGTGGATACCGGCGTTGTGGGGCAGATGGGGCTGGCCGCGCCAATCGGTGCGGTCGGCGTCGGCGCCATCATGCTGACCGCGATCTATTGGGTATTCGGTTTCTTGCGCATGGGCACGACCGGTTTGGTCAGTCAGGCCCACGGTGCCGGGCAGACCGGCGAGGTGGCGGCGCTGCTGACGCGGGCGCTGATGATCGCCTGGGCGGCCGGATTGGCGATCATCGTGTTGCAAATCCCGATCTTCGCCGCCGCGTTCTGGATGTCGCCGGCCACAGCCGAGGTCGAGTCGTTGGCGCGCGATTACATGCAGATTCGCGTGTTCAGCGCCCCGGCGGCCATATCTATCTACGGGCTGACCGGCTGGCTGATCGCGCAGGAACGCACGCGCGGCATGTTCCTGATTCAGTTCTGGATGAACGGCATGAACATCCTGCTCGACCTAGTCTTCGTTCTTGGGCTGGATCTTGGTGTGCAAGGGGTGGCCTGGGCCACCTTCCTGTCTGAATGGAGCGCCTTTGGGCTGGCGCTTTACCTGTGCCGCGGTGCCTTCGCGGTGCCAGCCTGGCGCGACTGGCCGCGGGTGTTCGACGGTGAACGCCTGCGTCACATGATGCTGCTCAATACTAACATCCTGATCCGGTCGGCCCTGCTGCAGGTCATGTTCCTGTCCTTCATGATGCTGGGCGCGGATTTCGGCGACGTGACCCTGGCGGCAAATCAGGTCTTGCTGCAATTCCTCTACATCACAGCCTATGGCATGGATGGTTTCGCCTTCGCCGCCGAGGCGTTGGTCGGTGGCTACATGGGCGCGCGCGACCGCCTGAAGATGCGCCGCGCCGCGCTGCTGTCCAGTTTCTGGGGGTTGATGGTGGGGCTGGCGATGACGCTGTTCTTCGCGTTCGCCGGAGGCATGATCATCGACATCATGACCACCGCCGCACCGGTGCGCCACGAGGCACGCGTGTTCCTGATCTACATGGTGCTGGCACCGGTGTCGGGCGTGGCGGCCTGGATGCTGGACGGGATCTTTATCGGCGCTACCGGCGGGCGCGACATGCGCAATATGATGCTGGTCAGCTTCGTCGTCTATCTGGTTGCACTGGCGGTGCTTTTACCGATCTTCGGAAATCACGGCCTGTGGATATCCCTGTTGATATCCTTTGTCGCAAGAGGCGTGACGCTGGCTCTGCGATATCCGGCGCTGGAACGGCGGGCACTGCCTGCAGAGGCGGTGTCGGACTGATTTCCACAGGGATCCGCCTTTGGATAACTTGTGGAAATCCCGCCGCGCTGCTTGGTGTCACAGAATGTCCAGCACCGCCTCGGGCGGACGTCCGATCACGGCCTTGCCGCCGCTGAAAACGATTGGGCGCTCGATCAGGACGGGATTGTCCGCCATCGCCGCGATCAACACGTCGTCAGGGTCGGTTTTCGACAGGCCCAGATCCTTGAATAACTGTTCCTTCACCCGCATCATCCCGATTGCAGTGACGCCCAAAGCGTCCCGCGCGGCACGGATTTCATCCGCGCTTGGCGCGTCGTCCAGGTATTTCCGGATCGTGAAGTCGCCACGACTTTCGATCAGCGCCAGAGTCTGCCGCGATTTCGAACAGCGCGGATTGTGCCAGATGGTGATCACAGCCAGTCTTCCCTTTTTGTTGCGATAGCCTCGGACACATTGGCAAATCCATCGCGCTCCAGCAGCCGGTCGAGGCCACGGGCAATTTCAGCGCCTAGGCTGAACCCTTGATAGATCAGCGCGGTATAAAGCTGTACCGCCGACGCCCCGGCACGGATTTTGGCATAGGCGTCCTCGGCGCTGGAAATGCCACCGACGCCGATCAGCGGCAATCGGCCATCGAGCCGGGCGGACAGCTGCGCCAGCACGCGGGTGGATTTTTCGAACAAGGGCGCGCCGGACAGCCCACCGGCTTCGGACGCATGAGGGCCGTGCAACCCGTTACGGTCCAACGTCGTATTGGTGGCGATCACCGCGTCAATGCCGGTGGACAGTGCCACTTCGGCGATGTCGCCGATTTCCGTATCACTCAGGTCGGGGGCAATTTTCAGGAAGATCGGGATCGGACGGTCCAATGCGTTGCGTGCCGCGATCACCCCCGACAGCAGCCCGGTCAGGGCGGCGGCCCCCTGCAGATCGCGCAGTTTTTCGGTATTGGGCGAGGACACGTTGACGGTGGCGAAATCCAAGTTAGCGCCGCAATGGCTCAGCACCCGGGCAAAATCGCCGGCCCGGTCATCGCTGTCCTTATTAGCGCCAAGGTTCAGCCCCAGCACCATGTCGCGCGGACGCTTGGCCAGCCGCGCACCGATCGCCTCCATCCCGTCATTATTGAACCCGAACCGGTTGATCGCAGCACGATCTTCGGTCAGCCGGAACAAACGCGGCTTGGGGTTGCCCGGTTGCGGGCGCGGGGTCGCGGCGCCAACCTCGACGAAGCCGAAACCCGCGCGCGACAGCGATAGCAAAACGCTGGCATTCTTGTCGAAACCGGCGGCGATCCCGACCGGGTTGGCCATGTTCAGCCCCGCCACTTGGGTGCGCAGCCGGGGCGAGGTGACCAGACCGGACAGCGGCACCGCCCCCAACTGCAGCGCCTTGATCGCCAGCCCGTGGGCGGTTTCCGGGTCGATCCGGTGCATCGCCGTCAGACCCAGTTTTTCGATCAGTTTCATCGCACCCCCTCGGGGAACAGGTGTTCGCCATCGACCAATGGCAACGGTTTCGACCACAGCACATCGTCGAACCGCAATTGCCGGTAGAGATGCGGGAAAAGTGCGTCGCCGCGCGACACTTCCCAATGCAGCGCGTCCCCCAAAGCTTCGCTTTCCAGCGCCAGCAGGACCAGCCCGTCCTCGGCTTCGAAATGCTTGGCGGCGGTTTCGGCCACCTGTTCTGCGGTGGAAAAATGGACGAACCCGTCGGCCACATCGATGGGGGCACCATCGGTTGCGCCGTTTTCGACCAGCGATTGCCATTCCTCGGCACGGAAAATCTTGAATATCAGCATGAGGCTCAGATGCCGCGAGACGGACCTTTGGTCAAGGGGCTTGTGCCCGGACCCGGTCAGTTCGGGTCCAGCCGGTCGATGTAATCGATTGTCTTTTCGATCGAGGACAGCGTGCTGACAGGGGTTGCAAACCAAGACAGGAACATCGTCGCACGGATATCGTGGTCCTGCATGCCTCGGGCGCGCAGGCTTCTGGGGTCGGTATAAGGGCGGCGCAGCCGGTCAGCAAAGTCAAACGCCGCGTCCCAATATCCCTGATCGACCGCTTCCTGTGCTTCGACGCAGCCCGACGGTATCGTGACGCCATTTTTACCTTCATATGGCAGATAAGGGATCTGCTTGATCGAGATGATCTTGTTGGCCTGCCAGACACATGGCGCAGTGCCCTGCAAATCACCCTGCGAGATGCTCAGGGGGTGGCGATAGGCGGTGTTGGTGATGAAGGTCAGAACCGGGTTTCTGGCGTGAGGGGGGAATGTCTTGAGCCGGTTCAGGACATGCATGGTCTTGCGCTTGAAAACCGGTTCGTTCGCGGTCACCAGAACGTAAGGGTAATCGAATGCCACACCATCGACGACCAGCGGTTTGACCGATCTGGCATCCGCGCTCAGTTCGGCGCTGAATTTCATCATAACGTCATTGACCAGATCCCCGGTCGGACCAGCCGAGTGGATCGCGGGATCGCCTGCAATCGCCCAGTTCGGAAGATTGAACAACAGCGCCATTTGGACGTCCACGCCGGTGTTGGCCGGATGCAGGTTTATCAGATTGCGCAACTGCTTCATGTAAACGATGACGATCCGGGCGCTTTGGGCTGCGTTGAACCCGCCATGACGTCCCACGCCGCAGCTGAATCCCTTGGTCGAATGCGCAATTACCCTCAGGAAGGGACCATCGACATTCACCGAATGAATAGGAATGCCCTTTTGCAGAAGCCGGGAAACGATATTTTCGTATTCCCAGTTGGCGGCATTTCGGCCGACTTCAGTCGGATCGGCGCTTGATGCGCAGGCCTGGTCCGAAAGCCCGTATCCGCTGATATAGGTCAAATCGAAGTCCCGGCTGTTCCCGTCGCTCAGGACGCCTGACAGGTTTTCCAGATCCTTGTCGGACAGATAGGTGCCGCGTTTGCGGGCGGTCCGGGCAGGGGTATAGGGGGAAATCAATGCCTGAGAAATGACCAGATCGGTTACGCCTCTGGCAAAAAGGGCGGTCCACATCTTCGTCCGTTCGGGCGAAGATGCGGTATCAAACACGTCCGCAAAATCCAAAGACCGCAGATTGGGTCCGAACTGAACCTCCTGGGCGGACGGGGTTTGCGGCAAGGTCGCAATCACGACAGCGAAAATCAGGCGGGCAATCGTTCTGATCATACGTTTTGCCTTGTCTCATGAACAGTTGGGGAAACGGACCGTTGGTCGCGGCACTTACCGCTGTGGTACACCGATAACGATAGCATGGGCTAGGCCCCGTCAAAAAGGAAAACGCAGTGTTTCCCGTACATATTTCCAAGCCCGCAGTCGCCCCTGATCGGGACGACATTCTGCAAAGCACAACCTATCGTTTACTTTGGGTAAATACGAATGTTTCAAATCATAGCTTTGACTCTTTGACCAAAGCTTTGCAGGGTATTTATTATCAGTCCATTTTGGGGGGCAGATCATGCTCAGAAAAATCTTCACAACCACAGCCGCCGTGGCCCTGTCCGCAGGGGCGGCCAGCGCCGACTATTCACTGACCATTCTTCATACCAACGATTTCCATGCCCGTTTTGAACCGATCTCGAAATACGATTCGGGCTGTTCGTCAGAGGACAATACCGAAGGCAAATGTTTCGGTGGCTCGGCCCGGCTGATGACCGCGATCGACGCGGCCCGGTCGCGGAGCAACAATTCGATCCTCGTCGATGGCGGCGATCAGTTCCAGGGCACGCTGTTTTATACTTATTACAAAGGCAAGCTCGCTGCCGAGATGATGAACAAGATGCGCTATGACGCGATGACCGTGGGCAACCACGAATTCGACGATGGCCCCGAAGTTCTGCGCGGTTTCATGGATGCGGTCGATTTTCCGGTCCTGATGTCCAATGCCGACGTGTCTGGCGAAGACATGCTGGCCGGCAAGCTGGCGAAATCGACGGTGATCGAACGCGGCGGTGAAAAGCTGGGCCTGATCGGGCTGACGCCGCATGACACGCCCGAATTGTCCAGCCCCGGCCCCAATATCGTCTTCACCGATCCGGTGGACGCGGTGCAGGGCGAGGTCGACAAGCTGACCGGCATGGGCGTCAACAAGATCATTGTGCTGTCGCATTCGGGTTATAATGTCGACAAGAATGTCGCCGCCGGAACCACCGGCGTCGACGTGATCGTCGGCGGCCATTCCAACACCTATCTTTCCAACACCTCGGATCGGGCCGAAGGCCCATACCCGACGATGGTGGGCGATACGGCGATCGTATCGGCTTATGCCTATGGCAAGTTCCTGGGTGAATTGAACGTCACCTTCGACGATACCGGCAAGGTCTTGGAGGCCAAGGGCGAACCGATCATCATGGACGCCGGCGTTGCCGAGGAGGAAGCGACCAAGGCCCGCATCGCCGAGGCCGCCATTCCGCTGGATGAAATCCGCAACAAGGTTGTGGCCGAAGCCGCCGGGGAAATCATCGGCGCCAAGACGGAATGCCGCGCGATGGAATGCCCGATGGGCAATCTGGTCGCCGACGCGATGCTGGACCGGGTTAAGGCTCAGGGCATCCAGATCGCGATCCAGAACGGTGGTGGGCTGCGCGCTTCGATTGACGCCGGTCCGGTGACGATGGGCGAGGTTTTGACTGTGCTGCCGTTCCAGAACACGCTGTCCACCTTCCACGTGACCGGCGCGACGATTCTTGCGGCGCTTGAAAACGGGGTCAGCCAGATCGAAGACGGCGCCGGCCGGTTCCCGCAGGTGGCGGGGATGAGCTTTGCGTTTGACAAATCGCAGCCTGTCGGCAGCCGGATTTCCGATGTGATGATCGGCGGCGAACCGCTGGACATGGAAAAGGTCTATGGCGCGGTGTCGAACAACTTCGTCCGCAACGGTGGCGATGGCTACGCGATGTTCCGCGACGCGATGAACGTCTATGACTTCGGCCCCGACCTCGCCGATGTGACTGCCGAATTCCTGGCCAAGGATGGCGCGTACCAGCCTTACACGGATGGCCGGATCGTTTCGAAGTAAGCGCGGGACCATTCAGAAGACAGAACGCGCGCGGTTTTCCGCGCGCGTTTTTTTGTGGGCCGGTAGGGCGTCAAATCTGCGTCAGAACCTCTGCCGTCGTCGCCACCTTGGCATATGACATCGCCAACGGTGCCATGAAGGCGGCCTGTACCATTTCCGGCGGCACGGTGATGTCACCGAAAGTGGCTTCTTTCGCGCCGCAGGCATCAAAGGGCAGGGTCACCTTGAACCCGTAATCCACCGCCGCCCGGGTGGTAGCATCGACGCACATTTGGCTTTGCGCACCGCAGATTATCAGCGCCTCGATCTCGTCTCGGCGCAGCAGATCCAGCAGACCGGTTTGGTGGAAACTGTTGGGCCGGTTTTTTGTCAGCACAGTTTCGTCTGCTGTTGGGGTAACGCTGGCATGGATTTCGGCGCCTTCAGACCCGGGCTGAAAAAACGGGGCTCCGGGGGCGGTTTCGTGACGGATATGGATCACGGTCATGCCGGTTTCCCGGGCGCGGGCCAGCAACATGGCGGCATTTTCGGCCACTTTGTCCATCAGTGCCACGGGCCAATTCCCGGATGCGAAATAATCGTTCTGGATGTCCACCAGGATCAGGGCGGTTTTGCTCATCTCAAGCTCCTTTTGTACAGATACAAGGTATATGGCGGCTGTTGACCCGCAGGACGATTGGCGCATATGACCAATACTATGCAGAATCCGTCAAATCAAGATATGAGCGTCGCGCTGGTGGACTATCCCGGTGCGCAGGCCGCCGCGCTGTATGGGTTGGGTGATCTGTTCAAGGTCGCCAACCACTATGCCACGGGGCAGGGGCGGGTCGATGCTGTCCCGCTCAGGTCCCCGGGGACACAACTGTTCGACGTGGTGATCTTTCCGCCCAGCATGGACGGTGCCCGAGGAGAGGCCGACCATCCGCTGACGCAATGGGTGGCCGATCAGCACCAACGCGGCGCGCGGGTCTGTTCGGTTTGTGCCGGTGCGTTTTGGCTGGGCCATGCCGGGTTGTTGACTGGCCGACCCGCCACCACGCACTGGGCGCTTGAAGAAGAGTTTCGTACGGCTTTCCCGCAGGTGCGGCTGATTCCCGAACTGATTCTTGTCGATGACCACGATGTCGTGACGGCGGGCGGGCTGATGGCGTGGCTCGACCTGGGGCTGTTCCTGGTCGGGCTTTGGGGCGGACCACATCTGGTGTCACAGGTGGCGCGGCATCTGCTGGTCGATCCGTCGGGCCGCGAACAGCGAAATTATCGCAGCTTCCGGCCCCGGCGACAGCATGGCGATGCCGCGATCCTGCAGGTGCAGACCTGGCTTGAAGCGCAGTCGGGCGAGACCGTGACGGTCGAAGACATGGCCGCCCGCGCACAACTGAGCGACCGGACCTTTCTGCGCCGCTTCCAGACCGCGACCGGATTGTCGCCATCGGTTTATCTTCAACAGGTTCGGGTGGAAAAGGCACGTGGTTTGCTTGAACGCAGCCGCCTGCCGGTATCGCAGATCGGGTGGCAGGTGGGGTATGGCGACCCATCGGCCTTTGCCCGCGTTTTCAAGGCGATTACAGGGTTGTCCGCCGGCGAATACCGCCGCCGTTTCGGGACTCAGGCGATGCCCCGGGACGATTGAGCGGAACAGCCATCGCTACGGTCGCGGTTCACCGATGCGGACGGAAAAAGACCGCGCGATTGCTCGCGCGGCCAGTCGGGTACGGGGAGAATTTGATCCAGCGCGGCCAGGGAGGAGGTAAAACCGCGGTAAGCGTGGGCTTGGTGGATCATCCGTCTGTATTCTAGAAAACGGATGGAATCTGAATATGTTTAGCGATGCCGCCCGCGTCGGCAGACCGGTCGCGCCAGATGTGCGTAACGGCGGACCTTGGCCTGCACTCCCCTGTCAGCCAAACAGAGCAGAAACTGTCTGCGAGTGGCCTTGACGTTAAAATTTCGATGAAATAGGTAGTGGTCCTGTTGAGCGGGCGTTGTGTAGTGGTAAGACCTTAGCCTTCCAAGCTAATGACGCGGGTTCGATTCCCGCCGCCCGCTCCAAGTCATCACAAAATGACTTTGTTTTTTCAAAACAAATAGAGATCTGGCCCCGACCCATCCCCGATTTTAGTTCGCTGGGCTGATCGGGATCACAACGACGCCGCAGCCCGGCTGGCCTGATCATACTGGCCGGATAATGTTCTCAGGTTGCGGGCAACCTCGCGCAGCTCGGAGCCGTTGAAATCGGTAGGGCCGACCGCTTCAAGAAGGCATTGGCGGCGAATGTCGCGATAGGCACGGCACAGGTCGGCACCGGTGGGGGAGGTCGAATAGAAGACTTCCTTGCCGCGCTTTTCCGATGTCACCAGCCCCGCCTTGAGCAGTTTGCGCAGCGCATAGTTGACCGTGTGCGTGTCTTCGATGTTGAGCAGGAAACAGATGTCCGTGAGCCGCTTTTCGCGGTCGCGATGGTTCACGTTGTGCAGGATCAGGATGTCGAGAGGATTAAGGTCTGGCTGCCCCGCAGCCGTCATGCAACGGGTCATCCAGCGGCTGAAGGCGTTATAGGCGATGATCAGGCCGAATTCGTATTCCGATACTTCCCAGCCTTCGCCTTCGGCTAAGTGGCGCGAAGAAACGATTCTGCGGTTGTCCTGCGATCCGGTCATCTTCAAGTCCTGCATTAAGTTTACATTTTGTATATAAATTACGCAGGAAATTGGTTTCAAACAAGGGAATGTTTGACCTCTTGGACTGGGAAGATTTCGCGCAATTTTTGTGTAACTAGCAGAATATCAAAGATTTAATTTTGACTTGGCGTGTGTTGTCTGCCGAGGCGTGGTCAGAGACATTGTGATAAAACGTTGACAAATCGTCATCGTTTGCCCGACCATGACATCACCAAACGGTATTTCAAGTCCAACGGAGCAAGAAAAATGACATTGATGAAAAAGATTGGCGGCGCCGTATTTGCCGTCGCCTGTGCCACGTTACCGGTTCATGCTGAATCCTGGGATATGCCGACGCCCTATCCCGACGCGACCTTCCACACCGCGAACATCCATGAATTCGCCAAGGACGTCGCCGACAAGACCGGAGGCGCGCTTGAAATCAAGGTGCATTCGGCGGGATCGCTGTTCAAGCATCCAGAAATCAGCAAGGCTGTTCGCAGCGGTCAGGTTCCGATCGGTGAATTCTTCCTGTCGCTGCTGAACAACGACAATCCCGCATTCGGCGCGGATTCACTACCATTCCTCGCGACCAGCTATGGCGACGCGGAAAAGCTTTGGACGGCCCAGAAAGACACCATCGACGCACTTCTCGACAAGCAGGGCCTGATGGCGCTTTATGCCGTGCCATGGCCGCCGCAAGGCCTGTACACGACCAAGGAAATCAAGACCGTCGATGATCTGAAGGGGATGAAGTTCCGCACCTACAACGCGACGCTTGAACAGTTCGCGACGCTTGCGGGTGCCGCTCCGACGCAGGTCGAAGTACCGGATATTCCGCAAGCCTTTACCACCGGCCGGGTAGAAGCCATGATCACCTCGCCGTCGACCGGTGCAAACTCGAAAGCGTGGGATTTCCTGTCGCACTACACCGATATTCAGGCGTGGCTCCCGAAAAACATCGTCGTGGTGAACAAACGTTCGTTCCGCCGCCTGGATGATGCCACCCAGAAAGCCGTACTCGAAGCGGCAGCCGCCGCAGAAGCGCGCGGCTGGGAAATGAGCAAGGCGGAGACCGCCGCGAAGGTTGCCATTCTGAAAGAAAACGGCATCACCGTCGTCGAACCTTCCGCCGAACTTATGGCCGGCCTGAAGGCGATTGGGGCGCAGATGCTCGACGATTGGAAAGTCTCGGCCGGTGCAGAAGGCGAAACCCTTCTCAACGCGTACCAGAACTGAACCTGAAAAGCGGGCGGCCTTGCCGCCCGCATCCTTGTGGAGGATGGGGTCATGCGCCTGATTTTGACGGCACTCTATAAACTGAGCGGCATCGTTGCAGCGCTTTGTATTCTTTCGATTACCGGCCTCGTTTTCGCGCAGGTCTGTCTCAATCTCGTGGACAAGATTGCGGCTGCGGTCACCGGGCAGGCGATCGGCCTGACCATTCCTTCCTATTCGGATTTCACCGGCTTTCTTCTGGCCGCATCCACCTTTCTCGGGTTGGCCTACACGCTTCGGGAAGGCGGGCATATCCGTGTCACACTGGTCACCGGGTTGCTGCGCAACAAGACCCGGCACCGTATCGACGCCGTGGTCCTTGCCGTTGCGCTGGCTATGGTCGCTTACACAGCGGTCTATATGGGCCTGCTCGTCGCCGAGAGCCATACATACGGGGACAGGACCTCGGGTATGATTTCGTTGCCGCTTTGGGCAGTGCAGCTGCCGGTCGCCGTGGGGCTGGTCGTTCTGACCATCGCTCTGCTGGACGAATTGATCTGCAACCTGATGGGTTTGCCTGCCTCCTATGAAGGCAAAGGCGAAAACCTGCTGAACGAGTGAGCCAGCCATGAGCGTTCTGACACTTTCCATCATTCTTTTCGTCCTGCTCTTTATCTTGCTTGGATCAGGGCTTTGGGTGGCGCTGTCGCTGCTGGCCGTGGGCATGTCGGCGATGATGCTGTTTTCCGACGCGCCGCTGGGGCTTGTCATGGCCACGACGATCTGGGGGCACGGCAATTCCTGGGCGCTGGCCGCGTTGCCGCTGTTCATCTGGATGGGCGAAATCCTGTTCCGGTCGCGCCTGAGCGAAGACATGTTCACCGGATTGGCACCGTGGATGAGCCGGCTGCCGGGGCAGCTTTTGCATGTGAATATCTTCGGTTGCGGCATCTTCGCGGCGGTGTCGGGATCGTCCGCGGCAACGGCGGCGACGATCGGAAAACTGTCGATCCCCGAGCTGTCAAAGCGGGGCTACCCCGAAAAGATGGTGATCGGCACGCTGGCAGGGTCGGCGACGCTGGGCCTGTTGATCCCGCCGTCGATCATCCTCATCGTCTACGGCGTGGCGACCGAACAATCCATCGCGCGCCTGTTCGTGGCGGGCATCTTGCCGGGGCTTCTGCTGGTGTCGTTGTTCGTCGGATATGTCATCATCTGGGGCGTGATGAACCGCGACAGCCTGCCGGTCGAAGGCGCGCGCTACAGCTTGCGCGAAAAGCTCTACCATTCCCGCCGCTTACTGCCGGTGATCGGGCTGATCGCGGGGGTAATCGGGTCGATCTACGCAGGTATCGCATCGCCGACGGATGCGGCCGCCGTGGGGGTGGTGCTTGCGCTGGTCATGTCGTGGTCATCCGGATCGCTGACCCGTCAGAGCTTTGTCGAAGGCCTGATGGGGGCAATGGTCACGTCCTGCATGATCGCCTTCATCCTTGCCGGGGCGTCCTTCCTGACCGTCGCAATGGGCTTTACCGGCATTCCCCGGCTTCTTGCCGAATGGATTGGTTCGATGGGGCTGTCGACCTATACGCTCTTGGCGGCGCTCACGGTGTTCTTCGTGATCATGGGTTGTTTCCTTGACGGGATTTCGGTCGTGGTTCTGACCACATCGGTCATCATGCCGATGGTGCTCAAGGTTGGGATTGATCCGCTTTGGTTCGGGATCTTCGTGGTGATCGTGGTGGAGATGTCGCAGATCACGCCGCCGGTCGGTTTCAACCTTTTCGTGCTGCAGTCGCTGACCGGCCGCAATATCCTGACGGTGGCGCGGGCGGCATTGCCCTTCTTCCTTCTCATGCTTGTGGCACTGGCGATCATCGTTGCCGTGCCCGAGATCGTGACCTTTTTGCCGGATAACATGTAATGGCTGAGGGGGGGATGAAACAGGCCGCAGGGCAGGACCGTTGGCCCTGCATCCGGACCGTCGGATTCGACGGAATGCTGGTCAGCTTCGGTGACCGGCTCAACGAACCGGCGAACCGCGCGGCGCTGGCGTTCCGTGCTGCGGTGGAAAAGGAAAACTGGGACGGCGTTGAAGAGAGCTCGACCTCTCTCCTGTCCTGTTTTCTACGCTTCGATCCGCTGGCGCGCAGCCATGCCGACATCGAAGCGCGGTTGCAGCAGCTTCTGGGCCGGACGGATTGGTACGCCGAACCGCTGCCCCAAGGGCGCCGTTTGTGGCGGATACCGACCGTCTACGGCGGCGATCTGGCGCCGCAGCTTGACGAGGCCGCCAAGGTGGCGGGGATGACGCCGGATGAAGCGATCCGTTCGCTGTCTCAGGCGCGGGTGCGGGTGCAGACAATCGGGTTTGCGGCAGGGCAGCCCTATCTCGGGGAATTGCCGGAACGCTGGGACATTCCCCGGCAACAGGCGCTGACCCCGCAGGTGCCCGAGGGCGCGCTGGCGGTGGCGATCAGGCAGCTTGTCCTGTTTTCTGTCTCTACTCCGACCGGATGGCGGCATGTCGGTCAAACCGCGATCCGCCTGTTCCGCCCCGAAAGCGAAACGCCCTTTGTCCTGCGCCCGGGGGACGAGGTGTTGTTCCCGCCGGTATCGCGCGAGGTCTACGAGAACATGCGCGCCTCGGGACCAGATGGCGGCGCGGAATTCGAGACGCTGACATGACCGGGACACTGAGTATTCGCAGGGCAGGGCCGGTGATGACCCTGCAGGATCGCGGGCGGGACGGCTATCTGGCTTACGGGCTGTCGCGTGGTGGCGCGGCGGACATGACCGCGCTCGCCGAAGGGGCGGCCTTGCTGGGGCAGCCGGTTGATTTGGCGGCGCTGGAAATGGCCGGGGTCGGGGGCGAATTCGTCTCTGACGTGGATATGCGCATCGCGCTGACCGGTGCCGAGATGGGCGCGGCAATCGACGGCACGCCGGTGCGCTGGAATGTCAGCCACACCTTGCCAGCAGGGGCAGTGCTGTCGATCGGGGCCGCCAAAACCGGCATCTACGGATACCTCCATGTCGGAGGCGGCTTTGATTGTGACCCAAGCTTGGGGTCCTGTGCTGCGCATCTCTCGGCGGGGATCGGTGCGGTTTTGCGGTCGGGCGACAGGCTGCGGATCGGGACTGACAAATCCGACGAGGTTGGCCGGTTGCTCAAGCCGGAGGATCGGTTCGGCGGTGGCGAGTTGCGGGTGCTGCCCAGCCTGCAAACCGACCTGTTCCCGCAAGACATCCGCGCCGCCTTTGAGGCCACCGCTTTCCATCGGGATATGCGTGGCAATCGCATGGGCGTTAAGATGAATTTCGACGGCCCCGGGTTCCTTGTCGAAGGCGGGTTGAGCGTGTTGTCAGAGGTGATCGTGCCCGGCGATATCCAGATCACCGGCGATGGCGCGCCGTTCGTCCTGATGGCGGAATGCCAGACCATCGGCGGATATCCGAGGATCGGTACCGTTTTGCCCTGCGATCTGGCCCGGGTGGCGCAGGCCCAACCGCAAGCGACCCTTCGGTTCCGTTTCGTGACGATGGAGGAAGCGGTCGAAGCCGAACGCCGTCACGATGCCAGTCTCCGCGCGCTCAGGGGCAGGTTGACGCCATTGGTGCGCGATCCATACGACATGCATGATTTGCTGTCTTATCAACTGATCAGCGGCGCTATCGCCGGAAACGAAGAGGATTGAGCCATGGTGCTTGCTGTCGATCTGAATGCCGATATGGGGGAAAGCTTCGGACCTTGGGTCATGGGCAACGACGCAGCGCTTCTCGAAGTGGTCAGTTCGGCCAATGTTGCCTGCGGCATGCATGCGGGCGATTGGGACACGATGGGCCTGACCATGTCGATGGCGGCGAAAAACAATGTCGGGATCGGTGCGCATCCGGGGTTTGCCGATCTTCAGGGCTTCGGCCGCAACCGGATGACCCTGCCGCTGAACAGCCTTGCCAACCTCGTACGCTATCAACTGGGCGCGGCGCAGGCGATCGCGCGATCGGTCGGAGCGAAGGTGCGTCATCTCAAGCTGCATGGTGCGCTGGCCAATATGGCATCCGAGGACAAACAGATGGCACTGGCCTGTTACCGGGCGGCACTGGATGTCGACCCCGACCTCATCATCATGGTGCTGGCCGGAACGCAGCAGAATGCGGCGGTCAAGGATTTGCAATGCCGTACCGCTTGCGAAATCTTCGCTGACCGGGCCTATAACGATGATGCGACGCTGGTGGATCGCAGCCTGCCCGGCGCCGTCATTCACGATCCCGACCGCGCTGGGCAACGAATGCTGGAAATGGTCAAGGCCGGCGCGATCATCACCGAAAGCGGCACGCATATTCCCACCCGGATCGATACGATCTGCCTGCACGGGGACACGCCGACGGCAGTCAATATCGCGCAAAGCGTTCGCGGCAGGCTCGAAGCCAGCGGCGTTGTGATCGGGCAATTCGCAGGTCAGCCTTTCGTCGCGGACTAGCGATCAGATGGCGGGGCCAAGGCGATTGAGGCGGCGGCCAAACCGCCGCCCGCTTCGGGTTGTCATCCCCAGATCGCGCCAAATGTCAGGCTGATCCCCCAAACGAACAGAATCGTCCCCGCGATCAGGTCAAGCCAGCGCAACGTGTCCTGCGCGATCCGCGCCCGGGCCCAAAGCGCGGCATGAACAAGGATCAGCCACCACAGGGCCGATCCCAGAAACACCCCGGCCACCAACCAGTAAGCCGCGTTCGCCGCGCCGGATGCCGCCGCGCCAAGCCCGGCAACCATCCCGGCAAAGGCCAGAACCGTTGTCGGATTCGACAATGTCAGCAGGTAGGTGGTTGCAAAGGCGCTGAACACTGATTTGGTCGGCGGCGCGGCGATTTCCTTGGGCCGGGCAGCGAAGAAACCGCGCAGCGTCATCAGGCCCAACCAGGCGATAAGCAATCCGCCGAACAACTGCATCGGCGTCGCATAGCGGGTCAGCACCCCGGTGGCTGACACCCCGACGGCAACCAATAGCCCATAGGTGCCATCCGCCGCCGCTGCGCCGAACCCCGTGGCCAATCCGGCGCCGCGCCCATCGGCAACGCTGCGGCGGATACACAGCAATCCGATCGGGCCGACCGGGGCGGCGATTGCCAGCCCAACACCCAGACCTTTGACAAAAATTTCAACCATTTGCACCCTCCGGTATCGCTATTGCCGAGGTTTCCTTGGCGGTGTCGAGCGTGATGATGGTTTCGGTTCGCGACACAGCGGGCAGGGGTTTCACCACATTCCCGAGAAAATTCTGCAACGCCTTGGTGTCGGCCAGCCGCAGTTTCATCAGATAGGAATGCGGGCCGCTGATATGGTGCAGTTCCTGCACCTCATCGCGAAGCGACAGGGCCGCGACGGCGGTGTCTTCGCCGTCGAAATCCATGTCGATCAGAACGAAAGCGCACAGGGCGGCATCGAATCGATCCGGCGCTAGCGCGGCGCGCCAACCGGTAATTGCCCCGGTCGCGGCCAGCCGCCGGATCCGTTCATTGGCCGCTGATACCGACAGTGACACTGCCTGGGCCACTTCGGTACTGGAGGCGCGGGCGTTGTTTTGAAGCAGGGCGCAGATTTTTCGGTCGGTTTGGTCAAGCATGGGAAACTATCCGGTGGCTGATGGATTATGAGATATTTGTTGCGGAGTATGCTCCATTTTTCAAGCAATAATGTTGTTTATATCTTCCAATTCCGCAGGAAATGCGGCTCTCGTTTTGTCTTGCCTCAATCCTGCCGGTGATCCGGTGAAACGTGATCTCTGCCCCGCGACAGTCGCGCCGCTTGCCCGCGCGCGCCGTGTCGCATAAACCCGGCGGCGCAGGACAGGAAAGGAACGCCGATGGCCCGGACCCCGACCACGGTCAATGAGGACCGCGAGAAATCCAAACATGTTGGTGCATTGCGCGATCTCTGGCCGTTTTTAAGCCCTTATAAATGGATGGTGTTTGGTGCCGGTCTGGCGCTGGTGCTGACGGCCAGCGTGTCGCTGACCCTGCCCTTGGCGGTGCGCCGGGTGGTGGATAATTTCAACGGTGCCGATGGCGCATTGCTAGATCAGTATTTTGGCGCGGCGCTGGCGCTTGCCGCGTTGTTGGCGCTGGGCACCGGTCTGCGCTATTCACTGGTGACGATACTGGGCGAACGGGTGGTGGCGGATATCCGCAAGGCGGTGTTCGACCGTATCATCGGGATGAGCCCGGCGTTTTTCGAAAACATCATGACCGGCGAGGTGCTGAGCCGGATCACCACCGACACCACGTTGATCCTGTCGGTGATCGGGTCGTCGATTTCGGTGGCGCTGCGCAATGTGCTGATCGTGTTCGGCGGCTTGGGTCTGATGCTGTTCACTTCGGCCAAACTGACCGGGCTGGTGCTACTGATCGTGCCGCTGGTGATCGTGCCGATCCTGACGCTGGGGCGCAGGCTGCGCAAGCTGAGCCGGGAAAATCAGGACTGGATCGCGGAAAGTTCCGGCAATGCATCCGAGGCGCTGTTGAGCGTACAGACGGTTCAGGCCTTTACCAATGAACGCGGCGCGCGGTGCGATTTCGCCCATGTGACCGAGGCCAGCTATATTTCGGCCAGACGCCGGGTCGCCACCCGGGCGGTGATGACCGTGATTGTGATCTTCCTTGTCTTCGCCGGGGTTGTCGGTGTGCTGTGGATTGGTGCGAACGATGTGCGTTCGGGCACGATGAGCGCGGGCGCGCTGGTTCAGTTTGTGATCTATTCGGTGATGGTGGCAGGGTCGGTTGCGGCACTGTCCGAAGTCTGGGGCGAATTGCAACGCGCGGCAGGCGCGACCGAACGGCTGGTGGAACTGTTGCACGCCCAAGACAGCGTCGCCGATGCGGCCACCCCCGTGCCGGTGCCCGTGCCGGTGACCGGCCATATCCGGTTTGACGCCGTCAATTTCCGTTATCCGTCGCGCCCGGATGTGTCGGCGCTGGACGCGGTCGATCTGGATATTCGTCCCGGTGAAACCGTGGCGCTGGTCGGGCCTTCGGGGGCGGGTAAAACCACGATCATTCAAACCATTTTGCGGTTCTATGATCCGCAATCGGGCCGGATCGAACTGGACGGAACCGATCTGAAGGACATGGCACGCGGTGAATTCCGCAAACATCTGGCGCTGGTGCCGCAAGACCCGGTCATTTTCGCCACCACGGCGCGGGAAAACATCCGCTTCGGCCGCCCCGATGCCACCGATGCCGAGGTCGAGGCCGCCGCCAAGGCGGCCGCTGCGCATGATTTCATCATGAAGTTGCCCGAAGGCTATGAAGCCCAGGTCGGTGAACGCGGCGTGATGCTGTCGGGCGGGCAGAAACAGCGGATTGCCATCGCGCGCGCGATCTTGCGTGATGCGCCGGTTCTGCTGCTGGACGAAGCCACCAGCGCGCTGGATGCCGAAAGCGAACGCGCGGTACAGGCGGCGGTGGATGAGCTGTCGAAGAACCGAACAACGATCATCGTGGCGCACCGTTTGGCAACGGTGAAGAAGGCCGACCGGATCGTGGTGATGGAGGATGGCCAGGTCGTGGCGCAGGGAACCCATGACGAATTGGTTGCCGCAGGCGGGCTCTATGCCCGGCTGGCGCGGTTGCAGTTTACCGACGGCGCTGTCGAAGCGATTTGAAGTCCCCCCTCAGACCGTTTGGATAAACTGGAAAAAAGGGCGTGCTTCACGCCCTTTTTTGGTTTTGACGTTGCGCAAGCCTGTGCGTGGCAGGCTTGTTTGTTTGCCAAAACCCTTTCACATTGGCAGCCAAGGGGAAACGGCCGAACGGGCCGATTGAGGGAGGACAAAGAGATGCAGTTTGCGTCCATTGCAGATACCATCGCTATCGAACAGGAAATGTCTTGGGAAGACCGCGATGCGCCCAAGACGCTGTATCAGTTGCTGACACGCACTAAGGACGCGCATGGCAACCGCGATGCGGTCACCTTTCAGCTGCAAAGCGGCCCCAAGGACCCGGCCGAAACACTCAGCTGGACGGAATTGCACGCCCGCACCTGTCAGGCCGCCAACATGTTTCGTGATCTGGGTATCGGTGAAACCGATGTGGTGGCCTGCGTCCTGCCCAATTGCAATGAAACCGTCCTGACCATTCTGGGCGGGGCGATCGCCGGGATCATCAATCCGATCAATCCGCTGCTGGAACCGGAACAGATCAGCGCGATTTTGCGTGAAACCAAGGCCAAGGTCGTGGTCACGCTGAAATCCTTCCCCAAAACCGACGTGTCTCAGAAAACCGCCGAAGCGGTGCGCCACGCGCCGGGCGTGCATACGGTTCTGGAAATTGACCTGAACCGTTACCTGACCCCGCCGAAAAGCTGGATAGTGCCGCTGGTACGGCCCAAAAGCGAAGGCGGCAGGCATCACGCCGATGTTCTGGATTTCAACAAGACTCTGAAAAAATATCCCCGTTCGCTGGCCTTTGCCGATGCAACCGGGGACCGGGTTGCCGCCTATTTCCATACCGGCGGCACCACCGGCATGCCGAAAGTGGCGCAGCACCGTTATTCCGGGATCATCTATAACGGCTGGTTGGGCGGGACGCTGCTCTATACCTCCGAAGACAAGGTGATCTGCCCGTTGCCGCTGTTCCACGTTTTTGCCTGTCATGTGATCTTGATGGCGGTGGTCACTTCCGGGGCGCATGTGGTGTTCCCAACCCCGGCCGGGTATCGCGGCGAGGGCGTGTTCGACAATTTCTGGCAATTGATCGAACGCTGGAAAATCACCTTTATCATCACCGTCCCGACCGCGATTTCGGCGCTGATGCAGCGCCCGGTCGATGCTGATGTATCTTCGGTGAAAACCTCTTTTTCGGGCTCGGCACCGTTGCCGCAGGAATTGTTCAACCGCTTTGAAAAGGCCAGCGGCGTCACCATCATCGAAGGCTATGGCCTGACCGAGGCGACCTGTCTGGTGTCGTGCAATCCGGTCGGTGGCGAGAAAAAGATTGGATCGGTCGGTATCCGCTTCCCCTATACCGATGTCCGCATTTTCAAGGAAGTGAACGGTGAGCCGGTTGAATGCGCCGCCGATGAGGTTGGCGAAATCTGCATCTCCAACCCCGGCGTCTGGTCTGGAAATACCTACACCGAGGCGGAAAAGAACAAGCAGCTATACCATTTCGACAAATATCTGCGCACCGGCGATCTGGGCCGGATTGATCCCGATAATTACATCTGGATTACCGGGCGGGCCAAGGACCTGATCATTCGCGGCGGTCACAATATCGACCCTGCCGAAATCGAAGAGGCGCTTCTGGTTCATCACGATGTCGCTTTCGCGGGGGCCATCGGTCAGCCCGACGCCCATGCCGGCGAGGTGCCCTGCGCCTATGTCGAACTGGTCGACGGGGCCAGCGTGACTGGCGAACAGCTGATGGAGCATTGCAAGATCCACGTGCATGAACGCGCGGCGATGCCCAAATTTGTCGAAGTGATGGATGAGTTGCCCAAAACAGCCGTCGGCAAGGTGTTCAAGCCCGATTTGCGTAAACGGGCGATCACCCGGGTTTACAACGCGGCATTGGACGAAGCCAAGCTGAACGCCAAGGTGGTCAGCGTGGTCGACGATAAAAAACGCGGGCTGGTGGCGCGGGTCGAACGCACCGGCGTGGTGCATGACGACGAGGTCGGCCATGTGCTCGGGGCCTTCACCCGGCCGTGGGACTGGGCCGAGTAATCAGTTCAGATACCAGGAATGCAAAACGCGGCCCCTCGGGGCCGCGTTTCTTGTTTAGGGTGACGGGGCAGTGGGCTTCGATCCTCTTGGCCATAGGTCAATTCACCTCAGGGTATTCTTGCCCAGATGAAACTGGATTTGTCTGCCGGTTGGGCCAGTGCTAGCTTGCTCCTCGGGCCTGCATCCGCTAGAGCCGTGCGCGAGTTGAAGGCAAGGACCCAAAACGATGGCCAAGCAGAAAAAAGCCCCCCGTCCCAAGGCAGAAACGCCCAAGGGGTTCCGCGACTATTTCGGTGCCGAAGTGACCGGGCGCGCCGAGATGCTGCGCACGATTGCCGGGGTCTATCATCGATACGGGTTCGATGCGCTGGAAAGCAGCGCGGTGGAAACGGTTGAGGCGCTGGGGAAATTCCTGCCCGATGTCGACCGGCCGAACGAGGGCGTTTTCGCCTGGCAGGAAGCGGATGAAGATGGTCGCGGTGACTGGCTGGCGTTGCGCTATGACCTGACCGCGCCGCTGGCGCGCGTTTACGCCCAGCATCGCAACGATCTGCCGACCCCTTACCGTCGCTTTGCAATGGGTCCTGTCTGGCGCAATGAAAAGCCGGGGCCGGGGCGGTTCCGCCAGTTTTATCAATGCGATGCCGACACGGTCGGCACCGCTTCGATGGCCGCCGATGCCGAGGTCTGCGCGATGTTGTCGGACGCGCTCGAAGCGGTCGGCATACCGCGTGGCGATTACGTGGTGCGGGTCAACAACCGCAAGGTTTTGAACGGCGTGCTGGAGGTGATGGGGGTCGATCAGGGCGAGACCCGCGAAGCGGTTCTGCGCACCATCGACAAGTTCGACAAGGTCGGCGAACATGGTGTGCGCGAACTGCTGGGCAAAGGGCGGCTGGATGCCTCGGGTGCCTATATCGACGGGGTTGGTCTGAGCGCGGAACAGGTCGAGCCGGTGATCCGCTTCCTGACCTCGAAAGGCGCCGATAACATAGCGACTTTGGCCAATCTGCACGCCGCCGTTGGCGACAGCGCGGTCGGGGTGGAGGGCGTCGCAGAGCTGGACCAGATTGCGGGATATTTGGGCGCTCAGGGCTACGGCCCCGACCGGATCGTCATCGACCCCAGCGTCGTGCGCGGCCTAGGCTATTATACAGGCCCGGTTTTCGAGGCCGAGCTGACCTTCGAGATCACCGATGAAAAGGGTCGGCCGCGACAATTCGGATCGGTCGCAGGCGGCGGGCGCTATGACGATCTGGTCAAGCGGTTCACCGGGCAGGCCGTGCCTGCCACCGGCATTTCCATCGGCGTCGACCGGTTGCTGGCCGCGCTGCATGCCAAGGGACGGCTGGACGGGGTGGCCCAGGGGCCGGTCGTGGTCACCGTGATGGATCGCGACCGGATCGCCGATTATCAGGCCATGGTGGCCGAGCTGCGCACCGCCGGTATCCGCGCCGAGGTCTATCTGGGTAATCCGAAGAATTTCGGCAACCAGTTGAAATATGCCGACAAGCGTAATTCTCCGGTGGCGGTGATCGAAGGTGCCGACGAGAAAGAGCGCGGCGTGGTGCAGATCAAGGACCTGATCCTCGGGGCCAAGATCGCCGAGAACGCCACGTTGGAAGAATGGAAGGAACGGCCGAGCCAGTTCGAAGTGCCCCGATCCGATCTGATCGCCAAGGTACGCGAGATTCTGGAAGGGCAGGCCGATGCCTGACAAAGCCAGGATCCGGGCCGAAGCCGCACGACTACGCGCTGCGTTCGAGGCCGAGGGCGCGCAGGTCTTCGAGACTACGATATTGCAGCCCGCCGAGGTTTTGCTTGACCTGTATGGCGAAGAAATCCGCGCCCGCGCCTATGTGACTTCGGACGCGCTGCGCGGCGAACAGATGCTGCGGCCCGATTTCACCGTACCGGTGGTGCAGGCGCATATGGCCTATGGCGCGGAACCGGCGCGCTATACCTATGCCGGAGAAGTGTTCCGGCGGCAGGAAGACGATCCCGACCGGGCCAATGAATATGTCCAGGTCGGCTACGAGGTGTTCGACCGTCACAATCCCATCGATTCGGATGCCGAGGTGTTTTCGGTGATCAAATCCGCTTTGAGCGGACTGGGGTTGCGCGCCGCAACCGGCGATATCGGTATCCTGATGGCTGCGGTCGACGGGTTGCAGACGACGCAGGCGCGCAAGTCGGCGCTCCGGCGTCATATCTGGCACCCGCGCCGGTTCCGTGCCCTGCTGGACCGCTATGCCGGGCGCACAGCCGTTCCGGCGACGCGTCAGGCGCTGCTGGCCGCCGCTGATCCCTTTGCCAAGGCGGGACCCGATATCGGATTGCGGTCGCGCGCCGAGATCGCGGCGCGGATCGCGGCGCTGAAATCCGACGCCGAAGCGACCCCGATATCAAAGCGCGAAGTCGGGTTGCTCGATGCGATCCTGGAGGTTCGTGAAACCTTGCCCAATGCTTTGGAACGGCTGCGCGACATCGCGGTGGATATGCCCGCCATTGGGCCTGCCGTGGACCGGCTGGCGCGGCGCATGGCTGCGCTCGAACGGCGCGGCGTGGATGTTGCGGCGCTCGACTTCGAAGCCAGCTATGGCCGCACGTCGATGGAATATTACGACGGGTTCGTGTTCGGCTTCTATGCCGAAAATCGCCCCGATCTTCCCGCAGTGGCAACCGGCGGGCGCTATGATGCGTTGACCCGGGTGTTGGGGCAGGGCGCCGAAATTCCGGCCGTGGGCGGGGTGGTGCGACCGGGGCTGTTGCTGGAACTGGAGGCGGGACAATGAGCGTGAAGCTGGGCGTGCCCTCCAAGGGCCGGTTGATGGAAAAAACCTTTGAATGGTTCGGTGACCGCGATGTATGGCTCAGCCGGACCGGGTCGGACCGTGAATATGCCGGCCGGGTCGACGGGATCGACGGGATCGAACTGGTGCTGTTATCGGCGGGGGAAATCCCGCGCGAACTGGCCGCCGGGCGCATCCATCTCGGCGTCACCGGCACCGACCTGATTCGCGAAAAGCTGGGCCAGTGGGACCAGAAGGTCGAACCGCTGGCGGAACTGGGCTTCGGTCATGCCGACCTGATCATCGCGGTGCCCGCCTGCTGGGTGGATGTCGACACGCTGGACGATCTTGATGCAGTGGCGGCGGCATTTCGGGCAAAACACGGATTCCGGCTGCGGGTGGCGACCAAATATCACCGACTGGTGCGGGAATTTCTGCGCGATCACGGCGTGGCCGATTATCAGCTGGTCGACAGCCAGGGTGCGACCGAAGGCACGGTCAAGAACGAAACCGCCGAGGCGGTGGCCGACATCACCTCGACCGGCGATACGCTGCGGGCCAATCACCTGAAGATTCTCAGCGACGCGCTGGTGCTGAAGTCGCAGGCGACGCTGTTCCGGTCACGGGTGGCCCCGGTCACCGTCGAAGAACGGCAGACGCTCAAGGCGCTGTGTCACCTGCTGGCGGTCGATTAAGCCGGTTTCTTGCCGCTCCTGCGCGGCCCCCGGTCGAACGGCAGTATTCGAAACAAGAAGAAACTATCTTCTTCTTTTCAAAAATATCCCGGGGACATCGCGCATCGCGCGATGGGGGCAGAGCCCCTGACCCGATACGGCGTCAAAGCACCCCGATTTCGGCCAGCGCCGCTGACAATTCGCTTGGCAGCGCTTCTTCCTGTTGCCGGTGCGCCGCGATATCGGGCGGGCTGTCTTCGGGCGGCAGATAACGCCAGCCTTGGAACGGGCGGCGCGGGGCCTGGGCGGTGCGGTGCAGTTCAGGATCAAGCACGATGGCGCAGCGGCGGATACCATCTTCGCCGATCACCTCGTCGAGCCGCAAAACGCGCTGGCGGCATTGCACCAAGCCCTTGATTACCCAATAGATAGATCCGCCGTTCAGCAGCTCGGAGTCGCGTTTGGGCCACATCCGGGTGACATGCCGGGGCAAACCGTCCGCTGTCTGGGCGCGGCGCAGGGCCTGCCATTCGATCAGGTTTTCCACGCCATCCGAGCCGACGCTCAGTTTGATCAGATTGATGTGCTTATCCACAGTTTACCCACAGAGTCGTCCAGAATTATAACTCGATATTGTAGTCTTCCGGTGGCTGTGGACAAGGTGTTGTGGTACCATGGGCACAAATTTCCCGATTGTGGAAGTTTTGACGTTGAGAGTTCCGGGGTGCCTGTAGTATCGAAGCCGCCACGCCTATGCCGTTCCGATTCACCGAACTTGAAGGACCCGACACATGACCCGTTTCGCCGCGCCCATTTCCGAACAGATCTGGGATATGAAATACCGTCTCAAAGACGCTGACGGCACCCCGGTGGACCGGACGGTCGAAGACAGCTGGCGTCGGATCGCCCGCGCGCTGGCTAAAGCTGAAAAAGATCCCGAATTTTGGGAACAGCGATTCTATGACGCGCTGGAGGATTTCAAATACCTGCCCGCCGGACGGATCACCGCCGGGGCCGGTACCGGTCGCAGCGTGACCCTGTTCAACTGCTTTGTCATGGGCACCATCCCCGACAGTATGGCGGGCATTTTCGATATGCTGAAAGAGGCCGCGCTGACCATGCAACAGGGCGGCGGCATCGGCTATGACTTTTCCACCATCCGGCCACGCGGCGCGGATGTACTGGGGGTGGCGGCGGATGCATCGGGTCCGCTCAGCTTCATGGATGTCTGGGATGCGATGTGCCGCACTATCATGAGCGCCGGCAGCCGACGCGGCGCGATGATGGCTACGATGCGCTGCGATCACCCCGATATCGAGGATTTCATCACCGCCAAATCCGATTCCGCCCGGCTGCGCATGTTCAACCTGTCGGTGCTGATCACCGACGATTTCATGACTGCGGTCAAGGCGGACGGTCCGTGGGAACTGAAATTTGGCGACAAGGTCTATCACACGTTGCAGGCGCGCGACCTGTGGAACAAGATCATGCAGTCGACCTATGATTTCGCCGAACCCGGCGTGATCTTCATCGACCGGATCAACAAGGCCAACAACCTCAGCTATTGCGAAACCATCGCGGCGACCAACCCGTGCGGCGAACAACCCTTGCCGCCCTATGGTGCCTGTCTGTTGGGATCGGTCAATCTGGCGCGTCTGGTCGCCGATCCGTTTGGCAAGGGGGCCAAGCTGGATCAGGATCGACTGGACGATCTGGTGCGGGTCGCGGTGCGGATGATGGACAATGTCGTGGACGTGTCGCAATTCCCGCTGCCCGAACAGGCGCAAGAGGCGCAGAACAAGCGCCGGATCGGGCTGGGTGTTACCGGTCTGGCCGATGCGCTGTTGATGGTCGGCCTGCGCTATGGCAGCGACGAAGCCGCGCATCAGGCCGAAGACTGGCTGCGCCAGATCGCGCGCTCCGCCTATCTGGCCTCGGTCGAACTGGCCAAGGAAAAGGGGGCTTTTCCGCTGTTCGACGCGGACAAATTCCTCGCCTCTGGAACCATGCTGCAAATGGATCACGATGTCCGCGCCGAGATCGCCGAACATGGCATCCGCAACGCGCTGCTGACCTCGATCGCGCCCACCGGCACGATTTCGCTTTACGCCGGCAATGTGAGTTCCGGCATCGAACCGGTCTTTGCCTATGCCTATACCCGCAAGGTTCTGCAGAAGGACGGCAGCCGCACCGAGGAAGAAGTGGTCGATTACGCGGTGCAGATGTGGCGTGACAAATTCGGTGACAGGGAGCTGCCCGACTATTTCGTCAATGCACAGACGCTGGCCCCGCTGGATCACGTCAAAATGCAGGCGGCGGCACAGAAATGGGTCGATTCCAGCATCTCGAAAACCATCAACTGCCCCGAAGATATCAGCTTCGAAGCGTTCAAGGACGTCTATATAGAAGCCTATGAAACCGGCTGCAAAGGCTGCACCACCTACCGGCCCAACGACGTGACCGGATCGGTGTTGAGCGTGAGCGAAGTCAGCGAAAAGGCCCCCGAAGCCGATACCGGCGCTGACGTGATTTATATGTCCGAACCGCTGGATCGGCCCGAGTCGCTGGAAGGTCATACTTACAAGCTGAAATGGCCCGACAGTGAACATGCGATCTATCTGACCATCAACGATGTGGTGATCGGCGGCCACCGCCGCCCGTTCGAGGTGTTTATCAACTCCAAGAACATGGAGCACTATGCCTGGACGCTGGCGCTGACCCGGATGATCTCGGCAGTGTTCCGGCGTGGCGGCGATGTAAGTTTTGTGGTGGAAGAGCTGAAAGCGGTGTTCGATCCGCGCGGCGGCGCCTGGATGCAGGGTAAATATATCCCTTCGATCCTGGCGGCGATTGGCGGGGTGATTGAACAGCATCTGATCCATACCGGCTTTATCGAAGGCGAAGGCATGGGGCTGAAATCGGACCCCAAGGCCGTTGCTATGGCGGTGGGCGAAGCCCCGCGCGGCAAAGCCTGCCCGAGCTGCGGTCAGTTCGATTTGCGCATGGTCGAAGGCTGCATGACCTGTATGAGTTGCGGCCATTCGAAATGCGGCTGAGCGACATCTCTCTGGCTGTCTGTTGTAACTGAAAGGACTAATTGTCCTTTTTGGGTGGTTTTTTGGCCATTCTTGGAAGCATAATGTGACCACCGGGCAGAAACGCCCGGTTGTCGCGGTTTAAGCCCCGAAACACGATGCCCATGGTTCGACTCTGTCCCAAGGGATATGGTGCGGCAGGAATGCCGCCCAAAACCGAATTCGAAGAAATTCCTATCTGGTTTAGAATTCTCCAGAACAGGGGGCAAGCCCATTGCTCCTTGTCGGGGGTGGTGCGGTTGACCTTGGACCAGTGGGTCGTCCGGAACAGTGTAGCTTCCGTGGGATCAACGTGTTGAGTGGGGCAGCTGTGTCTGTTGGCCAAGGCGATAGGTTGTCTCGCCGGGAACGAAAACCCGAGGCACTTGTACTGAGCAAATCTTTTGAGCGCGGAAACGTAAATGGGGCGGCCAAAGGCCACCCCATTTATCGTTGTTTTTTTGTCTGGCTTATGAACGGCTTGTTGTTCGTGCCCGTAGCGCTGCTTCTATCCTGGCATGGGCTCTGAGGGCCTCGTGATGAGAATGTCCGCCATCACAACAGGCGCAAGGCATCAAAGCATCCCCAAGGTCCAGGATCTGATATCCGAGTGCAAGAAACGCCTCCTTCGCCGCAGCAGCCACGAGATTAAGGTGATGCTGCCATTGCATGACCGAAATGCATGCGATTTCCCGTCCTCGCTGATATGGGTGCCGGTCCACCCAGAGATGGACAAATGGCAACCGAAACTTCTGTACAAGCCACATTGAGATGTCGCAGATGTCTTGATGGAGAGGGTAATCCTCGTCGGGGACGGAGCCCAGACGCCCAGCGTGTTGCAGCTGACAGCCCGAGATGGTGTCAGTCGGCATTGCAGAACCGCGCATGCAGTTCACTGATACGAGCGCCATGCCAGCGCAGGGCACCAGAGGCATCGAAATTTCGATCCCGCGCGGCAGCATCTGCAGCTTGCGATGTCTGCTTTGCCAGAAATGTTTCAATCTCCTGAAGCGCTGTTTTAATCATTTTGGCGTCCGGGTGCTGGTTCCCGAAGATGCTATGCAGATCGCAAAGCGCATCAAAGCCCGAAGGCGCATCGAATGCGTCGAACAGATTGCACAGTGCAGGACCGTGACGGCGTAGATGCTGCTCCGTATCTGAGATACGGTCATACGCAGCCTGTGCGATGTTTTCATTGGTGGTGTCCATGGGAGATCTCCTGTTCATGTAGTTGGATTGTTTGGGGTGGGTGCCATTCTGCGGCGTCAGAAAAATCCTGCATGGAGGAGGTGGAAGGTCTGGCGGTGTGCTCCTTTTGTTTGGATCGGAAGGGGTGTGTTTGCTGGTATCAATGAGATTGGTCGTTTTGCGAAAGTACGAAGAAGAAAACTGCTCGCGCTCCAACTTTTCTTGCGAGATCCCCCGCGCCGCCGCCGAGGTGACGAGGCGCGGGGAGACACATCACGCTGGCTGAGTGGTCTCGGTTCTGAATACCCCTGCATCATGGAGGGCCTGCTCCAAGCCATCCGCGAGGAGACAGATTTCCGGAACAATTGGATCATCGGGTTCGAGCAGTGCAAGGTCCGGGCCATCGCTCCAGTCGTCATTGTAAGCGTATTCGAGGAACAGAAGGTTCCGCAGCTCAAGCAATTGACGGCGCAGACGGCGGGTAAATGGACCTGGGCGGTCCAATGCCTCGCGAACGGCATTGATCAGCCGCGCGCCGCGCCGCCCACCAATCAGCAATGCGGCGTGGCCGAGGGCTTCATCGTGGTTTTGGAAATACGCCCGACACGCGTATTCGCGTCCGTTTCCACGGGGGAGTTTGGGGTCGGGGATAATCTTGCTGTAGTACATGGTGCCTCCTGATTGAGAAAGTTGCCAGGTTTCGTCCCAGCGGGTCAGGATGTTTTGGAGGTTCATGTGATCGTCATCTGCTGAGTTGCGCGTCTCATTCTGAGGGCGCGAAAATCAGTCGATGGCGGTGTCTGTCAATTTTCCCTTCATTGCGTATCGTCCTTCTTGATGGCTCCTGGATAAGAGGTTGGCCAAAATTCCCATGACGAAGAAGATTGTGAAAAAAATTTGAAACCCGCTTTCCCTGAGACAATACAACTGCTGTCTAAGACCATCAGGATGCAGTGTGCCGAACAATACTATGACCCCGGAACGCGCAGACGATTGCATGGGGCCCGAAAATCTTGGACCCTTGTTGACGAGCGCAGGGCGCATTCACCCCATAGCCAGAACAGCGTTTCCGAGCGGCGACTTCTTCAGCAGCCTGCTAAATGTACAGGAAACCTTTTACAGCCGACAGTCCGAGTCAACTGCGATACGCTCCAGCGCAATAATTGAGGTTTTGCGCTGCAGCAAAATAGGCCGCCATTTCAATAGTGTTTCCGTGGCGACGGAACACTCTTTCGCCCTGATCTCGGAAGTGATCACTAATCCATTGCTCGCCAAAATTACTTAGGTGTTCTTCTATATCCGCCTCCATCTCAACAAGAACTTGAGCTGAGATGGATTTCATACGGCGCGGCAACTCTAACTTTGTAAAGTGAAAGCTTAAACGATCAGACAAGGCACCGTGGCGAGTATCCAACTGTGCAAAATACTCTAATACTGGCCCGCCTTCCTCAATGTTTAGTCGTGCGAACATCCATTTTTCATTTGGCAGTACATCAAAGTAAGGATGCAGTAAGCTGCGGTTCGCAGCTTCAGGAAGGGAGGTCAACTTTGTATGATTGCAGCCGTGGCATATAGGTACGAGGTTATTTGGGAGCACGTTTAGCTCAGGGAATTGATCTTTTGGTAAGTAATGGTCGACCTCCCAAACCTCTCCAAAACCGCAAAAGGGACATTTCCCAACAAGTGTTCTAATTTGGTCGTACGTTTCGCGCTCGACCCCTTTTTTTGAAACGAGCCGAGAGTCATACACCTTGCTGATCTGTTCTTTTTCTTCATCAGACATTGCCATCGCAACAACTGAATCGGGACGACCTGCCGTGAGCGCGGTTGCGTATGATTCTCCGGCATCCACAACCCGCTGCGTCATCGTTTCAAGCATTGCCCGCCTTTGTGCATTTTGCGTTTGCCCGATACAGCTCCGATAGAGGTCCTCGTGTTCTTTTTGTATGCAATTAATTGATCTCATTGGCCCTCACCCTTAGCAGTGAGCGCCCTGGCAAGAGCTCGGCCTTCAGTGCCGATATTGTTGTCAAACTGGTCAAGAAGATCTTCAAAAACACGCCCGTCGGCATTCTTTCGAATCAGATTAAAGTACCCACTCTCCTCGACTTCGAGCCCGAAGACCTTGCGGGTGAGCATGCCAACGTTTTCCGCAAATGTCTCTATTTCAGGGCGGTCTATTCGCATAGAACTTCCGGAACTGCGTAACACGGAAACGCAGCTCGACGGAACCTCCTGTAAAACAACGGGTGAGTGGGTAGCCAGAATCGCCACCCCGTTTCTTGCCATCAGCAACTCAGATAGAGCTCGAACAAATGATCCTAATAGTGGTGGGTGAAGGTGCGTCTCAGGCTCATCGATAAGTACAAGTGTCCGATCGCTAACGAGTTCTACCAAGCGCGCAATGGTTAGAAGCACAATTTTATGGCCTGAGCTGAGCTCCTCAAATTTCTGTCTAATCTCGTTTCGCATTAGGTCGTCAGGATCTTCCAAAAGGCTGGGAAAATTTAAGGCTTTTATTCCAGGGTCTGACTCCAGCACCTTAAGAGCCTTAATCCAGCGTTCCAACCGGCTGGCGTCGGCAATGATGGACCACAGACAATCATCAAACTCAGACGTCATGTCATCCGAAGATTTTAGAGTGATGTCCTCTTCCGCTTCTCCATCAGAGAATTTCTTTATTCCGACGTATTGGTATGGAACGCCACGCTTCGTGCGATTAGTTCCCTTGTTGATCGGATTTAGTCGATCGAACACGCTGTATGCGACTACCACAAGGTTGAGAAAGTCAGTTTCGGCATCGGATTCCTTGTCCAGAAATTCAAACCGCCCTGGTAGGCTGATCGTAGCAGCTTTGCTTTCTGTAAGTGCGTCCGCCATTCCTGCGATTAGGCGAGTTTTGCCAACACCGTTTCTCCCAATGAGCACATGAATATTGCTTGGCGGCAGTGTTTCTGGCTCGACCTGAAAATGGCAGAATTCTTCCTCAGCGCCAATGTATGGACGAAATAAATACTTGAAACTAAATGATGTCAGTTCGCTACTTCCAGCAAGAATCCTTGGAAAACTAACCTCTACATCTCTTACTGAAACCCATCGAAGAAGCGACGACCCCATCGCTTCTTCTTCCCGAAACTCAGCCCAAATATCAAGATTTTTAACACAATCTCGGACCCCGTCCAAATAGGAATTGCGTAGCGGCACATCAATTTCAGCAAGTCCTAAATAGTAGTCCCTGTCGCCGCCGAGCGAGCAGTAGGTTGGCCCCAAGCCATCCGAATTTCTCGGAATCCTAACTCTGCCGGACTCCATTCCCTTGGACATAATCTTTAGAGATCCCAAGTCGTAACGGGTGCCTTGAGAATCAAAAAGGGTTGCCTTGAACGCTGTCTTAAAGCCGAAGTCATCCCAGCCGTCATCAGACAAAACACAAAGGTTTTTATGTGTTTCAAAATCTCCGGGCGGATATGTCTGGTTAATAAACTTCATTTTTCACCTTCAAAAGAATTTTAAGAGTTCAGCAAGGTTCAAGGGTATTGCTGCAAGTGTGTTAGTCGTACCCGTCATTCTCCGGAATTGATCTTCCGGCTTATCGTAAAAAATATGATCTCCTCGCGGCGGGTTTCACTCCTCGGACCGTACACCAACTCTCAATTTTTCCTCGATTTCTTGGTGAATGTCGAACGAGGCTCCAGACTCGACCTCGATAGTAACTACCAGGGCAAACGGAATATCGTCGTCGGGGCTAAGGCCGCCGCCTGAGCTATCACGACACTGAACGCGAATAGGCAGGTCCAATCCTTCACCGAAACTTGGAACCGTTGCCGCATTGTGAATGAGTCTGCGGGACCAGACCGTACCTCGCCCAATTAAATTTTTATCCAGTTGGTCTGACTTCATTGCGAGAGCCCATCCATCATCTGGGATCAACTCACCAAACATGTCATAGCCATGTGCAACTGCATCGAGCGCGGCCAGTCGATACCGGGCTCTGGTCGGGCGTACCGGCGAAAACCAAGCAATGGTTGCGAGCATTGAGCGGCCTATACGCTCCCCACTCAAAGACGGGGGAAGTGGCACTTGGAAAATTGCTGCTTTGTCTTTTCGGAGCGTCCCGAGGCCTACAAGTGTAGCACCAGTAGGTGGGGCTTCCCGCATCCTGATGCTGTCGAGAAGTCCGTGTCCATAATACCGAGAGACCTCTTCGCGCGCTCTTGCATGCTGTCTTGGATTAGGTGCGCACTCTTGCGCAAAGCGTGTGACTGCTGTTTCCGGCCATGCAGACGCATTGATGCTTAACGCCTTTGTCAGCAGAGCTTTGTCGCGTGGGGTTAGTGGAGTATCAGCGTAGGGCCCATCAGACTCCATAAGAGACGCTATAGAGAAAAGACCCGCTCGGGATGCCAACGCGTTCGCACAACTTGTACCTCGTGTTCTATAACTCCCCGCAACGCCCCTTTGGACACTGGCCACATGAAGTCCAGTTCGTTGGGTTTTGTCGATCACACGTAGAGCAACCCCTGCTGACCCAGCTGATGACACCCGCAGCTCATGCTCGCCCGCTGTTGCCAGGAAATCGGGTTTGATTGATCGAAAAGCACCAAGGCCAATTGCTGATGACAAAGCTGGGAAAACTTGCCCGTTGTTATGCAACGCGATTGTTCCGGCAGGTGAAGGTGCCGCGGGTTCGGTAAGGTCTTGAGAACTTGCGCCAACAGTTAAAACGTTCATTGCTTCCGCTGGAGCCATCAGAGTACGGGTATGTCTGTTCTCCTTTAGAGCTGTTTCAACGAGCATTCGTCGTTCAGCAGGTTCTGCGTCCTCAAAATTCATATAAGTCGTGCCAGGAATAGTCAGGCTCGCTGGCACATTGCCTGCCGCAACCATGAATAGAAGCCCGTGCCGTTCGGACCACCAATCGAGTAGCCGTGCAAGAGATCCAATTTTTCCAGCAAAATGCGCATTTCTTATACCAACAGAAAAGTTAACGAGATGAGCTTCAGGCGCGAGCGCATCATCGCCGAGAAAGGCTCGTGCCAGGGCCACATGAACCAGATCTACGAAAAGACGATCGTTGGGTGACGACGCGCCATTCTCGTCGTCGACAAGGATAGGTATCGCCAGAAGGCGTGTGTCTGGGACTGGGACGCCATCAGCTTTCAAATCGCCGCGTAGGATGAGCGAAGCCATGGAAGTGGCATGGCGACGGTGTTCTACTTGAGACAGTGGTACGAGTTCATGTACATCCTCAATTATCACTCCATCGTTAAGTGCTGGGTGTGCTGCAATAGGCGTACCGTCCAGTAACACGACCCTAAAAGGAGCATTTCCGTCGAATGGTTCGAGAGGGACATCCTCAAGAACATGTTGGGTGCCGCTTTTGTCTGGGAGCGATTGTGCGACCATTTGCGGCAAAATGAACTGCAGACCGTCAAGGGTTGCGATACCTTCGGGAGCCATTGGATTATCAAGCATCGCCCGCACTGATGCATTTGGCATTTCCGCTAAGACGGCCTGATAAATGAAATCGGCCTCATCAATTGCGCTTGTAGCAAGAATTCGGCCACCGAGGCCTACAATTTTCGCTTGAGTTTCTCGCTGCCAGCGAGCCCGCAATGAGGCATTTGCGGTCGGCCAAATTTCTAACTCAAGTCGAAGCGGACTTTCATCGTCTTGATCCAATCGATAGGCGAGTTCATCGCGTACTTCGGCGGTCAATCGATCTTGAGGCCCCCAAACGCGAACATCGGAAAGCATGGCAAAGAGGTTCCACCAAGGTGCATAGCCCAGCTCTGCCTTCTCTTGTGCTTGGTAGGATCGCCATAGCGATAGTAGCTTTTCGAGTTCTGCCGTCGAAGGCATCGTGGCGTACAGAGTAGGGGCGGCGTTTTCAGCATAGTCATCAATCATCTCGTCTGGAATTTCATGGTCGTCACCCAGACGGTCTTCGATTAAGAGCTCGAAGCCAGCCTTTGCTGCTGCTTTCTGAAAATTCTGTATCGGTAACAGTGACTCGAATACCAGAGCGCGTTCCGGAGCAATCCCTGCCGGATCTTGACGAAGTAATACGTCGGCATTTTCACCACGGAAAGCATCGTCGAGTCGCGAAAACGTGTCGCCCAATCGAGCGTCCTGACCTTGTCGGCCAAGACCTTTAGGGCGGCGGCGTTTGTCCTGCCGACCAGGTAGGCGAGAATCCAAAGTGGGTTCAGGTAGTCGTAGAATCGGCCTTTCGCTCATCGCCAGCTATCTTTCCGTGCTGTGATACCCACGCATTAACGCGGTCTTTCACCAACGTTCTAAAAGTGACGTTGCCTTGTGCGAGGGCACGCCGGCGATGGATATCCATAAAAAAATCTTCTGCTTCCGAATAATTTTGTGGGCAGACCGCAGCTCTAAGACGCTTGGCCGTATATCCAAAGTTGTCTTCGAACTCCCTAATACGCAAGGCAAAAAATTCGGTCATCTGTTCGTCGCTTGGCCTGGGAAGATCGAGCTTGATCTCGAAACGCCGCCAGGTAGCACGATCAAGAAGTTCCGGGTGGTTGGTGGCTCCGATCAAGACACAATACGACGGAAGGTCATCAAGTTGCATCAGTAGAGTTGTGACTACGCGCTTGATTTCTCCGGTTTCGTGGGTATCACCGCGTTCCTTGCCGATTGCGTCAAACTCATCAAAAAAGAGGACGCACGGTTCTGTGCGAACGAAGTCGAACATGCGCCGCAGGCGAGTTGCCGTATCTCCGAGATAGCTGGTTATGATAGCGTCATATCGTACAACAAAGAGTGGGAGGGCCAATTCGTAGGCGATGCCTTCCGCCAACGACGTCTTACCATTTCCAGGAGGTCCCGTTAGCAACAATCGGTGGCGTGGCTCCAAACCATGGGCTCGGAGCACGTCAGCGCGTTGCTGCTCTTCAACCAATTCAAGACATGCGGTTCGTGTGGCCTTCTCAAGGAATAGATCCCCCATAGGTCGGTTAGGTTCGCGTCGCTGAATTCCTCCACCACCATCTCTAAGACGCGATGCAGGTGCCGCTGTGCGGGCGTTAGCAGTCGATGAGGGTGTAATCGTTAGCGCGCGCGCGATCCGGTCAGCTACACCAGTGTGTTTCTTGGCGCGCTCGTCCGCTGCTATGGCCTCCGCCATCATGCGAACTGACGCTTGATCACCCGCCACGCCAGCTTTCACGAGGTCTATGAGAAGATCGCTACGTGCCACAGTGCTCCGTATCCTTAAATCAGCCGCCTATTTTAAGAATAATAGACAGATTTGATCAATTGTCACCCGATTACCGAAATTGTTTGATACAGTTAAGCAAGATGACGCTCCACGATTGAAGCCGCCGCCGTAGACTACTTCGAAATATGGATCAAGCTGCGTAACCGCCCTTGAAAGCTTTGGAGCTGTGCGACTGGGCTGGTTAGGCAAATCAAATTTGCTCGTTGAGCCCCAAGCAGCCAAGGCCTCTCGAACCATATTTGTCCGCAAACCCCGAGCAGTACTGCTGCTCAGGGTGACCTGCCCCTGCCGGCCCCTCATTCATAGCGAGAGACTGCAGGTTGGGTTTGGGTATTCGGGTTTCCCGTCGGGCGCAAGCGCGCCGGGCGCGGGGTCCCCAAATTCCTCAAGCGTTCGGCGCGTTTGCAGCGGTGTTTGGTTGTCCAGGGACGAGTGCGGCCTGACCGTGTTGAAATCGTAGCGCGAGAGGGGGCTCTTGCGTGGCTTGCGTTGCATACGGGGAAGGTGTTGACATAAGCCATGTACCTGCAGTTCGAAGACAGTGAATGCAGTATAAATTAATAAAAACTAAATACTTATACGATTTCTGGAAAAATTCCTTCCGGAAAAATCCAATCGGCCAATCTCCTCTATAGTTCGAGGGCGGCAGGTTGTTCTCGACAGTGCAGCAATGGGCAAAGCCCCTCAGTCGAGAAGAGATCGAGCATGTTGGAATTGCCGGACGGCAACATCGTACTCCCCCGTCCCCCGCAGAACGCGCGGAAAGTCGCGAAGGGGCGCCGAAACCATTTCACGGGACAGACCAACGTCGGTGCTGACGAGGAGAGCGGAATGGACATTGAGAGCTACACGGAGCTCCAGGTCCTGCTTGCGCTGCTTGCGCGCCCCGGGACTGTGCATGTCGAGAACCAGGTCGAGTTCTCGTTCACCGCACCGGATGGTGGCAAAAATCGCCACTTCTTCGACTTTCGCGCCACTAAGGCCGATGGTTCACGAACGGCGATCATGGTGAAGGCCGCCTATCGGTTTGGGCAGGCGAAGATGCGTGAAGAGCTCAGCTACATCGCATCCAAGGTTCCGAAGAGCTTCGCCGACAGAGTCGAGGTCGTGACAGAGAAGAACCTGTTGCCCTCAGAGATTTACAACTCCGAAATGATGCACCAGATGCGTCGTCCTGTTCCGGACGCCGACGCCGCCGCGCGCCAAGCAATACGAAACATCCGCGGTCACGTGCTTATCCGCGATCTGGTCGAAGTCATAGGTTATGGCGGCGATGGGTTCCAGGCACTTGTTCGCCTGATCCGCTCCCATGAACTGAAGCTCACGCGGCAGGAACGCATCTCCTACGAAACCTACGTCACCCGGAGTCACTACGATGCTTGATTTCGTCAAGAGCGCATTCGCGCCCCGCTACACATTCGAGAACGTCGACACCATCTTCATCCGTGGGCGCCAGTATCGCTACATCTCGTCCCATGGGGATTGCCATTACTTTGTACCGGCTGACGGCCAAGGACCCCGGGAAAAATACGACAATGCCACCATCGCGGAGATGCTCGAAACTGGGCATTTCGACCACCGTCCGGACCGTGAATTCAACTACCTGACGGAAATGCCGCCCGAGATGCTGAGTCTGTTGGGTGACGAGGAAAAGCGACGCGGTTCGGAACGCGAAGCCATCGTTTTGGCATTCCTCGAAAAATATCAGGACGGAAAGATTAAACGCACGGATACATCGATCCGTGAGGGAATGGATAGCATTCTGGGTGCGGCAGCGAGAATGATGAGGGATTACGACACCCGTGCGACAATCCGCGAAACCGTGAGCCCGCGCTCCTTGCGTCGTTGGGTCTCAGCATACGAGAAGGATGGTCTGGCTGGACTATACGACGATGTCTCACAACGGGGAAACTACGGACGTAAGCTGACGGAAGAACAGCGCTTCTTTATGTATTCCAAGCTCCCGGGATACCTGAGTGAGCTGAAAAAGACGCCGGCCAACATCGTGAAGGATGTCCGGAATGCGTTTACCGCGGAAAACGCGGAGCGCGAAGCCGAGGGGCGAACGGACCTATTGAAATGCCCCTCACGCGTCACGATCCTGGCCGCAATTCATCATCTTGCACCCTTCCGTGTGAAACTGGCCCGTGAGGGCGCGGACGCAGCCATGCGTGCTTTTTCTCCGGTGGGGGAGGGGATCGATGTCGAGCGCCCGTTGCAGCGTGTGGAGATGGATGAACAGAAAATCGACCTGGTGTCTCTCATGGCGGACTCAGGGCTCCTAAAAATGATGACTGATGAAGAAAAAGCGCAACTCGGTCTGGACGGGTCGATAAAACGGTGGTGGATCACCGTTCTTCTCGATGTGCGCACGCGGTGCATCTTGGGAATGACCTTGTCGCGCACCCCTTCCGCGAAGAGCGGGTTGCGCGCCGTTGAGATGGGGATGCGCGACAAGGGGGTCTGGGCCAGCGCCGCCGATGCTCAAGAAACGTGGTCGGAACACGGTCTGATGGGGACCCTCGTCACAGACTGCGGCAAACAATTTGTAGGACATGATTTCCGAACGAGGCTCTGCGACCTCGGGATTACTCTGGTTCATTGTCCTGGTGCACGGCCGTGGCTAAAGCCCTATATCGAGCGTGTTTTCAGAACGATTTCGTCCCAGTTGATGCCGCGGCTGTCTGGCTGCACGTTCGGCAGCATCCTGCGAAAGGGCAGCAGCAAACCCAAAGAAAAGGCAGCGCTTACCGTGGACGAGCTCTGCACGGTACTCGTCCGCTGGATCGTCGATGTCTACCACAACGAACCTCATGAGGGACTGTACGAGGAAACACCGCGCGATTGCTGGAACCGGCTCACAATGCAGTACGGGGTGACGCCGCCGCCGTCTTTGCGGCGCCGACGGCTGATTTTCGGAGAAGAGCTGTCGCGGACGCTCCAGAAAGACGGGCTCACCGTTGCAGGCGTGCACTATCATTCCAAGGCACTCGCGACGCACATGCTGCACAACCCTGACCGGAAGATGGAGATCCGTTATTATCCCGAGGATATCGGCGCCATTTGGGTCAAGATCGGAACCCAGTGGACGGAGGTTTTTGCCGTCCATCGCTGTTTTCATGGGGTCTCCTATCAGAAATGGCGGATGGCACATCGTGAATTGCGGGCCAAACATACAAAGGCCGCCGAGCTCAAAAGCCGTGTCGTGCAGCAGGCGCTCGATTATATCGAGAGTCTGAACGCCGACGCGATGGCAAAGGTCGGCCTGGTCCTCGACACGATCGATGCCGAGACGATTGATCGCCATGAGCGTGAGGCTTTCATTGGCTTCCACGTCTATGACGGCTGCGATGAGGAACCTCCGCAGACTAACCTGGGCGACTTCGGTACCAGCCTTCCGACTGCCGGGGATACGGCCAGCGTCCATGCAAATGAGGCACCCCGCGCGCCTGCTGAAGAAATTTCTTCCGACCCTCCCGAGACGATCCAATTTACTGATTGTCAGCCCGCCAACGACGATGACGACGGCGAGGATGACAACTTCATCCTTCAGCTCAGGGACAAATAAAGCATGACACAGATTTCTGTCGAAGCCCAGCTGGCCGCCTTGGATCGCGCGGCCGACAAATACATTCCGACCGAACGAGACGACCAGTTCCTGCTGCGTCTCAACCGTCTTCTCGCGCGTGACAGCCAAGGAAAGTCGATTGCGTCACCGCGCAAAGATCGCGGAACAGGTGACGCGCAGGGGCTTTTCGTAATGGAGGCTGCCGGCGGAGGTAAAACCTCGCTGGTCATGCATGGTCTCAAGACGCATCCGCTTCTCCAATCCAGGGGCGAGGGCCACATGCCCTGGATCATGTTGGATGCAGCTCCGAGCCCGGCCACGACAAAAGCCCTCGGCATCGCGATCCTCGATAAGACCGGATACACGAGTGTCTCAAGATCCAGTAATGAGCAAGAGATCTGGAAGATGGTAAAGCACCGTTTGGGTCTGCTGAATACGGTAATCGTGTGTATCGATGAGGGGCACGACCTTCTCGGGACTGCCAGCGCTTTCGAGATCCGCAATATGCAAAAGCGCTTGAAAAACCTCATGCAGGGAGAGGGCGCCGTCAGCGTAATTCTCATTGGCATCGATGAACTGCGGCACCTGGCTGCCTATGACGACCAAATCAATCGCCGATACCAGAAGCTGTCCTTCGTTGATATTTCCCCGGTTCGGGACGAGCGTCTCTTGAAGGGAATCCTTCATACCTTGTGTGCGGAAGTCGGGATCGCCGCTCCGAAAGAGCCGGACCTTGTCGAACGTCTCGTGCACGCCAGCCGCCGACGGTTCGGGTGGTTTATCAAGAATACTCTCAGGGCGCTGGAAATCGCGGTTGAGGCAGGCGAGTCGCGCCTTGAGAAGGCTCATTTCGCGGAGGACTGGGCTGTACAGGAAGACGCGGAAGTCGGTAAGAACGTGTTCTTGTCGAACGCTTGGTCGAAGATCGACCTCTCTGAGAAGCCCCTTCCGCCCCGAGACAAAAAGGGCCGGTGATCATGCTGTTTCCATTCCTGTCGTTCGATCCTATCGAAACGCCTCTGTCATATGCCGCCCGCTTGGCTCGCTTTCATGCCGCCAAGCCAATGGTTCCGTTTCTGAGGGATGTGCAGATCCGCCCGGAGTCGATTGCGTCTTCAGAATCGGGCGCTATCGCAAGGCTGGCGGAGATTTCGGGTGCGCCGCTGGATGATCTGCGCCGAAATGCTGCAGTCCGCCAGGGTAAACGGACATATGATCTCCGTGGTGAGCTGGTCACCGCCGAGTTCCTGTCAAACCCGCACACCGTATTCTGCCCGGCCTGCCTGGCAGAGGACGATAAGATGGGATGGCGCCGTGGACGATGGCTCTGGACGCTTTCGGTTGTGCGGACGTGTCCCCACCACGAAATTGCGCTGGTGCGCCAAGCGCAGGCCGCTTGGGACGACAAGCTTCACGAGCTGGATTGCCGGGTCCCTGAACGGGGCGGCGAACTCCAGGCAATGATGGAGAATTCAGCGCGTCGCTCGGTCTCGCCGCTGCAGAGCTACGTGCATGGTCGCCTGGAAGGAATTGTTGGCCCAGATTGGCTGGATGCGCAAACCCTTGATCAGGCAAGCCGCGCAACGGAGCTTTTGGGTGTGCTGGTCGCCTACGGGCCGACGCAGAAGCTCCCGGAGCTCACATCTGACGATTGGGATCATGCCGGTCGCGTTGGCTTCCAATTTACGTCGCGCGGCGAGGACGGCATCCGGGAGGCGCTCATGACGCAATTCCGGAAATTCGACGACGCGACAGGCACGCCTGGTGCCCGCAAGATCTTCGGGTGCTTCTATAATGCCTTGGCGCACTCGAAATCGCTCAAGGAGCCAGGGGACATCGCGCGCATACTCCGCGACGTCATTACCGAGAACATCGCAATGCCGGCTGGGACGAAGGTGCTGGGCGTCGAACTTCCCGACCGCCTGTTGCACACGGTCGCATCCCTGGCCAAGGAGCAATCCCTCGACTCTCGGACCCTGAGCAACGTGCTGGTTGCCGCGGGGGCGATCCCGGAGAATGCACCGGCACATTTCCCGATCCCGGTGGGTGAGGGTCGCTCTATCGCAGGACGGATGAAGCGCACTGTGAACGTGATCTCGCTTTGGAAGAACATGGACTTCACACGGCCGATCGTCGATCAGCTCTTCGACGATCGGCTTCTTACTCCCATCTATTACGGGAATCCGGGAGCGAGGGGCCGGACACAGAAGGCTGTGGATCGCGAGGAGATTGCCATGCTGGTTGGTAAGCTTCAGGCGAAATCGGCCGAGCTGAATGCTGAGACCGCCGCGCTCGTGCCTATTTCGAAAGCTGCAGAAAAGGCCAAGGTGCCGGCCATTACCGTGGTGCACATGATCCTCGGTGGCTTCCTTGAGCGCGTCTTTCGTTTGAAGGGCCAAGATGGGATCAGCGCTCTTCGGGTGGATCCCGCGGAGGTCAAGCAGCACGCGGCAGCCTGCATGGCGGGTCTTCAACCGGCTGCTGCCTTCGGCGCGCTGAAGATACCGAGGGATGTTGGCTGGCGTCTGGTGGACCGATGCCCAAAGGAGGTGAGCTTGGCGGTCAATTGGGTTGTTAGCCCTGACGCCAGTCATCGGATCCCACAGTTCGAGCCGGCAGTCATCGCTGACTTCAAGGCCAGGTTCAGTCATCCGGCAAGGATTGCCGAACTTTATAACCTGCAGATCGGGGAAGTGGTCAGGCGACTGAAACGGCGGAGCATTCGGCCGGTGTTGGCCAAATCCGAGATCGGCCTGGATTTCTACCGGCATGACGATCTGAAGCCGGAGCTATTCACTTAATATATAGTGGCTTACCGGCCCGTTCATCGCATGAAATTTATGAAGCTGCCCGAGAGGGCGGCTTTTTTCATGTCTTGGTCTCGATTGGTTTGGAAAAAATGCAGTGGCCAAGTTATGCTTACAAGCAGTGGTCAGCATATGCTTCCATAGTGGCCAAATTTCATGAAAGCCTCGATAAATTATTCAATGAAATCAATAAGGGTGTTCTTCATAGTGGCCAATAAGTCCTTACCGCTACATCTGTTGTCCGACACCCAAACACCGACGTTACGACAAAAGACGGTTTTTGATCGGGGCCGCTATCACTTGCCAGAGTGGTTCTAGGGAAATATCGATCATGAGGGAGGGCTACGGCCCTTCCTTTTTTCGTCTTATCTCTCTCATGTCCCATGCGGCTGTGTAAGCGCCGATAGTGTTCGTTGACGGGCAATTTGCAAGGAGGGGATCGGGATGCGCTTAAAAAGAGGATCCGCCGAGCCCTAACAGGGGCGGATTCCCGAAGACGCCTAATCGGACTTGGTGCTGGGCACCCATTGCCGGAGCGCACCGCAAAGATAGGCACTCGGGAGCCGTTGTGGCAGCTACAGAGTTGACTACGTACGGAAGCATCCTTCCGATATGGGTAGGCTTGTGAGTCTATAGATTGTCTTTGATTGCCTGTCGCTCATAGATAGCCCCGTAGTCAATCTGAGGTGCCCCTAGTTTCCTAGACACCTGCCTTGTTCAGATTGAGCTGTCTGGTTTCGAAGTCAACCATTGCCGGCAGGTGATTGCATGCAATCACCGAGAGGGGGTGACGTGCTCCCCTGAAAAGTCCGCAGTTTGAGGTTAGTCTGTTCTCTGACGAAGGAGACAGACGATGAAGAGAAGCCGTTTCAGCGAAGATCAGATTATCGGCATCCTGAAGGAGCACCAGGCTGG